>JAGHZU010000004.1 GCA_017745235.1 Caulobacter sp. | reverse complement strand
GTCGTAGGGGATCACGTACCGGTAGCTGGCCGGGAAGGTCTTCGCCAGCTGCTCGACCCGCGACTTGATGGCGTCGGCCGTGTTCAGGGCGTTGGCGCCGGGGGCCAGGCGGATGGCCAGGCCGGCGGCGGGCTTGCCGTTGTACTTGGCGGCGAAGCCGTAGCTTTCCGCGCCCAGCTCCACGCGGGCGACGTCGCGCAGGTGCACGATGGCGCCGCCGGGGCTGTTCTTGACGATGATCTCCTGGAACTCGGCCGGGGTGGACAGGCGCGACTGGGCCGTGATCGTGGCGTTCAGGCCGATGCCGGGGACGTTGGGCACGCCGCCCAGCTGGCCGGCCGAGACCTGGGCGTTCTGGGCCCTGATCGCGGCGATGACGTCGGCCGGGGTCAGGCTGTAGCTGGCCAGCTTGGTCGGATCCAGCCAGATGCGCATGGCGTACTGCGCGCCGAACAGCTGCACTTCGCCCACGCCGTCGATGCGGCTGAGGGGGTCTTGCAGGTTGCTGGCGATGTAGTCGGCCAGGTCGGTGTTGGTGGTCTTGGGATCGTCGGAATACATGCCGACGATTAGCAGGAAGTTGCGGGCCGACTTGGCGACCGTCAGGCCTTGCTGCTGCACTTCCTGCGGCAGCAGGGCGGTGGCGGTCTGCAGCTTGTTCTGGACCTGCACCTGCGCGATGTCGATGTTGGTGCCGGCCTTGAAGGTCAGGGTCGTTGTGGCCGCGCCCGAGCTGTCGCTGGTCGACGACATGTAGTCCAGGCCGTCCAGGCCCTTCATCTTCTGCTCGATGACCTGGGTGACGCTGTCCTCGACGGTCTTGGCCGAGGCGCCGGGATAGATGGCGTTGATCGAGACCTGGGGCAGGGCGATTTCGGGATACTGGGCGATCGGCAGCGTGCGAATGGCCAGGGCCCCCGCCAGCATGATCACGATCGCTATGACCCATGCGAAGATGGGCCGGTCGATGAAGAAACGGGAAAGCATGGCGGACCGGCCTTAGCGTTGGGCAGGGGTGGCGGTGATGACGGCGGGCTTCACGGGCGCGCCGGGACGCACTTTCTGCAGGCCTTCGACGATGACCTGCTCACCGGGCTTCAGGCCCGAGGTGACCAGCCACTTGTCGCCCACCGTCTGGCTGGTGGTGATCTCGCGCGGTTCGGCCAGGCCCTTGGCGTTGACCACCATCACGGTGGCGGCGCCCTTGGGGTCGCGGCTGACGCCGCCCTGAGGGATCAGCATGCCGTTGGGCGTGGTGCCCTTGCTGAGCACGGCGCGCACGTACATGCCGGGCAGCAGCACGCCGTTGGGGTTGTCGAACACAGCGCGTAGGCCCACCGAACCGGTGGTGGGGTCGACGGTGACGTCCGAGAACTCCAGACGGCCGGGGATCGGGTAGGTCGAGCCGTCTTCCAGCTTCAGCGTGACCTGGGCCGAGCCCGAGCGGCCCAGCTGGCCGCTGCTGAAGGCCTGCTGCAGCTTCAGCATCTCGGCCGACGATTGGGTCAGGTCGACGTAGATCCTGGAGAGGTCCTGCACGGTGGCCAGGGCCGTGGCCTGGTTGGTGGTGACCAGGGCGCCGGGGGTGACCGAGCTCTTGCCGATGCGGCCCGAGATCGGCGAGACCACCTTGGTCCAGCCCAGGTTGATGCGGGCGTTGTCCAGGGCGGCCTTCTGCGCGGCGACGTTGGCGGTGGCCTGGAGGGCCGCGGCCTGGGCGTCGTCGTTATCCTGCTTGGAGACCGCGTTGATCTCGACCAGGCCCTTGTAGCGCTCGGCCTTCAGCCTGGCGGCGGTGGCGGTGGCCTGCGCCTGGGCCAGGCCTGCGACCGCGCTGTTGTAGGCGGCCTGGTAGGTGGCCGGATCGATCTGGTACAGCGGCTGGCCGGCGCGCACATAGGCGCCTTCGGTGAAGAGGCGCGCCTTGACGATACCGCCCACCTGCGGACGGACCTCCGAGACCAGCACCGCCGAGGTGCGGCCCTGGAGCTCGCTGGACAGCGAGACCGGCTCGGTCTTGGCCACGACCACGCCCACCGGGGTGGGGCCGCCCGCGCCCATGCCGCCGGCGCCGCCGGCTCCCTTGCCTTGGCCGCAGGCCGCGAGGGTGAGCGCGATCGCCGCCATGGCGGTGGCCGAAAGCGCGGTCCGCCGGATGGCGTCGGAACGATGGAAGGACATGGAGAACCCCAAGAGCGACAGGGCGCCGCAGGCCTTGAGCCTTGACGGCGCCCTGATGGTAACCAACATGAGAATGAACGTTCATTCTCAAACGAGGCTGGACATAGGGCCGAGGTTGTCGCAAGTCAACCTCGGGGGTTCCGTCGATGAGTGACGTGACGGAAATTTAATTGGGAAGCGAAGCTTTCGATGGTCGATGAGGTCCAAACTTCGGCGCGTCCTACGCCCGAGGCGCGCCGCCAGCAGATTCTGGACGCGGCGTGCGACTGCGTGCGCCAGGCGGGGTTCCACGGGGCGAGCATGGCGGACATCGCCAAGGCGGCCGGACTGAGCGTGGGCCAGATCTACCGCTACTTCGAAAACAAGGAGGCGATCATTGGCGCCATCGTCGGCCAGGACCTGGCCGAGATGCGGGCCAAGTTCGCCGAGATGGAGAGTCGGCCGGGCGACCTCGTCGACGCCATGACCGAGCACCTGCCCGAAGCCGTCGACAAGTGCTTCGATCCGGGCCGCGCGGCCCTGACCCTGGAAGTCCTGGCCGAGGCGGCCCGCAACCCCAAGGTCTCGGCCATCGTGCGCGCCGCCGACGAGCAGGAGCGCATCTACGCCCAGGCCATGCTCGACCGCAGCCGCAAGCCCGAATGGAGCGAGGCCGAGTTCCAGGCCCGCTGCGAGGCCGTGGGCATGCTGTTCGACGGCATGATCATGCGCTCGGTCAATCATCCCGACACCGACCGCGAAGCCCTGGCCCGGGTGCTGATCACCACGATCCGGCATCTGCTCGGCTAGGGCCTGGACGCGGTCACGCAAGCGGTCGACTCCCTGGGAGGCGAAGGCGGGGCTGACGGTGTGAACGCGCCGACCGTCCCGCTGGTTCCGGCGCCGCGTGGTCCGCTGTGGAGCTTTTCGCGAAAATCGAAGACGGCCCTGTCGGAAAGCCGCATGGTCGTGCGTTCTTGGACTGAACGAGCGCGCCAGCGCCTAACAGGCCAGCGCCTAACAGGGAAGACGCCATGACCGATCCGATTCAACGCACCTGGGCCCTTCGCGGCCTGACGACGGCCGCCGTCGTCGCGGCCCTGGCGGCCTGCTCGCCGCCCGCCGCCAAGAAGGCCGAGGCTCCCGCCGCCGCGCCCGTCAGCGCCGCCCCGGCCGCCGCGCCCGCGCCGGTGAACGTCCCGGCGGGCGACTACAAGCTGGACAAGGCGCACGCCAGCCTGACCTTCACGGTCAGCCACCTGGGCTTCTCGCACTACACCGCCCAGTTCACCGATTTCGACGCCAGCCTGAAGTTCGACCCGGCCAATCCGTCGGCCTCCAGCGTCGAGGCCACGGTCGACCCGCGCTCGCTGTCGCTGCCCAGCCCGCCGGCCGGCTTCAAGGACGAGCTGCTGGGCAAGAACTGGCTGGACGCCGGCCAGTTCAAGACCATCACCTTCCGCTCCACCAAGGTCGAGGTGACCGGCGCCAACACGGCCAGGATCACCGGCGATTTCACCCTGCACGGCGTCACCAAGCCCGTCGTTCTGGACGCCACCTTCAACGGCGGCTACGCCGGCCATCCGATGGATCCGCACGCCCGCATCGGCTTCTCGGCCCAGGGCGTGTTCAAGCGCGGCGACTTCGGGGTGGCTTTCGGCATCCCCGCGCCGGGCACGACCATGGGCGTCGGCGACGAGGTCCAGGTCCGCATCGAAGCCGAGTTCAGCGGCCCGCCCCTGAAGGACGCCAAGGCGGCGCCGGCGGGCTAGGGGCCCGGCTCCGAGCTGCGCTCCGGGCGGGAATCGCGGCCGAATCCGCCACCCGCTCGGAGCAGCCGCCCCGGACGCCCGACGCCGTCTTCCCGGCGAAGGTCGGGACCCAAAAAGGAAACGCCCGGACGGGGGACCGTCCGGGCGTTCTGGTTATCCAATTCCTCCCTGGGGAGGGCGATGCCCGGGCCTTAGCCCTCCATCGCTTCCAGCTCCTTGCCGCGGGTTTCCTGGATCAGCTTCTGCACCAGGAAGAAGGAGATCACGGCGCACAGGGCGTAGAAGCCGTAGGTGGCCGTCAGGCTGATCTTCTTCATGATCGGGAAGCTGAACGAGATCGCGAAGTTGGCGATCCACTGGGCGAAGCCGGCGACGGCCAGGGCCGAACCGCGCATCTGGTTGGGGAACATCTCGCCCAGCATGACCCACATCACCGGGCCCCAGCTGAGGTTGAAGAACACGACGTAGGCGTTGGCCGAGACCAGGGCGATCAGGCCGGTGTTGCCCGACAGGTGCAGGGCGCCGTCCACGATCGTGGCGGTCGAGAAGCACCAGGTCAGCACGCCCAGGGTCAGAGCCATGCCGGCCGAGCCGATCAGCAGCAGCGGCTTGCGGCCGATGCGATCGATCAGGGCGATGGCGGCCAGGCAGGCCAGGATCGACAGGGCGCCCGACAGGATGTTGATCTTCAGGCTGTCGTTCTCGGTGAAGCCCACCGACTGCCACAGCACCGAGCCGTAGTAGAAGACGATGTTGATGCCGACCAGTTGCTGGAACACGGCCAGGACCAGGCCGGCCCACAGGATCGGGCGCAGCTTCTTGGTCACCGGGTCCAGCAGGTCCGACAGCTTGGGCTGGTGGTCGGCGGCCAGCGAGGCGCGGATCTCGACGACCTTGGCCGCGCCCTGGCCTTCGCCGAACAGGCGCGACAGGATCTTCTCGGCCTCGGCGTCCTTGCCCTTGGTCACCAGGAAGCGCGGGCTTTCCGGAATGGTCAGCAGGCACAGGAAGAAGACGCCGGCCGGGATGGTCTGCATCCAGAACATCCAGCGCCAGGCGGGCAGGCCCAGCCAGAACGGGGCGGTCGAGCTGCCGGCGGTGTGGGCCAGGAAGTAGTTGGCCAGGAACGCGCCGGTCAGGCCGGTGATGATCATGATCTGCTGCACGGACGACATGCGGCCGCGGATGTTCGCGGGCGTGACTTCCGAGATGTAGACCGGGCACAGCACCGAGGCCGCGCCCACGCCCAGGCCGCCGACCAGGCGGAAGATCACGAAGACCAGCGAGGTGTGGGCGGCGCCGGTGCCCAGGGCGCTGATCAGGAACAGCAGGGCCGAGATGATCATCACGGTGCGCCGGCCCCAGACGTCGGCCAGGCGGCCCGCCGCGAACGCGCCGAAGGCGCAGCCCAGCAGGATGGCGGCCACGTTCAGGCCTTCGCCGGCTTCCGTCAGGCCGAAGGCGGCCTTCAGGCCGTTCTGCGTGCCGTTGATGACGCCGCTGTCGTAACCGAACATGAAGCCGCCGATGGTGGCCACGGCCACGATGGCGGCGATGAAGGCCATGTTGACCTTCGCGCCGTCGGCGCTCATGCCGGGGCTCGGCCCGGCGTTGATGACTGATGCCACAGGTTTCTTCCCCGATGAGGCCAATCGGCCCGTTTTGACGCTGGATCCGCCCTTGAGGGACGGCCCGTTGGCGGTGACTTTAGTGTTACCGGTATCAGCGCGCAAGCCGTGCTCGACGGGTCCAAGCTCCCCGGCGCGCGCCCCTCCGGCGGGGGGATAGTGTCACGTCGGGCCGAACGCGCAACGGGCCTGACCCGCAAACATTGCGGAAAAGACATTTGCCCCCAGGCGATCCGTCGGGTTTAGGCGGACCTGTCGGGACACTGCGCCGCGCGGACGTCGCCGACACGTCTTTCGGGGAAGTCCTTTGCGTTTGAAAGCCATGCTGCTCGCCGCCGCCGCGACGGGCCTGTCCACGACTCCGGCCCTGGCCCAGGCGCCCGCGCCGGCCCAGAAGCCCGCGCAGAAGCCGGCCGAGGCGTCCACGGCCGTCGAGGCGGTGACCGTCACCAGCGACTCCACGGCCATGCGCACCTCGATCGACCGGCGCAGCTACAGCCTGGCCAACGACCTGTCGGCCAAGACCGGCTCGCTGGCCGACGCCCTGCGCAACGTGCCGTCGGTCGAGGTCGACCTGCAGGGCAATGTCAGCCTGCGCGGGGACCCCAACGTCACCATCCTGATCGACGGCAAGCCCTCGGGCATGTTCAACGGCGAGAACCGCGGCGACGCCCTGCAGCAGATGCCGGCCGACCAGATCGACCGCGTCGAGGTGATGACCAACCCCTCGGCCGCCTATCGCCCCGACGGCTCGGCGGGGATCATCAACCTCATCACCAAGAAGACCCACAAGCCCGGCGCCACCGGCTCGCTGAAGCTCAACGTCGGTCCTGACGGCCGCTACAACGCCGGGCTCAGCGGCAATCTGGTCAAGGGCAAGGTCACCCTGTCGGGCGAGGCCGGCTATCGCTTCGACCGCCAGGAGATGCGCCTGCTGGACGAGCGCCAGACCCGGTCGCCGACCGCGCCCCCCACCGACGCGGTGCAGGACACCCGGACCAAGAACGTGGGCGACGCGCTGAACCTGCGCGCGGGGATCGACTACGACGTCACCAAGGCCGACCGCCTGAGCGCCGAGGTCCGCTATCGCGACATGGACTACAGCTTTGACGGCCTGGAGACCTATCGGCAGACCGACTTCAACGGGGGCCCGGGCTCCGGCTACAGCCGCCAGTCCGCCTCGGGCTTCGACCGCACCAACACCGCCGTCGCCACCGACTGGCGCCACCAGTTCAAGGGCGCCGACCACGAGCTGACCGCGCACCTGGAATACGAGGCCACCGACTTCAAGCGCACGACCGACGGCGTCCAGGAACCCGACACGGGCGGCCGCTACACCGACTACGCGCTCTTCAGCGCCAAGCAGGACCGCACCAATCTCAAGGCCGACTACAGCCGGCCGCTGGGCGAGGGCAAGCTGAAGACGGGCCTGGACCTGGAGCGCACCACCACCGACTACGACACCGCCCAGGGCTTCGGTTCAGGCCTCGCCACCGGCTCGGCCAGCTTCTTCGTCTACGACCAGGACGTCTATGCGGGCTACGTCACCTACGAGCGGCCTTTCGGCGATCTCACCGCCCTGGCCGGCCTGCGGCTGGAACAGGTGAACATCACCACCAACCCGGTCTGGACGCGGCGCTACGTGTCCGACATGGCGACGTCCGGGACCATCATCACGACCGGAACCCCGCACGACAACGACTACTTCCGCGCCTATCCGACCCTGCACCTGAGCTATCGCCTGACCGACACCCAGAGCCTGACGGCCAACTACAGCCGCCGGGTGCAGCGCCCGCAGGTGCAGGATCTCAATCCGAACCTGGTCTATATCGACCCCTACAACTACCGCTCGGGCAATCCCGACCTGAAGCCCCAGGTCACCGACTCCTACGAGCTGGGCTGGCAGTACCGGAAGGGGCCGGCCTCATACCTGGCCACCCTCTATTTCCGCGACAGCTCCGACGTCGTCACCGACGTGGTCGAGGCGCTGGGCGACGGCGTGCTGCTGACCACCCGCGACAACCTGGGCAAGTCGCGCAACGGCGGCCTGGAACTGGTGGCCAACGGCAAGCTGACGCCCAAGCTGTCGTACAACGTCAGCGCCAACGCCTACTGGAACGAGATCGACGCGGCCAACCTGGGCTTTTCGGGCACGCGCTCGGGGACCACGCTGTCGGGCCGGGCGAACCTGTCGTGGCAAGCCACGCCCAAGGACTTCTTCCAGCTGAACGCCTTCACCTCCGGTCGCCGCCTGACGCCCCAGGGCCACCGCGAGCCGATCCAGATGATCAACCTGGGCTACCGCCGCAAGGTGACCGACAAGCTCAATTTCGTGGTCACGGCCAATGACGTGCTCAAGTCGTTCAAGGACGAGGTCGTGATCGACACCCCCACGCTGAACGAGCGCGCCAAGCGCACCGTCGGCGTCCGGGCGGTGTTCTTCGGCTTCACCTACAGCTTCGGCGGCGGCAAGCCCAAGCCCGAGCAGTTCGACTTCGGCGGCGGCGGCGCGCCAGGCTGATCGAAGCGCCAGGCTGATCGAACGTCATGAACGATCTGGCGTCATCCCGGACAGCCCCTGCGGGCTTCCGGGATGACGCGGGATCGCGGTGCTAGGCCTGGGCCCGCTCGAGCGTCACGAGCACGATGTCGTTGGCGCGCATCGGCAGGTCCAGGCGCGCCACGCCGTCGGCGCCCACGCGCACCTGGCGGGCGATTTCCGGCTTGTCGGTCGTCAGGGCGTTCAGCTGGGCCACCTGGCCCTCGCTCAGCGTCTTGGGCGCGCCCATCTCCAGATAGGCCGTATAGGCGTCGTTGGCGCGGAAGCCCGTGCGCCGGGCCTCCAGCCGATAGAGACCGGGCTTCAGTCCCGACACCGAAAAGGCCGCGGGCGGCGCGGTCTTGGTCGGCAGCACCTTGCTGAAATAGGAGCGGTTGCTGACCGGCTGGACCGGCTGCTGGAAATCCCAGGCCACGACCGCCACCTTGCCGCCGTCGACCGCCGCCAGCACCTGGCCGTCGGCGCTGGGAATCTCGCGTCCGCGCAGGGCGTTCAGGTACTTGTAGGCGAACCAGGCCGGCTTGCGGACGCCTTGCGGGTTCATCAGCCCGAAGCCGCCTTCGAACGGCTTGGAGGGCGGGCCGGGCTCCTCGAACAGGTCGCTGAACGTCCAGTAGCTCATGCCCTGGACGATGCCCTTCACGCCCTTCAGCTTGGCCAGGATGTAGGCGGCGCTGTGGTAGCTGTCGTGCACCAGGTCGCGCGGGGTGTAGCTGGTGCTCCACTCGGTGAAGTACAGCGGCAGGCCGGGGAAGGCCGAGGCCTCGATCTCGGCCCGCACCTTGCGCACGTCGCCGATGATGGCGTCGGGCGAGCGCGAGAGCTTGGTGTCCGCCACGCCGTTCTCGTCGAGGAAGCCGCCATCGACGCCGTAGGTGTGGGTCGTCACGAAGTCGATCGCCGCGCCGTTGGCCTTGCAGTAGGCCAGGAGTTCCGGAACCCAGGCCGCGCCGGCCGTCGACGGCCCGCCGACCCGCAGGGTGGGATCGATGGCCTTGATGGTCTTAGACGTCAGGGCGTAGAGGTCGAAATAGACCTTCTGGTCGGCCTTCTCCCAGAAGCCGTCGAGGTTGGGCTCGTTCCAGACTTCGAAGAACCAGCTGCGCACCTCGGCCTCGCCGTAGCGGGCGCGCACGTGGCGCACGAAGGCGTCGATCAGGTTCGCCCACGGCCCGAACTGCGGATGGGAGGTGTTGCCCTTCCAGTAGAAGATCGTCAGGTCCGAGGTCTTCATCGCCTCGGGCGTGAAGCCCAGCTCGACGAACGGCTTGACCCCCATGGCCAGCAGGCGGTCGTACAGCTGGTCCAGCTTGGTCCAGTCGTAGGTGATCGCGCCGTCGGGACCCTTCTTCACCGTGCCCAGCACGTCGTGGAACACCGCGTGGAAGCGCACGTAGCGGAAGCCCAGCTCGTCGGCCGCGATCTTCAGCTGGGAAAGGCTGTCCTCGCGCAGCAGGGTGCCCGGGTAGTCCGAGCCGACCGACAGGTCAAAGAACCGGTCGACGGGCTTCTTGGCGGCGGAGACGTCCAGCACGATGGCGCGCTTCTGTTCGGCGGCCAGGGCGGGCGCGGCGATCAGGCTGGCGGCGAAGGCCATAAGGCGGCGGCGCGAAAACATCGGTGTTTGCTCTCCCTTTTTATTCCCCCCCAAACGTCATCCCGGAGGCGACCGCGCTGCGGCTGGCCTCCGGGTGACGCGCCCAGGGATCGCGTTAGTGGTTGTGCCGGGGCAGCTTGCTGGCCAGGTCCTGGTACTTGACCGCGAACTCCAGCACCCCGCCGGTCTCCAGCTGGCCGGTGTGGGCGCGGTAGATCTCCTGCCAGGGCGTCATGGTCGCGGGGACGGCGGGGATGCCTTCCTTGCGGCGCTCGGCGATCGTCGCCTCGTCCACCAGGGCGTCGCAGCGGCCGGTGTTGATGTCGATGCGGATGGTGTCGCCCGTGCGCAGCCACGACAGGCCGCCGCCCACGGCGCTTTCCGGCGAGGCGTTGAGGATCGAGGGGCTGTCGGCGGTGCCCGACTGGCGGCCGTCGCCCAGGGTTGGCAGGCTCATGATCCCCTTCTTCAGCAGGTGATCCGGCGGCTGCATGTTCACCACCTCGGCCGAGCCGGGCCAGCCGATCGGGCCGGCGCCGCGGATCACCAGGATGCACTTCTCGTCGATCGCCAGCGCCGGGTCGTTGATCCGGGCGTGATAGTCGTCCGAGCCGTCGAACACGATGGCGCGGGCCTCGAACACGCCTTCCTGGCCGGGCGTGGACAGGTAGCGCGCGCGGAAGTCCGCGCCGATGACGCTGGACTTCATGATCGCGAAGTCGAAGAGGTTGCCCTTCAGCACCAGGAAGCCGGCCTTCTCGGCCAGCGGTTGGTCGTAGGGGAAGATCACCTCGCGGTCCCGGGTCTCGCGGCCTTCCAGGTTCTCGGCCATGGTCTTGCCGGTGACGGTCAGGACGTCGCCGTGCAGGCGGCCCTGCTGCAGCAGCTCCCACAGCACCGCCGGCGCGCCGCCGGCCCGGTGGAAGCGCTCGCCCAGGTACTTGCCGGCCGGCTGCATGTTGACGATCAGCGGGATGTCGTAGGCCGCGCGCCAGTCGTCGGCGGTGATCTCCAGCCCCGCGTGGCGCGCCATCGCGGCGATGTGCGGCTGGGCGTTGGTCGAGCCGCCGGCCGCCGCCACCAGGGCGATGGCGTTCTCGAACGCCTTCTTGGTCAGGATGTCGAGCGGCTTGATGTCCTCGTAGGCCAGGTCGACGATCCGCTGGCCGGTCTTGTAGGCCATCTGGCCGCGCTCGCGGTATGGCGCGGGGATGGCCGCGCAGCCGGTCAGCGACAGGCCCAGGGCCTCGGCCACGGCGTTCATGGTCGAGGCCGTGCCCATGGTGTTGCAGTGGCCGGCCGACGGGGCGCTATCGGCGGCGCGCTGGATGAACTCCTCCTCGTTGATCTCGCCGGCCGCCAGCTTGCGGCGCGAGCGCCAGATCACCGTGCCCGAGCCCACCAGCTCGCCCTCGTGCCAGCCGTCCAGCATCGGGCCGCCCGACAGGACGATGGCCGGGATGTTGACCGTGGTGGCGGCCATGATGCCGGCCGGAGTGGTCTTGTCGCAGCCGGTGGTCAGCACCACGGCGTCGATCGGATAGCCGTGCAGGGTCTCGACCAGGCCCAGGTACGAGAGGTTCCGGTCCAGGGCCGCGGTCGGGCGGCGGCAGTTCTCGAAGATCGGATGGACCGGGAACTCCATCGGGATGCCGCCGGCGTCGCGGATGCCGTCGCGCACGCGCTGCACCAGGTCCAGGTGGATGCGGTTGCACGGCGAGATGTCGCTGCCGGTCTGGGCGATGCCGATGATCGGCTTGCCGCTGCGCAGCTCCTCGGGGGTGATCCCGTAGTTCATGAACCGCTCCAGATAGAGGGCGGTCATGTCGATGTGGTCGGGATTGTCGAACCAGTCGCGCGAGCGGAACCGGCGGGGGGTACGGTTAGGGGAGGTCAAGACGCACCTCGTATTGGGGCTGGCCCGCGACGGCCACGGGCAGGGCGAACAGGCCGCCGCACAGCGGATAGGCGGCCAGGTCCTCGTCACTTAGGCCTTTTCGGGCCGTGGTGAAGTAGAGAGTCTTCAGGTCCGGCCCTCCGAAGCAGGGCTTGGTGACGTTGATAGCGGGCAGGGTGACGCGGTCGACGATTTCGCCTTGCGGCGAGAGGCGCAGCGCGCCGTGGCCGCCCCACAGGGCCGTCCAGACATAGCCCTCGGCGTCCACCACCGAGCCGTCGGGCCAGGCGTTGTCGATCTCCAGGCGGAAGAACTCTCGCTTGTTCGTCAGCGCGCCGTCCTGGGCCAGGTCGTAGGCCCAGATCACCTTGCCAAGGGTGTCGGTGTGATAGAACGTCTTGCCGTCGGGGCTGACGCAGGGGCCGTTGGTGATGCAGATCCCGTCGTCCTGCTTGATCGGTCGGCCGGCCTCGTCCAGCCGATAGAGCGCGCCCGTCAGGGTTTCCTCTCCGTCGTGCATGGTGCCGAACCACAGGCGGCCCGCGCCGTCGACGGTGGCGTCGTTGGGACGGTTGTTCAGGGCCGCGTCCTCGATCTCGGCCAGAAACACAAAACCGTCGTCGGGGTGGAAGTGGTGCAGCCCGCTCTTCAGGCCCGCCACGAAGCCGCCGCCGGCGCGCGGCGCCAGGAAGGTCACCTGGTCGGGCGCGTCGAAGCTGGCCGTTTCGCCGCTGGCCGGATGGAAGCGGTGAACCTTCCAGCCCTTGATGTCGACGAACCACAGGGCCTGTTCCTCGGCCGACCAGATCGGTCCTTCACCGAGCGTGGCCTTCAGGTCCCAGACGCAGGCGGGGGTGGGCATCAATTCTTCCTTCCGTTGCCATCCCGGCCGAAGCGAAGCGCAGAGCCGGGCCCCAGGGGACTGGGCGAATGCGGTGCGGCGGCCCTGGGTCCCGGACAGCCTCTACGAGGCTTCCGGGACGACGCTAAGGTGGACGCCGAGCCGGCTATGACAATCCTGTTCGATCAACGCCAGCCGGCGTCGATCCAGTACTCGTGCCCCGTGCACAGGGCCGCGTCGTCCGAAGCCAGGAACATCACCAGCGAGGCCACGTTCTCCGGGACCAGGCGGCCCTTCAGGCACTGGGCCGCGACGATCTCGGCCTCGCCTTCGGGCGTGTACCACTTCTCCTGGCGCTTGGTCTTGACGTTGCCCGGCACCACGCAGGTCACGCGGATGTCGTCGGGGCCCAGCTCGCGGGCCAGGGCGCGGGTCATGCCCTCGATGCCGGCCTTGGCGGTCTCGTACAGAACCAGGTCGGGCAGGCCCAGGTGCCAGCTGATCGAGCCGAAGTTGATGATGGCGCCGCCGCCGCGCTTGGCCATGCCCGGGGCGACCGCCTGGGCCGCGAACAGCATGTGGCGCAGGTTCACGCCCATGCGGTTGTCCCAGTACGCCGGGGTGATGTCGCCCAGGCTGTGGCGGTCGTCGTTGCCGGCGTTGTTGACCAGCACGTCGACGTCGCCGATCTGCGCCAGCGTGGCCTTCAGGGCGTCGAGGTCGGTCAGGTCGCAGCGCTTGTAGGCCGGCGGGATGGGCGAGCCGGCCAGCTGCCGGACCAATTCTTCGGAATCCGCATCGACGATGTCGAGGAAGATCACTTCCGCGCCCTGGCGCGCGAAGCCGGCCACGATGCCGGCGCCGATGCCGCTGCCGCCGCCGGTGACGACGACGCGCTTGCCCTGAAGGCTGGGATAGATGGCTGAGGACATGCTTACTCTATTTCAGGGTCAGAGCAGGCCGCGGCCGGCCAGATTGCGGATGAGGGCGGAGACGCCGAACGTCCACGGCCGGGCGAGGTCGCAGGTGGTGACCTCGTTCTCCAGAACGCCCAGCTTGGGGGTGGCCACGCGCACGCGGTCGCCGACCTTGTGGGTGAAGCCCTGGCCCGGCGCGTCGCGGTCCTGGATCGGGGCGAACATCGTGCCCAGGAACAGCGCGAAGCCGTCCGGATACTGGTGCTGCTTGCCGTAGGCCTGGCCGGCCAGCACCTCGGGATCGCGGCTGATCAGGCTCATGTTGCTGTGGCCGTCCAGCACGAAGTTGTCGCGGCCGGTGATCTTCAGCGTCACCTCGGCCGAGCGCACGTCGTCCAGGCCGAACCCGTCGTCGAACAGGCGGAAGAACGGGCCGATCGCGCAGCTGGCGTTGTTGTCCTTGGCCTTGCTCAGCAGCAGGGCCGAGCGGCCCTCGAAGTCGCGCAGGTTGACGTCGTTGCCCAGCGAGGCGCCGCGGATCCGGCCCTGGCCGTCGCACAGCAGCACGACTTCCGGCTCGGGGTTGTTCCAGTGGCTGTCGTTGCGCACGCCCACGTGGTCGCCCCAGCCCATCGACGACAGCGTCGGGCCCTTGGTGAAGATCTCGGCGTCGGGACCGATGGCCACTTCCAGGTATTGCGACCACAGGCCGTCGTCGATCAGGGTCTGCTTCAGGCGCGCGGCGCCTTCCGAGCCCGGGTTCACGCTGCGCAGGTCGCCGCCCATGCTGGCCGACAGCTGCTCGCGGATCTTCAGGGCGGCGGCGGCGTCGCCGCGCGCCCGCTCCTCGATCACCCGCTCCAGGGTCGAGACGGCGAAGGTCACGCCGGCGGCCTTCAGGCATTGCAGGTCGACCGGGGCCAGCAGCTTGGCCGCCGCGCCGTCGGCGTCGCCCCAGACCGGGCGCACGTCCAGGTCCTCGATCGCGCCCCGGTCCACGCCGGCCGGAATCGCCGCGCCCGGAGCGAAGGCGTTCATCAGGTCCGAGGTGGTCGGGGCGATCTTGCTGACGTCCTCGATCCGGCCGTTGCGCACCAGCACGGGCGTGGGCCCGTCGCCGAAATCGATGCGGCCCAGCAGCGTGGCCTCGCGCCAGTCCTCGGGGAGGAATTCCAGAATGCCCACGCGTCTTCTCCCTGGTCGGACTTCGCATCGTCGGCGAGGCGGGCCCGTTTTCGTCACTGCACGCTTGTTAGCGCTAACATATAGGGGCGCGCAAGCGGCTGCTTTTGTCGTACAAATGATCAGCTTGGCGAGACGATTGTCAAGCTTCCGGCGCCGGCCCCGTGGAGTCGCGCACGATCAGGGTGTGGGGGTGCATCAGCTGCCGCGGTTCGCCGCCCTTGCCGCGCTGGCGGCGAATCTCTTCCAGCACCAGGTCGACGGCCGCGCGGGCCATGGCGGCGATCGGCTGGTGCACGGTGGTCAGGGCCGGCCAGATGTTGGCGGCGATCGAGGTGTCGTCGAAGCCCACGATCGAGACGTCGCCCGGCACGTCCAGCCCCAGGCGATGGGCCACGCCCGCCGACGCGGCGGCCATGTCGTCGTTGGCGGCGAAGATGGCGGTGGGGCGCTCGTCCTGGCCCAGCAGCCGCTCGGCCGCCTCCAGGCCCGACCGGTAGGTGAAATAGCCCTGCTCGATGCGAATGTCCGAATCCGGAACCTCGGCGGCCTTCAGGGCGGCCAGGAAGCCGTCCAGGCGCTGCTGGCTGACGGTCTGGTTGGGGTGGCCCTTGATGAAGCCGAAGCGACGATGGCCCAGGCCCAGCAGGTGCTCGGTCAGCTCGCGCGCGGCCGCCTCGTTGTCGATGCGGATGGTGGCCATGTCGGCGCTGGGCATGCCCGGCGCGACCGAGACGGCCGCCGCGCCGGTCGCCTTCACCTCGGCCAGCACCTGGGGCGACTCGCACAGGGGCGGAGGCAGGATCAGGCCGTCCACGCCGGTCTTCAGCAGGCGCGCCAGGGTGGCGCCGGCCAGTTCCGGCTCGGCGCACTTCTCGATCACCACCTGGGCGCCCGTGCGGCTGCTCTCGTCCAGCGCCCCGACCAGGAATTCCGACAGGTAGCCCGTCGAGGGGTTGTCGTAGAGCAGGCCGATGCGGAACGGGGCCGAGCCGGCCAGGCTGCGGGCGGCGGGATTGGGGGCGTAGTTCAGGTCGCGGATGGCGGCCTCGACCAGAGCCTTGGTCTCGGACTTCACCGTGGTTTCGCGGTTGATCACCCGCGACACCGTCATCGGCGACACGCCCGCCAGGGCGGCCACGTCTCGGATGGTGGCGCTTTGGGTGGTGCGGCGCCGCTGGCGCTCGTTCCGTTCACTCATCGATGGTGTCCATCCCTCGTTGCGCGGACACTAGACCGGTTCGGCGGCAAGTTGGAAGTGGCGGCCGGGCGATCGGCAAGGCCGGCGGGGCTGACAGCGCGATCAATTGACAAGGCTAGGGAAAACTTGCGGAAGTCGGACCTTCCCCGGCCTCCGTTTTCCGGATGATTTCGCTCAGATGACGTCCGCTTCGAGGTCCGCCCCCCCAACCGGCGACGGCGCGTTCGGCGCGATCGTCCTGACGGGCGGGGCCTCCAGCCGCATGGGCGCGGACAAGGCGCTCCTGGAATGGGACGGCCGCCGCGCCGTCGATCGGGTCGCCGCTCTGGCGCGGGCGGCCGGCGCGGCGACGGTCCTGACCGTCGGCCGCGACCACGGCCTGCCTCACGTCGCCGACGACACGCCCGGCGCCGGTCCCGTCGGCGGCGTCCTGGCTGGCGCGCGGGCCCTGAGCGAGGGAGGGGTGAGCGAGGGAAGGCTGGAGCGGATGCTGGTCCTGGCGGTCGACGCCCCGACGATCGCGCCGGCCGATCTCGCGCCCCTGCTGGCGGCGCAAGGGGCCGGGGCGTTCTACGAAGGCCTCTTCGTGCCGATGGTCCTGCGCCTGGACGCCCTCCCGCCCGACGCCGAATCCGGCTGGCCCCTGCGCCGCCTGGTCGAACGCGCGGGCCTCACGCCGCTCCAGGCCGCCCCCCAAGCCCTCGCCCGCCTCCGCGGCGCCAACACCCCGCAGGAACGCGCCGCGCTGGGCGGGGGACAACCCCTCTCTCCAGGAGAGAGGGGTTCAAGACCCTAATACACGTCCCGCCGATACCGTCCCTCGTCGGCCAGGCGTTCCATCGTCTCCGCGCCCAGGGTCTCGACCAGCACCGCGTGGACCGCGCCCGACATGCCTTCCAGCGAGCCGCAGACATAGATCGCCGCGCCCTCGGCCACCCAGGCGCTCAGGGTCGCGGCCGCCTCGCGCAGGCGGTCCTGCACGTAGATCTTTTCGGCCTGGTCGCGCGAGAACGCCAGGTCCAGGCGTTCCAGCACGCCCTCGGCGACCCAGGCCTCGATCTCCTCGCGGTGGAAGTAGTCGTGGGCGGCGGTGCGTTCGCCGAAGACCAGCCAGTTGCGGCCGTGGCCGAGAGCGGCGCGGGCCTTGAGGTGGGCGCGCAGGCCGGCCAGGCCGGTGCCGTTGCCGATCAGGATCAGCGGCCGGGAGTCCTCGGGGGCGTGGAAGCTTCGATTGACGCGCACGCGGGCGGCGATCTCGCCCTCCAGCGGCGCGTGCCGGTTCAGCCAGCCCGAGCCCAGGCCCAGCTTCCCGTCGGTCCGCACCAGGGTGCGCACCAGCAGTTCCGCCGCGCCGTCGGCGGGCAGGCTGGCGATCGAGTATTCGCGGTGGGGCAGGGGCGGCAGGGCGTCGACCACGGCCTGGGGCGTGGCGCCGGGAATCGACCCGTCGTGCGGCAGGCGCCGCCATGACAGCACCTCGCCCAGGCTTGCGCCTTCCTCGGCGCTGACGGGGGCGGCGGCGTCCAGGGAAAGGCGCTCAAGCAGGGCGGCGACCTCGGCCGGATCGTTGCGCGGGCCCACCTCCAGGATGTCCCCCGCCCGCCAGTCGTCGGCTTGCGGGTCGGCCAGCGGCTCCAGCCGCAGGTGAAAGGCCTCGTCGCCGGGACTGCCGGGATTGAGGCGACGGCGCTCGGCCAGCCGCCAGCGGCCGTAGGCGGGCCGGGTCCAGTCGGGCGCGTCGGTCACGCCCGCCAGGTGGGCCACCTGCGACTGCCAGTGGCGCAGGGCGGCGGCGTCGCCGTCGTCCGCCTCGACCCGGTCGAACAGGGGCCTAGCCCCCTGGTGGGCCAGCCAGGCGTCCAGCTGGCGGCCGAACGCGCAGAAGCGGGCGTAGCTGCTGTCGCCCAGGGCCAGCACGCCGAAGCCCAGGCCCGACAGGTCGACCGGGGCCTCCATCACGTCGCGGATGAAGCGGCGGGCGGTGTCGGGCGCGTCGCCTTCGCCGGTGGTGGAGGCCACGAACAGGGCCCGGGCCGCGCCTTCCAGGTCGGCGGCGGTCACCTCGGCCAGGTTCTTGAGCGTCACCCGCGCGCCGCCGTCGCTGAGCAGCTTGGCGGTGGCCAGGGCCAGCTCTTCCGCAAAGCCCGTCTGGCTGGCGTGGGCCAGCAGGATCGGCGCGCCGGTCCCCGACGACAGGGCGGCGGCCTCGCGGCGGGCGGCGCGGCGGCGCAGGGCCTCGCGCACGGCGATCGCCGCGCAGAACAGCACGTAGGCGGCCGCCACCAGGCCGGCGGCCCACAGGCGGCGCGCCTCGGGGCTCAGGTCGGCCCAGGCGCTCATTCGTCGAGCATCGCGCTCAGGGCCGGCGACAGGCGCTCTTCCAGACCGTGCGGGCCGCGCGACAGGATCAGGGCCGCCAGCCCCTTGCCGGCGGCGAAGGCCAGGGCGTCGGCCGGCGCCATCACCGTCAGGGCCGTGGCGTAGGCGTCGGCGTCCATGCAGGTCTCCGCCAGCACCGAGACGCTGACCGTCCCGCCCGCCACCGGCGCCGCCGAGGCGGGATCCAGGGTGTGGGCGTAGCGGCGGCCGTCATGTTCGAAGAAGCGGCGGTAGTCGCCCGAGGTGGCCACGGCCAGGCCGTGCAGGGCCGCCACCGTGCGGGCGCCCTCGTTGGCCACGGGCGGGCGCTCAAGCTCCACCCACCAGGGCTGGCCGTCGGGCTTGGCGCCCACGCCGCGCAGCTCGCCGCCCACCTCGACCAGGTACGAGCGCGCGCCCGAGCGCTCGAGGGCGGCGGCGACCTGGTCGACGGCGAAGCCCTTGGCGACGCCGTTCAGGTCGACCTTCAGCCCGCCAGGCTGGAACAGGGCGTCGCCGTCCAGGGTGACGCGCCGCCAGCCGGCGTCCTGGCGCAGGCGTTCGACGGCGTCGCGTTCCGGCGGCGCGCCGGAGAAGGGGCGAGGGCCGAAGCCCCACAGATCCACCAGCGCTCCCAGGGTCGGGTCGAAGGCGCCGTTCGTCTCCGCCGCGATCTCCACGGCCCGGCGCAGCACCTTGGCGAAAGCCGGGGGCAGGGCGCTCCAGCTTCCCGGGGCGGCCCGGTTGAAGCGCGAGAGGTCCGACAGCGGCTCCCAGGGGCTCATCTCGCGGACGACCAGGTCGAGCTCGTGCTGCGCCATGGCCGTCAGGGCCTGGGCGTTCGCGGTGGGCGGGGCCACCAGCTTGACCGACCAGGTCGTGCCCATCGTCTCGCCGCCGAGCGCCAGCACCGCCCCGCCCACGGGACGGACGGGAGGTTCGGAGAACGTGGGGACGAGGACGCGGTTCATGGGAGCTCGGAACGCTGTCACCCGGTCGGCCTCCGCGAGGCTTCCGGGATGACAACCTCTGCGGGGGTTACGGACGCAATGCTTCGAGCGTGGCGGTGTAGCTGGCGTTGAAGCCGTTGCCGGCCAGCGGCTGGGCCGGCCCGCCCGGGGCGCCGCCGGGAGCCCCGCCGGGGCCGCCCGGACCGCGGCCGGTCTCGCCGGTGCGCACCGAGGCGTTCAGCCAGTACATGCCGGCTTCCGGGAAGGTCACCTTGAACACGCCGTCGGGGCCGGTCTTGACCTTGAAGTCGCCGGGCGCGGCGCGATAGCGCGAGCCGCCGGGGGCCAGGGTCACCTCCAGGTCCGCCGCCGGCTTGCCGTCCAGCAGGAACTTGAACGTCGCCGCCTCGCCCGCCACCAGGTCGTTGGGGTGGGTGACCGGAACCAGCTCCAGCCCCTTGCCCGTGGGCTTGAACACCGTGTCGGTGGGGGCGTCGCGGGTGACGAACGTCTCGTTGCGGTTGAAGCCGCGGATGGTCTTCAGGTCGGCGGCGCCCGCCGGGGCCTGCTTGGCGAAGTCGTCGGCGCTGCCGCGGAAGCGCTTGACCTCGCCGTTCTCGGTCCAGCTGGCCATGACGCTGCTGGTGGCCGTGGCGATCTTGTAGGTGCCGGGCTTGGACAGCTGCACGTCGAAGGTCGAGCGGTACTTGCCGGTGGCCGCGTTCTGGATCTTCTCCACCGAGCCGTCGGGCGCATACACCGTCACGCCCTCGACGCGCATGGCGTTGTGGTCGGCGTAGAACAGCTCGTTCGAGATCGCCGCGTCCACGCCCACCCAGGCGCCGTCGCCCGACAGGACGGTGGCCGACGGGACCATCCAGGCGCGGTGGGCGCTGGCCGACAGCGGCAGGGCCAGGGCGACGCCGGCGGCGGCGACGGCCAGAAGGCGCTTCTTCAGGGTCATGGCGTTGTTCCTCCGGATCACTTGACGGCGACGGTGATGACGCCGACTTCGGTCGTCCCCTTGGCGGTGGCGGGCCTGCCGCCCCCTTTGCCCCAGACGAAGGGCACGCGGACGGCCTCCTGGCCCCCCACCTCGCGGGCGGCTTCGACGACCAGGTTGTACTGGCCGGGCTTGAGGTCCTTCAGCGGGCCCTTGGCGCCGCTGAACACCAGCTTCTGCGGGCCCGGCGCGCGGGTGGCGCCGCTGATCCCGTCGGCGGGGAAGCTCATCGTGCGGCCGGCCTTGCGCCACCACTGGCGCATGTCCTTCAGCCACTTCACGCCTTTGTCTTCCTTGGAGTTGGCGTCGTACCAGACCGCCAGGGTGCCGGCGGCGGTGGCGTCGGGGTTCTCGATCCAGATGGCCACGTAGGGCTTGTGGTACTCGGCCACGGTCAGGCGCGGCACCTCGACGGTGACGTTCAGGTCGGCGGCCAGGGCCGGGCCGGCGCCGAGCGCGCCGACGGCGGCGCCGGCGAAGGTGAGCAGGGGCAGGGAAGGCTTCATGGCGGGCGCCTCTAGAGATGCACGAACAGGATGACGAGGAGGACGGGCGCGACCAGGCCCAGACCCACCAGGGGCCAGGTCAGCGGGCGCGCCCGGGCGTGGAACTGCAGCAGGATCAGCCCGGTGACCGCGAAGATCACGCAGGCGCCGGCGAAGATGTCGATGAACCAGCCCCAGGCCTTGCCGGCGTTGCGGCCCTTGTGCAGGTCGTTGAGCAGGCTGATCGCGCCGCGCGTGGTCTTCTCGTGCTCCACCGCGCCGGTCGCGCGGTCGATGCTGATCCAGGCGTCGCCGCCCGGGCGGGCCAGGGCGATGTAGACCTCCTCGGCCGACCACTCGCCCTCGCGACGGGCGATGTCGGCGTCGACCGCCTTGTCCAGCCACGCCTCCACCTTGATCGGCAGGGGCCGCTTGCCGTCCTCCGGACCCTTGGCCAGCTGGGCCAGCAGGTCGGCGGGCAGCTGGGCCTTGCGGTCCACCACCTTGGGCTCGGCCTCGATCTGGCCGGCGTGGTTGAGGGTGAAGCCCGTCGCGGCGAACAGCAGCATGCCCGCCAGGCTGACGGCCGCGCTGATCCAGTGCCACTGGTGCAGCTGCTTGAGCCAGAACGAGCGGCGGTGCTGGTCGGTGGCGGTCTTCACGGGATCCGGGCGAGGGGAGGGCGGAGCTTCAGCTCGAAGGCAATATTGAGAACGACTTGCAAAAGCAAGCCTTGTAAGCGCGTCGCCCGGCCCCTTTTACGAACGCTTCAGAGCCTGTGGGCGATATTGCGGGCCAGGCGGCGCCGGCTGCGACGATAGCGCACGGCGACGCGGGGGACCCTGCGGGGTAAACGCGTTCATCGATTGTTAAGCATAGCTGGGGGCAGCAGTGCGTAAGATTTTGGTCGCCGAGGACGACATGCTTCTGGCGACGATCCACGAGATCGTCCTGAGCGAAGCCGGTTTCGACGTGATGGTCTGCGCCGACGGGCAGCAGGCGCTGGAGGCGATGGACGCCTTCGATCCCGACCTGCTGATCACCGATTTCCAGATGCCGCGCATGACCGGCGGCCAGCTGATCCGCGCCACCCGCCAGCGCCGCGGCGCGCGCACCGCCGTGCTGCTGGCCTCGGCCCGCGAGGATCACCTGATCGACGCCGACGAACGCGGCGACGCCCGCATCGAAAAGCCGATCACTCCCGGACGCCTGCTACGCGCGGTCCGGGCGATCGAGGCGGGCCTGTCCGGCGGCTCGCTGGCGGCGTAGGGGGCAGCCCGCGCAAAACGTCACCATACGGGCGCGTATTCGCGTGGTCTGGCGAAAGAAAAACTCGACAAGCGGGACCTTAGCCGAGAAATATCCCCACCTTTCGTCGCGGGAGGATGCCCGCACGCTGCATTGGGGTCGTTTTGTGAAAACGCTGTTCTTCTCCGCCTCCGCCGCCGTCCTTCTGCTGACCGGCGGCGCGGCGCTCGCTCAAGAGCGCGTTCCCGTCCAGGCTCCCCCGACCCCGCCGATCGTCGCCGCCCAGGACGTCGCCTATCCGGGCGTGCTGAAGCTGAGCGTCGACGCCACCGACCTGGACCGCCGCATCTTCCAGGTGCGCGAGACCATCCCGGTCGCCAAGGCCGGCCCGATGACCATCCTCTATCCGCAATGGGTTCCCGGCGGCCACTCGCCGCGCAACGACCTGGACAAGATGGCGGGCCTGGTCATCACCGCCGGCGGCAAGACCCTGCCCTGGACCCGCGATCCGGTCGCCGTCCACGCCTTCCATTTCGACGTGCCGGAAGGCGCCAGCGAGATCGAGATCAGCTTCCAGTTCCTCACCCCGGTGAAGCCCGACGTGGGCCGCATCCTGGTCACCGACGACATGCTGAACGTGCAGTGGCTGCAGCTGGGCTTCTATCCCGCCGGCTACTACACCCGCCGCATCCAGATCGAGCCGACCGTGAAGCTGCCCCAGGGCTGGGGCTTCGGCACCGCGCTGGAGAAGGCCTCCAGCGACGGCCAGACCACCACCTTCAAGGCCACCACCTTCGAGACCCTGGTCGACTCGCCGATGTTCGCCGGCCGCTACTTCAAGCAGGTGGACCTGGATCCCGGCGCGGCCGTGCCGGTGCGCCTGAACATGGTCGCCGACAAGCCCGAATACCTGGAGATGAAGCCCGAGCAGCTGCAGGTGCACCGCAACCTGGTGCAGCAGGCCTACAAGCTCTACGGCTCGCACCACTACGACCACTACGACTTCCTGATGGCCCTGACCGACAAGCTGGGCGGCATCGGCCTGGAGCATCACCGCTCCAGCGAAAACAGCGTCGTGCCGAAGTACTTCACCGACTGGGACAAGAGCTTCGCCGGCCGCGACCTGCTGGCCCACGAGTACACCCACTCGTGGAACGGCAAGTTCCGCCGCGCCGCCGACCTCTACACCCCCACGCTGAACGAGCCGATGCGCGACAGCCTGATGTGGGTCTACGAGGGCCAGACCCAGTACTGGGGCAACGTGCTGGCCGCCCGTTCGGGCCTGGTGACCAAGCAGCAGGGCCTGGAAGCCCTGGCCGCCACCGCCGCCCTCTACGACACCCGCGCCGGCCGCAACTGGCGCAACGTGCTGGACACCACCAACGACCCGATCATCGCCAACCGCAAGCCGGCCTCCTGGCCCAGCTGGCAGCGCAGCGAGGACTACTATTCCGAGGGCCAGCTGGTCTGGCTCGACGCCGACACGCTTATCCGCGAGAAGACTGGCGGCAAGAAGTCGCTGGACGATTTCGCCAAGGCCTTCTTCGGCGTCGACAACGGCTCGTACGTGGTGCTCACCTACGACTTCGACACCGTGGTCCAGACCCTGAACGGCGTGGTTCCCTATGACTGGGCGAGCTTCCTGAAGACCCGCATCGAGGGCCTGTCGGCGCATGCGCCGCTGGATGGCCTGACCCGGGGCGGCTACAAGCTGGTCTATACCGACACCCCGACCGAGTACTTCAAGGCGCTCGAGGGCCGCGGCAAGGTCATGAACCTCAGCTACTCGCTGGGCGTGACGGTCGGCGCCGCCGGCGCCTTGGCGGCCGTCAACTGGGACACCCCCGCGTTCAAGGCCGGCCTGACGGCGGGCGAGACCCTGGTGGCGGTCAACGGCACGGCCTACAGCGACGACCTGCTGAAGGACGCGATCAAGGCGGCGGCCAAGGCCGACGGCCCGCTGGTCGAGCTGCTGGTCAAGGACGGCGACCGCTACCGCACGGTCAAGATCGACTACCGAGGCGGCCTGAAGTACCCGCGCCTGGAGCGGATCGAAGGGACGCCGGCCCGGCTGGACGACATCTATTCGCCGAAGAAGTAAGCGCCTGGCGACAGGTATGAACGGGGCCGGCGGCGCAAGCGTCGCCGGCCTTTTTCGTGCGCGGAGCCGCTCGCCTCAGAAGCCGCCGGCCACCCAGGCGCCGCGAAGCGCCAGCAGCAGGCCGGCGATCCCCGCCCAACCCGCATAGAGCGCCAGCCCGGGGCGCTTTTGCCACCAATGGCGCATGGGGCCGGAACCGGCGGCCATCGCATCCTCCCTGACGTCCAACGGTCTTGAAGCCGCCGTTGTTTCCTAGGAAGACGACGCATGGCGACGCTTGGGGGGATGGATTCCGTCAGCGTTCCGATCTTAACTGCAGCTTCCCTTATAGCGCGAGTGCTTCGATGCGAATGATCGCCGGTTTTGTCCTGGGCCTGGCCCTGATCGCGGGCCCCGCCCTGGCGCAGGAGGCCTCGCCCCCGCCGCAGCTGTCGGCCGCCGTCGACCCCGCCAAGACCCTGGCCGAAGGCCAGGCCTTCCTGGCCCAGAACGCCAAGGCTCCCGGCGTGGTCACCACGGCTTCGGGCGTGCAGTACAAGGTGGTCAAGGCCGCCCCGAAGGGCGCGCCGGGTCCCAAGCTGGGCGACCTCGTCAAGGTGAACTACGAAGGCAAGCTGCTGAACGGCACGGTGTTCGACAGCTCGTTCGAGCGCGGCAAGGCCGTGATCATGCCGCTGGACGGCCTGATCCCGGGCTGGCTCGAGATCGTGCCGCTGATGCACGTCGGCGACGAATGGACCCTCTGGCTCCCCGCCGCCCAGGCCTATGGCGAGCGCGCCGCCGGCCCGATCCCGGCCAACAGCACGCTGGTCTTCCGCCTGCAGCTGGTCGGCATGCTGGCGGTGGACTGACCCCAATCCGAGCGGATCCGCGGCGGAGCCGCCAGGTGGGGGCAAGTGCTGATGTGCGGGCGTCCCGCATGGCGTCGAGCACGGCGCGAACCGACTTGCCCCCTCCGGGCCTTCAGCCCTCCTCCCCGCAGGGGGAAGAGCGAGCAGATCCGCCCCCTACGGGGGCGGACAGGCGGCGGAGCCGCCAGGTGGGGGCAAGTGCTGATGTGCGGACGCCCCGCACGGCGTCGAGCGCGGCGCGAACCGACTTGCCCCCTCCGCGCCTTCGGCGCTCCTCCCCCGTAGGGGGAAGAATGCGCAGCGCCGCGGCGCAGAGGCTCCCTCAGGCCCCGTTCCGCGACTTCATCAGCGGCTGCACCCGCGTCCCGAAATCCTCGACCCCCTTCACGAAGTCGTCGAACACCAGCAGCACGCCGGCGGTGCCTTCCACGGCGGCCACCTCGTCCAGCATCCGCGCGACGCTTTCATAGCTGCCCACCAGCGTGCCCATATTCAGGTTCACCGCCGATTCCGGCGCGGCCAGCTGGGCGGTGTTGGTGGTGGCGCCCGCCGCGGCGTTGGGCGCGGCCTGGTTGGTCAGCCAGGCCAGGGCTTCCTGGTCGGCGCCCGCGCGATAGGCCTGCCACTTGGCCATGGCCGCCTCGTCGGTCTCGTCGGCGATGACCATGAACAGGATGTACGAGGCCACGTCGCGCCCGGTCTTGTCGGCCGCCGCCTTCAGGCGGTCGTTGACCGTGGCGAAGGCCGCCGGGGTGTTGGTCCCCTTGCCCAGGGCGAAGCTGTAGTCGGCGTACTGGGCCGTGAAGGCCAGGCCCTCGTTCGACGAGCCCGCGCAGATCAGCTTGGTCTCCTTCGGGTGCGGGCTGACCCGGCAGTCCTCCATCTGGAAGTACTTGCCCTTGAAGTCGCTGACGCCCGTGTCCAGCAGCTCGCGCAGCACGGTCGCGTATTCGGCCAGGTAGTTGTAGCGGTCGGTATAGTGCTGCTCGCCCGGCCACAGGCCCATCTGGTCGTATTCGGCCTTCTGCCAGCCGGTGACCAGGTTGATGCCGAAGCGGCCCGGGGCGATCGAGTCGATGGTCGAGGCCATGCGCGCCACGATGGCCGGCGGGATCGTCAGGGTGGCCGCGGTGGCGAAGATCTTGATCCTGTCGGTCACGGCCGCCAGGCCCGCCATCAGGGTGAAGCTCTCCAGGTTGTGCTCCCAGAACTGGGTCTTGCCCCCGAAGCCGCGCAGCTTGATCATCGAGAGCGCGAAGTCGAAGCCGTACGTCTCGGCCTTCTGGACGATCGTCTTGTTCAGCTCGAACGTCGGCATGTACTGCGGGGCCGCCTCGGAGATCAGCCAGCCGTTGTTGCCGATCGGGATGAAGACGCCGATTTCCATGGTGCTAATCCCCCTTTGTGGAAGCTGAGGCGCGGGACGTCGGATGCTCCCCCTCGGGGGGAGGTGTCGCGAAGCGATTGAGGGGGTTCGCTGCGCCGGCCCCCTCCAGGAACCGCACGACCCGGGCGTTGAACGCCTCCGGCGCGGTCACCGTGAAGCCGTGGCCGCCCCACGGCGCCACGTCCAGTTCGGCGTTCGGCAACCGCTCGGCCAGGCGGCGCGAGCAGGCGGGCGGGACCAGCATGTCGTCGGCGCTGGCGCTGACCAGCACCGGGCAGGCGATCCGCTCCAGGTCCGCGTCGATGTCGAAGTCCAGCAGCGCCTGGATGCGGGCGCGCATCACGTCCGGGTCCGGGAAGCCCTGGACGTGGTGGACTTCCTCGGCTTCCAGCCGGGCGTGGTTGGCGCTCAGCCAGTCGGCCGGATAGAGGAAGATCGGCTGGGCGTGGACATAGGCCGCCACGCCCGTGTTGTTCAGCAGGGCCAGGCGGGTGTCGAAGCAGCGCTTGATGTGCGGGTCGGGCCGCGACCAGCCGTTGACCACCACCAGCCGCCCGATGCGTTCCGGATGGTCCAGCGCCATGGCCAGGCCCGCATTGCCGCCGGCTGCGTGGCCCACCACGTGGACGCGCTCCAGCCCCAGAGCGTCGGCCACCCTGACGATGTCCTGGCCCATGTCGCGCACGGCGTAGGGCGAGGGCAGGGCGCGCACGCTGCGTCCCGTGCCGCGGTGGTCGTACAGCACCACCCGGAAGCGGCCCAGCAGCGCCTCCATCTGCGGCGCCCAGAACGCGCCCGAGCCGCCCAGGCCCGCCGACAGGATCACCGTCTCGCGGCCCGCCGCCGGCCCGCCATGCACCTCGTAATACAGGCCATCGACGGTCCCGCCGTTCATGCGACCGTCCTCCGGGCCCGCTCTCCAGCCTGCGCCCCAATCCGCCCATCCCCGCGAAGACGGGCGCCCAGGCTGCCTCCCGGGACATGGCGCGGCCGTGTCGTGAACCGCCGGCTCGGCTTGGCTCGCCACCGTCGCGGGGATGGGCGGAGAGGGAAGGTCATCGCTTGCCGATGTGCGCGACGGTGGCGATCTCAACCAGGAAGTCGGGCTTCACCAGGCCGCACTGGATGCAGTACCGGGCCGGCTTGTCGCCCGGAAAGTACTCGGCGTAGACCTTGTTGATCGCCTGGTAGTTGGCCCAGTCGGTCAGGAAGATGTGGTTCATGGTCACGTCCTCCATCGTGCCGCCGGCCGTCTCGATCACCGACTTGATGGTCTCCAGCACCTGGCGCGTCTGGGCGGCGGCGTCGCCTACGTGGGCGACGTTGTTGTCCTTGTCGAAGGCCAGGGTGCCCGAGACGTAGACCACGCCGTCGGCCAGGGTCCCCGGCGAGAAGGGCGCGATCGGCGTTCCCGTGCCGGGCGGGGTGATGACGGTCTTGGGCATTTCCTCTTCCCTTCCAATTCAGTTTGTCATCCCCGGAAGCGCGGAGCGCTTGTCCGGGACCCAGGGGAACCGCACCGCGCCAGCCCCGTCCTCTGGGTCCCGGACAGCCCCTGCGGGGCTTCCGGGATGACAACGGTTTGCGTTGCGGCTAGGCCTCCCGCTGCCCCACCGCCCCCTTGAAATCGGCCGTGTTCGACACCCAGCCGAAGAACTTCTCGATGTTGTAGAGCGCGGCCTGCTGCACGAACTCGGGGCCCGCCTGGTGGGTGGCGTCCTCCAGCACCGTGCCGAAATATTCCAGGAAGAAGCCGTCGCGCAGGGTCGACTCCACGCAGACGTTGGTGGCGATGCCCACGAACACCAGGTGCCGGATCCCGCGCGCCCGCAGCACGCTGTCCAGCTGGCTGTTGAAGAAGCCGCTGTAGCGGGTCTTGTGCAGCACGATGTCGCCGGCCTCAGGCTTCAGCGCGTCGACCAGCTCGTAGTCCCAGGCGCCCCTGGCCAGCAGCTTGCCGTGCAGTTCGGGCCGGGCGCGCATGGTCTTCAGGGCGTTGGACTTCCACCAGTTGGGCGAGCCCGGGCCGCCGGCCTCGACATAGTCGGGGTCCCAGCCGTTCTGGAAATAGATCACCGGCATGCCCGCGCCGCGGGCGACGTCCAGCACGTCCTTGATCTTGTCGATCACCGCCGCGGCCCCGCCGATGTCGAAGCCCGCCAGGTCCAGATAGCCGCCGGGCGAGGCGTAGGCGTTCTGCATGTCGATGACGATCACCGCGGTCTTGTCCAGCGGCAGGGCGATCGGCTCGGGGCGGGCCGGCAGCATCAGGGTCTCGGTGGTCATCAGGGGCGCTCCCGCCGGGGTGAGCGAGGCAGGAAAGACCAAGCCGGGCCCGCGCGCAATCGCCCATCGACCGGCGGTACGCGATTGCCCGCTTCTTGGGCTAATTCAGAAACGACTTACTAAATATGGGGCGGCGGAGGCGGGCCGCGTTCGGCCTCTTCCGCCTGCTCCCCTTCGGGCAGCACCAGGGTCAGCACGCACACCAGGCCCGAGGAGCGGTAGTCGAACCGCGCTTCGCCCCGCAGCTCCGACTTGACGCTGGCGGCGATGAGGCGCGAGCCGAAGCCCACCCGGGCCGGCGGCGACACCTGCGGCCCGCCGCGTTCCTCCCAGTGCAGGGTCACGCGATGCAGCGCCTGGGGCTCGGCGTGCCAGACCACGGCGATCGTTCCTCCCGGCGTCGACAGGGCCCCGTACTTGCCCGCGTTCGTGGCCAGCTCGTGGAACACCATCGACAGGGCCAGCGCCGCGTTCGGCGTCAGGTCCACCGGCGGTCCGGCCAGCACCACGCGGTCCAGGTACGGCTCCAGCGTCTGGCGCAGGATCGCCTCCAGGTCCGCGCCCTCCCAGACGCTCTGGGTCAGCAGGTCGTGGGCGCGGGCCAGGGCCATCAGCCGGTCGTTGAACGCGGCCAGGCCCGGATTGTCGGCGGGCCGCCCCAGGCTCTGGCGGGCCAGCGACTGCACCGTGGCCAGGGTGTTCTTCACCCGGTGGTTCAGCTCGTTGATCATCAGCCGCTGGCGCTGGAGGGCGCGCTGCTCCTCGGCCTCGCGGGCGCGCAGCTGCTGGGCGGCGTCCTTCAGGGCCAGGCGCACCTCGGTGATCTCGCTCAGGTCGCCGGCGTCGGGGCCCACGCCCTCGCCGGCGGCCACCGCCCGGGCGTCGGCGATCAGGCCCCGCAGCGCCGAGGAGATGTCGCGCGAGAACACCGTGGCCACCGCCGCCCCGATGGCCAGCAGTCCCAGGGTCGCCAGGGTCAGCTGGCCCACCGAGGCCCAGTTGGCGCGGTTCAGCTCGTCGCGGGGCACGCCCACGATGAACGACCAGCCGCTGGTCGTGGACCGGCTGAACGCCGAAAGGGTGGCCGTGCCGTCCAGGGTGTGGCTCAGCACCACCCCGTCGTTGCGCTGGGACATGGCCCGCTGCATGTCCAGACTGGCCGTCCGACCCAGCATGCGGTCCTGGTCGTGCGAGCGCGACACCAGGGCGTAGTGGCGGTCGATGATGCTGGCCGTCCAGGTGGACGGAATGTTCTGGGCCGCGAAGATCGAGGCGAAGGCGCGCGGGTTCTGCACATAGGCCAGCTCGTGCAGGCGGCCGTTGACGATCACCGGCATCTCGATGGCGACGATGGCGGTGTCGGGCCCGCCGTTCAGGATCAGGTTGGAGACCTTCAGCCGCCCGGTGCGCAGTTCGCGCCAGTGGCTGTCGGACAGGTCCACCGGCTGCGGGCGCACGCCCGGGGGCAGGCTGGTGTTGATCAACTGGCGGCGGCCCTGGATCAGCACGATCCAGCCGTCGCTTCCCTTGACCGCCGCGCGGGCCTGGCGCTCGAAGGCGGCGATGTCGCCCGAGGCCAGGGCGGGCGAGACCGTCAGGGTCTGCAGCACGCTTTGCCCCTGGCCGATCTGGCGATCGGTGGCCAGCACCAGGGCTCTGGCCGTGGCCACAAGCTGGCGCTCGTAGCGCGCGCGGCTGTCGCCGTATTCGGCCCGGGCCAGCAGGGCCATGAACACCACGGCCGGCACCACCAGGCTCAGGGCCATCAGCAGCAGCCTGCGCCTGACCGTGCCGGCGCCTCCCGGGCGCGGGGACTCCGGGACGGTGTCGGTCGTGGCCGTGTCGTTCGCCAAGGCGAAGGCGCTCGTGCTGCTGGATGCTTAACGGCAGATGAGGACGCCCGCGCGCCAGGGTCAAGCCGTCATCGCCGCTCGGTCAGGCCGGGTTTCATCGTTTTTTCCGGACCTTGCGTAGCGGAACCCGCGCAGTTTCACGCTTTTCCCTCTAGCCCGCACGCCCGGAACGACCACATCCTGAAGTCCAGGCCCGCGAAGACATCAGATCCTCCGGGCCCAGCGCGAGGAGACAGGCCCACGATGTCCGGACCCGCCATCGATTTCGACAGCATGACGACCCTCGGCGACGTCGCGCGCTATCACCGGCGCGAGCGGCCCGACGCCACGGCCCTGGAGTTCGAGGGGCGGTCCACCCGCTTTGCCGACTTCGACCGCCACACCGACCGCGTCGCCAACGCCCTGCTCGCCGAAGGCCTGGGGAAGGGCGACCGCATCGCCTATGTCGGCAAGAACAGCGACCACTATTTCGAGCTGCTGTTCGGCGCGGCCAAGGCGGGGGTGGTTCTGGCGCCGATCGGCTGGCGCCTGGCCCCGCGCGAGATCGCCTACATCCTGGGCGACGCCGAGGCGCGCATGGTGTTCGTCGGCCCCGAGCTGCTGGCCCATGTGCGCGACGTGGCCGTGCTGATGCTGGACCAGCCGGTGGTCGTGGCCATGGAGGCCAACGAGTACGGCCATCCCTGCTTCGCCGCCTGGCGCGACGCCGCGCCCGACACCGATCCGGGGGCCGAGATCACCCCCGCCGACATCGCCGTCCAGCTCTACACCTCCGGCACCACCGGCCGGCCCAAGGGCGCGATGCTGACCCACGCCAACATCCTGACCCCCCGCAAGCTGGCCGCCGCGGCCGACATGGCGTGGAACCGCTGGGGGCCGGAGGATGTCAGCCTGGTGGCCATGCCGGTGGCCCACATCGGCGGCACCGGTTGGGGCGTGGTCGGCCTGCTGAACGGCGCCAAGGGCGTGGTGGCCCGCGAGTTCGACCCCACCAGGGTGCTGGACTTCATCGAGAAGGACCGCGTCTCCAAGATGTTCATGGTCCCGGCCGCCCTGCAGATCGTGGTGCGCTTGCCGCGCGCGCGCCAGGTCGACTATTCGCGTCTGACCCACATCCTCTACGGCGCCGCCCCGATCCCGCTGGACCTGCTGCGCGAGTGCATCGAGGTGTTCGGCTGCGGCTTCGTCCAGCAGTACGGCATGACCGAGACGACGGGCACGGTGGTCTATCTGCCGCCGGAAGACCACGATCCGGCGGGCAACGCCCGCATGCGTTCGGCCGGTCTGCCCATGCCGGGCGCCGAGCTGAAGATCGTCGACGAAAACGGCCAGGCCCTGCCGCCGGGCCAGGTGGGCGAGGTGGCGATCCGCTCGCCCGCCAACATGGCCGGCTACTGGAAGCTGCCCGACGCCACCGCCGCCACGATCGATTCCGACAGTTGGCTGCGCACCGGCGACGCGGGCTACATCGACGAGGACGGCTACCTGTTCATCCACGATCGCGTGAAGGACATGATCATCAGCGGCGGCGAGAACATCTACCCGGCCGAGGTCGAGAGCGCCGTCTACGGCCATCCGCACGTGGCCGAGGTGGCGGTGATCGGCGTGCCCGACGACAAGTGGGGCGAGGCCGTCAAGGCCGTGGTCGCGCCCAAGCCCGGCGTCACGCCAGACCCCGCCGACATCATCGCCTTCGCCCGCGGCCGCATCGCCGGCTTCAAGGCTCCCAAGTCGATCGACTTCGTCGAGGCCCTGCCGCGCAACGCCTCGGGCAAGATCCTGCGCCGTGAGCTGCGCGAGCCCTACTGGGCGGGCAGGGAGCGACGGGTGAACTGATGGCCGACGGCGGATTCCACCTCCTCCGATGTCATCCCGGAAAGCGCGCCGCGCTTTCCGGGATGACAACGGTTTTAGGCATCCGCCGGTAGGGAGAATGTCGATATGCCAGCCGACGGCGGACGCCTCGCGGGCCTGGTCCGGGGGCTCTATCAGCCCGAGGGCGCGCCGCGCGTCGACTTCCGCCTTCCGCCAGGCGAGCCCGCCCTGGCCGCGCCCGACTCGGTGTCCTGGCGGGTGTTCAAGAACCCGGTCTCGCTGTTCGTCGGCGGGATCACCGCGGTGATCCTGGAACTGGCCGAGCCGCGGGTGCGCACCGGCGTGTGGGAGCACTCCAGTTTCCGCCGCGATCCGCTGCCCCGGCTCAAGCGCACGGGCCTGGCGGCCATGGTCACCGTCTACGGCGCCCGCTCGACGGCCGAGAAGATGATCGCCGGCGTCGTGCGCATGCACGACCGCGTCGCCGGCGACACCCCTGCCGGAACGCCGTATCGCGCCAACGACGTGGAACTGCTGGACTGGGTGCAGGCCACCGCCAGCTTCGGCTTCATGGAGGCCTACCACGCCTATGTCCGCCGCCTGACGCCGGACGAGCGCGACCGCTTCTACGCCGAGGCCGCCCCGGCGGCGGCCCTCTACGGCGCGACCGGCGCCCCGGCCTCGGTCGCCGAGTGGGAGGCCCGGCTGGCGGCCACGCTGCCCCACCTGGAGGCCCACGGGATCATGCTGGAGTTCCTGGGCCTGATGCGTGACACGGCCATCCTGCCCGCCCCGCTGCGGGGGATCCAGGCCGCCCTGATCCGCGCCGCCGTGGCGATCGTCCCGCCCCAGGCCCGCGCGGCGGTCGGCCTGGGCCGCGACTGGGACCTGCGCCCGCTGGAGGCCCGCCTGATCCGCCTGGCCGGCGCCGCCGCCGACCGCTTCCCCCTCAGCGGCGCGCCCGCCGTCGAGGCCTGCCGCCGCATGGGGCTGCCGGGGGACTATCTGTATCGAGGGTAGGGGCGGTCCCCTCCGACCCGTCGTCCCCTCAGTCCGTATGAGCCTGATGCTCGACGTGTCCCTCGCGCACCTCGGTGCGGGAGAACACCTCCTCCTGGCCGTCCTGCAACAGCTCCTCGGCGTCGGCCTGGTCGCGCTCGGCCTGGGCCAGCACCAGGCGCAGGGCGTCCGCCTCGGTCTCGGCCTCCACCACCATGCTGCGCAGCGGATCGTCGGCCCGGGCGTCGCCCAGCCGGACGTCGATGCGCCAGAGTGCGGTCATGCGATCTCTCCGATTTTGCTACCGGTCTCAACGCGGGCGGCCGCACGAGGTTCGCCCCAAGGCGCCGCCGGGGACGCCCACCATTGCACCGCGCGGCGTTTCTGGCGAGGTTGCGGCGTCTGTTCGGAGTCGGGGTTGGTTGATGGCGGTGGGTAAAGGGCGAAACGGAATCGCCCTGGGCAAGGTCGCAAGGCGCGAGGTGTTGGCGGGGGGCGCGGTCCTGGCGGGCCTGGCCCTGGGCGGTTCAGGCAGCGTGCGGGCGGCGTCCTCGCGCGTGGAAAGCCTGATCGCGCGGATGACCATGGACGAGAAGGCGGGCCAGCTGTCCTGCTATTCCGACATGATCCGCCCGCCGGTCGGCGACATCAATCCGCTGGTCAACCAGCGCAACACCCAGCAGATCCTGGCCGACACCCGCGCCGGCCGCATCGGCGTGCTGATGAACGGCGTCGGCGTCGAGGGCGCCCTGCTGGCCCAGACCGCCGCCGTCGAGCATTCGCGCCTGGGGATTCCGCTGCTGTTCGCCGCCGACGTGATCCACGGCTTCAAGACCGTCTTCCCGATCCCCCTGGGCGAGAGCGCCAGCTTCGATCCCACCCTGGCCCTGCGCACGGCGCGGGCGGCGGCGATCGAGGCCTCGTCCCAGGGGCTGCACTGGACCTTCGCCCCCATGGTCGACGTGGCCCGCGACCAGCGGTGGGGCCGCGGCGCCGAGGGCTCGGGCGAGGACGTGTTCCTGGGCGAGGTGATGGCCCAGGCCCGCGTGCGCGGCTTCCAGGGGCCCGACCTGACCGCGCCCGACAGCCTGCTGTCGACCGCCAAGCACTTCGCCGCCTACGGGGCGGTCGCCGCCGGCCTCGACTACAACACCGTCGACCTGTCCGAAGAGACCCTGCGCGAGGTGCATCTGCCGCCGTTCAAGGCCGCCTTCGACGCCGGCTGCCTGGCGGTGATGTCGGCGTTCAACGACATCAACGGCGTGCCCTCCACGGCCAACAAGCAGCTGCTGACCGACATCCTGCGCGGCGAGTGGAACTTCAAGGGCGTGGTCATCTCCGACTACACCGCCGACCAGGAGCTGGTGGCCCACGGTTTCGCCGCCGACGACAGGGACGCCGCCCGCCTGGCCATCCTGGCCGGGGTCGACATCAGCATGCAGAGCGGCCTCTACAGCCGCTACCTGCCGGGGCTGGTGGCCCAGGGCCTGGTCCCGATGAGCGTGGTCGACAACGCCGTGCGCCGGGTGCTGAGCCTGAAGGAGGCCCTGGGCCTGTTCGATCGGCCGTTCCGCTCGATCGACCCCAAGGCCCAGGCCGCCAACACCGCCACCCCCGCGATGCGGGCCCTTTCGCGCGAGGCCGGCGCGCGCTCGATCGTGTTGCTGAAGAACGACGGCGACCTGCTGCCGCTGCCGACCCGGGGCAAGAAGATCGCCCTGATCGGTCCCTTCGCCCAGGACGTCGACAACATCCTGGGGCCATGGGCCTTCTTCGGCGACAAGAGCCTGGGCGTCGACCTGGCCACAGGCCTGCGCGAGGCCCTGGCCGACCCCAACCTGCTGACCATCGCCAAGGGCTGCGACGTCGAGAACGTCATTCCCGGCGGCTATGACCAGGCCGTCGCCGCGGCCAGGGCCGCCGACGTGGTGGTGCTGGCCGTGGGCGAGAGCCAGAACATGTCGGGCGAGGCCCAGTCGCGCACCGAGATCGGCCTGCCGCGCGTGCAGCAGCAGCTGGCCGAGCTGGTCGCCCAGGCCGGCAAGCCCACCGTCGTCCTGCTGCGCCACGGCCGCGCCCTGGTGCTGGAAGGAGCGGTCAAGAACGCCCGCGCCATCCTGGCCACCTGGTTCCTGGGCAGCGAGACCGGCCACGCCGTGGCCGACGTGCTGTTCGGCAAGGTCAATCCGTCGGCCCGCCTGCCGGTCAGCTTCCCGCACGAGAGCGGGCAGGAGCCCTTCGTCTACAACCATCGCACCACCGGCCGCCCCGCGCCCCAGGCCGACGACAGCCAAGAGTACAAGGCCCGCTGGCGCACCACCCGCAACGAGGCGCTCTATCCGTTCGGCTTCGGCCTGGGCTACGCCAGCTTCGCCCTCAGCGACCTGTCGCTGTCGACGACCCGCCTGGCCTGGAACGACAGGCTCTATGTCACGGCCAAGGTGGCCAATACCGGCAAGGTCGATGGCGAGCACGTGGTCCAGCTCTACATCCGCGACCGGGTCGCCAGCCGCACCCGGCCCATCCGCGAGCTGAAGCGCTTCGTGCGCGTGGCGCTGAAGCCCGGCGAGAAGCGCGAGGTGCGCTTCACTCTGGACCGCAGCGCCCTGATGTTCGTGGGCGACAACGACCGCTGGATCGCCGAGCCCGGCATGTTCGACGTCTGGGTGGCCAACAACGCCGTCGACGGCCTGCAGGGCAGCTTCGAGCTGCTGGGCGCCTAACGGCTCCGCTCACTCCATTCCGCTCATCTCCGCCTTCGCGGGGATTGAGCGGGGTATGGAGCAAGCGAAATGGGGGGAGCATTCGCGCAGCGGTCGTTTGACATGGAGGCGGCGTCGGACAATTTATCCTACAAATAATACCGACTCGGGAAGCGCCATGTCGTCCACCTCTCCGATCCGCATGGCCCTGATCGGCCTGGGCAAGATCGCCCGCGACCAGCACCTGCCGGCCATGGCCGGGGATCCCCGGTTCCAGCTGGCGGCCGTCGTCAGCCGTCACGCCGCCCTGGACGGAACGCCTGGCTTCCACACCTTCGACGACCTGCTGGCCAGCGGCGTGGCCTTCGACGCGGTGGCGCTGTGCACCCCGCCGCAGGTGCGCCATGGCCTGGCCCGCAAGGCGATCGAGGCCGGCAAGCACGTCATGCTGGAGAAGCCCCCGGGCGCGACGCTCAGCGAGGTCGAGGACCTGCGCCAGGCCGCCCTGGACCACGGCGTGGCCCTGCACGCCACCTGGCATTCGCGCTACGCCCCCGCCGTGGCCCCGGCCCGCGACTGGCTGGCCGGCAAGACCCTCAAGGCCGCCCGCATCGTCTGGAAGGAGGACGTGCGCGTCTGGCATCCTGGCCAGGACTGGATCTGGGAGCCGGGCGGCCTGGGCGTGTTCGACCCTGGGATCAACGCCCTGTCGATCGCCACCGCCGTGCTGCCGCGCCCGTTCTTCCTGACCGACGCCGTCCTGCGCGTGCCCGAGAACCGCCAGTCGCCGATCCAGGCGCAGCTGACCTTCGCCGACACCGTGGGCGTGCCGGTCACCGCCGAGCTCGACTTCCTGCAGACCGGCCCCCAGAGCTGGGACATCGAGGTCGACGCCGAGGAGGGCGCCCTGAAGCTGTCGCACGGCGGCTCCAGGCTCTGGATCGACGGCGTCCTGGCCCATGAGGCGCCCGAGGCCGAGTACCCGGGCCTCTACGCCCGCTTCGCCGAGCTGGTGGCGACAGGCGCCTCCGACGTCGACGTCGCCCCCCTGCGCCACGTGGCCGACGCCTTCCTGCTGGGCCGCCGCGAGGTCGCTCCGGCCTTCGTCGAGTAGAGTGCGGCCGTTCGGGACACGCTTTTAGCGAACGACGGTCTTGCGTCGGCGGGGGTCTCAACGTTAGGTACCGCTCGACGGGGGTGCATGCGTTTGGCGACGGGGTGCTGACCACATGCCCCTGGAGCCGCGCCCGATCCCGGGCGCGTGGGCCCTGGGGAGGGTGAATTGAAGCTTCTGGACGCGCCTCTGCCGCAGCCGCTGGTCGCCGCCCTTCGCGCCTGCCGGCCGCACCTGATGGCGGCCGCCGCGTTCAGCGCGCTCATCAACATTCTCTACCTGGCGCCGACCATCTACATGATGCAGGTCTACGACCGCGTCGTGCCCACCGAGGGACGGCTGACCCTTCTTTACCTGACCATCGTGGTCGCCTTCGCCATGGCCACCCAGGCCGCGCTCGAGGGCGTGCGCTCGCGCCTGCTGATCCTGGCCGGCCTGCGCCTGGACCGCCTGCTGGCCGGAGGCATCCTGCAGAAGCTGATGGGCGTGCTGAAGCCGGGCGCCTCGCAGCAGGGCATGCGCGACTTCGACACCGTGCGCCAGGCCCTGGCCGGTCCCGCGGTGCTGGCGATGCTCGACGCCCCGTGGACGCCGATCTACGTGATCGTCGCCTTCCTGATCCACCCCGCCCTGGGCGTGATGACGCTGATCGGCGGCGCCGTCCTGGTCTGGCTGGCGGTGATGAACGAGCGGGCCACGCGCGCCCGGGCGCGCGAGGCCTTCCAGGCCCAGTCCCAGGCCTACGCCTCCCAGGAGATGGCCGCCGCCAACGCCGAGGTCGTGCGGGCCCTGGGCATGCGCGGCGCCCTGCGCGAGCGCCAGCTGTTCGACCGCCGCAAGGGACTGGACCTGAGCGCCACGGCCCAGTTCACCGGCAGCGGCTATTCGGCCATGACCCGCTTCGTGCGGATGTTCCTGCAGTCGGCGGCCCTGGGCCTGGGCGCGTGGCTCGCGGTCGAGCGCCAGATCTCGGCCGGCGCCATCATCGCCGCCTCGGTGCTGCTCAGCCGCGCGCTCCAGCCGATCGAGCAGATCGTCGGCTCGTGGGCGGTGGTCAGCCAGGCGCGCGGGGCGCTGAACAACCTGGTCCGGCTGTTTCCCGATCAGTCGGTCGAGATCGCCGGGACCCAGCTGCCCGCGCCCGCCGGCGCCCTGGCGCTGGAACAGGTCGGGGTGCGCATCGGCGACGAGGGTCCGATCCTGCTGCGCGGCGTCTCGATGAAGCTGTCGCCGGGCGAGGTGCTTGGCGTCATCGGTCCCAGCGGCGCGGGCAAGACCACCCTGGCGCGGGTGGCCGCCGGCGGCCTGGTCCCCAGCATCGGCACGGTGCGCCTGGACGGCGCCAGCCTCAGCGACTGGGACGGTGATCGCCTGGGCCGCTACGTCGGCTACGTGCCCCAGGACTCGGCCCTGCTGGCCGGTTCGGTCCGCGACAACATCTCCCGCTTCGCCGTCTGGGGCGGGGCCGACGCCGAGATGGTGGACGAGGCGGTGGTGGCCGCGGCCAAGGCGGCCGGGGTGCACGAGCTGATCCTGCGCCTGCCGGGGGGATACGACACGGTGCTCGGCGCGGGCGGGCGCGGCCTGTCGGCTGGCCAGGCCCAGCGCGTGGCCCTGGCGCGGGCGCTCTATCGCGACCCGACGCTGCTGATCCTGGACGAGCCGAACTCGGCCCTCGACGCCGAGGGCGACCAGGCGCTGCACGTGGCCATACTGGCGGCCAAGGCGCGCGGCGCGGCCGTGATGATCGTGGCCCACCGCACCAACATCATTGGCCTCGCCGACCGCCTGCTGGTCCTGCGCGACGGTCAGGTCGAGCGGCTCGGACCCACCAAGGAGGTCCTGGCCCAGATGAACGCCGCCGCCGCCAAGCAGGCGTCCGGCGCCGGCGCCCTGCAACCGGCCAAGTCATGACCGACGTCGTCAACGATCCCTTCGCCGCCGCGCCGCCGCGCCTGTCCGACGATCCCACCCGGGCCATCCGCCTCGGGGCGGCCGTGGCGGGGGTGTTCTTCGTCGGCTTCCTGGGCTGGGCCGCCCTGGCCCCGCTGGACGCGGGCGCCTACGCCCACGGCGTGATCGCCGTGTCGGGCAACCGCCAGGCCGTGCAGAACCGCGATGGCGGGGTGGTGACCGCCATCCGCGTCCAGGAAGGCCAGAGCGTGGTCAAGGGCCAGATCCTGATCGAGATCTCGGCCACCGACCTGCGCGCCAGCGAGCGCGGCATGACGGGCGAGGTCCTGACCCTGCTGGCCCAGCGCGCGCGCCTGAGGGCCGAGCGCGACCGCCTGCCCACCTTCGCCGCGCCGCCCGAGTTCGCCGACCTCAATCCCGAGGACAAGCCCCTGGCCGAGGACGCCCTGCGCCTCCAGCGCCAGCAGTTCCAGGCCCGGCGCAACTCGCTCGACACCCAGCGCGGGGTGCTCAGCCAGCGCATCCTCCAGCTCAGCGAACAGACCAGCGGCGCCGAGCGGCAGCTGGACGCCAACCGCGAGCAGCAGAAGCTGATCGACGAGGAGCTGAAGGGCGTCCAGGACCTGGCGGCCAAGGGCTTCGCGCCCAAGACCCGCGTCCTGGCCCTCCAGCGCAGCGCCGCCTCCCTGACCGGCGAGGACGGCGCCTATCGCGCCCAGATCGCCCGCAACAACGAGGCCGTCGGCGAGACCCGCCTGCAGACCCTGTCGCTGGAGCGCCAGATGATGGAGGAGGTCGCCGGCCAGCTGCGCGACATCCAGGTGCGTCTCGACGACCTCCAGCCCAAGCTGATCGCCGCGCGCGAACAACTGGCCCGCGCCACGGTCCGCGCGCCGGCCGGCGGCAAGGTGGTGGGCCTCAGCGTCTTCACCGTGGGCGGCGTGGTCGCCCCCGGCCAGACCCTGATGGAGATCGTGCCCCAGGACCGCCGCCTGGTGATCCAGGCCAAGGTCTCGCCCAACGACGCCGACGACCTGCACGTGGGCCAGACCACCCAGGTGCGCTTCACCTCGCTGCACGAGCGCGACCTGCCTCTGCTGGACGGCACGCTGACCAAGCTGTCGGCCGACAGCTTCACCGACGAGAAGACCGGCCAGCAGTATTTCCGCGCCGAGGTCTCGGTGCCGCCCGAGGAACTGGACGAGATCCGCCGGATCCGCGGCGAGCAGACGGGCCTCCAGGCCGGCCTGCCGGTCGAGGTGCTGGTGCCCCTGCGCAAGCGCTCGGCCCTGGCCTATCTGGTCGAACCCCTGACCCAGACCTTCTGGCGCATGGGGCGCGAGCACTAGTCTTCCCGGGCGCTCGTTTCTGGCCGTCCCGGCTCCGCGGTCCGCTTCGCCGCCCTCCGGCCGGGATGGCGGCGGTAAGAAGCCCAAAACAAAAAGGCGGACCTCCCCCAAGGTCCGCCTTCAGTTTGTCGTCCCCCTCCCGGGGATGGGCGGCGCTGCGAGCGGCCCGTTGCGGCCGGGACCGTTGCGCCGTTCTCCGAACCTGCGGCGCGAGGCCGGTTGTCGGTGAAACGCGGGCTCGGGAAAGGCCGGAGATCGGCGTTCTTCGAGCGGGCGAAATCTGTAAAGCGTTCAGTCGCATAACCGTTACATGCGGGTTCCATTTTGTTGACCGGCCGTCTCAAAGAAAAATCAGCCTCTCGCCTGGTGCGACGAACGCACGCATTGGGCGTGTAGGGAGGATGGTTAAGGTGCTTTGACGGGGGAAAGTCATGGGGGACATCGAAGACATCCGCGCAGGACGGGCGCCGCCTCTGGCGCGCTCGAACTTCAGCACGCGCGGCGTTCCGGCGGAGGAGCGCCACGACCACTATCGTCGGGAGGTCCTGACCGCGCTCGACGCGTGTGATCCCGACCCCGGCTTCTCGGCCAACATCACCTCGCTGCGCCTGGGACCGCACGCCTTCTACGTGACCGAGACCGGCGGCCAGACCGTGTTCCGTACGGCCGACATGATCGCGGCCGACGGCTACGACGCCTACATCGTGCAGTTCAACATCGCCGGATCGCACACGGGCGACTTCGACGGGGTGGTCTTCCAGGCCGGTCCCGGCGAGGTGGGCATCTGCGACCTGTCGCGGCCGATGAGGCTGCGCAGCACCGCCGTGAAGGTGCTGTCCACCTTCCTCCCGCGCGCCCAGGTCCAGGCCGTGGCGCCGGGCGTCGACCTGCACGGCATGGTGCTGGACGGCAACCGCGCCGGCCTGCTGATCGAGCACCTGACGGCCGTGACCCGCTGGTTCCCGCAGCTTCCCGCCGAGGCCCTGCCGGGCATCACCCAGGCCACCATCGCCCTGCTGGGCGCGTGCCTGGCCATGGAGGCGGGCAAGGCCGAGATCGCCGCGCGCGAGTCGCCGGTGCTGCTGCGCGCCCGCAGCTTCATCGAGGCCAACCTGCTGGAATCCAACCTGACGCCGGTGCGGATCAGCGAGGCGCTGGGCGTGTCGCGCTCCACCCTCTACCGCCTGTTCGAACCGCTGGGCGGGGTCACGGCCTATATCTGGGAGCGCCGGCTGCATCTGGCCCGCGCCGCCCTGTTGGATCCCAAGCGAGGCCGGCGGATCAGCGAGATCGCCTTCCAGTGCGGCTTCAGCAGCGAGGCCCATTTCAGCCGCAGCTTCCGCCGGGCGTTCAACATCCGTCCCAGCGACCTGCGCTCGCTCCAGCCCAGCCTGCCGGAGGAGCCCGAAAGCCCGTTCGCGCGCTGGACCGACACGATGGGCGAGCGCTGAGGCGGGCGCTGCACCGATCCTGCACGGCAAACCGGCGAGGGCGGCGCCGGGGCGGTGCAAGCACCTCGATCTCGCGGGGGCATTGAACGGCCAGGAGCAAGCCTGGAGCCGCCGATGCCCCCAACCGTCCGACCCCGCCGCGACCTGTCCTTCGTTCTCAAGATCGCCGCCGCCCTGGTCCTGGCCACGGCGGCCGACGTCGTCTTCTGGCGGCCGGGCGGTTCGGCGACGGGCGGTTTCGCCCTGGCTCTCACGGCGACCGTGGCCCTGCTGGTTCCTCGCGCCGCGCGCGATCCCAAGGCGATCTGCGCCCTGGCCGCCGCCCTGGTCCTGGCCCTGGTCCTGGTCGAGGCGCCCGGGCCGCTGGCCTGGATCCTGTTCTGGTCGGCCCTGACCCTGGCGGTGCTGCTGCCCCGCGCCGCCCGCTTCGACGACGCCTGGCGCTGGAGCCAGAGGCTGGCCGCCCAGGCCGTGGTCGGCGCTTTCGGTCCGCTGCTGGACGCCTGGGCCCTGTCGCGCCTTGGCAAGGGCGCGCGGCGCTGGAGCTGGGGCTCGCTGGTGGCCGTGCTGGCCCTGCCGCTCGCGGGCGGAGCCCTGTTCCTGACCCTGTTCGCGGCGGCCAATCCGGTGATCGCCCAGGTGCTGTCCAACCTGCACCTGCCGCGGATCAGCGAGGAGGCGATCCTGCGCGCGGTCCTGTGGCTGATCGCCCTGACCGGCGTCTGGGGCGTGCTGCGGCCGCGCCGCCGCCGCGCCCTGCCGGCGATCGCGCGCCGCAGGTCGCCGGCGGGGCCGCCGGTCCCGGCCGCCTCGGTCACCCTGTCGCTGCTGGTCTTCAACCTGCTGTTCCTGATGCAGAACGGCCTGGACGCGGCGATCCTGTGGGGCGGCGCCGGTCTGCCCGAGGGCGTCACCCTGGCCCAGTACGCCCATCGCGGCGCCTATCCGCTGATCGCCACGGCCCTGCTGGCGGGCCTGTTCGTGCTGCTGTTCCTCGACCCCCGCTCGCCCCTGGCCCGTGACCGGCTGGTGCGCTGGCTGGTGGTGGCCTGGGTGGCCCAGAACCTGTTCCTGGTCGCCTCCAGCATCCTGCGCACGGTCGACTATGTGGAGACCTATTCCCTGACCCGCCTGAGGATCGCCGCCCTGGCCTGGATGGTCCTGGTGGGCCTGGGGCTGGTGCTGGTCTGCTGGCGGATGCTGCGGGGCCGCAGCGGCGCCTGGCTCATCAACGCCAACGCCCTGGCCGCCGTCGTCGTCCTGACCCTGGGCTGCACGATCGACCTGGGATCCGTCGCCGCCGCCTGGAACGTCCGCCACGCCCAGGAGATCGACGGCCAGGGCGCGGCGCTCGACCTCGGCTACCTGCGGGCGCTGGACGACTCCGCCCTGGTTTCGCTGGCCGAACTGGAGCGCCGCGCCGTCCCCGAACTGGCCGACCGGGCGACCTATGTGCGCGAGCTGGGCGAGGCGCGTCTGCGCGAGCGGCAGTCCGACTGGCGCACTTGGACCTGGCGCGGCGCCCGCCGCCTGGCCCGCCTCGACGCCTTCCGGAGCCAGCAACCCGTCCGTCCCAGCCTCGCGGGCGAGCGCACGTACGGCGGAACGATCTTGCAGCCGCAGCCCCCGGCGAAGCCCCCAGTCGCGGAGCCCCCAGTCGCGGGGCCCCCAGTAGCGGAGGTCGCCGCCGACGTCGCCGCCCCGCAGTTGACCCCGGGCGCGGAGCACTGAACATGAGACCCATGCAGCGCACGATCCTGGTCGTCGACGACGACCCCCACATCCGCCAGCTCCTGGTGTTCGCCCTGGCCAAGGCCGGGCTGGAGACCCGCGAGGCCGCCGACGGCGAGGCCGCCCTGGCCGCCGTCGCCGAGCAGGCGCCCGACCTGGTGGTGCTGGACATCAACATGCCGCGCCTGGACGGGCTGGAGGTCTGCCGCCGCCTGCGGGCCCAGGGCGAGCTGCCGATCCTGTTCCTGTCCTCGCGCGACGACGAGATCGACCGCATCCTGGGCATCGAGCTGGGCGCCGACGACTATGTGGTCAAGCCGTTCAGCCCGCGGGAGGTGGTCGCCCGCGTCCAGGCCATCCTGCGGCGCACGGCGGGCAAGCCGGCCGACGGCGGCGCGCCCGACGGCCTGATCACCCGCGGCCGCCTGGTCCTGGATCCCGAGGCCTGGAGCGCCCGCTGGGCCGGCGAGGAGGTCTCGCTGACGGTCACCGAGTTCACGATCCTCAAGACGCTGGCCGCCACGCCCAGCAAGGTGTTCAGCCGCGACGCCATCATCGACCGCCTGCGCGGCCCCGGCTTCGCCGTCACCGACCGCACCATCGACAGCCACGTGCGCAACCTGCGGGCCAAGTTCGCCGCCGTGGGCGGGCACGACCTGATCGAGACCCGCGCCGGCATCGGCTACCGCCTGGGCGCCTGCGCCGGCGTCGCCGGGTGAGCCAGCGCCGCATCTGGTGGCCGGCCCTGCGGCTGCGGACCATCCTGCTGACGGTCCTGCTGTTCGCCGCGGCCATGCCGGCGATTGGGGCGGTGTTCCTGCGCACCTACGAGAACACCCTGGTGCGCCAGACCGAGGCCGAGCTGACCTCGCAAGGCGCGGCCCTGGCCGCCGCCGCCGCCAACCTGTGGCCGGGAGCGGTGCGCGACACCACCCCCGCCGATCCCGACGCCCGCGACGACCCCGGCTACTACCGGCCCGAGGGCGCCAGCATCGACCTGCGCACCACGCCCGTCCTCCCCGAGCGTCCCGCCGCGCCGCCGGGACCGCCGGCCGATCCTAAGGCCGAGGCGGCGGCCGACGTGCTGGAGCCGATCTTCGACCAGACCAGCCGCAGCACCCTGGCCTCGATCCTGATCGTCGACCGCCGGGGCGTGGTGGTCCGGGGCCTGGGCCAGGGCGGAACCCTGGCGGCCCTGCCCGAGATCCAGGCCGCCCTGCACGGCCGCTCGCGCACGGTCCTGCGCCGCAACGGCGCCTATCATCCGCGCTATTCGTTCGAGTGGCTCAGCCGCGCCTCGGCCGTGCGCCTGCACCACGCCCGGCCGATCCTGGTCGAGGGCAGGGTGGTGGGGGCGCTCCTGCTGTCGCGCTCGCCCCGGGCGCTGTTCCGGGGCGTCTATCAGGACCGGGGCAAGCTGCTGTTCGGGGCCGGGGCCACGATTCTGCTGCTGGTGCTGATCTCGGGCCTGGTCTCGCGCGGGGTCACCCGCCCGATCGAGGCGCTCAGCGCGGCCACGCGCGGCGTGGCGATGGGGCAGGGGACCATGCCCGAGGCGCCCGCCACGGCCGCCGTCGAGATCCGCGACCTCTATCGCGACTTCGGCGTCATGGCCCAGGCCATCGCCGTGCGCTCGCGCTACCTGCGCGACTTCGCCGCCGCCGTCAGCCACGAGTTCAAGACGCCCCTGGCCGGCATCACCGGCGCGGTCGAGCTGCTGGACGACCACTTCGACAGCATGAGCGACGACGAGCGGCGGCGATTCCTCTCCAACATCTCGGCCGACAGCGCCCGGCTCTCGCACCTGGTCGGGCGGCTGATGGACCTGGCGCGGGCCGACATGGCCATGCCCGAGGCGGGCGTCGCCGCCGACCTGGTCCCGGTCGCGCGCCGGGTGGCCGATGCGCAGGGCCGCGACATGACTGTCGCCCTCGACCTGCCCGCCGATCTGCCGCCCGTCGCCGCGCCCGAAACCACGCTGGAGGCCGTGCTGACCACCCTGGTCGAGAACGCCCGCCAGGCCGGCGCCCGCACGGTGACCCTCCGCGCGCGGGCGGTGGGCGGCGAGGTGGTGATGCGCGTGGCCGACGACGGTCCCGGCGTGCCGCCCGCCGATCGCCTGCGCCTGTTCGAGCCCTTCTTCACCAGCCGCCGCGAGGCCGGCGGCACGGGCCTTGGCCTGTCGATCGCCCGCTCGCTGCTGGCCGCCAGCCACGGCCGCATCGGTCTGGTGGACGCCGAGGGCGAGGACGGAGCCGTGTTCGAGGTGGCGCTGCCCAGGGGCTAGGGCAGGTTTCGTCCGGGTACGGAATACTGTTCGCGTCGTGACCTGTGTTCACGGTTCCATAACCTCTACCGCTCACTCGTGCCGGGGTTGTTACAACGTCGAGTTTTCTGATCGGCGTTCGAGTGGGCGGGGGACTTCTGGTGAGAGTATCGAGTGTGGCGGGGCGCGTGCGTGCGTTGGCCCTGGCGTTTTGCGTCGCCGTTGCGGGCGTGTTGTGCCTGGCTCCGGCCAGGAGTTTGGCGGCGACCGGCTGCTCGGCGAATGTCAGCTTCAGCGGAGTGGGCGGAAGTCGGGTCTTCGACGTCTTTCAGAACGGTGACTGCGACAACGCCGCACTGGGCCTGTTCGACGGCTGGGGCGCGCCGATCTCGAACGATCCGGTCGGCTATCCCGGGCCTCGGGAGTTCCTCGGCTCCAAGGGCAACCGGTACTCGTTGGTATGGGCCGGACCCGCCCTGGACACCTACACGATCACCCTGGTCAACCAGGTGGCCGCCGGTCCCGAGACCTTGACCTTCAGCTATTTCTACGACGACGGCTCGCCCAATCCGGGCAACGTCACCAACGCCGGCTTCACGATCTATGTGACTCTCCCGGCCCTGGCCTTGACCGCGCCGACGATCGGTACGGCCACGGCGGGCGACAGCCAGGCCTCGGTCGCCTTCACGCCTCCCTCGTCCAACGGCGGCTATCCGATCCTCTACTATACGGCCATAGCCAATCCGGGCGGCCAGATCGTCAATTGCCCCAACTCGCCTTGTACGCTGGGGGGGCTGACCAACGGCACGCCCTATACCTTCACCGTTTTCGCCGTCAACGTGATGGGCCCCGGTCCGACCTCGGCGGCGTCCAACGCGGTTACGCCGATGGGCCTTCCCGGCGCGCCGACGATCGGCACGGCCACGGCCGGCCCGCGCAGCGCCACGGTGACGTTCGCCCAGCCCGCCTCCAGCGGCGGGTCGGCGATCGTCTCCTACACCGTCACGTCCTCGCCCGACGGCGTTCAGCAGATATGCTCGGGCTCGCCCTGCACCGTGACGGAACTGACCGACGGCACGGCCTACACCTTCACCGTCGCCGCCGCCAACGGCGTCGGCCTCGGGGCTTCGTCGGCCGCGTCCAACAGCGTCACGCCGATCAGCGCGCCTGTGGCCAGCAACTTCACCGCCGCCAACCGGCCGTACAACGACGGTTCCGCGTCGGGTTCCAGCATTCCGCTCGCCGGATGGGCGACCGACAATCCGACCGGCTATGCGCTGGGTTCGGCTTCGTCCGCGCACGGCGGCGCGATCAGCGTCGACGCCGGCGGGGTGGTCCTCTACGTCCCGCCCGTCGGCTATCGCGGCCCCGACAGCTTCACCTACACCGCCAGCAACGCTGGCGGCTTGTCGAACGTCGCCACGGTCTCGCTCACCGTCGACAACCCGACCTTCTCCGTCGCCATGCCGGCTCCGTCCGGCCAGCGGGGCGTGCCCTACAACACCGGCGGGGCGCGGATCGCGATCAGCGGCGGCAAGGCGCCCTATTCCAGCTTCTCGGTCGCCGGTTTGCCCGCCGGCCTGACGATGGACAGCGCCGGCGTGATCTCCGGCGCGCCGACCGTCGCCGGTTCCTTCACGGTGACGGTCACCGCGACCGACAGCTCGATCGGAAGCGGACCCTTCACGGCGTCCGCCACGGCCGGCTTCACCGTCAGCGACGTGGCCATGACCCTGCCGGTCGACAGCCCGGCCGCCGGCCTGGCCGGAACCGCCTATAGCTACACCCTGGCCGCCGCCACCGGCGGGATCGGGAGCTACGCCTACGCCCTCGTCGCCGGCCAGCTGCCCGATGGGATCAGCCTGAACGGCCTGACGCTGTCGGGTACGCCGCTGGCCTCGGGAACCTACAACTTCACCCTCCAGGCCACCGACAGCCGTGGGGCGGCCTATGCCGTCACGCGCGCCTACAGCCTCAGCATCGGCGTCAGCGCCCTGACCCTGACCCCGTCGTCGCTGCCGGACGCGCCCTTCGGCGCGGCCTACAGCCAGGCCTTCACGGCCGGCGCCGGCGTGGCGCCCTACACCTACGCCCTCACCGGGACCCTGCCGGCCGGCATGAGCTTCGACGCCGCCACCGGAGTCCTGGCGGGTACGCCGACCGAGGCGGGCGCCTTCTCGCTGACGATGACGGCCGCCGACTCCAACCGCAGCGGGGCCTCCTCGGCCACCCGCGGCTTCGTCCTGACGGTCCTGCCCGCCGTGGCCCCCGTGGTCGTCCCGACCCAGGTCGGCGCCACCGCCGACAGCCCGCAGACGATCAGCCTCAGCGGCCTGATCAGCGGCGTCTACACCAGCGTGGTGATCGTCGATCAGCCCCAGCACGGCACGGCCAGCGTCCAGGGCGGCCTGCGTCCATCGGGCCTGCGCGCCCAGGTGCTGCCGACGCCGACGCAGATCCTCTACACCCCGAACCCCGGCTATTCGGGCTCGGACAGCTTCAGCTACGCCGCCGTGGGGCCGGGCGGGACCAGCACCCCCGCCGTGGTCCAGATCGCGGTCAATCCGACCTCCACGCCCTCGGCCGCGGACAAGACCCTGGCGGTCGTGTCGGGGCAGAGCGCGACCCTGGCGGCGACCGAGGGCGCTCAGGGCGGTCCGTTCACGGCCGTCGCCGTCGCCGCCGCGCCCACCCTGGGCCAGGTCGTCGTGTCGGGCGAGACCATCGTCTACACGCCCAATCCCGGCGTCAGCGGAACCGACCACTTCAGCTACACCCTGACCAACATGAACGGCGTCTCCCAGCCGATCGCGGTCACGGTGACCGTCAGCCCGTTGGTCCAGGTCGGCCCGCCCATCACGCTGGACATCCTGGCGGGCCAGACGGCCACCACCAGCCTCACGGCCAGGGCGACCGGCGGCCCGTTCACGAGCGCGGCCGTGGTTTCGGTTTCGCCCAGGTCGGCGGGCGCGACGGCGATCACCTCGCCCTCGGCCGGCGGCTACGCCCTGACCTTCACCCCGGCCGCCGACTTCACGGGGTCGGCGACCATCACCTACAGCCTGACCAACGCCTCCCAGGCCTCGGGCCAGGGCGTCGTGACGGTCAACGTCGCCGCGCGTCCCGACCCGTCGGCCGACGCCGAGGTGCGGGGCCTGGTGGCGGCCCAGACCGCCGCCGCCCGCCGCTTCGCCAACACCCAGATCAGCAACTTCAACCGTCGCCTCGAGCAATTGCACAACGGCGGCGGCGCGGGCGGGGCGTTCGGCGTCAGCGTCCAGGGCGGCAATCCCGACAGCCCCAATGGCCTGGAAGCCCGCGAACGGAGCCGCCGCTACGCCCAGCTGGGCCAGAGCGACGCGCCGGTCGATCGCCTCAGCCTCCTGCCGCCCGGCGGCCAGGACGCCGGCGGCGGGGCAAAGGCCTCGGGCGAGCCGCGCAAGCCTTCGCGCTGGGGTTCGTGGGTCGCCGGTTCGGCGGACTTCGGCATGCGCGACACCACCGGCGCCCAGAGCGGCTTCCGGTTCACCACCGACGGTCTGACCGCCGGCGTCGACTATCGCGTCAACGACCGCGTGGCGGTGGGGGCGGGTCTGGGCTACGGCCACGACTCCAGCCGCATCGGCCACGACGGCTCCAAGAGCCAGGCCGAAAGCTACAGCGGCGGCGTCTATGCCAGCGTGCAGCCAACCGCCGGTCTCTTCATCGACGGGGTCGCCGGCTACGGTTCGCTGGACTTCAAGACCCGCCGCTACGTCTCGGCCCTGGACGAACTGGTCCATGGCGATCGTGACGGCCACCAGGTGTTCGCCTCGGTGACCGCCGGGTACGAACACCGCGCCAAGGACTACACGATCTCGCCCTACGGCCGGATCGGGACCACCCGCTCGCGCCTGGACGCCTTCACCGAGGTGGGCGGCGGCCCCTACGGCCTGACCTACCAGAGCCAGACGGTGAACACCGTCACCGGCACGCTGGGCATGCGCGGCGACTACACCCGCCAGGTCTCGTTCGGCCAGGTCGTCCCGCGCTTCCGTGTCGAATACGCCCACGACTTCGAGGGGACCGGCGCGGCGCGGCTGAACTACGCCGACTGGGCCGGCGGGCCGACCTATCGGCTGATGGTCGACGGCGTGGATCGCGACCAGGGCCGGGTCGAGCTGGGCGTGGACTTCCTGGTCGAGAAGAGCGGACTGCGGATCGGCGTCGACTTCGCCAACACCGTGTCCCGCAACGGCGACAGCCAGGGCCTGCGCCTGTCGGTCAGTTCCGGCTTCTAGGCCGGGTCCAGGCCCTCCAGGCAAGGAAAAGCCCGGCTCCCTCGAGGGGCCGGGCTTTTTCGCGTCCAGGGCTATGCGGCCGGCTCAGTTCCCCGCCGCGTCCACCACGACGGTCACGGTCTTGCCGCGCGAGTGGGGCTCCCAGCCGGCGGCGATGGCCGAGGCGATGGCGTTGGCCACCAGGGTCTTGTTCACCTGGGTGACCTTCAGCAGGGGCGCGCCCCAGCGGGGCTGCTGCCCGCTGGTCGGGAACTCGATCACCACCTCGCGCACGCCCTCCTGGTGGCGAACGGCGATGGCCATGCCGTGCAGTTCGGGCGCGTCCTGCGACCAGCCGGGCTGGCGGTGCAGGCGCCAGAGATAGGTTTCGCCGTCGACGACGATCTCGAGTTCGGGGCTTTGCTTGGATTTCGCCATGCGCAGGTGTTAGCCCGACTGGCCCGCCCAGGCCACCCCGCCGTCCGGAGGCGGACGGCTCAGCGCCGCCGGATCGACCGGATCGCCCGCCGCACCAGGATCACGCCCAGGGTCGCGATCACCGCCCCGCCCAGCCGCCAGACGTCGCCCGGCTGGGTGAAGGCGGCGAAGACGCCGGCGGCCATCATAGAGGCGCCGATCAGGATCTGGATCAGGACGGGTCGGGTCATGCGGGGCATCTAAGCGCTGCCGAGGGCGGGCGCCAGGGGGCTACGACGCTTCAAACCCTTCCGCGCCGCCCGCCCTTCAGCTTCTCCAGCGCCCGCCGGGCGTGGTCGGCCTGGGTGGGCGCCGGGGCCGCGAAGCCCTCGGGGCCCGCCGGCTCCATCGCGAACGCCTTGCCGCCGCGCGGCATGGGCGCGGCCAGGGCCACCTTGCGCACCTGGGCGGCCAGGTCGCCGCAAGCCTTGGCCCTGTCGCGGGCGCGCTTGATCTCTTCGGGGTCGTTGCTGGCCTCCAGGATCGCCCACGCCGCGTCGAGCGCGTCCATGAGCTTGGACTGGATGGCCTGGCACCAGGTGAGGATTTTGGTCTGGGTCATGCGCCTAGCATGCGCCCGTCCCGGAGCCCGAGGACAAGAAACGTTCGTTTTCTTATAAGGCCTTGATCAGGCTGGATTTCGTTTCTGGAAATCTGGGGATAAGCGCCCAAATCCTCCCCCCGAGGGGGAGGTGGGCCGCAGGGGAGGAGGGGGAAGTTGCAGCCACTTCCCCCTCAGTCGCTTCGCGACAGCTCCCCCCTCAGGGGGAGCATTCAGTCCTGTGGGTAACTTTCGTTCCGAGGGCGCGGTGCGCCGCCTTCAGCCCCAACCCCCGCCGAGCGCCTTGTAGATCGCCACGACGTTGGTGTTCACGCCGGTCTCGGCGACCGTCAGCGAGTCCTCGGCGGCGAGCAGGGTGCGTTCCGCGTCCAGCAGCACCAGGAAGTCGATGCCGCCTTCCTTGTACTGGATGCGGGCCAGCTCGGCGGCGCGGCGCGAGGCGGCGGCCTGGTTGGTCAGGCTGACCAGCTGGGCCTGCTGCTGGCGGTAGGCCACCAGCGCCGTTTCCAGGTCCTCCAGGGCCCGCAGCACCGTCTGGTCGTAGCTGGCCAGGGCCGCGTCGTTGCGGGCCTCCGCCGCCTTCAGCCGCTGGTGCGCGCCGCCCAGGTCCAGCGCCGGCCATGAGACCGTCGGGGCCACCGACCAGGCCTGGCTGGCGCTGTTTCCGAAGCCCGAGGCGCTGCCCGACAGGAAGCCGACGAAGCCGGTCACCCGGACGCGCGGGAAGAGGTCGGCGGTGGCCACCCCCACCTTGGCGGTCTGGGCGGCCAGGCGCCGCTCGGCGGCCTGCACGTCCGGGCGGCGGCGCAGCAGGTCGGCGGCGTCGCCGATCGGCAGGGCCGTCACCAGGGGCGTGACCTCGGTGGCGCGGTTGGCCAGCACCCCGTCCAGCTCGCCTGGGCGCTTGCCCAGCAGGACGCATAGCCGGTAGTTGGCGCGCTTCTCGGCCGTGATCAGCGACGGGATCGCCGCCTCGGTGGCGTTCAGGCGCGCCTGGGCGCTGGCCACGTCGATCGGGCTGCCCGCCCCGGCGTCGAACCGCACCTTGGTCAGGCGCAGGGTGTCGCGCTGGGTCTCCAGGTTGCGCTGGGCCACGGCCAGGCGGGCCTGGGCGCCGCGCAGTTCCAGGTAGTTGCGGGCCACCTCGGCGGCGACGCTCACCTGGGCGTCGCGCAGGTCGGCCTGGGCCGCGCCCGCCTCGGCCCGCGCCGACTCCACGCCCCGCCGCACGCGGCCGAACAGGTCGATCTCCCAGCCGGCGTCGAAGCCGGCCTGGTAGGTCTCGGTCTCGACCCGCTGGCCGTTCGAGCCGGGCTGCTGCTGGTCGCTCTTCTGGTAGCCGCCGCTGGCGGTCACCCGCGGGACCTGGTCCAGGCGCGCGTCCTTGAACAGGGCGCGGGCCTCGTCCACCCGGGCCACCGCGACCTTCAGGTCGAGGTTGCCCGACAGGGCCTGGCCGACCAGGCCGTCCAGCACCGGGTCGCCGAACGCCTTCCACCACTGGGCCTCGGGACTGGCGGTGGTGAAGGTGTCGGCCGGGGCGTTCTGCAGGACCACCGGCGCGGTGACCGGGGCCTTGTAGTCCGGGCCCACGGCGCAGGCCGACAGCAGGATCATGCTGGCGAAGAGGCCGAGCTGGACGCGCAGGTCGCGCCAGCCGGGCTTGGGCTTGTCAGAGAGGGGCATCAGTGAGCCTCCACGGCCGCGGCCGCTTTCTTTTCCGCCTTCAGGGCCGCCTTGCGGGCGGTGTTGCGGCGGATGACGAAGTAGAAGATCGGCGTCAGGATCAGGCCGAAGACCGTCACGCCCAGCATGCCGGCGAACACCGCCGAACCCATGGCCCGGCGCATTTCGGCGCCCGCCCCGTGGGACACGACCAGCGGCCACACGCCCATGATGAAGGCGATCGAGGTCATCAGGATCGGCCGCAGGCGCAGGCGGCAGGCTTCCAGCACCGCCTGAAGCGGACTGTCCCCGTGCTCCTCGCGCTCCTTGGCGAACTCGACGATCAGGATGGCGTTCTTGCAGGCCAGGCCCACCAGCACGATCAGGCCGATCTGGGTGAAGATGTTGTTGTCGCCCTTGGTGATCCAGACGCCGGCCAGGGCCGACAGCAGGGTCATCGGAACGATCAGGATCACCACCAGCGGCAGGCTCCAGCTTTCGTACTGCGCGACCAGCACCAGGAAGGCCAGCAGGACGCAGAGCGGGAAGATGTAGACCGCCGTGTTGCCGGCCAGGATCTGCTGGTAGGTCAGTTCGGTCCACTCGTAGCCCATGCCGTTGGGCAGCTCCTTCTTGGCCAGGTCCTCCAGGGCCTTCTGGGCCTGGCCCGAGCTGTAGCCCGGGGCCGGACCGCCGTTGATCTCGGCCGTGAGCACGCCGTTGTAGTGGCTCTCGCGGTCGGGGCCGGTGGCCTCCTTGAAGCTGACGAAGGCGCCCAGCGGGATCATCTGGCCCGACCCATTACGGGTCTGCAGGCGCAGCATCTGCTCGGGCTGCATGCGGAATTTCTGGTCGGCCTGGACGTTGACCTCGTAGGTGCGGCCGAAGCGGTTGAAGTCGTTGACGTACAGCGAGCCCAGATAGACCTGCATGGTCTCGAACAGGTCGGTCAGGCTGACGCCCGAGGCCCGGGCCTTCTCGCGGTCGATGTCGGCCTCGATCTTCGGCACGCTGACCTGGTAGGTCGAGAACACGCCGGTCAGGGCGGGGTCCTTGCGGGCCTTGTCGATCAGGTTCTGGACCTGCTTGTTCAGCTCGTCGGGGCCGAGGCCCGCGCGGTCGACGATCTGCATGCGGAAGCCGCCGATCGTGCCCAGGCCCTGGACGGACGGGGGCGGGAAGACCGCGATCTGGGCGTCGGCGATGGCGCCGAACTTCTGGTTCAGCTCGCCCACGATGGCCATGGCCGACTTGTCCTTGTCCCGACGGTTCTTGAAGTCGTCGAGGGGGAAGAACACCGCGCCGGAGTTGGGGCTGTTGATGAAGCCGTTGGCCGACAGGCCGGGGAAGGCCACCGAGTGCTTGATGCCCGGCACCTTCATGGCGATGTCGCCCATCTGGCGGATCACCGCTTCGGTCCGGTCCAGCGACGCGGCGTCGGGCAGCTGGACCACGGCCACCACATAGGCCTTGTCCTGCTGGGGCACGAAGCCGCCGGGGGTCTTGCTGAAGGCGAAGACGGTCAGGGCCAGCAGGATGGCGTAGACCACCAGGCCCGCGGTCGACTTGCCCAAGGTGCGGTTGACGCCCCGCACATAGCCGTTCGACGCCTTGGCGAAGAAGCGGTTGAACGGGTTGAACAGCCAGCCCAGGGCCGCGTCGATGATCTTCTGGAAGCGGTCCTTGGGTGCGTCGTGGCTCCTGAGGAGCACCGCGGCCAGGGCCGGCGACAGGGTCAGCGAGTTGAAGGCCGAGATCACCGTCGAGATGGCGATGGTCAGGGCGAACTGGCGGTAGAACTGGCCCGACAGGCCGCTGATGAAGGCGGTGGGGATGAAGACGGCGCACAGCACCAGGGCCGTTGAGATGATCGGGCCGGTGACCTCGCCCATCGCCTTGCGGGTGGCCTCCGGCGGCGGCAGGCCGTCGGTGATGTTGCGCTCGACGTTCTCGACCACGACGATGGCGTCGTCGACCACGATGCCGATGGCCAGCACCAGGCCGAACAGCGTCAGGGCGTTGAGGCCGAAGCCCAGCATCAGCAGCACGGCGAAGGTGCCGACCAGCGAGACGGGCACGGCGATCAGCGGGATGATCGAGGCGCGCCAGCCCTGCAGGAAGATCACCACCACGATGACGACCAGGATGATCGCCTCGATCAGGGTGTGGACCACCGAGTCGATGGATTCCTGCACGAAGGCGGTGGTGTCGTAGATGATCTCGTAGTCGACGCCCTCGGGGAAATCCTTCTTCAGCTCCTTCATCGTCTTCTTGATGTCGGCGGCCATCTGAAGGGCGTTCGAGCCGGGGCGCTGGAAGATCGGCATGGCCACGGCCGACTTGTTGTCCAGCAGCGAGCGCAGGGCGTAGTTGTTGGCGCCCATCTCCACGCGGGCCACGTCGCCCAGGTGGGTGATCTCGCCATTGGCGCCCGAGCGGATGATGACGTTGCGGAACTGCTCCTCGTCGGTCAGGCGGCCGGGGGCGTTGATCGACAGCTGGAAGTCGGCCTGGCCGGGAGCGGGCGGGGCGCCCAGCTGGCCGGCGGCGACCTGGACGTTCTGCTCGCGCAGCGCCTTGACCACGTCGCCCGCGGTCATGCTCAGGGCGGCCAGCTTTTCCGGATCCAGCCACACGCGCATCGAATACGCGCCCGCGCCGAAGATCTGCACGTCGCCCACGCCGTCGACCCGCTTGAGGCGGTCACGCACGTTCAGCTGCGCGTAGTTGCTCAGATAGAGCATGTCGTAGCGGTTGTTGGGCGAGATCATGTGCACGACCAGGGTCAGGTCGGGCGAGGCCTTGTCGGTCGTGACCCCGATGCGCTGCACCTCCTGGGGCAGCTTGGGCAGGGCCTGGGCGACGCGGTTCTGGACCTGCACCTGGGCCTTGTCGAGGTCGGTGCCCAGGGCGAACGTGACCGTCAGCACCATCGCGCCGTCGGAGGCCGACTGCGAGGACTGGTAGATCATGCCCTCGACGCCGTTGATCGCCTGCTCCAGCGGGGCGGCGACGGTCTGGCCGATGACGGCGGGGTTGGCGCCCGGATAGGCGGCGCGCACGACCACGGTCGGCGGCACCACTTCGGGATATTCCGAGATCGGCAGGCGCGGCAGGGCCACCAACCCGGCGATGAAGATGACGATCGAGAGCACGGCGGCGAAGCGCGGCCGGTTCACGAAGAACTTTGAGAAATTCATGGGAAGCGTCCGGGGAGGAGGCGAAAAGGGGTACGCTCAAGGGCGCAGAACGCCCGTCGACCCGGCGTGGGCCGGGTCCGGCGCCGGCCATGGCGGCCGGCGAGGCCCCCGGCTTGCGCCGGGGAAACGGGTCAGGCGTCTAGTTCTGCGAAACGCTGTTGATCATCGCGACCCGCTGGGGAGCCGTCTCGAACTGGGCGATGTCGGACGAAACGTCGGTCTTGACGGCCACCGCGGTGACGGTGTCGCCCGGCTTGACCTTCTGCAGGCCGGCCACCACCACGCGGTCGCCGGGCTTCAGGCCCGAGCGGATGATGCGCAGGTTGCCGGCCAGCGGGCCGATCTCGACCGGACGGTACTCGGCCTTGTTGTTGGCCGAGACCACCACCACGTAGCGCTTGCCCAGGTCCGTGGCCACCGAGCGGTCGGGGGCCAGGGCCACGGTCTGCGACTGGTCGCTGACCATGCGGATGCGGGCGAAGAGGCCGGGGGTGAAGCGGCCGTCGGCGTTGTCGAACACGGCGCGGCCGTTGATCGTGCCGCTCTTGGCGTCCAGGGCGTTGTCGATGAACTTCAGCCGGCCCACGTGCGGGTAGCCGTCCTCGGTCATCAGGCCCAGATAGACGGGGCTGGCCTTGCCGCGTTCGGCCGAGGCGTACTTGAGGAAGGTCTGCTCGTCGGCGTTGAAGGCCGCGTAGATGGGGGTGTCGGACACCACCGTCGTCAGAAGATCGGAGGGGGTGACCAGGTTGCCGCGGGTGATGACCGCCTTGGAGACGCGGCCGTCGATGGGCGAGACCACGCGGGTCCATTCCAGGTTCAGGCGGGCGGTCTGCAGGGCGGCGTTGGCGGCGGCCAGGCCCGCCTGGGCGGCCTTTTCCTCGGCCGAGAGGCGGTCGAACTCGCTCTGGGCCAGGGCGTTCTGCTCGATCAGGCGACGGCCGCGCTCGCGGTTGACGATCGCCAGGTCCAGCTGGGCCTTGGCGCGGGCCACGTCGGCCTCGGCGCGGTTGGCTTCGGCCTGGTAGGGGCGGGGGTCGATCTGGAACAGCACCTGGCCCTTGCGGACCCGGGCGCCTTCCTCGAACCGGGCGCCGTCGATGTAGCCGCTGACGCGCGGGCGCACGTCCACGGTGTCGACGGCCTCGAGGCGACCGGTGAAGTCGTCCCATTGGCGCAGGTTCTTGAACGCCACCTCGGTGACGGTGACCTGCACGGGGGGCGGGGCGGCTTCCTGCTTGGCCTGGGCGCTGCAGGCGGCCAGGACGGCGGAGGCGGCCAGGACCGCGAAGCTTTTCAGCGCGGTCTTGGCGTTGGATTGGGCGAGGGCGTGACGGAGGGTCATCGGTGAACCTGTCGAAAGGCGGAAGCGGGGGAGGAGAGAGACTTTTTTCATTCCCAGACGGGGCGCCGGGATTGTCTGCGGGTCTTCGACGACGACCGATCCTGGCCGCTCCAGCCGTTTTCGCCTTGTCCGATAAGGCGTCGGATGGAACGGGCGTGACGTGTCGCCGTGGCCAGCCAGCCAAGGGCCTCCGGGGCGGGGGCTCTCGCGGACGGTGCGGCGATCGGGTCGCTCACGTTCGGGGGCATGGCTCGCGCTCCAAGAAGGGGCTAAGGGTGAAATGTCGCAGGTGCTGTTGCTTGACGTGGCGTCCATCTGTGACGATGTAGACGGATGTGACGATACCGTTCGGTATCATCGACGAGCTGAGAGATACTGACCGGTAACTCTCGCGTCAAGGTGAGGTGCTGTGAAAATGGCTGAGAGAATTTCTGGCGGGGGCAGGGTGGACGAATTGGAGGCGCCCGAGTGCGCGCCAGCGTCCAAGCGTCCGGCCCGCGACCGGATCTTCGAAACGGCCCGCGAGCTGTTCTATCAGCATGGCATCCGGGCGGTGGGGGTCGAGGCGATCGCCGCCGAGGCCGACGCCACCAAGATGACGCTGTACCGGAACTTCCCATCCAAGGACGAACTGGTCGCAGAGGTGCTGCGCGACCAGGAGCGCGAGTACTGGGCCTGGTGGGACGAGGTGACGGCCTGCTGCTGCACCGATCCGCGCGCCCAGCTGGAGGCGATCTTCGACGCCTTCGAGACCAAGGCCTGCAACGCCAACGTCCACGGCTGCCCGCTGTCGAACGCCGCCATCGAGCTGCACGAGGACAACCACCCCGCCCAGAAGGTGTCGGTGGACTACAAGCGCAAGCTCCACGCGCGGCTGATCGAGCTGTGCCGGGCCGCCGGGGCCAAGGACGATGACCTGGCCGATGGCCTGCTGCTGTTGATGGAAGGCTCGTACATGGCCCGCGTGACGCTGGGTCCGGACGGGCCGGTGCGCGCCGTGGCCCGGTCGGGCCGGGCCCTGATCCGCCTGCACCTGGACGGCTGCTGAAAGATTTTCACGGATTCCGCCGGGGCCGCCTGACCGCGCCGCTCGGATCCGGATCATCCCCCGATGGGATCCGTGCGGCGCGGTGGCCGGCGGGCGCAAAGGGGAGGAAAAGCGCCGCCTTCGAAATGTCTACAAGTTCAGTAGGAATTGGTCGCGCCAGTTTTTCTGACGCGATCGTCAGAACATCGAACGACCCGAGAAACTAATGGAGCGGCCAGGAGTTCTGGATCGCATCCGTTGAGCTCGCGGCGTAGGTGTGTCGTCAAGTTGTGAAATTGCGAGCTTATAAGATGTGTCGATGTTCCCGCCTCGTACGGCGAATGTCGGTCTGATCTCGAACTTCGGGGTCCGGCCGCGCCGCCCGAATATGCCGCTCGTTCGCGCCGGTCGCCCGGCGCCATCCCAGTCTGATTTGCGTAAGGAGCTCGTCATGGCTCTGCTGATTTCCGTCGCCCCGGCCGAGCAAGGCTGGTCCGTGCGATCCGAGGCCCTGGAGGCCGAACTCACCTTCGAACGCGGCGGTCGCGCCGAAGCCGCCGCACGGGCCCTGGCCGATCGCCTGGCCGCCGCCGGGCGCAGCGCCGAGGTGCGGGTGTTCCTGCGCGACGGCGCCGAGGCCGGGCGCTTCCACCACCCGGCGCAGGCCTGGGCGAGCTAGTCGCGTCCGAGACGTCCCTCACAGCCAGTCGTTCTTCCTGAACCGCGCGTACAGCACCCCGCACGTGGCGGCGATGACCGCCATCACGGCGGGATAGCCGAAGGTCCAGCCAAGCTCCGGCATGTGCTGGAAGTTCATGCCGTAGATGCCGGCGATCGCGGTCGGCACGGCCAGGATGGCGGCCCAGGCGGCCAGCTTGCGCGTGATGGCGCTCTGGCGCTGTTGTTCCAGGAGCGAGGCGGCCTCGAACACCGAGGTGATGACCTCGCGCAGCGCGTCGACCATGTTCTCGACCTTCTGGGCGTGGTCCAGCACGTCGCGGAAATAGGGACGCACGTCGGGATCCAGGCAGGGCGAGTCCAGGTGCTCGAGCCGGCCGCTGACCTCGGCCATGGGGCTCAGCACCCGCTTGAAGCGGATCAGGTCGCGGCGCACATGGAACAGCCGCTTGACCTCGCCGTGGCTGAGGAAGTTCTCCAGCGTCCGGCGCTCGATATCCAGGACCTCGTCCTCAAGGGCCTGGATGATGGGCAAGTAGCCGTCGACCACGAAGTCGAGTACGGCGTGCAGAACGTAGTCGGAGCCCTTGGCCAGCAGGGCGGGCGAGGCCTCGAGCTGCTGGCGAAGCTCGGTATGGGCGCGGGCCGAGCCGTGGCGCACGGTGATCAGGTGGCTCTTGCCCACGAAGATCGCCGTTTCGCCATAGGCGATCTGGGCGTCGACCAGCTGGGCCGTGCGGGCCACCACGAACAGCTCCCGGCCGTAGGTCTCGACCTTTGGCGACTGGTGGGCGTTCAAGGCGTCCTCGACGGCCAGCGGGTGCAGCTTGAAGCGCCGCTGCAGCTTGGTCATCTCCTCGATCGTCGGCTCGAAGAGGCCGATCCACACGAATTCGCCCGGCCGCGTGGCCATGGCCCGTTCGTCGTCCAGCGTGACTTCCCGCGTCCGTACGCCGTGCTTGTAGATGTAGGCGGCGACGACGGTCATGCGCGATCCCTGGACAGGTCCGGCGAGGCGCCGGAAGCTTCAGGACGGCAACGTTCGCGATCGATGTCCAGTTCAAGATGGGGGCTCGCCAAGCCCCGTCGGCCGTGGTCATCATGGTTGCGGTAACAAGGTTCGCGCGAAGCGGCCGATGATGAGGGGGAGACGACGAATGAACGACGCCGCCAAGCCGGCCGGTCGCGCCAAGGACGGGCGCACGGTCGGACGCAAGGACGCCCTGGTGATCGGGGCCGCCTCGGTCGGCACCGTCTTCGAGTGGTACGACTTCTACCTCTACGGCTCGCTGGCCACCTACATCACCAAGCACTTCTTCTCGGGGGTGAACGAGACAACGGGCTACATCTTCGCCCTGCTCGCCTTCGCCGCCGGCTTTGCGGTCCGGCCGTTCGGGGCGCTGGTGTTCGGCCGGCTGGGCGACCTGTGGGGGCGCAAGAACACCTTCCTGGTCACCATGCTGCTGATGGGCCTGTCGACCTTCGTCGTGGGCCTGCTGCCGGGCTACGCCACCATCGGGATCGCCGCGCCGATCGCCCTGGTCGTCATGCGCCTGGTCCAGGGGCTGGCCCTGGGCGGGGAATATGGCGGGGCGGCGACCTACGTGGCCGAACACGCGCCGCCCGGGCGTCGAGGTCTTTACACCAGCTTCATCCAGGTGACGGCGACGTTCGGCCTGTTCCTGAGCCTGGTGGTGATCCTGCTGACCCGCAACGCGGTGGGCGAGGACGGCTTCCAGGCGTTCGGCTGGCGCATACCGTTCCTGATCTCGGTGCTGCTGCTGGGCGTGTCGCTGTGGATCCGGCTGCAACTGGCCGAAAGCCCTTCGTTCCAGCGGATGGTGGCCGAAGGCAAGGGCAGCAAGAGGCCGCTGGCCGACAGCTTCGCCAAGTGGGGCAACCTGAAGATCGTGCTGCTGGCCCTGGTGGGGCTGACGGCCGGCCAGGCGGTGGTCTGGTACACCGGCCAGTTCTACGCCCTGTTCTTCCTGGAGAAGATGCTGAAGGTGGACGGCGGGGTGACCAACGCCCTGGTGGCGATCGCCCTGCTGATCGGCACGCCGTTCTTCGTGATCTTCGGCTGGCTGTCGGACAGGATCGGGCGCAAGCCGATCATCATGCTGGGCTGCCTGTTGGCGGCCCTGACCTATTTCCCGTTGTTCAAGACCCTGACCGAGGCGGCCAATCCGCGCCTGGCCGCGGCCGTGGCCAGCGCGCCGGTGACGGTGGTGGCCGATCCCGCCGACTGCTCGTTCCAGTTTGATCCGGTGGGCAAGACGGTGTTCGACACCTCTTGCGACCTGGCCAAGTCGTACCTGGCCAAGGCGGGAGTGACCTACGCCAACCAGGCCGCGCCGGCCGGCGCGGTGGCCCAGGTCCGCATCGGCGGGGCGACCTTCGACTCGTTCCGCGGCGAGGCGCTGGACAAGGCGGCCTTCAAGGCGCGCAAGGTCTCCTGGGAGAAGGATCTCGGCGCGGCGCTGAAGGCGGCGGGCTATCCGGCCAAGGCCGACGAAGCGGTGATGAACAAGCCGCTGGTGGTGGCCGTGCTGACGATCCTGGTGCTGTACGTGACCATGGTCTACGGCCCGATCGCGGCGATGCTGGTCGAACTGTTCCCCACCAACATCCGCTACACGTCCATGAGCCTGCCCTACCATATCGGCAATGGCTGGTTCGGCGGCTTCCTTCCTACGACGGCCTTCGCCATGGTCGCGGCGACGGGTAATATCTACTACGGCCTGTGGTACCCGATCGTGGTGGCGGGAGTGACCTTCGTGGTCGGCATGCTGTTCCTGAAGGAAACCCGCGGCGTCGACATCGAGGCCTGAGACGCTTCAGGCGCCGCTCGCCAGGGCGTCGCCGCCGCCGTTGCGGGCGGCTTCGCGCCGCTCGTCCAGATAGGCCGTCACCCGGTCGAGCATCTGCTCGGCCTGGGTGAGGCCATCCAGGGCCCAGTCGATCTCGCTGATCGTGCGGTGGTCGCCGTGCAGCCGCGCCCGCGAGGCCGTCAGGGCCCGCATGGCCACCGCGTGCAGGGCGGTCATGTCACGGCAGGCTTCGGCGGCCATCCAGCCCACGGCGGCCAGGCGGCGGGCGCGGCGCAGGGCCGCCTCGGCGGCGCGCTGGCGTTCCTGGGCCTCGTGCAGCACGCGCTGGGCGCGGGTCAGCTGGCGTTCGCCGCTCTCGGCGATCTGGCGCCTTTGCCGCCGCTCGCCGTCACAGGCGTCCTGCATCGCCTTGAGTGTCTCCGCCCAGCGATCCTGGTCTTGAGCTATCGATCTTGGTTCGGGGTTCACGCGCTTTCCAAAGATCTCAAGACTTTTCGAATTGTCTCGAACCATAGAATCCTCCACGGCCCCGTTCCGATTTCACGTTCTCTTTGAACGGTGTTCTTTGGCTATGCGGTGTGTGCCAAGGCGCTGGTATTAATGTGGATATTTTAAGTAATATGGATAATTGACGATTAACTGTATTTATATCTTAAGTTGCAGCTAAGCTGTGCTCGGTAACTAAGTTTTTTAATGTTGATTGGCGTTTTTCTAGTGGTTTCACCTGACTCACACGGCCCGACGCTTGTGGCACGCTGATTGGAGAATCAGGCGCGGCGGAGGGCGTGAATTCATCCGGGCGGGGTGAATTGACATGGGCTTTCAGGCTCCCGCGCCAAGCAAGGACGTTATGAGCATGGACTGCTTGACGGGGGGAATCCCGGAGCGGCGGGAAGGGGGGCGAGGGGGACTTCGCACCTTTGACGGCGGTGTTCGTCCAGGGGATTCCGGTTTCGATGAACTGGGCGAGGCGCGGTCGTTCGGCGCGCCGGCGCGTGCGCCTTCGCCCCTGCGGGTGAGCTTTCGCGAGGCGAGCGGCGTGCATGAGGTGTTCGCTCGCCGGGAAGGGCGATCGCTGTCGATCACTCAGCTCAAGCCAGGGCCCTGTCCCAGCGAGAGCTTGAACGCCCACCTGGGCGACGTCGACTTCGAGGCGGGGCGGTTCGCGGGCGACCTGCGGGTGCGCGGCGTCATGGCGGCCAAGGGCCTGACCATCCTGTGCATGCTGGACCAGACCGGCGCGGTGAACCACTGGGGCCGCGAGACCGAGGCTGGGGATCTTCTGACCCTGCCGCCGAACGGCGAGCTGGAAGGCCGCTTCGACGGCGTCAGCTCGTATGCGGTCGCCACCGCCAGCTGGGGCCTGTTCACGCAGCGGGCCGAAGCGTTCGAGTGGCTGGCCGAGCCGCGCTTCTGGACCGAGGCGCTGGTCTGTTCGCCGCCGGCCCCCGTGCGGGCGGCGTGCCAGCGAGCCATCCTGGGGGGAATTGGCATGCTGCGGGCGATGGGCGAGCGCCTGCCGGCCAGCGCCGCGCTTTTCCTGCGCCAGGAGATGCTGGACGCCGTGCTGGCGGCCATGGCCCGGGTGCGCGACGACGGTCCCCAGCGGCGGCTGGCCCTCAACGCCGCCCGGATCGTGCGCCAGAGCGAGGACTATCTGGAGGGGGCAGGCGGGCGTCAGGTGGTGCAGATCGACGAGCTGTGCCAGGCGCTGAACGTCTCGCGCCGCACCCTCTACCGCGCTTTCCACGACGTGCTGGACGTCAGTCCCAAGGCCTATCTGCGGCTGAAGGCGATGTCGGCGGCGCGCGAGGCCCTGCTGGGCGCGGCCGAGCGGCCCACCACGGTGACCCAGGTGGCGCTGGATCATGGCTTCTGGGAGCTGGGCCGGTTCGCCGGCTCGTACCGGACGATGTTCGGCGAGCCCCCCTCGGAGACGCTGCGCCGTGTCGCGGGGCGGACGGCCGAGGCCCGACCTTAGGTGGTGTCCTGCCCTTAGACGTTGACACGGACGCCCGACGCCCGCGAGGTTGCGCGCTCGTGATGTGAGCGTCGAGCGGGGGCGTCGATGAACTTCGGATCGTCCTGCCTGGGCGACGCAGGCGTCTAGTCTTGCCGCGACGCCCCACGCTTCTGGTGATCTACGCCTGGCGCGGCCAGTGGCCCATGCGGCGCTGGGAGCACCGGCGCATTTTCGCCTGGAAGGCGCATTTTCCAGGGCGCGTGGTCTTCTTCAACATCGCCTTTCCGTTCAAGGCCCGGTGGCTCACGGCGCTGGATCCGGACATGGTGGTCTTCGACGCCACGGCCCTGGCGGCCCGCTATACGCCCACGGGATGGGACGCTTTGGGCGAGGTCGCGGCGGCCCTGCCGGCGCACGCTCGGCGAGTCGCCGCGCCGCTGGACGAGTTCCTGAGCCTTGGGCGTTTGCGCGCGTTCCTGGGCGAAGCGCGGATCGACCTTCTGCTGACGGCGCTGGAGCCAGCGCTGTGGGAGGCCTTCTATCCGGCGGCGGGACGCGGCTACGCCATTCGCCGCTTCCTGACGGCCTATGTGGATGACGATCTGGTCCGGACGGCGCGGCGCGTGTCGCCCGACCTGGCCGCCCGCCCCATCGCCGTCAGCTACCGGGCTTGGTCGGCCCCGGCCTGGCTGGGCGAGATGGGACTGCTCAAGCGCGAGGTGGGGCTGCGCGCGGCCGATTGGGCCAGGCGGCGCGGCCATGTCGCCGACGTGGCCGTGGACGGCGAGCGTCGCCTGGTGGGCGACGACTGGATCCGCCTGCTTGGCGCCAGCCGGGCGGTGGCGGGCGTCGAGGGCGGCTCGTCCTTGCTGGATCCGGCCGGCGTGCTGGCGCTGGACGAGACCTCGCCCCTGACCCAGGACTGGAAGCCGCCCCCCTCGACGGTGCGCCTCGACGGATCGCTGGAGGTGAGGGCCCTCTCGCCCCGCCACCTGGAAGCGGCCGCCACGCGGACCTTCCAGGTCCTGGTCGAGGGCGACTACAGCGGCGTCCTGGAGGCGGGGGTTCATTACCAGCCCGTGCGTCGGGACTTGTCGGACATGGATCAGGCGCTGGATCTCAGCCGTGATCCCGCCTACGCCCAGGCCATGGTCGACAGGGCCTACGAGCATGTGGTGTCTTCGGGCCGTTTCACCTGGCGCGCGGTGGTTGGCGACGTCGTCCGGCAGGTGCTGGCGTGAACGGGTTCCCACTGCGCCTGTTCCTGCGCCTGCGCGAATGGGGCGGCTGGGCGCTGGTCATGGTCGAGGCCAACTGGATGCGGGCCCCCGCGCCGGTCCGAGTGGTTCTGCGCGGGGTGGCCCGCATGAGCCCAATCCGTCGCTGGTTGCGGGGCGAGTAGCCGTCAGCCTCGAAGACGGCGCACCACCCAGTCGAGCCGGGCGCGGCGGATGACCTGGCGAGCCAGCCGGCGGGCCAGGCTGGGCCGGCCCATGGCGTGGGGGTTTTCGACCAGCACCTTGGGGAAGGCGTCGCGGAAATCGTCCTCGGTCAGGTCGGACTCCTCGGCGCGGGCGCGCTGGGGAGCCAGTTCCTCGATCACCCGGTCGAAGTGGTCGACCATGGTCGCGTAGCTGTAGGCGGGATTGAGCGCCACCTCGGCATAGGCGTTGGTGATGATCTCGGCGACCTTGTCGTCGTCGCGCAGCGCCTGGACCACCTGCGCCATGTTGCCGTGGTCCTTTTCCAGCGGGATGTAATGCCGCCAGGGCTGGATGACGTCGGAGTAGCGGCCCGGATAGGCGATCACCAGCGTCCGCAGGGCGATGGCCTCGAAGACGCGGGGTGAGATCTGGGCGATGTCGATCAGATCCTCGCGGCCGGCGAAATACCGTTCGCGCAGGATCTCGTACGGGGTTTCGCGGGTCAGGCCCGGAATCCGGCTGCGCCGCTCCCGCAGGGTGGCGAAGGTCTCGCTGCGTGCGGCCACGCCGCCGTCGAAGTCGAACACGCTGGCGCCGCTCTCCACCGCCAGGACGGCCCGGCAGCGGCGGATGAAGGCCAGCCAGTCGCGGCCATAGAGCCGGCTGCGCTCGGACCAGGCGATGTCGGTGGACAGGCCGAAACGGAAGGCGTCGCGCTTGAACCGCTTGCCGATGCGGATCTTTTCGCGGCCCTGCTCGCCGTGCCAGGCGGGATAGGTGCGGCCCCGATAGCCGACCATGATGGGACGCGAGGTCAGGGGCAGGGGCGGGATGGCCGCCAGCACGTCGGGGACATAGCCGGTCAGGACCTGCTCGGTGCGCACCGCGCCGTTCCGGATCCCCCCGTAGACCCGCGCGGCCTCGGCGGGGGCCAGGCAGGTGAAGACCACGTCGATCCCGCACGCCTCCATCGCCGCGAGGGTGGCGTTCACGAAGCGGTATTCGTCCTGGATGAACATCGCCTTGACCCCCTTGAACTCGGCCAGGGCGCGGCGCGAGCGGGGGCTGACATAGGAGTCCAGGGCCAGGGCCAGCGAGTAGTGGACGACCACCACGTCGAAGTCGGGCAGGTGGATGTCCTGGAAGATCTCGCCCGTGCCCGACAGCACGTGGACCGTACCGCGAGAGTGGCGCACGAACGCGTTGATGTGGTCGCACACCGTCGCGGCGTTGGCCGGATCATAGTTGCAGGCCAGCAGGATGCGCAGCGGCCGCTCGCCTTCCTTGGCGCGCAGCCGTGCGTGGGTCCGCAGGCGGGTCTTGGCCGCCTCCTGAATGGAGCGGCGAAGCCTCCGGGGGTCCTTCATGCCTCGACCTCAGCCCTCGACATCAGCAGGGGCGCGGGGCGTCGCGGCCCCGGGCGCCAGGAAATGATTGATCGCCTCGGCGATGCGCCGCGCGGCGTCGCCCTGGCCATAGTCCGGAATGTCCCGGCGCGGACGGTAGTCGGCGACGGTCCAGAGCCTGTTCCATCCCGCGTCCACGGTCTCGGTCCATTCGGTGCCGTCGCGCAATGTCACACAGGGCTTTCGGTGAAAATAGGCTTCCTTCTGCAGGCCGCCGGAATCGGTGAACACCGCCGCGCAGCCGGCCAGCAGGCGCTGCATCTCCAGCGGTCCCACCGGTTCTATCACCAGCAGGCCGTCCAGGCCGACGCCCAGGCGGGCGGTGGCGTCGCGGGTGCGGGGATGCAGGGGCAGGACGACGGGCTGCTCGCTCGCCCGTTCGCGCAGGAAGGCGATCGCTGCGCCCAGGCTGGCGGCGTCGCCGGTGGTGGCCGCGCGGTGCAGGGTGGCCAGGGCGTAGCCGCCGGGCGAAAGGCCCAGGCGCTGAGCCGCCGTCGGCTCGCTGGCGGGCAGGGCGGCCATCATCCGTGCGGCGTCGTACATCACGTCGCCCACGTGCAGCACGCCGTCGGTCAGGCCCTCGCGCGCGAGATGGCCCACGGCCGCACGCGTCGGGGCGAACAGCAGGCGGCTCAGGTGGTCGACGACGACGCGGTTGGTTTCCTCGGGCATCGAGCGGTCGAACACCCGCAGGCCCGCCTCGACATGGGCCACGGGCACGCCGTTCTTGGCCGCGGCCAGGGCGCCGGCCAGGGTGGAGTTGGTGTCGCCGTAGACCAGCACCAGGTCGGGCGCGTGGCGGGCGATCACCCTGTCCAGGGCCGCCAGCATCCGGCCGGTCATCTCGCCGTGCGAACCGCCGTGGATCCCCAGGTTCTCGGCGGGTTCGGGCAGGTTCAGGGCCTGGAAGAAGGCGTCCGACAGCAGGGCGTCGTGGTGCTGGCCGGTGTGGACCAGGACTTCGGCCAGACCCGCCCCGCGCAGGGCGCGGCTGACGGGCATGGCCTTGACGAACTGGGGCCGGGCGCCGACGACGGTGAGGACGCGAGGGGTCACGCTCCCGCCTGGGCCTGCAAGGCCAGCCTGGCGCGCACGCGGGCCACCACTCGGTCGAGGCCCTCATCCAGGGAGACCGCCGGGGTCACGCCCAGCAGGTCGCGCATGCGCGAGAGGCTGGGCTGCTTGGCCGCGGTCATGCGCACGGGCAGGTCGCGGGTGGTGACGAGGGAAGCCGGCGCCGACAACCGCGCGCGCAGCCCCTCGGCCAGGGCGTCGATCGGGGTGACATCGGGGTGGCCGATGTTGACGACGGCGTAGTCCTCGAGCCCGGCGGCGGCCTCGATCGCGCGGACGGCGTCGGAGATGTGCAGCCAGCCCCGGGCGCTTCCCCGGTGCACCTCGATCGGGCGGCCCCGCGCCAGATCATGGGCGAAGCGGATCATGGCGGAGCGATGGTCGCCAAAGTCTTCGTTCTCGTCGTAGATCATGAAGGGCCGCAGGGTGACGGCGCGCAGGCCGTGCTGGGCCACCTCGTACTCGACCAGTTGCTCGCCCAGCAGCTTGGTCAGGCCGTAGCGGTTGTTGGGACGGGGAACGGTTTCGACCTCGTCCATGGGGCCGTCAGTGGGGCCGTAGACCTCGGAGGTCGAGAAGTAGACCAGCTTGGCGTCGGCCGCCTGGGCCAGCAGCACCACGTTGTTCAACCCGCCCAGATTGGTGCTGACGGCCAGGCTGGAGGCCTGCTCGCACGTCACCCGGCTGACCACCGCGGCCAGGGCGAAGATCACGTCGGGCTTCCAACGCAGGGTGGGCATCAGGTCGGCGGGCTGGTTGATGTCGACCTGCAGGTAGTCCTTGCGCCAGCCCGGCTTGATGTCGGCGCACAGCACCTCCCAGCCCTGGGCGCGCAGGTGGGCGGCCAGCGGCTTGCCGATATTGCCTTCCGACCCGATGACCAGGGCGCGCTTCATCCGTGACTCACTGACTGCTGGACGGGGGCTTCGTCGTCGCCGAAGCCCGAGAGGTTGACGATGCGGACCAGGCCCTGGCGCTGCTCGGCGTAGCGGTCGCCGGTGCGGGGGCAGACGAGGTCCGGACCCAGCACCTCGCCGGCGTGGCTGACCCAGCCGGTGCGCCGGGCGGGAACGCCGGTCACCAGGGCCAGCGGCGGCACGTCGTGGGTGACGACGGCTCCCGCGCCGACCAGGCAATAGGCCCCCAGGGTGGTTCCGCACAGGATGGTGGCGTTGGCGCCGATGCTGGCCCCGCGCCGCACCAGGGTGGGCTTGAACTCGCTCTTGCGCTCGATTTCGGCGCGCGGCGTGGTGACGTTGGTGAAGACGCAGCTTGGGCCGCAGAACACCCCGTCCTCCAGGGTCACGCCCTTGTAGAGGCTGACATTGTTCTGGATCTTGCAGCGGTCGCCCACGGTGACGTCCGGCCCCACGGCGACGTTCTGGCCCAGCACGCAGTCGGCGCCGATGCTGGCCCCCGCAGCCACGTGGCTGAAGCGCCAGACGCGCGTGCGCGGACCCAGGCGGGCGCCGGCCTCGACGTCGGCCAGGGGGTGGACCCACGCGGCGGGCGGTTGGCGGTCGCTCATCTGCGGTCAGGCCTTGACGATCTTGGCGGCCAGGTCGGCGGCGAGACCGGCCGTGGCGTTGCGGGTGTCGACCACCAGGGGCACGCCGCGCGCCAGGGCCTCGTAGTCTATGTCATCGTGGTCGGTGACGACGATCGCGCAGTCGAAGCCGGCCAGCACCTCGCGGCGGGCGTCGACCGAAAACAGCGTGACCTCGCCCACGGTGAATTCGGGCACCAGCGGGTCGTGGTAGGCGACCAGGGCGCCTCGGCTGCGCAGGATTTCGATAATGTCGCGGGCGGGCGTCTCGCGCACGTCGTCGATGTTGCGCTTGTAGGCCACGCCGACGACCAGCACGTGCGCGCCGATCAGAGACGGGCGGCCCGCCGCGGCCAGGGCGGCGCCGGCCTTGCGGACCACCTGCTCGGGCATGGCCTCCGAGATCTCGCCGGCCAGTTCGACCATGCGCAGGCTCGCGCCTTGCGCCTTGGCGCTCCAGGTCAGGTAGAAGGGATCCACCGGTATGCAGTGTCCGCCCACGCCTGGACCGGGAAAGAAGGGCATGAAGCCGAAGGGCTTGGTGCGGGCCGCGGCGATCACGTCCCATACGTCGATGTCGAGCGCCTCGAAGGCGCCCTTCAGCTCGTTGACCAGGGCGATGTTGACGAAGCGGAAGACGTTCTCGGTCAGCTTCACCGCTTCGGCCGTGCGGGTGTCGCGCACCGGCACGGTGGTGGTGATGGCGTCGTACAGCGCACAGGCCACGCGCTGCTCGGCCGGGCTCTCGGCGCCGACGATCTTGGGAATGGATCCCGCGCCGAAGGCGTGGTTGCCCGGGTCCTCGCGCTCGGGCGAGTAGGCCAGGGCGAAGTCCCGGCCCGCGCGCAGGCCGCCGCGTTCCAGGATCGGCTTGAGCACGTCTGTGGTGGCGCCGGGAAAGGTGGTGGATTCCAGCACCACCAACTGGTCGGGCCTCAGGGTGTGGGCCAGGGTCTCGGCGGCCTCGACCACATGGCTGAGGTCGGGCGTGCGATGCGAGGTGACAGGCGTCGGCACGCAGATCAGCACCACGTCGGCGGTCGACAGCTGGTCGGCCTGGGCGGTGACGACGAAACCCTGGTCGCGCATGGCCGCCACGCGGGCGTCCGAGAAGTGGCGCATGTACGATCGGCCCCGCTCCAGACTCGCCAGCTTCTGGAGGTCCAGGTCGAAGCCCAGCACCGGGAAGCCGGCGGCGGCGAAGGCCTCGGAGAGCGGAAGCCCGACATAGCCCATGCCCACCACGGCCACGGTGGCCTGGCGCGCGAGGATCTTGCGAAGAAGGACCTGGAAGTCGGCGGCGCCGGCTTCGGGCTCGGCCAGGGCGTCGGATGCGAGAGCGGAAACGTGGGCGTTCATCGGTTGTCCCCCTCGGTTCCCCGCCTCGCGTTATGGGTCGCGTGGCCGTCTAGCATCAGGGAAACCTACCTCGAACAAGGGCTTGAGCAAGTTATGATTGTCTGGTCGTAGAGTGAGCGCCATGGGGGTAATCCCGGGGAGGCCTTGGCCCGGCCGCTATCCGCCCGGAGAGGCCAGGATCTTCTGGACGGCCTCCAGGACCCTTTGCACGCCCAGGCCTTCCTCGATGTCGGTGACCGGACGTTTCCGGGCGGCGCAGCACGCGACGAAGGCGCGGATTTCCCGGGTCAGGGGCGCCTCGGGCTCCAGGGGAACGAGGCGAGGATCCTCCCCGACGGCGCGCGGACCGTCCGGCGCGTCTGCGACGCGCTGGACGCGGTGGCTCAGCTTCTCGGGCCAGGGCCGCGTGTCGTCGAAGACCAGGGCGCCGGTCTCGCCCACCACAACGAGCCGCTGCTCCTTGAAGGGGTTGAGCCAGCTGGCGGCGACGTGGGCGTGCAGGCCGGACGGGAACAGCAGGTCCACGCGGGTCTCGTCGGCCACGCTACGGCCTGGCGCGGTGCGGCCCACGGCGTGGATGCGCTCAGGCTGCTCGCCCGCCAGGGCCAGCACCATCGACAGATCGTGCGGCGAAAGGCTGAGAAAGGCGTCTTCGTGGGTGCGCACGCGCCCCAGGTTCAGGCGCGAGGCGGTGACGTGGTGGAGCCGGCCGATGTCGCCGCGGCGGACCATGGCCAGCAGGGTCTCGAACGCCGGATGATGCCGCAGCAGGTGGCCGACCATGAAGATCCGGTCCGAGCCGCGCAGGCGGGCGGCCAGGGCCTCGGCCTCGTCCAGGGTGAGGGCCAGGGGCTTTTCGACGAACACGTCCTTGCCGTGGTCCAGCGCCAGGTGGGCCAGGGGGATGTGCGTCGGGGCCGGGGTGGCCAGGATCACCGCGGGGAAGGTGGGATCGGCCAGGATGTCGGCAAGGGGGAGGGCGGGCACGTTCCAGGCCGCCGCCTGCTCCGAGGCCGCCGCCGGGTCGGCGTCCGCGACCGCGCCCAGGACGCCCAGTTCGGCGCAGGTGCGGATCAGGTTGCGGCCCCAGGCGCCGCAGCCGATGACGGCCAGGCGGCTCATGCCGGGTCCCAGCGCAGGGCCAGGTGAGTGTCGCTCGCGCCAGCCAGGGCGAAGCCAAGGCGGTGGTAGAGCCGTTGGGCGTCGAGGTTGTCGCGGGCGACTTCCAGGGTCAGCGGCGCGCCGGCCGCGCGCGCCTCGTCCATCAGGTCGCGCAGGATCGCCCCGCCCACGCCCTGGCCCCGCCGCTCTGGCGTCACGGCGATGTCGATCAGGTGCAGGACCCCGGGCGCGCGGTGGGTGGCCAACCGGCCGGCCGGGACGCCCTCGACCATGACGATCTCGAGCCGGGCGTCGGGAAAGGCGGCGCGGTAGCCCTGGGTCTGGGCGTGGAACTGCTGCTCCATGATCTTGGTCAGAAGGTCCGGCGGAATGAGCGTCTGGTCCCAGCCCGGTCCGCGCGAGGCGCGGAACAGGGCCAGGCGGAAGGGCGCGTCGGCCTCGGTCTCGGGGCGTAGGGCGAAAGCAGGCTGCGCGACGGGGCCTTCCCGTTCAGGTGGCGAGGTCGTCATAATGCTCGCGCTTCGATTCTGATCCGAGGATTTCCATGGCCGCCGATTTCGTCCCGCTGACCGCCGACACCTTCGTCCCGCACGTGGGCGCGTCGTTCCAGGTCGAAGGCGGCCGTCATGTCTTGTCGCTCAGCGAAATCGAACGATTCCGCGCCGAGCCGGGGCACGAACGGGCGGATTTCGAGCCGTTCGTCCTGATCTTCAGCGGTCCCCCCGGCGATGTGCTCGCCGAGGGGATGCAGACGCTGAAGCACGAGAACGGAGCCGTCTACGATCTGTACCTGATCCCGATCCACACCCCGGAGCCGGGGCGGCAGAACTATCAGGCGCTTTTCAACTGACGCCACGCCACAAGATCCACGAAGCCTAGTTCCGCGAGGGATAGATCCCCTGCAGGGCGATGCAGATGTTCAGCACCAGGAACGGCTGACGGTTCTCGTGCGGCTGGCTGCCCCCCGCGGTTCCCAGGGCCTGGGGCGCCAGCGTGACCAGAGGCGTCTGCGCAGTGGTGTATAGGTTGAACGCGGGCGCGGTGCCCGAGCTGGCCGAGCTGCCGCACTGGCCGAAGCTGCTGGTCCCCGCCGCGGGCGCGCTGGTGTTGGTGTTTCCGGCCGCGGTGGCGTCGACCTTCAGGAAGTGCACGTGCTGCGGCATCTCGTTCTGGATCAGGGTGTGGGAGTACTCGCCCGTGTTCACGCCCAGGGGGTAGGTCGAGCTGACGCCCCCGGGGGCAATGGTCCGCAGGTCGGGCAACTGAAAGTTGGTTACGCCGTTGCCGCCGTAGGTGGTGCCCAGGAGTGAGAACAGCGCCTGATTCTGCTGGATGGACAGGAGCTGACCATTGCATTGCGCCCACCCCTTGGGCGGGAAGTCGAACGCCATGATCCGGATTTCGCCCATATACTGCTGGCTCATGAGACTTGCTCCTCGTCCTGGATCAGTTGCGAGCGGGGAAGATGCCCCGGAGGGCGATGCAGTAGTTCAGGAACAGCGTCGGCATCATGTTGTTGTGGGGCAGGGTGCCGCCCGCCGGGCCGATCGACTGGGCCGGCAATTGCGTGGCTGGGGTGCTGACGTTGCTATAGAGCAGACCCTGAGTGTTTTGGCCGAAGTTGCCCTGGTAGGCCTTGGCCGGTTGGTTGCCGGACGCGGTCGCCGTTGTACCCGTCGCCGTGGTCGAGACGGGAGCGTGGCTGTGGATCGGTATCTCGTTCTGCAGCAGCGTCACGTTCGGCGACCCGCCCGTCTGGCCCAGGTCGTAGACCGACAGGCCCGGTCCCGGTTGGTTGCGGCCGATGTGGATCGGGATGTTGCCCATCAGGTTGGGCAGGGCGAAGTTGCTGGTGCCGTTGCCGCCGTAGGTGGTGCCCAGCAGCGAGAACAATGCGGTGTTCTGCTGGATCGGGATCAGCTGGCCGGCGCACTGGGCCCAGCCGGCGGGCGCGAACGGAAAGCTGAAAATGCGGATTTCCGCAAGATATTGATCACTCATCTCTTTGAGTCTCCAAAAGATCTTCCGGCGGACGGATCAGTTCTGCGACGGGAAGATTCCGGAGGTCGCGATGATGAAATTGATGCCCAGGTAGGGCTGCATGTTCTCGTGGGGCTGGCTGCCGCCGGCGGTCGTCGTCGAGTTGGGAGTCAGGGGGACCTGCGCGTTCTGATTGTTGTAGGGCGCATAGGCGTTCAGGACGGTTCCGGTGGGCGCCTGGTTGGAGATCATGGTCTGGGTGGTGGGGGTCCCCACCGACGCGTCCGCTCCGATCGCAAAGAACGGGTGGGTATGAGTCGGCAGCTGGTTGGGGGTCAGGGTGACGCTTTCGACACCGGTCTTCTGGCCCTGGACATAGGTCTGGCCGTTCTTCGAACCGGAATGGACGGGCGCCCGGCCGCGCAGGTCGGGAAGGCCGAAGGTGTTGATCCCGTCGCCGCCGTAAATGGTGCCCAGCAGGGCGTACAGCGTGTCGTTTTCCGAGATCGATATGATCTGGCCATCGCACATGGCCCAGCCCACTGGAGCGAAGTTGCCCCCGAACATGCGGATTTCACCAAGATATGGCTCGGCCATGGTGTTCCCTCGTTTCCTGAAAGTCTTCACTGCCCCAGCGTGAGGCGCGCGAGCGGCCAGGGTTAAACCCTAAGTTGCTTTTGCATCTTTACCAAGATAAGAACAGCCGCCCCTCACCCCCGCGATTGATCTGCTCGTATCCCACTATCCTGGGCTGCACAATAGATGCGCGAACTGTGTTCGACGATCAGCAGAATGTCTGCTTGTGCGGGTGATGGCTCCTCGTTAAAGTTGCGTTTACGTCTTGACTAGAGCGAGGGGGGAGTCAGTTGCGTAGCCAATGCGCATTCGCCTGCGTTTCCGCGCCTTCGCGTTGTGCGCGATCGCTCGACGCCTCTGGTCGCCCCTCCAACCCATTTCCCGCGGAGCGTGCGCTCCGAAGCCGCCGCGCTTGCGTGGCGGTGCGTGGTTTTGCCTAAAGGCGAAGGACTGACCCATGCCGTTTTCCGGCCAAATGTGGTATCTGACCGAGGGCGGCGACGCCGACACGCGCCTGGTCCGGATCAATGACGACGGCACCGGCCAGACGACCGTCGTCAGCAACGGCGCGGCCGGCACGGGCGACGACAAGTTCATCAGCTCGTTCGTCGGGGACCTGGGCGTCGACACCGCCACGGGCTTCTATTTCGCGCTGTTGAGCAACGAGATCAACGACCACGCCTATCTCGTGCGCGGGTCGATCAACAGCTCGGCGGCCCCGACCACCGTGATCGATTTCGCCGACAATCTCATCGTCCAGACGATCGAGGTCGATGCGATCAACCGCAAGATCTATGTCGGCGTGCAGGACGGCTCCGGGACGCCGAACGGCGCCATCACCGGCATCAAGGTCTATTCCTACGACGCCGCAGGCGCCCTGACCGACAACGGCTACATCACCACGGCCGACACCGACAACCGGGCAGACGTTAGCGGCTTTAAGGTCCTGGACCCGCAGGACTTCGCGCTCGACCGCACAATCGTGGCCGGCGGCCGCCTGTTCTACAGTGAGCGGGTCGACGGCTTGACCGTGGGTCTGTATCGCCTCGACCTGAGCAATCCGAACGCCGCTACCAACATGCTGGCCGGCGGCCTGTTCCCGGGCGACGGCAGCAACGGCCAGATCATCGACGTCGAGGTCGATGAGACCACCGACCTGCTCTATTTCACGACCCGTTCGTTGCATCCGTCGGGGACGGCCGGCTACGACGCCAACGACAACGCCATCTGGTACATCAGCGAGAACGCATCGGGCGGCACGCCCACGAAGCTGACTCTGACCGGAATGCCCGCCAACGTCTTCTACGGCGGCGACATGACGTTCGATCAGTCGACGCGCCAGATCTATGTCGAGAGCGGCGAGACCGACAGCAACTCGACAGACGACGTCATCTACGTCTTCCAGCTGGACGCCGGCGGCACATCGGCCAGCCTGATCCGCACGGTCTCGGCCGGCCTCACCCAGAACGGCGCGCAGATCGAGGGCATGACCTTCGCCGACCTGGCGGCGATCACTGTCACCGGGTCCGGCGCGACCGCGACCGAACAGGGGACCCAGGTCACCCTGCTGAGCGGCGCTCCGACCATCACCGACAACGACGGCGGCTACCTGACCGGCGCAACGGTGCAGATCACCGGCGGCACGTTCAGCTCGAACGAGAACAGCACCGCCGACGACCACCTTGGCTATGGCGCCAGCCAGCAGATCAGCGGCACGATCGCCGGCACCAGCATCACGCTCAGCTGGAACGCGGCGACCGAGACCCTGACCCTGAGCGGTCTGGACACCATCGCTCACTACCAGAGCGCTCTTGCCGGACTGGTCTATTGGGCCACCGGTAACAACCCGACGAACTACGGCGCCAACACCACCCGCACGATCACCTGGACGATCAGCGACGGCACGATCGGCGTGCTGGCCGGCTCGGTGAACTCCACCACCAGCACGATCAGCATCGCGGCGGTCAACGACGCCCCGGTCAACAGCGCGTCGATCTCGGCCACGGGCAGCGAAAACGCCGACATCGCCGTCACGGGCCTGCAGATCAGCGACGTCGACGCCAACCCGGCTTCCGCCACCATGACGGTCACCCTGAGCGTGACCAAGGGCATACTGACCCTGCGGACCAACGTCGCCAGCGGCCTGACCGCGGGCAACATCACCGGCAACGGCACCGGTTCGGTGACCATCACCGGCACGGCCAACGCCATCAACACCACCCTGGCGGCCGCCAACGGCCTGCTGTTCCACGGCAATACGAATGTCAGCGGGACCGACACCCTGACAGTGGTCACCAGCGACGGGGGTTCGACGGGCACGGGCGGCGCCCTGACCGACACCGACGGCTACACGATCACCATCATCGGCATCAACGACGCTCCGGTCGTCTCGGGCGACGGCACGGAAAGCCTGGCGGCGACCAACGAGGACGTCAGCCCGAGCGGGTTCGCCAACACGATCTCTTCCCTGTTCGCCAGCCAATTTAGCGACGCGGACGGCGACAGCATCGCGGGCGTTGCGGTGGTCGCCAACGGCTCCACCGCCGGCACGGGCCAGTGGCAGTACTGGAACGGTTCGACCTGGGTGAACATCGGCGCGGCCTCAACCTCGGCTGCGGTCGAGTTGTCGGCGTTGACCGCAATCCGTTTCGCACCGGCCGCCGACTTCAACGGCGCAGCGCCGACCTTGACGGTGCGGCTGGTCGACAGCTCGGCCGGCGGGATCACCAACGGCGCGATCGTCAACACCACCACCAACGGCGGTACGACCGTGTTCAGCTCCGGCACGGTGGTGCTGAGCCACACCGTCACGGACGTGAACGACGCCCCGGTCGTCATCAACGGCGCGGCCGTCAGCCTGACCTCGGTCGCCGAGGATTCCGCCCCCGGCGCCGGACAGACGATCACGTCGCTGTTCAGCAGCCACTTCAGCGACGCCAAGGACACGGTGGCGGGCGGCTCGTCGGCCAACCTGTTCGCCGGCGTGGCGGTGACCGCCAACGCCGCCACGGCGGCCCAGGGGGTCTACCAGTATTTCGACGGCTCGACCTGGCAGGACCTGCCGGCGGTCTCGACCTCCAACGCCTTCTACATCAGCGCCAGCACCCTGGTGCGGTTCGTGCCGGCGGCGGACTACAGCGGCACGGCGCCGTCGCTGACCGTCTCGATGATCGAAGACTCGGCCGGCGCGGTCACGACGGGCCAGACGGCCGACCTGACCAATGTGGGCGGCTCCACGCCGTACAGCACGGCGATGACGCTGAACGTCGTGGTCACCCCGACCAACGACGCGCCGATCGCCAGCGGCTCGGCCACCCTGAACGCGATCGACGAGGACCTGACCAACTACGTCGGGGTGACCGTCAATTCGCTGTTCAGCGGCAATTTCAGCGATCCCGATGGCGACGGCCTGGGCGGTGTGGCCATCACCGGCGACGCCTCCTCCACCGAGGGTGTCTGGCAATATTCCCTCAATAGCGGCGCCAGCTGGACCACGATCGTTTCGCCCAGCCTGAGCTCCGCGGTCCTGCTGGCGGGCACGGCCCGTCTGCGGTTCGTGCCCGCCGCGGACTTCAATGGCCCGGCGCCGGCCCTGACGGCCCACCTGATCGACAATTCGGGCGGGGCGATCGCCTCCGGGACGGTCGTCGACATCACCACCAATGGCGGCCAGACTCACTACAGCAGCGCCGGGGTGGACCTGAACACCACGATCAACCCCGTCAACGACGCGCCCGTGGTTCCGGCCACGGCGACCGCGGTCAACGCCACTGAACAGACTGCGGCGATCCTGTTGGGCTCGGTCACCGTCTCCGACGTGGACCTGGACGCCCGCAACGGCGGGGCCGGCGACTATGCCGGCGCCACCTTCACGGTCCAGCGCGCCGTCGCCAACGCCAATGACAGCTTCGCCTTCGACACGAGCGGGGCGTCCTTCACCGTCGTCGGAGGCGATATTCTGGTCGGGGGCCTGGCCGTCGCCACCTTCACCTCGACCGGCGGAGTGCTGACGATCAGCTTCACCAGCCTGGGCGCGACCGCGACCACGGCGCTGGTCAACGAGATCATCGACCACATCACCTACACCAACGGCAGCGACGCGCCGCCCGCCTCGGTTTCGCTGAACTACAGCTTCAACGACGGCGGCGGCCAGGGCACCGGCGGGGCGCTGTCGGGCGGCGGCTCGGTCAACGTCAACATCGCCAGCGTCAACGACGTGCATACCGGCGGCGCGAGCATTACCGGCACGGCGGCTGAGGACAGCGTCCTGACGGCGGTTTCGACCCTGGTCGATCCCGACGGCATCGGGGCCCTGCACTATCAGTGGCAGCGCAACACAGGCTCCGGTTTCATCAACGTCGGGACCGACGCCTCGACCTACACCTTGGGCGACGCCGACATCGGCGGCGTGGTCCGTGTTATCATCAGCTACACCGACGCCGGCGGCACGGCGGAGTCGGCGACCAGCTCGGCCACGGCGTCCGTGGTGGCCAGCAACGACGCGCCGACGGGCGGGGTGTCGATCGCCGGCACGACGACCGAGGACCAGGTCCTGACGGCCAACACCTCGACCCTGGCCGACTCCGACGGCCTTGGAACGCTGCACTACGACTGGCAGCGCAACACCGGTTCGGGCTTTGTCAGCACCGGGGCGGCCGACCAGGCGACCTACACCCTGGGCGACGCCGATGTCGGCGCCACGGTCCGGGTGGTGGTCAGCTACACCGACGGCCAGGGCTTCGCCAACAGCGTCACCAGCTCGGCCACCGCCTCGATCGCCGGCGTCAACGACCCGCATACGGGCGGGGTGTCGATCACCGGCACGGCGACCGAGGACCAGGTCCTGACGGCCGTCTCCACCCTGGCCGACGTCGACGGGCTGGGGACGCTGCATTATGACTGGCAGCGCAACACCGGTTCGGGCTTCGTCAGCACCGGGGCGGCCGACCAGGCGACCTACACCCTGGGCGACGCCGACGTCGGCGCCACGATCCGGGTGGTGGTCAGCTATACGGACGGCCAGGGCTTCTCGGAGTCTGCGACCAGCAGCGCTTCGGCGGTCATCGCCAACGTCAACGACCCCCACACCGGCGGGGCGTCGATCACGGGTCCGGCGAACGTCGGCCAGACGCTGACGGCCGACACCTCGACCCTGGCCGACGCCGATGGCCTGGGGACGCTGCACTACGACTGGCAGCGCGACACCGGCTCGGGCTTCGCCAGCATCGGCGCGGCCGACCAGGCGACCTACACCCTGGTGGGCGGTGATCTGGGGGCCACGATCCGGGTGGTGGTCAGCTATACCGACGCTCACGGTACGGCCGAGTCCGCGACCAGCGCCGCCACCGCCAACGTGCTGCCAGCCAACGGCCCGCACACCGGAACCGTGACCATCACCGGTACGGTGACCGAGGACCAGGTCCTGACGGCCGTTTCGACCCTGGCCGATCCCGGCGGGCTCGGGACGCTGCACTATGACTGGCAGCGGGACAGCGGTTCGGGCTTCGTCAGCATCGGCGCAGCCGACCAGGCGACCTACACCCTGGGCGACGCCGATGTCGGCAAGACGATCCGGGTGGTGGTCAGCTACACCGACGGCCAGGGCGTGGCTGAAAGCGAGACCAGCGCCGCCACCGCGGTGGTGGCGAACGTCAATGACGCCCCGACCGGCGCGGTGGCCATCACCGGCGCGGCGGTCGAGGACCAAATCCTGACGGCGGTTTCGACCCTGGCCGATGTCGACGGCCTGGGGACGCTGCACTACGACTGGCAGCGCGACACCGGTTCGGGCTTCGTCAGCATCGGCGCGGCCGACCAGGCGACCTACACCCTTGGCGACGCCGATGTCGGCGCCGCGATCCGGGTGCGGGTGACCTACACCGACCAGCACGGCACGGCCGAAGCCGTCCTCAGCACCGCGACGGGGGCGATCGCCAACGTCAATGACGCGCCCAGCGCCGCCAACGACGCCAATGCCGTGACCCAGCGGCTGACCGTCACGGGCACGGTGCGCGCCAACGATGGCGACATCGACAACGCGCTGAACACGCTGACGGTGACCAATGTCGCCTACAACGCCACCCACGTGGACCAGGCGGTCTCGGCCGGCGGCGCGGTGGTCAATGGCGCCTATGGCCAACTGACGATCAATCCGGACGGAACCTACAGCTATTTGGCCAACCACGAGGGGCTGGTCGTCGGCCAGGTCGTGACCGACAAGTTCGACTACACGATCAAGGACCCGTCCACCGCCTCGGCGACGGCCCAACTGACGATCACCGTCACCGGCTCGGGAACGGGCGACGCCGGCGCCAACACCATCATCAGCGCTGGCGCGGGCGACACGCTCACGGGCAGGGGCGGGGCGGACACCCTGACCGGCGGCGGCGGGGCCGACACCTTCGTCTACGAGAGCGTCAACGACAGCACGGTGGCGGCCTACGACACGATCACCGACTTCCAGCACGGCGTGGACAAGCTTCAGATCGCGCCGGTGATCACCGGCTCCACCATCGTGACGCTGACCACCGACGGGACCGACCAGCGCCTCTATATCGACCAGAACGGCGACGGCACGGCCGAAAGCCTGATCCTGTCCAAGGGCCAGGGTCTGCAGGTGACCGACATCCTGACGGGCGTGGCCGGCTTCGGCTTCACCATCGTCGGATCGGCCGGCGCGGACGTCCTGCGCGGCGGCTCCGGGGCCGATCGCCTGACGGGCGGAGCGGGCGCCGACACCTTCGTCTATGGCGTGGGCGATTCCGCGACCGCGGCTCCCGACGTCATCACCGACTTCCAGTCCGGCGTGGACAAGCTGAACATCTCGGCCGCCGACGGCGGTCGGATCGTGCTGTCCCACGTGGGCGCCGAGACCTGGGTCTATTTCGGGTCGGGCGCCAACGAGAGCCTGGTGAAGGTGACCGGCGACGTCGAGATCGGGGACCTGATCACCAGCGGCACCGAAGCCGGCGTGACCATCTACGCCAACGCCGGCACGGAAAACCTGACCGGGGGCGCTGGCCGGGACATTCTGGTCGGCGGCACGGGAACCTCCCTCCTCGTGGGCGGCGACGGGGCCGACATCCTGTACGGCGGCAGCGGGACCGACACCTTCCGCTATGACGGCCTGTCGAACTCGACCTATGCCGGCTTCGACCTGATCGTCGGACTGGAGACGGGCAAGGACAAGATCGACATCTCGGCGATGGATGGCGGCAAGATCATCCTGGGCCGCTACGGCGGCAGCAGCTTCATCTATTCGGCCTTCGACAGTAGCGGGGTTCCTCAGTCTGCCATCGTGGTCCAGGGCCTGGACCTGAAGACCACCGACCTCATCACCAGCGGCGGGGCCAACCAGCCCTTCATCGTGATGGGCGACGGATCGGGCCAGAGCATCGCCGACGTCCTGGTCGCCGGGGCCGGCCACGACATCCTGTACGGGCTGGACGGCAACGACACCCTGACAGGCGGCGGCGGCGCGGACTTCATGGTCGGCGGCGCGGGCGCTGACACCTTCGTGTTCACCGCGGTGACCGACAGCGCGCCCTACGCCACGGACCTGATCTTCGACTTCAACAGCTCAGAGGGCGACCGCATCGACCTGAGGCCGATCGACGCCAACTCGGCCACGCCAGCCGATGACGCCTTCACCGTGGTCAACAGCTTCTCGAAGGTGGCGGGTCAGCTGATCATCCAGACGGCCGACGCCTCGGGCTATCACCACATCTCGGCCGACGTGAACGGGGACGGCGTGGCCGACTTCGTGCTGGCCCTGAAGGTGACCGGCACGCTGAGCGCCTCGGACATCCTGCTGTAGAAGACGTGCGAAGAATCAACCTTCAATGTTGATTGATGGTTGATGCAACCTAAGCTGATGGCGATCGGACGTGAGTCGCCGGTCGCCATCAGCCGCCAGCTCCGACGAGCGCGCGGCGTGCAGCCAGATCTGTCGGAGGATGTCGTGACCCGTACTCTCAGCGCCAGCGCCCAGGTCGCCCGCGATCCGTCGTTGAAGGACAAGGACTTGGCCGCCTTGCAGGCGATCGCCCAGATGGCGGTCAATGTCGAGCTGTTCACGATCCCGCTCTACATGACCAGCCTGTATTCGATCCAAGGCATGCACGCGATCACGGGCAAGGGGAACGACTTCTACAAGGGACGCCTGTGGCCCGGCGCCAAGACCTCGGCCAATCCCAAGACGGCCAACGAGCAGGCTTTCAACATCGTCTTCTCGGTGTTCATCCAGGAGATGCTGCACCTGCAGATGGCGGCCAACATGGCCACGGTCGTCGGCGTGAAGGCGCCGATGTTCACCGGCGCGCCGCTGCAGGACGAGATCAACGGCTGGACCTGCTACGGACCGGACAAGAGCGTCGTCCCCGGGATCATCGACCTGAAGGACACCATCGCCCACGAGGACGTTGCGGTGAATGTGGGCCCGCTGTCCAAGGACATCGTGCGCCTGTTCCTGGCCATCGAGCAGCCCGAGGACAAGGCGCGCATCAACATCAAGCCGGGCAAGGTGAAGGACTACTTCCCCAAGGCCCCGTTCGACGATTGGGAGGAAGGCCAGCCCCTGCCGCTGTTCGGCACGATCGGCTGGATGTACCAGTGCTACTACGACTATCTGAGCCTGCCCTACAGCGACGGCACGACGCTGTGGGACAAGGCCTTCACCGATACGGCCAAGCAGAACGATCTGTTCAACAGCTTCTCCTCGCCGGGCCACCCCATGCGCGAGTTCATGGGGTTCGAGACCACCATCGCCACCACGGACAAGGCCATCGCCTTCCAGCAGATGGTCGACATGATGGACGCCATCACCGACCAGGGCGAAGGCAGCGAGATCAAGAAGCGGCCGATGATGCTGCAGGCGGTCAAGCCCAAGTACCAGCCGTCAGACACGGCCTTGCGCGCCGACTATCCCAGCTACAACGACAAGGGCGTTCAGATCCCCTCGGCCGACGCGGTGGCTCGCTTCGCGAACGACGCCAAGGACCACTACGAGCGCTTCCAGGAGGTGCTGGACCTGCTGCCCCAGGTCGAGACCTGGACCCAGTGGCTGGCCCGCGTGGGCCAGTGGACCGCCAAGGACCTGATGACGGCCGACTATGATCCAGCCAATCCCTACGGCCTGCCCACGCCCGACGAGACGGCGGCGGCGCTGAACGCGATGAACCTGCCCGACAAGCGGGAGGAGAGCCACAAGCTGCTCAGCCAGGCCATCATCGGCGCCATCGCGGGCGTGACCAAGGTGCTGGACGAATACTGGAACCCGCCGGCCTCTGGCCCTGTGCTATTCCCGTTCCCCTCGATGGCCGGCTCGGGCGACCGCATGTCGATCGCCTGGGCGGTGCTGGGCCGCACGCCGGACCTGTCGATCGGCCTGGCCCCGGTGATCGCCGACAAGCTCTATCACGCCTGCCAGGGCCTGGACCTGGACGGGGCGGGGGCCAACAGCTGCGCCGAGGTGACGATCTTCCACACTTGCCGAGGCTCGAACCTGTGTCACGCCCAGGGCGGCTGCGGCTTCGTCCAGCCCACCACGGGCGGGGGCAACTGCGGCTCGGCGGTGGTGGCGCGCAGCGGCGGCGCTGTGGTGGGCGGCGGCTGCGGCCGTCCGGACCCGACGCTGTATTCCGCGCCCAGCGACAACAAGTGCGGCGGCTTCGGCGGCTGCGCCGTACCGATCTCGGCGGCCCAGCTCTTCCCCGAGAAGGGCTTCATGCAGCTTTACGACTTCGTGCCGGCCACCGATCAGGCGCCGGGGAAGGGCGGTTGGAGCTCCGAACCGATCGGGGTGCTGAACTACAGGAAGGGCGAGAAGGTGCACGACGTGGCCTATCGCGCCTATCGCGAAGTGATGAAGAACCGCCACAAGACCGTGCCCGAGAAGCCGCCGGCGGCCGATCCGCTGCGGCTCGTCTTCCCGCCGTCCACCTGATGGCGGCGGCGCGGCTGGGACTGCCCGACCTGGGCGACGGCGTGGGCCTGCGCGAACCGCACTTCGCGCACCTGATGGCCGCTGCGCCGTCCGCCTGGGGCGTGGACTGGTTCGAGATCATCACCGAGAACTTCCTCGACCACGCCGGCTACGCCGCCCACGTGCTGGAGGTGGTGGCCGCGCATCGGCCGGTGGTGATGCACGGGGTGTCGCTGTCGATCGGCGGCGCCGACCCGCTGGACAGGGTCTATCTGGACAAGCTGGCGGCCCTGGCCGAGCGGGTGAAGCCGGCTTGGATCTCCGACCATCTGTGCTGGACGGGCGTGGCCGGGATCAACACCCACGACCTGCTGCCCATGCCGCTGACGAAGGCGGCGCTGGACCACGTGGTCGACCGGATCAAGGCCGTGCAGGATCGCCTCGGGCGGCCGCTGATCCTGGAGAATCCCAGCACCTACCTGCGTTTCCGCGCTTCGCAGATGCCGGAGTGGGAGTTCCTGGCGCGCATGGCCGAGGCGGCCGATTGCGGCCTGCTGCTGGACGTCAACAACGTCCATGTCAGCGCCTTCAACCACGGCTTCGACCCGTTGGCCTATATCGACGCCCTGCCGGCCGAGCGCATCGTGCAGGTGCATCTGGCGGGACCCAGCGACCTGGGCACGCACCTGCTGGACACCCATGACGCCCCGGTGCCCGATGCGGTCTGGCCGCTGTACGCCCGGGCCCAGGCGCGCACGGGCGGGGTCTCGACCCTGCTGGAATGGGACGCCAAGATCCCGGCCTGGCCCGATCTGCTGGCCGAATTGGCCAAGGCGCGGCTGGTACGGGAGGGACGATCGCCCGGCCTGGGGGCGGACAGGGCGGACAGGGCGGAAGGGGCGATCCGCGTCCATGGCTGAGCCGAACCTGTCCGAATTGCAGCGCTGGATGCAGGGCGCGATCCTGGGCCAGGCGGCGCCGATCGGGCTGGAGGACATTGTCGTGGGCGACAACCGCCTGACGGCCGCCCGGCGCCTGATGCTGTATGCGCGCGGCTACCAGGCGCGGCTTCTGGAGTGCCTGACGGCCGAGTTCCCGTGCCTGCGCGCCCTGGCCGGGGAGCAGGTGTTTGACCTCTTCGCCGCCGGCTACATCGCCGAGCACCCGTCGGGCGATCCCAGTCTCTATGCGTTCGGCGAGCGTTTCGCCGACTACCTGGAGGCCACCCGGCCCTCGGCCGAGGACGATCCCGACGCCCTGTCGGCCTTGCCCGCTCAGCTGGCGCAGCTGGACCGGGCGCGAGCCGAGGTGCAGCGGGCGTCGGGGCTGGAGCGGGCGGCGCCCTTCACCGGCGCGGCGGACCTGATGCTGATTCCGGGCGCACGGCTGCGCCGGCCCGACAGCGTGCGGCTGCTGAGCCTGGACTTCGATCCCGGACCGGTGCTGGCCGCAGTGGAACGAAGCGGAGCGATCGACCCGCCGCCGGCCCAGCCCTGCGGCGTGGCGGTGGCGCGCAGCCACTACCGGGTGAGCACGCATGTCCTGCCGGCGTGGCGCTTCGCCTGGCTGGAGGCGCTGGGCGGCGAGGGCCAGGACGTCCACGCCGCCGCGGCGCGGGCGGCCCAGGCCAGCGGGCGCGAGACCGGAGCGGTGATCGCCGACCTTGCTCTATGGCTGCCGGTGGCGGCGACGCTGGGGCTGGTCGCGCCGGCCTGAGCGTTCAAGATGGCAGGCGGAGGCCAGGCCTCTCCCCAATTCGGGCGCAGAAGTCTCGATTGTCATCCCGGCCGTAGAGCCGGGACCTGGGGCGACTGCAGAGCGTCGGCCCCTAGTCCACGCCCACCAGCTTGGCGGCGTTGTCGTGCAGCACGAGGCGCTCTTCGTCGGCGGTCAGGCCAAGGGCGCGCACGGCCGCGACGGCTGTGGCGGGCGTGTCGACGGGCCAGTCCGAGCCCATCAGCACGTGATCCATGCCGTGCCGGCGCAGGGTCCAGACGAACTCGGGCTGGACCGGCGAGCCTGCATAGGCCGGGGCGATCGCCGAGATGTCGAACCAGACGTTGCCGCCCCGGCCCAGCTTGCGCATCGTCGCCAGGGTCTGCAACTCGCGGAACTGGGTGAAGCCCATGTGGGCGAAGATGAAGCGGGTGTTGGGCTGCTGGAACGACAGCATCATCAGCTTGCCCAGCTGGTTGGTGTCGAGCGGATTGTAGCTGTCGAACAGCACCGCCATCCCCAGCTGGCCGGCCTTCTCGGTCACCCGAGCCACAGCCGGGTCGGCCACGTCGAACTGCTGGCTGTTGGGATGCAGCTTGATCTCCCTCACGCCCAGCCTGGCCAGGCGCTCCAGCTCGGACAGGGCTGCGTCGCCATCGGCGGGATGGACCGAGGCGATGGGATAGAAGTGCTGGGGATCGGCGGCGACGGCGGCCAGCAGGGCGTCGTTGAGGGCGCGGGTGGCGGCCATGTCGCCCTTGCGGGCCATCACGATCAGGGCGCTGCGCTGGACGCCGGCGGCCTGATCGAGCGCGCGCAGGGCCGCCGTGCCGCGCGGATGCTCGTCGGTCAGGCCGTTGTCGTCGCTGGTGCGGATGTGGGCGTGGGTGTCGATGATCGGCCCGGCATAGTGCTCGGCCGCCAGCGTGGGCCCTGCGCCCTGCAGCAGCGCGCCAATCGCCACGGCGACGCGCGCCGCGATCCTGATCCTGCCCATGTGGTCCCCCGGATGCGCGAACTGAGGTCTTCGGAGGGACAGGTTAGGAGCGGCCGCGATGCTGCGCCCGTTAAGTTTGCGTCATGCTCAGTCGAAGACGACCGTCTTGGCGCCGTTGATCAGCACCCGGTGCTCGACGTGCCAGGTGACGGCGCGGGCCAGCACGGTGCACTCCACGTCGCGGCCCAGTGTGACCAGGTCGTCGGGCGTATGGCTGTGGTCCACGCGATGGACGCCTTGCTCGATGATCGGACCCTCGTCCAGGTCGGTGGTCACGTAGTGGGCCGTGGCCCCGATGATCTTCACGCCGCGCTCGTAGGCCTGGTGATAGGGCTTGGCGCCCTTGAAGCTGGGCAGGAAGGAGTGGTGGATGTTGATGCACTTGCCCGACAGGCGCGCGCACAGGGCGGGCGAGAGGATCTGCATGTAGCGGGCCAGCACCACCAGATCGACGTCCAGGTCGTCGACCAGCTTCAGGAAGTCGGCCTCCTGCTGGTCCTTGGTGGTCTTGGTCACCGGCAGGTGGAAGTAGGGCAGGCCGCTCCATTCCACGAACGAGCGCATGTCCTCGTGGTTGGACATCACGCCCACGATCTCGACCGGCAGCAGGCCCGCGCGCCACCGGTGCAGCAGGTCGAACAGGCAGTGGCCGAACTTGGAGACGGCGATCAGCACCTTGGGCTTGATGGCTGCGTCGTGCAGCGACCAGGTCATGCCGAAGCGCTTGGCGATCAGTTCGAAGCCTTGGCGCAGGGCCTCGATCTTGGGCATGTCGCCGTCGGCGCGGAACACCGTGCGCATGTAGAACTGGTCGGCGAGGCCGTCGTTGAAGTGACTGCTTTCGACGATCGAGGCGTCGTTGTCGGCCAGGAAGCTGGAGACGGCGGCCACCACGCCCTTCCGGTCGGGGCATTGCAGGATCAGGATATAGCGGTCGGCGACGGTTTGCGTGTCCATGGTCGCGGTCCTAGTCACCTAGGCCCTGGGCGGCAAGAACCATTGTTCTGGGCGCGCTTTCATAAAATCGGGCACGAAAACGGGCCGCGACCGCCGACACGATCGCGACCCGTGCTTCAAGCCGGTCGAAGGGGATAAGGCCCGGCTAGAACTTGACCGCCAGCGAGACGCCGTAGTTGCGCCCGGGCTGGGTGTAGGCGTCCTTGACGGTGGAGTTGTCGGCCAGGCCGCGCACGTCGCTCCACCAGGCGTACTTCTGGTCGGTGACGTTGAACACGCCGCCGCGCAGGGTGACGTTGTCGGTGAGGTTCCAGTAGGCGGTGACGTCGAACACCGTGAAGGCCGAGGGCATCCAGCAGTAATCGGAGCCGCTGAGGGTGACCGGCGGCGGGCCGGCCAGGGTCAGGCTGCAGCTGACGCCCGAGCGGCCGGCCGACTTGCGGTCGGAGCGCACGGCGTTCAGCGCCCCGCCGAAGCGGCCGGCGGGATCGCGGTACGACAGGCCCGTCACGATCTTGACCGGATCGATCGAGACCAGGGGCGCCTTCTTGCCGTTGTTCTCCGAATTGCCGCGGGCGTACGAGGCCGCGCCCTGCAGTGTGAAGCCCGCGCCGAGGTCGAACGCCGCGCGGGCCTCCGCCCCCGTGATCTCGGCCTTGGTCTGGTTGACATACTGGTAGACCGCCGGATCGGTGGGCGTGAACGTCCCGCGCACCTGGATCTGCTCGATGAAGTCGTCGTACTTGCCGGTGAAACCCGTGACGCTGACGTTCCAGCGGGCGCGGTTCAGGCGCACGCCGACCTCGTAGGTCTCGCTGGTCTCGGGCTTCAGGTCCGGGTTGGAGATGGACATGTAGTTGGAGACGAGGTTGGCGAAGCCGTTGTTCACCTGCGAAGGCGAGGGGGCCTTGAAGCCCACGGCGGCGTTGGCGAACACGGTGACCAGGTCGGTGGCCTTCCACACCACGCCCAGCTTGGGCGAGACGTGGCGGTCGCTCTGGCTGGCCGGCGTGTTGGCGGTGAACAGAGCGTCCTTCTTGGGCTCCAGCTTGTAGTAGTCGAAGCGGATGGCGGGATAGAAGGTCACCGGCCCCAGCGAGAACTCGTCCTGCACATATGCGCCGGCCAGGGTGTAGTCGGTGCTGGGGAAGGCGCGGGTGGGGAACACTTCGCCGGCGGGCGGGACGGTTCCATTGCGTACGCCTTCCTGGCGGGTGATCGAGGCGTCGCCCCCCCAGACGAACCTGTTGGCCACGCCGCCTATCGTCGTGTCGCTGTGGAGCTCGATGGCCGCGCCCCAGACCTTGTTGTCGAACGTGGCGTCGCGGGTTCGGTCGGCGGCGGTGTTGCGATCCTCGGCCGAGTACTGCCGGGTGGTGCTGTCCTGGTAGTAGACAGTTGTGGTGGCCGAGCGGACCAAGCCCTGGCCGCCGGTGAAGCGATGGTCGAAGCTGACCCGGTCGCGCCGCACCTTGTCGAAGGCGGTCAGGCCGATGACGCTGGTCGAGGCCAGCGGCGGCTTGGCGATGGCGCTGAGCACCGTCCAGTCCGTGTCGCTGTCCAGGTGGTCGTAGGTCAGACGGAAACGGGTCTGGTCGTTCAGCGTGTAGACGACGCGGGCCAGGACGGCGTTGGACTGGTTGTCCTCGGGGTTGGCGGTGGTGCGGTCGGTGTTGGCGGAATTGTTCGTGCCGGCCGTCTTCTGGCCCTCGCCGTCGCGGCGGGTGTAGGCGATCAACCCTTCCCAGCGGCCCTGCTTGCCGGCGGCGACCAGGCTTTCGGTCCAGCTCTCGTCGGCCGAGGCGTAGCCCACCCGGCCGCGCAGGCTGAAGGCCTTGCCGCCGGTCAGCAGGTCGGACGGGTCCTTGGTGAAGAAATTGACCGAGCCGGCCAGGCCGTCGCTGCCGTAGAGGGCGCTGGCGGGGCCGCGCACGATCTCGACCGACTTCAGCAGGTCCAGGTCCACATAGTCGCCCCGGCCCATGTTCTGGGCGCCGAAGGCGTAGCCGTCGGGCACCCGCACGCCGTCAACCAGCACCAGCACGCGATTGCCTTCCAGGCCGCGGATATTGAAGCCGGCGTTGCCGTCCCGGCCGGTCGAGGCGCCGGCGGCGGTGAAGCGGGCGGGGGCGCGGCGCACCGACACGCCAGGCTCGAAACGCACCAGGTCCTTGATGTCCTTGACCAGCCCGTCCTCGATCTCGGCGTCGGTGATGACGCTGGCGGTCACCGGCGCGTCCTGCAGCTTCTTCTCCGAGCGGGTGGCCGTGACCGTCACCTTGTCGACCTCGCCGCTGTCCAGGGCGGCGTCGGATTCGGCGGCCAGGGCGCCGTGGGCCAGGAGGAGGGCTGAGGCCGACGCGGCGGCGAGGCAGGCGAACTTGATGCGGGACATGGAAACCTGAAGACCCCTCGTTATCATGTAAATGCGAGTCGTTCGCATTTATTGATCGGCGAGTTACGGCCATCCTCCGGACCGGTCAAGCTAAATGAGATTGATTCTTAAAATCACTAGCGATAGAGCCGAAGGCGACGCTTTTCAGCCGGAGACTCCCCATGCGCCGCCTGCTCTTGTCCGCCGCCCTGCTGGCGGGGCTCGCCATAGGGGGCGCCGCCCACGCCCACTCACCCTACCTGCTGCCCAGCACGTTCGACGTTTCCGACCGCAAGCTGGTGACGGTGCAGGGCGCCTTCACCGAAAGCTTCTTCACGCCGGAGGTGGTGATGAAGTCGGACGCCTGGGCGGTGGTCGGGCCTGACGGTTCGCGCAAGCCGCTGACGGCGACCAACCTGCGCGAAGTGGCCCTGGTCGAGGCGCCGACCGAGCAGGCGGGCACCTATCGCATCACCACCGGCCAACGCACCGGCCGCACCGCCAAGGCCGTATTGGTCAAGGGGGAGTGGGAGTTCCTGGAAGACCCCGCCAAGGCTCCCGCCGGCTCGACCCCGGTCGACATGCAGAGCCTGACCATGGCCGACGTCTATGTGACGCGCGGCGCGCCCAGCGCCGCGGCCTTGGCCCCCAACAACAAGGGGCTGGAGTTCGTGGCCGTCACCCATCCCAGCGAGATCACCACCGGGCAGGACGCTCGGTTCGTGGTGCTGTTCGACGGCAAGCCGGTGAACGGCCAGGCCGTCACCCTGCACGCCGCCGACGACCGCTACGCCGAGACCAAGGCCGCGCCGGTCAACCTGGTCAGCGACGACCAGGGGCGCTTCACGGTCAGGGTCGACCGCTCGGGCGTCTACCAGATCCAGGCTCGCTACCGCGTGGCGCCGACGGCCGCCGACCCGATCGGCCGCTCCTACACCTATGCCCTGACTTTCGAATCCCTGCGCTGAGAGACCAGCTTCATGAAGATCAAGATCGCATTCCTGGCCGCCGTCCTGACGGCCGCCGCCGCGCCCGCCTTCGCCGCCTCGCACGCGCGCGACACGTTCATCAAGGAGCAGGACCTCAACGGCGACGGCGTCGTCACCAAGGAGGAGTTCAAGGCCGGCCGCGAGAAGCAGTTCGCCAGGATCGACGCCAACCACGACGGCGTGCTGTCGCACGATGAGTATGTGGGCGAATTCAAGGGCCGGCTGGAGGCCCGGCTGGCGGCCTCGACCGACACGCCCGAGAAGAAGGAAGAGGAGCGCATGCGCCAGATGCGCCAGGCCGAGGTGCGTTTCGGCGTGCTCGACAGCGACAAGAGCGGCGGCATCACCCCGGCCGAGTTCGAGTATTCGGGCTGGCGGATGTTCGTGACCCACGACACCAACAAGGACGGCGTGGTCTCGGCGGCCGATCCCGTGACCGAGGACACCAACTGACCGCTTCTTCACTACGCCCATCCCGGCCTTCGTCGGGATGGGCGGAGTTTTTGATTGGCAACTAAAGGGTTGCTAGTTTGTCCGCCTGGAGTCATCAATAGGCAACCAGGAGGTTGCCGTCATGACCGATCGCATCGAGAAGACCATCGAGCTGCGCGCGCCCGTCGAGCGGGTCTGGACCGCCATCGCCGATCATCGCGAGTTCGGGGCGTGGTTCCGGGTCAAGCTGGACGCGCCCTTCGCGCCCGGCCAGGAGGCGCAGGGCCAGATCCTCTATCCGGGGTTCGAGCACGTGACCTGGCGGGCCCGGGTGGTGACGATGGACGAGCCCCGGCTGTTCGCCTTCACCTGGCATCCGTACGGGGTCGATCCGGACGTCGACTACACCAAGGAGGAGCCGACCCTGGTCGAGTTCAAGCTGGAGCCCATCGCCGGCGGCACGCGGCTGACGATCGTAGAATCCGGCTTCGACAAGGTGCCCGCCCATCGCCGCGAGGAGGCCTTCCGCATGAACGACGGCGGCTGGACCCAGCAGATCCAGAACATCAAGGCCCATGTCGGATCCTAGCGCCTTGACGCCTGGCGCGGGCGGCGTCGATCCGGTCCCGATCTTCGCGGCGTTGGGCGACCGCACACGGCTGGCCCTTCTGTCGCGGCTGGCCGACGGCGAACCGCGCTCGATCGCCGCCCTGTCGTCCGGCGGCCCTCTGACCCGTCAGGCGATCACCAAGCACCTGCGGGTGCTGGAGGAGGCGGGCCTTGTGGCCAGCCTGCGGGTGGGGCGCGAGAGCCGCTTCGCCGCCCGGCGCGAGACCGTCGATCAGGCCCGCGCCTATCTCGACGGCGTTTCCGCCCAATGGGACGACGCCCTGGCGCGTCTGAAGGCTCACGTCGAGGACTGAGAGGCGATTCCCGCCAAGGTCGGGGAACCGTCCAGCGAGCTTGGCTGTTTCCTGATCGGGAGGCCGGTGACGCGCGCGCGGAGCCCGAAGCCTCCGTTTGGGAGGACAGCATGCGCAAGAACTTGTTCGCCGGCCTGGCGGGGGGCGGTCTGCTGGTCGCCACGTCCCTCGGCGCGGCCTTCGCCCAATCGGACCGCATGGCGCCGATAGGGCAGGGCGACGCCACCATCTACCGCGACTACAATTTCCAGGGACCGGCCGTGAACGTGACTCGGGCCGAGGCCGACATGCGCCTGGCCTGGCCCGTACGCTCGATCCGGGTGCGCAGCGGCGTGTGGGAGCTGTGCGCCCAGCGCGCGTACCAGGGGCGCTGCACGCGGGTGGCGGCCACCGAGCCCGACCTGCGCAAGACCGGCTTCGACGGACGCCTGGCCTCGATGCGGCCGATGGGCGGACCGCCCGCGCCGCCGCGTCCGCCGCCGCCGCCTCCGGTGAACGATCCCAGCCTGCGCGGCATGTCGGCCGAGTTCCGGCCCACGCCGACCCAAGGCGGCCGCCGCGTGCCAGCCTGCGAGCGCGGCGCGGCCACCGCCAACTGCGCGGCGCAGTCGGCCCAGCGCTACTGCCGCGCGATGGGCTGGACCCGAGCGGCGCACCAGGCGATGCGCACCGAGGGCGGGCGGGCCTATCTGGTCGACGTGCTCTGCGTCCGGTCCTGACGGCAGCTCACCAGCGGTTGCGGACCTTTTCGGCGAAACCGATCAGGTTCGTGACCGCCAGGCGCGAGCCGTCGTCCAGCCCGACCTGGCCGGAGAAGCGGCCGAAGACCTGGTGCTGCTCGGACTTCAGCACCGCCAGGTCGACGATTGCCGAGCGATCGACGATCGGTTCGAACGTCATCTCGAAGCGACCGTCGCTGCTGGAAAAGCGCCATGGACCGGAGTCGGGCGCGCCGTCGGGCATGTGGAAGGCCACCTCGGCCAGCTTGTGGGCGCGGCCGTCGAGGAACAGCATGTTCTCGCTGGCCGCCGAGGTGTCGCCGAAGCCGTAGCCGATGTTGAAGCCGAACGGGCGCCCATCGACCAGGCCCGAGGCCGAGCCCCAGTACCAGGTGTTGTCGTAAGTCCAGACCCCGCGGCCCCAGTCCAGAACGGCGAACGCCGATGTCGGCTCGAAGCGGTGACGCTCGTCGCCCACCACGATCTCGCCCTCCACCGCCAGGCAGTTGATCTTCTGGTTGTAGTAGAAGGCGCGCGGGGCCTTGGGGAAGGGCGTGGCGATGACCATGCGGTCCATAGGCGGCTGGCTCAGCCACAGTTCGCCGCGCAGTCCCCGGCCCTTGTCGAAGCGTGGGGCGTCCACGGTCAGCCGACGCCCGCCGGATTGATGGCGAAAGGCCAGGCGCATCTTGGGATGGTCCTGGACGATGTCGCCCGTGTCGGCGCTGGAGGGCAGGGCCATCTTGCCCATCGGCATGGGCAGGCCCGCCCCGTCGTTCACCGCCGTGCCGGCGTCGAAGTCCATCCACGAGGCGCCGAGGAAGCCCAGATAGCCGTTGTCGGCCACGGTCAGGGCCAGGCCCCGGCGATCGTCCAGGACGCAGTAATAGTCCCATTCCTTGACCTGGACCGGCTTGGCCCTGATGGCCGCGCGGTCGTAGCGGCGCACTTCCTGCGTCGCCCAGCCGCGCTCGACCAGTCGTCCCTCGGCGTCCAGCAGCGCGCCGGGACCCATCCTGTGTTGCATCGTTTCCCCTCGTTTGCCGCCAGTCTGGAGACGGTGCTGGGGCTGTCAACGTAACGCGACGTCAGCTTCCGGGCGCCCCGGCGTCGAGCAGCACCGCGCCCTTGCCCTGGGCGGCGAGACGGTCGTCCGCGTTGCGCAGCGGACAGTCGGCCATCGACAGGCAGCCGCAACCGATGCAGCCGTCCAGCTGGTCGCGCAGCTGGGTTAGGGCGCGGATCCGTTCGCTCAGCAGGTCGCGCCAGGCCGTGGAGAGCCGGTCCCAGTCGGCCACCGTCAACGGGCGGTCGGTCGGCAGCGCATCCAGAGCGCCCTTGATGGCGGCCAGGGGCACGCCGGCGCGCTGGGCGATCTTGATGACGGCCACCCGGCGCAGAACGTCGCGGGCGTAGCGCCGCTGGTTGCCTTCGCTGCGCCACCCCCGGATAAGGCCCTTGGCTTCGTAGAAGTGGACCGTGGCGATCGTCACGCCGGCCCGCCGGGCCACGTCCCCGACCGAAAGCGGCGCACGCACGTCGATCATCGGAAGCTCCTTGACCTCACCTATAGATGAGGTTCTATCCGGGCGTCAGCCTGTCTTTGCAAGACCCTCGTCCCGGTCATGGACGAGGCACGAACGTGGAGTTGACATGGATATTCGAGACACCTCGCCGGCCCCGGCCAACTGGGGCGCGCTGTTTTCGGGCGCGAACGGGGTGCGTTCGCTGGTGCTGGCCGGGGGCGTGGCCCTGCATGCGGTGAACGTCTACATCGTCACCACCATCCTGCCCTCGGTGGTCGACGACATCGGCGGGCTGGACCTCTACGCCTGGAACACAACGATCTTCGTCGTGGCCTCGATCCTGGGCTCGGCTCTGGCGGCCAGGTTGCTGCGCGTAGCGGGCCCGGGCGGCGCCTACGCCATCGCCGCGGTGACCTTTTCGCTGGGCGCGGCGGCCTGCGCCATGGCGCCGTCCATGCCGGTGATGCTGGTGGGGCGGCTGGTCCAGGGCCTGGGCGGCGGCTTCCTGTTCGCCCTGGCCTACGCGATGATCCGCCTGGTGTTCCCGCAGAGCCTGTGGCCGCGCGCCATGGCGCTGGTGTCGGGCATGTGGGGCGTGGCGACGCTGGTGGGACCCGCCATCGGCGGGATCTTCGCCGAGCTGGGCGTCTGGCGCGCGGCGTTCTGGTCGCTGGTCCCGATCACCTTGCTGTTCGCCGGCATGGCCGCGACCGTCCTGCCCCGTCGGAACGCCGAGCCGGAGGCGCGGGGCTCGTCGGTGGCGTTCGTCCAGCTGGCCCTGCTGGTGGCGGCGGTGCTGGCCATCTCGGCCGGCAGCACCTCGCCGGACCTGACGCGGAACGTCGCCGGCGTGCTGGCGGCGGGGGTGCTGGTGGCTGGACTGCTGGCGGTGGAGGCCCGCGCGCGGCGCCGGCTGGCCCCGACAGGCGCGTTCCGGCCGGGCTCGACCCTGGCGGCGCTGTTCACGACCATGTGCCTGCTGGCCGTGACGGTGACCAGCGGCGAGGTCTTCGCGCCTTTGTTCCTGCAAGTGCTGCACGGCCAGTCGCCGCTGGCGGCGGGCTATCTGGCGGCGCTGATGGCCGCTGGCTGGACCCTGGGCTCTGTCACCAGTTCGGGCGCCAGCCTGCAAGGCGCGCGGCGGGCGATCGTGGCCGGACCGGTCCTGCAACTGGCGGGCATGGCGGCGCTGTTCCTGCTGATGCCGCATGTCAGCGGCGGCCGCTGGCTGGCCCTGGCCCCGATTTGCCTGGCGCTGGTGGCCATCGGCCTGGGCGTGGGCATGGCCTGGCCGCACCTGCTGACCGGTATCCTGAAGGCCGCTCCCGAAGGCGAACAGGAGCTGGCCGGCGCCTCGATCACCACGATCCAGCTGTTCGCCACGGCGACCGGCGCGGCCCTGGCCGGGATGGTCACCAACGCCGGCGGCCTGCTGGATCCCGGCGGCGTGACCGGCGCGGCGGGTGCGGCCCGCTGGCTGTTCGGCGTCTTCGCCCTGGCGCCCCTGGCCAGCCTGGCCACGGCCGGAAAGGCGGCCAAGGCGCGGTGAGGGCGCGAGCGGGCTCTACCGGTTCTCGATGCGGGGCAGGGCAGTGGCAGTGAGAGGGCGATAAGGTTACAGCTTTTTCAACTACTTAAAAGGAAAGCGGTGGGGTGTGCCACTGGCGCGCTGTGACCGGATGCGCCGATGGCCCCCCCCTTTGGCACACTATCCAACTCAAGGCGGAGACCGCACGAGACAACAACAATCTGCGCGCCCAATCTTCGGGGGCGCTATGCGGCTTTGAGTTCGCGAAGAAACCGCTGGCGCTGAAAGTCGGTGAGGCCCGGCGACTGGCCGCTTTCCCAGAGCTCAATCAGTTGCGCGTCGTCGGCGTGGGCTTGCAAGAAACGCACTGCTGCGTCGAGGAGCGGAGCGAGATCGGTTACGAGGTCGATGGGTTTCGTGCCCGCATCCAGTTCCCACCACTTGTCGGCGGGATTGGCCAAGAACTGTCCAATGCGCTCACGTAGATGGGCATCCATAGCGCCGACCTTGGAGACATCTGGCTGACGCTCTTCAAGCAGTCGGCCAGAGACGACCCCGACATTGAAGGTGAAGCGAACGAAGTCGTTGGTGGACGACTGACTACGCTGAACTTCAACGACTATCGCGTTGCCCGACGAAAGGCGTCGGAAGGCGTTCCCGCGTTTGCTGAAGCCGTGCGGCTTGAGATGATCCGCAATTTGGCCAAGCACCACCTTAAAGGCCTGCTCGATATTTTCGGCCGCCATCGCCTCGCCCCACTATTCGGAGGCCAGAATAGCTTGATGCCCTTCGTTCACCACCCTTCTCGTTTGTTCGGCCAAGCACCTATGAGAGATTAGGTCGGATCAGCATCAAGGGCGTTAGGTCGCCCTCGAGAACGGTGGGCGACCATCTGATGACACATACAGAGTCATCGAGGTTTCCGATTGAACGCGTGAAATTCACGCAGCTGTCGTCACCTTAAATCGCTTTAAGTTGCTGATTTTATTGAGGGTGTGTGGTGGTGAGAGGGGAATTAAAACTGTTTAGTTACAATATGTTGTGTCGATTTTAGGCGGGTGTGCCAGTGGCGCACCGTGCCAACGTCTGCGTTGGCATCCCCTGGCTGGCACACCTTCCAACTCAGAGCGGAAGCCTAGTCTGCGTCACTGACTGTTTGCCGGGGCACTGACCGCCTGTCAGTCCAGCAAATGAAGGGCGTTTTCGAGGAAGGTCTTTGCGTCGGCTGAAGAGAGACGAATGTCTGGCTTCTGCCGATTGATCTCGCCCTTCAATTCGGCTGCCGTTCGCTCTTGCAGTTCACTGCGCAAGAACTCGCGGAGGTCCGCCCTGTGATCCCGCCGAACATGTTCCACACAATCGGAAGCGAGTCGCTCGATACTGCCTTGGGCGAGGTAGAGCGCATCCTGATGGAGCCCTTGGCAAAGCTCACGGAAGCCGGCGGGAATCTTCATCGCTCAGACTTGTCATAGCGCGCATCCGCCATCCACTCCTTCGAGAAATAGATGGTGCGCAACTGTGCCAAAGCGACAATCTTGGCACAGTTAAGTGATTGTTTTTGTTGAGAGGTGGTGGCGGTGAGAGAGGGATTCGAACCCTCGATAGAGTTTCCCCTATACACGCGTTCCAGGCGTGCGCCTTCAACCACTCGGCCACCTCACCATGCGCACTCGTTGCGGGTGGCGGTTGAGACCCCCGACGCAGGAAGGGGCGCAATATACTCATGGCGAGTGCGGGGGCAAGTCGCCATGCGGGATGAAACTGAACGGCCGGCCACTTATAATGCGCGCCGAGTTTCCGTCCCCGAGGACCGTTCATGCTGCTTGCCAACAAAACGCTCGACATGCCCACCGTCGACACCGCCTTGCCGGGACGCCAGGCCGCTATCCCGACCGCCGCCGTCCACTTCGTCAACGGCCATCCGCTGAAGGGGCCCTATCCCGACGGCACGGAGATCGCGATCTTCGCCATGGGCTGTTTCTGGGGCGTGGAGCGGGTGTTCTGGAAGATCCCGGGCGTCTACGTGACCGCCGCGGGCTATGCGGCGGGCATCACGCCGAACCCGACCTACGAGGAGGTCTGCACCGGCCGCACGGGCCATACCGAGGTGGTCCAGGTGGTGTTCGACCCCAAGGTCGTGACCTACGAGGCGCTGCTGAAGACGTTCTGGGAGAATCACGACCCGACCCAGGGCATGCGCCAGGGCGGCGACATCGGCACCCAGTACCGTTCAGGGATTTACGTGACCTCCGATTCCCAGGCCGCCGCGGCGGTGGCCAGCAAGGAGGCCTACCAGCAGGCGCTGAACGCGAAGGGACTGGGGACCATCACCACCGAGATCGGCGCGGCCGGCCCGTTCTATTTCGCCGAGGACTATCACCAGCAGTACCTGGCCAAGAACCCGGCCGGCTATTGCGGCATCGGCGGCACGGGCGTGACCTGCCCGATCGGCGTGGGCGTGGACGCCGAGTGACGCCCCAGGATTTCGACCGCATCGCCCTGGCCCTGCCGGGGGCGACCATGACCGTCCAGTGGGGCGCCGACCAGGTCTACAAGGTGGGCGGCAAGATGTTCGCCGTGCTGGGCGAGGGCGGCTTTTCGTTCAAGGCCTCGGACGTGGCGTTCGAGGTGCTGAGCGAGACGGGACGCGCCATCCCCGCGCCCTATCTGGCCCGAGCCAAGTGGTTGCGTTTCGCCGATCTCGCCGTCCAGGACGAGGCCGAGGTCGCCGACTGGCTCAGGACCGCGCATGGACTGATCGCGGCCAAGCTGACCCGAAAGGCGCGTGCGGAACTCGGTCTCTAGGCCTGCTCGTCGTGAGGATTGACGTGCGGGCCGTAGACCACCGGCTGGCGCTCGAGGATCTGGCGCACCTTGCGCACGGCGGCCGAGGCCGGGCTTTTGCGCTGGCGCCACAGCAGCAGCACCATGGCCCCGCCCGTCGCCACCGCGAAGGCGACAGGACCCAGCAGCCAGACCGCCGCGGCCAGGGCGAAGTAGTAGCCGCGAACCCCTGCGTTGAAGGCCGACAGGGCGGGGTTGAGGATGGCGCCCGCAGCCTCGGCGTATTCCTGCAGGACCTTGCGCGGCGCCCACATCGGCGTGGCCCCGATGGCGGCCAGGCAGTAGTTCATCTGGCGGATCGACCAGATGAAATCGAGCAGGCCGCGCGCCAGGGTGATGAGCACCAGGCCCAGCTTCACCTGGAAGACCATGGTCGTGGTCGGCGCCAGCACGGCCAGGCCTTCGATGCCCTTCAGCGCGCCCTTGCCGCCGAACAGCACCCCCGCCGCCGCCGCGATCAGGATCAGGTTCGACGAGGCGAAGAACGAGGCGGAGTTGATGGCGTGGCCCAGCAACTGGCCGTCCAGCAGGGCCACCTCGCGCACGGCCATCTCGGACATCCAGCGCCGTCGGATCACCGTCATGTCGGTGTTGATGACGTTCTTCTCGCGGCCCAGGCGCTTGAGCATGGGCTCGTAGAACAGCCAGCAGAACAGGAACAGGCCCAGGACGACGGCGTCGGAGATCGGCAGATGCGGAAGATGCATGGGCGACACTTAGACGGAGAACGGGAGTCGGCGGAAGGGGTAGGTAGCGGTCTCAATCTTCGAGGATCAAGCTGTGCTTGCCCGTGTCGCGCAGCAGCAGCGACACCGCCAGCCCCACCAGCATGATGGCCGAGACGTAAAGGTAGAAGCTGCTTTCGCGGCCCTGGTGCTTGAACCACAAGGCTACGTACTCGGCCGTGCCGCCGAAGGCCGCGTTGCCGATGGCGTAGGGCAGGGCCACGCCCAGGGCGCGCACATGGGCGGGGAACAGCTCGGCCTTCACCACGGCGCTGATCGACGTGTAGCCCGACTGCACCAGCAGGGCTCCAAAGATCAGGCCGAAGGCGACGAGAGGACTGCCGGCCCGGGCGGTGAGCGTGAACACCGGCCAGGCGATCAGGGCCCCCACGCCGAACGCGAAGACCAGGAGCTGCTTGCGCCCCAGGCGGTCGGACAGACAGCCGAACAGCGGCTGGACCAGCATGAAGCCGGCCAGGGTGGCCAGGTTCACGGCCCCGGCCACATCCTTGGTGAAGCCCGCCGTATTGGTCAGGAACTTCAGCATGTAGGTCGTGTAGGCGTAGAAGGCCAGGGAACCGGCGGCGGTCAGGCCGATGATGGCGAAGGTCTGCCTGGGATGCTTGCCGACCAGGGGAGCGACGAGAGCGGCATAGGCGGCCAGCAGCAGCACGATGGCGGCGTTCTGGGTGAGGTCTGCCATCGCCGCTTCGGTGAAGCTGGCCACCATCGCCGCGATGGCCAGCGCCAGGATCACCGCGACCGACACGACCTGACGACGGCTGATCGGATCGGGTCGGGCGGCGTTGGCCAGGGAGGCGCTTTCCTCGATGCGTCGGCGGATCCAGAACACCACCACGGCCAGGGCTGCGCCGATGAAGAACGGGATGCGCCAGCCCCAGGCGGCCAGGTCAGCCTTGTCGAGGGTGTTCTGCAGGATCACCAGCACCAGGGCGGCGATCAGCTGGCCCATGATGAGGGTCACGTACTGGAAGCTGGACCAGAAGCCGCGCCGCCGGCGGCCGGCCATCTCGCTCATATAGGTGGCGCTGGCGCCGTACTCGCCGCCGACCGACAGGCCTTGAAGGAGGCGGGCCAGGAGCAGGATCACCGGGGCCGCGCCGCCGATCGCGGCGTGGCCGGGGGTGAGGGCGATGACCAGCGAGCCCACGCACATCAGTCCCACCGCCAGGGTCAGGGCCGCCTTGCGTCCCGCCCGATCGGCGTAGAGGCCCATCAGCCAGGCGCCGACGGGGCGGGCGCCGAAGCCCACCGCGAAGATCGCGGCGGTCTGCATCAGCTGGGCGGTCTGGTCGCCCTTGGGAAAGAAGATCTTGGCGAAGTAGATCGAGAACGAGGCGTAGGCGAACCAGTCGTACCACTCGACCAGATTGCCGGCCGACCCACCCAGGATGGCCCGAGTGCGACGCCACGCGCTCAAGGGCTGCGGCGTCGCCGTCGCGGTGGTGTCGGTCATGCTTCTCCCCGGGAGTTTCTTGCGCCCAGCTTAGGCGAACATTGCTCTCCCGGGGAAGGGCGTCATATGCGTCCCATCAGGACCAGGATGATCAGGATGATCAGGATGAGGCCCAGGCCGCCGCTGGGGTAATAGCCCCACGAACGGCTGTGGCCCCAGGTCGGCAGGGCGCCGATCAGGGCCAGGATCAGGATGATGATGAGGATCGTGCCGAGCATGTCCTTCTCCGTGTGTCCGAACGCCTTCGCGTCCTGGTCAGGGAAGGGGAATGCAGTGCGCGCGGCCTAGGTTCCGGGATGCGCCGAGGGCAAAAGGTTCCCGAGTCGCGTCGGAATTTTGGGCGCTGGAACCTAGCCGGCGGCCACGTCGACCCGGCGCCAGGTCTGCGACTTGCACAGGATGTTGCCCAGCAGGCAGCCCTTGGCCTTCATGGTGGTGGCGTTGGGGAATTCGGCCGTGCCCGAGAAGGTCATGTTCAGGTCGGGCACGAACACCTTGCCCTTCCAGACGCCGTTCTTCTGCTCGGTGAAGTCGCGCAGCAACTGCAGGCCGACGAGGTTGTCGGTGCCGCCCTTCCTGGCGTCGGCCTTGGCTTCCTCGTTGGCCCAGACCACGTAGCCGCAGGTCTTGGCTCCGCAGTTACGGATCTCGACGTGGACGCTGTTCTTGGGATTGCGCCAGACGCCATAGCTGGCGGGCACGTCCTGGGCCACGGCCGGCAGGCTCGCCATCAGGCCGGCGACGAGGGCCAGCGAAAGCGTGGTGAGCTTGATCCTGCCCATGCGATGCGTTCTCCAACAGTCCGGAGTTTGTCGTACAGCCGTCGACGAGGATCAAGGGCGGTGTGGAGCGGCGGCCTCAACCGCCGGGGCAGTCCTCGGCCTTGCGCAGGCCCATCGCCCACAAGGCGCCGATCACCGCGCCCTTCACGCGCGGCAGCAGCATCAGGGTCAGGGCGCCCAGCGGCAGGACGGTGAGCGGCACCACCAGCCAGGGCGAGGCCTGCCAGATGAACGGAAACAGCAGCAGCGGCGCGACGAACAGGTGGCCGACGATCAGGATCGTGAAGTAGGCCGGGCCGTCATCCGCCGGATAGCGCGCCAGATCATGGCCGCAGACTTCGCAGTCCAGGTCGACTTTCAGATACCGCGTGTACAGGCGGCCTTCGCCGCAGTTGGGGCAGCGGTGCAGGACGCCGCGCTTCATGCCGGTCAGGACGCTGGAAGAGGACTGCTCGCTCATGGCCGTGCATATGCTCCCCTGGCGACGGCGGCGGAAGAGGGCGAGCCGTCGCATGCGCTGTTTTGAAACGCGTCTTTATGAGTTGAGGACGATAGCGGCCAAGCAATCATCCGCAAGGCGAGCCAATAAAATCACCGGATTCTATCCACATTAACCCTGAGCGGGCTGTGGAGATGTCCGCAAGCCTGTGTGCAAGCTCACGATTTCAGCATCCGAGCCTGGCTCTTGCTCCCGGAGCTTAACCACGACCACGGCTGCGAACTCCGGCGGGCCGGAATCCGCAACCTGTGATCCTGCGACTATTTGGCGTCGCGAGCGGTGTTGCTGACGGCGCGGCCGGCGGCCGAGACGTCGCGGCCCACGCCTTCGACGGTGTTGCAGGCCGAGACCAGCAGGGCGGCGGCCGCAGCGGCCAGAATGACGATCTTGCGCATGATGGGTTCCGGTGTGGAAGGAAATGGCGGCGGACCTTAGCCTTCGCGGACGGGGCCGTTCAAGCGGTCGCGCTTGGCGACTTCTCTCCGGAATCGGGCCGCTTCATGACGGCTCGCTCCAGGGTTCCATTCTCGGGATCGGGAGAACACCGAGACTACCTGGACATTTCGGGCTTGAGATGAGGGTTTCACCCGATAGCGGTTCGCGGGCGTGCGGCGCAATCTCCAGAGGCTTGCGGCCGTCGAGGTGTCCTCCCCCGATTCCCCTCGAAGGTCAGCGATCCGCCTAATCCGACGGGGCGGCCTCGCTTGCAGGCAGAGAGCCGGCCGGAGTGTCCCGACGCACGTATCCGGCCGGCTCTCCACCCAACCTCCAGATCCGCAGAACTCGAGCCTCAGGCCGCCGGTTTGCCCGGGGCGGGCGCTTCCTCGACGGGAGCGTCGATGCTGGTCAAGCCGGCGGCGCTGATGGCGTCGCGCAGGTTGGTGACGGGGTCGGCCGAGGAGGTGGAAAAGGCCAGGTCGCCTGGCTCGGCCCGGTTGGAGGCCACGTTGGCGAAGCCGCCGCCCTCGGTCTGCGAGACCACCTTGTTGAAGGCGATGCTGTAGCTCTTGCCCGGCAGAACGCGGCACAGCAGCACGAAGGTCTTGTTGTCGTTCAGCAGGCGCGGGGTCTTCAGGCACTCGGGCGTCTCGCCCGCGCCGCCCGGGCTGTAGGCGAAGTCGCGCGGCAGCATCTGCTGGTCGAACACCACCTTCAGCACCAGCACGCCGGGCGCGATCGTGGCCCCGGCGGCGGGCCAGGTGGAGATCACCTTGGGCTTGGCCGTGGCCGGCATCACCGTGACCGGCGACACCGGGGTGGGGGCTTCCGGCTTGCCGGCCGGGGGCGAGGCCTGGGAAGGCGTCTGGGCCGGGGCGATCGAACCGAAGGCCAGGCCGAGGAGGGCGACGGGAAGGAGGGCGCGCATGGCGTCCAACGTGCCGCCAAAGCGCGGCCTTTCCAAGGCTCGTCTCGCCGTCAGCGCGTCATCCAGGGCTTGTTCTTGCTGCTGGACCGCGCGGCGGCGGCGCGCTGTTCGTCGCGCAGATTGCTGCCCCGGTTCGGGCCGGTGCGGGCGGCCTGGGCGGCCTTTTTCAGACGCAGGGCGCGCTGCATCGGGGTTTCGTTGGCGGGAGCGTCTTCGGGCGTATCGGTCATGATGGGGCTTCTAGCACAGGATCGCCTCGCGGCCCCACTGGCGCCGACTCTCCGTGTGCGTCATCGTCGGCGCGTGAGCGACCTGGCGATCAACGGCAAGACCTGGACCGACGCCGACCACGATCTGGTGGTGGGCGACTACTTCGTCATGCTCGACAAGACCATGCGCGGCCTGGCGGTCGATCCGGCCACCCACCAGAGGGCCCTGCGCTTCGTCACCGGCCGTTCGGGCGGGGCGATCACCTTCCTGCAGGGCGAATTGTCGGCGGCGCTGAGCCTGATCGGCCTGCCGACCCTCAAGGACCATCCGCCGCGATGGGATATCGGCGAGGGCCTGGTCGAGGCGATCGATCGTTACCTCACCGCACGGCCCTCGGTGCTGAAAGATCTGACCCAACCGCCGTTGCTGCTGGGCCGCGTCGCCGCTCCGGTGCTGGCCGAGGGGGCGCCGGTCGCTCCCCCTCCCGTCGCGATCCAGGGCCGGTTGGCCGAGCTCGTGGCCCGTTTCGATCCCGCCCTTCGCGACCAGGACGCACGGATCCTGGCCCGGATCGGGGTGGCCGCGGCCCTGGCCTACGAGCAGGAGCGGCTGGTCAAGCGCGGCCGGTCCGACCTGGCCGACCTGGTGCGCCTGGCCCTGCCGCCGGTCGAGGGCTGCGACCTGCTCAGCTTCAGCCGCACCGGCGAGCCACGCCATGTGGCGGTCAAGGCCACCACCGGCGGGCCGTCCACGCCCTTCGCCCTGACGCCCGAGGAGACGGCGTTGAGCCAGGCCCAGCCCGACGCCTTCCAGGTCTACCGCCTCTACGACCTGGCCCGGGAGGCGCGCGTGTTCCGCGTCCGCGCCGCGCGCCAGGTCCTGCCGGCCTAGCGGGCTGCGATCGCCGTCATCTCGACCGCCAGCGTCGGCCGGGCCAGGCGAGACTCGACGGTGGCGCGGGCAGGCGGGTTCTCCGGATCCATCCAGGCGTCCCAGGCCTGGTTCATCTCGTCGAAGCCGGCCATGTCGGCCAGGTAGATGTTGACGCTGACCAGGTTGGCCTTGGTGACGCCAGCCTGGGCCAGGGTGTCGTCGATCTGGGCCAGGACTTCACGGGTCTGCTCCAGGACCGACTGGCCCCGTGTCTCCTCGGCGACGTGGCCCGACAGGAAGATCAGGCCGTTGACGGCTACCGCGTCGCTCCACCGCTTCGCCTTGCCGATGCGTTCGATCATATCAAGCTCCTGTTGCTGCGCCGCCTAGGCCTTGGTTTCGGCGCGAGGGTCAAGGGGCCGAATTGACGGCGAGGCGTGCAGGACACGAGACGGAGTCAGGGAACGTCGTCCTGCGACCACGGCCCAAAAGCCGGGCGCTGCCTGAGGCGATCGTAGTAGGCGCGCACGGCGGGCAGGTCGTCGCGTTCCATGGGGGTACGCAGCCAGCGGTGGACGGACAGGCCCAGCACGATATCGGCCAGGGTGAAGTCGTGGCCGGCTGCGTGGGCGCCGGTCTCAGCCAGGCGCTGCTCCAGCACGTGCAGGATGGCGTTCCAGGCGGCCACGCTTTCGGCGATGTGGGCGGGATCGTCATAGCCGGGCATGCGTCGGGCCAGGGCGGGGAAGGCGTAGCGCCAGGCGGCGTTGAGGTCGGTGGCCTGCCAGTCCATCCATTGCTCGACCCCGGCCCGGGCGCGCGGCGCGTCGGGCAGCAGCCGGCCGCCGCCGTAACGGGCGGCCAGGTAGCGGCAGATGGTGTTGGACTCGCTGATCACGCCGTCCTCGTCGATCAGCACGGGCACAAGGCCGTTGGGATTGAGGGCCAGGAACTCGGGCGAGCGGGTCGAGGCGAAGCCCATCCCCCAGTCCTCGCGCTCGTAAGCCAGGCCCAGCTCGTCGCAGGTCCAAAGCACCTTGCGCACGTTGAGCGACGAAGTGCGGCCGAGGATCTTCAGCATGGGGCGACCTTCCGGATGGCGGGCGCCCCTGCTTGATCCCGTTCGACCGCGTCGTCCAGGCCCTCAGCCGGCGGGAAAGCTCTTCAGCGTTTCGCCGGCTGCGACCGTGGCCGCCCGGAAGCTCTCCACCGCGGCCGTCTTCATCTCGGCCGTGGCCTTGAGGATGGCGACATATTGGGGATCGCCCGTGGCGGAGAGCTGCGACAGGGCCGCCGCGGCGGCCGTGTCGGCCAGGGTGTTGGTGTTGCGCAGGCTGTCGACGGCGTCCTGTACGGCCAGGGCGCAGGCCTGGGCCACCATCTGGTAGGCCTTGCCCGCCCCGCTGGCCAGCACGACCTGCGGGGTCATGGTCGCCGTCTGGGCCTGGTTCAGGGCGTCGATGATCGACGGATCCACGGTGGCGGTCATGACGACCTCCTCGTCGAAGGTTGGGGCGAGGATTGAACGGGCGGTGGTGGCGGAGGCGCGGCGGGGAGGCCGGCCTGCTCGAGGATCCGGGCGCAGGCGGCGCTGACGACGGCCTGGCTGACGATCCGGTCGGCCTGTTGGCGCAGGACGGCGTTGTGCATGGCCATGCCCAGGGTCTGGGCCATCACCGCGTCCAGCATCGCCATGCTTTCGGCCGGGGCCAGGCCAAGGTTCAGCACGTCGGCGGCTACCGGGCTGGCGACGATCTGGCTGTTGAGGACGCCCTCGCTCGCCCCGCCCGCCGTCGATGCGGCGGCCGTGGCGGCGCTGGCGGCGGCGTGCGCCTGGGCGGCGGCGTTGGCGGCCTGGACGCCCGCCGCCCTCTGGGCGTCCTGTGCGGCTTGAGCGTTCGGGGCGCCCTGCCGCGGGGGCGGGGAAGCGGTCGTCGAAGCGGTATTCGAAGCGGCTGGGGAGGCCTTGGTTGCGGCCGGGTCGGCCGCAGCCTTGGGCGGGGTTCCGCGGGGGGTCTTAGCCATATTTTTTGTCCCCGATCGGCAGGGCGTAGAGCAAGGCCACGCCCTGGGTGGTGGCGGCCTGATGCAGGATCTGCATCTGCTGCTGGGCGCTGGTGGCGTTCAGCGCCGCCAGGGCCAAGGCATGGGCCGTCGATTGGAAGAGGTTGGCCAGGGCCACCGCCGGGGCCGAGCCGAGGGTCTGGACCCCCGACTGGGTGACGGCGTCGGTGATCTGGCTGTTGACCGCAGTCGGAAATGCCATCTGGAGAGCGCCTTCGGGCTAGACCTGGGGTCGAGGGTTGGTGCGTCCCAGCAGCGTCATCACGCCTTGGGTCGTCGCCGCCTGGGCGGTGACGTAGCTCTGCTGCTGGTTGTTGCTGGCGTTGAAGGCCGCGTTGGCCAGGGCCTGGGCGTTGGCCTGGTAGAGGCTGCCCAGGGCGACGGCGGGCGCATCGGCCAGCACCTGCACGCCAGACTGGGTGACGGCGTCGGTGATCTGGTTGTTGACGGCGGTGGGGAAAGCCATGCTGCGCCTCAGGCCTTGGTTTGCGGGGTCGACGTGGGCGCGGGCGCAGGCGCGGGCGCAGGCGCGGGGGCCGGCGCTGGAGCCGGCGGGACCTCGACCGCTTGCAGACCGCGGACGCCGCCGCCCAGGATGTCGGTGGTCGCCAGGCCCGTCGAAGCGGTGTCGAGCGCGTACAGCGTGGCCACGCCCATGGTGGTGGCGGCCTGGGCGGTGACGTAGCTCTGCTGCTGGGCGTTGGTGGCGTTGTGCGCGGCGTTGGCCAGGGCCTGGGCCGTGGCCTGGTAGAGGTTGCCCATCGCCACGGCCGGCGCGTCGGCCAGCACCTTGACGTTGCTCTGGGTGACGGAGTCGGTGATCTGGTCGTTGACCGCGGTCGGGAAGGCCATCGAGAACCTCGCTGCTATGGCGCAAGCGCTCGCCAAACATTGTTCGGCGAGGCGCGAGCACCCTAGCGGGGGACTCGTGCGATCAAAAGGTGTTTTTGAGGTTTATGGACGTAAAGGTTGTTCAGCTGGTCAGGACGAGGATCAATCCTCGTCCATCTTCAGGGCGGCGATGAAGGCTTCTTGCGGGATCTCGACCTTGCCGAACTGACGCATCCGCTTCTTGCCTTCCTTCTGCTTGTCCAGAAGCTTGCGCTTGCGGCTGGCGTCGCCGCCATAGCACTTGGCGGTGACGTCCTTGCGGAGGGCCCGGACGGTTTCGCGGGCGATGATCCGGCCGCCGATGGCCGCCTGGATCGGGATGACGAACATGTGCTGCGGGATGAGGTCCTTCATCTTTTCGCACATGCTGCGGCCGCGGCTTTCGGCGCGCGAGCGGTGAACCAGCATCGACAGGGCGTCGACGGGCTCGGCGTTGACCAGGATCTGCATCTTGACCAGGTCGCCCGCGCGGTAGTCCTCCAGCTGGTAGTCGAAGCTGGCGTAGCCCTTCGAGATCGACTTCAGGCGGTCGTAGAAGTCGAAGACCACCTCGTTCAGCGGCAGGTCGTAGACGACCATGGCGCGGCTGCCGACATAGGAAAGCTCGCGCTGCACGCCGCGGCGGTCCTGGCACAGCTTGATCACGCCGCCGAGGTATTCGTCGGGGGTGAAGATGGTGGCCTTGATCCAGGGCTCGGCGATCTCCTCGATCTGCATCGGATCGGGCATGTCGGCCGGGTTGTGCAGGTCGATCTCTTCGCCGTTGCGCAGCTTGATCTTGTAGACCACCGACGGGGCGGTCGCGATCAGGTCGAGGTCGAACTCGCGGCTGAGGCGCTCCTGGATGATTTCCAGGTGCAGGAGGCCGAGGAAGCCGCAGCGGAAGCCGAAGCCCAGGGCGGCCGAGCTTTCCATCTCGTAGGTGAAGCTGGCGTCGTTCAGGCGCAGCTTGCCGACGGCGGCGCGCAGGTCCTCGAAGTCGGCGGCGTCGACCGGGAAGAGGCCGCAGAACACGACCGGGACCACTTCCTTGAAGCCCTTCAGCGGCTCGGCCGTGGGCTTCTTCTCGTCGGTGATGGTGTCGCCGACGGCGGCGTCGGCCACTTCCTTGATCGAGGCGGTGAAGAAGCCGACCTCGCCCGGACCCAGTTCGGCCACGTCGGTGGCCTTGGGCGTGAACACGCCCACCTTGTCGATGCGGTGAGTGGCGCCGGTCTGCATCATGCGGACCTGCTGGCCGGCCTTCAGCGTGCCGTCGAAAATGCGCACCAGCACGACCACGCCCAGGTAGGCGTCGTACCAGGCGTCGACCAGCAGGGCCTTCAGCGGCGCGTTGCGGTCGCCCTTGGGGGCGGGCAGGCGTGTGACGATGGCTTCCAGCACGTCGGGAATGCCGACGCCGGTCTTGGCCGAGCACTCCACCGCGTCGCTGGCGTCCAGGCCGATGACGTCCTCGATCTGGGCCTTCACCCGGTCGACGTCGGCGGCCGGCAGGTCGACCTTGTTCAGGACGGGGACGATCTCGTGGTTGTTGTCGATGGCCTGGTAGACGTTGGCCAGGGTCTGGGCCTCGACGCCCTGGGAGGCGTCCACGACCAGGATCGAGCCTTCGCAGGCGGCCAGCGAGCGCGAGACCTCATAGGCGAAGTCGACGTGCCCGGGGGTGTCCATCAGGTTCAGGACATAGGTCTCGCCGTCGGCGGCCTTGTAGTTCAGGCGCACGGTCTGCGCCTTGATGGTGATCCCGCGCTCCTTCTCGATGTCCATGTTGTCCAGAACCTGCGCGCTCATCTCGCGCGCGGTCAGGCCGCCGGTGGTCTGGATCAGGCGGTCGGACAGGGTGCTTTTGCCGTGGTCGATGTGGGCCACGATGGAAAAGTTGCGGATCTTGTCGAGAGGCGTCGAAGTCATGGCGCTGCGTCTAGCATATTTGCGGGGTTTCGCGAGGGGTTGGGACGATCGCGCGCGAGGGCCGGGGCGGCCAATCGACCGCCGCCAGGGAAACCACCGGGTATCCACGTTCCCTGGACAGCCTCTTCGCCATGGTTAACGCGGCTTTAAGCTCCTGGCCCCAAACCCGACTCAAAATCTTGCGACGGTCTCGACTGTCGGGAATCACGAGAGAAACACATGGACCGTCGCAAGTTGATCCTCTCCGGTATGGCCACCGCCGGCCTGAGCGCCTGCGCCAGCACCGCCCAGGACCGCCCGGGCGACCGGCCTCGCCAGTCGCAATACGACACCGGGGCGGCCTCGACCTACTCGGCCGACGAGATGATCCGCACGGGCTCGGACTTCCTGGGCGTGACGGCCGAGACGATCGGCGGCGCGATCGAGCGCATCTTCCGAGACCAGGGCCAGCCCACGGGCTACATCGCGGGCGAGGAGGGCTCGGGCGCGTTCGTGGCCGGCCTGCGCTACGGCCGCGGCCTGCTTTACATGAAGGCTCGCGAAACCCAGGAAGTGTTCTGGCAGGGACCGTCGGTGGGTTGGGACTGGGGCGGCAACGCCAGCCGCGTCTTCACCCTGTGCTATAACCTGCAGTATCCGGACGCCATCTTCCGCCGCTTCCCCGGCGTCGAGGGCAGCGCCTATCTGGTGGGCGGCCTGGGCGTGAACTACCAGCGCGCCGACACCATCACCCTGGCCCCGATCCGGGCGGGCGCGGGTCTGCGCCTGGGCGCCAACGTCGGCTACCTGGCCTACAGCCGCCAGCGCAACATCCTGCCCTTCTAGGCCTGTTCAGGGCCGGCCGGCTTCCACCGCCGGCCCTGGGTCTCCCCCGTCGGCCGGAGCGTCGCGCTGTTCCTTCTCCCACCGGGCGCTGTAGCGGATCGTCCCGGCGTCGACCTGCCGGATCTCCAGCACGATGTCGCGGACGTGGATCGTGGAGACCGTGGCCGGTGAGGTCTGCTCCTGCGAAACGGCGACATGCTCGAAGTCGCCGCCCGCATAGCCCCGCACCTCGAACCTGATCCGGTCGCCGTCCATCCCGGCGAAGGCGATGTCGTAGATCGTCCCCGCTTCGTCCGCCGGATAGGCGGCGGGATCGGGCTCTTCCGGACCCTTGGCGTAATCGCCGGGCGGGACAAGGGCCTCGCCGACGGCGGCTGTGCGGACGGGGCCGAACGCGTCCTCCGATATCCGCGGCGGCGAGGAGGCCGACAGGGTCTGGCGGGCCACGTCCAGGTCCTTGGCGGCGGCCGGATCGCCCAGGTCGCCCAGGTGACAGGATCGGCCGCCCTCGACGCCTTCGATCGCGGTCACGTCCAGCAGGTTCTGCTCCTGGCCGTCCCCATCGGCGGGGGCGTCGACATAGCTGCCGATCACCTCGCCATAGACCGGCTTGGCCAGTCGCGGCAGGCGCGCCCTGAGGTCGGCCACGGCGGTCTCGCCCGGCGCGTCGCGCAGGACGTAGCGGTTTTCGACCAGGTCGCAGCGCGTCAGGACCAGCCGGTCCTGCTCGACCGCCAGCGTGCCCGTGTAGATGTCCTGGGCGGCGGCGATCGCGGGCGTCAGGAATGCGAACGCCAAGGTCGGGCCCAGACGCCTGCGGATCATTGGATTTCCAGGGTGTAGCTGCAGCCGGCCAAGGTCTTGCCCGGATGGGTGGTGACGGTCGAGACGTTCAGGCTGACGCGGGTCTTCAGCGTCGAGCCCTCGCTGGTCTCGGAGGTCTCGCTGACCACCACCTCGCCCAGGAACTTGCCGGGCGCGTCGACGACCGGGATCACGCCCAGGGCCTTGGCCAGCGGGTGCGGGTCGGCCTCGTCCAGCACGGCCATGGGGCCGGAACTGGTGAAGGCGACGCGGCGGGTCTGGCGGCCGAACACGGTGATCGGCCTGGCCAGGTCGTATTCCATGAGCATGAAGTTGGCGGACTTGACCTCGGTCAGGCCGAGGCTGGCGCGGGCCTGGGCCTCCTCGGTTCCCGCCAGCCAGAAGCCGAAGCTGTTGTAGGTGGGTACGTCATAGGTGCGGCACTCGATCAGCTTGGCCAGGTCCACCTGCTGGGGATCGACCGCCTCCCGCGCAAAGGCGGCCGCCGGAAGGCCCAGGACGACGGCCACGGCCGCCAGGCCCTTGAAACTGGATTTGGTCACGCAGGAACACCCCGAACTCAAGCTTGAAGTGTCCCAACGCGCCGACGCGGCCAAGGTTGCGGGGCTAGTGCTTGGAGACCTTGCCGTTGATGTAGTCCATCGCGGCCAGCAGCACGCCCGAGATCACGAACGACAGGTGCACGATCACCAGCCACATCAGGCGGGGCTGATCGATGGCGACATTGGGCTCGGTCAGCTTCAGGAAGGCCTTCAGCAGGGCGATGGCCGAGATCGCCACGATCGAGGCGATCAGCTTCATCTTCAGGCCCGAGAAGTCGACCGTGCCCATCCATTCGGGGCGGTCCTCGTGGCTGGCGGTGTCGATCTTGGACACGAAGTTCTCGTAGCCGGACAGGATGACGATCACCAGCAGGTTGGCCGCCAGAGACAGGTCGATCAGGGACAGGGCCATGAGGATCGCGTCCTCGGGCTTCATCTCCAGCAGGTGGGGCAGTTCGTGGAACAGCTCCTGGAAGAACACCACGATCAGGGCGGCCAGGGCGACCACCAGGCCGACGTAGAAGGGCGCCATCAGCCAGCGCGAGGCGAACAGGCCGCGCTCCAGCCAGGTTTCCAGGATCGGTTTGTTCACGGGTGCTCCTCGGACAGCTTAGGAGTCGTATTCCACCACATAACGCACCGTGCGGCGACTTCCGGCCGGCAGATCCAGTCGCCAGGCGGGCGACCCGTCGCGGATGTCGTAGCGGCCGGGGCCGGAAATCACTTTGAAACCGGGGGGATAGGACCTCACCCGGACCTCGACGGTGACGGGAGCGGTCTTGGCGCTGGACAGCTCGACCTCGTAGGTGCGGCGCACGCGGCCCTTGCGACTCTTGCGGTCCTCGACCAGCGTCGGCCGAACCAAGACGTCCATGGCCGAGCCGATCGACAGATCGAAGGGCTGGCCCACCGCAACGTCGCGCAGGGTCTGCTCGCCCGCGAAGGCGGGGCGGCCGGCGGCGGTTTCCATCACGGCCACCGCACCGGCGGGGAGCGGCTTGCCCAAGCCCGCGGCCGGCTTGTTCTCCAGGCGCAGGGTGACCGAAGGGGCGGTGATCATGGCCGGGTCGGCATAGTCGGCCGTCGGCGCGATGTTGAAGACGTAGAGCCGCTGGAAGGCCACGTCGGTCTGGCGAAGGAAGGCCACCTGCTTGGTCTGCCGGGCGGCGACGGTGACCGGTTCGGGCAGGGTGTAGAGCTTGTAGTCGCCCAGCTCGGACTGTTCGGCCAGCGGAGCGGCGTTGTCGGCCCTTTCCATAGCCGGCGCCGGTGGCGGCGGAGGAGGCGGGGGCGGAGCCATAGACCGCATGGCGGTGACCATGATCTCCTCGCGGCCGCCGCCCAGGCCGTCGTCCAGGCCGTCGGTCGTCGTGCCCATGGGCCAGCACTGGCGCGAGATCGGCTTGGTCACGCCGCGCCGCACGTCGACCGGCTGACGGGCCAGCTTGCCGGCCACGGCCTGGGTGGGGGCGTCGGCGAAGCCCGTGCCGCTGGTGTTGACCAGGGTCAGCCAGCCGCCCAGGTCCAGGGTGCGGCCATCGGGATGGATGCGCGCCACGTAGTCGGCCTGCCAGGTCACGCCGGTGGCCAGGTAGGACAAGGTCAGCTGGACACGGCCAGCGACGGGGACGTCGATCACGGTCGACAGGGCGGGCTTGTCGGACAGGCCGTCGGGGATGCGGTCGAAGACCAGGCCCTCGACGCCGCCGGAACAGCCCAGCGCCTCCACGCCCTGCGCGGTCTGCAGAACCACGCCGTTGGGGCCCTGGCGGACGACCGCGCGCTCGGCGACGCGGCGTCCGGTCTTGGGATTGGTCCGGACCACGCCGACCGACTGGTCCAGCGACCGCTCCAGAAGGGTTCCGGGGCTGAGCAAGGCGTAGTCATAGTTGCGCTCGACCACGCTGGCCCGGCCCAGGCCCTCGACCGAGGCGCTCTGCGGGATGACCGCGTCGGCGACGCCGGCGAAGCGCAGGGTGTGTCGACCGGCCGGCAGCTCGACCGTGCGGGTCTCGGTGACCAGGATCAGGCCGTCGCGCGCGGCCTGCTGGCGTTGCCAGGGATACAGCGACTGCCAGGGCGCGGCGTCGGCCCGGTAGAGGGTGACCGCGACCTTGTCGGCGGCGGGCGAGACGATGGTGTCGGCCAGGGCGGGGGAAGCGGCGGCCAAAAGGGCGAGCGCCAGGCTTCGGCCCTTGAGGAGGCGCGAGCCCGGGATGGGGGCGGCGACGCCCCCTCCGTCCGCTTCGCGGACGCCTCCCCCGGAGGGGGAGGATCTGAAGGATCGGATCACCAGCCGGTCTCGACCGTGAAGGTCAGCTCGGTCTCGCCGTTGGCCGGCACGGGCACGCTCCAGCCCAGGGTGGAGGCGTCGATGCGGCGGCTGGCCAGGCTCTCGTCCTTGACCTTGCCGTCCCGGCCCAGGCCGCCTTGGCGCAGCTCGACGGTCACCGGCTGGGCGCGGGCGTTGCGCAGCAGGTATTTCATCGCGTACCGCGAACGCGTCTTGGAGATCTTCTCGTCGCTGACCAGGGTGGCCTGGCTGGTCACGTCGAAGGCGTCGCCGGTCTTGATCGACAGTTCCGAACCGGCGGGGGTGTGATCTATGCGGTTTTCGCCGACGAACTTGGGATCGCCGTTCCTGTCGCGCATGTAGATGCGCATCGTGCCGGCCGGCAACTGGCGGCCCAGCCCCGCCAGCTTGGCGTTGCTGAACTGGATGGCGACATTGGCCGAGCGAGGGCTGGCCTGGCTGGCGAAGCCGTACTCGCGGACCTCGTAGGCCTTGGCGGCGGCCACGCCCTGGGCGCTGAGGAAGCCGACCTGCTTGTTCTGGTTGGACGAGATCGTGGTCCGTTCGGGCAGGGGATAGACGTAGTAGTCGGCCACCCGCTCGGCGTCGTCCTCGCCGCTCTCGGTCCCTGCAGACTGCATGGCGGATCGACGCTGCGGGCGATAGCCGCCGCCGGCGCTTAGGGTGTTGACCTGGCCGGCTACGAGCTGGGTCTGGGCGTTCTCGAACGGCGTGCCGGTGGTGTTGCCCAGGGTGATCCAGCCCTGCAGATCCATCGCGCCCTTGGCCTCGTCGAACAGGGCCACGTAATCGGCCTGCCAGGAGAGGTTGGTGGTCAGGTAGCTGAGCGTGACCAGGCGCGGGCCGGGCTTGTCGGCCTCGACCTTGACCGACAGGGTGGGGCGCGCGCGCAGGGTCTCGGGCACCTTGTCGAAGATCACGCGGGTGGGCACGCCGTCATCGCGCAACACCTCGATGCGGTCGCCGATCTTCAGCACCACCCCGCCGTTGGCGGCCAGCACCGTGGCGGTCTCGGTGGTCTCCTTCCCGTCGCCCGGGTTGGTGCGCACGATCTTCACCTGCCGACCGACCGCCTTCTCCATCAGCTTGGAGGGGGTCAGCAGGTCGTAGTCGAAGTTCTGCTCGACCACCGAAACGCCGGGGGCGGAGAGGCTGACAGTCTCGGGGCGGATGCTGGCCGAGACGTCCTTGAATTCCAGCGACTGGCGGCCGCCGGCAACGTCGATCCGGCGCACGTCCTGCACAAGGGCCAGGTTGTCGTTGTAGATCGTCACCGACAGGCCGGGGGCGGGATCGGAGGCCCGCGCCGCGCCGCTGAGCGAAAGGACGGCGGCCGTGGCCAGCAAGGCGTGACGGAACATGGATGAGCGTCTCCCGATTTGACGCTCAAGGTTCCATGCGTTCAGCCGGAAGTCGAGTGGGCGCGGTTTCCACGTGCGCGCCGCGCCCGGCGCAGCTAGGGAGAAATCGTGCGCAACCCCTTCGGACTACTCCTGCCGGCCCTGATTCCGTCGTGGAACTTCTTCGACGTGATCGCGCCCTCGCCGCGGGTCGAGTACGCGGTGTCGGACTCGCCCGCCGGCGAACCGGACTGGCGCGCGTTCGGGCCGCGTCCGGAACGGGTCTCGCCCCTGGCCATGCTGGGGCGGCTGTTCTGGAACCCGCGCTGGAACCAGACCCTGTTCGTGGTCAGCTGCGCGGAACGCCTGGCCGACCAGTTCACTGACCACAGCCAGGACGAGATCTTCCGCCGGATCGGGGCTGACCTGGGTCCCGAGATGTCGGGACGCTGGCTGCGCTTTCGCCTGATCTTCGTGCGCCGGGAGGGCGAGGCGATCGTCGCCGAGGAACTGTACGTCTCGGACGCCCGACGGATCGGGGACCCCCGATGAGCCTGGACCTGGCCATCCGCCTGGCCCAGACGCTGCTGGCCCTGGCCTTGCTCCAGCAGAGCCTGGAGCATCTGTGCGGCCCGCGCGATGAGCGGGCGCTGTTCGGCGCGCGGGCGGTCCTGTGCGGGTTGGTCGTCGCGGGTCTGGCCGCGCCCTGGCCGCTGGTCGGGCTGGCCGGTCTGTCGCTGCTGATCCTCCAGCGCTTTCAGGGCCCCTACAATGGCGGCAGCGACCGCATGGGCCTGCTGGCGCTATGGTGCCTGACAGCGGCGACCCTGGCGCCGTCGATCCACCTGAAGGAACTGTTCTTCGGCTATCTGGGCGCGCAGCTGGTGCTGTCCTACTTCATCTCGGGTGGGGTGAAGATCGTGAACCCCGACTGGCGCTCGGGCCGGGCGCTGGGCGACGTGTTCCGGTTCTCGGCCTATCCGGTGAGCGAGGCCTTGCGCGGCTGGGCCGATCGGCCGCGCGTCCTGCTGGCCATGTCCTGGGCGGTGATGGGGTTCGAGCTGGCCTTTCCGCTGGCCATGCTGTGGAGGCCAGGCCTGGTCGCGGCCCTGGCGGTCGCCGCGACCTTTCACCTGGCCAACGCCTGCCTGTTCGGGCTCAACCGGTTCTTCTGGACCTGGGTGGCGACCTATCCGGCCCTGCTGTGGCTACAGGCGCGGGTGTTCTGACCGGCTCCGGCCCGCGCGCAGTCGGGCCAGGCTCCGGCCGACGAACCGAACGCCCAGCACGATGACCTGCAAGCTGGTCGCGAGCAGGAGGAGGTGGATCAGGCTGATGTTGCCTGTGGGCGTCGAGGTCAGGCCGACCGTCAGGGCCGTCAGGTCGGAAGCCTGCCCGTGAGCTCCGCGACCATCCGACAAGCCAGGAAGCCGGTGAAGATCACGCCAAGCAGGATCACCATCACGCCGTTCAGCAGGGCGGCGTAGGGAGCGTCGGAATCCGCGGGGCGTTGCTCAAGATCGGCCATGCACAGACCCTGGCATTCGCCCCGCCGAGCGCCACCTCTGGCCACGCGGGGGGGGGGGTTACCCGCCCCAGACCTGCTTAAGCCGCAGGTCGCGGCCGCAGCCCATGCGGTAGGCGTGGTATTCGATGGCGTGGTTCTTGGCGTAGTCGCGGTGGTAGGCCTCGGCCGGCCAGAAGGTCTTCAGGTCCAGGATCTGGGCCTTCATCGTGCCCGTCTTCAGGCGCTTGGCGGCCTCGGCGCGGGACTTTTCGGCGATCGGGCGCTGGGCCGGGGTGACGAACACGGCCGGGCGGTAGGACGGCCCGCGGTCGCAGAACTGGCCGCCGTCGTCCGTGGGGTCGACCAGCTTCCAGTATTTGTACAGCAGGAAGCCGTAGTCGATCTTGGCCGGGTCGTAGGTGACGCGCACCGACTCGTAGTGGCCGGACGTCTCGCTGGTGACGTCGCGATAGGTGGGACGGTCCACGTGGCCGCCGGTGTAGCCGCTCTCGACCTTCAGCACGCCGGGAATCCCGCGCATGTCGTTTTCCATGCACCAGAAGCAGCCGCCGGCGAATACGGCGGTTTCGGTGGTCGCAGGCTTGGACGCGGCCAGCACGTCGGCGGGCAGCAGGATCGACGCGAAACTGGCGATCAGGATGAACAGGCGGCGGATCATCGGACACTCCATGACGCCGTGCGGCGGCGTAACCCTAGATACGGACGGACCGGGCCGAAGGTTACACCCTTATCGCCAGCCGAAGCCCACGCTGCGCACCGAGGGGGCGGCAGCCAGGCGCGCGGCCAGGAACTGGGCCCGGTCGTCGCCCTGGTCGTCGACCTCCAGGCGGATGGTCAGCCCCGCCCCGTCCGGCTGCGCGGTCAGCGAGCGCAGCCGGGTCTGCTGGACGTTGGCCACGCCCAGCACCCGCATCAGGGCGTCGGGCGTGTCGTCGGCGAGCACGAGGAAGAGGCGGCGTTTCTCGCCTTCCGATACGAGGTCCTGGTTCACGGACGCACCCACTGGTGCTCGACGCTGGCCGAGGTGACGCCGGGCCAGGCGGCCAGGTCGCGGGCCAGCAGGCGGGCGGCCTGGTCGCTGAGGTGGCGCACGCGCAGCGAGCCTTCGACGATCTGGCCGACGGGCTTCATCGACAGCGCGCACAGCTCAGCGCCGCTGTCGGCCAGGCCCTGTCGGACGGCTTCCAGCGCGGACGGGGCGTCCTGCGCGGCCAGCAGCAGCTGGTGGACGGTGACGCCTTCGTGGTCGGAGTGGAAGGCGGGTGGGGAAGGCAGGTAGCTCATGGTGTTTCGGGTCCTTTGGATGGGAAGGGAAGGGACCGAAGACGAAACAGCAAAAACCCCGCTCCTGGTGGGAAGCGGGGCTTTGCGGATCTTTCGATCTTCGGCGTTTGTGGTCTTTAGTCGACCGCGCGCCTGTGCCGCCCCGTTCGCACACGAACGGTTTTAATCTTGGCCTGCATCATAATGGCGCGCGCGCACACGATCGCGGCGCCGGCGGTGAGGCTGGCGGCGATCAAAACGGTCATGTCCAGATGCGACGGCATTTGGGCGGGGTGACTCCGTGTGCGGAAACAACAGGTAGCGTGGGCGTGGCGGTTACGCAAGGTCTTGCCGTGGCGCTGCGACGAAACAGTCAAGCTGCGCAAGAAATGTGCGACGGCCCGCCTAGGGGACGAACACCTCGCTGTTGTCCATGCGCACGTTGCGGATGGCGCGGCAGGCGTCTTCCTCCGCGCGTAGGGGTTCGGGCTTGAAACCCAGCAGCAGTGAGCGCCGGCGCGCGCCGGAGCGGTTCGTCGTGGCGCCGTGCAGCAGGTCGGCGTCGAACACCAGGATGTCGCCGGCGTCTCCCGCCAGGGTCACGGCCAGGGCTTCGTCAGGCTGGCCGCCGTCGAGGTGACGGGGGACCACGCGGGTGGCGCCGTTGTCGGGGCCGTAGGAGTCCAGGAACACCAGGGCGGACACCGCCTTGCGGCCCGCGCCGTCGCGATGCAGCGGCTGATGGCCGGCGCCGGGCAGCGGCTCGCGGCCTTCAACCTGGCAGAGGAAGAAGGGGCCGCCCAGCATCCGCCCCGTAGCGGCCAGGAGGGCCGGGATGCGACAGGTTTCGCGGACGGTCGGATCCAGGTCGACCAGGGCGTGCCGCCAGCCCGGCCCTCGCGGCGCGGCCCACTGGTCGGGCGTTCCCACCCCGGCGTCGAAGGCCGCCCGCAACGCTTCCCGCCAGGCGTCCGGCACGACACCGCGCAGCAGGAGGTAGCCGTCGCGGTCCAGCGCGGCGGCCTGGCCAGCGTCCAGCGGGGCGATCTTGGTCGGAGTCATAAGATCGGACATGCGCCGACTTTGCCGTCGGCGGGCGGATTGGGACAAGCCCCTAGGTTGTGCGTCGGCGCTTGCCCCCACCTGGCGGCCTCGCCGCCTGTCCGCCCCCGTTGGGGGCGGATTGCGCAATGCGGGCGGCGCACTCTTCCCCCTACGGGGGAGGAGGGCCGAAGGCCCGGAGGGGGCAAGTTGGCGTGCGCCGCCTATCAAAAGGGCCGCGCGGCCTTCGCCGAGCGACCCTTCGTTCAGTTCCGAGGAAGGCCTCAGCCGCGCAGCTTGCCGCCGGCCTTCTCGACCGCGGCGACGATCTTCGCGGACAGGGCCTCGATCTCGGCGTCGGTGAGGGTCTTCTCGCGGGGCTGGACCACGACCTCGAGGGCGATCGACTTCTGTCCGTCCGGCACGCCAGGACCTTCGTAGACGTCGAACACCCGGGCGGCGGCGATCAGCGCCTTGTCGGCGCCGGCGGCGGCCTTGACCAGGTCGCCCGCCGCCTTGGCCTTGTCGGCCAGGAAGGCGAAGTCGCGGGTCAGCGGCATCAGGGGCGAGGGCGTGAAGGCCGGCTTGGTCTTCACGGCCTTCTTCTTCGGCTCGGGCACGGCTTCCAGGGTGATCTCGAAGCCGTAGACCGGGCCGGCCACATCAAGCGCCTTCAGCACGGCCGGATGGATCTCGCCGAACTCGGCCAGCACGGCCTTGGGCCCCAGCTGCAGGCGGGCCGAACGGCCGGGGTGCCACCACGACGAGGCCGAGCCCTGGGCGGTTTGCAGCGAGGCGACCGGCGCGCCGATCTCCTCCAGCAGGGCCACCAGGTCGGCCTTCACGGTGAAGACGTTCTCGGCGGGAGCCTTGTCCCAGCTGCGTGGCGCGTGGGGAGCCAGGATGGCCGCGATAGTGGTCTTCTGGTCCTGCGGGCGGTCGCCGTGGAACACGGGGCCGACCTCGAACAGGGCCACGTCCGGGAAGCCCTGGCGGGCGTTGCGGCCGGCGGCCTCGATCAGGTTGGGCAGGATCGAAGGGCGCATGCAGTCCAGTTCCGAGGCGATCGGATTGGCCAGCACCAGTTCGGGCGCGCCGCCGCCGAACAGGGCGGCGGTCTTCTGGTTGGTGAAGCTCCAGGTAATGGCTTCGGCGTAGCCGGCGGCCGCCAGGGCGCGACGGGCCGTGCGGGCGCGGGCCTGGCGGGCGGTCAGCACGCCGCCCACGGCGCGCGGAACCTCGGGCAGGGGCGTGGACGGCAGGGCGCCGTAGCCGGCGATGCGGGCCACTTCCTCGACCAGGTCGGCCTTGCCTTCCACGTCGCGGCGGAAGGTGGGCGGGGTCACGCACACCAGGGCGGCCTCGTCGGTGACGAAGGCGCTGGCGGGCACGTCCTTGGGCGGCTCGATCGCGAAGCCGAGGTCGGTCAGGATCTTCAGCGTGCGCTCGGGCGCGATGGCCAGACCCGACAGGCCCTGCACATAGGCCGGGTCGAACAGGATCGGGCCCGGCGCGGCCGGAGCCTGGCCGGCCACCACGATCTCCGAGGCCTCGCCGCCGCACAGCTCCAGGATCAGCTTGGTGGCCAGCTCCAGTCCGGGGACGACCGAGCCGGTGTCGACCGTGCGGGCGAAGCGGTACTGGGCGTCGCTGTTGATGCCGGTCGTGCGGCCGGTCTGGGCCGTGCGGATCGGGTCGAACCAGGCGCTCTCCACGAAGACGTCGACGGTGGCTTCCGAGCAGCCGGTGCTTTCGCCGCCCATCACGCCGCCGATGCCGACCGGCCGCTCGCCGTCGGCGTCGGCGATCACGCACATCTCGGGCGTCAGCTCGTAGGTCTTGCCGTCCAGGGCGATCAGGTGCTCGTCGCCATGCACGCCGTGATGGCCCAGGCGCGCCTGGATCGTCGTCCCCACCAGCAGGGCGGCGTCATAGACGTGCAGCGGCCGGGCGCGGTCGTAGGAAATGAAGTTGGTGATGTCGACCAGGGCCGACTTCGGATTGATCCCGATGGCTTTCAGGCGGTCCTGCAGCCACTTGGGGCTGGGGCCGTTCTTGACGCCCTTGATCAGGCGGCCGGAGAACACCGGGCAGGCGTCGCCGTCGACCTTGACGGCGATCGGGCAGGGGAAGGTCCCCGGCACGGGGGCGATCGACAGGTCCTTCAGCGTGCCCACGCCGGCGGCGGCCAGGTCGCGGGCGATGCCCGCCACGCCCAGCCAGTCGGGACGGTTGGGGGTGACTTCGAAGTCGATCACGGCCTCCAGGCCCAGGGCCACGGCGGCGGGCGTGCCGACGGCCAGGTCGTCCGGCAGCTCCAGGATGCCTTCGGAGCCGTCGTCGGCTTCCAATTCGGAACCCGAGCAGAGCATGCCGTTGGAGACGACGCCGCGAACGGGCTTCTCGACCAGGGTTACGCCCAGGCCGGGCACGTAGGCGCCGATCGGGGCGTAGATGGTGGTCAGGCCCGGACGCGCATTGGGCGCGCCGCAGACGATCTCCTTGCGGCCGTCGACGGTGTCGACCTGGCAGACCCGCAGGCGGTCGGCGTTGGGGTGCTGCACGGCCTCGACGATCTTGGCGACCGTGAAGGCGGCCAGTTTCGAGGCGGGATCGGTGACGTGCTCGACCTCGAGGCCGGCCATGGTCATGGCGGCGACGACGTCGGTGGCGGACGCCTCGGTGTCGAGGTGGTCCTTGAGCCAGGAAAGGGTGAACTTCATCGGTTCGGTCTCCAAACTCCCGCCCGGCGGGAGCTGGTGGAAAGGTCAGGGTTCGATCAGCTCAGGCCGCTGGCGGGGTTCGGCGCGGCGAACGCGCTGAAGCCGTAGTGCGAGAGCCAGCGGCCGTCGGAGGCGAACATGTCGCGCAGGTCGGGCATGCCGTACTTCAGCATCCCCAGCCGGTCGACGCCCATGCCGAAGGCGAAGCCCTGGTACTCGTCCGGATCGATGCCGCAGGCGCGCAGGACGTTCGGGTGAACCATCCCGCAGCCCAGGATCTCGAGCCAGCTCGTGCCCTGGCCAATCTTGATCTCGCCGCCCGAGCGGTCGCACTGCACGTCCATCTCGGCCGAAGGCTCGGTGAACGGGAAGTGGTGCGGCCGGAACTGGGTCGTCACCGCGTCGGTCTCGAAGAACCGGGCGATGAAGGTCTCCAGGGTCCACTTCAGGTGGCCCATGTGGATCCCTTTGTCGATCACCAGGCCCTCGACCTGGTGGAACATCGGCGTGTGAGTGGCGTCGCTGTCGCAGCGATAGGTGCGCCCGGGCGCGATGATGCGGATCGGCGGCTTCTGCGACACCATGGTGCGCACCTGAACGGGGCTGGTGTGGGTGCGCAGCAGCATGCGCCCGCCGTCTTCCTTCTGATTGAAGAAGAAGGTGTCGTGCATTTCCCGCGCCGGGTGCTTGGGCGGGAAGTTCAGCGCCGTGAAGTTGTGGAAGTCGTCCTCGATGTCCGGGCCCTCGGCCACGGCGAAACCCATCTCGGCGAAGATGGCGATCATCTCATCCATGACCTGCATGGTCGGGTGGACGCTGCCCTTGCGGCGGTAGGGCGCGGGCAGGGTCAGGTCCAGGGTCTCGCTGGCCAGTCGGGCGTCGAGGGCGGCGCTCTCCAGCGCGGCCTTCTTCTCGTTGAGCGCCGTCTGCACGCGGTCGCGCAGGAGGTTGATGGCCGCGCCGCGCTCCTTGCGCTCGTCAGGGCTCATCGCCCCGAGCGTCTTCAGCAGGCCCGAGATCGAGCCGGTCTTGCCCAGGGCGGCGACGCGCACGGCGTCGAGGGCGGTGAGGTCGCCGGCGGCGGCGACTTGCGCCAGGACGTCGGCTTCGAGGGTGGTGAGATCGGTCATGACGGGGTTCCGTCTAAGCGGTTTTGGGTTTCGCTGAAACCCTCTCCCCTTGCGGGAAAGGGTGGCGGGCGAAGCCCGACGGGTGAGGGGGCTCTCAGAACTTGCCGGTTTGGCCTTTCAACCCCTCATCCGGCCTTTCGGGCCATCGCCTCCCGCAAGGGGAGAAGGGTATGGATCAGACAGCAAAAAGCCCTCCGGCTCGCACCGGAGGGCTCTTCAGATCGAGCTTCGGATCTGGGACCCGAAAATAGACCTTAAGCGGCCAGGGCGGCGCGGACCTTGTCGGCGATGGCCTTGAACGCGACCGGGTCGTTGCCCGCGATGTCCGAGAGGACCTTGCGGTCGATCACGATACCCGCCACGTCCAGGCCGTGGATAAACTGCGAGTAGGTGAAGCCCTCGGTGCGGGCGCCGGCGTTGATGCGTTGGATCCACAGCGAACGGAAGGCGCGCTTGCGCACCTTGCGGTCGCGGTAGGCGTACTGGCCGGCCTTGTCGACCGCGGCCTTGGCCGTACGGATGGTGTTCTTGCGGCGGCCGTAGAAGCCCTTGGCCTGCTCCAGAACCTTCTTGTGCTTGGCGTGGGCGACGACGCCACGTTTAACGCGAGCCATGTGTCAGCGCTCCTCTTACAGGCCGTAGGGCAGGTACGTACGGATGATCTTGGCGTCAGCCTCGCTCATCGTCTTGGTGCCGCGGTTTTGGCGGATGTACTTGCCGTTGTGGCCGATCAGGCGGTGGCGCTTGCCGGCGACGCCGGCCTTCAGCTTGCCCGTGGCGGTGATCTTGAAGCGCTTTTTGGCGCCCGACTTCGTCTTCAACTTAGGCATTTCGCGTCGGAGCGTTTAACGGCCCCGTCCTCTTAGAAGCATGACGAACCGCCATGGCATGCCAAATTGGCCAGGCGGTTCCGGAAAGGCGGGGTGAATACGGGAAAGACTCGGTCCTGGCAAGGCCCAGGTCGGCGAAAGGCTCCTATGCCGCGGTCTTGACCCCGTGCTCGATGCGCAGGGCGAAGGCGATGGCCGGCAGCATCAGGACCGCGCCGAACCAGTAGGGGCCGCCCACGGCCAGGCCGAACAGGGGGCCGGCCAGCATCGGGCCGGTCATCCGCGCCAGCGAGCCGGCGGCCATGTTCAGGCCCAGCATCGCGCCCTGCCGGTCGGGGGGCGTGGCGCGCGAGATAAGGGCCGCCACGCAGGGGAAGACCAGGGCCTGGCCGAAGGCGGTGCAACCCACGGCCAGCGGGACGAACGCGCCCCTGGGCGTGAACGGAGTCAGGGCCAGGCTGACGGCGATGATGGCCAGGCCCACGGTCAGCACCTTGGCCTCGCCGAACTTGCGGGCCAGGCGGCCTGTGATCATGCCCTGGCCGATCGAGGCGATGATCCCGATCACGGCGAAGCACAGCCCTACCTGGCGCGGACCCCAGGCGAACCGGGCCTGGGTCCACAGCCCGAAGACCGACTCCATCCCGGCGAAGGCGGCGGTCGAGATGAGCGTGACCAGCAGCACGCGCGACAGCACCGGGTGGGCCGAAGCGGCGGCCAGGTGTTCGCGCCGGCGGACGACCGGGGCGTCCTTGGCCGAGGGCTTGCGGCTCTCGACCACGAACAGGAAGACGCCCAGGGCGGCGATCGCGGCCAGGGCGGCCGCGGTCAGCAGGGGGATCTGGAAGGCCAGGCGGCCGTCCGACGGGTGGCCGGCCAGCCGCGCCAAGTCGGGCAGCAGCCCGCCCAGGGTGGGACCCACCACGAAGCCCATGCCGAAGGCCGCGCCCAGCAGGCCCATGCGGCTGGCGCGCTTCTCCGGCGGGGTCACGTCGGCCATGTAGCCCTGGATGGTCGAGATGTTGCCGCTGCCAAAGCCGCTGGCCAGGCGAATGGCGAAGGCCCAGGCGATGTCGGGCGCGAAAGCCAGGGCCACGTAGGACAGGGTGTTGGCCAGGATGGTGACGATCAGCACCGGCCGCCGGCCGATGCGGTCGGACAGGCGTCCCCAGAACGGCTCGGCCAGGAACTGGCCCAGCGAGTAGGCCGAGAACATCGCCGTCACCTGCCAGGGGCTGGCGTTCAGCGACTTGGCGTAGAAGGGCAGCAGCGGAATGACCAGGCCGAAGCCCACCAGGTTGATGAACACAACCAGGAGCAGGACGTACAGGGCGCGCGGACTGGCGTCGGTTTTCGGGGCGGAGGCTTGAAGCGTCGTCATCAGGCCGGGCGGTGTACGCTCGATCGGCCCGAAAGGCGACCGCTATCTGAAATTTCAGATAGCGGTCGCGGGTCGCGCGAGGCGGTCAGTTCGGCGGGTTGTGCTTTTCCACGAAGTCGATCGTGGCCTTCAGCATCTGGATGCGGGTGGGCTCGCGCGAGAGCCAGTGATCCTCGGCCGACAGGGTCGTCAGCTCGACGGGCTTGCCGGCGGCCTTGAGGGCCTTGAGCATGGTGTCGCTCTGCTCGAACGGTACGACGGTGTCGTCGCGGCCGTGGATCAGCAGGATCGGCGCGTCGGCCTTGGAGGCGAGGCGCGCGGGCGAAATGGTCTCCAGCATCGGATCGTTCGGCGCGTTGGCGCCGGTGAACCGCTTCCAATAGGCGATGGTCGTGCCCTTGGAGCCGCCGGTGGACAGGGCCTCTGAAGCCATCATCTTGGGCCAGTCGGAGACCGGAGCCACGGCCACGGCGCAGCGATAGAGACCTTGCTCGATCGTCACCCCCGCGAGGGCGGCGTAGCCGCCGTAGCTGGCGCCGACGATGCAGGCGCGCTTGGGGTCGATCATGCCGGTACGGGCCAGCACCTTCACGCCGTCGGAGATGTCGGTCTGCATCTTGCGGCCGATCTGGCCATGACCGGCGTCCACGAAGCTCTGGTCGAGATTGTCGGAACCGCGGAAGTTCGGCTGGAACACGGCGTAGCCGCGCGAGGCCATGGCCTGGGCCCACCAGTCGAAATCGCCATTGTCGTGGCTCTGCGGACCGCCGTGCGGCATAACAATCAGCGGCAGTTTCTTGGGATCCTTGCCGGCGGGCAGGGTCAGGTAGCCGCTGATCGCCAGACCGTCTGAGGCTTTGTAGCTGACGTCACGCACGTCGGCGACGTCGCCGGGCTGGATCTCCGGGTAGGTCGAGCCGATGCGCTTGGCCGACTTGGCCACGGGATCGATCACGTACCAACTGCCGGGGTCGCCCGGGCCATCGGTGTTGATGACCAACTTGCTGAAATCGGCTGACGCCGAGGACAGGCTGATCGCCTTGCCGGCGAAGGCCCGCTCGACCATCGCCCAGCCCGCGTTCAGCTTGGGATCGAAAAACTCGTAGACCTGCGCGCCTTCGCCGTAGGAGACGCCGACGAGGTGGCCGTCGTCGGCGTGGATGAGTCTGCGGGGGCGCTGCTTGGCGCCGAAAGGCTCGCGATACTTGCCCGTGCTGCGGTCAACCTCGGCCAGGCGCCACTCATTGGTCACCTCGTCCCGATAGCTGGTAAGCACGGTGTCGAGGGTCCGGCCGAAACCATAGAGGCCCGGCGTGTCGATCGAGCCCACGGGCGTGCTGTCCACGGTGGTCCAGGCGCCGCTGGGCGATTGCACGTCAAGCCGCCAGCGGCCGCCGGAGGTTTCGTAGGTGCGAGCCGCCATCTGGCCGTCGGGCGATAGGACGAAATCGCTGAAGTCCTGGCTGCCGATCTGGTGGACGTAGCCCATGCCGCTGTCGAGGTCGACGCGGTAGACGTCACGGCGGCCCGTGCCGGTCATGGTGAAGCCCATGAGGTAGGCGACGGACCTGCCCTTGTACTGCCCCGGCTGGGGTGAGCTGAGCGCGGCGTTCAGGGCTTCTTCGGACGAGCGGTCCATCAGCCGCACGGTCTTCTTGGTGCGGATGTTGAAGCTGTAGACGATATAGCGCTCGCCCTTGAAGGCGATAAACTCGCGATTGTCGATGGCCCCCGCCACCGAAGTGGTGACCAGCACGTGATCGGCGTCGGCCCAGTCGACGTCGCGGACCTTGGCGACGCCGACGTCCGTCAAGGCGATGACGTCGCCGCTTAGATCCTGCGCCACGACGTAGCGCTTGCCCTCGCTTTCGCGGATATAGGCCAAGGACTTCCCGTCCTTGGAGATGGCGACCTTGTCAATCGCTGGCAGTCGGCCGAAGGCTTCGATTGGCGTGGCGGCGTGCGCGGTCATCGGCGCCGCGACGGCCAGGGCCGCGGCGAATAGAGCAGTCTTGAACACTTAGTCCCCCGAACTATGACGCTTCAAGCTCTACCCTAAGGGGCATGGGGCTGAAAACCCGGTTCAGTTCGGCGGGTTGTGCTTTTCCACGAAGCTCACGACAGCGTTGAGCATCTGCAGGCGGGTGGCGCCGCGCGACAGCCAGTGATCCTCGCCAGGCAAGGTGACCAGTTCGACCGGCTTGCCGGCCTTTTTCATCGCATCGGCCATGATCGTGCTCTGCACATAGGGCACGATGGTGTCGTCCTTGCCGTGGATCAGCAGCACCGGGATGTCGGCCTTGCCGGCCAGTTTGGCGGGAGAGATCGCTGCGAGATCGGGGTCGCGCACGCCGTCCGCGCCCATGAAGCGCAGCCAATAGCGGGTGGCCGCGTTCCTGTCCGACCCGGCCGCGTAGTTGTTGTCGATTAGGAAGCGCTTGAGGTCGGAAGGGCCGGCCACAGAGGCGGCGCAGCGATAGACGCCATGGTCGATCGTCGCGCCCGCCAGGGCGGCGTAGCCGCCGTAGCTGGCGCCGACGATGCAGACGCGCTTGGGATCGGCGATCCCCTGCTTGACCAGGTCGCGCACGCCGTCCGACAGATCGGTCTGCATGGCCTTGCCCCACTGGCCGAAGCCGGCCTCGATGAACGGCCAGCCGAAGCCTTCAGAGCCGCGGAAGTTGGGCTGCAGCACGGCGTAGCCGCGCGAAGCCAGGGCCTGGCTCCACCAGTCGAAACCGGGTTCGTCTCGCCCCTCGGGGCCACCGTGCGGGAGCACGATCAGCGGCAGGTTCTTGGCGGGCTTGCCGCGGGGCAGGGTGAGGTAACCGCTGATCTCCAGGCCGTCGGCGGCCTTGTACTTGATCGGACGAACCTCGAAGAGGCCATCTTCCGTCAGGCCCGAATAGACATTGCCCAGCACGCGCGCGCTCTTCAGATCCAGGTCGACCAAGGCGTAGGCGGGGCCGAGGGTCGGGGAATCGACGCGCACGATGATCTTGCGCATGTCGTCCGACCACGAGACCAGCGAGACCTGCTCGCCGGGAAACGCCTTGATCGTGCCCTTCCAGGCGGCCTGGAGCTTGGGATCGAAGAAGGTGTAGCGCCGCTCGTCGCCGACCAGGGCGTAGCCGCCGATCATGCGCGAGCCGTCGGGCGAACGCAGGACGCTGTCGTAGTCGGCGCTGCCCGGCACTACGGCGTGGGTTCCGTCCTGGGCGTACTCGGTGAGCACCGACTTGTCGGTATGCTCGTCGTCCATCCAGACCAGCACGCTACGGCCGTCGCGGCCAAAGCCGCGCAGCCCATGCGAGCCCATCTTGGAAGTGACCTTTTCGATCGTCTCCCAGCCCTTGTCCGTATGGACTTTCAGGCTCCAGAGGCCCTGTTCCTGGTCGTAGACCGACTGGGCCACGGGCTCGCCCTCGGGCGAGACCAGCCAGCCGTCGGTGTTCTCGCTGGCGCCCTTGTCCAGCAGGCGGGTGGCGCCGGTCTTCAGGTTGATCCGGAAGAGGACGTCCCAGCCCTGGTGGTCGTAGAAGCGCACGCCCTCGACGAACGCGAAGGGAACGCCGTCGATGATCCGCACGACGGGCAAGGCCAGGACCACGTTCATGGATTCGGGCTGGTCGCGCATCAGCGCGGTGACCTTGCGAGTGGCCAGGTTGATGTCCTGGCTCATCCAGTATTCGCGTTTGGGGCCCTTGAGGCCGAGCACCTGGGTGGTGACCGACAGGGTGGTCAACACGTGGTCGTTGCCGGCCCACTGCACGGCGCGCAGCTTCTGGTCGCCGGCATTGAATAGGGACAGGGTCTTGCCGCCTTCGGCGCTCTCGCGGATGCCAAGCATCCGCTTGTCGCCGTCCGTCAGCATGATGGCCAGCAGCTTGCCGTCGGGCGAGATCTGCACGTCCTCGAGCTTGGGCAGGCCGCCATAAACCGAAAGCGGCGTGGATTGGGCGCTCGCCGAGGCGGCGCAAGTCAAGGCGAGGCAGGCCGCGCCGGCGGCCAGAAGCGATTTCAACACGTGGTAATTCCCCCGAACGGGATGCAACCTAGCAAAGCTTAGCCGCAAGTCGAGCGGGGGTGGCGCAAAGAAAAACGCCCCGGCCAGGGCCGGAGCGTCTTGTCTGTCGTCGAATTCGATCCTTAGCGCGGGGCCAGGATCATGATCATCTGACGGCCTTCCATCCGAGGCTCGTACTCGACCTTGGCCACTTCGTCGAAGTCGGCCTTGACCTTGAGCAGCAGCTTCATGCCGAGCTCAGGGTGCGCCATTTCACGGCCGCGGAAGCGCAGGGTCACCTTGACCTTGTCGCCTTCCTCGAAGAACCGGTGCATCGACTTGGCCTTCACTTCGTAGTCGTGAACGTCGATGTTCGGGCGCAGTTTGATTTCCTTGAGCTCGACGATCTTCTGCCGCTTGCGAGCCTCGTTCTTCTTCTTCTGCTCCTGGAACTTGAACTTGCCGTAGTCCAGGATCTTGCAGACGGGAGGGTTCGCGTTGGGCACGATCTCGACCAGGTCCAGGCCGGCTTCCTCGGCCGCCTCCAGGGCGGCGGAAATCGGCATCTCGCCTTGCTTCTCGCCATTCTGGTCGATCAGCAGGACGCGGGGGACCCGAATGTCTTCGTTGATACGCGGACCATCCTTGACGGGCGGCGTTTGCATAGGACGGCGAATAGGGCGGCTCCGGTGTTGTTTTAGGGCGCTTGGTGTAATGCGGTATCGTTGAACAGGTTCGCGCGGCGTCCAGGGGACGCCGCGTTCGCCCAGTGATATATGACGAAGGACTGCCGCGCTATCAAGGCGCATGCACGCAAGACGTCCGCCTTTTCAGGCAAGGACGCGACCGGGACGCCACGAGCCCGGCGGGGGAGGTGACGCTTGGCAGGGGCCGCACGCGCCCTTTCGACGACCACCCGCTTCCGAGTTCCATGGCCTCCCGCACGACCGCCGCCCGGCACACCCTCATCGAAGACGTTCATGCGCTGCTGATCGGCTCCAGCTTCATCGCTGTGGGCCTGACCCTGCTGAAGGCCGCCGGCCTGGTCACCGGCGGCGTGGCGGGCATGGCGCTGATCGTCTCGTACCTGACCCACTGGCCGGTGGGGACGGTGTTCCTGCTGCTGAACATCCCGTTCTACGTCCTGGCCCAGCGCACCCTGGGCTGGATGTTCACGGCCAAGACCCTGGCCACGAACCTGCTGCTGGCGGGCCTGGCGTTCGGCATGCCGTCGTGGCTGAGGCTGACCCACGTGGACCCGGTGTTCGCGGCCGTGTTCGGCGGGACGATCCTGGGCATGGGCGTCCTGGCCTTGGCCCGCCACAAGTCCAGCGTGGGGGGCATCGGCGTGCTGGCCCTGTGGCTCTACGAGAAGAAGGGGATCAGCGCCGGCAAGGTGCAGATGGCGTCCGACTGCCTGATTGTGGCGGCGGCGTTCGCGGTGATCAGCTGGGACAAGCTGCTGCTCTCGATCGTCTCGGCCGTGGCGCTGAGCGTGGTGATCATCGCCAACCACAAGCCAGGGCGGTACGAGGGGTATTGAGAACGGCGCGGCTTACTGCGGAAGCAGCGAGATCGCCGCGCTGGCCACGGTGCTGACGGGCAGGGCCTTCAGGTCGGGCGAGCGGATGACGGTCACGTGGCCGCGCGGGCCGCACAACTCCGGATCGGACGCGTCGGAGAACAGGGCGATCGTCGGCGCGCCGGCGGCCGCCAGCAGGTGCGTGGGGCCGGTGTCGTTGCCGACGGCCAGGGCGGCCTTGGCCCCCAGCACGGCCAGCTGGGCGAAGTCGGTGCGGCCGGTCAGGTCGCGGGCCTGGCCCACGGCCTTCTGGATCTGGCGGGCCATCGCGCTTTCCTGCGGGCCGCCGATGATGACGATGTCCAGGCCGCGGGCCTTCAGCAGGGCGGCCAACTGGGCGTAGCTCTCGACCGGCCAGCGCTTTTCGGGCCGGTGGGCCGAGCCGCCGGGCACCAGCAGGACGTAGGGGCGAGGGGCGGGGGCGCCGGCGACGGGGCGCGGTTCCTTGTGTCGCCGTAGGATCCACGACAGGTCCGGCGGCGGGGCGCTGCCCGGTTCGGTGGGGGCGTCGGGCCAGATGCCGGCCTGGCGCAACTGGTCGGCCTGCCGCTCCAGCGTGTGCATGTGGTAGCGGGCCTTGCCGCGCTGGGGCAGGGAGCAGCCGGCCGCGATGCCCGACCATTGCGGCGGGAACGGGCGCAGCGCCTGGAAGTACCAACCTGTGCGGCTGTTGGTCTGCAGGTCGTAGACGCGGTCATAGCGCGCCTTCCGCAAGCGGCTCAGCATCGCGGTCAGGTCGCCGAAGTCGCTGGGACGACCGTCGGTCTCGACGCTGTTGAAGTAGGGCGACAGCTTGGCCAGGCTCTCGAAGGGCGGGGTGGTCAGCAGGGTGATCTTGGCGCGCGGATGGGCTTCGCGGATCTTCTTCATCGCCGCCAGGGCCAGGACGAAATCGCCGAGGGCCCCCAGCTTGATGACCAGGACCTTCTTGATCTCCTTGCTCAACTCTTCGTCTCCAGAAGCCGCGCATAGACCTTGAGCGTTGCTTCGACCATCGCGTCAACAGAATACAGTTTCCGGGCCCGCTGGCGGGCGGCCAGGCCCATGGCCTGGCGCCTGGCCGCGCCCGCCTCGCAGGCGTTGTTCAGGGCCTCGGCCCAGGCTTCGGGATCGCCGGGGGCGACCAGCCAGCCGGTCTCGCCGGGCGCGACCGTCTCGCGCGCGGCGCCGTGGTCGGCGGCAATCACCGGCTTGCCCATCACCTGGGGCTCGACCGCCGTGCGGCCGAAGGCCTCGGGCTCCAGCGAGGGGGCGATGGCCAGGTCGGCGACCAGATAGGCGGCGGGCATGTCGTCGCAGTGGCCGCACAGCAGCACGCTGTCCTGCAGCCCCGCCTGGGCGATCATGTGCTCGAGCTCGGCGCGATAGCCCTTGCGGCCCTGATCGTCGCCGACCAGCAGCAGCAGGATGCGCTGGTCGTTCACGGCCTTCAGCCGCGCCATGGCCTCGATGACCATGGCCTGGCCTTTCCAGCGGGTCAGGCGGCCCGCCAGCAGCACCTTCAGGCGACGGTCGTCGTCCGGAACGCCCCACGCTTCGCGCAGCGCCCGCACCCGCTCGGCCGAGACCAGGCCCGGTTCGAACCGCGCCAGGTCGACGCCCCGCGGGATCGCCACCACCCTTTCCGGCGCGACGCCGTGCTCGGCGATGACGTGCTGGCGAGTGTACTCGGAATTGGCGATGACCAGGTCGCCCTTGGTCATGACGGCGTTGTACCAGCGCTTGAGGTTTGTCTTGGCGTTGTAGACGCCATGATAAGTGGCCACGAACGGCGTCTTGGTGGCGTGGGCCGCCCACAGGGCGCTGAAGGCCGGAGCGCGCGAGCGGGCGTGGACCACGCTGACCTTCTCGCGCCGGATCAGGTCGATCAGGCGGGCCGCGTTGCCCAGCATCACCAGCGGGTTCTTGGACTGGGCGGGCATCTGGGCCAATCGGCCGCCGTCAGCCTCGAGCCGCGCGGCCATGCGTCCGCCGCGCGTGGCCACGAACGCCCGGCCGCCTTCGGCGATCACGCCGTGGGCCACGTCGATCGTGGTCTGCTCGGCGCCGCCCGTCTCCAGCTCGGGCGTCACCTGCAACAGGGTGAAATCGTCGGGTAGGATGGACACGCGGGGCTCGAACGAGGTTAGGGGGAGGTAGTTACCGAAATGAACAAGGCCGCGCCATGACCGATTCCCCCGAATTCCTCGTCCGGCCCGACAATCTTCGGTTGGCCTATCGCCGCGCCGAGGGAACGGGCCCGACGGTCGTATGGCTGGGCGGCTTCCATTCGGACATGACCGGGACCAAGGCCCAGGTGCTGGACGATCAGGCGCGGGCGACGGGCGGTTCGTACCTGCGGTTCGACTATTTCGGCCACGGCGAGTCCGACGGCGCGTTCCAGGACGGCACGATCAGCCGCTGGCGCGAGGACGCCCTGGCGGTGATCGACGAACTGACCGACGGCCCCCTGGTGCTGGTGGGCTCGTCCATGGGCGGCTGGCTGGCGTGCTTGGCCGCGATCGCCCGGCCCGAGCGGGTCAAGGCTCTGGTGCTGGTCGCCCCCGCGCCGGACTTCACCGACAAGCTGATGGAGCCGGAGCTGTCGGACGAGGCCCGCGCCGCCATCGCCCGCGACGGTTTCTGGATCCGCCCGTCCGAATACGACGACGGCGGCTACGCCATCACCCGCGAGCTTCTGGAGGACGGCGCGCGGTGGTCGATCCTGCCGGGACCCGTACCCATCGAGGTTCCCGTGCGCGTGTTGCAGGGTGGGGCCGATCCCGACGTGCCGTGGACCCACGCCCTGGAGCTGGCCAACGTGCTGACCTCGCAGGACGTGGTGTTCAGTCTCATCAAGGACGGCGACCATCGCCTGTCGCGTCCGCAGGACCTGGAGCGTCTGGTGGCGGCGGTGGTCGAGGCCAAGGTGCTGGCCGAACCGGTCGAGGACGACCCCGTGGCCCGCCGCCTGGCCCGCGCGGCTCGCGCCCGCGCAGCGGGACAGGCCCCGGCCGCGGCCTGGGCGGCGGCCGACATGGGGCCGGACGAGGAATAAGGCCCGACGGCCGGCCTCTAGCCGCCCGCCTTGAGGATCGCCGCCAGGCCCTCGCGGTAGGTGGGGTATTTCGGCCGCCAGTTCAGTTCCGCCTTGGCCAGGGCGTTCGAGACGCGCTTGTTCTCGGCGTAGAAGCGGCGGGTGGCGGGCGACAGGCCCAGTTCGTTGAACGGCAGGTCGGGTGGGACGGGCGCGCCGAGCAGGCCGGCGGCGTGCTCCATCACATCCTGCGGCGGAGCCGGGGCGTCGTCGCACAGATTGTAGACGCCGCCCGCGCGAGGACGGTCCAGCGAGGCCAGCAGGCCCGAGACGATGTCGTCCACGTGGATGCGGCTGAACACTTGGCCCGGCTTGACGATCCGGCGTCCCTCGCCGGCCCGCAGGCGGTCGAAGGCGCTGCGGCCGGGGCCATATATGCCGGGAAGGCGGAAGGTGGTCACCGTCAGGCCCATGCCCCGGCCCACCTGCCGCCAGTCGCGCTCGGCTCCGACTCGGCGCGCGCCTTCGACGGATTGGGCCTTCAGGGGGCTGGATTCGAACACCCAGCGGCCTTCGAAGTCGCCATAGACGCCAGTCGTCGACAGATAGCCGATCCAGTCGGGGAAGGCCTGGGCCGCGGCGAGGGCGGGGATCACCGCCTCGAGTCCCGGGCAGCCCTCGGCGGTGGGCGGCGAGGTGATCAGCACGGCGTTCACGCCGGTCAGGGCCTGGGTCATGGCGGCGCGGTCGTTGGCGTCGACCGCTTCGATCCCCTCGGCGCGCAGGGCTGCGACCCGTTCCGGACCGCGCGCGCTGGCCGCGACGTCCCAGCCTCTTTCGGCCAGGGCGTCGGCGAAGGCCCGGCCCACATAGCCCAATCCGAACACGAACAGACGCAAAACGCTCAAGTCCCCGACAAGCCTTGGGGAATGAGCGACCAAAACGAGCCCTGGCGCAAGGCCCGATCCCGGCGGCGGGAAGGACGGGGCGTGTTGTCCACAATGACTCGCGCGATCCCGACTTTGAGCGCTTGCCAACCGCAAGGCGCTCTGCCATAAGCCGCCTCCTCGTCGCGGGGCGCTGTTTTCGGCCCCTCCGATGCGGGCGTAGCTCAGTGGTAGAGCACAACCTTGCCAAGGTTGGGGTCGAGAGTTCGAATCTCTTCGCCCGCTCCATTCTCCGGTTTCCGGAGTTGGATCGAGACCCAGATATCCCGGTTGCGGGCGTAGCTCAGTGGTAGAGCACAACCTTGCCAAGGTTGGGGTCGAGAGTTCGAATCTCTTCGCCCGCTCCAGGATCTCTCTTCTTCTAGACAATCGACTTGACGAGCCGGCCGGTCACGGAACCTGCTGTGGCGCTTGCCGTTCCTGAGCGGCGATCACTCGCGTCGGGCGGGTGAGGGTGGAAAGCGACATGACCAAGACGAGTTTCGCAACGCGCAGCCTGGCGGCGATCCTGACTCTGGCGGCGACGGCGGCGCTGGCTGGCGCGGTGTGGGCGCAGACGCCCAAGTACCCGATCAGGGCTCCCGCCGGCCAGGAGGCTCAGGGGAAGGTCCCTGAAAAGGGAGCGGACAAGAAGGGGGCCGCGCCCAAGGGCGGCGACGCCCAGCCGGACGAGAGCTGGACCGAGGAAGCCCGAAAGAAGTCCATCGAGATCGGCACCCAGCCCGCTCGCGACGTGGGGGTGATGAAGCGCGAGATCCCGCCGATCCTGGTGACCGCCCGCGACGACCCCTACAGCCTCAAGGGTCTGAAGACCTGCAAGCAACTGGCGGCCGAGGTCACCCGGCTGAACGAGGTGCTGGGGCCCGACTACACGGTCGGCAACGAGCTCAAGGAGAACAAGGCCGGCAAGCTGGCCGAGGCCGGCGGCAAGTCGGTGGTCAACGCCATCATCCCGTTTCGGGGCATCGTGCGCGAGCTGACCGGGGCGGCTCCGGCCGATCGCCGCATGAACGCCGCCGTCGACGCGGGCCTGGCGCGCCGGGGCTTCCTGCGCGGGGTGCACGCCAAGCAGGGCTGCCGCACCACCTTCTAGAGCCCGACGTCCTAGGCGCCGCGCCCGGACTCCTGTTCTAACCGGACGGGAATTCGCGGGAGCCGCCTGATGTCCAAGCCCGTCCTACTCGGACTGACCCTGTCGTTGCTCCTGACGGGCTGGGCCCTGGCCGCGACGCTTCCGGGCGCGGCCGATCGCCTGGCTCAGGCGGTGAAGGCCTATGAGGCCTCCGGCGCGGGCGAGGACGACGGCGAGGGCGGGGCCGACGACGCCTCGCGCTTCGTGTTCCCGCCCGTGGGGCCGGCGGCCGACGCTGACCGCAAGGCCAGGCTGGCCCAGGCCAAGACCTTGCTCGACGGGGTGGATCCCAAGGCCCTGAACGACAGCCAGCGCCTGACCCGGTCGATCCTGAAATGGAGCCTGGACGAGCGGCTGGAGGGCCTGTCGTTCGACGAGGCTCGCATGCCGTTCAGCACCGACGGCGGCTTCGACGTGGTCCTGCTGTATCGCGCCAACGGCATGCACTTGAAGAACGAAGCCGAGGCCCGGCAGTGGATCGGCCTGCTGGCCGCCACGCCCGACTGGTACGCCGCCAACATCGCCGACGCTCGGCGCGGAGTGAAGACGGGCTTCGTCCAGGCCGTCCCCACCGCCCAGGCGGTGCTGGACCGGGCCCGCCGCACGGCCGCCACGCCTCTGGTCGACGAGCCCCTGCTGGCGCCGCTGCGCGACCTGCCGGCCTCGGTTCCTGCTGACCGCAAGGCCGCCCTGCTGGCGGAGGGCCAGATGGTGGTGCGCGACAAGGTGGCTCCGGCCCGCGCGGGCTTCGTGGCCTTCATGGAGCAGGAATATCTGCCGCACGCGGCCAGGAGCCTGGCGGCCAGCGACCTGCCCGACGGCGCGCGCTACTACGCCTATCTGGTGCGCCGCCACACCACCACCGACATGACCGCCGACCAGGTGCACGCCCTGGGTCAGGCCGAGGTGGCCCGTATCCGGGCGCGAATGGAGACCGTGATGAAGCAGGCCGGCTTCCAGGGCGACCTGCCGGCCTTCATCGCCTTCCTGCGCAAGGACCCGCGGTTCTACGCCACCAGCCGCCAGCAACTGCTGGAGAAGGCCAGCGAGATCGCCAAGCGAGCCGACGACCAGCTGCCCGCCCATTTCGGCATGCTGCCGCGCCTGACGTATGGCGTGCGCCCCGTGCCGGCCAGCATCGAGCAGGGTTACACCACCGGCCGCTATTTCGGGGGCGACCCCAAGACCGGCCGCGCAGGCGGTCTGATGATCAACACCTCGGCCCTGGACCAGCGGCCGCTGTACGAGCTGCCGGCCCTGGTGCTGCACGAGGGCGCGCCCGGCCACCACATCCAGACCTCGCTGGCCCAGGAGCAGACCGGCGTCCCGGACTTTCGCAAGACGGTCTATTTCAACGCCTACGGCGAGGGTTGGGGTCTCTATTCCGAGTGGCTGGGCGAGGAGATGGGACTCTATCGCGATCCCTACGAACTGTTCGGGCGGCTGTCCTACGAGATGTGGCGGGCCTGCCGTCTGGTGGCCGACACCGGCATCCACGCCAAGCACTGGACGATCGACCAGGCCAAGGCCTGCTTCATCGAAAACACGGCCCTGTCGCCCACCAACATCGACGTGGAAGTGGCGCGCTACGTCTCCTGGCCGGGCCAGGCCCTGGCCTACAAGGTGGGCGAGCTGAAGATCCTGGAACTGCGCAAGCGCGCCGAGACAGCCCTGGGCGAGCGCTTCGACGAGCGCCAGTTCCACGACGTGGTGCTGCTGGACGGATCGCTGCCGCTGGCGGTGCTGGAGGAGAAGGTCGACGCCTGGATCACCTTGCGGAAAAGGGGCTGAACGCGGTCTGTCCCCTTTTCGTGGCGAGGATAGAGGGGTGTCGCTGCCAACACAATCAAAGGTTTATATTCCTATTGGACGTTCTCGATAGGAAAGTTATCCTCGGTTGCGGAAAGTCGACCTATGATTGAGGTCGAGGCGTCGATGGGACGCCGTTCGCAGGGGGAAGAGCCGTGTTGGCCAGGACTCTCGAGGATATCTGGGCGATTACGCCCGACCCGCGCCGCGACCGGCTGGCGGCGGCCTTCGTGACCCACACGGTGGCCCTGGCCACCGGGGTCTCGGCCGCCGACATCGCCGCGCACGGCCGGGTCAGCAAGGCCGCGGCCCGCGCCCGGCAGATGGCCATCTACCTGGCCCATGTCAGCTTCCACTGGACCCTGGCCCGGGTCGCCTTCGCGTTCAGCCGCGACCGCACCACCTGCGGCCATGCGTGCAGCCGGGTGGAGGAGATGCGCGAGGACCCGGCGTTCGACGCGCGCATGCTGGCGCTGGAAGCCTGCGTCAAGCAGGCGCCGGACACGGTTCCGGACATGACCTGGGGCGTGGGTCGATGAGCGCGGCGGCCTTTGCCCGCGAATTGGAGGCCGAGCGCCTGGCCGGCCGCGCGGCCCGGCTGTTGCAGCGCCCCGGTTCGCTGATCGAGGCCCAGGGCCTGGGCTATGTCGTGCGGTTCGGTCCGCGCCGCCGGGCGATGCTGACAGTGGACGAGACGGCCTTCCGTTGCCTGGCGCGGGAATGCGACCTCGTGGTCCGGCGCGAGGGCGGTTGGCGCCTGGCGCATCAGCCGTCGCCGCCGATCGCCCCGCCGCCTCCGCCCGGACGCCCTGGGTTCATCGAGGGTCGGATCGTGGTGGTCGAGGAGGGGGAGCCCGTGGCCAAGGCCGGCAATGTCGGCGAGTCGCCGCTGGCCTGGCTGCTGCGCCGAGGCGGCCTGAGTCCAATCGAGGCGGCGGCGGGCGAGCGACTGCGCGAGGACTTCCAGCGGGCCGGAACCGTGGGGCGGCTGACAATGAACTGGGACGCCTCGCCGCGTTCAAGAGGCGGCGCGCCGGGTCTGGAGCCCGTGCTGAGGGCGCGGGCGGCCAAGGAGCGGATCGCCGCGGCCCTGGAGGCCGTGGGGCCGGGCCTGCGCGAAATCCTGGAGCGGATTTGCCTGGCGGAAACCGCCCTTCAGGTCGCCGAGCGCGAACTGGGCATCCCGCGCAGGGCGGGCAAGACGGTGCTGAAACTAGCGCTGCAAAGGCTGGCGGCGCACTACCGGATGGGATGACACGCGAAGGGGACATGCGCGAGCCGCATGTCCCCTGGCCGCGAGCCTAGTGCTTCATCATGTGCTTGATGTCGCGCATCTGGTCGTGGCCCGACTTAACGGAAGCCCAGGCCCTTTCGATAACCGCGCGGGTCTGGGGATCGACGTCGGTGTCCTTGAGGGCCTTCTCGTACTTGGACTTGATGTAGTCCTCGCCGGCCTCGACCTCGCTGACCACGGCTTCGTCGCCCTTGGTCAGGCTGTCCTTTAGATTGACGAAGGCGCGGTGGGCGGCGGCCAGGATGGTGCCGTCGTCCTTGGGTTCGCCGCCCAGGCGGCGGACCTCGGTCTGCAGTTCCGAGGCGACCGTGCGGCGCTCCTGGGCGCGCTTCTGGAACAGGTCCTTGAAGCGGGCGCCCTCGGCGTCCTTGGCGGCTTCGGCATAGCCGTCGGCGCTGTCGATGGTGGTCTCGACGAGGCTGTTGACGAGCTTGATGTGGTCCTCGTTGGTGTGCATGGCATGTCTCCTGAAGAGGGGACCGGGCTAACGCGGCGCGGCCGGGGAAAGTTCGAAGCGGCGCCTCAGCGAGGCGCGACCTTCGAGCCCAGGAAACTCCAGGCGGTGGTGGCCGCGGCCACGGCGGGCGCGCGGGTGCGGCGGTTGATCAGCAGGGCCGCGACGACTCCCACGCCCAGCAGAGCCAGGGCGACGGGCACCTTGTGGCCGGCCAGGGTCACCTTGCCCTCGGCGTCGGGCTTGAGGACATAGTCGGCCGGTGGGGCGGGGGCGTTCGGATCGGCGGGCGAGGCCCGGTGGTTCAGCAGGCCCGAAACCTTGTCGGACAGGCCGGAAAGCAGGCCTTGCCTCGCATTGGCGGGGGTGCCGTAGGCGGCGTCGTAGTTGGCCATGGGAAGGCTCCTTCGCAAAACGGGAGCCTCGATAACGCGGCGGGAAGGGGGATGATCCCGATCGGAGAACGCCCTAGACGTCGCGCGGCTTCGGCGGGGCCATGGCCGCGCCCACGTGGTCGATCCCAAGCTCCTTGGCGCGGGCGGCCTGCTTGTGGCGCTCGGCGTATCGGGCTCGGGCCTCGTCGGTGCGCTCATCGTGGCAGGCCGGGCAGGCCACGCCCTCGACATAGAGGGGAGAGACGCGGTCTTCGGGCGAGACCGGGCGGCGGCAGCCCCGGCACAGGTCGTGGGTCCCGGGGGCCAGGCCATGGCCGACCGCCACTCGCTCGTCGAACACGAAGCATTCGCCGCGCCACAGGCTGGCGGCTTGCGGCACCGTCTCCAGGTAGTTCAGGATTCCGCCCTTGAGGTGGAAGACCTCCTCCACGCCTTCGGCCTTGAGGAAGGCGGTGGACTTCTCGCAGCGGATGCCGCCGGTGCAGTACATGGCGACCTTGGGCGGCGGCGCGGCCGGGTCCCAGGTTTCGCGGAAACGGCGGAACCAGGCGGGGAAATCGGCGAAGCTGGCGGTCCCGGGATCGATGGCTCCCTCGAAAGCCCCGACCTTCACCTCGTAGTCGTTGCGGGTGTCGATGACGATCACGTCGTCGCGGGCGATCAGGGCGTTCCAGTCGGCGGGATCGACGTGGGTTCCGGCGTTGCGGGCCGGGTCGAGGTCTCCGGCTCCCAGGGTGACGATCTCCTTCTTCACCCGCACCTTCATCCGGTAGAAGGGCATGGCCTGCGCCTGGGCGAACTTCAGCTCCAGCGCGTCGCAGCCGGGCAAGGCTCGGATATGGGCCAGCACCGCCTCGATAGCCTCGGGCCGACCCGCGATCGTGCCGTTGATCCCCTCGCGCGCCAGCAGCAGCGTGCCCTTCACGCCCAGTCCGCAGCACAGCGCCGCCAGCGGCCCCTGGAGGGCGGCGGGGTCATCGAAGGTCGTGAACCTGTAGAGGGCGGCGACGCGGAAGGTCATGGGCGGGCAATAGAACCTGGATGGCGCAGGCTCAAGCGCGGCCGGAACCAAAGCGCGGCCGCGACGGTTTGGCTGGCATGAGCATTCTCGTCGTCGTCCTCGTCGCGCTGATCCTGCTGGGCCTGGCCCTGTACGCTGTGCAGCGCAGTCCCATTCCCTCGCCGGTCAACTGGATGATCCAGCTGGTCCTGATCGCCATGGCGATCTGGTTCATCGGCACGCGGGCCGGATTCTTCTGACGCCCAGGTGACGCCTAGGCCAGGGCCGTCGCGTCGCGCTGGATGCGCGCGACCATGGACTTCAGGCCGTTGGAGCGCTGGGACGACAGGGCCTCGGACAGGCCCAGCCGGTTCATGGCGGCCGCCGCGTCGAAGTCGACGATGTCCCTGGCCGGACGGCCCGAATAGAGCCGCAGCAGGATGGCGATCAGGCCGCTGACGATATGGGCGTCGCTGTCGCCGCGGAAGCGGATCGTGCCGTCGGCCTGGGGCTCGGTCACCAGCCACACCTGGCTGGCGCAGCCGCGAACCTTGTTGGCTTCGGAATGTTCGGCCTCGGTCAGGGGCGCGAGCGCCTTGCCCAGTTCGATCACGTAGCGATAGCGCTCTTCCCAGTCTCCGAGCAGTTCGAACTCGTCGGCCAGTTCGTCGAGGGCGGCGTCGATGGGGCGTTGCATGCGGGGGACTTAATGTCCCGCGCGCGAAAGGGAAAGCCCGCTCAGGACGTTCGTCAGGGGCGACGGGCCGCCATGCCGACGCGCGCCTGGGCGCGGGGCAGGGTGACCAGGGCGGTGAAGCCGTGGCCGGGCGTGGACTTCAGGCGCAGGCTCCCGCCCATGGCTCGGGCCAGAAGATCGACGATCGGCAGGCCCAGGCCTGCGCCCTCCGACGACCGCGTCAGCGTCGCGCCGCCTTGCTCGAAGGGACGGACCAGGCGCGGCAGTTCGGCCGGATCGACACCGTCGCCGTGGTCACGGATCTCGATCTCGACCATGCCGTCGTCGACGAGGCGGGCCTCGATCACCACCAGGCCGTTGCGTGGCGAGTGAGTGACGGCGTTCTGGAGCAGGTTGGTCAGGATGGTGCGCAGGCCGCGGCCGTCGGCGCGTAGCGTGGGCAGGGAGCCGAGCTCGGGCGCGACGATGCTGACCTCGCGGCCGCCGGCCTCGGCGCGCATCTGCAGCATGGCGTCCTCGACCGCCTCGTCCAGCTCCTCCGCCCCGAGGTCCAGATCGGTGACGTGGCCTTCCAGCCGGGCGATCTCAACGATCTGGTTGACGAGGCGCAACAGCTTTTGGCCGCTCTCGTGAACCAGCTGGGCGTATTCCTTGTACTGGGGCGCGCCGAGCGGGCCGTAAAGCTCGCAGGAGAGAATCTCGGAAAAGCCGATCACCGCGTTGAGCGGGGTGCGCAGCTCGTGGCTGACCATGCGCAGGAACGAGCGTTTCTGGTCGTCCAGGGCCTGTTTCCGGCGCGCCCTGGCCGCCGCTCGCCGGAACGCGGCGGTCTGCGGCATCGGTCCCGAGTCGGAAACGACGCTCTCGCGCGACGTCTCGGCTTGGGCCGGCGCATCGGTGGTCGCCAAAGGCGGCATGAACAGACTCCCGGACCTTCTGTCCGTAACTTCCAGAGGGGCAACCTGAACCAACCGACTTACGAAACCGTTTCCGTCCACAAGAAGCTCGGGCGTTAACGATCGCGCGCCGATTGTGCGGCCTTGGGAGCCATGGCTGCTCGCGTTAAGCTTTGACGACGAGGAACAACGCAGAGGGATTCTCTCGGCCTTGCCCATTGACGGCGCACCCTTGAAGTCCGGCTCTCGCGGGCCTGGCCACGCCGCTTCGGCGGGCGGGGTCGACGCGGCGCGGCTGTGGCGCCTGGGCTGGGTGGCGGCGGTGGTTCTGGCGGCCGGCGCGGCTGCGTTCACGCCCGGGACCGTGGGCCTGCACGTCTGGCTGGCCCTGATGGCGGGCGCGGTCCCGGCGATCGCGGCCCTGGCCGTGGGCGATCGCGACGACGAACGGCTGCAATCCCTGATTCTTGTGCTGTGGGCCACCTGCGGCGCGGGGGCGGCGGTGGTGACCGGCGGGGTGTCGGGCGCGATGAGCGCCTGGTGCCTGGCCCCGGTGGCGGCCGCCTCGACCCTGTCCTCGCCGCGACGCCTGGCCGAGGGCGCGACACTGGCCCTGATCGGCGGCGCGCTGGCGGCCCTGACCCAACTGTCGGGCCTGGCTCCGGCGGCCCCGACCGGCCCGCTGGCTTTTATCCTGGGGCTGTTGTCGGTGGCGACCACGGGCGTTGGCCTCGCGGCCGGCCTGATCCTGGTCCACCGCCGGGCGGGCGAGCGCGATCAGCGCCAGAGCGGCGAACTGAACACGCTCCAGACCCTCGTCGACGGCGCGCCGCAGCTGCTGCTGGTGATCGGCGCCAACGGCCGTGTGCGCACGGCGCGGGGGGCTCCGCCTCGCGGGATCGAGAGCGGGCTGCTGCAACGCGAGGGGCTGGTGGCCGTGGCCGTTGCGGGCGATCGCCAGCGCGTTGGCGAGGCCATGGCCGCGGCCCTCCGCGACGGCGAGGCCAGCGTCACCTTCGCCCCGCTGCTGGATCCCACCCGCACCGTCTGCCTGGAGCTGCGCCAGGTCGCGCCGGACCTGCAGGTCGGCGTGATGCGCGACGCCACCCTGGAGCGGGCTCGCGAAACGGCCCTGCAGCAGGCCCGGGCCGAAGCCGAGGGCCTGGCCGCCGGCCGCGCACGCTTCCTGGCCAATATGAGCCACGAACTGCGCACGCCGCTGAACGCCATCATGGGCTTTTCCGACATCATGCGCGCGCGGATGTTTGGCCCCCTGAGCGACCGTTACGGCGAGTACGCCGAGCTGATCCACGAGAGCGGCGGTCACCTGCTGGACTTGATCAACGACGTGCTGGACATGTCCAAGATCGAGGCCGAGCGCTTCGAATTGCAGCGCGGCGAGTTCGACGCCCGCGAGGCGGTGACGGCCGCCATGCGCCTGCTGCGGGTCCAGGCCGACGCAGCGGGCGTGCAGTTGCGCGCGGTCCTGCCGCCGGGCGAACTGGAGGTCGACGCCGACCGCCGGGCGCTCAAGCAGATCGTGCTGAACCTGGCCTCCAACGCCCTGAAGTTCACCCCGCGCGGCGGCCAGGTGACAGTCACGGTCGACGGCCACGACGGCCAGTTCGAGCTGGTGGTCGCCGACACCGGTGTGGGCATCAGCCCCGAGGATCTGGAACGCCTCGGGCGGCCCTACGAGCAGGCCGGGGGCGTGGATCAGCGCGCCAAGGGGACGGGCCTGGGGCTGTCGCTGGTCCGGGCCTTCGCCAAGCTGCACGGCGGCGAGATGAACATCGAAAGCCGCCTGGGCGCGGGGACCAGCGTGTCCGTGCGCATGCCAGTGTTGCTGCGCGTGGTCCAGCCGATGGAGGCTCCGCTGCTGGAGCCGATGCCGGAGTCGGAGCCCGAACTCGGGCCCAACGTCGTCAAGTTCGCCCCGCCGCGGTAGAGGGTATGGGCGTGGCGCCCGCCCACTTGCCCCCACCTCGCGGCTACGCCGCCTGTCCGCCCCCATAGGGGGCGGATCGATGCATTCTTCCCTCTGTTGGGGGAGGAGTGCGCAGCGCGCTTCAATCAGCGCAGAAACGCCCGCCCGGCCGCGAAATCCCCGACTTCCACATAGGCCCGGCGCACCTGGTCGACTCCGGTGCGCGAGGTGAAGACGAACTCGATCGTGGCGGCTTCGCGCGGGTCGAGGCGGCTGAGGGCGTCGACCGCCTCGCTGGGAAAGCGGAAAGCCAGGCCGGCCTTGGATCCGGTAGGCAGTAAGGTCGGTGGGGCGGTCTCGCGGGTTTCGGCGCCGAACACCCGGCTGGCGTTGCGCGGCGCGGCGTTGGCGGCCAGGCCCCTGGCGTTGCGGGCGTTCAGGTAGGGGCCCTGGGTGCGCAGGGTGTCGCGCACCACCAGGCGGGCGGTGTAGGGGCGGGCGTCGTCGGCGAAGGCGGCGACGGCCAGCATCTGGTTGGCCCGGCCCGACAGGCCGAACATCATCCGGTCACGCCCGAACCCCGAAGGCTGCGACAGTCGCCAGACGGGGATCGTGGCCGAGACCGATCGGTCGGCCTGCCAGGTGGCCCGGTCGCCCGGATAGGTCATCCGCAGCATGGTGGAATAGCCGTCGAAGGCCTGACGTACGCGCTGGGCGGCGGTGGCCAGGTCGCGCGAGTTGCACGGAGCCGAACCCGCCTTGGCGCGAGCGCGGGCCTCCAGCGAGGCGACCTGGGCCTCGGTCGCGCCCGAACGCAGGGTCGCGCCGCGCGCCTGGGCGCGAGCGGCGTCCAGGGCCGAGCCTACGGCCGGCGCGAACAGGCGGCACCGCGCGTCGGCCGAGGTCATCAGCGTGCGTTCGTAAAGCTGGTCGGCGGCGGTGGTGGCGGCATGGGCCTGGCAGGACGCGCCGAACGCGGCGATCGCGGCGAAGAGCCCTGGCCATTCCGTCTTGATCCACAGAGCCTTTCCCCTTCGGATACTATCCGAACGGGGTAGAAAGGCTCGCCAGGGCAAGCCTCGACGCGCGCTCTTGACGCGCTCGGGGGTCCTTCTTGACGTCATCTTCTCGTATTCTGCGAGAGCGGTTTTCAGCAGGCAGCCTTAGGGCGCCGAAGTTGCGGTTCAGTTAGCGATGCTTCTTTCCACGGATATCTGGGTCGGCGCGCTGATCCGCCGCGCGGAGCTGGGCGGGGCCTTCGCCATGGTGGCGCGCAAGGGCGACCCGCGGGCCGGGGCGGTGCTGGTCAAGGTGGTGGACCGGAAGGCCGGGACCGCCAAGCTTTTCAGCGAGGCCACGCGCGGCGACGGCGAGCGGGTCTGGATGCAGCCGGTGCGTTCGGAGTTCGAGCCTGACCTGGACGCTTACGCCGAACGCGCCGCTCGCATCGATCCCGACGTTTGGGTGGTGGAAATCGAGGATCGCGAAGGCCGCCACTTCCTCACCGAGGCGGTGGAGGGGTAAGCCCTCACGCCATCTGGTTGGCGAGCGCGCCCAGCAGCACTGCCGGGCTGGTGGGCTTGCGCAGCACCAGGCCGCCTTCGACGTCGGGCTCCTGGTATCCGGTCAGGTAGACGAACGGGATCGAGCGCACCGTGAGGGCCGCGGCCACGGGGGTGACCATGCGGCCGGCCAGGTTGATGTCGAGCAGGGCGCGGTCGATGCCGCCGGCCTCGACCAGGGCCAGGGCGTTGTCGACGTCGCCGGTAGGACCAATCACCTGGGCGCCGGCGGCGGTCAGGATCTGGGCCAGCTCCATGGCGACCAAGGCCTCGTCCTCGACCACCAGCACCCGCTGGTCGCGCAAGGCCTTGCCGTCCTCGATGGGGGCGCTTTCGCCCTGGGGCCGGGGCGGTTGGCCCAGATACGGCGTCGCGCCCCGAGCCAGGCTGATACGGCAGACCAAGCCCTCCGGGCGCCAGTCCTGATCGATCACCGCACCCACTTGGCGGCCGGCGTTGGCGATCAGGGTGGAGCCGAAGCCCCGACGCTTGGGCGAGGTCACCGGCGGGCCGCCGCTCTCGCGCCAGGTCAGCACCAGTTGGCGTTCGGCCTCCCACGACCAGCCGATTTCCAGCGAGCCGGCCTGGACAGACAGGGCGCCGTACTTGCTGGCGTTGGTGGCGAGTTCATGGACCACCAGACCCAGGGATTGGGCGGCCTCGGCCTGGATCAGCACCTGCGGGCCGTCGATGACGAGGCGGCTGTCGTGCTCGGCGCCATAGGGTTCCAACTCCTGCTGCAGCAGGGCGTCCAGCCGCACGCCGCTCCAGCGGTTGCTGGACAGAAGGCTGTGCGAGCGGGCCAGCGAGCCGATCCGGCCCGAAAGCGCGGTCACGTACTGTTTCTTGTTCTCGAACGGCGTCAGCTGGGCCAGGGACTGCACCACGGCCAGCACGTTCTTGGCGCGGTGGTCGATCTCGCGGATCAGCAAGCGCTCGGTTTCCTCGGCCTGGCGAAGGGCGGAGTCGGAGCGCGCCCGTTCGGCGGCGGCCCGGGTCAGCTCGGCCACGTCGGCGATGAAGGCTATCTCCTCGCCGCTCCAGTCGCGCGGAACATTCTGGGCGACGTAGAGGTAGGACACCAGGCGGTCGGCCTTGACCAGCGGCGCGCTGACATAAGCAGCGACGTCGAGCTCGGCGTAGAGGCCGGCGGCGGCCGAGCGGCGGGTGCGCGGGTCCAGGCGCACGTCGGCGACCACCACCTGCCGGCCGGCCCGCATCTCGTCGGTCATGGCGGGACCGTAGGAATCCAGGTGGAATTGGCGGCCCAGCAGCGACGGAGCTCCGGGAGCGGTCCATTCGCCCACCACGTCGGCCTTGGTGGCGGCGAAGTCGAGTTCGGCGTAGCCCACCTGCCGCGCGCCCAGCTTTTCGCCCAGGGTTTCGCAGGCATGGCTCATGATCTTGTACGGGTCGGGCTCGTCGCGCAGGCGGCGACCCAGGTCCAGCATCAGGGCCCGCCGCTGCTCGCGCACCAGCAGGCGCGACACCTCGGCCTCGGCCCGCTTGCGGTCGGAAATGTCGGTGACCAGCACATAGTAGCCCAGCACCGTCCCATCGGGGGCGATATCGGGCACGTACTGGGCTTCGATGTGGCGGCGGCCCACGCCGCGATAGGGCACTTCGCCTTGGAAGGTCAGCCGCTCGCCGCCCAGGGCGCGCAGGACGTGGTCCTTGACCTTCTCGTAGGCGGTCTCGCCCAGAACCTCGATCAGGGTCCGGCCCTCGATCGCGCTGCGCTCCAGCCCGAACCACTCCTCGTAGGCGCGGTTGACGAAGCGATATCGCTGCTCGCTGTCCAGGTAGCCGATCAGGATCGGGACGGCGTCGGCCATGGTCGCTGAGAACATCGCCCGGCTGGTCTGGGAAGCGTCGCCTCCCTTCGGCGATGGTTCTCGATCGATCATCTCAAAGTGCAACTCATGGCGCCCGGCCGACCGTTGCACGGGGTGCGACGGCGAACGAGTGTGGCAAACGGTCGCGGCAACCTCTGATTGGGGTGGCCGGGCCTCACGCGCCGGAAGAGGGATCCTCGCGCCGGAAAGTCACCACGAGAACGTCGCGACGAGCCGGAGCTCCGGATTCGAGCGGTCGAATCGCGGTCACGCCGTGAAGCACCCGGTGGTCGTCCAGGAATACGGCGTCTCTCGGGCGCTCCAGCACGAAGGCGCCCAGGCGCGTTCCATCCGGAGCGAAGATGTCGGTCACGCCGCTGGCGACGTTGCGCCGCTCGACCAGCATCACGATCACCCAGTCCACGCCGTCGCGGTGGGCGCCTTCGGGCGTGGGCTGACCCAATTGGCCCTCGTCGGCCTCGATCCGGAACTGGTGGGCCTCCACGTGCCAGGCGGCCGGGGCGTCCGGCGTCAGCGGATGGAAGAGGGCTACGCCCTGGCGGATCAATCCCTGGGTGAGGGGGTGCTCGGCGATCATCGGGGTGATCGGCTCGAACCAGCGCTGAACGCCGCCGTTGAGACTGTTGTAGTCGCGGCTCTGGTAGTGCGGCTGGTGCGGCTTGCGTTCGACGACGCCGTCGGCGGTCGCCGAGAAGGCCGCGAACCGCCGTCGGCGATAGCGGCCGCCGTCGGCCATGAAGCGATCCAGTCCCAGGTCGTTCCAGCTATCGGCGTAGGCGTCCCAGTCCTTCAGGGCCCGGGGATCCAGCAGCGTGTCGGTTTCTTCGGGCAGGGCGTGGTGGAAGCCGGGGTCTCGCAGGTCGGCGACGATGTCGGAAAAGCTCAAGCGCGTCGGCCTCCAGCGAAACAAGGCCACCAGATGGGGCCGCGGGCCGGTCCAGCCAAGCCTTACGTTACGTCGCTTCGGCGGTTGTTCCGGGCTGCGTCCACCGGGACACGGTTTCCAGCAGGCGACGCAGGTCGACGGGTTTGCCCAGGTGGTCGTCCATGCCCGCATCGAGGCATTTGGCGATCTGATCGGGCAGGACATTGGCCGTCATCGCCACGATCGGGGCGCGCTCGCCGGTCTCAGAGGCCCGGATGCGCCGCGTGGCGGTCAGGCCGTCCATCACCGGCATCTGCACGTCCATCAGGATCAGGTCGTACGGCGCGCGGCGGGCGGCCTCGACGCCCTCCACGCCGTCCTGGGCGGTGTCGATGACCATGTCGAACGGGGCCAGCATGGCGCGGATCAGCTCGCGATTCACCGCGTTGTCCTCGACCAGCAGGAGGCGCAGAGGTGTCTCGGCGTCGGCGAGGACGGGCTCGGGGGCGGCCGTCTCCACCAGGCGATCGGCCAGGGGCAGGGCGAGTTCGAACCAGAAGGTCGAACCCTGTCCAACCCGGCTTTCGACCCCGATCGCACCGTCCATCTTGTCGATGATCCGCTTGGAGATCGCCAGGCCCAGGCCCGTGCCGCCGAACCGGCGCGAGACGCCGGCGTCGGCCTGGGCGAAGCGTTCGAACACGCCTTCAATCTGCTCGGTCGGGATGCCGATGCCGCTGTCGGCCACCTCGATGCGCAGGGCCGCGCCGCCGGCGCTCGCCGGCTGGGTGACCCGCACGGTCACCGCACCCTCGCCGGTGAACTTGATGGCGTTGGACAGGAAGTTCAGCAGCACGCGCGACAGGCGCGGGGCGTCGCCGACCATCGGGCCGCGCGCGACGTCCAGCGTCAGGTCCAGGCGCAGGCCCTTGGCCGAGGCCTGGGGCTGGACCAGGGCGCAAGCCGAACGCGCCAGTTCCGCCGGGTCGAAGGGTTGGGGGTCCAGGTCGACGCCGTCGGCTTCCAGCCGGGAAAAATCGAGCACGTCGTTGACCACTTCGAGCAAGGTCAGGCTGGCGTCGTGCACGAGGTCGACGTGGCGGGCGTCCTGGGACGACAGGTCGCCGGAACGTTGCAGCACTTCCGAGAAGCCGACGATGGCGTTCAGCGGGGTGCGCAGCTCGTGCGTCATGTTGGCCAGGAAGTCGGCCTTGGCCGCCGCGGCGGCCTGGGCCTGTTCCAGGGCGGCCATCAACTCCAGTTCCAGGTGCTTGCGCCGGGTGATGTCGCGCGTGGCCGAGATCAGCCCCCCGTGCCGCAGGACGGTATAGGTGCTTTCCAGCCAGACCTCGGTTCCGTCCTTGCGGGCGCGGCGGTATTCCACGGGGCGAGGCTCGTCGCCGGGCTGCATCGCCTTGACGACTGCTGCGATGCGGGGGAAGTCCTCGGGATGGATGCCCTGGTCGATCGGCAGGGTCATGTATTCGTTCAGCGTGTAGCCCAGCAGCTTTTCCAGCGAGGGCGAACTGTAGAGGCGCTGGCCGTCGGCGTCCCACAGCGACAGCGAGTCCGACAGGTTGTCGGCCAGCAGGCGATACAGGGTCTCGCTGGACTGCAGTCGGGAAAGGGCGTCGCGGGTTTCAGTGATCGCCGCCTCGCGGTCCTGCAGGGTGGCGGTCAGCCCGCGCTTGGCCACGGTCAGGTCCATCTGCTTGCCGAACAGCACGAAGGCCAGGGGCAAGGCCACGACCACGCTGATGGCCAGCGTCGAGACGGGCGAATAGGCGGCCAGGTCGTGCAGGAGGACGATGTTGACCAGGTAGTCGACAACCTGGGCGGCGCCCGCCACCAGCGTCGTCAAACCGATCGTGCGAAGGATCCTGGCCCGCGTCATTCGTGAAAAATTCCCCTGGAACAGGCCCTTAGCCGAACGGCGATCGGTCGGCGCTGGGGCGAGTTGACGCGGGGCGGTGTGAAGGCGCGGCCCAAGCGCCACCGCAGGTGGTCAAACGGAGGGGCGTTAACCGTGATCCTAAACCGGACCGAAAGCACGGCGCGGCAGGATGACGCAGGTCCCTCGCGGACCCGATTCCATCTTCCGGACACCGCTTCCAGACCCCCACAAGGTCCCGATGCTCTTTTTGCTCAACGACGTGATGCTCAGCCTCGACGCCGCTGAACTGACCCCGCCGATCACGGCGGATCGGTTCGCCAAGCTGTCGTTGAGCTATGTCAGCAAGCTGGGGCAGGAGCTGTATGCGGCCGAGCCGCTGCTGCACCGGAAGAACCTTGAGAAGGCCCAGCGCCTGGCCGCGCTGATCATCGCCAAGGCGCCGGAGGTCAACGCCGCGCTGTTCATCGCGCCGTCGCGGGGCTGTCTCGTCGACCACGTGCAGGTGCGCTACGCCCAGCTCAGCTTCGAAATCATGGGGTCGCTGTACGAACGCCAGAAAGCCGGGGCCCTGAACAATCTGGAAGCCGATCGTCAGGTATGGCGGCGGCTGGCCGCCTGATCCCTTTCAGGATCGTCCGCTCCCGGCGCGCCTCGCCGTCAGAACAGCAGGCTGATCAGGCTGATCAACCAGCTCAGCACCATCGCGGCCAGGACAAGGCCGCCGAGGGCGACGCCGAAGCAAAGGGCGTTGCCTTGGAGGGTGCAGGGGCCGCGCTTGTGGCGCGGTTCGTGAACCATGACCATCGTCGTTTCCTCTCTCGCGGCCGGCTCCTCTGGCGGGGGACGTGCGCGCGCTAGCATCAGCATGACTCTAAAACCCCACGACGCCTAGGGGTTTCCAACGACTGTTTAGTATTTTCGGTATGGGCAAGATGTCGCGGCTGCCGAGCTTAAAGGAACGTCGGTGAAAGTCGCTTCGCGTGACAAATCCGGCGTCGCGAGCTAACCCCCGCGCATGAGCACTTCTCTCGCCCTCGAGGCCGCGCGGCGTCGCACCTTCGCGATCATCAGCCACCCTGACGCCGGCAAGACGACCCTGACCGAAAACCTGCTGCTGGCCGGCGGGGCCATCCGCGCGGCCGGCGCCGTGCGCGCTCGCGGCCAGGCCCGCCGAACCCAGTCCGACTGGATGAAGATCGAGCGCGAGCGCGGGATCTCGGTCAGCGCCTCGGTCATGACGTTCGATCACGACGGCCTGATGTTCAACCTGCTGGACACCCCGGGCCACGAGGACTTCTCGGAAGACACCTACCGCACCCTGACCGCCGCCGATGCGGCGATCATGGTGCTGGACGCCGCCAAGGGCATCGAACCCCAGACGCTGAAGCTGTTCGAGGTGTGCCGCCTGCGCGACATCCCGATCATCACCTTCATCAACAAGATGGACCGCGAGGCCCAGGACCCGTTCGAGCTGCTGGACGAGGTGTCGTCCAAGCTGGCCCTGGATCCGGCGCCGCTGTACTGGCCGGCCGGTTCGGGCGGGCGGTTCAAGGGCATGCTGGACCTGCGCAATCAGCAGTTCATCCCCTACGCCAAGAAGAGCTCGACCGACGAGGAGGGGCACCCCGACCCGGTCGCCTTTAACGGCAATGCGGTGGTCCAGTACCTGGAGCCCGAAGAGAAGGCCGAGCTGGAAGACAACGCCATGCTGGTCACCGAGGCCGGCAAGCCGTTCGACGTCCAGAGCTTCCTGGAAGGCCACATGACGCCGGTGTTCTTCGGCTCGGCTTTGCGCCATTTCGGCGTTTCGGAGCTGCTGGGCGGCATCGGCGCCTATGCTCCGGCTCCCAAGCCGGCCGCCGCCACGCGGGCGGGGGCGGAAACCCACGTCGCCCCGGGCGACAGCGAGGTGTCGGGCTTCGTCTTCAAGGTCCAGGCCAACATGGACCCCAATCACCGCGACCGGATCGCCTTCCTGCGCCTGACCAGCGGCCGCTTCACGCGCGGCATGAAGCTGAAGGCCCAGAACACCGGCAAGGCCATGAGCGTCAACGCCCCGATCATGTTCTTCGCCAGCGACCGCGAGCTGGCCGAGGACGCCTTCGCCGGCGATGTCATCGGCATTCCCAACCATGGCGTGCTGCGGGTGGGCGACAGCCTGTCGGAGAGCGGGACGCTGCGCTTTGCGGGCCTGCCCAACTTCGCCCCGGAAATCCTGCGCCGCGTGCGCGTGAAGGACCCGCTGAAGGCCAAGCATCTGAAGAAGGCTCTGGAAGGCCTGGCCGAGGAGGGCGTGACCCAGCTGTTTCGCCCGATGATCGGCAGCTCCGACTTCATCGTCGGCGCGGTGGGCCAACTGCAGTTCGAGGTGATGGCCGACCGCCTGGGCAACGAATACGCCCTGGACGTGATCTTCGAGGCCGCGCCCTACGCAGAGGCCCGCTGGATCAGCGGCGAGCGCGCCGACGTCGAGGACTTCATCAACAAGCACAAGTCGGCCATGGCCCACGACATCGACGAGCAGCCGGTGTTCCTGGGCAAGTCGTCATGGGAGATCGGCTATGTGGCCGAGCGTTTCCCGAAAGTGCGCTTCGACCGCACCCGGGAGCGGGGCTAGCGTCGGCGCGGCTCGTCGCCCGGGCCGTTCTCCGCCGCCTGCAGTCGGCCGTAGACCGCCTTGATCTCGGGATCGGTCGGATTGATGGCGTAGGCCTTGGCCGCCGCGCGGCGGGCCTCGACCAGGTCGGGCGGGGCGCCGCCCTTGCGTTCGAAGCGGTCGATCCAGGCGGCGGCCTCAACCGTGGCCAGCATGGCGATCTCGGACTGGGACGCGGCGGCCTTGGAGGCCCAGAAATCGCGCGCCGTCTCGATCGCCCGGTTGGGATGGCCCGCGTGACGCTGGAACCAGGCAAGGTGCAAGGCGATGTCCGACCACGGCGCGCCCGCGGCGTTGGCCAGTTGCCGCCAGGATTGGGCCAACTGCGCGCCCTGGCGATGAAGCTCGTTTCTCTTGAGGGCTCTCACCCACGGCCCGCGCAGGGCGCGTTCGGGCAGCTTGCCTTCGCGGCGGGCCGTCTCGGCGGCGTGGACGGCCTCCAGGTCCTCGACCGAGGCGAAGGGCCTGGGATATTCCTCGCCCAGTTCGGCCTTCATTCTTTGGTGCGCGGCCTCCTGCGGCGAAACGCAGGCCTGAACGGCGACGATCACCGGATGTCCCTTCGGAGCGATCAGCAGGCAATCGGGAAGCCGGCCGAAAGCGATGCGGATCCGGGCGTCGCCTTCGCAGACGATCGCCTGGCGGGCCAGATCGACCTCAAGGATCTCCAGCGGCTCGTCGCGTTCGCCGTCGTCCAGGGCGCAGCCTCGCAGAAGGCCCGGTTCGGCCGCGTCGGCGCGCAGCCACCGCTGCAGCAGGCGGCCGTCGATCTCGGTTTCGCTCATGGCGCGCAGATAGCGGGCGGCGAAAGCGCCGTCGACAGCGATCTTGGGCGGCTCGCGGCGACTCGCTATACCCAGCCCCGGACAACCGCCTGGGAACCCTGCGCATGACCGCCCCCATCGCCATCGGCCTCGTGGCTCACGACGACAAGAAGGCCGCTCTGGTGGAGTGGTCGCTGGCCCACGCCGACTTCCTGAAGGACAAGGCGCTGTTCGCCACCGGCACCACCGGCGGGCGCATCCTGGAAGCGCTGCCGCAGCTCAATCTGGTGCGGCTGAAGAGCGGACCGCTGGGCGGCGACCAGCAGTTGGGCGCGATGATCGCCGAGGGGCGGCTGGATGTGCTGGTCTTCTTTGTCGACCCGTTGTCGCCCCAGCCGCACGACGTGGACGTCAAGGCGCTGATCCGCATGGCGACCCTGGCCGACATTCCCTTCGCCTGCAACGCGGCCACCGCAGACCTGATCGTGGCGGGGCACGTGGTCAAGAAGGCCTAGGGACGGCCTAGCCCGGGAACTTCAGCAGGTTGGGCCGGGGGATCGCGGCCTTGAACGTGCCGCGGGTCTTGGCGGTGTCCAGGCCGAAGTCGGCCCAGGCCTTCAGGAAGCCGGCCGCCGGCGTGGCCTCGCCCAGCGGGGCCAGCGACAGCAGGGGACGAGCGGCTAGCGCCTCGCGCGCCATGTTCCAGGCGTCGGGCTCGGCCTGGGCCCAGGCTCCGTCGGTCGACACCAGTTCGGCCGCCAGGTTCGGATCGGCGAAATGAAGAGTCACGGCGGTGTTGGCGGGCAGGTCGGCGACCGCGCCCAAGGCTTCGATCACGCCGGTCAGAGCCATCCTGATCCCGCTGACGCGGCGCTCGCCGCCGGCCGCGCCGGCGAGGGTCCCGTCGCCCATGCGCCGGACGTGCGCCCAGCCGCCATAGCCGGGATCGGGCTTGCAGAGGGCGGCTGTCCAGATGTCGATGGCTGTGCTCATCGGGCCTGTCTAGCGGCCGATGCGTGCGGTGGCCAGATCGACAGCTTGACGAACGCTGTTCCCGCCCGTGTCCTCCGGCCGGACGCGCAAGGCGTCGCCGAGTCGGAGGCCGTCATGCTGGACCTGATCCTGGCTATCCTGCACCACCTGCTGATCTTCGCCTTGGTGGGCCTTCTGGCGGCTGAGCTGGCCCTCGTGCGGCCAGGCGTCGGCTCCAATGGGCTGAAGGTGCTAGGTGGGCTGGACGCCGGTTACGGCGCGGTGGCGACCCTGATCCTGGCCGTGGGCTTCGCTCGTGTGTTTCTGGGCGCCAAGGGTTCGACCTTCTACCTGTCCAATCCGGTGTTCTGGGCCAAGATCGCCGCCTTCGCGGTGGTGGGTCTGCTGTCGATCATGCCGACGATTGCGATCCTGAAGTGGCGCGGACGAGCCAAGGTCGACGCAGGATATGTCGTGCCGCAGGCGGAGGCGGCCGGCGTGCGCCGGGCCCTGTGGGCTGAGGTTGCGGTGTTCGCCCTGATCCCCGTTTTCGCCGCCGCCATGGCCCGCGGCTACGGTCTCTGAAGCCGCTATCGCCCGCGCCGGGAAGGGCGGGACTGGCGCGCCTGCGAACAAAGTGTAAACGCGCCCTTAAAATCTATGGTTAACGTCATTTTCACTTCGGTGAACAATGTTCTAACTCAGGGTCGAACCAAGCTTCGCCACTACTGCGGCGTGAAGCAAAAAACGTGCCAAAATTAGGCAAAAGTCCTGATTTTCCGGACACTTGGGAACGAAGAGTAAACGGAGTGGAAATATTTATGGTTAACGTCGCCTTAGGGCTCGTTAACGACTTGTTAAATGTGTTGGCTCCGGGTTTGCTGTCGTTGCGTTGAACCCTTGCCGGACGTCCCGGCGTGGGACGTTCCGTGTGCGGAGTGCGCAGCGATGTTCGAATTCGGCCGTGATCTGAAGCGTCTCTTCGGCGTCGATACGAGCGCGCCCGCCAAGGCGGCCGCTCACCGCGACGGCCTGACCGGCGGCGACACCTCGCTTCTGGAGCTTCTGGATCTGCGCCTGCTGGTGAACGAGGCCCGCGCCGCCGACGTCGCCGCCGGCCGCATCGGCTGCAAGGACCGCGGCCATCGCCTGCTGGAAGCCGCGGTGGTCTGGCGCGAGCTGGCCCGTCGTTCCGGCGACCCGGCGGCCCTGCGCAAGGGCGCGGCCCAGGCCGAGGCCGCCGCCAAGGTGTTCGAAGCCGAGCGGCGCGTCGAGGAACTGGCCGCCGCGCGCTGCGAGCAGGCGACCCTGGCGGTCCTGGGCGCGGACCTGTTCGGCGACGAAGGGCTGCACGCGGCGGCCGGCGCAACCCTGGCCCTGGCCAGGACTGCGCCAGGGCAGCGCTGCGCCATGGTCGAGGCTTTGCTGGCAGGGCTGGAAGGACGGGTGGCCTTGGGCGCCGACGATCTGGATCGAGCCCTCGCGGCGGTCCAGGCCTTCGAGGCCCCGCTGGCGAAGCTGGCGACCGGTCGACGGGTCAAGGGCGGGGCTTGCCGTCTTCTGCTGGCCGATCTGCGGGCCGCGCGCATCGAGCTGCTGCTGACCTGCGCCGCTCGCCTGAAGGACCGGACCCTGACCGAGGTGGCTCAGGACGAGGCCAAGGTCGCGGCCGCCGCCCTGGATCCTGACTTCGAACCCCTGGCGTGGTCGCGGCTGAAATCCCTGTATGGGACGGCTCTGGTGCAGCTGGGCGAACTGGACGGCGAGGTCGGCTGCGTCGCCGACGGCGTCGAAGCCCTGGCCGCGGCGCTGGAGCCTCTAAGCGCAGACCATAGCCCGATGGACTGGGCGCGGGCGCAGACGGCCCTGGGCGCGGGCCTGCAGGCCATGGGCGAGGCCACCACCTCGGAACGCTGCTTCGAGCGCGCGGTCACCTGCTACGATCGCGCGTCGCACATCCTCAAGACCCAGCCGGCGCTGGCCCTGCGCGCCGTGGCGGCCAACAACCGAGCCCTCAGCCTGGCCCGCTGCGCCGAGCTGACCGCCGACCTGGCGGTGCTGGACGCGGCCGAGATGGCCTTCAAGGCCGAGCTGGCCGCGGCGCCGGGCGCTCGGGATCCAGCGGCCTGGGCCGTGACCCAGATGAACCTGGCCCGCCTTTACGAGGCCCGGGTGGAGATCACCGGCCAGGACGACGGCCGGCTCGACCGCGCGGCCGTGGCTCTGGCCTGCGCCTTCGACGTGTTCGCCGAGCTTGGCCTGAGGTCGCTGACCGACCTGGCGGCCCAGGGGTTGCAGAGGGTCAAGCAGGCGCACGCCGCCTGACCCAGAATGAAACCGGCCGCGCCCTCGGGCGCGGACCCAGGACAACAATAGGGAAGACACAGTGATCGCTTCGATGCTCGCCGCCGGCGCCGTTCTGCTCACCCCGGTTTCGGACACCCAGCCGGCCGTGACCCAGGTCAAGGACGTGACCCCGCGTTTCGCCGAAGCGATGCTGAGCTGCATGGTCAAGCGCGATGGCGGCCTGACCGCCTGTTCGGTGCAGAGCGAGACCCCCTCGGAACTGGGCGTGGGCCAGGCGGCCCTGTCGATGGCCTCGCAGTTCCAGGTCGACCTGCTGGGCCCCGACGGCAAGAGCCGGGCGGGCTCCTTCATCGACGTGCCCGTTCGCATCCGCATTCGCTAAGGCGACGCTCGACCCGCGAGGCGACGCGGCCTAGCCTGCGCGCCGTTGTGGGCCAGCGAGGACCGGATGGGCGACGCTTTCAAGGACGTGGATGTTTCCCGCGTCATCTACCTGCTGCTCTATCTCTTTCTGGTGATCGGCGGGCTGAGCGCGGTTCCCGTGCCGCGTCGCAAGGCCAAGCCCCCGGCCTGCCCCTCGTGCAAGGCTCCGGTGACCGGCGACACGCCCGTGCGAGGACCGTGGGGCGGATGGACCTGCGCCCGTTGCGGAACGGAAGTTGAGCCGCCGGTCGCGCCCACGCCCCGGACCGGCCTGCGTGGCTGGATCGACAATCACACCTGGGCCCTGTTCGGCGCGGCCTGGGGTCTCATCATCTGGGGCCTGGTGTTCGCCCGCGAGCTGTGGCTGCACGAGCCCCCGCCGGGTTGGGAAACCTTCCCCCTGACCGTCCTGGCCGGTTTCGGTATCGGCTGGCTGCTGTCTCTGCGCCGCGCGCGGGGCTAGGCGGCCGCCACGTCGCCCGTAGTGCGGCGCATGCGCCAGAAACGGATGGTGCGCAGGGCTGCGTCGCGGGGGAGAGCGGCGTAGAGCTCGCCGTAGCTCTTGGCCTTGCCCATGGCGTTGTCGTTCGGATCCAGGATCAGCAGGGCGAACGTCAGGAACAGGGCGCGATCGAAATCGGCCGCCTTGCAGACCACCGACAGGGCGTCGAGTTCGCGTCGCTCGATGATCTTGCGGGCGGTGTGGAAGTCGATGTCGGCCAGTTCGGCCAGCGCCACCAGGAACAGGGTGGTCTTGTTCGAGCGCAGCATGGAGACCAGGGCCTGGGGTGTGATCGCGCCCTTGGTCTTGAGGGCGACGATCTCCTTGACCGCCGCCGGATAGTCCGCCGGCAGGGCGCCGTCTCGGGCCGCCACGCGATTGCGGCCGGCCTTCAGCGCAGCTTCCAGGGTGGCGGGATCGACGTTGGCGTTGCGCTCCAGAATGCGGTCGCGCAGCCGGGCTTCGGCCACGAAATACATCTCGTTCAGCAGGTCGATCGGCAGGGCCTGGCGGTCGACCACCGCCTCGTGCAGTTCGGGGTTGACCGCGGCGCGGTCAACGGCCGCCTCGTGCGCCTGGCGAGACAGCACCGCTCCCTCGTTTCGCAGCAGCACGCCCAGGGTGGCGTCGTCGCCGCGCTCGACGATGGCGTCGGACACGGCGCTGGGCACGACCGTGCGCTGGGAGAGGGCGCGCAGGTGGTCCTGGCCCTGGGTGCGGGCCACGTGCAGCAGGTCGGCCTCGCTGAGCTGGGGCGCGCCTTCCAGGATCGGACGGGCCACGGCGATCGAGTCGGTGGCCAGCTTGCGGGTCAGGGCCGGGGGCGGTGCGGCGGTCTCGCCCAGGCGTTGGGCCAGTTCGATCTTGACCGCTTCCTCCATTTCGCCCGCCAACTGGCCCATCACATCGTCGAACAGGCCCATCTCGACGTCGCCATGGCCTTCGGCGGTGAAGAACAGATCGGTGACGCCCCGCAACAGTTCGCGCCGGCGCGTGCTGGAGGGCTCATTCGCCAGGGCGATGAGGTCGTGGAGACGCGATTGGATCAAAGGCCTTGGTCCCGGGTCTTGCTACGGTCGGCGCCGGTGTCGTCGCCATCGTCGCCGCGTGCGCCGGCGGCCAGCCAGTCGGCGGACCCGTGCATGGGCTCGCTGTCCTTGGGCGGAGGGGGCTGATCGGCGATGACCAGCACGCGATTGTCGGCGCCGGCGGGCGGGATGGCGTCGGGCGTCAGGCCCGAGGCTCGGCCCACGGAATAGAAGCGCACGCCGGCCCCTCCGCCAGGAGGCGTCGCGGCGGCCATCTGACGGCCTGGCGGCGGCTGGGGCGTGGCGTAGAGGCTGTCGGGCAGGCGCGCGGCGGAAGCCTGGATCGGCGATGGGGCCGGGTTGGTCGTGGCGGCTGGACGATAGCCCGCCCAGGCGGCTACCGGAGCCGGGCGCGTGGGCGCGGTCGCCACGGCTTGGGCCGGCGGAACGGGCGGTTGGGGTTGGCGCTTGTTGGACCAGGCCAGCATGGGTCCGTCGTAGCGGGCGGCGGCCTCGATATTGCTCTGGCGGGGCGTGGCGGGTCCGTAGCGGCTTTCGCGCGCGCCATCGGCGTACGCCGGGGCGGCGATGCTCAGCAGGGCGGACAGAAGGACGACGCGGCGCATGAACCATTCCGGAAGGAAGGGAGGTCCTTACGTTGTGTACGGAGGCTGACTTAATCTTGGCCTAACGCGGCGCCGATTTCGTTGCGGCGGAACGGGTCAGCGGCCGCGCCACCAGGTCAACAGGCGACGCTCGACCAGGCTCAGCACGCCATGCACCGCCACCCCCAGGACAGCCAGGACGGCCAGGGCCGCGAACACCCGTGCAGTCTGCAGGCGGTTGGAAGCTTCCAGAACCCGCCAGGCCAGGCCCTGGCTGCCTCCCGAGCCGGCCACGAACTCGGCGACTACGGCGCCCACGACGGCCAGGCCCGCGGCCACCTTGTGCCCTTCCAGCAGGGCCGGAACAGCCGAGGGCAGGCGCAGTCGCCACAAGCGCTGGACGCGGCCGGCGCCGTACAGGTCGAACAGGCGCGACAGGTCCGGATCCACGGCTTTCAGGCCGGTCAGGGCGCCGGAGAAGATCGGAAAGAAGGCGGCCACGGCGGCCAGGGCCACGACGGCGCGTCCAGGGTGCTCGATCCCCGCCCAGATGGTCACCAGCGGTCCGATCGCTACAAGCGGCGTGACCTGCAGGGTCACGGCCACGGGGCGCACCGCGTCCTCTACGGCCGGATGGAGGCTGACCAGCAGGGCCAATCCGCAGGCCAGGGCGCTGGCGAGGGCCAGGCCGATCAACGCGGTGGCCAGGGTGTTCCAGGCGCTGGCCAACAGCAGCGGCCAGCCCTCGACCAGGGCCCGGCCGATCGCCGAGGGCGCGGGCAGCAGGTAGACCGGCACCTCCAGGGCGCGGCAGGCCACCTCCCAGGCCGCCAGCAGCAGGACGATCAGGAAAAGCGGGGCCAGGACGCGGGTCATGCGGCGGCCCCGACGCCTTGGGCCAGCAGGGACGAGACCGCCTCGACCGTCGCGCGGAAGCCTTCGGTCGTGCGGAAGCCCGGCGGGCGGACCAGAGGCCCCTCGACGGTCACCTCGCCGGCGATGCGGCCGGGGGCGGGACACATCACCACCACGCGGCCGGCCATGTAGACGGCCTCTTCGACATTGTGGGTGACGAAGATCACGGCCGGCGCCAGCTCGTTCACCAGCGCCAGAACGTCGTCGGCCAGGGCCCGGCGGGTGATCTCGTCCAGGGCGGCGAAGGGTTCGTCCAGCAGCAGCAGGCGCGGGCGGGTGATCAGGGCCCGGGCCAGCGAGGCGCGCATGGCCATGCCGCCCGACAGCTGGGCGGGGCGGGCGGCCTCGGCGCCCTTCAGGCCCACCTTGGCCAGGGCCTCAACCGCCTGGGCGCGGGCTTCGCGCGCGGGGAGGTCGGCGAGCTCCAGCGGCAGGGCGACATTGGCCGCCGCGCTCATCCAAGGGGCCAGGGTTGGGGCCTGGAAGACGACCGAGGTCTCGCCCCGGCCGGCGGCGCGGGTCACCTCGCCGCGGGTGGGCGTCTCCAGTCCGGCCAGCAGGCGCAAGGCCGTGGACTTGCCGCAGCCCGACGGCCCGACCAGGGCGACGATCTCGCCGCTGGCCAGCGACAGGTCGACCGGACCCAGCACGCGCCCGCGACCGGCATAGTCGACCTCGACGGCGGAGAGGGAGGCGATCAGGCGCCGGCTCACTTCGGAATGAAGTCCAGGGTGTAGGCGCGCTTGTAGTCCATGTCCGTGGGATAGACCCCTTGGCTGGACGTAGCCTTGAAGAATTCGGCCCAACGGGCGTCGGTCATCGCGCCGACGCCGGTCCTGGGCACCACCCCATAGGCGCGCATCTTCTCGCGGGCCTGGTCCAGGACGTCCTGGGTCATTTCCGGATTGTCCTTCAGGATCAAGGCGTCGCCGGGCTTGGCGTCGCCGTAGACGTACGAGACCCAGCCCGCTGCGGTGGCCTCGACGAAGGCCTTCACCGCCGTCGGGTTCTTGGCGATCAGGGCGTCGGGGACCAGGACCATGGAGGCGTAGGACGGATAGCCGTCGTCGGCCAGCAGGAACACGGCAGGCTTCACCTTGCCTTCCTTCTCGATCAGATAGGGCTCGGACGTGACGTAGCCCTGCTGGATCACCCGTTTGTCGGCCAGGAACGGCGCGGCCGAGTAGTTGTAGCTGCGCACCTGATCGTCGGTGAAGCCGTGCTTGGCGCGCAGCCACACCCAGAACGCGGTCTTGGAGGCGTCCGAAAGCAGGATCGGCCGGCCCTTCATGTCGCCGATGCCGTTGATCCCCTGGTCGGGGTGGGCGATCAGCACCTGGGGATCCTTGTCCATGAAGGCGGCGACAGCCTTCACCGGCACCTTCTCCTTGGCCAGGTTCAGCACGATGAAGCTGTTGGAACCCACGCCCACGTCGACCGCGCCCGTGGCGAGCAGCTGGGGCACGTTCACGCCGGGGCCGCCCTGGATCAGGGTCACGTCCAGGCCGCGCTTGGCGTACTCGCCCGTGGCCACGGCCTGATAGTAGCCGCCCAGCTCGGCCTCGCCCTTCCAGTCGGTGGCCAGCTTCAACGCCGTGCGGCCCGGCGCCGAGGGCGGGGCCTCCTTCTTCGCGGGCGAGCAGGCCGCCAGGGCGGCGCAGACGGTCAGGGCGGAGGCCATGGCGGCCAGGCGCAGGAACTTCATCTCGGACTCCCCGAATAGCCCGGCGAACGTAGTGGGCGGGGCCTTGCGTGGGAAGGGGCGTTCCCGGACCTACTTCCGCGCCAGCCAGCGGCTGACCTTGGCGTACAGCACCTCCCGCTGCACGGGCTTGGCCACGTGGTCGACCATGCCAGCGGCGTAGCAACGCTCGACCTGCTGGGGCAGGGCGTCGGCGCTCATGGCGATGATGGGGATATCGCCCAGCGGCCCTTCCAGGGCGCGGATGGCCCGGGTTGCGGCCAGGCCGTCCATCTCGGGCATGTGGATGTCCATCAGGATGATGTCGTAGCCGCCGCGCGCGGCCTTGGCCACGGCCTGCTGGCCGTTTTCGGCGGTCTCCACGCGACAGCCCACCAGCGCCAGCAGGGCCGAGCCGATCTCGCGGTTCATCGGATGGTCGTCGACCAGCAGAATGCGGGCCGCGCCGGGTTCGGCCGTCGGTTCGGGCTCGGCCACGTCGAACACCTCGACCTCCGGCGCCGATAGTTCCACCCAGAAGACGGAGCCGCGGCCCGGGGCGCTGTCGGCGCCGATCCGTCCGCCCATCAGATCGACCAGGGCCTTGCTGATCGCCAGTCCCAGGCCCGCGCCGCCATAGGCGCGGCTGGCCGAGCTGTCGATCTGGCTGAAGCGCTGGAACAGGCGGCCCTGTCGCTCGACCGCGATGCCGACACCGGTGTCGATGATCTCGAACTTCAGCCGGTCCTCGATGTCGCCCGCCTCCACGGTCAGGCAGGCGCGGATGCGGCCAGCCTCGGTGAACTTCACGGCGTTGTTGAGAAGGTTCAGCAGCACCTGGCGCAGGCGCAGACCATCCAGGTCGTGCAGGCCGCCGACGGGATCCTGGACCTCGACCTCGACGGTCAGGCCCTTGTTCTCGGCCTCGGGGCGAATGATGCCGACGGCGTCATGCAGCACGGCGGCGGCCGAGGTGGGTTGGAACAGCAGCTCGACCTGGCCGGCCTCGACCCGCGAAAAGTCGAGAATGTCGTTGACCACGGTCAACAGGGCCGTGCCGGCGCTGTCGATCAGCGACAGCTGGCGGCGAGCGTCGGCGGGCAGGTCCTGGCGGCCGACCAGCAGCTGTGTGAAGCCCAGCACGCTGTTCAGGGGCGTGCGGATCTCATGGCTCATGGTGGCCAGGAATTCGGTCTTGGCCTCGTTGGCGGCCAGGGCGCGCGAGCGGGCGGCGCGGGTCAGCTGCTCGCGGCGCACCAGGAGGCGACGCAGGCGCTCCTGCTGGGCCAGGGCCAGGCCGGTGGCCAGGCTGGTGACGAACAGCATGCCCACGAAGGCCTGCACCACGCGGTTCTGCTGGGCCTGGGGCCAGCCCGTGAAGATCTGGTCGCTCCACAGGCCTCGCACGGTCAGCGGAATGGCCACGCACGCCACGATCATCGAAGCCGAGGCTGCGCCGCGCGGACCCAGGCGGAAGGCTGTCAGCACGACGATCGGAAACAGGATGAAGGGGGCCGGGACGCCGCGGGGGTGAAACACCGCCGCCGTCAGCAGGGCCGTCACCATGTAAAGGCCGGCGCGCTCGGGCAGGCTGCGGTGGAAGGCGCGCCGGTGCTCGCTGTCCAGCAGCACCAGCACCGCCGGCAGCACGATCGACATGCCCAGGACGCCGCACATGAACCAGTCGGCCAGCACCGTCACGAACGGTTCGCCGAAGAACACGGTCAGGGTCGTGGCGGCCACGACGGCGGACAGCAGGGTGACGGGGGCGGTCAGGGTGGTCAGAAGGGCCAGTTGCCGCATGGTCCGCACCCGTGGCGGGCCGCCGAAGAAGCGGCCCGTCACCACCCACACCAGCAGGCCCTCGCCGACGTCGACCACGGTGTAGACGCCCGCGCGCGCCAGGCTGTCGCCCACCATCACGTCGATCACCAGGTGCGAGATCACCGCCAGCAGGACCAGGCCGATGCGACGGGACGGGGTCAGGACCAGCAGGCCGGCGGCCAGCAGGGCGTTGGACGGCCAGAGGGTGGCTATGTTCAGGGGGCTGCGGGTGACGAAATCGCTGAACGCCTGGCTCGCCACCAGCGACACCGACAGGACGAACAGGAGCGTGTCCTGCCGCCGCTGCTCCTGATGGGCGACGTTAGCCTGCATGTTGATCCCGTTCCCCGGACGGGAGGAAATACGATGAAGTATCCCCTTGGGTTTCTTCGTTATTCCGCGATGTGACGCTTTGCCGCATCTCTAGGCAGAGGGCAATCACGCCAGGGTTGTGGCTGCGAGGCGGCGCTGGCGTTCCCGCTTGGTCGCACGGCGCCGCAACGGAAACCGCGGGCGCGATCGAACCCCTTGGCGGCGAAGGCGTTCCTAGGGGCCAGGAGCGCGCATGGACAGATTCTTCGCCCGATTTGCAAACGCCACCGCCAGGGTCGCGGGCAGCCCCGGAATTTTTATCCTGTGCCTGCTTCTGGTTGTCGGCTGGGCGGCCAGCGGGCCGATCTTCCAGTTCTCCGAGACCTGGCAGCTGGTCATCAACACCGGCACCACGATCATCACCTTCCTGATGGTGTTCCTGATCCAGAACACCCAAAACCGCGACAGCGCGGCGGTCCAGACCAAGCTGGACGAGTTGATCCTGACGTCCGAGGCCGAGAACGACTTCATGGGCATTGAGAAGCTGACCGAGAAGGAGCTGGCGGCCATGCACGCGCGCTGCGTCGAGCGCGCCCGCCGCGCCCATGAACGGCTCGACAAGGTCTCGGCCGAGCGGGACGCTCGGCGCGACCGGGCGGCGGAAAAGCGGGACAAGGCCCGGAAGGTTCAGAAGGCGAAGAAGGGGTAGGGGGGTCTCTACTTCTTCTCGAGCAGCAGTTGGCCCTGTTGCTTGACCTGGCCTGTGATCTTGCCGGCGATCATGCCCAGCAGGCCGGGCAGCACCAGGTCCATGCGCACGGATTGGTCCATGACGAACAGGGCGCCCGAGATGGTCTGGCCCATGGCCTGGGCCGAGAAATTCAAGGTGTCGCCGACCCAAGCCTTCTGGACGTTGGTCAGCATGCCGCCCGCCTGGCCGATTAACTGGCCGAACCCTTCCTCGATGCGCCGCCGGGCTTCGGCCGCGCCCAACTGGTGGGGAATGGTGATCGTGACCGGCTTGCTCATCGAAACGTGGACTCCTGGGGCGTTCGTTGGAGGAGAACGCGAGACCCGGAAATAGGGATGCCGGAGGGCCGCGTCCATACGTCCGGAATTGACGCATGGCGGGTCCACGTTGGTCGCATCCAAGGAGGACGCCATGACCGACATCGCCATGCCCAGCCTGTTCCAGCCCGCGCCGCGCAACGTTCGGTTCACGCGTCCGGGGCGCCCCGGCGGGATCGTGGGCGCGTTGAACTATGGCGGCGTCCTGCTGGTCTGGGCCGCTCTGTTCCTGGTGCGCCCGGCCCTGGCCCTGCAGGTGTTCCGCGAGCGCCGCGCCGACTCTCCGATCCCTCGCCGCGTCCGCTAGCCCCTCGCCAAACGCCGTGAACGGTGAGATGGCAGGAGGATGCGTCGCACCGTCTCCGCCACCCATGTCAGCCATCGCCTGAAGGCGCCGTTCCGCATCTCGCGCGGGGTCAAGACCGCCGCCGAGGTGGTGGTGGTCGAGGTCGAGGAGAATGGCTTGATCGGACGTGGCGAGAGCGTGCCCTACGCCCGCTACGACGAAACCGTCGACAGCGTCCTGGCCCAGCTGGCGCCGGCGCTTGATCGGCTGGCCGAGGGCGCGCGGCCGTACGAGGCGCTTGAGGTGCTGTCGGCCGGCGCGGCCCGCAACGCCTTGGACTGCGCCCTGTGGGATCTGCGGGCCAAGCGCGAGGGACTGAGCGTCGAGGCCCTGACGGCCCTGCCGGTTCCTCCCAGCCTCGTCACCGCCGTCACCGTCAGCCTGGACACGCCCGAGGCCATGGAGGCCGCCGCCCGCGCCGTGGCTTCCGCACCGCTGATCAAGGTCAAGCTCTCGGCCGAGGATCCCGCCGCCCGCCTGCTGGCGGTGGCGCGGGCGGCGCCGGACGCTCGCCTGATCGTCGACCCGAACGAGGGCTGGGACTTCGCCCTTCTCGACGGCCTCAAGCCGATCCTGTCGGATCTGAACATCGCCTTGGTCGAGCAGCCCCTGCCGGCGGGCCAGGACCAGGCTTTGGAGGGCTACGACCCGCCCTATGTCATTTGCGCCGACGAGTCGGTGCACGTGGCCGCCGATCTGGCGGCGCTACGCGGCCGCTACAAGGCCGTGAACCTGAAACTGGACAAGGCCGGCGGGCTCAGCGAGGCCCTGCTGATGCTGGAGGGGGCCCAGAACCACGGCTTCGGCCTGATGGTCGGCTGCATGGTCGCCTCCTCCCTGGCCATCGCCCCGGCCCTGCATCTGGCGGGTCGCTGCGCCTTCGCCGACCTGGACGGTCCCTGGTGGCTGGCGGTCGACCACCCTGGCGGCTGCCATGTGGCCGACGGACGTTTGACCCCGCCGGCGCCGGGCTTCTGGGGCGACGGGATCACAACTCAGGACCTGTGGCTGTGACAGCCGCTTGACCTGACGCCCGACTGTCCATGCTCTGTGCTTCTGAGTACGGGGGAGTCGGCATGTCGGAAGTCGCCAAGGGGCCCTTGCGCTGGTGGTTCGCCACCCCGCTGTGGAAGCGCATTCTCGTGGCCTTGGTGCTGGGCGCGATCGTCGGCTACGCCTGGGGCGAGGGCGCTTCCAGCCTGAAGCTGGTGGGCGACGTGTTCGTGCGGCTGATCCGCATGCTGGTGGCGCCGCTGGTGTTCGTGATCATCGCCTCGGGCGTGGCTCAGCTGGGCGATCCCAAGCGTCTGGGCGGCATCGGCGTCAAGACTATCGGCATGTATTTCCTGACCAGCTTCCTGGCGGTGTGCGTGGGGCTGGTCCTGGCCACCCTCATGGGACCCGGCATCGGCGCGGACCTGCACGGCGTCGCGCCTCAGCCGGTGGGAACGCCCAAGTCGCCGGGTGAGCTATTCATCGGCATCGTTCCGCTCAATCCGATCAAGGCCCTGGCCGACGGCGACACCCTGGCCATCATCTTCTTCGCGGTGCTGGTCGGGGCCGGCGTGATCGTCGCGGGCGAGGACGGCCAACCGACCGCGCGCCTGCTGAAGTCGGCGTCCGAGGTGATGCTGCGGGTCGTGGGCTTCGTGATGGAGACCGCGCCGTTCGGCGTTTTCGCCTTGATCGCGGTGGTGATGGGCCACAATGGGCCGGCCACCTTCGTTCATGTGGCCCAACTGGCCCTGTGCGTAGTGCTCGGCTCGGCGATCCAGACCCTGCTGGTGCACGGGGCCGTCGTGCGGTTCCTGGCCTGGCTGCCGGTCGCGCCGTTCTTCAAGGGGATCATGGACGCCATGCTGGTGGGCTTTTCCACCGCCTCCAGCTCGGCCTCGCTACCCGTCGCGATCCGGGTGTCGGAGGACAATCTGGGGATCAGCCCCTCGGTCAGCTCCACCGTCCTGCCGCTGGGCGCGACCATCGGCATGGACGGCACGGCGATGTACGTGGCCATGCTTACGATCTTCGCCGCCCAGGTGTTCGGCGTGCATCTGACCTTGACCGACTACGCCCTGGTGGCGGTGACGACGACGATCGTAGCCATGGGCGTGGCGCCGGTGCCGTCCGGCTCGCTGTTTATCCTGGCGGCCGTCCTGGCTTCGATCGGGGTGGGCCCGGAACGCACGGCGATCATCGTGGGCTTCATCCTGCCGTTCGACCGGGTGCTGGACATGATCCGCACGGTGCCCAACGTCACCGCCGACCTGGCCGTGGCCACGGCCGTCGGCCGTTGGGAGGGGGAGATCGACGTGGAGCGTTACAAGGCTTCCAAAGGCTAGGGTCGTCCCAGCCGGGTCGAGCGCACATCCACCGCACCGTGGCAGGCGCCGCAGCGGACAACCGGTTCCAGCGGCTGGCCGCAGGGCTTGTGGATCAGCACCTCGGGCGGACCTGCCTCGCCGGCCAGCCAGCGGTCGCCCCAGGCGATCAGGGCCGCGATCAGGGGGAAGAGGTCGCGCGCCTCGTCGGTGAGCCGATATTCCCAGCGTTCGGGACGCGTCTGGTAGAGCCGACGCTCCAGCATGCCCAGCTCGACCAACCTGGCAAGGCGGTCGGCCAGGATGTTGGTGGCCGCGCCCAGCTCGGCCTGCAGGTCCTTGAACCGCCGCAACCCGTAGAAGGCCGCCGCCAGCAGATGGGCTGTCCAGCGGTCGCCCAGCACGGCGATCGAGCGCTCCAGCATCGGATGCAACGGCTGGGCGGTCTCGGTGGTGGAGCGCCGTTGCAGGCGCGCGCGGGGAGCGGGCTCCAGTCCCGCGCCGGGGCCGGGGACCAGTTCGACGTCGCGCGCCGTCACCGCCTCGCCGCAGGCCTTGCAGACCATCTCGGCCGTCAGGGGCCGGCCGCAGGCGACATGCTCGATGTTGTGCGACGGGCTGGCGGGGTCGAAGTGCCAGAGCTTCTCCCAGCGCAGGATCATCAGGGCAGCGTCGTAGAGGTCGGCTCCCATGGCGGTCAGATGGTAGTCGTGGCGGACGGGCCGCTGCTGATAGGCGCGCCTTTCCAGCACGCCCGCCGTTTCCAGCCGCCCAAGCCGGTCGACCAGCAGCGAGCGGGCCATTCCCGTCAGCTTGATGAAGCCGTCGAACCGCGTCTCGCCCATGAAGGCCGCGTAGAGGGCCAGAAGGGTCCAGCGGTCGCCGATCAGGTTCAGGGCCCGCGCGGCCGAGCTGGCGCGCACCATCGGAGCGGCGGTCTCGGCGTCTAGAGGCAGGGGCGCGGTCGGCATCGGGGCTCTTGGTGCGGTCGTTCGCGGCGGACTGTCAACGCGGAGCCTTGCCTCGCGGCAAGTCACTTGTATAGTCGGACTTACTAGAGCCGAGGACGTCGGCCGCATCAAGGGAAGAGGCTGGCATGGTCTATGTGCTGGGCGGATGGCAGAGCGATTTCGCCGCCAACTGGAGCCGACAGGGCATGGACCTAGCCGACGCCTTCGCCGAGGCTGTGGGCGAGGGGCTGGCTGCTGTCGATCTCGATCCGGTCGACATCGAGACCGGACACGTGGGCAATTTCGCCGGTGAGCTGTTCGCAGGGCAGGGGCTGCTGGGCGGCTTCTTCGGCCTGGCGCACCCGGCGCTGGACGGCCTGCCCACGGCCCGGCACGAGGCGGCCTGCGCCTCGGGCAGCGTGGCGATCCTGGCGGCGAGCGCCGAGATCGAGGCCGGGCGCTACGACCTAGCCTGCGTGGTCGGGATCGAGCAGATGCGCAACGTGCCGGGCCAGACGGCGGCCCAGAACCTGGGTTCGGCCGCCTGGGCGGGGCACGAGTTCCAGGACGCCCGCTTTCTGTGGCCGCGCGCCTTCTCCGACCTGGCCGACGAGTACGACCGCCGCTACGGCCTGCGTTACGAGCACCTGATGGCGATCGCCGAGAACAACTTCGCCAACGCCCGCCGCAATCCCAACGCCCAGACCCGCGACTGGCGGTTCGGACCGGAGGCGTTCACCGCCGACGACGTCGCCAATCCGGTGGTCGAGGGGCGCACCCGCAAGCAGGACTGTGGTCAGGTCACCGACGGGACGGCGGTGCTGTTCCTGGCCTCCGAACGCCGGGCCCGGGCCTATGCCGACAAGCGGGGGATCGCGCTGGAAAGCCTGCCTCGTCTCAAGGGCTGGGGCCATCGCTCGGCCCCGATCAGCTACGCTCGCAAGGTCGAGGCCAGTCGCGATCAAACCCACGTCTTCCCGCAGGTGCGCCGGGCGATCGAGGACGCCAGGGCGCGGGCGGGGATCGCCGACTTCTCCCAGATCGACGCGGTCGAGGTCCACGACTGCTTCACGACCACCGAATACATGGCGATCGACCATCTGGGGCTGACGGCGCCGGGCGAGGGCTGGAAGGCGATCGAGGCGGGCGACATCGCCATGGGCGGACGCCTGCCGATCAATCCTTCCGGCGGTCTCATCGGCGCCGGCCACCCTGTTGGGGCCACCGGGGTGCGCATGGCCCTGGACGCCTTCAAGCAGGTGACGGGCGCGGCCGGCGACTGCCAGGTCGAGGGCGCGCGGACGGTGCAGACCCTGAACATCGGCGGCTCCACCACCACCACGGTGAGTTTGGTGGTGGGGCTGTAGGTTCAAAGATCCTCCTCGAGAGCGGGAGGGTCTTTCTTGTCTTTTCCTCGACCCTCCGAAGGCGGCGCATGTCCCTGATCACTCTCCTCCTGACCAACGCCGCCATCTCGGCCGCCGCCTTCCTGGCGCTGTGGCTGGTGGGGCTGAAGCTGAAGGACGTCAGCTTCATCGACGCATGGTGGGGGCCCAGCATGGCGCTGCTGGCCTGGACCACCCTGGCCCAGGTCGGCGTCACGCCGCATGGGGCGCTGCTGACGGGCCTGGTCACCCTGTGGGCGGCGCGGCTGGGGGGATACCTACTGTGGCGCTGGCGCAAGCATGGGGCCGACCGCCGCTACGTCTCGATGATGGCCCATGCGCAGAGCGTGCGGGGCTGGAACTTCGCCGTGGCTTCGCTGCTGCTGGTCTTCTCGCTGCAGTACCTGCTGGCCTTCGCGGTGGCCCTGCCGGTTCAGCTGGGACAGGGGGGCGCGGCGCCGTTGGGCGCGCTGGCGGCGACCGGGACGGCCCTGGCCCTGGCGGGGATCGCCTTCGAGGCGGTGGGCGACTGGCAACTGGTCCGCTTCAAGGCCGACCCGGCCAATGCCGGCAAGGTGCTGGACACGGGCCTGTGGCGCTACACGCGCCATCCCAACTATTTCGGCGACGCTTGCGTCTGGTGGGGATTGTATCTGGTCGCCGCCGAGACGGGCGTGGGCGCCTGGGCCCTGCCGGGGCCCGTGCTGATCACCTTCCTGCTGACCCGCTGGAGCGGGGTGCCCACCGTGGAGGGGCGCATGCGGCGCAAGCGTCCGGACTATGAAGCCTATGTCGCCCGCACGTCGGGCTTCGTGCCATGGTTCCCCAAAGCCTGAAGCGTCACTGTACTTTTGCGAGAGCCGATATAACCTCTGATTGTTGAATCGGAGGAAGCATCCCATGCGAAAGCGATCACTCGCCCTCACGGCCCTGGCCGTCGCCGTCATGGCCGCGCCCCAGGCGCTGGCCTTCGGAACCATCCGGGCCGCGGGCCAGAACGCCGAGCATGAACGCATCACCCGCGACGGCCTGCGCGCGTTCAATTTCGGCGGGAGCACGCTCGACGAACTGGCGGGCAGGAACGGCACCTGGGGCGCGGTGGGCGCGCCCGACAATCCCGCCCGGGGCCTGATGGGCAGCCACGCCGCCCACTGCGACGGCGGCGACTTCTTCGCGAACGGCAAGTATCCTCAGAGCCAGGCCAAGGCCGCCGAGGTCCTGACCTCCTGCCGGACCTACATCTACCAGGCCATCGACGAGGCCGTGAAAGACGCGGCGGGTCTGGTCAAGCCGAACGGCCAGCTGGACAGCACCAGCATCTGGGGCGGCTGCACGTTCAACGGCTCCAAGGGACGGGCCAAGTGCAATGTGCTCGAGGACATGGGCATGGCCTTTCACGCCGCCCAGGACTTCTACTCGCACAGCAATTGGATCGACGCGCCCCGCGCCAATCCCTCGCTCACCAATCCTCCGGGGCTGAACAACACCTCGTCGGCGCCGTGGCTGGCCCCGACCAGCGTCTCGTTCCCGGCCGGCCTCATCAGCGGTTGCTACGACGGCTTCCCCGAGGCCCTGTACTGCGGCGACCGGATCAAGCACGCGGTGTTGAACAAGGACACGGCCGGCACCGACCGGGGAAGCGCCGACTACAACCGCGCCATGGCCGTGGCCGCCCAGGACACCCGCGAGAAGTGGGCCTATTTCGAAAGCCGCCTCGTGGCCGTCTACGGCGCTTCGCGCGGCAATAAGATGGCCTGCGTGCTGAAGCGGGATAAGCCGGAGACCTGCTGACCCTGGTCGTGCGTCATCATCCCGGAAGCCTCGGATGAGGTTTTCGGGACCCGCGCTCTCGGTTGGGATGACGGTTGAAACTGGCAGGCCGCCAGGACCATGACACGGAAGGGGCTAGCGAGCTGGTGTCAGTGACGGATGGCTCGCCGGCATGGGCGTCCGCCCGACAGCCTGGCGTTGCGGCGCAAGGTCCGGAGGTCAGGTCAACGGCGGTTTACGACCCCAGTTGGACTTTGCGAATGACCGCTAGTCAGCTGCTACGATAGCGCCCTCAACACCGCGCGCCTCTTCTTCCAGAGAATTCATGACCCTGCCGCGAGGCTTCTTGATTTGGCAACGCCGATATTACCGCCTAGCTTCGCCTTATGCGGCAGTCCGAGCGCCTTTGCGTGACACCGACTCGCTTCTGGAAGGAGCGGGCCCATCTCAGCAATTTTGATCCGCCTGCGCCGTTCCACGTCCAGCTAGATAGTGACATCCTGCATATTTGGAGCGGATCGGTCGTAGAGCCGGGGCATTCCTATGATGGGCGACCCGTCTATTTATCGCAAAGAAACACACACTGGACTGGCGAGGTCGAGGTGGAGATTTCGCCGTCCGATCCCGAACATTACAGGTCAGGTTATGGCCGCCTGGATCCACGGCCGAATGCGCCACCACTGGGGGACGTAATTGCAGCGCCCTCCAGCGGGCTATTGTCCTTGCCGCTTCAGCGGCTGTTGTCCCATTGGGCGGCTTTGTCCTATTCGCGCATCGTCACGCACGGTGAGCGGGAGGTAGCCTCGCTTGAGGCGCATTACGGCCTCCTCCTGCCTACGGATTTCCGCATCTATCTGCGCCAGGCCTGCTCTACGCTCGACGATGGCGGCCAGATGGACGATTACAACGCGTGGTGGGGCTTGGAGCGCGTCCGTTCGGTTGTAGAAGAGTGCGATGATCAGAGCCCCATGGTGTTGGCGACTGATCCCCGGAAGACATTGATCTTCGCCGATCACGTGATGTGGTGCTGGGCCTGGGCGGTGTGCTGCGACGGCGGCCCCAATCAAGGGCGGGTCATGGTCATTGGCCCTGACCGCTGGGTTTCAGATAGTTTTGCCGAGTTCATGGAACGCTACGTTACCGACCAGGAGAGCCTGTATCCGTAAACCGTTCGACGAGATGTGGCGATGGAGCCATTGTGGCAATGGCCCAGCCTATAGGCTAAGCAACGTCTGCTCCCCACCCTAGGCGGACGCTAGGTCCGTCAGCTCCTCCTAATCGGGCCTATAGCTTTGAATGGGCCGATATCGTCGGGCGCCCAGGTCGCCGTGAATGGAACCGGCTCATGGTCGGATGGGCGAACGAACAGCAGTGGTGGATTGGCGCCGTCGAGGATTACGCTGACGTCGATGACTACGGAAAATCGATCGGGTGAAAGCCACAGAAGATCCAAGGCCTCTGCTTGGGTCATGGCAGGTCTGGAATTTGACCTCCCGTGAAACTGGACAAGCGTTTTGGTCGGTGGGGGCAAACCGGCTAGTTCGAATGACCGCGAGATGGCGGGCTCAAAGAGATTGGCGAAGCTGTCCTTGTCCATGGCGCGAGGCTAGCGAAGCCAAGTCCCGCCATCCACCCCTTCCGGGCATCGGTTCGGTCGGCTCCTCGGCGTGAGGTTCGCGTCGCGAGGTCTCGCCGCCGCTGGCCGGCATGAGAGCTCCGCGGCGCAGTTGCGCGCGGACCTTAGGGGACCTGGGTAAGCATATGACGCCCCGCCCAGACGCTGTGGGTGCCGCTGCTGATCTTGTGGGGCAGGGCGATGCGGCAGGTCGGCTCCATCGTGCGGGCGTCGATGACCAGGCATTCCGACGTTCCCCGGTTCTCGTCGATGATGAAGCTGACCAGATAGCCGTCGTCCTCGGCCACGGCCCCCGCGCGTGGGGCGAACGGCGCCTCGCTGGCGTAGCGGCCGGGCTCCAGCTTCAGCGACCAGCTCTGGCCCGTCTCCAGGTCGTGCTTGACGAAGCCGTCGAACAGGAACCAGCCCGGCCTGGCGGTGGTGGAATAGGCATAGCGGTAGGGCTTGCCGGCATAGGCCTGGTTGAACATGCCGAACTCCAGGATCCGGTCGTCCAGATGGCGCTCGGTGGTCTCGCCGGTCTTCAGGTTGAAGCGCCAGCGGTGCAGCTTGGGCCGGAAGCTGTGCTCGTCCAGATAGGCCATCAGGTGGCCGTGGCCGTCGGGCGCGTCCTCCAGCGGGCGCGGCGTGGGGTTCTCCTGGAAATAGCCGTCCAGCACCACCTCGTCGCCGTCTTCGTAGGCGTTGAGCCAGTGCAGGACGTAGGTGGGCTGGGCCTCGAACCAGCGCACCTCGCCGCCATGGCGCGGGACCAGGGCGAAGCGCGAGGGCAGGCCCTTGTGCAGGCGCACGGCGTGGATGTTCCTCTCCAGCAGGCTCTCGTCCCAGAACACCGGCAGGTCGTTGAGGATGGCGTAGTTGGCGCTGAAGGCCATGTCGTGGGGCAGGCGCGGGCCGGGCAGAGGGATGGGCTGATAGACCGTCCGCTTTCCCATCGGATCGACCAGACCGTAGTGCATATAGGGCGCGTGCTTGGAGTAGTTGAAGAACATCAGCTCGCCCGTGGCCTCATCCACCTTGGGGTGGGCGGACACGCCGTCCAGCGGCGCCCAGGCCGCCACGCCCAGGTTCTCGAGGGTGAGCGGATCCAGGCGATAGGCTTCGCCGCACTGATAGAAGGTGGCGATCGCCTCGCCGGCATGGACCAGGATGTCGGTGCTGGCCGTGTCCTTCAGCCCGCCATGGACGCCGAAGCCGGGGCGCCTGGACGTGCCGGGACCGTCGGCCAGGCCGCCCCACAGGCTCTCGCCCGCCTCCTGCTCCGCCTCGAACCCGCGCGTGCGGATGAAGCGGTTGCGGTAGCTGGCCTGGCCGTCCTTAAACGCGATCTGGTGGACCATGCCGTCGCCGTCGAACGGGTGGTATCGGCCCAGCGGCTCGTGGACGGGGTTTTCCGTGTTGCGCAGGTAGACGCCGTCGAGGTCGATGGGGATCGCGCCCTCCAGAACCTCCAGCTCGATCGCGTCGACCTCCTCGTGCAGCGGCGTCCAGGCCCCGGTCATGTAGGGGTGGTTGGTGGGCCGCAGCGAGGTCCGCACGGGCGGCAGGCGTTGGACTTTCATGGCGCTTTCCTGGCTTCCTCGGGACCGGCGCGTCTGGCGCGCGCCTGCCCCGAGCTTAGGAATGTAAGTCTTGTTGTGCAAGTGACTTGAAAGGGGGTTGCTTCCCGGCGGGACGTCGTTCTTTCGTCACGCCCGCGAGCTCGGCCGGCCAACGGCTTGCGGCCCGTCCAATGAGAGTGTCCATGCCCCTCGATACGCCGCCTCCCGTCGCACAGGTGATCGTCACCGCCGCCCGCCTGCCGCCCGCCGCGGCCGACGCCGCCTTCTCGATCGTCCACCTGGGCGAGGGCGATCTGGCGCGGACCCAGCGGATCGACGAGGCCGTGGGCCAGACGCCCGGCGTATCGCTCTTCCGGCGCACCTCCAGCCTGTCGGCCAATCCCACCACCCAGGGGATCACCTTGCGCGCCATCGCCCCGTCGGGCGCGGGCCGCACCCTGGTCACGCTGGACGGCGTGCCGCTGAACGACCCGTTTGGCGGATGGGTGATCTGGTCGCAGCTGGCGCCGGAATCCTTGTCCGGAATCGACATCGTGCGCGGCGCGGGGGCGGGACCCTACGGAGCCGGCGCCCTGACCGGGACCATCGACCTGAAGGAGCGCGACGGCGGCATCGCCGCCGACGTCTCGGCCGGCGAGCTGGGCTCTCAGCGCGCCTCGGCGGCGGCCGTGTCCACCCTGGGGCGGCTGGAGTTCTTCGGCGCGGCCTCCTACGACAAGTCCGACGGCTACGTGCCCGTGCGCGGCCGTGCGCGAGGAACAGCCGATACGCCCACTGACCTTGAGGCCAAGAGCATCAGCGGCCGGGTCGACATGGCCACGGGCCTGGGCCTGCTGTCGCTGCGCGGCGGCTTCTTCGAGGAGGATCGCGGGGCGGGGCTGGCGGGGGCGCGGGCCAACGCCTCGGGCAACGTCTTCAGCGCCACCCTGGCCAGGGCCCCGCGCGGCGAGGCGCTGGGCTGGCGGCTGCAGGCCTGGCGGCGCACCAGCGACCTCTTCAACAGCTCGGTCGCCGTGTCGGCCGACCGCTCGACCACAACGCCGGCCAACAGCCAGGACAAGACCCCGGCCACGGGCTGGGGTCTGAACGGCGCGGTCCGGCGCAAGACGGGCGGGCTGGAATGGGAGCTGGGCGCCGACGCGCGCTGGAACGACGGCGAGGAACGCGAGCGCTACACCTACGTCAACGGCGCCTATACCCGCGCCCGCACGGCCGGGGGAAAGACCTCGGTGATTGGGGCCTATGCCGACGGGTCATGGACGACGGGCCCGTGGCTGGTGGCCGGCGGCCTGCGCCTGGACCACTGGGAAACCACCGACGGCAAGCGCATCGAGCGCAACCTGGTGACGGGCGCGGTGCTCCTGGACCAGCATCCGGCCGATCGCGACGGCGAGGTGGTCAGCGGTCGCCTGGGCGTGACCCGCGACCTGGGGAGCGGGACGGTGGCGCGTGCTGCCGGCTACACCGGTTTTCGCCCCGCCACCCTGAATGAGCTCTACCGTCCGTTCCGGGTGGGCAACGACGTCACCGAGGCCAACGCCGGCCTCAAGCCCGAGCGCCTGGCTGGGTTCGAGACAGGCCTCACCCACAAGAACTCGAACGGCCTGATCGAGGTCACCGCCTTCTGGAACCGCATCGACGATCCGGTCGTCAACGTGACCCTGGGCTTCGGGCCGGGGACCTTTCCGATCGGCGGCTTCATCCCGGCCGGTGGGGTGCTGCGCCAGCGCCAGAACGCCGGCCGCATCGACGCGATCGGCCTGGAGGCGCGGGCGGAACGCAAGGTGGGGCCGGTCACGTTCCGCTCGGCCCTGTCGGCCACCGACGCTCGCCTGGACGGCGGTTCCAGCGCCCCGCAGTTGACCGGCAAGCGCCCGGCCCAGGCCCCGATCTGGAGCGCCACGGCGGGCCTGTCGGCCGAACTGACCGACGCCCTGACGCTGGACACTGACCTGACCTGGGAAGGCAAGCGCTTCGAGGACGACCTCAACAGTCGCGTGCTCGATCCCGCCACCCGGCTGGACGCGCGGCTGGACTGGAAGGTGAAGCCGCTGGTGACGGTCTATGTGGCCGGCGACAATCTTCTGGACGCCAACATCCAGACCTCGCGCACCGCCGACGGCGTGCCGGGCTACGCCGCGCCCCGGATCGTTCGGGTGGGGCTGCGGCTGGCGCTTTAGCCTACCGCGCCGGCTTTCCGTGGAAGATCACCCGGGCGCCCTTCACCCCCGCGGCGCCCAGCTCGGCCGCGTCCCAGTTGGTCAGCCGAACGCAGCCGTGAGAGGCGCGCTTGTTGACCAGCTTGGGATCGGGCGTGCCGTGGATGCCGTAGGTGTCCTTCGTCAGGTCGATCCAGGTCGAGCCCACGGGATTGTTGGGCCCGGGCTGGATCGTCAGCTTGGTCTTGGGCTTGCCGAACGTCAGGCGCGAGGGGTCGTAGGTGTAGGTCGGGCGAGGGGCCACGGTATTGACCGCCCATTCGCCGACCGGGGCCGGGCGCTCGGTGCTGCCCACGGTGGCGGGATAGACCGCCAGCAGCCGTCCGCCATCGCCATAGGCCTTGAGCACGCCCTTGGCGTTGTCGATGTCGACGCGGGTGACCTTGCCGTCCAGGCCGTCGGGTCCTAGGGCGGCGACCACGATCGAGGTCCCGGCCTTGCCGAAGTCGACGCCTGGATTGAGCGACTGCAACAGCGCCTCGTCCATGTGGAATTTCTCGGCCAGGGCCTCCAGCGGCGAGGTGTAGGAAAGGGCCGGCAGCTTGGCCATGGCCTCGTAGTCGTCCTTGGGGATGCTGGCCACGAACGGGCCGGCCGCGTCCTGGGCGGTGATCGTGTAGGTGGTCAGGGCGGGACCGGCGTCGGCGCCGACCAGGGCGTCCCAGACGGCGGGCGAGAGCTTGCCGTCCACGGTCAGGCGACGGCTTTCCTGGAAGGCCGCGACCGCGATTGCGAGGTTCGAGCCTTCCTGGCCGTCGATGACGCCGGGCGAGAAGTGGGCGCGGTCCAGCAGGACCTGGGCGCGGATCAGGTAGCCGCGCTTGGCCCATGGCGTGGCGGCGGCGGGATCGAAACGGGCGGCGTTGACGGTCTTGGCCTGGGCTGCGCCCGCAGGGGCGGCGGGGACCACAGGCGGAGGCTTGGGGGCGGCGGGCTTGACCGCCGGGGCGGGCGGCTTCTTCTGGGCCTTGGGGGCCGGTTCGGAGCAGGCGGTGGCCGCCGCCAGGCAGGCCGTCAGAAGAAACATCGCACGCAACTTCGCAGTCATGAAACAACTCCAGGGCGGAACGCCTCGCCCTGTTGAAGCCTTCAGCCATAGCGAAGTTCCGAGCCTTGAGGGAGGCGCTGGTTTGCGGGTGGTGCGTTGGCTGTTGTGGATCCTGGGCGGCCTGGCGGCGTTGGCGGCGGCCTTCGTCGCCTGGGTCGCATGGCCGGGCGGCGCCCCTGGAGCCTCCGAACCGGTCCCTGACCGCGCCGAGTTCGCCCCGCCCGCGCCCCAGCATTTCCCGTCCGCCGATCCGCCCGCCTCTCCGGTGTTCGTTCCAGCCGAGACCGCCTTGACTACGCCAGAAGACTGCCAGGCGGGCGGCGGGATTTCTGACAGCGCCGCGCCCGTCAACGCCGCCTCGCTGACCACCATGGCCTGGGCGCCCTTCGGACGGGCCGAGACCGGCTGGGAGATCTACGCTCCACGCGTGGCGCACGAAATTCGCACCGGGTGCGCCCCGGGCACGCCGCGCTTCGCCGCAGCCCTGGCCCGCTGGCAAGGCGGCCATGGCTTGCGGCCGACGGGAGTCTTCGATAGCCAGACCTTTGCGCCCATGCTGACGGCCTGGCATCGCGCCCGGCCATTCGTGCGGGTCAACGCCGAGGGCCGGTGTCCCGGCGCGCCGCCGACCTCGAGCCTCTCGACGGCCAAGGCGGAAGAGGGCTTCGGCGGCAAGGTGGTGCAACTGAGACCTGCCGCATTGGACGCCTATCGTCGGATGGCGGCCGAGGCCAAGGCGGCGGGCGTGGTGCGCGACCCGCGCGGCCTGACGATCTTCTCGGGCTTCCGCGATCCGGACGCCGACGCCGCCCGCTGCGCCCGCGACAACAACTGCCAGGGCGTGTCGCGCACCATCTGCTCGGCTCACCGCACGGGCCTGGCCCTGGACGTCTTCATCGCCGCCGCGCCTGGGTACGGGCCCGATTCCAGCGCCGACGACAATCGCCGGGCCATGGCGCGGTCAGACCTCTATCGCTGGATGGTGGCCAATGCCGGGCGGTTCGGCTTCGTCAACTACGCCTTCGAGCCCTGGCACTGGGAGTGGACGGGCGAGCCCATGCTGCCGGGCGTGCCGATCGCCAGCCTGCCTCAGGCGGGCTCGGGCAGCCCGACTGATCCGCTGCTCAGTCCGCCCGCAGCACTGGAGCGGGCCTCTGGGCCAGAGCCAGGGCGGCCGCCAGCAGCCCGCCCGCCATCGAAAGTCCCGCCGCGCCGCCAAGCAGCACCATGACGCCGCTCCAGTCGACGCTCCAGCTGGCCTTGAACACCTTGACCACCACCGGCCAGGCAGCCGCGAACCCCAGGGCCACGCCCGCCGCGCCGGCGATCAAGCCCACCGCGCCATACTCGATGGCATAGGCGGTCAGGATCTGCAGGCGCGTGGCGCCCAGCACCTTCAAAGTGGCGGCCTCGCGCGCCCGGGCCCGAGCTCCGGCGGCGATGGCCCCGGCCAGCACCAGCAGGCCCGCCAGAGCTGCGACGGCTGCCGCGCCCCGCACGGCCAGCGCCAGGCGGTCGAACAGGGAGGCGGCGGCGTCCAGCTGCTCGCGCACGCTGATCACGTTGACGCCCGGAAAGCTGCGACCCAGGGCCCGGGTCAGGGCGGCCTCCTGAGGTTTGCCCAGGCGGGCGATGGCCACGCTGCGAAGGTCAGCCCCCTCCAGGGCCCGGTCGTTGAGGACGATGTTGAAGTTGGGGCCGAAGCCGCCGAACTCGATCTTGCGCAGCACCGCGATACGAGTCTCGACCTCGCGGCCCAGGATCGACAGGGTCAGGGTGTCGCCCACCTTGAGGCCAGCCGCCTGGGCGATCTCGGCGTTCAGCGCCACCAGAGGGGGACCGGCGTAGCCCGGCTTCCACCAGGCGCCGGCCACCACCTGGTCGTCCTTGGGCGCGGCGGCCAGCAGCGACAGGCCCAGGTCGTTGTCGAAGGCCCAACGCTCGCCCGGGGCGATGGTCTGGGGATCGACCGGCTTGCCGCGCAGGGCGCTGATGCGGCCGGTGGCGAAGGGCAGGCGCAGATAGGTGTCGGGCGTGAGCGGCCCGGCGATCCTGGCCACCTCGGCGTCAAAGGCGGCGGCCTGCTCGCCGGGAATCTCGGTGAAGACCATGGCCGGGGCGGTGCGTGGAGCCACCGTGGTCACCTGGGCCAGCAGGGCCGACTGGATCAGCACCACGCAGGCCAGCAGTCCTACGCCAAGGCCGATGGCGGGGCTGGCGGTGCGGGCGGCCGACCGCGGGCCGGCCAGGTTCGCCAGACCCAGCCGGGCTGGACCCGAGGCCAGTGCCCGCGCGCGCCCGGCCAGCCAGGCCGCGCCCAGGCCCAGCGCCCACAGCAGGGCGAAGGCGACGGCGACTCCGGCGATCATGATCCCTGCGGCCAGGGGCGTGGGGGCGGTGGCGACGGCCAGGGCGGCCAGGCCCAGGCCCGCCAGACCCGCGCCCACGGTCTCCAGGCCGAGCGGGATGCTGGCGGCCAGGGTGCGGCGGAAGAGGGCCGAGGGCGGCGTGCGGCGCGCTCTGGCCAGCGGGACCAGCGAAAAGGCCGCCGCCGCGAGCAGGCCAAATAGCCCCGCCTTGGCCAGCGGCCAGGGATAGATCGCGAAGAGGGCCGGAATCGGCAGGCTGGAGCCGGCCAACTTGCCCAGGATCAGCGGGGCGATGGCGCCGATCGCCAGGCCGGTGGCTACGCCCAGCACCGCCAGCAGGCCGATCTGGATCATGTAAAGGTTGCGCACCAGCCCACCGTCCGCGCCCAGGGCCTTGAGCACCGCGATCGAGCGTTCGCGGGTGGACAGGTAGGCGCCGACCGCTCCCGCCACGCCCAGGCCGCCGGCCACCAGCGAGGCCAGGCCGATGAAGCCCAGGAAATACTCCAGCTGATCGATTAGCCGCCGCGCGCCCGGCGCGGCGTCCAGCCGGTCCCGCATACGCAGGCCCGCGTCGGGGAAACGCGCGACGAGGGCCTTGCCCGCGGCGCGGGGATCCTGGTCGGCGGGCAGGGCGATGCGCACGGCCCGGGCCGACAATCCGCCAGGCGCCAGCAGGCCCGAGCGTTCGATCACGTCACGTCGCACGATCACGCGCGGACCCAGCTGGAAGCCGCGCGACAGGCCGTCGGGCTCGCTGACGAGCACTGCGCTCACGCGCAGCGCCGTGGGCCCGGCCTGGAAGCGGTCGCCGACCTTCAGGTCCAGCCGATCCAGCAGGGCCGGCTCCACCGCCGCGCCTGGCAAGCCATCCCGGTCGGCCAGGGCGGTTTGCAGGTCGCGTGCGCCTTCGATCTTGACCTTGCCGGCCAGGGGGAAGCGGGCGTCGACGCCGCGCAGGTTGACGAGGCGTCGCTCACCGTCGGGGGCCTCGGCCATGGCCCGGGCGCCGGCGGTGTAGGTGGTGGCGCCCAGCCGTTCGAAGGTCGCCCGCTCTTGCGGCGTGAAATCGCGATTCTCGACCCCGAACGACAGGTCGCCGCCCAGGATCTCGCGGGCCTGGCCGGCCAGGCCGTGACGGAAGGCCTCGGCGGTCGAACCGGCGGCGGCGATGGCCGCCACCCCGACGGCCAGGCAGGCCAGGAAGATGCGGAAACCGCGCACGCCCGAACGCAGCTCGCGGGCGGCCAGGCGCAGGGAGAGGGCGGCCATGCTCAGCCCTCGTCGCGAGCGTCGACGATGCGCCCGTCGGCCATGCGCACGACGCGGCCGGCGCGCTCGGCCAGGGCCGCGTCGTGGGTGACCATCACCAGGGCCGCTCCGACCTCGCGCACCAGGTCGAACATCAGATCGGCGACCACGGCGGCGGTCTTGGAATCCAGGTTGCCGGTGGGCTCGTCCGCGAACAGCAGGGCAGGCCGGGCGGCCAGGGCGCGAGCCAGCGCCACACGCTGCTGCTCGCCGCCCGAAAGCTGGTGGGGATAGTGGGTCAGGCGCTTGGCCAGGCCAACCTTGGCCAGCCACTGGCGGGCGTTGGCCAGGGCGTCGCGTTCGCCGGCGATCTCCAGCGGCGTGGCCACGTTCTCCTCGGCCGTCATGTTGGGCAGCAGGTGGAAGGCCTGGAACACAAGGGCCGCACGGTCGCGTCGCAGCCTTGCCCGGCCGTCCTCATCCAGACTGGCGAGGTCCTGGCCGAACAGGCGCACCGTCCCGGCGGTGGGGCGCTCCAGCCCGGCCCCCACGGCGATCAGCGACGACTTGCCCGATCCGGAGGGGCCAATCACGGCCAGACGCTCGCCCGCCGCAACGGTCAGGTCGACGCCGCGCAGGATCTCCACGGGGCCGGCGGCGGAAGGCAGGGTGAGCGTCACGGCCTCCAGGCTCAGGACGGGGACGGGCGGCGCGGCGCTGGCGGTCATGAAAGTTCCCGATTTCCTGGTCATTGTCTGGACCGGAGCTAGCCTACATAGGAAGCCATGAGCTTCACCGCACCGCGTTTCCCCACTCGTCGCGCGATTGTCGCCGGACTGCTGGCTGGCGGTCCCGCCGTCGCCGCCCAGAAGCCTCCGAAACGGCCGCCGGTCGTCACGATCCTGGGCGACTCCATCACCGCCGGCTTGGGGCTGCCCGCCCGCGACGCCTTGCCCGCCCAACTGCAGGCGGCCCTGACCGCCTTGGGCGTGCAGGCCACCGTGCGGGCGGCGGGGGTGTCGGGCGACACCAGCGGCGGCGGCCTGGCCCGCGCCGACTTCAGCGTGGGCGGCGACACCGTCCTGTGCGTGGTGGCTCTCGGCGGCAACGACCTGCTGCAGGGGATCGAGCCCCGGGTGACCAAGGCCAACCTGCGCGGCATTCTGCTGAAGCTGAAGAACCGCCGGATCGCGCCGATGCTGGTGGGCGTGGCTGCGCCGTCCCTGATCGGTCCAGCCTATGCGCGCGAGTTCAACGCCGTCTATCCGGCCTTGGCCCAGGAGTTCGCCGCACCGCTCTATCCCGACATCCTGGCGGGCGTGCGGGGCGTGCGGCGATTGATGCAGAGCGACGGCATCCATCCCAATGCGGCGGGCGCCAAGGTCATCGCCCAGGCCCTGGCGCCACAGGTGGCGCGGGCTCTGAAGGCCCGCGGCTGACAGGTCAGCTGAAGAAGGTCACCGCCACCAGCACCACGCCGGCGATCCAGGCCGTCTCCAGCACCATCAGCACCACCGGTCGCCAGCCGGCCGTGATCAGGGCCTTGAACGAGGTTTTCATGCCCAGGCCCGCGATGGCCGTGACCAGGCACCAGCGCGAAATCTCGTTGGCGGTGTCGGTCACCGGCTTGGCCAGCCAGCCCAGGCTGTTGACCACCACCAGGGCCGCGAAACCGACCAGGAACAGCGGCACGGTCGGCTTGGCGCCGCCGGATGCGCCCGGCCCCATGCGGGTCACCACGAAGGCGATGGTGAAGACCACCGGCAATAGCATGGTCACGCGCAGCAGCTTCACATAGGTGGCCACGTCGCCGGTATGGGGCGAGATCATGTAGCCGGCGCCCACCACCTGGGCCACGTCGTGGATCGTGCCGCCCAGGAAAATCCCCGCCTTGGTGTGGTCCAGGTGCAGGGCCGCCGTCAGCAGCGGGTAGGTGATCATGGCGATCGTCGACAGTGCCGTGACGGTGACCACGGCCAGGATCGTGTCGCGTTCGCTGTCCTTGCCGCGTGGCAGAACGGAGGCGATGGCCAGGGCGGCGGAGGCGCCGCAGATGCCGACGGCTCCACCCGACAGCACGCCGAAGCTGGGGCGCAGGCCCATGCGCTTGGCCACCAGCGCGCCCAGGCCGATGGTCGAGGCGATGCCGACGATGACCATGACGATCGGGGTCAGGCCCAGGCCCAGGATCTGGCTGGCGGTGATCCGCGCGCCCAGCAGGGCCACGCCGAAGCGCAGGATGGCCTTGGACGAGAACTCGATGCCCGGGATGCAGCGGCCTTCCTGGTGCAGGAAGTGGAAGGTCATGCCGAACAGCAGGGCGAACAGCATCACCGGCGCGCCGTAGTGGGTGGCCAGCCACTGCGAGGCCAGGGCGATGGTCGCAGCGACCAGCACGCCGGGATAGAGCTTGATCAGCGCGGCCTGGCCGGGGAAGGCTCTGCGCGTTGCCGCGGGCGCAGGTTCATCCTGCGCCAGGCCCTCCATGCCCTCCAGGGACTGGAAGAGCGCGTGAGCGGCTGCCGTGTCGGTTTCAAGATCGGAATGCATGCGATGGCCCGTCGCGCCGGCGAGTCGCGCCGGTTGAAACCGATCCACACCCAAGTTCGCCCTGGGACAAGCATAAAATGACCCTCTCGTCGCGAAACGAGAGGGTCCTGTTTTATCCCATCGATCTAATGGGGATTAAAGTTCCCGGCCTCCGTGGCGTCGCCGGTCCTCGAAGATGGCCGCATGGTCCTGATGAGCCTGAGCATGCTGGGGCGCGTGCTTCTGGTGGCGGAACAGGTGATCGATCATCCGGCCCGACCAGTTCTTGATCTTGTCCATGAAGACGAAGACCACGGGGATGTAGAGCAGCGACAGGAAGGTCGAGGTGATCAGCCCGCCGATCACTGCGATGGCCATCGGGGCGCGGAACTCCACGTCGGCGCCAAAGCCGACGGCCACGGGGAACATGCCCGCGCCCATGGCCACGGTGGTCATGATGATCGGACGGGCCCGCTTGTGGGCGGCGTCGATCAGGGCTTCGCGCCGGCTCATGCCGCCCTTGATCGCCATGATCGCGTACTCGACCAGCAGGATCGAGTTCTTCGCGGCGATGCCCATCAGCATCAGGATGCCGATCAGGGTGGAGAGCGAGAAACTGCTGTGGACCAGCAGCAGCAGCATGAAGGCGCCGCCGATGGCCAGGGGCAGGGCGGCCATGATGGTCACCGGGTGGGCGAAGCTGCGGAACAGCAGCACCAGCACGACGTACATCAGCAGGATGCCGGTCACGAGCGCGGCGATGAAGCCGGTGACCATCTCCTGGATGAACTCCACGTCGCCGGCCGGCGCCTCGCCGATGCCCTCGGGCAGCTTCTTCATCGAGGGCAGGGCGTGGACGCGCTTGGCGGCCTCGCCCACCACGATGCCGTTCAGCTCGGCCGTGATGGTGGCCACGCGCGAGCGGTCCTGGCGGTCGATCTGCGAGGGGCCGGCGCCGAAGCGCACGTCGGCCACGGCGTTCAGCGGCACCGAGCGTCCGCCCGCGGCGGGGACCCGCAGGGTCTCCAGCACGGTCAGGTCCTCGCGGGCGTTCTCGGTCAGGCGCAGGCGGATCGGCACCTGGCGGTCGCCCAGATTGTACTTGGGCAGGTTCTGGTCGATGTCGCCGATGGTGGCCACGCGCACGGCCTGGGAGATCGCCCCGGCCGAGACGCCGGCCCGAGCGGCCTGGTCGGGCTTGGGCGTGACGATGATCTCGGGACGGGCGATCGAGGCGGTGTTAACCACGTGTGCCAGGCCCGGCACCCCGCGCATCTCGGCCTCGACCTTGCGGGCGGTGGCCTCCAGGGCCGGACCGTCGTCGCTGATGAGACTCAGCGAATAGACGCCGCCTCTGCTGGGGCCGTTGTTGTTGGAGCCCGCGCCGATCCGCGCGCCGGGGATGGCGGCGAACTGGTCGACCATCTGGCGGCTGAAGACCTTCTGCGGAATCCGCTTGTGCTTGTCGATCAGGTCGGCGGTGACGCTGGCCTTGTTGACCCCGCCGTCGTCGCCGGCGGCCGTGTAGACGCTGACCACCTCGGGACGGGCCAGGAGTTCGCGGGTCACGCGCTGGGCGACGGCGTCGGTCTCCTCCAGCGTCGAGCCGGGGGGCAGCTCGATCGAGAAGGGGGCGCGGCCCTGGTCCATCTCCGGCTGGAATTCCAGCGGCAGCTTGGTGGCCATGAACACCGACAGGCCGAACACCGGAATGCCCAGCAGCAGCACGATCCACTTGTGGTTCAGCGCCCAGCCCAGGCTTTTCAGGTAAGGACCCATCCACGGCGGATCCTTGTCGGGCTTGTGATGGGCCTTGAGCAGATAGGCGCCCATCAACGGGGTCAGCATCCGCGCCACCAGCAGCGAGAACAGCACCGACACGCAGGCCGCCAGGGCGAAGGCCTTGAAGAACTGGCCGATGATGCCGGGCATGAAGCCCACCGGCGCGAACACCGCCACGATGGTGAAGGTGGTGGCCACGACGGCCAGGCCGATCTCGTCGGCCGCTTCCATGGCGGCGTCATAGGGCGATTTGCCGCCGCGCATGTGGCGGACGATGTTCTCGATCTCGACGATGGCGTCGTCGACCAGGATGCCCACGGTCAGCGACAGGGCCAGCAGGGTGATGCCGTTCAGCGACTCGCCCAGAGGCGCCAGCACCGCGAAGGTCGGCAGCAGCGACAAAGGGATGGCGATGGCGGCCAGCAGGGTGGCCCGCAGGTCGCGCAGGAACAGCAGCACCACCAGCACCGCCAGGAAGGCGCCCAGGACCAGGGCCTCCATCGAGGCCACATAGCTGGACTCGATGTAGCGGACGTTGGAGGTGATCTCCTCGATCTTGATGTCCGGGTGGGCCTTGTTCAGGGCCTCGACGGCCTTGCGCACCTTCTGGGCGGTCTGCACTTCCGAGGCGCCGCGCGAGCGGACCATGCCGAACGTGACGACCTCCTGGCCGTCGAAGCGGGCGCGGGTGCGGGGCTCGTCCCAATGGTCCTCGACCGTGCCCAGGTCGCCGAGGCGGACGGTGCCGCCGGTCGACAGCGGTACGCGGGTCTCGCGCAACTGGGCCAGGCTGCCGGCCGCGCCCAGGGTGCGGATGGCGCGCTCCGAGCCGCCCAGGGTGACACGCCCGCCGGGCAGGTCGGCGTTGACGCCCACCAGGGCCTGGCTGACCTGGGCGGCGGTGACGCCGCGCGCGGCCAGGCGGTCGGGGTCCAGGGCGACCTGGATCTCGCGGCTGACGCCGCCGTTGCGGTTGACCTTGCCCACGCCCTTGATGGCCAGCATGGCCCGGGCGATGTCGTTGTCGACGTACCAGCTCAGCTCTTCCGGCGTCTTGGTGGGCGCGCGCACCACGTAGGTGATGAGTGAGCCGCCGGAGACGTCGATGCGGTTGACGATCGGCTCCTGCATGTCCTGCGGCAGGGCCGAGCGCAGGTTGGACATGGCGTTGCGGACGTCGTTGGTGACCCGCTCGTGGTCGACCCCCAGCTCGAACTCGATGAACGTGGTCGAGGCGCCGTCCACGATGGTGGAGTTGATGTGCCGCACCTGGCCAAGGCCCGCGATCTGGTCCTCGATCAGGCGGGTGACCTGGGTCTCCAGTTCGCTGGGCGCGGCGCCGGGACGCACGGCCGTGACCACCACGAACGGCAGGTCGACGTCCGGATTGTTGTTGATCCGCATGCTGTTGAAGCTGGTGATCCCGAACAGGGTCAGCAGCAGGAACAGCAGGATGACGGGGATCGGGTTCTTGATCGCCCAGCGGGAGATGTTGTTCATCGCCGGGGCCTCAACGCTTGGCGGCCGAGACGGCGGGACGCGGGGCGCTGACGCGCACGTTGTCGCCTTCGCCCAGGAAGCCGGCGCCCTGGACGACCACGCGCTCGCCGGCGTTCAGGCCGGTCATGGCGGTGCTGTCGGCGTTGCGGGCCACGATCTCCACCCGGCGGAAGTGAGCGCGGCTCTGGGCGTCGACCACGAACACGCCGGGATGGTTGTCGCGATAGAGCAAGGCGGCCGTCGGGGCCGTCGCGGCGGGCTGGGCGCCCGCGTCGATTTCGGCGCGGGCGAACATCCCCGGACGGAACCCGCCCATGGACGACAGCGCCACGCGGGCCACGCCCAATCTGGTTTGCGGATCGACCTCGGAATTGACCAGGCGCACGCGGCCGCTGACCGATCCCACCTGCTCGGAGCGGATGGTGGCCGGCATGCCCGCGCGCAGCGACGACAGGTCGGTTTCGGGAATCTCGGCGTTCAGCTCCAGGCGGCTGTCGCGGACGATGCGGAACAGCTCGCTGCCCATCGACACGATCTGGCCCTTGGTGACGCTGCGCTTGCTGACCAGGCCCGAGACCGGCGCGCGGATCGAGGCCTGGGCCACGCGGGCCTGCAGTTCGCCCACGGCCGCCTGGGCCGAGGCCAGCTGGGCGGCGGCCGTCTGCTGGCGGGCGGTGGCGGTGTCCAGCGCCGACTGGGCCAGATAGCCCTTGGCCAGCAGTTCGCGCGAGCGGCGCAGCGAGGCTTCCGCCTCGAACAGGGTGGCCTTGGCGCTGGCGACCGAGGCTTCGGACTGCTTGAGCTGGGCGCGCAGGACCGAGTCGTTGAGCTGGACCAGGACCTGGCCCTGGCGGACGACCTGGCCTTCCTCGACATTGACGGAGATGGCGGTCAGGCCGCCTGTCTCGGCGCCGACCGGGACCTCCTCCCAGGCCTGGATCGTGCCCGAGGCGCCGATCGTGCGCGGCAGGGACTGGATGGTGACGGTGGCCACGCCCACGGTCTGGCTGCTGGCCGCCGGGGGCTTCTTGGTCTTGGGCTTTTCGCTATGGACGTTGCAGCCCGCCAGGGTCAGGGATCCCAGTCCAAGCGCCAGCGGAAGCACGGTCGAAACCAAGCCGCGTTTGTAGTTCCAATGGCGCACGTGAATCCCCGGCTTCGACAAGTGAACAGCCACCGCGTTCTAGCCGAGAAACGAGGTTCGCCGGATTAAATGATCGTAAGGCGCTAAGGGACTTTCTCGAGTGTGGCCCGGGCGCCCTGGCCCCGGTTCAACGCGCCGATCAGCAATGTCGCCAAGGTCAGGTCGCTCAGCAGGCTGCCGGCGACGTAATAGGCCCGGGGAAAGATCTGGGAATCGACGGCGGCGGCCAGGTGGACCGTGGCGTTCACGCCCTGGAATGCTGTGGCGACCATGGGCCACCAGCGGTTCGAGGTCAGGGCCTGGATCAGCAGCACGACCAGCAGCATGACATCCACGATCAGCACGCCGCTCTGGGGGCCGAGTTGCTGGTGAACGTTCTGGACCAGCGGCGTGGCGAACCAGGCCAGGATCATGGTCGTGGCGGCAATCCGCTCGACCCGCCCGCCCCGCCACAGCGCCACGCCGCAGCAGATGACCAGGAAGGCGAGGCTGACCAGCTGGTCCAGCGTCTCGATGTACATCGAAGCGACTCCGTGAGGTCTGCCTCAATCTAGAATTGATTGATGCGCCAGGGAACCTTCGAACGGTTCACGGGCCCGATCGCGCGTGGGGAGCATGACCGGGCCCGTGGCGCGTGGCGCCTGAGATGGGGACGAGGATCAGGCGACGTCGCGCCCGGTCGGCACGGCCCGCAGGCTGCCGATCAGGCTGGGCGGGGGCTTCACGCCGCCACCGCCGAAGGAGACGGCCGAGAGGCCGATATCGTGTTGGGCGCGGGACAGGCCGCGGTGGGTTTCGACGATCCCCTGCCGGGCCTGGCCCAGGGCGCGCATGGTCTCGATCGCGCTCATCAGGGCCTCCTGGCCCACCATCACCGACAGGTTCGCCGCCTCCCGGGAAGCAGGCATTATGGTAGTCAGGGCGGCGGTGGTGGCGATCGCGGCGTCGATGGCTTTCTCGGCGTCGAACAGGGCCTGGGCCACGGCTTCGGCGGCGATGCGACGTTCCTTGAGCATGACGGATCTCCTGGCGCCGTCGGGCGGCGCGTCGTGAAGGACGAAGGGGACGGCGTTCAGAAAAGGCCGCGAAGGGCGTGCAGGCCGGCCAGGAGGGATCCGAACGCGAAGGCGATCGCGATCATCAGGGCGGCGATCACGCCCAGGCGTTGGGCCAGGCTCAGGTCATTGGGGCCTCCCCAAGATCCGAGGAGCCGACCGGCTGGAGCGGTGTCAGGAAGCTCTCGTCCATCAGAACGCCCGCCACGCACAGGATCTCGCGCAGCACCATTTCCGGCGGCTTGAACCGAGCCTGCTTGCGGGTTGCGTTGACCAGGTCCGAGGCCATCGAGGCCCCCCGGGGCCCGGCCGCCAGGCTGGACAACTGGCGCTCCAGCTCCGTCCAGGTGAAGGCGGGCGCCAGTTCGTCCGTCCGGTTCGGACGGGGCCAGTCGTTCTGGAAGCGCAGCACGTCGCGGCGCAGACTCAGAGCCTGGCCGATCGCCGCGCGCTGTTGGTCCGTCGGTTTCGTCACGGGGCGTTCCTTCCTCGGGCGTTTGGCCTTGCGGCCTTTGAACCTCGATGAAGGAAGTTGAGCCCTGATCCGGCTCGTCCGCCAGCCGGGCCGCATCGGACCCCGACGCGATCGGAGGGGGCGTCCCAGAGGGGATGCGAGAAGCGTCGAAGGGCGCGCCTTCGGCCCGGATGTGCGGGGCCAGAAGCCGCGCCGCCTCGTAGCGATCGGCCGCGCCCAACCGTCGCCGCGCCTTGTCCAGATGCCAGTCGACGGTGTGCTTGGAGAGGCCCAGCCGGCGGGCGATCTCCTTGGAACTGAGATGCTGGTCGACCAGCCGCAGGCAGTCACGCTCGCGGGGCGTCAGACGGCTGAGCCCCTCGACATCATCATCCAAGCGATCGGCCCCCTCGTCCATGCAGCGACTTTAGGCTGAAGGACGAGAGTGGCAAGCTTTCACTCAACCTTTTGGCAAGTCTTCCGACGACAGGTTAGACGAGATCTTCCAGAGGTCGATCGCGCCTTCGGTGGCGTGACGGTCGATCGCGGCCAGTTCGTCGGCGGTGAAATCCAGGGTGCGGAGAGCCGCCAGGGAATCCTCCAACTGGGCGACGGTGCGAGCGCCGATCAGAGCCGAAGTGATGCGGGGATCACGCAGCACCCAGGCCAGCGCCATCTGGGCCAGGCTTTGGCCGCGGGCCTTGGCCAGGGCGTCCAGGGCCCGGATCCGGTCCAGGTTTTCAGCGCTCAGCATGCCGCCGCCCAGCGAGCCCTCGCGCGCGGCGCGGGAGTCGTTCGGCACGCCCTTCAAGTACTTGTCGGTCAGCATGCCCTGGGCCAGGGGCGAGAATGCGATGCAGCCCACGCCCAGGTCTTCGAGAGTGTCGAGCAGGCTCTCCTCGATCCATCGGTTCAGCATGGAGTATGAGGGCTGGTGGATCAGCAGGGGCACGCCTTCGCTTTTGAGGATGGCGTGAGCCTGACGGGTCAGTTCGGGCGAGTAGGACGAAATGCCGACGTACAGCGCCTTGCCCTGGCGATGCAGGTGGGCCAGGGCGCCCATGGTCTCCTCGAGGGGCGTCGTCGGGTCGACCCGGTGTGAATAGAAGATGTCGACATAGTCCAGGCCCATGCGCTTGAGGCTCTGGTCGCAGCTGGCGATCAGGTATTTCCGCGAGCCGCCGATCTTGCCGTAGGGGCCCGGCCACATGTCCCAGCCGGCCTTGGTGGAGACGACCAGTTCATCGCGGTGGGCCTTGAAGTCCGCGGCCATCACGCGGCCGAAGTTCTCTTCCGCCGAGCCATAGGGCGGGCCGTAGTTGTTGGCCAGGTCGAAGTGGGTGACGCCCAGGTCGAAGGCGCGGCGCAGGATCGCGCGGCCGGTCTCGAAGACGTCGGTTCCCCCGAAGTTCTGCCACAGGCCCAGCGAGATGGCCGGCAGGTCCAGGCCGCTTCGGCCCGTGCGGCGATAGGGCATGGCGTCGTAGCGATCGTCGGCGGCGACGTAGGGCTTCTGCATGGGATCTGTCCTGGGGAGGGAAGACGGAACGCGCATGGAATGGCCCGGAAACCCGGGTTTGTCATCCCGGACCGGTACGGCGCGTTCCTGCGGCGAAGAGAGAGATCAGGCCGTTTCGGCGGCGGGCGAGGCGGCGTGGATCAACTCCAGCACATCCACCAGGATCACCTGCATGGCCTTCTGGGCGTTCTCGGCGTCGCGGGCGAAGATCGCGGAGGCGACGTCCTCGTGCGAGGGGATCGAGGCGGTGCGGCCCTTGATGCGGTTGGTGAAGCGGATCGAGATCCGCAGGGCCGTGTTCACCAGCTCGTGCAGGTCGCGGTAAAAGGGGTTCTTGGTGGCGTTCAGGATCGCCACGTGGAAGGCGATGTCGGCCGACAGCGGGTCGTCCTCGCCCTCGGCGGCGGCCTTCATTCGGTTGAGCGCCTTGCGGATGCCGTCGAAGCCGGCCTGGTCGCCGTTGCGGGCGGCCAGGGCGGCGGCTGCGGGCTCGATGCCCAGGCGCATCTCGGTGAACTCGGCCAGCAGCTTCAGCGAGAACTTGCGCTCCAGCAGCCAGCGCAGGACGTCGGGATCCAGCAGGTTCCACTCGGTCTCGGGCTCGACCACGGTGCCGTGGCGGGGGCGGGCGCTGAGCAGGCCCTTGGCCGTCAGCATCTTGACCGCCTCGCGGGTGACGGTGCGACTGGCGCCGAACTGCTTGGACAGCTCGCCCTCGGTGGGAAAGCCCACCTCGGCGTACTCACCGGTGACGATGGCCTGTCCCAAGGATTCCACCAGGCCGTAGGTCAGGCTGAGGCCCGGCTGAGTGCGGATCGCCAACTTCGTCTTCCCCAAAGAAACGTCGGCCCCCTAGGGACGAACGTCAAAGATGTTGGACCAACTGGTCTGACCTTCTCTAGCGCGGTTCGGCTTTGGTCGGAACAATCATGTCAATGAAAGCCCCGTCACGGAAAACCGCGACGGGGCTTGGGATTTCGGTCTTCCTGCCGGGCTCGTCACCACCAGGTCGCGTAGAGCGCGACCAGGATGAGGATCACGCCCAGGCCGGCGATGTTGAAACCGGTGGTGGTCCTGTAGCTGACGCCGTCCAGCGACACGACGTTGACCTCCTTCTTCTGCGGCGCGACCAGCGAGACGATCACAGCCGAAGCCAGGGCCAGCACGAACACCACGCCCACGCGGTTCATGAACGGCATGTCGGGCATGCCGAACTTCAGGGCCAGGGACAGGATCACCGAGCCGGCCGTGGCCACCAGCGCGCTGGCGGTGGTGGCGCGCTTCCAGAACAGGCCCAGCATGAAGATCACCACGATGCCGGGAGTGAAGAAGCCGGTGTATTCCTGGATCAGCTGGAACACCTGGTCCGCGCCGCCCAGCAGGGGCTTGGCGGCCAGGATGCCGATGGCGACAGCGATCACGGCGGTGACGCGGCCCACCAGCACCAGGTGCTGCTCCGACGCGTCCTTCTTGTGCTTGGCGTAGATGTCCAGCGTGAAGATGGTGGCGATCGAATTGATCTTGGCGGCCAGCGACGCGATGATCGCCGCGACCAGGGCCGAGAACACCAGGCCCAGCAGGCCGGGCGGCAGCAGCTTCATCATCTCCGGATAGGCCTGGTCGGGCTTGAGGAGATTGGGCGCCAGCACCAGGGCGGCCAGGCCGGGCACCACCACGATCACCGGCATCAGCAGCTTCAGATAGGCGGCGAAGGCGATGCCCTTCTGGGCCTCGGCGATGTCCTTGGCGCCCAGGGCGCGCTGGATGATGTACTGGTTGAAGCCCCAGTAGCTGACGTTCATGACCCAAAGGCCGCCCAGCAGCACCGACAGGCCCGGCAGCTCCTTGTAGTGAGGGCTGGACTTGTCGAGGATCATCTTGAAGTGCTCGGGGAACTGGCTGGTCAGCTGGCTGAAGCCCGCCGCCACGCCGCCTTCGCCGCCGATCTTGGTCAGCGACAGGTAGACGATGATCAGGCCGCCCATGACCAGAAGGGCCACCTGGACGATGTCGGTCAGGGCGACGGCCTTCAGGCCGCCCCACAGCTGATAGGCCAGGGCGAACACGCCGATGATGATCAGGGCCTGCATCTGGTCGATGCCGGTGACCGTGTGCACGGCGATCGACCCCAGCCACAGGATCGAGGTCAGGTTCACGAACACGTACAGCCCCAGCCAGAACCAGGCCATGAGCGAGCGCACGCTGGGCCCGTACCGCTGCTCCAGAAACTGCGGCATCGTGCTGATGTTGTTCTTCAGGAAGATCGGCAGGAAGAACTTGCCGACGATCAGCAGGGTGAGCGCCGCCATCCATTCGTAGGAGGCGATGGCCAGGCCGATCGCGTAGCCCGAGCCGCTCATGCCGATGATCTGCTCGGCGGAGATGTTGGCGGCGATCAGCGAGGCGCCGATCGCCCACCAGGGCAGGGCCTTGCCGGCCAGGAAGTAGTCGGTGGAGTCCTTCTTGTGGCCGCCCTTGTCGCGGGAGACCCACTGGGCAAGGCCGAAGATGGCCACGGCGTAGATCGCCAGGATGACGAAATCTATGGTTCTCACGAGGTCCCCCCTTAGGGCCGTTTATCGTTTCGTTGTCGGGTAAGACGCGTCAGCGCGTTGTTTCCGCCGTCCAGGCCGCCACCAGCGTCTTGGCGCGGCGGGAGACCTCCTCGGCGGTGTAGCCGGGGCGATAGAGCTCGCCCCCCACGCCGACGCCGGCGACGCCGGCCTCGACCCAGGGCTTGAGATTGGCCGCGCCCACGCCGCCGACGGCGTAGACCGACACGTCCTTGGGCAGCACGTCGCGCACGGCCTTGATGTGGCCGGGGCCGAACGTTCCGGCCGGAAACAGCTTCAGGGAGCGGGCGCCGGCCGCGACGGCGACGAAGGCCTCGCTGGGCGTGGCGAAGCCGGGCATTGCGGTCAGGCCCAGTTCGACCGCACGGGCGATCACCGAGGCGTCGGTGTTGGGGGTGACGATCAACTTGCCGCCGACGCCCGCGACCTCGTCCACCACCTTAGGCGTCAGCACCGTTCCGGCGCCGCACAGGGCCTTGTCGCCATAGGCCGCGCACAGCTTGCCGATGCTGACCAACGGGTCCGGCGAGTTCATCGGCACCTCGATCGCGCCGATCCCGGCCTCGACCAGGGCCGCGGCCATGTCGAGGATCTCCTCGGGCTTCACCCCGCGGAGGATGGCGACGATCGGCGGCGTCTGGGCAGTGCTAGGCAAGGACATGAGCTCCACTGTTCTTAGCTGACGACAACGTTGTCAATCCGGCCAGGACGGCCGCGTCGCCATCGACGCTGACGCTTGTTCCGCCCAGGGCCGCGATGGCGTGGGCGTAGAGGGCGCCCAGCGCCGGCGCGCCGATCAGCGACACCTGGCCCAGGCCCCCGAACCAGCTTGAGGTGGTTGCGGTATCGCTTCCGATGAGAAGACCCGACAGGAAGCCCATGGCGTCGGCCTTTGGCAGGCCGTCCAGAAGTTGCCGGCTGCGGGTCTCGAAAATCAGGTGCGGCAGGCGGGCTGGCCCTTGTTCGACAATGCGGGCCACGCCTCGGGCGAACCCTTCGGCGGACTCGGGATCGTCGCCGGGAGCCGCCTTGGCCAGGATCGAGTGCTCGCGGAGCAGGGCGTAGAGCTCGCCGACCGGGGCGGTCAGGAAGCTGGCGATCGCCCCGTCCTCGACCACGACCCACTTGGTGTGGGTGCCGGGCAGGGCCAGCAGGTGTCGGCCGCGCTTGAGGACTGGGTTCAATTCCAGCGCGCCGAGAATCTGGGTCTCCTCGCCGCGCATCACATCGGGACCGCCCAGGGCGTTGACGCACGACAGGCCCGGCACGATCGCCACGGGCAGGCCGTCGGCGTCGATGCGCAGCAGGCGCCGGCGGATGTCGTCCGGACGGGCGGGGCAGGGGGCGTAAGCCGCCTCCTCCCAGCCATTGCGCGAACCGACCATGCCGCACAGCAGGGCCAGCGAGGGTTTGGCCTCGCGCCAGTCTCCGACGAGATCCAGGAAGGTCTCGCGCGGCGAGGCGGTCAGGGCTCCGATGCCCGGACCGTCGCGACGGTCCAGCACGCTCTTGCCTTGGCGCAGGTAGAGCCGAAGGCGCGAGGTGCCCCAATCGCCGAAGATGGTGACTGAGCTGTCGAGGGTGTTCATCAGTGGGACTCGCGGGTGACGACCGACCCGCTGGAGCCTACGAGGAAATCCAGGTCCGCGCCCTTGTCGGCGCCCAGAACGTGGTCGATGTAGAGCCTGGCGTAGCCGCGCGTGGCCTTGGGAGCCGGCGGATTGGCGCGCCATTCGGCCAGGCGGGCCTCCATCTCCTCGTCGGAAATCAGCAGGTTCAGCGAGCGGTCGGGACCGTTCAGGGCGATCTCGTCGCCGCTGCGCACCACGGCCAGCGGACCGCCGGCGTCGGATTCGGGGGAGACGTGCAGGATCACCGTGCCGAAGGCCGTGCCGCTCATCCGGGCGTCGCTGATGCGGACCATGTCCTTGACGCCCTTTTCCAGCAGCTTGGTGGGCAGGGGCATGTTGCCGACCTCGGGCATGCCCGGATAGCCCTTGGGACCGCAGCCCTTGAGCACCAGGATCGAGGTCTCGTCCACGTCCAGTTCGGGCGAGTCGATGCGGGCCTTGAAGTCCTCGATAGTCTCGAACACCACGGCCTTGCCGCGATGGCTCAGCAGTTCGGGGCTGGCGGCGCTGGGCTTCATCACCGCGCCGCCCGGAGCCAGGTTGCCGCGCAGCACCCAGATGCCGCTGTCGGGCTTCACCGGGGTTTCCAGGCTGCGGATGACCTCGGCGTTGAACACCTCGGCCTTCTCGTACTGCGCTCCCATCGGCGCGCCCGACACGGTCAGGGCCTGCGGGTTCAGGAGCGGGGCCATCTGCTTCATCACCGCAGGCAAGCCGCCGGCATAGTGCAGGTCTTCCATCAGGAAGCGACCGGAGGGCTGCAGGTCGACCAGAAGGGGCACATCGCGCGAAAGGTTGTCGAAGTCTTCGAGGCTCAGCTCCACGCCCAGGCGGCCGGCCAGGGCCAGCAGGTGGACTACCGCGTTGGTCGAGCCGCCGATCGCGGCGTGCACGCGCAGCGCGTTCTCGAAGGCGGCCCGGGTGGCGACCTGCGACATGGTCAGGCCGTCATGGACCATCTGGACGATGGTGCGGCCGGTGTGATGGGCCATGGCCGCGCGGCGGGCGTCCACTGCCGGGATCGAGGCGTTGTAGGGCAGGCTCATGCCCATGGCCTCGACGATGGCGGCCATGGTCGAGGCAGTGCCCATGGTCATGCAGGTGCCGGGCGAGCGGCTCATGCCGCTCTCGGCGGACATGAACTCGGGCAGGGTCATCTCACCGGCGCGCACGGCCTCGGAGAACTTCCACACGTCAGTGCCCGACCCGATGTCCTTGCCGCGGAATTTCCCGTTCAGCATCGGGCCGGAAGAGACGACGATCGTGGGCAGGTCGACGCTGGCCGCGCCCATCATCTGGCCAGGGGTGGTCTTGTCGCATCCGCCCAGAAGCACCACGCCGTCGATCGGATTGCCGCGGATCGACTCCTCGACGTCCATCGCCAGCAGGTTGCGGAACAGCATGGCGGTCGGGCGCATCTGGGTTTCGCCCAGCGACATGGCCGGAAACTCCAGGGGCAGGCCGCCGGCTTCCCACACGCCGCGCTTCACATGCTCGGCGATGTCGCGCAGGCCTGCGTTGCAGGGAGTGATCTCGGACCAGGTGTTGCAGATGCCGATCACGGGACGGCCATCGAACACGTCGTCGGGCAGGCCCTGGCTCTTCATCCAGCTGCGATGGATAAATCCGTCGCGATCCAGCTTGCCGTAGGTGCCCGCGCTCCGCAGGCCCTTGCCGTTTCCTCGCCCCATGGCCGTCCTTACTCACCGGCCGAGTCGGCCGTCCTCATACGTTTCGCGTTATTTATAATATAATACATATCGTTGCAAACTCGCTGGATCGGATCGCTTGGAAGCTCTCCGAAGCTGCACGAAGCTTTGGAGCCGTCCGGATCAGCTGCGTCATGATTTGCGTCAGGAAAACTCAGGAAAAACTTAAGGTTGCTGGCCAGGCATGCCGTCACGGCCGATACGGTCGTGCCCTCAATCCTAATTGATAGCGCTATCATTTTTCGACTTGAAAGTAATAATAATACGATTATTAGGGCCGGCAATGATCAGCGAAACCCCCGATCTGAGGGGTCTCGCACGCGACCGGCGCCAACGAGAGCGTCGGGTCGGATCTCCATGAACCTGGGGAAGGAACCGGTATGGAAGCCCGCAGAACTGTTCGTCACACCATTATGTTGCTAAGCGCGTCGACGCTGGCGATGACCATTGCCTCGATCGCCCATGCTCAGGAAGCCGCGGCGGCCCCAGCCGCTCAGGATGACCAAGTCGCCGTCGAGGAGGTCGTGGTCACCGGCGTCCGCGCCAGTCTCCGCTCGGCCCAGGCGATCAAGCGCGACGCCAGCCAGATCGTGGATTCGATCGTCGCCACCGACATCGGCAAGCTGCCCGACCGCAACGTCGCCGAGGCGCTGCAGCGCATCCCCGGCATCCAGATCGACCGCAACTACGGCGAAGGTTCCAATATCGCCATCCGCGGCTTGACCCAGGTCCGCACCGAGATCAACGGGCGCGACAGCTTCACCGCCGGTGAGGGGCGGGCCCTGAGCTTCGAGGACGTTCCCTCGGAAGTGCTGGCCGGAGTCGACGTCTACAAGAACCCGGCGGCCGACCTGATCGAAGGCGGCGTGGGCGGCCTGGTGAACCTGCGCACCCGCATGCCGTTCGACTTCGCCGGCGCCAAGTTCAGCGGCAGCGTTTCGGTCAACAACTACGACTTCGCCGACAAGACCAAGCCCTCGGCGTCGGTCCTGCTCAGCGACCGCTGGGACACCAAATTCGGCGAGATCGGTTTGCTGGCCAACGTGGCTTACCAGCGCGGATCCTTCCGCCAGGACACGATCTCGACCGAGCCGTTCTACACGCTGAAGCCGGGCGACGCGAATTACGTCAACTACCCGGGTCGTGAAGGTCAGGTCGTCACCGTGCCGCACGGCGCGGGCGTCAACACCACCCTGGGCGATCGCACCCGCAAGGGCGCGGTCCTGGGGCTGCAGTGGCGTCCCAACGACAAGACTGAGCTGTACGCCCAAGTCGTCCACTCGGACTACAAGTTCGAATGGCAGGACTATTCGGTGTTCGCCTACACCAGCGCCAACTCGATCCTCCCGGCCGCCGGCAAGCCGTTCAAGTTCGACAACGACGGCGAGTTCATCAGCGGCTCGTTCGCCAACGTCCCGTTCGATTCCAACACCAGCCTGACCCAGCGCCATTCGGTCACCACCGACTACTCGATCGGCGGCAAATGGCAGGCCACGCCTGACCTGACGCTGAGCACCGACTTCCAGTATATCCGCGCGATCACCGACGCGACGCGCTCGATCGTCAACGTCGGAAGCACCATCCCCGTCTTCAACCATGATATTTCGGGCGACATCCCGGTCATCACGACTGAGCCGAACGGCTTCTCGGCGGACCCCGCCAATTTCAATCTGGGCTACTATCTCGATCACATCGAGAAGTCGGTCGGTACGGAAAAGGCTTGGCGCGCGGACGCCGAGTACCAGGCGCCCGAAGGCGGCTTCCTGAAGTCGGTGAAGGTCGGCGTGCGCTACACCGATCGTGACGCTCTGAACCGTTCGAGCGGCTATCGCTTCGTGGGCTTCTCCAGCCCGCTGACCAGCCACCAAGGCCTCTACGAGGTCAATCAGTTCGACAATTTCTTCCGCGACAAGGTCGACTCGTTCGGCCCGACCGTGGCCTTCAAGCGCTCGATCGCCCTGAGCTATCCCGACACCCTCAAGGCCTTGGGCCTGTCGGAAGGCGTCGGCTACGGCCCCGCCGACACCAACACCCAGAACGAGAAGACCTACGCGATGTACGGCGTGGCGCGCTTCGGCTTCGACGCCGGCCGCTTCCCGGTTGATGGCAACATCGGCCTGCGGGTCGTGCGCACCAACGTCAGCTCGTCGGGCTTTGAAGGCGTCACGCCGATCCTGAACTATGGTCAGCCGGGCGAGACCAGCGGCACGACCATCTATTCGGCGGTCGAGAACAGCACGGCCTACACCAAGGCCTTGCCCAGCCTGAACGTCCGTATTCACCTGACGGATGACCTGCAGCTGCGCCTTGCCGCGTCCAAGGCCCTGTCGCGTCCGTCGTTCACGCAGTTGAACCCGAACGTGAATATCGGCGAGCCGGGCAGCCAACAGAACGGTCGCAACTCGGTCACCATCGGTAACCCGAACCTGCGTCCGCTCGAGGCCGACCAACTGGACGCCTCGCTGGAATGGTACTTCAACAGCACCGGCCTGCTGTACGCGGCGGCCTTCTACAAGAAGGTCGACGGCTTCATCTACAACGTCACCCAGAACGATGTGCCGTATGCGTTCCCGGATGGTCGTACGGCTCTGTTCGACGTCACGCGTCCCGAGAACGGCGACGACGGCAAGATCAAGGGCTTCGAGCTGGGCTACACCCAGTTCTTCGACTTCCTGCCGGGCCTGTGGAGCGGCCTGGGCGTCCAGGCCAACTACACCTACGTCGACAGCGCCGCGCCGAACCCCACGGCCCGCGATACGTCGGGGGTGAACATCCCCAGCGTTCCGCTCGAGGGTCTGTCGAAGAACAGCTACAACGTCGTCGGCATCTACGAGAAGGGACCGATCTCCTTCCGCGTGGCTTACAACTGGCGTAGCGACTTCGTGCGCACCACGGCCGGCAACGGTACGGGCAACCTGCCAGTCTACAGCAAGGCCTTTGGTCAGGTGGACGCGTCGATCAACTACGACATCAACGACCACATGGCCTTCAGCATCGAGGGCGTGAACCTGACCGACACCCAGCGCGACACCTTCTTCGGCAAGGAGAGCCGTCCGCGCGACAGCATCCTGGTCGACCGACGCGTCTCGGCCACGCTGCGCATCAACTACTAGGACTTGCGGCGGTCGTCTCTTTTGGGGGCGACCACTGCTCTCGCGTCGGCCTTGTTCGGGTCGGCGCTCCGCGAGGCTCTCCCCGAACTCGCGACACCCTGAGGCGCGCATCGCTCCCACCGGGCGATGCGCGTTTTTTTGCGCGCCGTGCGAAGGTCGGGACTGGACGAGAGCGCAGCGAAGCCTTGCGAATAAATTATATGACTTATACTACGATATTGCGGCGACGTTGGTGCGACGAGGCTCGGCGTTCGGACCGGCGTATGAAGCGGGAGGTGACGTTGCAGGCCAACAAGCGGAATTTTGTCGGACGCGTGGCGTCCCTGGCCTTGATCGTCGCCGCCGCGCTGTCCTTGCCGGTCCCTTCTTCGGCAGCCCAGGCCGCCGACCTGCCCAAGCTCGTGCAGAAGAACGGTCGTCACGCCCTGATGGTCGACGGCGCGCCGTTTCTGATGCTGGGCGTGCAGGTCAACAACTCCAGCAACTACCCCTCGCAGATGCCCAAGGTGTGGCCGGCCGTAAAGGCCCTGGGCGCCAACACCGTCGAGGTTCCGGTCGCCTGGGAGCAGATCGAGCCTGTCGAGGGGCAGTTCGACTTCTCGTACCTGGACTTGCTGATCCGGCAGGCGCGGCAGAACGACGTGAAGCTGGTGATCCTCTGGTTCGCCACCTGGAAGAACAACGGCCCGCAGTACGCGCCGGAATGGGTGAAGCTGGACAACAAGCGCTTTCCCCGGCTGATCAACGCCAAGGGCGAGGTCAAGAACTCGCTGTCGCCGCATTTCCGCTCCACCCTGGAGGCCGACAAGAAGGCCTTCGTTGCGTTGATGCGCCACATCAAGGCGGTCGACGCGGACCACACCGTCATCATGGTCCAGCCCGAGAACGAGACGGGCGCCTACAGCGCCGTGCGCGACTATTCGCCGACCGCCCAGAAGCTGTTCCAGGGGCCGGTCCCGGCCGAACTGGTCAGGGCCCTGGGCAAGAAGCCTGGCACGTGGAGTCAGGTCTTCGGCAAGGACGCCGACGAGTTCTTCTACGCCTGGTCCATCGGCCGCTTCGTCGACGAGGTCGCCGCCGCCGGCAAGCGCGAACTGGACCTGCCGATGTATGTCAACGCGGCCCTGCGCGATCCCTTCAACGACCAGGACCCGTTCACCTATTCGTCGGGTGGCCCCACCTGGAACGTGCTGGACGTGTGGAAGGCGGCCGCGCCCTCGATCGACGTCCTGGCGCCCGATATCTACATGCGCGAGAGCGCCAAGGTGCGAAAGACGGCCGAACAGTACGGTCGGGCCGATAACGCCCTGATGGTTCCCGAGATCGGCAGCGACAAGGCCTATGCCCGCTTCCTGTATGACATCCTGGGCGCCCAGGGCATTGGCTTCGCGCCGTTCGGCCTGGATTACGGCGGCTATTCGAATTACCCGCTGGGAGCCAAGGCGGTCGACGCCCAGGCCATCGAGAACTTCGCCGTCCACTACCGCCTGCTGGCGCCGATGCAGCGGGAGTGGGCCAAGCTGTCGTTCGAGGGCAAGGTGTGGGGCGTAGGCGAGGCCGACGACAGCAAGGCCGAGACCCTGGATCTTGGCGGTCGCTGGACGGCGCGTATCTCGTATGGCGAATGGCAGTTCGGCTCGATCGAGGCGCCGTGGATGGCCAAGGCCGAGAAGCAGCCCAACCGGGAAGTTCCCGACGGGGGCGCCCTGATCGCGCAGCTGTCGCCGAACGAGTTCCTGGTCACCGGCTACCGCGCCCGCGTCACCTTCGGCTCGGCCAAGGGCGAGCGTTTCATGGTGTCGCGCGTCGAAGAGGGCCACTTCGAAAACGGCAAGTGGGTGTTCGATCGCCTCTGGAACGGCGACCAGGTCGACTATGGCCTGAACCTGACGACCTTGCCGCAGGTGCTGAAGGTGAAGCTGGCGACGTACTGAGCGGGTCTAGGCCCGCACCACGGTCTTCTGCGTAATCAGTTCGGCGGCGTTCACGCGTTCGCCGCCGGGTTCCATCACCTCAAGATGGACGTGGTTGATGATGCCGGGATAGCGCCGCTGCAGGCTCTCGATCGTGCCGATGGGCTGGCCCAGCCGCACGCTGTCGCCCACCTCGACGCCAGGCTTCACGTAGAAGGCGCGGGCGACGTAGCCGAGGGCGGGATTGGTGATTTCAACGAACTTCAGGTCGCTGGACCCGGCATAGGCATAGCCGATCTTGGTGACGTAGCCCGAAATCGGGGCGTGAACGTCCTGGCCGGCCGCGCCGACATAGTCGACGCCTTCGTGACTGCGCGAGCCGCCGTCGCGGCGGGCGCCGAACCGGCCGTCGCCGAAATCGTCGTGACCGCGCGGCGCCGCGCCGGTCGGATTGGCGAAGTCGGGCGCGCCGTCGCCGTCGATGTCGGCGCCGCTCCACACCAGTTCCTTGCGCACCGGGCGCTGCGGTTGGGCGGCCAATTGAGCCAGTTGCTCCATCAGGGCCGGTGAGGGTCGATGGATCGCGTGAGGGTTCTCCATCGCGGCCACCACCATCGGGGCGAAGACCAAGGCCAGACCCATGGCGGCGCGGGCCATGGGGGCGAGTTTCTTCGCGTCCGATGATTGCATCAAATCGTCCTGCTGCCGTTGTCGGGATCGTTTCGTCACGCCGCGCGTTCGGCGTGATTAACGGCCAGATAAGGCAAAGACGTGGCGCATACAGTGCGACGTCTGGTCGCGCTTTGATGGGGTTATATTCAGAGACTACTGAACGACGTTAGCCGAATTGAGCAGAGGATGTGCGAAGCTCCGCGATCAATGCTCTGGTTGTAATTGGAAAATCTAGCGTCATGGCTTCGTCCGCCTCGAAGCGCAGAATGTCGAGCGCCTCCAGCTGGATCCGGGCCATCGATACGGGCTCCAGCAACAGCACGAACGCCAGGCCTTCGACGGGCGTCGGCCTCGCGCCCAGGCGGTAGACCTCCGCCCGCCAGAGATCGCGGCGGACCATGAGATTGAAGTCGCGGACGGGGCCGGCGGCCAGCCGGGCGCTGGCTTTTGCGTCGCCGGGAAAGGCCAGGGGCGGCGAGGCGGCGTCCAAGGTCTTCGTCTCGCCCGCCACGTCCAGGACGAGGCCTTCGCCGGCGATCAGCGTCAGCACCCGGTCCACGCCGGGAAAGTACGAGAACGGGCCGTCGGCGGCGATGTCGGCCAGGCTCAGCCGCCACTCGAAATCGTCCAGGCCCGCACCTGGCGGCCAGGCGGCGACCTCGCGAGTAACGCCGCCGCCGTTCTTCCAGGGACTGGCCTCACGGTCGGCGGCGCGCAGAATCCGCATCAGAGGACGCCCGGCAGGTCCAGGCCGTGCTCGCGGGCGCAGTCGCGGGCGATGTCGTAACCCGCGTCCGCGTGGCGCATGACGCCGGTGGCCGGGTCGTTCCACAGGACCCGCTCGATCCGTTTGGCCGCAGCCTCGGTGCCGTCGCAGACGATCACCATCCCCGCATGCTGCGAGAAGCCCATGCCCACGCCGCCGCCGTGGTGCAGCGACACCCAGGTCGCGCCCGAGGCGGTGTTGAGCAGGGCGTTCAGCAGCGGCCAGTCCGACACCGCGTCCGAGCCATCCTTCATGGCCTCGGTCTCGCGGTTGGGCGAGGCGACCGAGCCCGAATCCAGGTGGTCGCGGCCGATCACGACGGGGGCCTTCAGCTCGCCCTTGGCGACCATCTCGTTGAAGGCCAGGCCCAGTCGGTGGCGGTCGCCCAGGCCCACCCAGCAGATGCGCGCAGGCAGGCCCTGGAACTTGATCTTCTGGCCGGCCATGTCGAGCCACTTGTGCAGGTGCGGATTGTCCGGGATCAGCGCCTTCACCTTGGCGTCGGTCCTGGCGATGTCCTCGGGATCGCCGGACAGCGCCGCCCAGCGGAACGGGCCGATCCCCCGGCAGAACAGGGGGCGGATGTAGGCCGGCACAAAGCCCGGGAAGTCGAAGGCGTTCGTCACGCCTTCCTCGAGCGCCATCTGGCGGATGTTGTTGCCGTAGTCGACGGTCGGGACACCGGCGGCCTGGAAGTCCAGCATGGCCTGCACATGGACGGCCATGGAGGCGCGGGCGGCCCTGTTGACCGTCTCCGGTGCGCGCTCGCGGGCGTCCGTCCACTGTTCCAGCGTCCAGCCGGCCGGCAGGTAGCCATTGATCGGATCGTGGGCGCTGGTCTGATCGGTCAGCAGGTCGGGGCGAACGCCGCGCTTGTAGAGTTCGGGCAGCAGCTCGGCGGCGTTGCCCAGCAGGCCGACCGAGATCGGGGTCTTGGCGGCGCAGGACTCTTCGATCCAGGCCAGGGCCTCGTCGAGGTTGTCGGTCGACTTGTCGAGATAGCCGGTGCGCAGGCGCATCTCGATGCGCGAGGGCTGGCACTCGATGGCCAGGCACGAGGCGCCGGCCATCACCGCCGCCAGGGGCTGAGCCCCGCCCATGCCGCCCAGGCCCGCCGTCAGCAGCCATTTGCCCGCCAGGTCGCCGGCGTAATGCTGGCGGCCCATCTCGACAAAGGTCTCGTAAGTGCCCTGCACGATGCCCTGGGCGCCGATATAGATCCATGAGCCGGCGGTCATCTGGCCGTACATGGCCAGGCCCTTGCGATCGAGCTCGTTGAAGTGCTCCCAATTGGCCCAGCGCGGGACCAGGTTGGAGTTGGCGATCAGCACGCGCGGCGCGTCGGCATGGGTGCGGAACACCCCCACCGGCTTGCCGGACTGGACCAGCAGGGTCTGGTCGTCGTCGAGCCGGCGCAGGGTCTCCACGATCTTGTCGTAGCTTTCCCAGTCGCGCGCTGCGCGGCCGATGCCGCCATAGACCACCAGTTCCTCCGGCCGCTCGGCGACGTCGGGGTGCAGGTTGTTCATCAGCATCCGCAGCGGAGCTTCGGTCAGCCAGGACTTGGCGGTGCGCTCGGTTCCGGTGGCGGGGCGGATGACGCGGGTGTTGTCGAGACGGGTCATGCGGAAACTCCGAAGGCGAGGCACGCCTTGAGGACGTCGGTGAGCGCGGCCTGCAGGGACGCGGCGCGGGGCGTGTGGAAGGGCGTAGGCCAGTTGTCCGGGGTGAGGACGGCCGGCTCGTCGATGTAGCCGCGGCACGCCAATTCCATCTGGACGGCGTGGAAGCCCGTGTCCGGACGGCCGTAATGGCGGGTGATCCAGCCGCCTTTGAAGCGGCCGTTGGTGACGCGTGGCAGGCCCGAAGCGTCGCAGGCGGCCTCCAGCGCCGAGGCCAGGGCCGGATCGCACGACGCGCCGCTGTTGGTTCCGATATTGAACTGCGGCAGCTCGCCGTCGAACAGCCGGGACACGTGCGAGCGGATCGAGTGGGCGTCGTACAGCACCACCTTGCCATGGATGCCCTTCAGTCGATCCAGCTCGGCGCTGAGGGCGTCGTGATAGGGCCGGAAGTACTGCTCGCGCCGCTCGGCGATCTCGGCTTCGGTTGGCGCCTGGCCGTCGCGATACAGCGGCTCGCCGTCGAAGGTCTCGGTCGGGCACAGACCCGTGGTGGCCTGGCCCGGATAGAGCGAGACGCCCGACGGATCGCGATTGACGTCGATCACCGTTCGCGAGATCGCCGTGCGCACGACGGTCGCGCCAAGGTCCCGGGCGAAGGCGTAGAGTTCGGGGATCCACCAGTCGGCGTCCTTGCGCCCCAGCCAGGGCGAGACGAGGCGGGCCTCGATCTCGGCGGGGATTTCGGTCCCGGCGTGGGGGATGGAGACCACCAGGGGCGCGTCGCCCCGGGTGACATGCAGCCAGTCCTTGGTCGCCCTTTTCATGTTGTCATCCCGGCTGTAGCGAAGCGGAAGGCCGGGACCCAGGTGAGCCGCAAAGCGCCAGCCCAGTCCCCTGGGTCCCGGACAGTCCCTGCGGGGCTTCCGGGATGACAACCGTTGGGGAGCAGGATCATGCCTCCACCCCCGGCAGCGTCACGGCCCCGGCCGCCACCACCAGCGTCCCCGACCGCACCAGGGCGTTGGCGGCTTCCATGTCGGGGTGGAAGTGGCGGTCGTCCGACAGGTGCGGGACCTGGTCGCGCAGGACCTTGCGCACGGCTTCCAGTGGCGGGCTCGAGGTCAGCGGCGCGTGGAAGTCACAGCCCTGGACGGCGGCCAGCAGCTCGATGCCGATCACAGCCTCGGCCGCCTCGACCATGGCCAGCAGGCGCCGCGCGCCGTGGGCGGCCATCGAGACGTGGTCCTCCTGGTTGGCCGAGGTCGGGATGGAGTCGACGCTGGCGGGGTAGGCCTTCTGCTTGTTCTCGGACACCAGGGCGGCGGCCGTGACCTGCGGGATCATGAAGCCGGAGTTCAGGCCCGGCTTGGGGGTCAGGAAGGCGGGCAGGCCCGAGCAGGCGGGGTCGACCAGCATGGCGATGCGGCGTTCGGCGATCGAGCCGATCTCGCAGACCGCCAGGGCGATCATGTCGGCGGCGAAGGCCACGGGCTCGGCGTGGAAATTGCCGCCCGACAGGGCCTCGTCCGTATCGGCGAAGATCAGCGGGTTGTCGGAAACGCCGTTGGCCTCGGCGGCCAGGGTGGCGGCCGCCTGGCGCAGCACGTCCAGCGCCGCGCCCATCACCTGCGGCTGGCAGCGCAGGCAATAGGGATCCTGCACGCGGGCGTCGCCTTCCCGGTGGGAATCGCGGATGGCCGAACTGGCCATCAGGGCGCGCAGGGCGGCGGCGGTCTCTATCTGGCCGGGCTGGCGGCGCAGGGCGTGGATGCGCGGATCGAACGGGGTGTCGGAGCCTTTGGCCGCCTCGGTCGAGAGGGCGCCGGTGACTAGGGCCGAGCGGAACAGGCGTTCGGCGTCGAACAGGGCCGCCAGGGCGTTGGCGGTGGAGAACTGGGTGCCGTTCAGCAGCGCCAGACCTTCCTTAGGACCCAGCGTCAGGGGCGACAGGCCGGCCTCGGCCAGGGCCTGGGCGGCGGGCAGGCGGGCCCCGCCGACGAAGATCTCGCCCACGCCGATCATGGTGGCGGCCATGTGCGACAGGGGGGCGAGATCCCCGGATGCTCCCACCGAGCCCTGACAGGGCACGACCGGCGTCAGGCCCTTGAGCAGCATGGCTTCCAGCAGATCGGTGGTGGCCGGTCGTACGCCCGAGGCGCCTTGGGCCAGGCTGGCCAGCTTGAGGGCCATCATCAGGCGGATCACCGGGACCGGCGAGGGCGCGCCCGTGCCGGCGGCGTGGGAGAGCACGATGTTCCGCTGGAGCGCCTCCAGGTCGACGTCGCCGATGCGCACGCTGGCCAGCTTTCCGAAGCCGGTGTTGATGCCGTAGACGGGCTGGCCCTTGGCCAGGATGCGCTCGACGGCGGCGGCGCTGGCGGCGATCACGGGGGCGGCGCTGGGATGCAGCCGCGCGGACGCGCCGCGATAGACGGCCTTCCAGTCGGCGAGGCTGACTTCACCGGGGTTCAGAACGACTTCGATCACGCGATTTCACCCTTCCAGACGCGCGCATGGAGCGGGTTCAAGCCCATGCGGTAGACAAGTTCAGCGGGACGTTCGATGTCCCAGACGGCCAGGTCGCAGGCCTTGCCGGCCTCCAGCGTCCCGATGGTTTCGAGGCGGCCGATCGCCCGCGCGGCCTCGCGCGTGACGCCGGCCAGGCACTCCTCGACGGTCATGCGGAACAGGGTGGCGGCCATGTTCATCGTCAGCAGCAGGCTGGTCAGGGGCGAGGTGCCGGGGTTGCAGTCGGTGGCCAGGGCCAGGGGCACGCCGGCCGCGCGCAGGCCTTCGATCGGCGGCAGTTTGGTCTCGCGCACGAAGTAGAAGGCGCCGGGCAGCAGGGTCGCAACCGTGCCGGCCTTGGCTATGGCGGAGATCCCGGCCTCGTCCAGATGTTCGAGATGATCGGCCGACAGCGCTCCGAATTCGGCGGCGAGGGCCGCGCCGTGCAGGTTCGACAGCTGTTCGGCGTGCAGCTTGACCGGCAGGCCGTGGGCGCGGGCGGCTTCGAACACCCGGCGGGTCTGCGCCGGGGTGAAGCCGATGCCCTCGCAGAACGCATCGACCGCGTCGGCCAGTCCCTCGGCGGAGATGGCTGGGATCATCTCGTGGCGGACAAGATCAATGTAGCCGTCCGGATCGCCGGCGAACTCGGGTGGCAGGGCGTGGGCGCCGAGGAGGGTCGCGGTGACCGAGACCTTGCGGACCTGGGCCAGGGCGCGGGCGGCGCGGAGGCTCTTCAGTTCGTCGTCAAGCGACAGGCCGTACCCCGATTTGATCTCGATCGTGGTCAGGCCCTCGGCCAGCAGGGCGTCCAGGCGGGGCAGGGCCGTTGCGACCAGTTCGGCCTCTGTCGCCGCGCGGGTGGCGCGCATGGTCGAGACGATGCCGCCGCCGGCCTTGGCGATCTCCTCGTAGCTGGCCCCGGACAGGCGCAGCTCGAACTCGTGGGCGCGGTCGCCGCCGAAGACGAGGTGGGTGTGCGGATCGATCAGGCCGGGGGTGATCCAGCGGCCCTGGCAGTCGACGACGTCGTAGGCCTCCAGCGCCGGGGCGTCCCCGGCCGGGCCCGCATAGACGATGCGGCCGTCCAGCGCAGCGACCACGCCGTCCTCGACCAGGCCCATGCCGGGACGATCGGCGGCGAAAGTCGCCAGGCGGGCCTTGGTCCACACCCGATCGCATCGCATAGGCTGGGCCTCCCCGAATCCATCCGGCCGGCCTTGCCGCCGGGTTCAATATGTATAGACATATTCGCGCGCCATGAGAGTTGTCCAGTGACCGACGCCGAGATTCCGCCCGAACCGATTCAGGATGCGCCCGCCTACGAGCCGCCTGTCGGTGAGCCTGCGGCCGCGCCGTCTCAGCCCCAGCGCTTGTGGTTCGAGCAGGCGCTGCTGGCCGATGACTGGGCGCGGAACGTGCGGCTGACCCTGGCCGACGGCATGATCGCGCGGATCGACACCGACACGCCGCGCCAGGCCGACGAGACGGCGCATGGTCCCGTTCTGCCTGGTCTGCCCAACCTGCACAGCCACGCCTTCCAGCGGGCCATGGCTGGCCTCACCGAGGCGAAGGGTCCCACCGACGACAGCTTCTGGACCTGGCGCGAGCTGATGTACCGCTTCGTGGGCCGGCTGGGTCCCGACGAGGTCGAGGCCATCGCGGCCCTGGCCTATGTCGAGATGCTGGAAAGCGGCTTCACACGGGTGGGCGAGTTCCACTACCTGCACCACGACCGAGACGGGACACCCTATGCCAATCCCGCCGAAATGGGCGCGCGGATCGCGGCGGCAGCTCAGGCCACGGGGATCGGCCTGACCCTGCTGCCGGTGTTCTACGCCCATGCCGGCTTCGGCGGGGCTTCGCCGGGAGAGGGCCAGAAGCGCTTCATCCACGACGTCGACGCCTATGCCCGGCTGCTGGAGGCCAGTCGCGCCGCCGTCGCGGGATTGCCCGATGCGGTGGTGGGGATCGCGCCCCACAGCCTGCGCGCCGTCACGGCCGAGGAGCTAACGGCCATCGTCCCTCTGGCCGGCGTCAACCCGATCCACATCCACATCGCCGAGCAGACCAAGGAGGTCGATGACTGCCTGGCCGCCACGGGCGCGCGGCCGGTGCGCTGGCTGATGAACAACGCCCCGGTCGACAAGCGTTGGTGCCTGGTCCACGCCACCCACATGAACGCCACGGAGACCGAGCGGCTGGCCAAGAGCGGTGCGGTGGCGGGCCTGTGCCCGGTCACTGAGGCCAACCTCGGCGATGGCCTGTTCCCGGCCACCGACTACCTGGCCGCCGGCGGCGCGTTTGGGATCGGCTCGGACTCCAACGTGCTGATCGATGCGGCCGAGGAACTGCGGGTGCTAGAGTACGGCCAGCGGCTGACGCGGCGCGCGCGCAACGTGCTGGCGAAGGGGACGGGCTCGACAGGCGGCGACCTTTATAGAGCGGCCGTCTCGGGCGGCGCCCAGGCCCTGGGCGTGGCGGGCGGCCTGCGTCGCGGGCGTCCGGCCGACCTCGTCACCCTGGATCGCGCGCATCCGGCCATGGTCGGCCGCGACGGCGACGCGCTGCTGGACAGCCTGGTCTTCGCCGGCCGCCACGGAGCGATCGATGGCGTCTGGCGACAGGGGCGGCAAGTGGTGGCCGGCGGACGCCACCACGCCCGCGAGGCGATCCGGAGCCGCTACGCCGCCGCGCTGCGGAGTATCCTGGCGTGAGCGCGCCCCAGACGACCCTCTCCCAGCGCATACGCGACGAGATCGAGGGCCTGATCCGCTCGGGCGTCTGGCCGCCGGGCCACAAGGCGCCGTCCGAAGCCGAGTTGATGGCGCAATACGGCTGCTCGCGCATGACGGTGAACAAGGCCATGTCGGCCCTGGCCGAGGCCGGGCTCATCGTGCGCCGCCGCCGGGCGGGCTCGTTCGTCGCCCGGCCGCGCGTGCACTCGGCCGTTCTCGATATCCCGGACATCCAGGCTCAGGTGCTGGCGCGCGGCGAGACCTACGCCTTCGTCATGCTGGACGAGGGACGGCGCGCGGCCGAAAGCGACGAAGAGGCTGAGTTGGCCCGGGGGCAAGACCTGCTGGTCTTTCGCGGCCTGCACGTCGCCGCCGGCCGGCCGTTCGCCCTGGAGGATCGGCTTATCGCCCTAGCGGCCGTGCCCGAGGCGGCCGACGCTGACTTCGCGTCCGAGCCGCCTGGGGCCTGGCTGCTGCACCACGTGCCTTGGACCGAGGCCGAGAACCGCATCAGCGCGGTGGGGGCCGAGCCCGAGGCGGCGCGGCTGCTGGCCCTGGACGAGGGCGCGGCCCTGCTGGCGGTCGAGCGCCGCACCTGGCGGGCGGGCGAACCGGTCACCTGGGTGCGCCAGCTGTTCCCGGGCGAGGCCTACGACCTGGTGGCGAGGTTCGGTCCCGCTCGCTAGAGCGACTGGCCGTCGTCGACAGTGAACACCGAACCGGTCACGGCCCGCGCTTCGTCCGAGCACAGGTAGAGGGCCATGGCGTCCAGGTCGCCGGTCTCCATCAGGCGCTTGCGCGGGAAGCTCGCGACCAGCTTGCGGCCGCCGTCGCTTTCGAACCACTCGTCGTTCAATTCGGTCTGGATGTAGCCGGGGCACAGGACGTTGACGTTGATCCCCTTGCGCGCCCACTCGCGGGCCAGGCTCTTGCCCATGTGGGCGGTGGCGGCCTTGGACGTGGCGTAGGCGGTCAGGCCGGGCAGCACCTTGTGCGCGCCGATCGAGGCCACCAGCAGGATCCGCCCCCGTTGGCTGTCGACGCCGCCGGCTCTGATCATCCGTCGGGCGCCTTCCCGGGCGGTGAGAAAGACGCCGCGCGTGTTGACGCCCAGCACCTTGTCGAAATCCTCGGTGGCGATGTCGAGCGCCGAGCCTTCGATGTTGATGCCGGCGTTGGCGATCACGGAGTCCGGCGCGCCGAACGCGGCCTCGATGGCGTCATAACCGGCGATGATCGACGCCTCGTCCTCGACATCCATGGAGAAGGCTTGGGCCACGCCGCCCGCGACTGCGATCTCATCGACCAGCGCGGCCAGCTTGTCGGCCCGGCGCGCGGCGGCGGCCACCTTGGCCCCGGCTTTGGCGGCGGCGCGGGCGAGATTGGCTCCAATGCCCGACGAGGCGCCGGTGATCAGAACGGTGCGGCCGGAGAGATTGGTCATGGCGTTTCCCTTTTCCGACAGTCTGGGAGGCTGCCCTAAAGGACGTCAATCGCGAGCGGGCTGGGGCTTAGACAAGCCCCGGACCGGAGATCTTCACCACCGGCGTGAAGGTCGGCCGCGCGCCGGGCAACTTGATCCGCAGGCCCTTGTCGTCGCGGGCGAAAGCCAGGGGCTCGGGCGAGCCCAGCAACTCCACGCGGCGCACCTCGCCGGCGCTGGTCGGTCCGGAGGTCGCCAGGCTCTGGATCGCGAGGTCGCCCTCCGGCCATAGCAGCGGCAGGGCGTAGAGGTCGCCGGCCTTGGTGACGAAGCGGATGTCGCCGGCCTCGAAGGGCTTGGCCATCCCCTCGTTCTGCATGCCTTCGACGAAGCGGGTCGGGCCCTCGCCGTAGATCCGCCAGGGGCGCGAGGCGTAGATCGCCGGGCCGTTGACCGCGATCCAGCCGGCCATGCCTTCCAGCACCTTCTCTTCCCGGTCGTCGATCGTGCCGTCGCCGCGCTGGGGGATGGAGACCATCAGGCAACCGTTCTTGCTGACCACGTCGATCAGGCGCTGGATCACCTCCTGGGCGCTCTTGTAGCCGTTGCGCTCGTAGAGGCCGCGGTCGTAGTGCCAGCTGCCGATGCAAGTGTCGGTTTGCCAGGGCTGAGATCGCAGACGATCGGAGAAGCCGCGCTCGACGTCCTCGACGATGCCCCGGCGCTGGAGATCGTTCAGCTTCTTGCCCGTCACCACCACGTTGGTCGCGCCATGCCAGGCGCGGGCCTGGTTGTAGTAGTGGGCGGTGGCCGACAGGCCGGCCCAGCCCAGCGGCAGGCCGTAGTTGTCGAAATAGACCATGTCGGGCCGATAGCGGTCGACCAGGTCGTTCTGGCGGGCCAGCCAGTTGCGGGTGAACGCCGGATTGTTCGGCGGCGGCGTCTCGATCCATTCGCCGTCATGCTGGTCGTGCCAGGCGTTGGCGGCGGCGATGCTGTCGATCCCGTCTGGGATGACCATGTTGCGGCCGGTATAGAGCGCCTGCGGGTCCAGGCCCTGCCACCATTTGCCCTTGCCGTCGGCCTTGGTGAGGTTGAAGGCGTCATAACGCCGACCTTTCAGCGGGCCCTCGGCGTCGTAGCCGTAGGCCGTCTGCCACCAATGCCAGGCGTGGGCGGCGTGGTTCGACACGGCGAACTTCATGCCATGCTCGCGCGCAACCTTGGCCCAGGTGCCCACGATATCGCGCTTGGGGCCCACGCGCAGGGTGTTCCAGGCGTGGTGGCGGCTGGCGAAGTTGTCCAGGTTGTCGTGGTGGTTAGCCATCGACATGAAGTAGCGGGCCCCGGCGGCCTGGTACTTCTTCATCAGGCCTTCCGGATCCCAACGGTCGGCCTTCCAGCGGTCGATCAGCTCCATGAAGCCGAACCGGGTCGGGTGGCCGTACGTCTTGACGTGGTGCTCGTAGACGGGGTTGCCCTGTTGGTACATCTGGCGGCCGTACCAGTCGCCGAATTCCGGCACGCACTGCGGGCCCCAGTGCGACCAGATGCCGAGCTTGGCGTCGCGGAACCAGTCCGGGACCTGATAGCCGACCGCCAGGGATTCCCAGGTGGGCTGGAAGCCGCCTTCGGGCGCGGCGAAGGCGGGAGCGGCAGAGGCGGCGGCCGCGCCGGCGCCCAGGCTCAGCAGATCACGACGATTGAAGTTCATGGACGATCCTTGCGTATCGAGCGGGTGTCTCGGCGGCGGGCGAGCGGGCCGTCGCGCAGCCGCCGGGCGCGAGCTTGCGGGTCAGGCTGTCGCCTGCTTGACTATTTTCCTGTTGGCGATGAGGTCGGTGGGAGTGGCGCCGCCTGGGCGCATGGCGGCGGCGAAGGTCGTCGCGTTCCCACTTTTTTCCTCCCTATCGTTCTTACTATTTGTCACACAATTTAGAGCGTGTATGCATCATCGTCGAGCTTTTAGATACCGGTACCAGGATGCTAGAGGCGGCTTCGCCGTTAAGCTGACAGCGTTGTCGGCATAAAGAAGAGGATATTGGGGAGTATGAAGACCAAGGCCTTCTCGGTCGCGCTGATGGCGACCACCCTGCTGACGGGCGCTGCGTTCGCGGCCGATTCCAAGAGCACCGCCCATCCCGAATTGTGGCCCGCGGCCAAGAGCCAGGGTCTGGTGGATCCGCAGACGGAAGCCTTCGTCGATTCCCTGCTGGCCAAGCTGACCCTCGAGGAGAAGGTCGGCCAGATGATCCAGGGCGATTTCGCCTCCATCAAGCCGGAGGACCTGAAGACCTATCCGCTGGGTTCGCTGCTGGTGGGCGGCAGCTCGCCGCCGATCGATGCGCCCGACCGCTCGCCCATCGGCCCGTGGGTGAAATCGATCGAAGCCTATCGCGCCGGCGCCGCGGCCCGGCAGGGCGGCACGCACATTCCGTTGATGTTCGGCATCGACTCCGTGCACGGCAACAACAACATCGTCGGCGCCACGCTTTTCCCGCACAACAGCGCCCTGGGGGCGATGCGCGACCCTGAACTGATCCGCAAGATCGGCGCGGCGACCGCGCAGGAAACCCTGGCTTCGGGCTTCGAGTGGGCGTTCGGCCCCACCCTGACCGTGCCGCGCGACGACCGTTGGGGTCGCGCATATGAGGGCTACTCGGAAGATCCTGAAATCGTCCGCCAGTACGCCCGCGAGATGATCCTGGGCCTGCAGGGCGCGGTCAGCGAGGGCGGCCTGGTCCAGCGCGGCCACGTGGCGGCCAGCGCCAAGCACTTCCTGGGCGACGGCGGCACCCACGAAGGCAAGGACCAGGGCGACACCCAGGTCTCGGAGCAAGAGCTGATCCGCCTGCACGCCCAGGGCTACGTTCCGGCCATCAACGCCGGGACCCTGACCGTCATGGCGTCGTTCTCCAGCTGGAACGGCGAGAAGATGCACGGCAACAAGAGCCTGCTGACCGACGTCCTGAAGGGCAAGATGGGTTTCGACGGCTTCGTCGTCGGCGACTGGAACGGTCACGGCCAGGTCGACGGCTGCACGACCAAGAACTGCCCCCAGGCCGCCAATGCGGGCCTGGACATGTACATGGCGCCCGACAGCTGGAAGGAGCTGTTCCAGAACACCGTGGCCCAGGCCAAGTCGGGCGAGATCCCGATGGCGCGCATCGACGACGCCGTGCGCCGCATCCTGCGCGTGAAGGCGAAGATGGGCCTGTTCCAGGACGCCCGTCCGCTGGAAAACAAGGAGGCGGTGGTCGGCTCGCCCGAGCACCGCGCCATCGCCCGCCAGGCGGTGCGCGAGTCGCTGGTGCTGCTGAAGAACAACGGCGTGCTGCCTGTGAAGGCCTCGGCCAACATCCTGGTCGCCGGCTCGGGCGCCGACGATATCGGCCAGCAGTCGGGCGGCTGGACGCTGTCGTGGCAGGGAACGGGCAACACCCGCGCCGATTTCCCCAACGCCCAGTCGATCTATGAAGGCCTGAAGGAGGCTGTCGCCGCTTCGGGCGGCACGGCTGTCCTGTCGGTCGACGGCAGTTTCCAGAAGAAGCCGGACGTCGCCATCGTGGTCTTCGGCGAGACGCCCTACGCGGAGGGCGTTGGCGACATCAAGACCCTGGAATACCAAGCGGGCAACAAGGCCAACCTGGCCCTGCTGAAGAAGCTGAAGGCCGCCGGCGTGCCGGTGGTGTCGGTGTTCCTGTCGGGCCGCCCGCTGTGGGTGAACCCCGAGATCAACGCCTCGGACGCCTTCGTGGCCGCCTGGCTGCCCGGCTCGGAGGGCGGCGGCGTGGCCGACGTTCTGGTCGGCGACAAGGCCGGCAAGCCGCGCAACGACTTCCGCGGCAAGCTGTCGTTCAGCTGGCCCAAGACGGCGGGCCAGTTCACCCTGAACCGCGGCGACAAGAACTACGACCCGCAGTTCGCCTACGGCTACGGTCTGTCCTACGCCCGTCCGGGCAAGGTCGGCGCGCTGTCGGAGAAGCCAGGCTTCAAGATCGACACCGACAACGTCAGCAACTACTTCGTCGGCGGCAAGACGCCGTCCCCGTTCGCCTTCGCCCTGACGCCGACCACTTCGGTCAAGATCCGTCCGGTCGATGCGGGCAACGTCCAGGAAGCCGGCCGCGAGATCACTTTCGCGGGCGACGCCGCCGGCACGGCCGCGATCAAGGCCGACAAGGCCTTCGACCTGACGTTCCAGACCAATGCGGACATCGACCTGCTGATCGACTACCGCCTGGACGCCAAGCCGACGGCTCCGGTCACCCTGTCGATCGGCGAGGGCAAGCTGGACATCACGCCGATGCTGGACGCCTCGCCCCTGGGCGAATGGAAGAGCCTGAAGGTCTCGCTCAAGTGCTTCCAGGCCGCCGGAACCGACGTGAAGGCGGTCACCACCCCGTTCGAGCTGTCGACGGCGGGCAGGTTGGTCGTCTCGCTGCAGAGCGCGAAGCTGACCACCGACCCGGCCGGGGCCACCTGCCCGGCCAAGGCTCAGTAAGGCCTGCCAGACGCCCTCCCGGTCAGCCGGGAGGGCGTGCTCCATTGTACCCGTGTGACGGAGCACCGGCTGGGCTGGCGTAGGCAACGCCCAGCGGCGGGCCTGCCAGCGACGCCCTTCGACCTGGCGATCGGTGGAAACTGAGCCGCAAAAAGCCTTGCGTTAACCAGCAACTGCCTTGGCCGACAAGGAATTCTCCAACCAGGAGGGTCCTTTGTCCAAGCACGAGCGCCAGGAATTGTCGGGCCTATGGGAGGCGGTGTTCGGCGAGCCGCCGACCATCGCCACCGACCCGGAGCTGACGGCCCGGATCCTGGTGGATTGCCTGCCGCCGGTCGGCCCTTATCGGCTCGGGGACGAGGAAAGCGCCGAGCCTAGACCGCGAGGGTCTTGAGCCGCTCGCGCAGGTCGCCCAGTTCCTCCAGCGGAAGGTCCAGCCGGCAAAGCAGTTGTTCAGGCACGCGCCGGGCCTGCTCGCGCAGGGCCAAGCCTGTGCTTGTCAGGGCCACGATCACGCGCCGCTCGTCGTCGGGGTCGCGCTTGCGCTCGACCAGTCCCTGGGCCTCCAGCCGCTTGAGCAGGGGCGTCAGGGTGCTGGACTCCAGGTCCAGGGCCTCGCCCAGCGCGCCGACCGTGCGCGGGCTGGCCTCCCACAGGACCAGCATGGCCAGGTACTGTGGATAGGTCAGTCCCAGCGCCTCGAGCAGCGGCCGGTAGAGCCGCGTCACGCGATTGGCCGCGCCGTAGAGGGCGAAGCAGAGCTGACGGTCGAGGCGCAAGGCCTCGACCGTGTCGTTCGCCGCCGTGGGCGTGGATGGAGTCTTCTGGTTCATGCCGCCTTGGTGGTGATGACCACGTCGATGTTTCCGCGCGTGGCGTTGGAATAGGGGCAGACTTGGTGCGCCGTCGCAACCAGGGCCTCGGCTTCCTCCTGGCTCAGGCCCTGGGTCTCGACCTCCAGCGCCACTTCCAGCTTGAAGCCGACGGGCAGGGGGGCCAGGCCGACGACGCCCGTCACGGTCGAGCCGGTCAGGCCGATCTTCTGCTGGCGAGCGACGAAGGCCATGGCGCTCTGGAAGCAGGCCGCGTAGCCGGCCGCAAAGAGCTGTTCGGGATTGGTGCCAGCGCCGTTGCCGCCCAGCGACTTGGGCATCGCCAATTGAACATCCAGCAGGCCGTCGTCGCTGCGGGCCTTGCCTTCGCGGCCGCCGGTGGCCGTGGCGCGGGTTTGATAGAGCGTGGTCATGGGTGCCTCCTCGGCGTTGTGTGATGTGGACGATTTAATCGTGCACGATTTAATATCAAGAGTGTGATGTGAAATCAAATCGTGCACGATCTATTTTCTTTGGCCGAAGCCGGTCGCAATCAAGGGAGAAAGGGAGGGCCTTAGGCCGCCCAGGCGGCGGCGAAACGCTTCAGCAGCGAGCGGGCGGCGCTTTCGGCGCCGTCGCCGACAGTTTCCAGGCGCAGGAAGAGATCGCCCTGGCGATGCTTGCCGCGAGCCGGCAGGCCTTGGCCGGGCAGGCGGACCAGACCGCGGGCGGCGGCCTTGGTCGAGATCCACACCAGGCGCGGACCCAGGGCCGTGGCCACCTCGATGCGGCCGCCCTCGGCGCGCGAGCGGGCGTCCAGGCGCGCGGTCAGCCACAGGTCGTCGCCGCGCACCAGGGCGTCTGGATCGGTGTCGAGAGCCACGCGGAACAGCACGCCTTCGACGCGTACCTTGTCATGCTCGCGCAGACCGGCGGGCAGGGTCAGTCGCAGCTTTCGGCCGTCAACCGCCAGGTCCAGCGTGCCGCCGCCAAAGGCCATGGTCGCGTCGATGCGCAGCGTGGCCTGGTCGACGCGAGCGGGCTCGGCCACCACGGGCGGGAAGTGGATGGTGCGCGCAGGCAGGTCCTGAAGCAGGCGATAGGCGGCCAGCACGTCGCGGAACAGAGCCGCGTCGCCGCCGGGGCGGTCGGGATGGGCTCGCTTGGCCGCCTCGCGATAGGCGGCGCGCAGTTCACGCTCGTCCGCGCCGGGAGCCACGCCGAGAAGCGCTCGGGCGGCTTGGGGCGTCAGGTCGGTGGGCGTGCGGGCGGTCATGCCGCCGACCCTGCCGCCACTTGGTCAACGGGGCGTTAAGTTAAGACTTAGCGGATCCGCCCGCCGATCAGCCAGACCAGGGCGAAGATCCCGACCACGCCGGCGGCGAAGGCGATCACGGCCCACGAGCCGCTCTTGCGGTGCCAGGTCATCGGCACGTCGACATCGGGTCCCTCCACGCGGGCGCGCACGACCGCACGCTGGCGCAGGCGCCAGAAGTTCCAGGCCCCGCCCAGGAACAGCGAGGCGCCGCCGATCGCCAGGATCATCCAGTCCTGGGAATCGTCGCCCTTCCACTTGCTGGCTTCAGTCCAGCCGATCGCCAGGCCGGCGGCGCACCACAGCAGCAGGGGAATCCAGGCCAGGCGGGCGCGGGTGCTCAGTTTCATGGGGGGAGGGGTCCTTCGATCTCGCGGCGCAGATGCGCGCGAGGGACGGTGCGCGTCAAGCGTGGCCCGCCGGCGATCGGCGCCCTATATCCAGGTCATGACAGACGCGCCGCTGATCCCCGCTTCACCCTCCGAGGACGACTACGCCGCCCAGGTGGCCGCCGCCACGCCGCCGCCGCTGTTGCCCGAGGGCGATCCCATCCGCCTCTTCGAGGAATGGCTGGCCGAGGCCGGCAAGACCGAGCCGAACGACCCCAACGCCGTGGCCGTTTCCACCGTCGACGACGACGGCCTGCCGGATTCGCGCATGGTGCTGCTCAAGAGCGTCGATGAGCGGGGTTTCGTCTTCTACACCAACACCCAGAGCGCCAAGGGCGTGGAGTTGACGGCCCATCCCAAGGCCGCCCTGCTGTTCCATTGGAAGTCGCTGCGCAGGCAGGTGCGGGTGCGCGGCGTGGTCGAGCCGGTGACGCCGGCCGAGGCCGACGCCTATTTCGCCAGCCGGGCCCGCCACAGCCAGCTGGGCGCCTGGGCCAGCGACCAGTCTCGGGTGCTGCCAGACCGCCTGGCGCTGGAACGACGGGTGGCCGAGATGGCGCTGAAGTTTGGTTTGGGCAAGGTGCCCCGGCCGCCCCATTGGTCGGGCTACCGGATCGTTCCCCAATACATCGAATTCTGGCGTGACCGGCCGTTCCGCCTGCACGAACGCTTGGTCTACGACCGCGTCGACGGTGGCTGGGAGACCAAGAGGCTGTTTCCCTAGCCGCCGTAGCGGGCCAGGAAGGTCTCCACGGCGTCTTCGCAGATGTCGTCCAGCGGCCGGCGCGCTTCGGTGTGGTCCCCGGCGGTGATGCCCAGGGTCAAGGTGGGGTGTTCGAGCATGCCCAGGAGCTGGCCCGCCGCCCAAGAGGCTTTCTTCACCTTGAGAGCGCCGGCCTTGGACAGCTCGCCGATCAGGGCGATGGCGGCGCCGCCGACGTCGGACCGGGCCTGGCGCAGAAGCTGGTCGGCGGAATCCGGAAAGCGCCGCCGCTCGGTGGCCATCAGGCGGAAGACCGCCCGGGTGGCGGGGCGAGACAGGAAGTCCGCGTAGGACAAGGCCAGGGCCATCAGGCGCGAGCGGGCGTCGCCCGAGGCGTGGGCGCTTTGGCGAACCGGCGCGCCCATGTCGCGGACCGTGTGATGCACCACGGCCTCGAACAGCTTGGCCTTGCTGGGGAAGTAAGCATAGAGCGTGGCCGTGGAGACGCTGGCCGAGCGGGCCACCACTTCCATGCCGGTGGCGGGATAACCTTCCCGAAGGAAAACGCCGCGTGCGGCTGTCAGGATTTCCAGTTTCTTGTGGTCGGATCCGGGCAAGCCAGCACTCATAGGGTCGAGACTCGATCTAAGGTTAACTCAACCATATTCGCTCAACTATCAAGCAAGCAAGCGACGTCCTGAGGACGGCGGGCGAACTTTCCGCTATGGGACGCCGGCGCCGCGATTTTCGGCGCGGTGAGAAAGGTCGAGGCGTGATCAAGGACGCGGAATCGGTTCGCGAGCAGGAAGTGGCGGCGTGGCTGGGCGAGCGCGCCGAGCGGACGATCGAGACCTCGTGCGCCCGCGTTTTCCTGTTCGGCGAGGCGGCCTGGAAGGTGAAGCGCCCCGTCAACTTCGGCTTCCTGGACTATTCCACGCTGGAGCTGCGCCGCTGGGCGCTGGAGCGCGAGCTGACCTTCAACCGCGCGGCCGCGCCCGACATCTACCGTTCGGTGCGCCGCCTTACGCGCACCGCAGCCGGTGGCATCGAGATCGACGGCGCCGGCGAGGTGGTCGAGTACCTGCTGGAGATGCGGCGCTTCGACGAGCAGGGCGTTCTGGCCGTCCAGCCCTGGGCGATCGACGACGCGCTGGAGGAAGCCCTGGGCCGCACCATCGCCCAGTTCCACGCCGCCTCGCCCGAGCGTCCGAAGGGCGGCGGGGTATCAGCCCTGGGCTACACCATCCGCTCCAACGCCAACCTGCTGCGGGGGCTGGCTCCACGCCTGGGCGCCCAGGCCGTCGAGCGCCTGATCTCCGAGACAGACCTGGCTCTCGAACGCCTGGGCCCGTTGCTGAACGAGCGCACCGGCCAGGGCTTCGCGCGCCACTGCCACGGCGACCTGCACCTGGGAAACATCCTGATCGAGGAAGGCCGTCCGATCCTTTTCGATTGCATCGAGTTCAACGACACGCTGTCAGACATCGACGTGCAGTACGATCTGGCCTTCCTGCTGATGGACCTGGATTTCCGCCGCCGCCGCGATGCGGCCGGCCGGGTGCTGAACGCCTATCTGGACGAGGCCGCCCGCACCTTCGGCCCCAGCCTGTGGTCGGGCCTGGCGGCCTTGCCGCTGATGCTGAGCGTGCGCGCCGCGGTGCGCACCCACGTCTGGGCCTACAGCGACGACGACGAGGCCGCGCGGGCCTACCTGGCCACCGCCATCGAGCACCTGGCGCCCAAGCCGGTCAGCCTCGTGGCGACCGGCGGCCTGTCGGGCTCGGGCAAGTCGACCTTCGCTCGCGTCTGCGCGCCCGGCCTGGGCGCGGCCCCGGGGGCGGTGGTCCTGCGCACCGACGAGATTCGCAAGCGCCTGTGCGGCGTGCCCTCGCTGCAGCGCCTGCCGCAGGAGGCCTATACCGCCGAGATGAGCGACCGGGTCTATGACGAGCTGTTCCGCGACGCGGCGCTGACCCTGGCGGCGGGCCGGTCGGTGGTGGTCGATGCGGTGTTCCTCAAGCCCGAGCAGCGCGCTCGAGCAGAGGCCGTGGCCAAAACCGCCGACGTCGCCTTCCAGGGCGTGTGGCTGGAAGCCCCGCCCGAAGTGCTGCGCGCCCGCGTCGCCGCCCGGGTCAACGACGCCTCGGACGCCGATGTGGCGGTGCTGGAAAGCCAGCTCAAACGCGACGCCGGCGACATCGCCTGGCGCCGGGTCGACACGGTCAGCGCGTTCGAGGACGAGGCGCGGGCCCTGGCCGAGACGATGGGCTAGCGGCGCCTACGACCGGGCGGTGGCGAGGGGTCTTGGCCGTGGGCGGCTGGCGCAGGCGATCGCCGTCAGCAGCTCCATCGGCCGGACCGGCTTGCCCAGGTGGTCGTCGAAGCCCATGGCCAGGAAGCGTTCACGGTCGCCGGCCATGGCCGAAGCCGTCAGGGCTATGACCGGCAGTTCGGCGTCGCCCGCTTGGCCGGCGCGGATGGTCGACAGGGCGGTGATCCCGTCCATGACCGGCATGTTGATGTCCATCAGCACCAGGTCGTAGCCGCCGATCCGCAGCGATTCGACCGCCGCGGCCCCGTTTTCGACCACGGTCAGCGACAGGCCGGTGGCCTCGAGCATCGTGCGAACCACCACCTGGTTGATGGCGTTGTCCTCGGCCATCAGGACCCGCAGCTTCGACAGGTCGGGCAGATCGTCCTCGCCTTCCCGTTCATCGATGGGGCCGGCGTCGGGCGCGGCCAGCACCTGGGCGTTCAGGGTAAAGACGAACGAAGCCCCGTCGCGGCCGCTCTCCAACTTGAGATCGCCGCCCATCTGGCGGGCCAGGGCGCGCGAGATCGTCAGGCCCAGGCCAGTGCCCCCGTGGCTGCGCGAGACGGCGTCGTCGGCCTGGGTGAAGCTGTCAAAGATCCGGTCGTGGAAGGCGTTGGTCACGCCGATGCCGGTGTCGACGACCCGCAGGCGGATCTGGCTGACGCCCCGGTCGTCGGGGCGCGAGCCCGAGAGCTGTATGGTGACGCCGCCGGCGGCCGTGAACTTCAGCCCGTTGGAGATCAGGTTCATCAGCACCTGGCGGATGCGCTGGGGGTCGGCCAGAACCCAGGCGGGGCAAGCGGGATCGATCTCGGTGCGCAGCCACAGCCGCTTTTCGGCGGCGGCGTCGCGCCAGGCGTCCGCCGCAGCCAGCACCACCTCGTGCAGGTTGATGGAGGTGTGCTCCATGTCCACCTTGCCGGCCTCGATCTTGGACAGGTCCAGCACATCGTTGAGCACCTGCATCAGGCTGTCGCCCGATTTGATCATCATGCGCACATGGCGGCGCTGGGTTTCGCTGAGGTTCGAGCGGTCCAGGGCGTACGCCATGCCCAGCAGGCCGTTCATCGGCGTGCGTAGCTCGTGGCTGGTTACGGCCACGAAGGTCGATTTGGCGCGGTTGGCTTCGAGGGCCCGTTCGCGCTCCTCGCGCAGGCCGCGCGTCAGGGCGTCCATCCGCTTGGCGGCGGCGCGATTGGTCAGCATGACATTGATGGTCGTGGCCACCACCAGGGCCAGGCTCCAGCGAGCCACGTTGGCGGCCGGACCGTGGGCGTCGAAGACGAAGATCGGGAAGACGATCAGACTGGCCATCGGGGCGACAGCGCTGACGGCCAGCAGGGCGAACGGCTGGTGGCGGAAATTCTGGGTGTAGATCAGCTGGCCGGTCCAGATGGCCACCGCCGCCAGCTTCAGGGCGTTATCGGGCAGCATCCAGAGCATGGCCGCCAGCCAAGCCCAGGTCAGGTTGATGGGCAGGGCCGCCAGCACGAAGGCCTGCCGCATGGCCGGGGCGCCCGGGACGCCGGGCGTGAACCGTCGGCTGGCCAGCCGCGCCAAGCCTTCGCTCAGCAGGAAGGCGGCCATCCAGGCCAAAGCCAGGGTGAGGCCGACGCCCATCGAGGTGATGGCGGCCGCTGCGACGGCTGGAATCAGGCGCGAGGGGAGGAGGCGATGCGTATCCAGCGCCACCTCGTCGAGCCGGTCATCGGCCCATGCAGAGTTCCACCATTTCACCGATCCGCCCCGTTCGAAGAACGCCGATCTTGGCTGTAAAATAGCGGAAAGCGCGCAGGAAAGGCTGAACGCACGCTGCGGCTGATTGGCGCGGTCGTCCTCCCGAGCGCGGGGGGGCGGCTCGCCTTGGGCGCGCGGCGCGTTGCGCGTCGGCCCGGCCGCCGCTAGCCTTGCCTGAACAACGATAATGGATCGGGAGAACAGGTCGAATGCAGGGCTTGATGCAGCACGGGGCCTTGACGGTCGACAAGATCCTCGACCACGCCGCCCTGTGGCATGGCGGTCGCGAGGTGGTGACCCGCTCGGTCGAAGGGCCCGTCGTACGCACGACCTACGGGGCGATCCACGACCGGGCCAAGCGCGTCTCCAACGCCCTGTTGGCCCTGGGGATCAAGCCGGGTGATCGTGTCGGCACCCTGGCCTGGAACACCGCCCGCCACATGGAGGCCTGGTACGGCATCATGGGCATCGGCGCGGTGTGTCACACGCTCAATCCCCGCCTGTTTCCCGAGCAGATCGCCTGGATCGCCGATCACGCGGGAGACCGCTTGATCTTCACCGACCTGACCTTCCTGCCCATCATCGCCGCTATCGTGCCACGCCTGCCGAGCGTCGAGCATGTGGTCGTCTTCACCGACCGCGATCACATGCCCGCCGACTTCAAGCTTGCGGCCGACGCTCCGCACTTCAAGGGCCTGTTGTGCTTCGAGGACCTGGTCGAGCAGCATGGCGCCGACTGCGCCTGGGGCGGCTTCGACGAGGGCACGGCCGCGGGGCTCTGCTACACCTCGGGCACGACGGGCGACCCCAAGGGGGTGATGTATTCGCACCGTTCCAACTTCCTGCACACCCTGATCACCCTGCAGCCCGACGTGATGGGCCTGTCGCAGAAGGACGTGATCCTGCCGGTGGTGCCGATGTTCCACGCCAATGCGTGGGGCGTGGCGTTCTCGGCCCCGGGCACGGGCGCGAAGATGGTTATGCCCGGCGCCAAGATGGACGGCGCCTCGATCTACGAACTGCTCGACACCGAGGGCGTGACCTTTTCGGCCGCCGTGCCGACGGTCTGGCAGATGCTGCTGCAACACCTGAAGGAAAGCGGCGGCAAGTTGCCGAACCTGCGCAAGGTGGTGATCGGCGGGGCGGCCTGTCCCGAGGTGATCATTCGTGCTTTCCAGGAGGACTACGACGTCGAGGTGGTCCACGCCTGGGGCATGACCGAGACTTCGCCGGTCGGCACCCTGTCGGTGATGACCGACGAGCTGGAGAAGCTGCCCTACGACCAGCAGATGCCCTATCGCCTCAAGCAGGGCCGGCCGCCGCTGGGCGTGGAGCTGAAGCTGACCGACGACGCGGGCCAGCGCCTGCCGCATGACGGCAAGAGCTTCGGCAACCTGAAGATCAGGGGCCCGATCATCGCGGCCGAATACTTCCGTGGCGCGGGCGGCAAGATCCTGGACGACGAAGGCTTCTTCGACACCGGCGACGTGGCCACGATCGACGACCACGGCTTCATGCAGATCACCGACCGGGCCAAGGATGTGGTCAAGTCGGGCGGCGAGTGGATCAGCACGATCGATATCGAGAACATCGCCCTGGGCCATCCCAAGGCTGCGATGACGGCGGTGATCGGCGTGGCCCACCCCAAGTGGGACGAGCGCCCGATCCTGCTGGTCAAGCTCAAGGAGGGCGAGAGCGCCACCAAGCAGGAGTTCCTGGACTTCCTGCAGGGCAAGATCGCCAAGTGGTGGATGCCCGACGACGTGGTGTTCGTCGACGAGATCCCGCTGGGCGCCACCGGCAAGATCGACAAGAAGCTGATCCGCCAGCGCATGAAGGACTATCTGCTGCCGGGCGTGGCCGCCGCCAAGGACGACGGGGAAGGCGACTCCGACCCGGAGCCCGAGCCATCGGGCGGGCAGGCAGGCGGGCAGGCGGCGTCGGCCCTGGCGGCGGCCGACGGCGCCCAGGCCGCACGCATCTATGCGCCCGAACCCGAGACGCCTCTCTCCGAACCGCCGCCTTTGGAAGAGCCTCTGGCCGAGGAACTGGAGGAGGTTGCGCATGGGCCAGCGCCGGTCGCTGCGCCCGTCGCCGAGGCTCTGATCGCTGCGGCCGCGACGGAAGCCGCCGCCCACCCGGTCGCGCCCGCGGCCGAGCCCGCGTCCGCACCGGAGGCCGTTTTCGAGGCGCGTGGCGACGAGGAGCATTTCCCTCTCGGTCCATTGTCGCCGACAGCGCCCCTGGCCGCGGTGCCGGAGGCCGCCTTCCACGCCAAGCCGGTTTTCGTGGCCGAGGAAGCGCCCCTGGCCATGCCCGTGCTTCCCTCGCGCAAGGGAGATCGCAAGCGGAAGGCCAAGGCTGGCGACAAGGCGGCGCGGAAGGACCGCGGCGTTGCTCGTCTGTTGTTGGATGCGGCCCTGATCGTCGCCGTCGCGCCGGCCCTTCTGGTCGCGGTGGGCGCGCTGGGCGTGAAATTCGGCCTGCTGGGCCAGGAGGTCGGCTTCGACCTGCTGACACGCGAGTGGGCGCCCCGCATCGCCCAGGTCAGCGTGGTGACCGGCGTGCTCGCCTTTGTCGTCGCGCTGTTCGGGGGCTTCTCCAAGCTCTGGACCCGGGCCCTGGCCGCCTTGGCGATCGCCGCACTCACGCTTGGGCTGATGATGGTCACCAACCTGGTGGGACGGGGCGCGCCGCCGATCCACGACGTGGCCACCGATTGGAAGACGCCCCTGGCGCCGTCCGACGCTGTCCTTACGGCCCGCGGCGGCCAGGCCCAGACGATCGAAGAGGATCCCAGTCTGCCGGTCGGTTCGATGGATTTCGCCGGTCGCCGCGTGGCCGAGATCAACGCTGAAACCTGCCCAGCGGCCAAGCCGCTGGTGCTGTCGCGCTCGCCGTCGGACGCCTACGAGGCGGCCAAGGCGGCGGTGCAGGCCGCCGGGCTTACGCTGGTCACCGACGACCCCATGGACGGCCGGCTGGAGGCGAGCGCCGCCAGCTTGTGGTTCGGCCTGAAGGACGACCTGATCGTCCGGGTCAGGCCGGACGCTTCCGGCGCGCGCGTGGATATGCGCTCGGTTGGTCGCGCGGGCGGCCCGGACATGGGGCGCAACTGTCGCCGCGTCGGCGAACTTCTGGCGGCCGTGAAGGGTTAGGCGAAGGCCTGGCCGACGATCAGGCCAGGCGATAAGCGCTGTCCAGGCCGGGTTCCCCCTCGCACACGACCCGGCCGTCCTTCACCAGCAGCAGCATATGGGCCAGCACCGACATGGCGGCGGCCGGATGCAGCCGCGGATCGACGGCGGCGTACAGGCTGGGGACCATGGCCTTGATGGTGGTGAAGCCCTCGCCGAGCGCCGCCAGCACCTGGGCTTCGCGTGCGCGGCGATGGTCGGCATAGGCCTGGATGAACGGCGCCACGTCTCGGACGGGCGAGCCGTGGGTGGGCCACAGGGTATCGAAGCTTCGCGCCTTCACCTTGTCCAGGCTGGCGAAGTAGTCGCCCATGTCGCCATCGGGCGGGGTGATCACCGTCGTCGACCAGCCCATGATGTGGTCGCCACTGAACAGGGCGTTTTCCTCCTTCAGGGCGAAGCAGACGTGGTTGGAGGTGTGGCCCGGCGTGGCCACGGCCTCCAGCGTCCAGCCGGGTCCGGCGAACACCGCGCCGTCCTCGATCTCGAAGTCAGGCCGGAAACCATCATCATGGCCGGCCTCCAGGGCAGGACCTTCCGCCAGCGCCGGCAGATGGGGCGCACGGCGCCCATGAATCGGCGCTCCCGTCGCCGCCTGCAGCGGGCGGGCGAGGGGAGAGTGGTCGCTGTGGTGGTGGGTTACCAGGATGTGGCTGACCGTCTCACCCTCCAGGGCCGCCAGCAGCGCCTTCAGGTGACCATCCAGGTCCGGGCCGGGATCGATCACCGCCACGGTTCCCTGTCCTACAATGTAAGTGCCGGTGCCGGTGTAGGTGAAGGGGCCGGGATTGTCGGCGATGACCCGGCGGATCAGGGGCGAGACCTGGTCGCAGCGGCCGTACTCGAACTGGATCTCGCGAACAAAGGGGATCATGGCCGTGCCTGCGGTTCAACGGCGCCGGTCTTGCGATTAACGGCTCGTAAACCCTCCGGAGTACGAGTCATGGCCGCCGACGCAGCGATTTTTGTTTCAAAACGGCTCCAGCGCGCCGCCTTCGCGATCCTCTGTCTCATCGCGGCGCAGTTCGTGCTGGCCAGCTGCGAGCCCGAGCCGGCCGCCATGGCGGCCCGGGCCGCGGTGTCCTGGTAGACGCCTATCGCCCCAGGACACCCGAGAGATCGTAGCCGGCCTCGGCGCCTTGGCGAACCAGGGTGTCGCGGTCGGCGGTGCCGGAGCTCGCCTGGCCCAGGGACCAGGTCACGATCGAGCGTGTACCCGAACGACAGAAGGCCAGAACCGGCCCGTCGGCCGACGCTACGGCGCGACGCACGGCCTCAACCTGGTCTGGGGTCGGGCTGCCTCGCACGGGAATATGCGCATAGTCCAGGCCGGCGGCCTTGGCGGCGGCCTCCACCTGGGCGCTGCTCGGTTGGCCGGACTCCTCGTCGTCCGGCCGGTTGTTGATGACCAGAACGAAGCCTTCGGCGGCGGCGGTCGCCAAATCTTCCAATCCGATCTGGGGGCTGACCGACAGTGAGTCGGTGACGCGTCGGAAGGCGGTCATGGTCGTGTACTCTCTATGGTGGTGCCGAGGTCGAGCTTGTCCGTCATCATCCCGGCTGAGCGGCGCCCATGCAATGTCCTTGCTCGCCTAAAGGCGCCGAAAGAATGGGCGCGGCGAGAAATAAATTCCCCTAACCAATCGGTATATGACGAAAATGAGACCTTGATATCGGCGGTCTTGGGGTGGTTGGTTTCCGATTGTCAACTCGCTGCACATCTTTTCCGTCGCCACAATTGGGGCGGAGGCGTGGCGTGTCGGCATGACCGTGTTCGGGGAGATTTTACCTTCCAAACCAAGGGCGTAGTGCCCCAGTACGCAGCTTGATAGGCCGATCGGCGGCAAATCTGAGCGACGTTCGCCGGAAATGCGGCGATTGTGTTGCGATTATGCGACAGGGGGAGTCGATGTTATTACCGATCGGTAATGGCAATTGACCGGCGCGCGTAGCGCCACCTAACGTCGGCCCAACCGGGGAAATGTTTTCCGGGACACCTAAGTTCTCGTGGTGGAGTTGGGGCGAAAATCCACAGACGCCGAACGCAACGTTCCTTTTAGGGGGCGGGCTCGATCGGCCGGATGCTCCACCATGTTAGAGGGGATATGATGAAGATGAACTCCACCAAGGGTGGCGCTCGCGCGCGCCTTTTGACGTCGACGCTGTTGGCCGGGCTGGCCACCGTCGCCGCTCCGCTGGCGGTCACCGCGGTCGCCACGGCGATCCCGACCCTGGCCAGCGCCCAGGACTACACCTCGGGCAACGTCGCCGGTACGGTTGAAGACGCGTCGGGCGCTCCGATCGCCGGCGCCACCGTGACGATCGTCTCGGGTCAGGGCACGACCCGTACCCTGACCACTGGTTCGGACGGCACCTTCTTCTCGCCCGCTCTGCAAGCCGGCGTCTATAAGGCGACGATCTCCGCCAACGGCTTCGACACCGTGTCGAACCAGGTCCTGTCGGTTGTCGCCGGTGGTTCGAACAAGTTCGTCTTCACGCTGCAAGCGCCGGGCTCCGTCAGCGAAGTCGTCGTTTCGGCCACCCGCAAGGTTCAGGACTTCTCGCGCACCGACACCGGCCTGGTCGTCGACGTGCAGGAAGTCGCCAGCCGCGTCCCGCTCGGCCGTTCGATCAACTCGGCCGTCCTGCTGTCGCCGGGCACCAGCTCCGCCGACGCCTCGATCGCCGCCAACGGCGTGCGCCGCAACCAGTCGGCCGTGACCGTCTCGGGCACCTCGGCCGCTGAAAGCGTCTATTACATCAACGGCCTGAACGTCACCGACCAGCGCACCTTCCTGGGCTATTCGGACCTGCCGTTCGAAGCCATCCAAAGCGTCGACGTCAAGACCGGCGGCTATCAGGCCGAATTCGGCCGCGGCACCGGCGGCGTGGTCAACATCGTGACCCGTTCGGGCTCGAACGACTTCCACTTCGGCGCCAGCACGCAATGGACGCCCAACAGCCTGCGCGGCAAGCGCGGCACGGCCTATGCGCCGGGCGGCAACAACTCGGTCGGCCAGCAGGTCTACAACCAGTACGCCAAGGCGGACACGAACGAACAGACGATCTGGGCCAGCGGTCCGATCCTGGAAGACCACATCTTCGCCTTCCTGCTGTACAACGCCCGCTACACCTCGACGAAGGGCCCGGTGTCCTACGCCAACCCGACGACGGTGAACGGCACGCAGCTGAACACGAAGTACAACGACCCGCGTTGGTTCGGTAAGTTCGACTTCGTTCTGAACGAAAACCACCGGATCGAAGCGACGATCTTCTCGGATGCGTCGACCACCGACTACGCGCCGCTGAACTTCAGCCGCGCCACCGGCCAAGCCACCGCCCCGCTGAACCGTTACTGGCAGGAGTCGGGCGGTCTGAACCAAATCTACAAGTACACGGGCGTCTTCACCGACTGGTTCACCCTGTCGGCGCTGTATGGCAAGATCGACAGCGACTACAAGGACTACGGTCCGAACATCGAAATGCCGGGCATCCTGGACTACGGCGCGCTCGGCGGCGCCAACGCCACGGGCGGCCGTCAGGGCGGTCCGTTCAACCTTGAAGGCAAGGACGAGCGCAAGACCTATCGCGTCGACGGCGACTTCTACTTCAAGTTGATCGGCGACCACCACCTGAAGGTCGGTTACGACCGTGAAGACCTGGTGTCGTCGGCTCTGAGCGCCTATTCGGGCGGTGCGCTGTACTACGCCTATGCTCAGGAAGACTGCCCCGTCGGCGCCGGCACCTTCGGCTGCGTCGAGAAGCTGACCTTCGCCAACGTCGGTAACTTCAAGGCCCAACAGTCGGCTTGGTATGCTCAGGACTCCTGGCAGCTGACCCCGACCTTCAGCCTGCAGCTCGGCGTCCGCGCCGACATCTACGACTATAAGAACTCGTCGGGTCAGTCGTACATCAAGATCGACAACCAATACGCTCCGCGTATCGGCTTTAACTGGGATCCCTTCGGCAAGGGCGACGACAAGATCTACGGCTCGATGGGTGACTACTACCTGCCCATCGCGACTAACACGTCGATCCGCGCTTCGTCGGGCGAAATCTATACCGACCAATACTTCCAGACGACGCGTAGCGCCGCCTGCGTCACCTCTGCTTCGTGCGGCAGCCTGACCCTGAACGGCTTCTACCCGACGATGGGCGCTCAGATCGGCGCGACCGACTACCTGAGCCCCCCCGGCGGTCCGGATCCGCAAGCCGTCACCGAACGTGACCTGAAGCCGATGTACGAGCGCGAGTTCGTCTTGGGCTACGAGCACAAGTTCCGTGAAGGCGTTCTGGCCGACTGGAAGGCTGGCGTTCGCTACATCAACCGTAACCTGAAGAGCACCATCGAAGACACCGCCATCGGTGACGCCGTTGCGCGCTACTGCATCCGTACGAACAACGCGACCTGCGTCACCGCGGCCGGCGACACGCCGACTTCGGACGCCGCTTCGTTCTCGGGCGTCTTCCCGTACGTGCTGATCAACCCGGGCAACGCCGCTACCGTCTATGTCGACCTGCAAGGCGACGCCAAGACGACCGGCACCGGTGCGGCGAACCCGGCCTACAATCCGCAATGGATCAACCTGACGGCCGCCGACCTGAACCTGCCCGACGTGAAGCGTAAGTATCAGGCGGTCGAGTTCACCTTCGAGCGTCCGTTCGACGGCAAGTGGGGCGTGCAAGGTTCGTACGTCTGGGCCAAGTCGCGCGGTAACTACGAAGGCGCCGTGAAGTCGGACGTCGGCCAGACCGACACCTCGATCACGCAGGACTTCGACCACAACGCCAACACCGTTGGCGCCTACGGCAACCTGCCGAACGACCGCCGTCACACCTTCAAGGTGTTCGGCACCTGGTCGCCGGTTGAGCGCCTGATGATCGGTTCGAACGTGACCGTCCAATCGGGCCGTCCGTACGGCTGCATCGGCTACCTGCCGCAGTCGATCGACCCGCTGGCGCCCAACTCGGGCACGCCGTCGGCCTGGTACTGCCCCACCGGCACGCCGACCGGCGCGACGGCTGGTTCGCTGGCCGCCCAGCTGGCCGCGGTCGGCGCCACGAACGCTCAGTACAACAGCGTTCTGACGCCGCGCGGTTCGGTTGGTCACACCGACTGGACCTACCAAGTCGACCTGAGCCTGGCTTACAAGCTCATGGAATCCGAGACCCGCGGCAATCTGACCGCGACGCTGGACGTCTTCAACCTGTTCGACGGCAAGGCGGTCACCCGCGTTGTGGAACAAGGCGAAGTCCGTACCTCGGCGGGCGCCATCAAGGGCGTTCGGGCTCCGTTCTACGGCCTGCCGCGCACCTATCAGGCTCCGCGCACCGTGCGCATCGGCCTGAAGTACGCCTTCTAAGACCGGGCTTCCTTCGGGAAACCTGGAAGGGCCGCCCCTCGGGGCGGCCCTTTTCTTTTTGGGCTATGGCGAAGCCTACGAGCGCGCAGGCCGGAACGGCGCTGGAGAAGCTCTTGCTGGCGGTGGCCGTGGTAAGGGCGCCTGCGCCAACTCGTCCTGGTGCTGGCAAGGGCGCATGGCGCACCGTTGGAGCGGAAGCTGATATGGTGCTCAGGAGCCGCCCGGATCGAGGTCATGCGAGCGGTCCCTTGAGGCTGACGGGGGCCTGGGCGTCAACCAAGGGCGGGGCCGGCTGCCCTCCGAGGGCTTTGAGCTGCCGCGGCGGTCCGCAGATCTATGTTCGGCCGCCGATCCTGGCCGATCGGAATTCTGAGAGGGAGCGCAAGATCTCCAGTCTATGCAGGTGGTCATAGAAAAGGCCGCCCGGTCTCCCGGACGGCCCTTCGTCTTTCAGCCTGTCGCCGCCCCTACCGGATTGGCGTGTCCGCCAGAACCGAAGCGCCGCTGGGTGTCGACTGCAGGCGGGCCTTGGCCATTTCGTCCATGATCGCCTGAGAGCGCGGGTCGCCCATGATCCAGGCCGCGGCGGCCAGGGTGCGCATCGAGGTCGAGCTGACCCCCAAGGCTTTTTCCAGGGCGTCGAACGGCGACTTGGCGCCGCCGATCTTCTTCAGGCGAACGTCGCCCTTCAGGTTGGCCAGCGTCTTGGCTTTCTCCACGGCGTCGTAGAAGCCGCCCAACTCGTCGACAAGGCCCAGCTGCTTGGCCTGGACGCCGGTCCAGACGCGACCCTTGGCGATCTCGCGCACGCGTTCGACGGGCAGCTTGCGACCCTCGGCCACGCGGGCCACGAAGCCGGCGTAGATCCGGTCCATCCAGGCCGAGAACTTGGCGCGCTGGTCGGGCGTGAAGCCTTCGCCCGTGCCGAAGGCGCCGGAATAGTCGCTGCCGACATGCACCTGGCGGGCGTCGACGCCGAAGCGGGCCAGCGCCTCGCCGAGGGCGAACTTGCCGCCGAAGACGCCGATGGAGCCGGTGAGGGTGGAAGGCTCGGCCACGATCGCCGAGGCCTGGCTGCTGATCCAGTAGCCGCCCGAAGCCGCATAGGTGCCCATGCTGACCACGACAGGCTTGCCGGCCTTCTTGGCGGCCCTGACGGCGGCCAGGATCTGCTCCGAGGCCGTGTCCGATCCGCCGGGCGAGGAAACGCGGAAGACGATCGCCTTGACGTCCTTGTCGTCGATCGCGTCGTAGATCGCCTTGGCCACCTGGTCGGAATAGATGGTGGTGTCGCCGCCAAAGGGCGAGCCGCCCTGGCCGCTGCCGGTCATGATGGCGCCCTCGGCGTTGATCACGGCGATGGCGGGACCGGTCTTGGCCGTCGGACGCTTGGAGCGCGACTCGTAATCGTCGAAGTCGAGCAGCTTGCCGCTCTTGCCCGCCACGGCCAGCAGGGCGTCCTGGGCGTCCTTCACCTGGCCGACTTTGTCGATCAGGTGCTTGGCTTGGGCCTCCTCGGCGCTGTAGGGGCCGGCCTCCAGCGTCTTGATCAGCTGGGCAGGGTCCTGCTTGCGGTCCTGGGCGGCCGTGGTCAGGGCGGTGTTGTAGACCGAACCCATCCAGGACAGCGTCGATTCGCGGTGAGCGGGCGTGTAGTCGCTATAGAGGTAGGGATTGACGGCGTTCTTGTACTCATAGCGCTGCTCGTACTCGGCCTTGACGCCGTACTTGTCGAAGAAGCGCTTGAAGAACAGTTCCTCGCTTGAGGCGCCAACGGCCTGCAGCGAGCTGTCGGGCTGCATCCAGAACTCATTGGCGGCCGACCCCAGCATGTAGGTCGAGGTCACCAGGCCCGAAGGATAGAGGCCCTGGCTATGGGCGTAGATCGGCTTCTTGCCGACCGCGCGGAAGTGTTGAAAGGCCAGGCGCAACTCGTCGGCGGCGGCTGGGGCCATGCCGCCCTCGGGCAGGCGCACCAGGATCGCTTTCACCTTGTCGTCGGTCTCGGCGCGCCGCATCGTCTCGACGATCGACATCACCGACTGGCCGCCGCCGCTGAACGCGGCGAAGGGGTTCTGAGAATCCTGGTCTGGCAGGCCGCCGCGCAAGTCCAGTTGCAGCACCGTCTGGGCCGGGACCGGGGCCGGACGGGCCGCGCTGGCGGCCATGACGATCAGGAGGAAGGGGACGCCGACAAGGAACAACACCAGGCCGGCGAAGACGCCCGCCATGGTCATCAGAAACTGCTTCATCGGTCATCCTGCCGCCAATTGAAGCGCAAGCTAGTAGCGACAGTTGCGGCGGGGTCAAATGAACTGCGCGCAACGCGCCTCCGCCGCTCGTATTCGGGCGGAATCACCCAAACCTGAGCGTGGGATTTCGGTTCCTGAAGAGGGACAGGCTTCCCGCGGCCCCGCGCGGTCGCCATGCCCGGAGGGGCCCGGCAGGCGCTCTGGCTTGCGCCGTGGGCGTATCGATTTAAGGCGGGAAAGAAATGGTCGGAGTGGCAGGATTTGAACCTGCGACCCCTGCGTCCCGAACGCAGTGCTCTACCAGACTGAGCCACACTCCGACTTGGAGGGCGGCTTATAGAGGGGGCGTTTGCGTCCCGCAAGCGCGAAAATGAAGAAAAAAAAGATGCGCAAAGTGCCGTTGCATCCGTCCGACTCCTGCGCTATCTCCACCGCCTCGCCGGGGCCGGTTCGGTCCCCGCCGTTCCTGCTGGGGAATGGTGTAATGGTAACACTGCGGTTTTTGGTACCGTCATTCTAGGTTCGAGTCCTAGTTCCCCAGCCACGCTCTCAAGAGCATGTTTCCAGATTATCCCTCCGAAATCAGGTGGGAGCTTCTGCAATCCCCCCAAATCCCGAATTCAAGCGTCTTCTGTTGAGCGCGCCAGTCTTCGTCCGTGCGCGTTGCTTGCGCCGTGCGGCGCCGTGCTGGCGTAGGCGTCGCCAAATTCCGGAGGCGGGCTGAGCCCCCGAGGCTAGGGGCGCTCGCTAGGTCAGCGGCGTGAGCTTTCTGGTCAAGTTCGCCTCGGACGCTGGTACGCCTGGCGATATCGCAGGGTTCCTGCGCCCATGCCCCGATGCGGCGCCATCTCCAATGGCGAAAGTCGTTATCGCCGTTTCAACCATGCCAACCTGTGAAGAGCTGGTGGACATCTGTGGCGACCAGAGTCGCCTGGGGGAGACGGCAAGGCTCGCGAGCCTGGGGCGGCCTTTGTTCGCTTGCAAATTCCTGGGAAGCCAAGCGCGGTAAAGCCTGCTCCAGTTTCGATTTCTCGCTCTTGAGTGGTCATTTCCAGACGACAACGGATCAGTTTTAGCGGAGGTTCGAATCATTGCCGTGCGCAACATTCGCCTAAGCAACGCTGTCCTCCAAAAGTCGTGGATTTTGCTCGAAATCACACCCTCTTGGCCGGTTTGGGCCCTCCTGAGGGTTGGTTTTCTCGTTGCTCTTCTCAAGACGCAATGGGATTACGACGGTTTCCAATCCAGATAACGAGAATGAGTACTTGAATTTCGACGAAGCGGGTGTATTTCCAAGTTTAAAGACACATCGGAGAGGCACTCGTGGAAGACAAGGCTACCCTGATCGAGCTCACCGCCGAAATCGTCGCCAACTACGTGGCTAACAACACCACGTCGGTTTCGGATCTTCCGGCTTTGATCCGGGCCACGCATGACGCCCTGGCGGGTATCGGCTCTCCGGAAGCCGCGCCGGTTGAGACGGTAACCAAGGCGACGCCGGCGCAGATCCGCCGCAGCATCACGCCGGACGCGCTGATCAGCTTCGAGGACGGCAAGCCCTACAAGACGCTGAAGCGCCACCTGACCACTCACGGCATGACGGTGGCCGAGTACAAGGCCAAATGGGGCCTGCCGAACGACTACCCCACCACCGCGCCGGCCTATAGCGAGGCCCGTTCGGCCATGGCCAAGGCCCTGGGCCTGGGCCAAGGCGGCCGCAAGGCCAAGGCCTCGCCCCGCGGTCGCAAGGCCTGATAGACTTTCACAGGTCGACCTGAAGACAAAAACCCCCGCCGGTGACGGCGGGGGTTTTCTTTTGGCGCCAGCCGATCTTCCGACGGATGAAGGCCATGCTGACGGTGGGGCAGCCGGCAGGGGCGTCGTAGGCGCTGACCATGGCCGTATGGCGATGCGTGAAGGGCTTCGCCGTCCTCTTGCCTCGCAGCGCCCTATCCGAGGTTAGACGCCGCTGAGGGTCATGCCTGGTGCGTCGGGCGGGGCGCCGCCGCCCCCGTTCAGGGCGCGTTGCATCCAGACCAGATCGACCCAGCGGCCGAACTTGTAGCCCATGGCGGGGAACACCCCCTGCTTCTCGAAGCCCAAGGCGGCATGAAGGCCGATGGAGGCTGCGTTGCCGCTGTCGCCGATCACGGCGCACATCTGGCGCAGGCCCATCGCCTCGCAGGCCTCGATCAGGGCCGAGAGCAGGGCCTTGCCCACGCCCTTGCCCACCGCGTCGGGGCCGACATAGACGCTGTCCTCGACGGTGTAGCGATAGGCTGCCCGCAGGCGAAACGGGCCGGCATAGGCGTAGCCCACCACCACGCCGTCCTGTTCGGCGACCAGGTAAGGCAGCCCCTTGGCCAGAAAGGCCGCGCGACGGCGAGCCATCTCGGCCTCGTCGGGCGGAACCTCCTCGAAGGTGCCCAGTCCGTTCAGGACGTTCCAGCCGTAGATGGCGGTGATCGCCTCCAAGTCGGCGTCCGTCGACGGACGAATGGTCACGCTGCTCACGCCTTGGTCCAACCCTTCTCGACCGCCCATACGGCGAAGGCATAGTCGAGAGCGATCTCCTTGAGGAAGTCGAAACGGCCCGAGGCACCGCCGTGACCAGCCTCCATGTTGATCTTGAGTAGAATGGGGGCGCCGCTGGTGGTGTGGTCGCGCAGCTTGGCCGCCCACTTCTCGGGCTCCCAGTAGGTGACGCGCGGATCCGACAGGCCGCCGGTGGCCAGTACGGCCGGATAGGCCTTGGCTGAGACGTTGTCGTAGGGGCTGTAGCTGGCGATGTAGTCGTAGGCCTCCTTGTCCTCCAGCGGATTGCCCCATTCGGGCCACTCCGGCGGGGTCAGGGGCAGGGAGGTGTCGCTCATGGTGTTCAGCACGTCGACGAACGGCACCGCCCCGATGATCCCGCTCCACAGATCGGGACGCATATTGGTGATCGCGCCCATCAGCATGCCGCCAGCCGAGCCGCCGTAAGCGACCGTGCGGCCCTTGGCGCCGTAGCCGGCCGCATGCAGGTGTTCGGCGCAGGCGATGAAGTCGGTGAAGGTGTTCTTCTTCTTGAACTTGCGGCCGTCCAGGAACCAGCCGTAGCCCTTTTCCGAGCCGCCGCGAATGTGGGCCGTGGCCCAGATCCAGCCGCGGTCCACCAGGCTGAAGTTCCGGATCGAGAACGACGGGTCCATCGACATGCCGTAGCTGCCGTAGCCGTACAGCAGCAGGGGCGCCGAGCCGTCCAGCTTGACGTCCTTCTTCATCAGCACGGTGATCGGCACCTCGGCGCCGTCCGCCGCCTTGGCGTAGAGACGCCGGGTCACGTATTTCGACGGGTCGTGGCCCGAGGGGATTTCCTGGGTCTTGCGCAGGATCTTTTGGCCCGTGGCCATGTCGTAGTCGAACCACTGCCGGGGCGTGGTCGGCGACTGGTAGACATAACGCATCACCGGCGTGTCGAACTCGTACCCGCCTTCCAGGCTCAGGACATAGGCCTCCTCGTCGATGACGATCGGCTTCTCGGCCTTGGTGGCGCGATCGGTAATGACGATCCGGGTGTTGGCGTTGACTCGCTCCACCCGCACCAGATGGTTCTGGTAGGCGGCCAGGCCCGTGATGAAGTGGCCCGGCCTGTGCGGAACGAAGTCCTTCCAGTGGGCGCGGCCGGGCGTGGCGACCGGGGCCTCCACCAGCTTGAAGTCGATGGCCTCGTCGGCGTTGGTCAGGATGACGAAGCGGCCGTCCCAATGCTCGACCGAATAGCGCAGGCCCACCGTGCGCGGCTCGACCACCTTGGGCGCGGCGGTCGGTTCGGAGGCGGGGATCAGCAGGGTCTCGGAGGTCTCGTGGTCGCCGGCGCTGATGGCGATGAAGGCGTCAGAACTGGTCACGCCCACGCTGACGAAGAAGCCGTCGTCGGGTTCGTCATAGACCAGCACGTCGTCCTTCAGCCCGCCGCGCGCGGGACGGCGATAGATCTTGTCGGAACGGCCGTTGTCGTCGCGATGGGTCCAGAACAGCCATTGCGAGTCGGGAGACCACGCGAAGTCGCCGGTGCTGCTCTCGACCGGCCCCTTCAGGATCTCTCCGGTGGCCAGGTCCTTGATGTAGATGTGGTGGACCTCAGAGCCCTGCGCGTCCTCGGCATAGGCGAACAGCTTGTGGTCCGGGCTGTGATCAGCGGCGCTGACCTGGCTGTAGGCCTTGCCCTTGGCCAGGGCGTCGCAGTCCAGCAGGATTTCCTCGCCGGTCGCCTGGCCCTTGGGACGGCGGCAGAAGATCGGATGCTGGCCGCCGATGTTGTAGCGCGAATAATATTCCCACGGGCCGTCGGGGGCGGGCACGCTGGCGTCGTCCTCCTTGATACGCCCCTTCATCTCCTCGAACATCGACGCCTGCAGCGCCTCGGTCGAGGTCAGCATGGCCTTCACATAGGCGTTCTCGGCGGTGAGATGGTCCTTGACCTCGGCCTTGATCAGGGTGGGGTCGCGCAGAACCTTCTGCCAGTTGTCGTCCTTCATCCAGGCATAGTCGTCGACCCGCACGCGGCCCAACTGCTCGATGCGCTTGGGATGCTTGGCGGCGACGGGGGGGAGGGGCTTGGCGGACGGATCGGACATTGCACTCTCGGGCTGAAGAACCGACACCGAGGTAATCACCGCTGCCGCGCTCGTCATCATTTTGCGCCGGTTCATGGTCAGTTTTTCCCCCTCGATGCGTCAGATCGCCAGCTTGTGCGCCCTGACGACGCTGGTCAAACTAACCCTCGCGTACAGTTCGTGTGGGGGTGTGAGGGCGTAGATGGCTTGGGACCTGTCGGTCGATCTGATCCAGGCTACCGTGCAGCTGGAACAGCCGCTCGGTGACGGGTCCCGTACAGTAGGAACGGGCTTCCTCATCGAGGATCCCACGCCGGACGGTCGTCCCAGGACCATCCTGGTCACCGCCGCCCACGTCTTCGACAAGATGCCCTCGGCTTCGGCCAAGATCGGTTACCGCATCCAGAGCGCCGACGGCGTCTGGCGTTACGACCCCCATACGCTGAAAATCCGGGACGGCGATCATCCGCTGTGGACCAAGCATCCCAGTCGCGACGTCGCCGCCATCGAGGTGGAGGCTCCGCCGGAGTTCGCCAAGGCGGCGATACCCTTGGCCTGGCTGGCCCAGGACGACACCTTCAACAAGTACGGCCTGGGGCCGGGCGACGAGATGATGGCCCTGGGCTTCCCCCGCGGCCTGTCGGCTAACCCGGCCGGCTTTCCGATCCTGCGTTCCGGGCGGGTGGCGTCGTATCCTCTGGCGCCGGCCAGCGTCTTCCCGACCTTCCTGATGGATTTCTCTGTGTTCCCCGGCAATTCGGGCGGGCCGGTGTTCATGGCCGAGGGCGCGCGCCGCCGCCCGGGCTCGGCCGAGAGCCAGGAGGTCCAGTTCGTCGCCGGCATGCTGACCCAGCAGGTCGAGTTGTCGGGCGAGCGGCTGGAGATCGGCATCGTCACTCACGCCAAGTACATCCGCGAGACCGTGGCCCTGCTGGACAAGACCGCCGGCGCGCCGCTGATCCAGGCCAAGCCCGCCACGCCGCCCGGGGGCGCGACCCAGGCCGCCGGCCAAGCCGCGGCGGCCGTCTCGGCCACGGCCGTGGCGATCGCCCGCTAGGCTGGGCCTTCAGCTGAGCCTTGGGAACCCGGCTTCCGACCTGCCGTTCCCTAAGGGACTTCAACCCTTAAGGAGTACGCACATGAGCACCAACCGAGTGGAAGGCGCCGTCGACAAGGGTCTGGGCGCGGTGAAGGAAGCCGCGGGCAAGGCCACGGGCAACGAACGCCTGCAGGCTGAAGGCGCGGCCCAGAAGGCCAAGGGCGACATTCAGAACAAGGTCGGCAAGGCCCAGGACAAGATCGGCGACGCGATCAAGCACTAGGTCGGAGCCAGGCTCCAACCGAGAACGGCCGCGATCCTCGCGGCCGTTTTTCTTTGCGGTTTCAATCGACCGCAAAAGCCAGGATATCGGCGTTCAGCCGGTCCATGTGCGTCACGAACAGGCCGTGGGGTGCGTCTTCGTAGACTCGGAGCTCCGCGCCAGGGATCAGGGCGGCGGCCCTGGCACCGGTGCGTTCCAGCGGGGCTGACACATCGCGATCGCCGTGAATCACCAGGCTCGGCAGATCGATCTGGGCCAGCTCGGGCCGGAAGTCGGCTTCAATCATGGCCAGGTTGCAGTCCAGCATCGCCTTGGGCGAGACCTGCCGCATCTGCTCGCCGATCCAGTCGCGCATGGCGCGGCTGGTCTCGGGAACGAAGAATGGCTCTTCGTTGTCCTTCAGCCACTTGGCGTAGTCGCGGCGATAGCCGTGTTCGCGCACCTGATCGAAGACGGCGCGGTCGATCCCGTCGGGATTGTCAGGGCTCTTCAGGAGACAGGGCAGGGCGGGGGAGAGGAACAGCAGCTTGGCCACGCGATCCTTGTCGCCGTGGCGGGTCATGTAGCGGACCAGCTCGCCGCCGGCCATGGAGTGGCCTACCAGCACCACGTCGCGTAGGTCGAGGGCGGCCAGCACCGCCTCCAGGTCGTCGGCCAGGGTGTCGTAGTCGTAGCCGAAGCCCGGGTCTTCGGAGCGCCCATGGCCGCGCCGGTCATAGGCGATGCAGCGCAGGCCCAGCCGGTGCAACGGTTCGACCTGGTAGTTCCACATGTCGGCGGTCAACGCCCAGCCGTGCAGGAAGACGACGGGGCGGCCTTCGCCCCAATCGCGATGGAACAGCCGCACTCCGTCCGGGGTCTCGATACGGACGGGACGCCGGGGGCGGGCCGACGCCGGGGTGGTGAAGGTCGGGACCTGGACGAGGGCGTTCATCGAATGACTCCGAAAGGGCGAAGGCGGCGCTCGATGTTGTTCGAACGCCGCCGACGGTCTCTCGGATCACGCCGCCGGTCGATTACCCGGCGGGTAATGGATCAGCCGTAGATGATCGAGATGGTCTCGGCCACGCAGGCGGGGCGCTCCTCGCCCTCGATCTCGATGGTGCACTCGTTCTTCATCTGCAGGCCGCCGGCCTTGGGCTCGACCGCCAGCAGCTTCTGGCGCATGCGCACCTTCTTGCCCACGCGGACCATGCCGGTGAACCGCACCTTGTCGCAGCCATAGTTGATGCCGCGGGTCACGCCCGTGACGCGCAGGATGTCCGCGCCCAGCATCGGGATCAGCGAGAGAGTCAGGTAGCCGTGAGCGATCGGGCCGCCGATTTCCTTGGTCGCGCGCTCGACGTCGACGTGGATCCACTGGTGGTCGCCCGTCGCCTCGGCGAACAGATTGACCCGCTCCTGGGTGATCTCGACCCAGTCGGAAACCCCGATCTCCTGGCCGACCAGGCTGGCGACGTCGGCGTAGGCGACTTCCTTCATGGCGTTTGCTCCCGCTCTTTCTCGAAACAGCTATTCAGCTTGAAACAGTTGTTTGATTGGTCGCACGGGAGGCGGCGCGGGGCAAGGTCCCGTCAGCCGGCGAAGGTCTGGAACACCAGCCAGACATTGGCCGTCGAGATCACCAGGAACAGGCTCCAGGCCGTGAGCCGCAGGACGGGACCGTTGGCGAAGACGCCCATCAGGGCCTTGTCGTCGGTAAAGCGCAGCAGGGGCCAGATGGCGAACGGGAGCTGAGCGCTCAGCACCACCTGGGTCAGGACCAGCAGCTTGCCCACCGAATGTTCGCCCAGGGTCAGCACGCCCACCAGGGCCGGGACGATCGCCAGGCCCCGGGTGATGAGCCGTCGCTGCCAGCATGGGATCGACAGGTTCAGGAAGCCTTCCAGGATCACCTGGCCCGCGATGGTGCCGGTGAAGGTCGAGCTCTGGCCCGAGGCGAACAGGGCGATGGCGAACAGCACCCCGGCCAGGGCCGCCCCGGTCAGCGGCGCCAGCAGCTTGTGGGCTTCCTCGATGCCGGCCACCTCGGTCAGGCCCGAGCGGTGGAAGGCCGACGCAGCCAGGATCAGGATCGCGGCGTTGATGAACAGCGCCAGGGCCAGCGACACCACAGTGTCCAGGGTCGCCAGTCGCAGGGCCGCGCGCTTGCCCGGTTCGTCGGCGGGAGCGACCCGGGTCTGGACGATGGAGGAGTGGAGATAGAGGTTGTGGGGCATGATCGTGGCCCCGACGATGCCGATGGCCAGGTAGAGCGCGTTGCCTTGCTTCAGCGCCTCGATCGATGGGACAAGGCCGCGCGCCACCTCGCCGGCGTCGGGCCTGACCAGGATCAGTTGCGCCAGGAAGCAGGCGCCGATCGTGGCCACCAGGCCCAGGATGATTGCTTCCAGCTGGCGGAAGCCCTTGCCCTTCAGGCCCAGCACGATGACCGTGTCCAGCGCCGTCAGCAGCACGCCGCCCCACAGCGGCACGCCCAGCAGCAGCTTGAACGCCAGGGCGCTGCCCAGCACCTCGGCGATGTCGCAGGCGATGATGGCGATCTCGGCCAGGGCCCACTGGACCTTGACCGTGCGCGGCCCGTAGCGGTCGCGCGACATCTGGGCCAGGTCGCGGCCGGTCACCAGCCCCAGGCGCAGGCTGAGGGTCTGCAGCACGATGGCCGCCAGGCTGGACAGCACCACAACGAACAGCAGGGCCGTTCCGTACCGCGAGCCCGCCTCGATGTCGGTGGCCCAGTTGCCAGGGTCCATGTAGCCGACGCTGACCAGCAGGCCGGGCCCGGCGAAGCGCAGGATGCGCTTCCATGACGACAGCCCGTCGGGCACCGCCACCGCGCCGCGCACCTCGGCCGGGCAGAAGGGCGCCGTGGCCGTCTTGGGCAGGAACGAAGGCAGGCGGTCGAGCAAGGCGGCGATCATGCGCCAAGCGTTAGCGCGGATTCGCGGGCCCGAAAAACGGCGTTGAAAGGCGCCGTCGGGCCAACGGCGTTCTGCAACGAAACAGGGGGGCTCGCGGCTTAGACTGCCAGGGGACTGTTCGTTGCTGCGAGGATCTGATCCATGACACGAGTTCTGGAAGGCAAGGTCGCCGTCATCACCGGCGCGGCCGGAGCGATCGGCACGGCCACCGCCAAGTTGCTGGCGGAGCGCGGCGCCGCCATCGTCGGCGTCGACATCCCCGGAGCGGACTGGTCGCGGCTGAGGGGCGTTCTGCCGGAGGGGGCCAGGCTGGTGACCGCCGAGGCTGACGTCACCGACGAGGCCTCGGTCAAGGCCTATGTCGACAAGGCCAAGGCCGAGTGCGGTCGGATCGACATTTTCTTCAATAACGCGGGCATCGAAGGGCCGGTCAAGCCGATCCAGGACTATCCGCTGGATCGCTTCCTGAAGGTGTTGGGCGTCAACGTGGCCGGCGTGTTCCTGGGCCTGAAGTACGTGCTGCCGGTGATGTATGCGCAAGGGACCGGCAGCGTGATCAACACCTCCAGTGTCGCGGGGCTGATCGGTTCGCCCGGCATGGCGGGCTACAACACCTCCAAGCACGCGGTGATTGGCCTGACCCGGGTGGCGGCCACCGAAACCGCGCCCCAAGGCGTGCGGGTCAATTGCGTCAATCCTGGCCCGATCGAAAGTCGCATGATGCAGTCGATCAACAGCGGCCAGGCGGCCGACGCCAAGGCCGCCCACGACGCCACCAGCGCCATGGTTCCGGCCAAGCGATACGGCACGCCGGAAGAGGTCGCCGGCCTGGTGGCCTTCCTGGCCTCCGATGAGGCGACGTACTGCAACGGCGGCTTCTACACGGTCGACGGCGCGCTCAGCGCCACCTGACCAGGAAGTAGCCTTCGAAAGCGGCCCGTCGGCGGCTAGGCCGCCAGCCGCGTCGCCAGTTCGGCCTGGTCGCGCACGAACCACACCGCCGCGCCCTTGTTGGACTCGTAGACGAAATCCCGCAGGCTGTTGCTGGCCTGGGTCAGGGGCATGACGTCTCCGACGAAGGCCACCTTGACGCGGTAGTTGGTGAACTTCTGGATCACGCCCCCCGCGATGCGGGTTTTCAGGTCCAGGAAGCCGGGGCCCAGGCGCGACAGCGGGATCGCCAGCCACTCGGCCTCCTGCGACCAGGCCGCGCCCAGGAAGTCGCTCGCCGCGCCTTCGCCGTCCAGCAGGGCGCCGTCCTCACCGCACGCCAGCACGCGAACGCCGTTGATGATTTCCAGCTGGTCCATGAGCAGGCCTCCAAGACGGTCCGCGCCGTCTGTGGCAGCAGGATCATCGCCTCGTCCAGCGGCTTCTTGCACGATCTAGACGATCTTGCTCTCGCCCTTGCCCCAGTAGGCGTCGCGGATCAGGCGCTTGTAGAGCTTGCCCGTGGGGTGGCGGGGCAGTTCGGTCATGAAGTCGATGCGGCGGGGCGACTTGACGTGGCTGAGGTTGGCGCGGGCGAAGGCCATAAGTTCCTCGGCCAGACTGGCCTGGTCGTGCGAGCCGTCCAACGGCTGGATCACCGCGACCACTTCCTCGCCCATCTCTTCGTGGGGAGCGCCCACCACGGCGGCGTCGGCCACCTTGGGATGGGTGATCAGCAGGTTCTCGATCTCCTGCGGATAGATGTTCACCCCGCCCGAGATGATCATGAAGCTCTTGCGATCGGTCAGGTAGAGATAGCCGTCCTCGTCGGCCCAGCCCACGTCTCCCAGGGTGGTCCAACCATGCTGGTTGTAGCTCTCGGCCGTCTTTTCGGGAGCGTTGTGGTAGTTCACCGCCGGGCCGTTGGCGAAATAGACCGCGCCCTCGGTGCGGGGCGGGACCTCGTTGCCGTCCTCGTCGCAGATGCGCAGTTCGCCCAGCACGGCCTGGCCGACGCTGCCCTTGTGGGCCAGCCAGTTCTCGGAATTGATCCAGCAGAAGCCGTTGCCCTCGGTGCCGGCGTAGTACTCGAAGATCACCGGACCCCACCACGCGATCATCTGTTCCTTGACCGGTACGGGGCAGGGGGCGGCGGCGTGGACGGCCGAGCGCATCGACGAGACGTCGTACTTCGCGCGCACCTTTTCCGGCAGCTTCAGCATCCGCACGAAGTGGGTGGGCACGAACTGGCCGCAGGTGGCGCGGTGCTTTTCGATCAGGGCCAGGGCGGCCTCGGGATCGAACTTCTCCATCACAAGCACCGTGCCGCCCAGCTTGTGCACGCTCATGCACCAGCGCAGCGGTGCGGCGTGATAGAGCGGAGCGGGCGAGATGTAGACGCTGTCGCCGTCGAAGCCGAACAGGCCCTGGGCCATCATCTGCAAGGCGTTCGGCGCGTCGATCGGACCGCCGGTCAAGGCCGGCTTCACGCCCTTGGGGCGGCCGGTGGTGCCAGAGGAATAGAGCATGTCGCTGCCGGCCGTCTCGTCGGCGATCGGCGTGATCGGCATGGCGGCGCGAGCGGTCTCGAAGTCCTCGTAGGGACCTCTGGCGCCGCCGGTGCGAAACAGTTTCACGCCCGGGATCAGCGCCGCCAGCGGCTCGCTCACCGGGTCCAGCGCCGGACTGGCGATGAACGCCTTGGCCCCGCAATCCTTGACGATGTACTCGACCTCGGCGGGCGTCAGCTTGGTGGAGATGCAGGTGTAATAGAGCCCTGCGCGCTGCGCCGCCCAGGTGATCTCGAAATAGCGGGCGGTGTTGTCCATCAACAGCGCGATGACGTCGCCCGTCTCCAAACCCAGTGACCTGAACAGCTGGGCGCCTTGGTTGGAGCGTTCATCCAGCTGCTTGTAGGTCACGGTCTCCCCCGAGCCGGCCATGACGTAGGCGGGTTTGTCGGGCTGGGTCTGGGCGTGGACGAACGGATGCATGGGAGACCCTTCCTCAGGCGGCGGCCGACAGGGCGGGGCGGCGCAGGATCATGTCCGACGCCTTCTCCGCGATCATGATGGTGGGGGCGTTGGTGTTGCCCGAGACCAGCCGCGGCATGACCGAGGCGTCGACAACGCGCAGGCCGTCCAGGCCGAGGACCCGCAACTGGCTGTCGACCACGGCCATGGGGCCCGCGCCCATCTGGCAGGTGCCGACGGGATGGTAGATCGTCGAGCCCGTGGCGCGGGCGTAGTCCAGCAACTGCTCGTCGGTGACGGTCTCGGCGCCCGGGTTCATTTCGTGTTCGACATAGGGCGCCAGGGCCGGTTGCTCTCCGATGCGGCGCGCCCACTTCAGGCCGGCCACCGCCACCTCCTGGTCCAGCGGATCGGCCAGGTAGTTGGCGAAGATCGCCGGGTAGACCGAGGGATCAGCCGACTTGATGCGGATGTGGCCACGGCTCTCAGGGCGCAATTGGCAAGGGGCGATAGTCAGGCCAGGGGCGCTTTCCAGCTCCATCTTCTGCTCGTTGAACAGCTTCTCCAGGTCCATCGTCGCGGGCAGGATGTGGAACTGGATGTCGGGGCCGGCCAGGTCCGGGCGTGACTTGCAGAAGACCGCGATGTGCGCCGCCGACAGGGTCAGCAGGCCCTTGCGCGAGAAGAGGTATTTCAGGGCCTCGCTCGCCAGCCGGCCGCCCTTGCTCTGCTCGTTGACCGAGATCGTTCCGGATTTCAGCCGATAGCGAACGCCCATGACGTAGTGGTCTTGCAGGTTCTCGCCTACGCCGGGCAGGTCGGCGACCACGGGCACGCCGTGCTCGCGCAGCAGCTCGGCCGGACCTACGCCCGACAATTGCAGCAGCTGCGGCGAGTTGATCGCGCCACCGGCCAGGATGACCTCGGCGCGGGCCTTGGCCACGCGCTTGACCCCGTTCTGGCTGAACTCGACGCCGACGGCGCGCTTGCCCTCGAACAGGACTCTGCCGGCTAGGGCGTGGGTCTCCACCTGCAGGTTGGGGCGCTTCATCGCCGGATGGAGATAGGCCACCGCCGCCGAGCAGCGCGCGCCGTTCTTGACCGTCAGCTGGTAGTAGGTGGCGCCCTCCTGGTCGGGGCCGTTGACGTCTGTGTTGCGAGGAATGCCCGCTTCCGCGCAGGCCTCGATCACCGCGTCGGAAATCGGGTTGGTCTCGGTCACGTCCGAGACGTTCAGCGGCCCGCCGGTGGCGTGCCATTCGCCGCAATCCCCGCGCTCCTGGTTCTGGGCCCGGCGGAAGTAGGGATAGACGTCGTCCCAGGCCCAGCCCTCGCAGCCCAGCTGCCGCCAGCCGTCGTAGTCGGCCTGCTGGCCGCGGATATAGAGCAGGCCGTTGATCGAGGACGAGCCGCCCAGCACCTTTCCGCGAGGCCAGACGTGCGAGCGTCCGCCGGTGCCGGGATCAGGCTCGGTGGCGTAGAGCCAGTTGACCTTGGGATCCTTCAGGGTCTGGGCGTAGCCGACCGGGATGTGGATCATCAGGTTCGACATGAACTGCGAAGGGTTCTTGGTCGGACGGTCGTCGCCGCCGGCTTCGAGCAGCAGCACCTTGTGCCGGCCGTCTTCCGACAGGCGGGCCGCCAGCACGCAGCCGGCCGAGCCGGCGCCCACAATGATGTAGTCGGCCTCGATGATCGACGTCATCGGTTTCCTCCCTCCGTCCGCGTGTGTCCGCATGATCGGCGTTCACCTATCAAGGCGCGGATCTGGACGGTTGTCCACGGGTGTCGTCGGGGAAGCTGACGCGGAGATTTGTCGACCCGGTTGCGGGCGGTTCATACGCGTGTTTGATTGCGCGCGGATCAGGAGGAGACATCCATGGCCGCGCCCGCTTTCGAGACCCTGCTGTACGCCGTCGAGGACGGGATCGCGACGATCACCCTCAATCGTCCCGAGAAGCTGAACGCCTTCACCGCCCGGATGATGAAGGAGCTGATCGAGGTGTTCGACCTGACCGACGCCGACGACGCCGTGCGCGCGGTGATCGTCACGGGCGCGGGTCGGGCGTTCTGCGCCGGAGCCGACCTGTCGAGCGGCGGGGCCACCTTCGATCGCACCAATCCGCAGGCGCTGGAGCGCGAGGAGGGCAAGGTCGGCGACGTCTACCGCGACGGCGGCGGCCGCGTTGTGCTGCGCATGTACGAGAGCCTCAAGCCGATTATCGCCGCCGTGAACGGTCCCGCTGTGGGCGTGGGCGTGACGATGCAGCTGCCGATGGACATCCGCCTGGCCTCGACGGACGCCAAATTCGGCTTCGTCTTCGCCCGCCGCGGCATCACGCCGGAGGCCTGCTCGTCGTGGTTCCTGCCACGCCTGGTCGGCATGCAGACGGCGCTGGAATGGTGCTTTACCGGCCGGGTGTTCAGCGCCCAGGAAGCGCACGAGCGTGGACTGGTGCGCTCGCTGCATGCGCCCGAGGACCTGCTGCCGGCCGCCCGGGCCCTGGCCCGCGAGATCGCCGACAACACCGCCCCAGTCTCGGTGGCCCTGTCCCGGCAACTGCTGTGGCGCATGGCCGGCGCCGATCATCCGATGGAAGCCCACAAGGCCGACAGCCGGGCCATCCAGTCACGAGGCGCGGCGGGCGACGCCAAGGAGGGGGTGACCTCGTTCCTGGAGAAGCGCGCGCCCGTCTATCCCGACAAGGTCTCGAGCGACCTGCCGGACATCTGGCCCGAGTGGGGCGAGCATCCGTTCCGCTGACGCGCCGGTCCTGGCGGAGCCAAAGGGCGCGCTCCACATTCTTCACCGTGGGGCGAAACGTCCGTCTGCTCATCCGGCGTTAAGGACGTTCGGCCAAGGTTGAGCATGGCGGGCCTCCGTCAGGACGACCATGAACGATAACGCCACGCCTTTTTCCGGAAGTCAGAACGCCGCAGGGACGGCCGCTACGCCGCGCTCGCGCGCCGCCCTGCTCAAGCGGCTGGCGGATGTGGTCTGCCTGCCGGCCAGCCGGATCAATGCGTTCGAGCGCGGCATGACCGCCGACTTGCTGGTGGAGATGTTGCGCGACGCCGCGCCGCTGGAGCGCGAGAAGGTCGCCCGCCGCCTGGCCAACCTGGCCGAGATGCCCGGAACCCTGGTGCGGCTGCTGCTGCGCGACGAGGTGCTGGTGGCGCGCGCGCTGCTGGAAAACTCGCCCAACCTCAGCGACGCCGACCTGATCCACTGCCTCTACAACACCTCGCAGGAGCATCGCCGCCTGATCGCCCAGCGCCGCGGGGTCAGCGAGGTAGTGGCCGACGCCCTGGTCGACATGGACGAACCGGCTATCATCGAGACGTTGCTGCGCAACGACTTGGTTCGGTTCAGCCATCAGGGACTGGAGAACGTCGTGGCGACCACGCGCGACAATCCCAACCTGATTCCCCTGCTGCTGCGTCGCCCCGAGATGCGGCCCAGCCACGCCTACGTGATGTTCTGGTGGTCGGACGCCGAGGCGCGTCGGACAATTTTGCAACGCTTCGCCGTTTCTCGCGAAATTCTTCAGGATGCGGTCGGCGATGTCTTTCCGCTGGCCTCGAGCGAGGGGTGGCAGGATCCGCTGTCGCGAAAGGCTTTGCAGTTCATCGAACGTCGTCAGCGAAATCGCGCCGCGATCGCCAAGAGCCCGTACGATAGCCTGGAGGACGCGATCGCCGCCGCCCAGAACGGCCTGACGCGGGAGACGGCCGAGGAGATCTCGTACCTGTCGGGGCTGAAGCCGATGACGGGCGCCAAGATCTTCACCGACCCCGGCGGCGAGCCCCTGGCGATCCTGTGCAAAGCCACCGGCCTGCCCAGGGCTGCCGTTCGGGCGCTGTGGCGGGGACTTCGGCGGCCCGAGACGGATTCGAGCGGCGCTGTCACGCCAGGCTTGGATCGAGTGCTGACGGTCTACGACACCATCGCCGTCGATCGGGCCCAGACGGTCTTGCGCTATTGGAACTGGTCGCTGTCGTCGGCCATGACGCCGGCCTTGCTGAAAGCCATCCGCGAGGGCGACGAGGCCGCCGTCGACGAGTACTCGGTGCCTCAGAGGGCGGCCATGCTGGCCCTTTCCCGGGATTTCGGTCGCTGAATCCAATAGTCGCTGAACATGCTCGGCGACTCTGGTCTCTCTGAAATCGGGATTTTTAGACAACTGAAGGCTGTATCGTGGACTTGTCAGGCCAGTTGTCTTGTCGAGAACTGACCAAGACTCCGACTGTCTAGTGTTGCCGGGCGCCAATAACCTGCTATCCAAAACTGCATTGGCGCCGTGAACGCCAATGAAATCCGTTGAAGCTTGGGGAGCAGTACAGAATGGACGAGCAGTCCGATCTCATTGAGATCACGGCCAGCGTCGTGGCGGCGTATGTGGGGGGGAACACCATCGCCGCCGCCGACGTGCCAGGCCTGATCCGGAGCGTGCATTCGGCGTTGTCGGCCGTGGGAGCCGAGCCCGAGGCCGAGCCGGCCGGGCGCGAGCCCGCGGTGTCGATCAAGCGGTCAATTACGCCGGACTATCTGATCTGCCTGGAAGACGGCCGGAAGTTCAAATCGCTCAAGCGCCACCTGCGCACGAAGTACGATTTGAGCCCCGAGGCGTACCGCGCGAAGTGGAACCTGCCCAAGGACTATCCGATGGTGGCGCCCAACTACGCCGAAGCGCGCTCGAATCTGGCCAAGCAGATGGGGCTGGGGCAGGGCGGTCGGAAGCCCGCTCGCAAGGGTCGCTGACGCCTGGACGACTGAGTCTGAGCGTTCATTAACCTTAATTCAAACAAATGCTTGCGCGTTTCGCGCCGCATTTTTTGCGACGCCCGGTCTCCTTTTTTGGAGGCCGGGCGTTTTGCTTGCGGATTGACTCGTCAGGGAAAACTTTGCCGTGGAGCGGCTTTTTCGCTGGCGGCGATTCGGTGCTTAAGACATAGTGAATCGTCGTGATTCCAACGACTTGTTAAGGAATCTGAAGATGAACGCGCAGCTGAGCGCATCGGCCACGGCGGCCCGCGCTCACCAGGAGATGTTCGCCTACTGGGCGTCCCTCCGCCGGGGAGCCAACCTCCCCGGGCGCGTGGACCTGCATCCGGCCGGCATCAAGCGCATGCTGCCCACGGTCAGCCTGATCGATGTGCGCCGCGACGCCGCTGGCGCAGTGGACTACCGCCTGCGCCTCGCGGGAACGGGACTCTATTCGGTCTATGGCCGCGAGATCACCGGCAAGACCCTTAACGACGTCTACAACACCGCCGCCGCCGACTACTGGCGCGCCGAACTGGACAAGATCGTCAACGAACGCCGCCCGGGCGTGGGCGTGCACAGCCTGGCCTGGAAGGGCTCGCCGCACATGTCGATCCTGTGGCTGCGCCTGCCTCTGGCCAGCAATGGCCGGGACGTCGACATGATCCTCGGCTACGACGCGGTGGTGGGGGCCCAGGACAGCGGCGCCAACAGCGGCATTCGCGCGGCCTGACACGCCTGTCCCCAGCTCGCAGGCGTGTAAAGCGCCATGGCTCAGCTTGCTCCTTCGGCCTTCGCGCCTATTGTCCGCCGCGAAAGACATGGGGGACCGGTCGGGTTGTCGGATCGCGACATCTATCCGTTCATTCGCGAGCATGTTCGCTCGGTCTGGGCGCTCGAGCTGCTGCTCAAGCTCAAGAGCGATCCTGCGCGCGTGTGGACGGTGGAGGCGCTGGTCGTCGACCTGCGGGCCAGCGCCGGGCTGGTGGTCTCCAACCTGGAGGCCTTGGGGCGCTCGGATCTGGTGCTGGCCGACGAAGGCGGTTTCCGCTATCGCCCGGCCGCGCCGATCCTGGCTCAGCTCTGCGATGACCTGGAGGCCGCCTATCGCGATCGCCCGGTGACGGTGATCCGCTGGATATCCAAGCCCGCCGAGCGCCTGCAATCCCTGGCCGACGCCTTCAAGTTCCGGGGGAGGGACGAATGAACAGCTCGGAGGCGGGCGCGGCCGCCACGGCGGTCTACATCCTGTGCATGCTGGCCAGCACCACTTGCGCGGGCTTGCTGACCCGCGCCTGGCTGAGGGGCCGCTCGCGCCTGCTGCTCTGGACCGCGATCAGCTTCGGCTTCCTGGCGCTGAACAATCTGCTGCTGGTGGCCGACCTCGTGATCTTCATCACCCAGGTCAACCTGCTGCCTTATCGCCAGGCTGCGGCGGGCCTGGCGATCGCCACCCTTCTGTACGGCTTCATCTGGGAGGTCGACGAATGAGCTTCCCGATCACGCCGATCGAGGGTCTGATCGCCGGCGCCCTGGCCGCGGGTTACCTGGTGGCGGGCCTGTTCTTTCTGAAGTTCTGGTGGCGCACCGGCGACCGCCTGTTCCTGGCCTTTTCCGGCGCGTTCGCGCTGCTGGCCGTGGCCAGCGCCCTGCCGATCATGCTGGGCACGCCGCACGAGGAGCGCAGCGGCATCTACCTGATCCGCCTCGCCGCCTTCGTGCTGATCATCCTGGCCGTGGTCGGCAAGAACCTGAGGCGGCGCGGCGGATAAGGGGCTAAGCCTCCAGGAACTGCTCGACTTCGCGGCGGTTGGGCATGGACGGCGCCGCGCCCGACTTCTGCACCGAAAGGGCGGCGGCGGCGTTGGCGTGTTCGACGGCCTCGCGCAGGTCCATGTTGGCCGACAGGCAGGCGGCCAGCGCGCCGCAGAAGCAGTCGCCCGCGCCGGTGGTGTCGATCGCCTTGACCTTGCGGCCCTCGACGAGGAAGGCCTCGTCGCGGCGCACGGTGGCCACGCCCGCCGAGCCCAGGGTGACGATCACGGTCTGGTCGGGCCGGCTCATCAGCTTGCGAGCCGCGCGCGAGACCTCTTCCAGGCGCGTGGGTTCATGGTCGAGGCGAGCGTAGCTGGCCAGCTCGGTCTGGTTCAGGATCAGGATGTCGGTCAGCGGAAACAGCGCCGCGCCCTGAGGCAGGGCGGGGGCGGCGTTCAGGATGCGCAGGGCGCCCTTGCCCACGCCGGCCCGGAACAGCGCCTCGATCGCGGGGGCGGGGGTCTCCAGCTGGCACAGCAGGACCCGCTGCCCTTCCAGCGCCGTGGCGGCCACGTGCTGCGGGCCCAGGGTCGCGTTGGCGCCGCCGGTGACCACGATCATGTTCTCGCCGCTGGACGAGACCCAGACATGGGCTTGTCCGGTGGGGATCGAAGTCAGCTCGGCCACGTCGGAGACCTGCACGCCGTAACCGGCCAGCTTGGCCTTCAGGCTGGGGCCGCTGTCTTCCTTGCCCACCGCGCCCATCAGCCGGGTGGGCGCGCCCATGCGGGCGGCGGCGACGGCCTGGTTGGCGCCCTTGCCGCCGGGGAACAGCTCCAGCGAAATGCCGGCTACGGTCTCGCCCGGACGGGGCAGGTCGTCGACTCGCGCCACGGCGTCCAGATTGATCGAGCCCAGTACGAAAACGCCCATCGATTTTCTTCTTCTCTAGAGTCTCAGCCGCCGCCGGCGCCGCGCTGGAAGCTCTCCACCAGGCTGCCGGCGACGAGTCGCCAGCCGTCCACTAGCACGAAGAAGATCAGCTTGAACGGTAGGCTGACGGTCGCAGGGGGCAGCATCATCATGCCCATGCTCATCAGGACGCTGGCCACCACCAGGTCGATGACCAGGAACGGGATGAACAACAGGAAGCCGATCTCGAAGGCGCGCTTGAGCTCGGAGATCATGAAGGCGGGCGTGACCACCTTCAGCGGGGTCTCGGCGGCGGTCTTCGGCTTCTGGATCTTGGACAGGCGGATGAACAGGGCCAGGTCGTCCTGGTCGACCTGGCGCAGCATGAACACCTTCACGGGCTGGCTGGCCGCATCGAAGGCCTCGGGCATCTCGATCTGCTTGTCCAGCAGGGGCTTGATCCCGGCGTCGTAGGACTGCTCGAAGGTCGGTCCCATCACGATCGCCGTCAGGAACAGCGCCAGGCTGATGATGACGGGGTTGGGCGGACTCTGCTGCACGCCGATGGCCGTGCGAAGCAGGCCCAGCACCACCACGATGCGCACGAACGAGGTCGTCATGATCACGATCGACGGCGCCAGGCTCAGCACCGTCAGCAGGCCCACCATCTGGACCACGCGTTCGGACAGGCCCGCGCCCGTGCCGAGATCGACGTTGATCGCCGACTGGGCCATGGCCGCGGCGGGGCCCAGCACGGTGACCAGGGCGGCCAGCGCCGAGATGAACGCAGCCTTGCGCAGGTCGGCGGGATCGGCGCCGGTCAGGTGCTTGATCAGGTCGCGCATCAGGCCGCGGGCTCCGAAGGAATGGCCGAAAGGGGGACGGCCGCCGGCGCGGCCTCTCCGTTCGATTCCCAGTCTAGCAGCTTGCCCTCGCCCAGCATCAGCAGGCGCTCCTGGCCGTCGATGGTGAAGAGCACCAGTCGGCGGGTCGGGTCCAGCGCCAGCGTCTCGACCACCTGCATCCGCCGGTCCTTGCGCAGGGTGGCCAGGCGGGACAAGGCGTCGGGACCGAACTTGCGCAGCGCCACGCCCGCCAAGCCCACCAGGCCGAGCGTAACGGCCAGGGCGGCGACGGCGCGGAGCAGTTCGAAAAGGTCCATGACGCCCGGCGACACGAGAAGGGGGAAAGGCGCGGCGGGAGGCCGCACCCTTCTGTGCCTTAAGGGGTCTTAATGCCGAATTAACCCTGTTTCTTCACCATGACTCGCATGGGTCCCGACGACATCCCCCTTTTCGCGATGCTCAAGAGCCGCCTGGGCTATCTGTCCGAGCGGCAGAAGGTGATCGCCCAGAACGTGGCCAACGCCGACACCCCCGAATATCAGCCCCGCGATCTGAAGGGCTTCACCTTCCAGGCTTCGATGGCCCAACAGCAGAACCCCGGCCAGGCCTGGCGCGGCGGTCCGGTGGCTCAGCCTTCGGCCGGCGTGCAGATGATGGCCACCAGCGCCGCGCACATGGCGCCGTCCAAGCCGCCGACCCTGTGGCGCGCCCCCGAAGGCGCCGACACCGAAACCACCCTCGACGGCAACGCCGTGACCCTCGAGGACCAGATGCTCAAGATGACCGACGCGCGGATGAATTACGACGCCGCCGTCGGTTTCTACCAGAAGGCCATGGCCATGCTGAAGACGTCCACGCGTCGGCCCGGCGGCTAGGGGAAGCTAGATGCCCGAGATCAAGTCCCAGTCGATGGCGACCATGGCGGTCGCGGCCAGCGCGCTGAAGGCCCAACAGGGCCGCATGCGGGTGATCGCCGAGAACATCGCCAACGCCAACTCCACCTCGCGCACCGCCGGCGGCGACCCTTACCGCCGCCAGGTGCCGGTGTTCCGTCCGGCCAAGGTCGAGGGCGCCGAGGGCGTGGCCATGGCTCGGGTCGAGCCCGACCGGAAGGATTTCCGCACCGAGTACGACCCCGGCAATCCGGCTGCGGACGCCAAGGGCTACGTCAAGCTTCCCAACGTCGACACCCTGGTGGAGGCGCTGGACATGAAGGAGGCGCAGCGCGCCTACGAAGCCAACATGAACGTCATCGAGACGGCGCGGGCCATGGAGTCGCGCACTCTCGACATCCTGCGCAAGTAAGGGGGCTAGCTGACGATGATGACGCCGCTGGCCGCCGCCAAGGCCTACGCCGCTTCCGGCTCGATGGCCACGCCGTCGCTGGGCGGCGCGGGCGAGGTGAAGAAGGGCATGGACTTCGGGGCGCTCCTGAAGTCGGCCATGACCGACACCGTCCAGGCCTCGCGCCACGCCGAGACCAAGATCGCTCAGCAGGCGGCCGGCAAGGCCGAGCTGATCGACGTGGTCACCGCCATCTCCTCGGCCGAGGCCAGCCTCGATACGGTGATGGCCGTCCGCGACCAGGTGATCTCGGCCTACCAGGAAATCATGCGCATGCCGATCTGACGACGGCGATCGCATCAGACCAAAAGAAGGGCGGGGCCGCGAGGCTCCGCCCTTTCAGTTTCAGGGGACGTCAGGGATAAATGGGTTCAGCGCGGCCCATACGCGGCGATCAGGCGAGCGATCTCGTCGCCCAGGCGGGCAGCCACGTGATTGGGGTCGAGGACGCCCAGGGTGACGGCGATCATGCCGCCCCAGACCAGGGCGTTGCAGACGACCATCAGCATTACGGCCCATCGCAGGCGACGGTTGACCGCGCGGGCGCGCATGCCCGCGGGGCTCACACGTGCTTCGAACGGACGGGCGCTGTAGCTGGCGGCCATGATCGTCTCCTCCGAGCCGATCCCCGACGCGAAATCGTCGCGCCCAGAATCAGGGGTTGCAATAGACTTCCCACGTCAGGCGATCCGGCAGACTGTGACAGGGTGCCACTGCGACAGGGCGCCGCTTGTTTCGCCCGCCGGGAGCCGCATGACCGAAGCCATCCTCCTGGACCACGTAAGCAAGGCCTACGGCGGCTCGACCGTGCTCCACCCCACGAGCCTGGCGGTCCCGAAGGGGCGCTTCGTGGCGCTGGTCGGCGGGTCGGGCGCGGGCAAGACCACCTTGCTCAAGACGATCAACGGACTGGTGGTTCCCGATGCCGGGACGGTGAGGATCGACGGCGTCGAGACGGCCGACCGGGACGGCCCGGGGCTGCGTCGGCGGATCGGCTACGTCTTCCAGGAGGTGGGGTTGTTCCCCCATCTGACGATAGCCGAGAACATCGGCGTTGTGCCGACTTTGCTGGGTTGGGAGGCGGACGCGATCCGCGCGCGGGTCGAGGAGCTCCTCGACCTGGTGGCGCTCCCACGCGAGACGGCCGTTCGGCGTCCTGCCGCGCTGTCCGGCGGCCAGCGTCAGCGGGTGGGCGTGGCGCGGGCCCTGGCGGCGCGGCCGGCGATCCTGCTGATGGACGAGCCGTTCGGCGCCCTGGACCCGATCACCCGCGCCGCCCTGGCCGACGATGTGCGACGCCTGCACGACCAACTATCGCTGACTACGGTGATGGTCACCCACGACATCGCCGAGGCTGTACTGCTGGCCGACCGGATCGTGGTGATGAGTGACGGCAGGGTGATCGCCGACGACACGCCCAAGGCGCTGCTGGCCGGTCATCCCGACCCGGCGGTGGAGGCGTTGATGCAGGCGCCTCGTCGTCAGGCCGCGCGCCTGCGGGAGCTGGCCGGTGAATAGCCTTCTGTCCCTTTTGCCCGAGCGTCTGGCCTGGCACGTGCTGCTGTCGGCGGCGGCCCTGATCCTGGGCCTGCTGGTCGCTCTGCCCCTGGGCGTCGCCGCCGCGCGCCATCCACGCGTCCGCTGGCCGGCCCTAGCCCTGAGCGGGCTGGTCCAGACCATTCCGAGCCTGGCCTTGCTGGCCCTGTTCTATCCGCTGCTGCTGCTGCTCTCGAACCTGGCCCGGGCCACTTTGGGTCACGGCTTCTCGGCTCTGGGCTTTCTGCCGTCGCTGCTGGCCCTGACCCTCTATTCGATGCTGCCGATCCTGCGGAACACCGTGGCCGGCCTGACCGGCGTGGACCCCGCGGTGGTCGAAGCCGCGCGGGGCGTTGGCATGACCGACCGCCAACGGTTGTGGCGCGTGGAGCTGCCCCTGGCCCTGCCGGTGATCATGGCGGGTGTGCGCACCGCCGCGGTCTGGACGATCGGCGCGGCGACGCTCTCCACACCTGTCGGCCAAACCTCGCTGGGCGACTACATCTTCTCGGGCCTGCAGACCGAAAACTGGGCCATGGTCCTGACCGGCTGCGTCGCCTCGGCCGTGCTGGCCCTGGTCGTGGACCAACTGCTGGGGCTGGTCGAGCGCGGGGCCGAGCGGCGTGATCGGCGCGTCTGGGGCGCGGGCGCGGCGGGCCTGGCGATCGGCCTGGTCGCGGCCCTGGCTCCTCTGGCCGCCGATCTTGCGCCCCGCCCGGCCAGCTATGTGATCGGGGCCAAGAATTTCTCCGAGCAATACATCCTGGCCGAACTGATGGCAGACCGACTGGAAGGGAAGGGCGCGCGCGTCACCCGCAAGATCAACCTGGGCTCGGCTGTCGCCTATCGCGCCTTGGCCGCCGGCGAGATCGACGCCTATGTCGACTATTCCGGCACGCTGTGGTCCAACGTCCTGAACCGCAAGGACAACCCCGGCCGCGCCGCCGTGCTGGACGGGCTGCGGGCCGAGTTGAAGCGCCGCGACGGGGTCGTGCTGCTGGCTCCGCTGGGGTTCGAGAACGCCTACGCCCTGGCCATGCGTCGCGACCGTGCGCAAGCCCTTGGGATCAGGACCCTGGCCGACCTGTCGGCCAAGGCTCCGCAACTGACCATGGGCGGGGACCTGGAGTTCTTCTCGCGCCCGGAATGGGCCAGCGTCGAGCGCGCCTATGGCCTGCGCTTCAAGGCCCGGCGCCAGTTCCAGCCCACCTTCATGTACCGCGCCCTCGGTTCGGGCGAGGCCGACGTGATCTCGGCCTTTTCCAGCGACGGACGCATCGCCGCCGACGACCTGGTGGTGCTGGCGGATCCGAAGGGCGCGCTGCCGCCGTACGATGCGGTGTTGCTGGCAGCGCCGGGCAGGGCGGACGACCGTCGGCTGCACGAGGCGCTGGCGGGGCTGGATGGGGCGATCACGGTCCAGGCCATGCGGGCGGCCAACTACTCGGTCGATCGCGACGCGGACAAGCGCACGCCGGCCCAGGCCGCCAAGGCGCTGGAGGCGGGTCTGCGGCCTTGAGGCCACCGGACCGCTTGCGGCGAACCGAACGCCGCTGTAGACGTCGAATCGCATCAAGAGTTGGGCCTCTGGTCCGACGCCAACCTGCTTCCCGAGCAAGGTGGCGCTCCCAGCGTGGGGGGATGTGGCCGAGGCGGCAACGAAACGGGTGATGTCCCAGCTCCGTCCCGCGCCGAATTCGAGGACAGGGCCCTTCCAGAATGCCGATCAAGATTGCCGACGACCTGCCCGCCCGCGTGACGCTGGAGGCCGAAGGCGTAGTGGTGATGCGCGAGACCGAGGCCGCTCGCCAGGACATCCGTCCCTTGCACATCGGCCTGTTGAACCTGATGCCCGACAAGCCTCGCACCGAGACCCAGTTCGCGCGCCTGCTGGGCGGCTCGCCGCTGCAGATCGAGCTGTCGCTGGTGCGGTTGAGCAGTCACACGCCCCGCAACACCTCGGCAGACCACATGGCGGCCTTCTATCGCGCCTGGGAGGATGTGCGGGAGGAGACCTTCGACGGCTTTATCATCACCGGGGCTCCGGTCGAGACCCTGCCGTTCGAAGAGGTGTCCTACTGGGAGGAGCTGCAGCGGATCCTGGACTGGACCCAGACCCACGTGCATTCGACCTTCACGGTGTGCTGGGGCGCGCAGGCGGCGGTTCATCACTTCCACGGCGTGCCCAAGCACGGCCTAGCCGAGAAGCGCTCTGGCGTCTTCGGCCACGCCAACCGCGCCCCGTCCTCGCCCTATCTGCGGGGCCTGTCGGACGAGATCGACATCCCGGTCTCGCGCTGGACCGAGGTGCGCGAGGCCGACTTGCCGGAGGACGGCTCCCTGAAAGTGCTGCTGGACTCGGACGAGGCGGGCTTGTGCCTGCTCGAGGACGCCCCGCACCGGGCGCTGCACATGTTCAATCACCCCGAATACGAGGCCGGCACCTTGCAGGCCGAATATGTGCGTGACGCCGCGCTGGACCCGACGACGCCCGTGCCGCGCCATTACTTTCCGGGCGACGACCCCGCGCGCGAGCCGCGCAACCGCTGGCGCAGCCACGCCCACCTGCTGTTCGGCAACTGGCTCAACGAGATCTACCAGACCACGCCGTTCGAGAAGGCCGCCATCGGGCGCTGAGGCTGGTCAGTCCTCGTCCAACGGGACGGGGATCGACAGGCCGCGCTTGACCACGCCCAGGGCGACATTGGTGGTGAACTTGCGCACGTTGGGATTTTCGACGGCCAGGCGCGACATCAGTTCGTCATAGGTTTCGGTGTCGGGCGCGGTCACCACCAGGATGAAGTCGGCCTCCCCGGTCACATAGAAGGCCTGCTGGACATGCGGCTCGGCGGCGAGCCAGGCGCGCAGTGAGGCCAGCAGTTCGGGGCGGTCGCGCTCGATCTCCAGCGAGACGATGAAGAAGGTGGGGCGTCCCACCTTGCGTGGCTCCAGCACGGCGGTCTGGCGAGCGATCACGCCCTCATCTTTCAAACGTCGCAGCCGTCGCTGCACCGCCGACGGCGATAGCGCCACCTGCTGGGCCAAAAGTTCTGAGGTCTGTCCCGCGTCGGCCTGGACGAGGTTGAGAAGGTGGCGGTCGAACCGATCGAGCTTCATGCTGGCATGATACGCCAGAAGGCGATTTTGACGCGGAATTTCCGCGCCTGAGCTTTCATCTTCGCCGCCAGTCGCCGCGATAGCGCTGTTAAACGTCAGGTCTCCCACGTCGCTGAATGAGGCCCGCCTTGCTCGATCATCTCGAAATCCGCACCCGCCGCATGGACGACTGCGTCGGTTTCTATCAGGCCGTGCTCGGCCCGGCCGGCTATCGCCTCATCGTCGACGGGCCCAAGAAAGGCTTCGGCTCGGACGGTCGGCTCGACTTCTGGATCAGCGAGGGCGAGCCCTCGGCCGACGTCCACTATGCGTTCGTCACGTCTGATCGGAGCGCAGTCGACCGCGCCTATGGCCAGGCCGGTGCGCACGGCGGGGCGCAGGAGCGGTCTCCGGCTCTGCTGCCGCAAATCCATCCGCACTACTACGCCGGTTTCGCCCTGGATCCCGATGGTCGTCTGATCGAGTTCGTCAGTCACGTCGATGGATGATTGACCGAACACGGATCAATTGCGGCGTTCGGTCAGTTCCGGCTTGCGACGCTCTTCCGACGATGCATTTTGGCGGCCATGCGTAGCTTCCCGAAATCGGCCGGCCGAATGGCCGCGGCCGCCGCCGCCCTGTTCCTCGCCGCCGGTCCCGTGTCGGCGGCGACGATCGCCAAGCCCAACCCCAAGCTGGTCGTCGTGATCTCGATCGACCAGTTCAGTGCGAGCCTGTTCGAGCAGTATCGCGGCGACTTCAAGGGCGGCCTTGGCCGGCTGGCCAGGGAGGGGGTGGTCTATCCCAGCGGCTACCAGTCGCACGGCATGACCGAGACCTGCCCGGGCCATTCGACTCTGCTGACGGGCAAGTCGCCCAACAAAACCGGCATCGTCGCCAACGACTTCTACGACACCGCCACCGGCCAGAAGACCTATTGCCTGGCCGATCCGTCGGTGACCCTGGCCCTCGATCCCTCGGCCAAGGGCGTCAGCCCCAAGCTGCTGATGGCCAGCACCTATGGCGAATGGTTGAAGGCCGCGTCGCCCAAGAGCCGCGTCTACGCCGTCTCGGGCAAGGACCGGGGCGCGATCAACATGGCCGGTCATGGCGCCGACGGCGTCTTTTGGCTGACGCCCAAGGGCTTCACCACCTGGGTCGAGCCGGGCCAGGACGCCCAGCAGCGCCAGGCGCCGGTGGCCGCGTTGAACGCCCGCCTGGCCGCCGATCTCAAGAAGCACCCGTTCACCTGGACCTATGCCGACAGGCGCTGCGCGGCGAAGGAAGGCGACTATGTCACCGGCGACCGCGCCTGGCGGTCGGCCCTGCCGCTGCCCAAGCCGGCCAACGCCGCCGACGCGGCGCGGGATCTGGCCACCAGCCCTTATACGGACCGCGTGACGCTGGAAGCCGCCGAGGCCCTGCGCGACGAGTTCAAGCTGGGCGACGGCGAGGCCACCGACGTGCTGACCGTCAGCCTGTCCGCCACCGACTTCATCGGCCACCGCTTCGGCACGAAGGGACCGGAGATGTGCGACCACCTGCTGCGTCTCGACCAGCGTTTGGGCCAGTTCCTGGACAGCCTGGATCGCGTGAAAGGCCAGGTCCTGGTGGTGCTGGCCGCCGACCATGGCGGTTCGGACTTCCCCGAGCGCCTGGCTCAACAGGGCTACGACGCCGGCCGCGTGCCGCCTGCCGCGTGGCTGAAGACGCTGAACGGGGCCGTTCGCCAGCAGTTGGGCCTGGACTACGATCCTCTGGTCCAGGCGGGGGGTATCGAGTCGCTGTACGTGGTCGGCGCCGACGGCAAGGCGCCCGGCGTCGTTGACCACGCTCGCATCACCGCCGCGGCCTTGGCGATCCTGGCCAAGCAGCCGGAAGTCTATGCCGCCTTCGACTCCAACACGCTCTTCACCACCGCCCCGCCGCCCAAGGGCACGCCGCCGGACGAATACTCCGTGGCCGAACGCATGCGCCGCAGCGCTTATCCGGGCCGGGTGGGCGACATCTTGGTGGCGTTCCAGCCCTACAAGAGCCCGGCCTCGCCCGGGGCGAGCTACGTCGCCGGCCACGGCAGCCCCTGGAACTATGATCGCCGCGTGCCGATCATGTTCTGGTGGAAGGGAGCGGGCGGCCGTGAGCGGGTGCTGCCCATCGAGACCGTCGACATCGCTCCGACCATCGCCGGCGTCACCGGCGTGACCCCGCCGACCGATATCGACGGCCGTTGCCTGCCGCTGGGCGACGGCCCCGGTTGCTAGGCGCTTGCGACCGTCATCCTGACCCTGGAGGCGGGATGACGGTCAGGCCGCCTTGGCCTTGCGCCAGGCGATGGTCTCGTTGCGCACCAGGGGGCGGGCCCAGAAGCCGATGCTGAGGATGAAGCCCAGGGTGACGAACACCGCGAACATCGCTGCGCGCAGGCCGATGTGTTCGCCCAGGGCCCCCACCAGCAGCGGTACGACCGCGCCGCCCAGGATGCCTGAGCAGAGAATGCCCGACAGCGCTCCATGATTGCGCGGAACCGAGTTGAGGGCCAGCGAGAAGACGATCGAGAACATCGCCGACAGGAAGAAGCCGCAAGTCGGAAAGGCGATCAGGCTGGCCTCGCGCGAACCGAACAGGGCCACGGCCACGCAGCCTATCGCCAGCACGCTGATGGCCACCAGCACGGCCTTGGCGTCGAACAGCTTCAACGCCGCCAGCCCTATCAGGCACCCCACCGACATCAGGCCCCAGAAGCCGCCGACGCTGCGCGCGCCCTCGGCCGTGGGCGAGACGCCGTGGTAGGTGGCCAGGAACTGGCTCATCCAGTTGGCCAGGCTCTGTTCCGTGCCGACATAGGCGGCGATCCCCAGGAAGAACAGCACCACGTGCGGTGACTTCAACAGGCCTAGATAGGTCTCCAGCGCGCCGGCCTTCTCCTCGTCCTTCAGTTCGATCGGCGGGATGCGCATCGTCAGGGTCACCAGGATGACGGCGGCGAAGATCACGGCGAACAGCCAGTACAACGCCACCCACTGCGGATGGGCGTGGAAGGGCAGGGCGGCCAGGAAAGCCTTGGCGCCGGGGCCGGTCATGAGGCTGGCGAACACCAGAGGGCTGACGAACGAGGCCAGGCCGAACACCAACTGGCCCATCACCGAATAGAAGGCGAAATGCTGCTCGCCGCCCGCGACGCGCATCAGCGGATTGATCACCACCTGCAGCATCGCCATGCCCAGGCCGATGACAAAGAGAGCCCCTACGGCCACGCCGTAGGTCGGAAAGCGCGAGAAGGCCAGGGCGCCGGCCAGGTTCAGCGCGAAGGCGCCGAGCAGTACGGGCTTGGGCCCGATCCGTTCGATCAGAATCCCGGCCGGGATCGAGACGACGCCATAGGCCAGGAAGAACGAGAACGGCAGGAAGCCGGCCAGGGTCAGGCTCAGGTGGAAGTCCGAGATGATCAGCGGCATCAGCGGGCCGATGATGTTGGTCACGAACGAGATCACGAACCAGACGACCAGGATGTAGCCGACGACGAGAGCCTTGTTGCGCATGATCTTCCTCCCCCTTCTTTCTCTTCCCTTCGCCGCTAGCTCGCGTGGGCCGGCGTGACCAGGTCGCTGAGCTGCCCTGGGGCGATGGCCTGGCGCGGGAAGCGCCCGATGATCGCCGAAGCGGCCCGACAGCCCGCGGCGAGGGCGTTCTGCACGCCCTCGCCAGACAGGCGGGCGGCCAGGTAGCCGGCGTTGAAGGAGTCACCTGCGCCGATCGTGTCGAACACCTCGGCCTTGGGGGCGGCGGCCGTAAAGCGCGAGCCGCCGTAATAGGCCGCCGCGCCCTTTGCGCCCGTCTTGGCCACCAGCACCGCTTCGGGGCGCAGCAGCGGCGTCAGGCGCCGGAAGGCGGTGTTCAGGTCGTTGGTCTCCGCCAGGCCCGTGATCTCGATTTCGTTGAGCAGGATGTGGTCGCAGCGGCTGAGCCATCCCAGGGCCGAGGCGCGCGTGGCGAAGCTCCAACCTTCGGGGGGCCATCCGGTGTCGATGGCGATCTGGTAGCCCAGGCCCGACAGCTCCTCGACGATGGCGCCGTATTCGGCCCGCATCCTGGGCAGCAGGAAGGCGCCGGTCAGCAGCGCGATCGAACCGGGCGAGGGATTCTGGTCGATCAGGGGGCGGATCTGGGCCCAGCTCTGCTCTTCCAGGTGGCCGCGCGTTGTGAAGAAGGTGCGTTCGCCGCAGGTGTGGATCACGCCGGTCGAGACGGTGGTGGCGGCGCGCGCCACGCCGAGGTGGGCGTTTACGCCCTTGAATTCGCCGGCCAACCAGCCGCCGAAGGTGTCGTCGCCCACCTGAGAGAACAGACGGCAGGGCACGCCCAGGTGGCGCATGGCCAGGGCAGTGTTGCCGCCCGAGCCGCCGGCGCGCAGCTCGCTGCGCTGCATGATGGTCTCGGTGCCGATCGCCGGCCAGCCATCGACAGGACCCAGAACCAGGTCGACGGCCACGTCGCCGATGATCGACAGGCGGGGTTGGGCGGACTTGAGATCAACCATTTCGACTTGCTCTTGCGTTCCAGCCGGGGACGCGACGCCGCGCGACCCGCCATGGATCGCCGCGATCTGTTTCCACCCCCGGATCGTTTGCGCGGGTCGCGACCGAGGTCCGCCCGTTGTCGAGGCCCAACATGAGAGGCGGTCGCGCGGCTGTCAATTATTAAAACCAATGGATGGAAGAAATTGAAACCCACGGGGCGGGGCCTTGTGATCACGCTGTCAGGGTGGCAGGACTTGGCTTCGAGATCCGGAGTTAGAAAGCCCGTATGGCCACTCGCGGCGCCACCCAGCAGTCCAGCGCCCCCTATAACCGGCGCATCGTTCTGGACGTCATTCGCCGACGCGGTGAGGTTTCGCGCAAGGAGATCATCGAGCTGGTGGCGCTCAGTCCCCAGACGGTGGCCAACATCACTCAGGACCTGGAAGAGATCGGCCTGGTCGTCTCCAAGCGGCTCAAGGGCGAGAAGGTGCGGGGCCAGCCGCCCATGGCCTTCACGCTGGATCCGCGCGGCGGCGATTCGATCGGCATCAGCCTGGAGCCGCGCCGGGCCTCGGCCGCCCTGGTGAACCTAGTGGGCGAGGTGCTGCACCGGCGCGAGGTCGAGATCGACGCGCGCGACCAGGAGGCCACCCTGGCTGTGATGGTCGAACTGGTGCGCGAACTGGCGGGCCGCTCGTCGGACGCCAAGCGCATATGGGGCGTGGGCGTGGCCTTGCCCGGGCCCTTCGACGTGCCGGGTTTCAGCTTCACCGGCCCTACCGCCTTCGAGGGCTGGACCGACCTGTCGATTCTGGACGATCTCCAGAAGGCTACGGGCCTGCACGTCTTCTACAGCATCGACAGCGCCGCTGGCGCGCTGGGCGAGTCGCTGTTCGGCGTGGCGCAAGGGCTGACGGGCTTCTTCTACCTGCACTTCGGCGTCGGCCTGGGCGGGGCCCTGGTGGTCGACAAGGCCGCCTACAAAGGCGCCGGCGGCAACGCCACCGAGATCGGCCACATCCCCATCGTGCCCCACGGCAAGGCCTGCTACTGTGGCAACCACGGCTGCCTGGAGCGCTATCTGTCGCTGCACTCGCTGTCGGAATCGCTCACCGGCGACCCGGACATCGAGCTGTCCGGCGCCGAGATCCAAGCTCTGCTCGAGGCCGAGGACGAGAAGCTGATGGACTGGTGCCGCCAGGCGGCCGGCCACCTGCGCAACGCCGTCTGCATCATCGAGAACATGCTGGATCCCTCGACCATCGTCATCGGCGGTTCGGCGCCTCGGGCTCTCGTCGAGCGGCTGGTGGCCCTGGCCATGCCGCTGCGCCATTCGGTGCGTGGCCGGGGCGGGGAGGGCGGTTCACGCATCACCCTGTCCGAGCGTCAGGAGGACAGTTCGATCCTCGGCGCCGCCGTCCTGCCGATCCACGAAATGCTCTCCCCCAGCTTCGACGTTCTGCTGCAGGAGCGGCAGGGTCGCCTGGAGGTCGAGACGTTCCTGGGCGGCAGAACGACTGGTCGCGCTACCAGCATCTGACCGATTTCGAACCGCCGACGCCTGTCCGATGATCGACGTTCGATCTCGCTGCGATAATAAAAACATCCAATAGAAGTATATATTGACACCTCGCAGAACCGGCGCCTATCGTTCGGCATCGGATGGCGGCGCACGGCGTCGTGTCCGGACGAACACCTGGCCGGCAGCGCTTGGAAGGGAGAGGGCGGACGTCAGGCGTCCGCGCGACAAGCGCCTGTAAAACAAGAAGAAGGGGGAATACCGTGACCCAAGTCGCATCCTGTCGTCGCGCCGCTCTGCTGATGAGTTCGGCGCTGGCCGCCGCCGCTCTGCCGGGGCTGGCGACGGCCCAGCAGGCCTCGGAACCGTCCGACGCGGGCGTGCTCGAAGAGCTGGTCGTGACCGCCTCCAAGCGCGAAACCAAATTGATGGAGACGCCTCTGGCGATCTCGGCCTTCACCCAGGACAGCCTGGATCGCCAGGGCATCAAATCGGCCCGCGACCTGTCGGCCACGATGCCGAACGTCCAACTGGGCACGGGCGCGGATTCGGGCACGGCGGCCACCATCCGCGGCGTCACCTCGACCGACTTCACCGAAGTGGGCGAGGGCGCGGTCGCCATCCACCAGGACGGCTTCTACTCGCCCCGCTCGCAGGGCGCCCTGGCCCTGATGTTCGACGTCGAGCGCGTGGAAGTGCTGCGCGGTCCTCAAGGCACGCTGTTCGGCATGAACTCGCCGGGCGGCGCCATCAACATCATTCCCGCCAAGCCCGTCTTCAACGACTTCTTCGGCAAGGTCGAAGGCGAGATGGGCAACTACAACTCCCGCCAGCTGCGCGGCAGCGTGAACTGGGGGATCAGCGACAAGTTCGCCGTGCGCGCGGCCTTCATGGTCGACAAGCGCGACGGCTACATGGTCCAGGAGCAGGACTTCACCGATATCGAGGAGCCGGCCTACGGCATCCACAAGGACGGGATCCCCGACGTCGACCAGCGCCGCAACCACCTGGTCAAGCCCAAGGACTACTACAACAATTCCGACCAGTGGGCCGTGCGCCTGATCACCCGCTGGCGGCCGACCGAGAAGCTGGAGTTCACCGGCACCCTTTCGCACTTCTCGGACCAGGGCGCGGGCGACCTCGACTTCGTCGACTGCAAGCAGGCGGCCGGCACGCCCGCAGCCTGCGACCACCCGTTGCGCTACGCCAAGATCAACGTGCCGGGCAAGAAGGACCTGACCATCGACGACTACCAGCTCAAGGTCGGCTACGGACTGAGCGAGAAGGCGATGGTGGAATATCGCGGCGCGTTCCAGGACCAGCGGCGCGACCAGATCCAGGATGTCGATGGCGGCTATCGCCCGCCGTCTGAATGGGCGTCGATCGGCGACCCGTCGCTGCATTCCCACGCGGCCGAGCTGACCGGCTACTACCCGATCTGGGACGAAAGCTGGCAGACCACGGGAAGCCGCTATCGCACCGTCACCCACGAACTGCAGCTGAAGTCGACCGGCTCGTCGCGCTTCCAATATGTCCTCGGGGCCTACTACCTGAAGGAAAACAAGAAGATCCGCTACGACATGGAGATGCTGGCCAACAAGACCTGGTCGGACGATCCCTCGGCGTCCAGCTACGACCCGGTCCTGGGCTTCCAGCCCGACGGCCTGCCCGACACCTGGGTCTTCGACCAGAACAAGCGAACCACCGAGTCCAAGGCCCTGTTCGGCCAGTTCGACTACCGCGTTCTGGACAAGGTGAACCTGACGGCCGGCTATCGCTACAGCAAGGACAAGAAGACCGACCAGGGTGGGGTGACCTACGCCTTCTGGGAGGGATCGACCGCCTGGTACAACGGCCACCATACGCCCGACAGCATCCGCGGCCACCAGGCCCCGGACCTGAATTTCGACATGGGGGGCACGGCCCCGCTGGGCACGGTGATGCCAGGCAGCGAGCCGAACTACGCCGAGATGAGCTGGAAGCAGGGCACCTACCGCCTGGGCGCACAGTACTATCCCGACGACAACACCATGTGGTTCGCCTCGGTGGCCACCGGCCATAAGATGGGCGGCATGTACGAGATGTTCGACACCTGCAACAACGGGTGCCTGAAGCTGCTGACCTACGATCCGGAGAAGGTCACCACCTACGAGGTGGGCTACAAGGCTACGCTGTGGGACGGCCGCGCGCGCCTGTCGGTGACCGGCTTCTACAGCGACTACACCGACATGCAGAACACCGGCGACAAGGTGGTGGGCGTCGACACCAATCCGATCAGCCCGCACTTCGGCGATCCGGTGCTGGCGTGGACGACCGACAACCTCAACACCGCGCGTATCAAGGGCGTGGAAGTCGAGTTCGATATCATCCCCTGGGCCAATGGCCGCCTGTCAGGCTACGGAGCCTGGCTGGACGCCCGCATTCGCAACGGCGGCACGTTCAGCGACGGCTTCGCCTGCGCCGAGCGGGAGATCCTGGGCCTGCCGCATTGCGGCGCGCCAGGGTTCGACAGCATCGCCGGCAACCACCTGCCGTTCGCGCCGGAATATTCGGCGACGGTGACCTATGAGCACACGATCAACCTGAAAGGGGGCTACGTGCTGCTGCCCTACGTGTCGGTGCACTGGCAGGACACGATGTGGCTGGACGTTCAGAACTTTAACCAGCCGCACCTGAAGCAGGCCCAGGACGCCTACGCCAAGGTCAACGCCAGCCTCAAGATCCGGGCGCCCGACGACAAGTTCTATGTCGAGCTGTTCGGCGAGAACCTGACCGACGAGGACACCAAGAACTTCGGCGGCTTCAACCGCGGGGCCATCCGCGGCTCCTACGACCCGCCGCGAACCTGGGGCCTTCGCCTCGGCTACAGCTTCTGACGTTCCTCCCTTAATCGTCAGAACCGGGAGGGCGGCGCCTGTGAGCCGTCCTCCCACCTTTTCCCCGTGGCGTTTCGGCGCGAAACACACTCCGGTCGCATCGGAGGCGGGGCGTAGAGCCGCCCTCGGAGCCGATCGAAGAAAGGGCCCGACGTGAGGAAACCACTAGGCTGGATGGGCGCGGCGGCCCTGGCGCTGTTGGCGGGACAGGCCTTGGCCCAGCCCTCGCAAGGCGAACTGGACGCCTTCGCCCGGACCCTCGACGTGGGCTATCGCGTGCTGGACAACCGCCCCGGCGCGGCGGTCTGCAAGCCCGATCCCTCCTGCATGCTGGCCCAGATCACCCTGACTGCTCCCCAGACGCCCCCGACGGGGTGGTCGTTGTATTTCAGCAGCGTCGACAAGATCATCCAGGCCGGGGGCGACGACTTCGTCCTGGCCCACATCAACGGCGACCTCTATCGCCTGACGCCCACCGCCGGCTTCGGCGGGTTCGCGGCTGGGCGACCCATCGTCGTGCCCTTGAGGCTGGAGGGACATCAGCTCTCCGAGCTCTACCCCATGCCTAACTATTACGTCGCGGCCGATGGACTGGCGGCGCGGACGGTGGAGAGCACCAGGCCGCGCGTCGATCCCGAGACTGGGATGGAAAGCCTGCCGTTTGTCCAGGCCTTCACCGACGAGGCGCGCCTGGCCGGCGGCTCGGCGGCGGACCTTACCCAGTGGGCCACCGCGCCCCGCGTCTTCGCCGCCAACGCAGAGGTGGGAACACGCCTGCAGGCCGTTCCGCGGGCGGCCATCCTGCCCACGCCGCTGTCCACGCGCCTGGACCCTGGCGGCGGCGGTCTGGACCTGTCGCGCGGCGTGGCCGTGTCTCTGGCGGGCGTAAGCCGTCAGGATCTCGCCCCGGCCTTGTCGCGCTTGGCCAGGGCTGGCGTAGCCGAGTCCAGAAGCGGGGCGCCGCTGAAGGTGCGCGTGGCGGCGGGGCGGAACCTGCCGGCGGGAGCCTATCGTTTGACGATCGACGCCAAGGGCGTGGCGGTCCTCGCCGCCGACGGCGAGGGGGCGGCCAATGGCCTGGCCTCGCTGACCGCTCTCGTGGATGCCGGCCATACCGTTCCGCGCCTGGTGATCGACGACGCCCCGCGCTTCGGCTTCCGGGGGCTGCATCTGGACGTGGCCCGAAACTTCCATTCCAAGGCCGAGGTCCTGGCTGTCCTCGACCAGATGGCGGCCTACAAGCTCAACCGGCTGCATCTGCACCTGGCTGACGACGAGGGCTGGCGGGTCGAGATCGCTGGCCTGCCCGAACTGACCGAGATCGGCTCGCGACGCTGCCACGACCTGACCGAACAGACCTGCCTGATCCCGCAACTGGGTTCGGGGCCGGATCCGTCGACGCTGGTCAACGGCTACTTCTCGCGGGCCGACTACATCGAGATCGTGCGCGCGGCCAAGGCGCGACATATCCAGGTGATCCCGTCGTTCGACATGCCCGGCCACTCGCGCGCGGCGATCAAGGCGATGGAAGCCCGCGCCGTCCGCTTGCGCGCGGCGGGCAAGCCGGAGGCCGAAGCGGGCCGCTACCTGCTCAGCGAGGCGGCCAACAAGAGCGTCTACAGCAGCATCCAGCACTACACCGACAACACCATCAACGTCTGCCTGCCCAGCGCCTACGTCTTCGTCGGAAAGGTGATCGATGAGATGGCGCGGATGCACGCCGCCGCCGGCCAGCCGCTGACGCGCTACCACATCGGCGCCGATGAAACGCCCGGGGCCTGGACGGATTCGCCAGCCTGCGCGGCCTACGAACGCGAGAGCGGGATCAAGCCCGCCGACCTGGGCGGCCACTTCATAGAGAAGGTCTCGGCCATGCTGGCCGCGCGGGGCGTCGTGCCGGCCGGCTGGAGCGACGGCATGACCCACGCGAGGGCCGAGCGCATGCCGGCCCGCGTCCATTCCAACAATTGGGGCGCGCTAGGCGGCGACGGGCCGACCAGCGCTCACATCCAGGCCAACCAGGGCTGGGAGGTGGTGATCTCCACGCCCGAGGTCATGTACTTCGACAGTCCCTACGCCGCCGACCCCAAGGAGCGCGGCTATGACTGGCCCTCGCGCGCGACCGACACCCGCAAGGTGTTCGACTTCATGCCCGAGAATCTGCCCGCCCACGCCGAGCTGTGGCGCGATCTGCACGGCAAGGTCCAGACCTCGAAGGATCCCCATCCGCTGGACCCCGGCGTGCGTTTCGTCGGCTTGCAGGGACAGTTGTGGAGCGAGACGGTCCGTTCGGACGCCCAGGTCGACTACATGCTGTATCCGCGCCTGCTGGCGCTATCGGAACGGGCCTGGCGCAGCGCCGACTGGGAGACGCCCTACGCGCCGGGCAAGGCCTACGATCCCGCCACCGGCGCTTTCACCGCCGAAATGCGCGCGCGGCGCGACGCCGACTGGAACGCCTTCGCCAACCTGGTGGGCCAGCGGGAATTGGCGCGGCTGGACGCGGCGGGCGTGGCCTATCGCGTGCCGATGGTCGGGGCGGTGGTCGAGGGCGGCAGGCTGAAGGCCAATGTCGAGTTCCCGGGTCTGGCCATCGAATACCGCACCGAGGGCGGCGCCTGGCGTCCCTATGTCGAGGATGCGCCGGTCGTCGGGCGGGTCGAGGTGCGGGCGCGCTCGGCCGATGGCAAGCGGGCCGGACGGGCTCTGACAGTTCAATAATCACCAAGAATGTGGGGGAGGGCGTGATGATCGCCACCAAGACGAGGCTCGCGGCGTTGGCCGCCACGCTGATGGCGGGCTCGGCCCTGGCCGAAGCCGCCTGGGCGCAAGACCTCAAGGTTCACCTCAATCAGGTGACGCTGGAGCGTGCCGGGGCCAAGATCGCGGTGGTCGAATCCACTGGCCCCGAAGCAGCAGGCTCGTTTGCCGTCCTCAAGGACGGCGCGCCGGCCCTGACCGGAGTGCTGGAGCCTCTTCCGGCCTTCGGCGAATGGGGCGTTGGCAAGCGTTACTACCGGGCCGATTTCTCGGACCTGAAGGCCGATGGGACCTACACAGTGAAGGTGCAGGTCGGCGATGCGAGCGCCGCTTCAGTCCCGGTCGTCGTTGCTGACGACGCCCTGTTCGCCAAGACGGCCTCGGCCCTGGTCAACTACTTCAGGCTCAGCCGCCACACCAATCCGGCGGATCATCACATCCGCGTCTACGGTACGCAGCGTTATGTCGACGTCTGGGGCGGCTGGAAGGACGCGGGCGGCGACAACGGTAAGTATCTGTCGCACCTGTCGTACGCCAACTTCTTCAATCCGCAGCAGACGGCCTTCACCGCCTGGGCGCTGGCCAAGGCCCACGACATGGCCCCCGAGCGCTTCCGAAAGGCGGGGCTGGAGCAGGGGCTGGTCGAGGAGGCGGTGTGGGGCGCCGACTACCTGCATCGACTGCTGTCGCCCGAAGGCTATTTCTACATGACCGTCTTCGACCGCTGGGCGACGCCCGGCGCGGAGCGGGTGCTGACGGGCTATGTCGGCGTCGAGGGCGTCTACACCAAGAACTACCAGGCCGCCGCGCGCGAGGGCGGGGGCGTCGCCGTGGCCGCCCTCGCTCGCGCCGCACGCCTGTCCAAAGCCAGTGGCGTCAGCGGAGCCTTCACCGCCGACCAGTACCTGGCCGACGCCGAGCGGGCCTTCGCGCATCTGCAGGCCAACAACCGCCGCTATGTCGATGACGGCCGCGAGAACATCATCGACGACTACACCATGCTGCTGGCCGCGACCGAGTTGCAGCGCTCGACCGGCAAGGCGATCTACCTGGACGCCGCCCGCAAGCGCGCAAAGGCGCTGGAGGGGCGCTGGACCGACAAGGGCTGGTTCCGCAGCGACGACGGAGATCGGCCTTTCTACCACGGCGCCGACGCCGGCTTCCCGGTGCTGGCCCTGGCCGAGTATCTCGACATCGAGACCGATCCGGCCCGCGCATCCTCGGCCAAGACGGTGATCGCCGAGAGCCTGAAGGCCCAGCTGGCGCTCGACGCCAAGGTGGCCAATCCCTACGCCTATCCGCGCCAGACCTTCCGCATGTCGAAGGACGGCAAGCCGGTGGGCGGGATCCAGGAGGGTTTCTTCATGCCTCACCTGAACGAGACCGGTTACTGGTGGCAGGGCGAGAGCGCGCGTCTGGCCTCGCTGTCCTACGCCGCGGTGATGGGTGGGCGGGCGGTGGCGCCCCAGGCCGGCGGGACGTTCGGCGTCGGCTCCGATCTGGCCGGCTTCGCCCAGGCCAATGTCGACTGGACCCTGGGCCGCAATCCCTACGACATGAGCATGCTCTACGGCTTTGGGGCCAGGAACCCGCCGCACGCCGACAGCGCGGGCGACATGGTGGTGGGCGGCATCTCCAACGGAATCACCGGCGCGCCCGGTAGCGACTCAGGTCGCGGCATCGCGTTCGCGGCCGGGCCGGACGAGCAGAACTGGCGCTGGATCGAGCAGTGGATCCCGCACACCTCGTGGATGCTGCTGGCCGCCACGGCCATGACCGATCCGGCTGCGCGCTAGCCGTTCTTGGGTCGATTCCCTCCGGGACCTGACGAAGGTTCCGGAGGCCGCGCCGGGGTCTTGGACGAGACGCCTGGCCAAATTTCCTGGGGCGATCCTAGGTTCCTTTCGGCGGTGCGGCGCCGAACCTCTGACCATCGATCTGCTCAAAAACCATGGCGGGCGCCGTGCAAAGGGGCGCCCGCGCGCTTCAAGGGCCTTCGTGCGATCTCGCGAGGGGAGGGCCTATTGCTGAAATTTCGAACCTGGGGAAGGTTTCGTATACGGCAGACTTAATGGTCAGTTGCTTGCGTATTCGAGTACCATAAACAAGAAAACGCGTACCCCGGGAAACGTCACAGAGGAGAAAGCAAACGCGCATCAATGCGCCTAGAGGGGGTATTATGAATAACCGTTCGCGTAAAATCCTGCTCGCGGGTATCTCTACCGTCAGCATGGCGTTGGCATTTGGTGCGAATGCTTATGCGGCGGAAACGCCGGATCCGGCCAGCGCGCCGGCCGAACTCGAAGCCGTCATCGTCACCGGCACCCGGCAGACCGGCCTGAAGGTCATCGACAGCCCGGCGCCCGTCCAAGTGGTGGACACCTCCACGCTGCAGCGCACAGGCCAGACCGATCTCCGTCTGGGCCTGGCCAACCTGGTGCCGTCCTTCAACGCCCAGGCCTTCGGCGGCGACACAGCCAACCTTACCCTTTCAGCCCGCCTGCGCGGCCTTTCGCCCAACCAGGCCCTGGTGCTGGTTAACGGCAAGCGCCGCCACACCACGGGCAACCTCGCCGTGCTGTCCGGCCCCTACCAGGGCGCCGCCGCGGCCGACCTGGGCTTCATCCCGATGGCCGGCATCGGCCGCATCGAGGTGCTGACCGACGGCGCGGCGGCCCAGTACGGCACCGACGCCATCGCCGGCGTGGTCAACATCATCCTGAAGAAGAACGAGTCCGGCGGTTCGGTCTCGGCCACGGGGGGCGAGTACTTCGATGGCGGCGGCAAGACCGCTTCGTTCTCGGCCAACCTGGGCCTGGCCCCGGTCGAAGGCAGCTACCTCAACCTGACCTTCGACACCAAGTACCATGGCTTCAGCAATCGGGGCCTGCCCGATCAGCGGGTCTACAACCCCGCCAGCCCCAGCTACTCGGCGGCTAACAACGCGGTCGAGAGCAAGATCCCGGGCTATCCCAATCTGAACCTGATCTCGGGCGACGGCGAGTACCGCCTCAGCAACTTCGGCTACAACTTCGGCCTGACCCTGCCCAAGGACTTCGAGCTCTACTCGTTCGGCGGCTACGGCCACAAGGACGCCTCGGCCTACGAGAACTACCGCCGCTACAACCGCATCCAAGGCAAGATGGGCGCGGCCGACCGGCCGTTCCCCAACGGCTTCAGCCCGCGCGAGCGCATCATCGAGGACGACTACGCCATGACGCTGGGCGTCACCGGCGAAGTGCTGGGCTGGAACGTCGACCTCAGCGCCACCTACGGCAAGGACTCCATCGAGGTCCGGGTCGAGGACTCGGCCAACGCCAGCCTCTACGCCGACACCTCGACGGCCACCACCAAGGGCTTCACCCCCACCTCGTTCCACGCCGGCAGCTGGCTCACCACCCAGTGGACCAACAACCTGGACATCCGCCGCGACTTCGAGGTGGGCCTGGCCACGCCGCTGGACGTGGCGTTCGGCATCGAGCAGCGACGCGACACCTACGCCATCGGCGCCGGTGATGCGGCCTCGACCTACAAGGAAGGCTCGCAATCGTATCCGGGCTTCTCCAAGACTGACGCCGGCGGCCACAGCCGCACCAACTGGGCCGCCTACACCGATCTGGCCGTCTCTCCGATCGAGCCGTGGAAACTGGACGCGGCCCTGCGCTTCGAACACTTCAGCGACTTCGGCGACACAACGGTCGGCAAGCTGACCAGCCGCTACGATTTCAACGACATGTTCGCTCTGCGCGGCACAGTCAGCACGGGCTTCCGCGCCCCGACCCTGGCGGAGTCGTACTATTCGGCGACCAACGTCTCGCCGACCTCGGCCTTCGTGCAGCTGGCTCCGAACTCGCAAGCCGCGCGCCTGCTGGGCATCGAGCCGCTGAAGCCGGAGAAATCGACCAACTTCAGCCTGGGCACGGTCTGGCACCCCATCCCCAAGATGACGGCCACGATCGACGCCTATCAGATCAAGCTCAAGAACCGCATCTTCGGCTCCAGCTCGGTCTACGGTCTGCGCAACGGGGTGGCGGTGAACCCCAACGTGACGGCCGCGATCCTGGCCAATGGCAACAGCCTGGACCCGACCGTCACCAGCACCGGCGTCAACATCTTCTCCAACGGGCTGGACACCCGCACCCGCGGTGTCGACGTGGTGGTGTCCTACCCGACCGATCTGGGCGCCTATGGCCGCATCGACTGGACCCTCAGCGGCAACTACGGCAAGACCAAGATCACCAAGGTCAAGGCCCCGCCGGCGGCGCTGGCCGTCACCAGCACCGCCTTCCCGAACGGCCAGGTGCTGTTCGCCGGCAACGCTGCCTCGCTGCTGGAGAACGCTTCGCCCAAGTTCAAGGCCGGCCTGAACGCGCTCTACACCTACGGCGCCCTGACCGTGAACCTGACCGAGACGGTCTATGGCAAGTCCTCGGCCCTCAACGACCCGGGCACCGGTCCGCTGATCAACGCGGTCATCAAGACCACGCCGATCACCGATCTGGAAGTGGCCTACAAGCTGCCGGCCGGCGTCACCGTCGCCATCGGGGCCAACAACCTGTTCAACGAGTATCCGGACAAGTTCAGCAAGGCCTACCAGGACGCCTGCGTCGCCTCCGGCGCCGGCTGCACCACCCAGTATCCGACGTTCTCGCCCTACGGGATCAACGGCGGCTACTACTACGGCCGGGTCAGCCTGACCTTCTAGGATCGACTTTCGGACGACGGAAGAGCCGGGCCTCGCGCCCGGCTCTTCTGCGTTTGCCGCCCCGATTTCGACGATTCCAAGCGGAGGAAAATCCGTGGGTCGAATCTTCGTTTTTGGGGGTGAAATTTCACCTCGCCCGCTCTCCGCACAGGCGGGGCCGTGGGCGCCCATCGCTGCGGCACAAGGCGTGGTTCTCATAAGACCGACGAGCTTTTCGCATTGTTCAGCGGGGCCCCTGGCTTGAGATACCCCCAGCGATCGCCTGATCCTCAGACGGTTGCCCACAGCGAGAAAGTTCGGGGGTCGTATGAGTGATCAATTCGCGTCGCCTTCGCTAACCCAGTCCGGCGGCGTGCTGACGCGGCGGCGTTTCTTCGAGAGTCTGGCCGCGTTCGGCGGTGTTTCGCTGGCCATGGCGGGCATGGACGCCCTGGGGTTCGGCTTCTCTTCCGCCCATGCCGAGCCGCCCAAACTGGATGGCGACGCCAAGGGGACCAAGGTGGTCGTCCTGGGCGCGGGCCTGGCGGGACTGACCGCCGCCTACGAACTGACCAAGGCCGGCTATCAGGTTCAGGTGATCGAGGCGCGATCCTTCGCCGGCGGGCGCTGCCAGACGGCCCGCAAGGGCTTCCAGCATACGGACCTGAACGGCAACGCCCAGACCTGCGAGTTCGACGAAGGGCTCTATATCAATCACGGTCCGTGGCGGATCCCGTACCACCACCGTTCGACCCTGCACTACACCAAGCTGTTTGGCGTGCCCCTGGAGAGCTTCGTCAACGACAATGACGCCGCCTACGTCTATTTCGAGAAGGGCGAAGGGCCGTTGAAAGGCAAGCCGATCCGCAAGGGCGAGATCGCGGCCGACGCCCGGGGCTACGCCGCCGAGATGATCGCCAAGGCCGCCTCAAAGGGGCAGCTCGATGCGCCGTTGACGGCAGAGGATCGCGACCTGTTCGTGGCCTACATGATCAACGAGGGACGGCTGTCGCCGACCGACCTGGCCTACAAGGGCACGGAGGGGCGCGGCTTTGCGGTGCATCCGGGCGCGGGCGTCGACCCGGGGCCGGGCAAACCATCGGTTCCCTATAGCCTCAGCGACGTGCTCCATTCCGGCGCCTGGCGGGTTCTGACTTCGGTGACCGGCTACGAACAGCAGCGCACCATGCTCCAGCCGATCGGCGGCATGGACCAGATCGCCAAGGGTTTCGAGAAGCGGGTGGGCAGCCTGATCCGCTATTCCTGTGTGGTCGACAAGATCAAGCAGGGGCCCAAGGGGGTGGTCGTGACCTACACCGACAAGTTCGGCGAGCAGGACACCATCACGGCCGACTACTGCGTCTGCACGATCCCGCTCAGCGTGCTCAAGAACATCGACGCCGATTTCTCCAAGCCGTTCAAGGCGGCGATGTCGGGCGTGTCCTATGCGCCGGTCAACAAGATCGGCCTGCAGATGAAGACCCGCTTTTGGGAAGAGAACCACTTCATCTACGGCGGTCACATCTACAACGACATGCCGGGGATCAACACGATCACCCTGCCGTCCACGGGTTGGCAGGGGCAAAAAGGCGTCCTGCTGGGCTATTACGCTTTCGGCGGCGAGGCGGCCAAGATCAGTGCCAAGAGCCCCGCCGACCGCGCGGCCTTCGCCGTGGCCGCCGGCCAGAAGGTGTTTCCGGAATACGCCGAGAACTTCGAGACCGCCTTCTCGTTTAGCTGGCACCTGGCCCAGTTTAATCTGGGCGGCTGGGCCGAGTGGAGCGAGGAGGGGCGCAAGGACGCCTATCCCATGCTGTGCGAGCCCGACGGGCGCGTCTACCTGGCCGGCGAGCACCTCAGCTATCTGGGCGGCTGGCAGGCGGGGGCCATCGAATCCGCCTGGCAGCAGATCGGCAAGCTTCACGCGCGCGTGCGCTCGGCCTGAGGCCGGGATATGCGTGGCAAATCACATCCGGGAGTTCCTATGAGTCGTTCCACCGTCTGGGTTCGCGGCGCCTTGGTCGCGGCCCTCCTGAGCGCGCCGTCGGCTGTGTTCGCCGGCTCGCCGCAAAGCCTGTTCATGGACAATTGCTCGGCTTGTCACCAGTCGACGGGCAAGGGCGTGAAGGGCGCGTTCCCGGCCCTCGCCGGCAGCCCGTTCGTGCAGGGCGACGCCACGCCGGTTCTGGCCACGGTGCTGGCCGGCCGCGCGGGCATGCCCGCGTTCAAGGACGACCTCAACGACGCGGACCTGTCGGCCCTGCTGACCTATGTCCGCACCTCGTGGGGCAACAAAGGCAAGCCGATCAGCGCCGCCGACGTGGCTGCGGCACGCGCCAAGCTCAAGACCGGCAAGAAGGCCGCCAGCCTGCAAGCCCACTAGACCCGTCGCCCGGCCACGGCCGGTGAAGTCAGACCCAGTTCCGTTCCAAGGAGAGAAACGACCATGAAGCGCCTGATCCTCACCGCCGCCCTGGCCGCCGCGGCCGCAACCGCCGGAAGCGCCGGCGCAGCCGAGATCGTCCGGGGCGGTCCGCCGACGTCGCCGATCGCCAGCGTGGTGACCGTGCCGGCGGGTTACGACACGATCTACGTCAGCGGCATGACCCCGCCGGCCCTGGACGCCAAGGGCGACACCGCCCTGACGGCCACCTTCGGCGACACCAAGACCCAGACCCTGGGCGTGCTGGGCCGCATCGAGGAGGCGCTCAAGAGCCAGGGCGCGACCATGGGCGACGTGGTCATGATGCGCGTGCTGCTGGTGGGCGATCCGGCCAAGGGCGGCAAGATGGACTTCGCCGGCATGATGGAGGCCTACAAGACCTACTTCGGCACCGCGACCCAGCCGAACAAGCCGGCCCGCATCACCAGCCAGGTCTCCTCGCTTGTCGCTGGCGGCATGCTGGTCGAGATCGAGGTCCAGGCGGCCCGCAAGCCGAAATAGAACCGCATCCGGGGGCGGGCGGCCTTGCGCCGCTCGCCCTTTCGCGTGTTCGACGCGCGTCTGTCCCCAGGAAGATCGGCGACGTTTCGCCACGGTGGCGAAGGCCCTCTGTTAATTCTCCCTAACTGCCTGTTAACCATGCGGAGCGATGGTGCGAACCATCAGATTCCCCCGCGTGCGCGCGTTTTCGTAAGGCCGTCGGAATGACCGGAGCCGAAGTCCTAGATGTCGGTCGCGACGCCATCTGGCTCACCCTGCAGCTCTGCGCGCCGGTCCTCATCGTGGGTCTGGTCGTCGGTGTGGCCATCGGCCTGTTCCAGGCCCTGACCCAGATCCAGGAAGCGACCCTGGTCTACGCGCCCAAGATCGTGGCGATCTTCATCTCTCTGCTGATCTTCCTGCCGCTGATGGGCGCGCTGATGTCGGGCTTCATGCGCGAGATCGCCGCCAAGATCGCCGGGATGTAAGGGGGCAGGGGGCTTGGACAGCTACGCCACGGCCCTTCAGGTCTATGTCGGCGGCCTGGTCTTCGCCCGGGTCGGCGCCATGGTCATGCTGATGCCCGGCATCGGCGAGAACGTCGTGCCGCCACGCATTCGCCTGTCCTTCGCCGTGCTGATGGCCCTGGTCCTGTCGCCGTTGGTCGCTTCGCAGATCACCACCGTGCCGTCGGGCGTCGGCGCCTTGGGCGGGGCGGTGCTGCACGAGGTGCTGATCGGCCTGATGATCGGCGGCGTGCTCAAGATGTTCGTCAGCGCCCTGACGACGGCCGGCGAGATCATCTCGCTGCAGACCACCCTGTCGTTCGCCCAGACCACCAACCCGGCCGGGGCCCAGACCAGCACCGCGGTGGCCACGTTCCTGTCGATGCTGGGCCTGACCCTCATCATGGTCACGGGACTGCACCACATGTTCATCGGGGCGATCGTCAAGTCGTACGACATTTTCCCGTTCAGCCGCTCGGTGCCCGTCAACGACGCCGCCACCCTGGCCGTGCGCACCGTGGCCGACAGCTTCAAGCTGGGCGTGCAGTTGTCGGCCCCGATCCTGGTGTTCTCGATCGTTTTCAACCTGGCCACGGGCCTGGTGGGGCGCGTGATGCCCAGCTTTCAGATCTTCTTCGTCACCTCGCCGCTCAGCGTGATCCTGGGCCTGTCGCTGCTGGGCCTGTCGCTCGGCGGCATCGCCATGGTCTGGAGCTCGCGCTACGCCGACCTCCTGGCCGTGTTCAACTAGGAGGGCGTCGGCATGGCCGGTGAAGACGACGACGCCTCCAAGACAGAAGAGCCGACAGCCAAGAAGCTGTCGGACGCTCGGGCCAAGGGCGATGTTCCCAAATCGGCCGATATCTCGCAGCTGGCCTCGCTGGCCGGCGCCTTCGGGGTGGTGGTCATCGCCGGCGGCTGGCTGACCCGCGATCTCGTCGACCAGATGACGCCCTTCCTGGCCCATGCGGGCACCATGGACGTCGAGGGGGGCATACGCAGCATCGCCAAGACCGCGATCCTGGCGGCCTTGCCCGCGGTGGTGCTGGTCATGCTGGTCTCAGGCCTGCTGGGCGCGGCCGCCAACGTGGCCCAGACTGGGTTCATCCTTTCGGCCGACAAGATCAAGCCCGACCTCAAGAAGCTGGACATGCTCAAGGGCCTGGGCCGCATCTTCGGCCCCGACGGCCTGATGCAGTTCGCCAAGGCCGCTCTGAAGTTCATCGTGACCGGCGTCATCGCCTGGTTTGTCGTCAAGCCGCGCGCCGACGAGATCCCCAACCTGGTGGGCATGGACGTGGCGGCGATGATCCCGCTGTCGATGCAGCTGTGCGTGAAGCTTTTCTGGGCGGTGTTGATCTTCCTGGTCGTCACGGCCGGCTTCGACTGGTTCTGGCAGCGCCTGCGCTTCAACAAGCGCATGCGCATGAGCCTCCATGAAGTGAAGGAGGAGATGAAGCAGTCGGACGGCGACCCCCATATCAAAGGCAAGCAGAAGCAGATCCGCATGCAGCGCTCGCGCCAGCGGATGATGCAGAACGTGCCCAAGGCGACCGTCGTCGTCATGAACCCGACCCACTACGCCGTGGCGCTGAAGTACGAGGAGGGCGAGACCGCGGCTCCCGTCTGCGTGGCCAAGGGTGTCGACGGCCTGGCGCTGAAGATCCGCGCGGTGGCCGAGGAGGCGGGCGTCCATGTGCTGGAAGACCCGCCGCTGGCCCGCGCTCTCTACGCCGCCGTCGATGTGGACGAGCAGATTCCGGCCGAGCATTTCGAGGCCGTGGCCAAGATCATCGGCTTTGTCCTGAGCAACAAGAACCGCAAGCGCGCCTGGGCGAGCTGACGCCCCTCCCGCCGCTGGGAGAGGGGATCAGGCCACGTAGCGCGCCGCCACCATTCCAATCACGGCGATCATCAGCAGCCCGGCCGCGATACGCTGGCTGCGGGCCACGTGGGCCCGGTCCAGTTGCTGGACCAGCAGAGCGATCACCGAGGCGACGACGGCGATCATCAGGACCTGCTCTGTCCGCCCGAACGCCCCGCCATGAATCCAGGCCGCGAGGACTGCGCCGGTCAGCACGGCGACGATCGAAGCTCCCAGCTGAGGGCGCCTCAGCGCCTCGATCCCGGCGCCGCTCGTCCGCGCCAGCACGAAGGTCGAACCGGCCCAAAACACCGAAGCCAGCACGTGGAACGACAACAGCACGATCAATCCGAGGGTCATGGCGGGATCCTTTCATGAAACACCGTTCTGGCGTGTCGAAATAGATAGATATCGAATCATTAGATGTCTAATAATTGAATTATGACCTCCTCCGCTCCGCCATCCGGCCCCCCCGCCACGCCGATCGGCTTTCTGCTGAACCAGACGTCCAAGCTGGTGGGGCGGGCGTTCGACCAGGCCTTGGCTGAGGCTGGCGGCTCGCTGCCGACCTGGCTGGTGCTGCTTTCGCTGATGCAGGGCGGCCACCGGGCCCAGGTCGAGCTGGCCGAGGCCGTGGGCGTCACGGGGCCGACCCTGACCCATCACCTCAACGGGCTGGAGGCCCAGGGGCTGATCGTCCGCAAGCGTGACCCCGCCAACCGTCGCCTGCACCAGGTGGTCCTGACCGACGAAGGCCGGGCGACGTTCCTTCGGCTGAGGAAGGCCGCCGCCGCCTTCGATCTCCGTCTGCGCGAAGGAATCTCGCCCGAAGAAGAGGGTGTGTTGCGAGCCGTCTTGGGGCGCCTGCGGGTCAACGCGCGAGGCGATGAGGCCGCCTGAACGGCCGCCTTGATGACGCCACGGAATCGGGAATCGATGACGGATCGCGCTCTTGATGCGCGTAAGGAGTATCCTTACCCGCGAATCGACGGGGCAAGGTCCCGCAAAGGCTGAAGAAGGATATCGGTCGGCCATGACCGAGGCGTCCACGAAAGACATCTCCGGCGCGGGCAAGCGCCGTCCCGACTACCTGATCTGGGGGGCGGCGGTGTTCCTCGTCCTGGCGGCGATCTTCGCGGCCGCGCCAGCGCTGAACGCCGGTCCCGCGACCTTGGCGGGCCTGCTGCTGCTGGCCGGCGTCGCAGGCGTGGCCATCCTGGGCCTCGTGGCCATCCGCGCCTCCGTCACGACGACCGAGCAGGAGCCGGAAGGGGCCGAGGGCTTCATCGACGTCCTGTCCGAGCCGGCGGCCTTGACCGCAGCCGACGGCCGTATCCTGGCCGCCAATACGGCTTGGGCCGAGGTGGTGGGCCCCGGCAACCGTCTGCCGCGAGGCGCGGCGGGCGCGGGTCTTTTCGCCGCCCTGGTCAAGGCGCGCTCGGGCGAATTGGCCCAGGGCGTGCTGCTCTTGGACGGTCGTGAGCATCTGGCCGAGGCCTCGCGCCTGCGCGGCGGCCGCTTGATGGTTCGGCTGCCCGTAGTGGTCGAGAAGACGGTCGAGGTGGCTGTGGCCGCGCCCTCCGCGCCAGCCGCCGCCGCGCCCGCGGCCCCACGCAGCCTGGACGCCTTCTCGGGCGCCTCGCCCTTCGGCGCGGCTCTGCTGGATGGGCTGGACCCGTTCAACTCGCGCATCCTGGAAGCCAATCCGGCCCTGGCGGCCATGACCGGCCCCGTGCCGAACGGTACGGTGTTCGGCGCCCTGATCGATCCGCCCTCGCGGGCGGAGGCCGAGACGCGCCTGGCCGAGGGCAAGGCCGGCCCGTTCGAGGTGCGTTTGGCTCGCGACCCGACCCGCATCGCGCACCTCTACCTCTATCGCGCCGACGGTCGCCTGGTGGCCTATCTGATCGACGTTTCCGAGCAGAAGCAGATGGAACTGCAGCTGGCCCAGGCCCAGAAGATGCAGGCCATCGGCCAGCTGGCCGGCGGCGTGGCCCACGACTTCAACAACCTGCTGACCGCCATCCAGCTGCGCCTGGACGAGCTGCTGCACCGTCACCCGGTGGGTGATCCGTCGTACGAAGGTCTCAACGAGATCCGCCAGACGGGCGTGCGCGCCGCCGACCTGGTGCGCAAGCTGCTGGCCTTCTCGCGCAAGCAGACGGTCCAGCGCGAGGTTCTGGAACTGGGCGAGCTGATCTCCGAATTCGAGGTCCTGCTGCGGCGTCTGCTGCGTGAGGACGTCAAGCTGGTCACCGACTATGGCCGCGACCTGCCGCAGGTGCGGGCCGACAAGAGCCAGCTCGAGACCGCCGTCATGAATCTGGCCGTCAACGCCCGCGACGCGGTGCGTGCGGCCAAGGGCGGCGGCGTCGTGCGCATCCGCACCGCGCGCCTCACGCAGGAAGAGGCCCAGGGCCTGGGCTTCCCCGGCGCCGAGGGCGACCAGGCCTTCATCGAGGTGTCGGACGACGGCCCCGGCATCCCGCCCGAGGTGATGGGCAAGATCTTCGACCCGTTCTTCACCACCAAGCCGGTGGGCGAGGGCACGGGCCTGGGCCTGGCCACCGTCTACGGGATCGTCAAGCAGAGCGATGGCTGGATCCATGTCCACAGCCGTCCGGGCGAGGGCGCGGCCTTCCGCATCTTCCTGCCCGTGCACGAGCCGAGCCCGGCGCAGCAGGCGGCCGCTGCGGCCGCCGTCGCCGCGCCGGAAGCCGCCAAGCCGCGCGCCGCCCGAGACCTTTCGGGGGCCGGCCGCATCCTGTTCGTCGAGGACGAGGACGCCGTGCGCGGCGTCGCCGCCCGCCTTCTGCGCGCCAGGGGCTACGAGGTCCTGGAGGCCAGCGACGGCGAGGAGGCCTTGGTCATCGCCGAGGAAAACGCCGGCGCCATCGACCTGCTGATCAGCGACGTGATCATGCCTGGCATCGACGGCCCGACCTTGTTGAAGAAGGCGCGCGGCTATCTTGGCAATGCGCCGGTGATGTTCATCTCGGGCTACGCCGAGGCCGAGTTCAGCGATCTGCTGGAGGGCGAAACGGGCGTGACCTTCCTGCCCAAGCCCATCGACATCAAGACCCTGGCCGAGCGGGTGAAGCAGCAACTCCAGGCGGCGTGAGGTCGGAAGCACGCGCTTACGCGTGTTCCATCCCGCATCAGCCTCGCTGCAGCAGCACCGTCGGCGCGTCGCGATAGGTTGGGCGCGTCACCTCCAGGAAGCCCATCTTGTGGGCCAGCTTCAGCGATGGGGCGTTGTCGGGGTCGATGATGCAGACGACCGGTGCGCGGTCCCACTGCCCGACGCCCCATGAAAGGGCGGCGGCTACCGCCTCGCTGGCGAAGCCCTGGCCCTGGGCCCAGGTCGCCAGGGCCCAGCCCATTTCAGGCGTGCCGTCGATCGAGGGTTCCAGCCCGCGGCGGAAATCGCCGAAGCCCACCTCGCCGACATAGCGACCCGTCGTCGTTTCGCGAACCGCCCAATAGCCGTAGCCCAGCAGAGCCCACAGGCCGCGCCCGCGCAGCAGTCGGGCCCAGCTTTCCTCCGGCGTGGACGTGCGTCCGCCGATGTGACGAGTGACCAGTGGGTCGCTCCACATCGCGGCGCTGTCCTCGAAGTCGGAAATCTCCTGAGGGGCCAGGGTCAGGCGGTCGGTGGTCAGGATCGGAGGAATCATCGGCTTCCCGCGTGTTGCCTGGTCAGCCTATACCGGACGGGCCTTCCCGCCACGGACCCCGACCATGACCACGCCCCAGGACGCCGTCGCCGCCCGCCGCAAGCTGACCAACAAGCTGATCGCAGCGAAGGACGCTGGCCGCCTGGCGCCGTTCCTGGCGCCGGACGTCAAGGTGATCGCCGGTGACGGCTCGCTGATCCTGGGCCGCGAGGAGGTGCTCGCGGCCCTCGCCGGCCAGTTCGCCGATCCGGCCTTCGTGGCCTATGTCCGCACCACCGTCCGCATCGAACTGGACGCGACGGGCGGCCGCGCGGCCGAGCACGGAACCTGGGTGGGGACCACGCGTGGCGTTCCCGACACCCGGGGTGATTATCTGGCCACCTGGCGCAAGGTCACCGGCCAGTGGGTGATCGAGAACGAATTGTTCGTGACGCTCAGCTGAAGCCTCGATCGGAGGGCGAAGTCGCACGAAACGTGCGCTTGGCCACAAGATGACGCGAAATTAATTGCGCGCCGGTTGCCGAGCCGGGCAAGCCCCTCTACCCCTTTCGCAACCAGATCCAGAGGGAAGGGGAGCCCACCATGCAAAATCGCCGTCAGATGCTGCTGTCCACCGTCGCCGTGGGCATGGCCGCCGCTGCGCCTGGCCTGTCGCTAGCCCAGGGGGCGCCGGCCGCCTCGGGCGAGGTCGCCAAGCTGAACGCGCTGTTCGACGCGATCATGGCCAAGCAACTGCGCCAGTCGCCCGAAACCGCCACGAGCCTGGGCCTGGACACTGGCGACCTGGCCTGGACCAAGAGCCTGCTGGCCGACCGCTCGTTCGCGGCCATCGACGCCGGGATCGTCCAGACCAGGCAGCAGCTGGCCGATCTGCGCGCGATCGACCGCAAGGCCCTGTCGGGCATGGACGTGGTCAACTACGACACCGTCGAATTCACCCTGGCGGTCCAGGACGAGGGCAACACGAAGTTCACCTACGCCGGCGGCGGCTCCGGAGCGCCCTACGTCCTGAGCCAGTTGACGGGATCGTACCAGTCGTATCCCGACTTCCTCGACACCCAGCACACTATCGAGACCAAGGAAGACGCCGACGCCTACCTGTCGCGGATGGAGGCCTTCGCCCGCCTGATGGACCAGGAGACGGCGATCGCCCAGCGCGACTACGCCGACGGCGTGATCCCGCCCGACTTCATCATCGACAAGGCCCTGGTGCAGATGAAGGCCTTCGCCGGCACGCCGGTGGCCGAGGCCCCGCTGGTTCTGTCGGTGGCTCGCCGCACAAAGGAAAAGAACATCGCCGGCGACTGGGCCGGCGAGGCGACCAAGATCTACGAGAACTCGGTCCTGCCGGCCCTCAAGCGCCAGATCGCCCTGCTGGAAGGCGCGCGGCCCAAGGCCACCCACGACGCCGGCGTGTGGCGTCTGAAGGACGGCGGCGACTACTACGCCGTGTCGTTGAAGAACTACACGACCTCGACCCTGACGCCGGACGAGATCCACCAGTTGGGCCTGGACCTGGTGAAGTCGATCTCGGCCGAGGCGGACAAGCTGTTCAAGAGCATCGGCATGACGAAAGGCACGGTCGGCGAGCGGATGGCCGAGCTGGGCAAGGATATCTATGACAACACCGATCCGGCCAAGGAACAGCTGATCCGCGACCTGAACGAGAAGGCCAAGTGGATCGAGAAGCAGCTGCCGGCCTATTTCGGACAGCTGCCCAAGGCGCCGCTCGAGATCCGCCGGGTGCCCAAGGCCATCGAGGCCGGCGCGCCGGGCGGCTACTACAACTCGCCTTCGCTCGACGGCAAGCGGCCGGGCATCTACTGGATCAACCTGCGCGACACCAAGGAGCAGGCCAAATACACCCTCACCACCCTGACGGTGCACGAGGGCGTTCCAGGGCACCACCTGCAACTGTCGTTGTCGAACGAAGCCAAGGGCCTGCCGCTGATCCGCAAGACCATCGGCAATTCGGGCTACACCGAGGGCTGGGCGCTCTATTCCGAGCAGCTCGCCGTCGAGATGGGCATCTACAAGAACGACCCGCGCGGCCACATCGGCATGCTGCACGACGCCCTGTTCCGCGCCGTGCGTCTCGTGGTCGACAGCGGCATGCACTACAAGAAGTGGAGCCGTGAGCAGGCCGTGAAGTACATGGCCGAGACCATGGGGGACGAGGAAAGCGGCACGATCACCGAGATCGAACGCTACGTCGTCTGGCCGGGCCAGGCCTGCAGCTACATGATCGGCAAGATCACCTGGCTGCGCGCCCGCGAACGCGCCCGCAAGGCGCTGGGCAAGAAGTTCGACATCAAGCAGTTCCACGACGCGGGCCTGCTGTCGGGCATGACGCCGCTGGTGGTTCTGGACAAGGTGGTCGACGACTACATCGCCCGCGTCAAAGCAACGAAGTAGGGATCTAGCCCCAGCCTTCGGAAACCCCCGCGCGCCGAGCGGCGGGGGTGACCGGGGCGCTGGCCTTCGGGGCCGGCTGCGGCTGGTCGGCGGGCTTGCCGAACAGCCAGCCTTGGGCGAAGTCGACGCCCGCCTTGCGGACCACGTCCTCGACTTCCGGCGTCTCGACCATTTCGGCCACGGTTCGGATTTTCAGGTCCCGGCACAGTTCCACCAGGCGCCGGACCATGGCTCCGTCGCGACCGTTGCCGGCCAGTTCGCGCACATAGCGGCCATCGATCTTGACGATGTCCAGGCTCAGTTCCTGCAGGTAGGCGAACGACGAAGCGCCCGCCCCGAAGTCGTCCAGGCACACCATCGAGCCCATGCCCCGCAGCGCCTGGATGTGGCGGTTGGCCCGCGGAAGGTCGTCGATGGCGCTGGTCTCGGTGATCTCGAAGATCAGCCGGTTGCGGGCCGGGGCGTTGCGGGCCAGCAGTCGGTCGATGTGCTCGACAAAGGTCTCGTTGACGATCGTGCGGCCCGAGACGTTGACGGCCAGCCGCACCTCGCCCGAGCGGTCGGCGACCAGGCGCTTGACCGCCGTCTCGGCGATGGCGTGGTCCAGTTCCTCGATCAGGTCGAACTCTTCCGCCATTCGGATCAGGGCGAAGGGGCTGCCGCCGTCCTCGAAGCGCACCAGGGCCTCGTGGTGGTGGGCCACGCCGGTCTTCAGGTCGACCACCGGCTGATAGGCCAGGGTGAAGCGGCGCTGGCTGACCGCTACGCCCAAAGCGCCGGCCCGCACCAGGGTGCGCTTGACCGACCGGTTCATGGCCTCCGAAAGCGTCTGGGGCGGCGTCTCCTTCAATCCCTCGCGCAGGAAATCGTCCAGGGCGTAGCGCAGGGCTTTCAGGCCGCGCGACGGAGCCACCGCACCGTCCAGAGGCACGACGTGAGCCGAAGTCTCCAGCGAGGTGGCCAGCTTCAGCCGCTGCGCCATGTCGTCGTTCTCGTCGACCTTGGTGCGCACCAGGGCGAAGCGTTCGGTCGACAGACGGGTGGCCAGGCCTCCCGCGTGCGACTCGGCCCGCACCGCACCGGCCAGTTTCACTTCCAGGGCATGAGCCTCGCGCGGCGACAGTTGCTCGCGCAGGCATTCCAGCCCCGCGAAATCGACCATGGCCAGTTCCAGCTCCAGGCCCGTGACCTGGGCGGCCTCGAACAGGCCGCGGGCGATGTCCTCGAAGTTCTCGCGCGAGCGCAGGCCCGTGGCGTCCAGCCCGCCGGCCGGGGCGGGGGCGGCGTTGACCGAGACCGAGACGCGGCCGCCGTTCTCGGGCAGGGCGCGCAGGGTCAGGCCGACGTGGCGCTCGGCCTCGCCGGCCAGGCGCACGGTCAGCGGACCGCGTCGGCGACCATCCTTAAGCGCCTCGGTCACGGAATCGATCAGGGGGCGGTCGGCGGCCGTGAACAGATCGCGCCAGACGCGCCCGGTCAGGGTGCGCTCGTCCTGCCCCATGATCCTCTGGGCCGCGCCCAGGGCCAGGACCACCCGGCCTTTGTCGAGTTCGAGAAGCAGGTCGGCGCTGGCGAAGGCCAGCCCCAAAAGGCGGCGCGGATCGATGGACAAGACGATGTACCCCCGGAGGAGGGCCAGCATGCCGCCTCGTGCTTAAGGAGCAGTTGCGGCGAAGAGGTTCGGCGACGGTTTCGCCTGCGTTGGTATGTCGCATACGGCCCCCGCCTGTGCGCGTGATGGTTGTTTGGCTCAACTCCCGGGGATGGCCTTCGCCCTGGAAACCGAGACGACCGTTTCTGTCGCATTCATCCGTCAGAGTAAAAGAACAACTTGCGAACAAAGAACAAAGCATGTACGCATTAATCATTCCACAGGCGGATCGGCGCGCCGGACGCGAACCTCCGGTTCGACGGTCGGAATCATGGAATAAGGGGCCCGTTCAATGACAAACCAGGCGGCTTTGAGACTCGTGGGCAAAGAAGAAGGCGACAAGCAGCGGGCCCTAGAGGCGGCGCTGGCGCAGATCGACCGGGCGTTCGGCAAGGGCTCGGTGATGAAGCTCGGCGAAAAGGGCAAGGTCGAGATGGAGTCGATCTCCACCGGCTCGCTGGGCCTGGATATCGCCCTGGGCATCGGCGGCCTGCCCAAGGGGCGGGTGATCGAAGTCTACGGGCCGGAAAGCTCGGGCAAGACGACTCTGGCCCTGCACGTGGTCGCAGAGTGTCAGAAGGCTGGCGGTACGGCGGCCTTTGTTGACGCCGAGCACGCCCTGGACCCGGGCTACGCCCACAAGCTGGGTGTCAATCTCGACAACTTGCTGGTGGCCCAGCCCGACAACGGCGAACAGGCCCTGGAAATCACCGACACTCTGGTGCGCTCTGGCGCCGTCGACATCGTGGTCGTCGACTCCGTGGCGGCCCTGACGCCCAAGGCCGAAATCGAAGGCGAGATGGGCGACAGCCTGCCGGGCCTCCAGGCCCGTCTGATGAGCCAGGCCCTGCGCAAGCTGACGGCGTCGATCAACAAGGCCAACACCATCGTCATCTTCATCAACCAGATCCGTCACAAGATCGGGGTGATGTACGGCAGCCCGGAAACCACCACGGGCGGCAACGCCCTGAAGTTCTACGCTTCGGTCCGCCTCGATATTCGCCGCACCGGTTCGATCAAGAGCCGCGACGAGATCATCGGCAACAATGTCCGCGTGAAGGTGGTGAAGAACAAGGTGGCCCCGCCGTTCCGCGAGGTCGAGTTCGACATCATGTACGGCGAGGGCATCTCCAAGCTGGGCGAGATCATCGACCTGGGCGTCAAGGCAGGGATCATCGACAAGGCCGGCTCCTGGTTCTCCTACAACAGCCAGCGCATTGGCCAGGGTCGCGACAACGTCCGCGAGTTCCTGAAGGCCAATAAGGATCTCTGCGCCGAAATCGAGGCCGCCGTTCGCAAGTCGTCCCAGAAGATCGAGGAAGAGCTCCTCGTCGGCGGGCCGGAAGAGGGCGAGGAAGAGTAGCCTTGCAGTTTCGCGGCCGCCGCCCGTTGCGGGCGACCCCGCCTTAACGCCCGCCGCGCTTCACCGCCACGGCTGGCCGCGATCCCCGGGCGCCTGGACCCCATGCCAGGCGCCCGATTTCGTTTGATCCTCCCCTATGCCGAATGGGAGGACATTCAGGGCAGGTGTTCGGACATGTCCGTGACACCTTCTGTAAGTTTCGTGGTGGGACGCTCCTTGGGGCGGCGTCGGCAAGGGTCTTCGCTTCGCAACCTCTCTGGGCTCGTGCGAGGCTCCGACGACGCGCCTCCTGGGCGGGCAGCGAGTCGAGGGGAGACATCGTGACCGAACGGCAGCGGGACGAACTCAGCAAGGTTCCAGCGGTGACCCTGGGATTCTGGGTCATCAAGATCCTCGCGACCACCTTGGGCGAAACAGGCGGCGATACGGTCAGCATGTCCATGGACCTCGGCTATCTGGTCAGCTCCGGGGTCTTCGTGGCTCTGCTGGTCGGTCTCGTCGCCTCGCAGATCGCGGCCAAGCGGTTCCAACCGCTTCTCTACTGGGCGACGATTATCGCCTCGACGACTGCCGGAACGACCATGGCCGACTGGGTCACCCGGTCCGTGGGCTTGGGCTATGCCGGAGGCGCGGCGCTGCTGCTGGGGTCGGTGGTGGCGTGCCTCGCCGTCTGGCGGCTGGCCTTGGGCGAGGTCTCGGCCGACACTGTCAGCACGCCGAAAGCCGAAGGCTTCTACTGGGCGACCATCACCCTGTCCCAGACGCTGGGCACCGCGCTGGGCGATTGGGCGGCGGACACCGGCGGGATGGGCTATGTCGGCGCGGCCTTCGTCTTCGGCCTGCTATTGGCGGCGGTGGCGGTTCTCCACGCTTCCGGTCGCGTCAATCGCGTATTGCTGTTCTGGGCCGCCTTCGTCCTGACCCGGCCCCTGGGCGCGACGATCGGCGACTTCCTCGACAAGCCCGTGGCGCACGGCGGATTGGCCTTCAGCCGCCCCCTGGCTTCGGCCGTCCTGGCCGCGGCCATCCTGGCCTTGATCGTCGTGTTGCCGCAGCGCGCGGGCCGCCATCCAGGTGATCCGGACGCAAGGGCGGCGTAGAGCCTATCAGCTCGCACCTCATGCGCCGGGTTTTCGCGTCGTCCGCAGCTTCGTCGCCGCGACTCGGTTTCCACAATTCCTGAAACCGCGCTATGCAGCGCCGACTTCCGGTTCGACCGGACTTGAGTACGGAACATCCGAGACGCCGATGCCCAGCCTGAACGACATCCGCAGCACCTTCCTGAACTATTTCGGTTCGGCCGATCACGCGATCACGCCGTCGGCCCCGCTGGTGCCGCAGAACGATCCGACCCTGCTGTTCGTCAACGCGGGCATGGTGCCGTTCAAGAACGTGTTCACGGGCGCGGAGACGCCGGCCCATCCGCGCGCCACCAGCTCGCAGAAGTGCGTCCGCGCCGGCGGCAAGCACAACGACCTGGACAATGTCGGCTACACCGCCCGCCACCACACCTTCTTCGAGATGCTGGGCAACTTCTCGTTTGGCGACTACTTCAAGGAACAGGCGATCCACCTCGCCTGGACCCTGCTGACCCGCGACTTCGCCCTGCCCAAGGACAAGCTGCTGGTCACTGTCTACCACACCGACGACGAGGCCGCGGGCCTGTGGAAGTCGATCGGCGGCCTGTCGGACGATCGGATCATCCGCATCGCCACCAACGACAATTTCTGGTCGATGGGCGACACCGGCCCCTGCGGCCCGTGCTCGGAGATCTTCTACGACCACGGCGAAGGCATCCCTGGCGGCCCTCCCGGCAGCCCCGACGAGGACGGGGACCGCTTCATCGAGATTTGGAACCTGGTCTTCATGCAGTTCGAGCAGATGGCGGGCGGCGAGCGCGTGTCGCTGCCCAAGCCGTCGATCGACACCGGCATGGGCCTGGAGCGCATCGCCGCCGTGCTGCAGGGCGTGCACGACAACTACGACATCGACCTGTTCAAGGCGCTGATCGCCGCCAGCGTCGAGCTGACCGGCGTCAAGGCCGAAGGCGCCCAGGCGCCGTCGCACCGGGTGATCGCCGACCACCTGCGCTCGTCCTCGTTCCTGCTGGCTGACGGCGTCACGCCCTCGAACGAAGGCCGTGGCTACGTCCTGCGCCGGATCATGCGCCGGGCCATGCGCCATGCCTACCTGCTGGGCGCGCAAGAGCCCCTGATGCACCGGCTGGCTCCGACCCTGGTCGCCGAGATGGGCCAGGCCTATCCGGAGCTGCGTCGCGCCGAGGCTTCGATCGTCGAGACCCTGCGCCAGGAAGAAGAGCGTTTCCGTGTGACCTTGGGCCGGGGCATGGGCCTGCTGGATGAAGCCACCGCCAAGCTGTCCGCCGGCGACGTGCTGGACGGCGAGACCGCCTTCAAGCTCTATGACACCTACGGCTTCCCGCTGGACCTGACCCAGGACGCCGTGCGCGCCAAGGGCCTGACGGTCGATACCGACGGCTTTGACGTAGCCATGGACCGCCAGCGCCAGATGGCTCGCGCCAACTGGGCCGGTTCGGGCCAGCAGGGCGCGGCCGCCGCCTGGTTCCCGATCCGCGAAGCCAATGGTCCGACCGATTTCGTGGGCTACGAGACCACCGAGACCACCGGCGTGGTCAAGGCGATCGTGCTGGACGGCGCGCCGGTCGAGTCGGCCCGCGCCGGCCAGACCGTCGACGTCCTGCTGGACCGCACCAGCTTCTACGCCGAGAGCGGCGGCCAGGCCGGCGACACCGGCGTGATCGAGGCCAATGGCCGCGAGAGCGCCGTGCTCGACACCCAGAAGCAAGCCGGCGACCTGCACGTGCACCGCGTCGAACTGGCCGGCGACCTGAAAATCGGCGACCAGGTCGTGGCCTCGGTCGACGCGGCCAAGCGCACCACCACCCGCGCCAATCACTCGGCCGCCCACCTGGTCCACGCCGCCCTGCACCACGTGCTGGGCCCGCACGTGGCGCAGAAGGGTCAGATGGTCGATGGCGAGCGCATGCGCTTCGACTTCAGCCACGGCGGCCCGCTGACCGCCGAGGAGATCGAGAAGATCGAGGCCGAGGTCAATGCGGTGATCCGCCAGAACGTCCCGGCCGAGACCAAGGAAATGGCCCCGCAGGAGGCCATCGAGGCCGGCGCCGTCGCCCTGTTCGGCGAGAAGTATGGCGACAGCGTCCGCGTTCTGACCCTGGGTCGTTCGCTGACCGACGAGGCCAAGGCCTATTCGGTGGAACTGTGCGGCGGCACCCACGTGGCCCGCACCGGCGACATCGCCCTGTTCAAGATCGTCTCCGAGCAAGGCGTGGCCGCGGGCGTGCGCCGCATCGAGGCGCTGACCGGCGAGGCGGCTCGCCGCTTCCTGCTGGATCAGGCCGGCGTCGCCAAGAGCCTGGCCGACCAGTTCAAGACTCCGGTCGCCGAGGTCGCCGCCCGCGTCGACGCCCTGATCGTCGACCGCAAGCGCTTGGAAAAGGAACTGGCCGACGCCAAGAAACAGCTGGCCCTGGGCGGCGGCGGCGGCGGCGCGGCCTCGGGTCCTGAGGACGTCAACGGCACGGCCCTGATCGCCCGCATCCTGGATGGCGTCGGCGGCAAGGAGCTGCGCGGCGTGGCCGAGGAGTTCAAGAAGCAGCTGACCTCGGGTGTGGTGGCTCTGGTGGGAACGACCGACGGCAAGGCCGCCGTCACCGTGGCCGTCACCGCCGACCTGACCGGCAAGTTCAGCGCCGCTGACCTTGCCAAGGCTGCGGTGATCGCCATGGGCGGCCAGGGCGCGGGCGGCAAGCCCGACTTCGCCCAAGGCGGCGCCCCGGACGCCACCAAGGCCCAGGACGGCCTGGACGCCATCAAGGCGATCCTGGCGGGCTGATCCATCGCCCGGCTCGCTCATTCTCGCCTGCGCGGGGATGAGCGGCGTTGGGCTACCGCGCCGTGAGCTGGTCGCGAGGGGTCACCGCCACGCTGGCCGGCGCGCCCGCCCGCAGGTAGTCGACCTTCACGGGCCTGCCGACCGGCGCGGTCCGAAAGAAGGCCCGGGCGTCCGACAGCGACACCGCCGACGCCGGCCGATTGTCGATGGCCGTGACCACGTCGCCGACCTTCAGCCCCGCCGCCTCGGCCGGACCGCCGGTGGCCACGTCCTTGATCTCGAAGCCGTGGTCGGCCAGGTTCAGCCAGCAACCGCAGCGGTCGAACACGCCCACGTCTGCGCCCGGAGAAGCGATCGGGCGCAGGTACATGATCTGGCGATCGTAGTCGAAGGTGACCACGAAGCGCTTCAGCAGGCCGCTGCCGACGTTGCCCTCGAAGTTCTCGTCGGTGAATACGCCCTTGGATTGGGTCGCCAGGCCAGCCACCGGCGTGTCCACCTTCACCGGTCCAAGGTTCAGCGACCGCACCCGCGTGACGTAGGACCGTGCGGGTCCGCCTACGCCCCAGCCGTCCACCGCCGTCACGCCGCCGGGATAGGCCTCCCGCAGCCGAGCCCGCTCGACGAAGGGGCGGGTGAGGGTGACTTCGCTGCGCGAGCCGGTGTCGATATCGAGCCGGGCGGGCGCATCGCCCACAAGACCGTCCACCTGGGGCAGGTGGTCGTAGAACCGGAACGGCACGGCCACGCCCGCCCGCCCCCTCTCGGCTTCACCGAACCCGGCCGGATCGATCAGGGTCATCTCGCCGCGCTCGTAGTCGATCACGGTGACGAAGCGGCGGAACATTTCGAAGCCCAGCATGCCGCCGACCTGGAAGCCCTCGACCGGCTTGGGACTGAAGTCGAGCTTCAGCATCGTCTGGCCTGTCATGGCCATGCCGCCCACCTCCAGCCGCCCGACCTTGACGTAGCCGCTGGAGGCGCGGGCCTCGCCGGCGCCGCCCGAGGGCATGTCGCCGACCGACTTCAGGTCCAGGGCCGCCACCGTCGGCGAAGTCAGGATGCCGTGGCCGCCGGTGTCGACCAGGAACGGGAAAGGCCCGCGGCCGTCGACCTTGGCGTCGACGAAGATGTGGTTGTTGGCCAGACGGAACGGCACGGTCACCCGGCCCTCCGGCGGCAGGATCCAATCCTTCGGCGCGCCCGCGGTCAGGGCGTAGGCCGAAGCGGGCCTGGTCGGCTCCCGAGCAACGCTGGCCAGGGTCAGCACCTGGCGACTGCCCTCGCCGCCGCCATCGTCGATCGTCACCGTTCCAGGCAGGGCGCGACCCTGGTCGCGGACGAAATCGCCATAACGATAGTCGAACGTGGTGAAGCCCTGGACCTCGCGCATGCGGACCAGATGGGCGCTGGCGCAGTCGAACCAGGCCTCGAACGGTTTGCCCCCGACCGGGGTGATCTTCAGATGACGACCCTCGGGTTCGACGCCCAGCGATTGGACGCTCGCGCCGCCCCCGTCGGGGCGCCACCACAGGTCGGCGTTGCGATAGGCCTGGTTGACGGAGAGGGCCGGTCGGTCGCCGCCGGCCTGAGGCGTGACGGCGCCGGTCGGGTCCTGCATCCAGGTCGTATGGCCGTCATAGGCGCCGGCCCCGGTCGAGGGGCCCAGGCTGTAGCGCTCGACGAAGGCGCCCGTGCCGGTGTCCAGCGTCGTCGCGAATTCGCCCGTCAGGCCCTGGCCGACATAGGTCCGGCGCACGACCAGGGTGACGGCCTTGGGCTCACCGCGGCCCAATACCTGGGCTTGGTTGGCGGCGAACACCGCAGCCGGCGGAGCGTCCGCCGCGCAGATGGCGGGCGTGGCGGCGGAAGCGAGGAGCAGCGGCAGGAACATCGGCGGCCTTCATAAAGGGGGAGCCGTCTGCCTAACATCGCAGCCGAACGGTGGTATTGAAGTGAATTCACATCCGCTGAGATCGCTTCACTGGCCTGGCTTCCTCCGTCCGTCCGCGCCGTCGAGTCCGGGCGCATGCTGCATCCGCCGGACGAATGGCTGGCGCGCCATCGGCACGACCATGGTTTCGCCGCCGTGGTGCTGGCGGGCGGCTATGTCGAGGCGGGCGATACGGGCCGCCATCGCGTGGAGGCCGGCGATGTGATCCTGCATCGCCCGTTCGAAAGCCATCTGGACAGGATCGACGGACGCGGCGCCCAGGTGCTGGTCCTGCCCTTGCCTGAAGGCCTGGCCGCGACGGCAAGGGGCCGTTGCGCCGATCCGGACCTGTTGGCCCGGCTGGCGCCGGACGACCCGGTCGAGGCCGCTCTCGCCTTGGCGGAAGCGTTCGTCGTGGCTGCGGCGACCGACGAAGATTGGCCCGATCTGCTGGCGAGGCGGCTGCTGGCCGACCCGGATCTGGCGATCGCCGAGTGGGCGCATGGCATGGGCCTGCATCCCGGCAGCGTCGCGCGCGGCTTCCAGCAGCAGTTCGGTGTCACGGCGGCGCGTTTCCGGGCCACGGCGCGCGCCCATCGCGCACTGGAGGCCCTGGCCGATCCCGGCCGGGACCTGGTGCGCATCGCCGCCGATTGCGGCTTCGCCGACCAGGCCCACATGACCCGCTCGATCCTGGCGCTGACGGGCCTCACGCCAGGAAAGTTGAGAAGGGCTCGATCAGGGATTGCGCCGGATCCGGCGTCGCTCTAGCTTGAGCGCGTCCGGGGAGACCGGACGCTCATAGCATGAGGGAGCCTCATGATGCGTTACGCCTATGTCGCCTATATCGGGCGGTTCGAGCCCTTTCATCTAGGGCATCTGTCGGTCATCCGCCGTGCGCTTGCCGAAGCGCCCCGCGTGATCGTTCTGATCGGCTCGGCCGAAGCCCCCCGCAGCGCCCGCAACCCTTGGACCTTCGAAGAACGCGCCGTGATGATCCGCGCCGCGCTGGGCGACGAGGCCAAGCGGCTGATCATCCGCCCCCTCGTCGACCACCTCTACAACGAGACCGCCTGGATTGGCGACGTGCAGGACAGCGTCGCCGCCGCGATCGCCGAGGACGGCGGGGCGGTTGATGCGCCGGTCGCCCTGATCGGCCACGAGAAGGACGCCACCAGCTACTATCTGCAAGCCTTCCCGCAGTGGGCGCTGATCGACGTGGACCAGACGGCCATGCTGTCGGCCACCGACCTGCGCCGCCACCTGTTTGCCCAGGATGCGGGGGCGCTGCACTTGCTTGAGGCCAATGTGCCAGCGCCGGTCCTCGGTATGATCCAGGCTTTCCGCACCACTGAGGCCTATGCCCGGGTGGCGGACGAGTTCGCCCATGTAGAGGCCTACAAGGCGGCCTGGGCCGCCGCGCCCTATGCGCCCACCTTCGTTACAGCCGACGCCGTCGTCGTGCATTCCGGTCATGTGCTGCTAGTCAAGCGCAAGGCCCAACCGGGCAAGGGGCTTTGGGCGCTACCTGGCGGCTTCGTCAACCCACGAGAGACCGTGCTCGACGCCGCCGTTCGTGAGCTACGCGAGGAGACGCGGCTGAAGCTGCCCGCGCCCGTGTTGCGCGGGGGGCTGAAGGGGCAGTGCGTGTTCGACCACCCGGACCGTTCGCTGCGTGGCCGCACCATCACCCACGCCTTCCATTTCGAGTTCCCGGTCGGAGGCCTGCCGGCGGTGCGCGGGGGCGACGACGCGGCCCGCGCCCGCTGGACGCCGGTGGCCGAGGCCCGGCGGATGCGTGGCCATCTCTTCGAGGACCACTTCCACATCCTTGAGCATTTCCTGGGCGCGGCCTGAGCCTCGTTCGCCACCTCTCCCGGGCCGAGGGGACAGACCCCGAAGCGCCCATCGACGCGAAGGAGCTTCCGTCATGATCAACCCGATCCTCAACACCGACAGCTACAAGACCAGCCACTTCCTGCAGTATCCGCCTGGCGCCAGCCGGGTGTTCTCCTATGCCGAGAGCCGGGGCGGAGCCTATGACGCCACGGTGTTCTTCGGCCTGCAGGCTATCCTGAAATCCGAGTTCGCCAGGCCTGTGACGGCGGCTGACGTCGCCGAGGCTGAAGACCTGATCACGGCCCATGGCCTGCCGTTCAACCGCGTGGGATGGGAGTTGCTGCTGGCCCGCCACGGCGGCCGCCTGCCGATCGAGATCCGGGCCGTGGCCGAGGGCACGGTGCTGCCCACGCACAACGCCATGATGACCGTGGTCAACACTGATCCCGACTTCTGGTGGCTGGGCAGCTATGTCGAGACCGCCCTGCTGCGCGTCTGGTATCCGGTGACGGTCGCCACCATCAGCTGGGGCGTGCGCCAGACGATCAAGGCGGCGCTGGAGAAGACCGCCGACGATCCGGCCGCCGAGCTTCCGTTCAAGCTGCACGACTTCGGGGCGCGGGGGGTCTCCAGCGAGGCGTCCGCGGCCCTGGGCGGGCTGGCGCACCTGGTCAACTTCATGGGCAGCGACACGCTGTCCGCCGTCGTGGCCGCCCGCCGCTGGTATAGGGAGCCGATGGCGGCTTTCAGCATCCCCGCCGCCGAGCACAGCACGATCACCAGCTGGGGCCGCGAGCATGAGGTCGAGGCCTACGCCAACATGGTCGACCGCTTCGGCAAGCCGGGCGGGATCTACGCCGTGGTGTCCGACAGCTACGATCTCTACGGCGCGGTCGAGCACCTGTGGGGCGAGGCCCTGCGCCAGAAGGTCATCGACAGCGGCGCCACCCTGGTCGTGCGTCCCGACAGTGGCGACCCCGTCACGGTGGTGGCCCGGACCATGGCCCTGCTGGCCCAACGGTTCGGAACCGCGACCAATGGCAAGGGCTACAGAGTCCTCAGGAACGTCCGCGTGATCCAGGGCGACGGGGTCAATCCCGACAGCATCCGGCAGATCCTGGACCGCATCATCGCCGAGGGCTTCAGCGCAGAAAACATCGCCTTCGGCATGGGCGGGGCGCTGCTGCAGAAGCTTGACCGCGACACCCAGCGCTTCGCCTACAAGGCCAGCGCCATCGAGGTTGACGGCGCCTGGCGCGACGTCTTCAAGGACCCGATCACCGACGCGGGCAAGCGCTCCAAGAAGGGGCTGCTGGGCCTGGCCGGCGGACCGGGCGCCTGGCGCACCGTGGCCGTCGATGGTGAACGGTTCCAGCCGCTGGATGGCGGCGAGAACGCGCTGGTCCCGGTGTGGCGGAACGGCGAGCTGCTGCGCGACCAAAGCCTGGCGGAGGTGCGGGCGCTAGCGGCGAGGTAGGACGCTCAGCTAGCCCGCAGCATGGGCCAGCAGCATGGCCACGACCGACAGGGTGACGCATGAGGCGGCCGTGGTCAGGGCCACGGTGCGTGCGCCGCCGCGTTCGAAGACGCTGTGGGCCTTGGTCTGGATGAAGACGTTCACCGCGGTGGGCGCGGCGGCCAGCAGGGTCGCGCCCAGGCGGAAGGGCGTGGGGGCGTGGACCAGGCCCACCACGATCCAGGTGGCCAGCGGCAGGATTGTCAACTTCGCCACGGCTGCGGTGACGATCGGGCCCCAACGCGGGACGGGCAGGGGGTCTTCCGGATCGGGCTCGCAAGGCATGCCGGCGATCGGCTCCCCCGTGAGGCCCAGGGCGACGCCCAGGGCCAGCAGGGCGACGGGGCTGCCCGAGGCCGCGGCGGCGGCCACGGCGCGATCCAGCACGGCGGGCAATTGCAGGCCCAGCAGGGCCATCAGCGAGCCGCAGATGGCCGCCAGCACGATGGGATTGCGCAGCGCCTGCATCAGCGAGCGCCAGGTCGAGCGACCGCCGGCCCAGCCCAGCAGTCCCACGCCGATGGCGGCCACCACCACGAAGTCCACGGCGACGACGCCGGCGGCTAGGCGCGCGCTCTCCGCGCCGAGCACCGACAGGGCGATGGGCAGGCCCAGGAACGCGCTATTGCCCAGGCTGGCCGACAGCGCCGCCCCGGCGCGTTCCTCGCGCGTCCAGCCCACGACCATGCCGACCAGCACCATCAGCACAACCACCAGCAGGGCGCAGGCGCCATAGGCGACCAGGCCCTCGGTCAAGGCCCGGTCGGGCGCGCCGACCCGCGACAGCGAGTTCACCAGCAGGGCGGGAAAGCCGATCCAGTAGACATAGGTGGACAGCCCGTTGGACATCCGGGCGTCGAACAGGCGCAGCCGCGCCAGGACCACCCCGGCCCCCACGAGGAGGAAAAACGGCAGCACCCGTTGAAGGACGTCGAGCAGAAGATGGATCACGGATTTACCAGGACAGGACTCGGGCGCATCGACCTTGGCCCTTGCGGGACCTCCGTCGATACCATCGGCGGTGGCGAGCGGTCAAAGCGCTCGCATTTCAGCGTTCGTCGCCCGGCAGGCGGATGTGGGTCAGCTTCCAGGCGAAGAGATCGCCGCGGTGGAAGGTGAACACCGTCACCTTCTGCGGCTGGCCGGGGCGGCGCACGGCGATGCGGACGCGGTTGGGGTCCCAATAGGCGATGGCGGCGTTGGGACCGGCGAGGGCGGCCTTGAAGCGGTCGCCGGCGGTAACCGGCCTGGGCGGAGCGGCCGGCGCCGTGCCGGGCGCGTAGCCGCGGGTGAGGGCCGAGAGGCCGGCCACCGTCAGGTAGCGATTGACCTTCGGCTCGGGCGGGGCGATCGGTTCGATGGCCTGCTTGAAGACGCCCAGCGGGTCGCGCCAGATCGACGGCGGCTCGGCCGGGGCGGCGGCGGGCGCGGGCTCGTTCAGTTGGGCGGTCAAGCTCTTGCGTACGGCCGGAAAGTCGACGAGCTCGCCGATCGCTTGCACGTCCTCGTACTGGGCGGCGGCCTTCAGGGCCCGGAAGGCGAACCAGGGCGCGGTCGCGAAGGCGACGGCGAAGATCACGAGGGCCAGGACCAGGAGGTCCCATAGCCGTTTCTGGAAAGTCATCGCGCGCCCCCGCCGCAGCATTAACGCCGCATAGAAAGCGGTTCGGGGGCGAGCCGCAAGGGCGTTCGCCTATCGGGCCTCAACCGCCCAGCAGGGCCGAAGCCATGCCCGCCAAGGCGATCAGGCCGGTTTCCAGCCGCAGGTCGTGGGCCCGAGGCTGGGTGTCGATGACGCACACCGTACCCAGCAGCCAGCCGTCGACGTCGCGGATAGGCGCGCCCGCATAGAAGCGGATGAACGGAGCGCCCGTGACGAATGGATTGTCGAACACCCGCGGATCGTCGCGCGCGTCTTCGATCCAGAGCGGATTACGGTAGGCGATGCAGTGACTGCAGAATGAGGCGCTGCGGTCGGTCTCGACCATGTCTGCGCCCGCTCGCGCCTTGAACCACTGCCGGTCCTCGTCGACGAAGCTGACGAAGGCGGCTGAGGTCTCGAACAGGGTCTTGGCCGACCAGGCGATCTGGTCGAACTCGACGGTCGGAGGAGTGTCCAGGATCTCGAGGCGGCGAAGCGCGGCGACCCGGGCGACGTCACGGGCAGGATAGATCTGGGCGATAAACATGGCTTTTCCCGCGCTCAGTAGGTGACGGTGGCGACGACGGTGTCGGCGTAGGGTCCGGGGGACGGCGTGGTCTGGGGCGGCACGCGGCCATAGACGGTCAGGGGCTGGGCCGACCCCGTGCCCGCGCCGCCGACGACGAAGCCCGCCCCCTGGCCGACCAGGCCCCAGGGCTGGTCGCGGGCGTTGTTCTTGTAGAGGCCGTAGGTGACGGTCTCCGCCCCCATCTTCATCTGGCGCGACACCGGACCCGCGCCCGTCAACCCGTTGTCCAAACCCACATTGTAGGTCGTGCCGCTGGTGCAGGTGACGTTCAGGGACGTGCTGCTGTCCCTGTTGGCCGTCAACACGCCGACCGTTCCGAAGTTCAGGGCGCTGGCTGCGACCTGGCAGTCGGGAACCAGTGTGGCGCTGAAGGTGAAGGTGGCGGGAACGACGCTGGAGCCCACCGTCACGCCCGCGCAGGTCAGCAGGTTCAAGCCCCAGAAGAAGTTCTGGCCGCTGAAGTCGCTTGTATAGGTTCCCGGCGAGGTCGTGACCTGGGTGGTGATGCGGGCGTAGAGCGTGCGGTTGACGTTGATCGTCCCGCCCAGGCCCGGCGTGGCGGTGATGGTCGGAACCGTGCCGAACACCAGCAGGCTGGACGAGCCCCAAGGCTGGCTGCGGCCGCTGTCCTGGTAGATCTGGAACGGGAGGCTGATCCCGCCGGCCGTCTTGAGATATCGGCCGCCCGCGCCGTCGCCGCCGGCGGAGCCGCCGTCCAGGTTCGGGCACAGCGAGATCGGGATGCCCGGCGTCAGGCCCGAGCAGCTGAAGTTGAGCGTGGCGGTGGTGTCCACCGTTCCGGCCGTCAACGGACTGATCTGGGTTCCGAAACTGGCCGAGCCGACGGTGGCGGCGCAACTGGCCGCGGCGCGGGCCGGGGTCGGTGCGACCAGGGCGGTCCCGCCCGACACGCCGCCCAAGGCGACAGCCAGGGCTGACAGCCTAGCGACAGATCGCTTCCACCACACCGGGACCTCCCTTGGTCGGGGGCGGAGCTGCGAAATGCGCCACGCAGACGGCGTCATCCTCGAGATGGACCGTCAGGTCGTTGACCGGGCCGATCTCGGTCAGGAAGGCCTGGCCGTCATAGCCGACGACGGCTCGTTCCGTGCGACCGGGACGCTCGACCTCGGCTCCGGCCGCTACGAAGCGGCCATCGACCCGACGCAGCGTGACCAGGACGGAAGGGCGGCTGCGGGCGACGCCGAAGCTGACCTTCAGGCCGCCGCCGTCGATGGGGGTGACATAGGTCTCGGTCCGGTCGGCCTCGAGGTCCAGGGTCAGTTTTTCGGGATCGATGGCGATCTTGTTGCGGTCGAACGGAGAGAGGTTGCGCACAACCAGCCGGCCGTTGGCGCCGCTGACACCAATCTTCTGGTTCTGGAACAGCACCGGCACCCCCGGCGCGCCGACATCGACCAGCGCAAAGGCGCTGTCCAGGCGGTTGGCGAAGACCGGGCGGGGATCCAGCCAGGCCACCGAGCCGTCGACTTGCAACTGGCCGCGTGTGGCCCTGTCGCTGTGCTGGGCCGACGCGGAGATGCGGTAGGCGCGGCCCCGGTAGACGGCCTGGGCCTCCAGCCGGGAATTGGCGCCTTGCTCGGCGCGCAGGCGCCAGGCGTTGCTGCCCTCGGCCTGGTCTTCGGCCTTGCTGGCTTCGACGAAGCCGACGGTGTCCGCGCCCTGGACCTCGGCTCCAACGGTGGTCGACACCTTCGGTCCCAAGGGAATGGCCAGCCCCAGGAACACGCCTGTGTCGCGCCGGTCGCCTCGCGTGACATAGCCAGTGGCGTACAGCGTCAGGCGACGATCCAGGGTCTGGCGCAGCGAGCCGTTCCAGACCGTGCGCCGCTCGCCCTGCTGGTCTTCCTGAGCGGCGTAGCCGAGGCTGAAGGTGGCCGGGTCGCCGCCGTGCCGGCGAAAGGTCAGGTCGATCGGGGCCGAGACGGTGACCTGGCGGATGGAGCGCGGCGGCTCGTCGCCCACCACCTGGCCGTTGCGCAGGCTCCATCGGCCCGATGTCGCCGAGGCGAGGTCGCGGTAGCCGGCGCTGGCCTGCGTGGCCATGGCCGAAACATAGACGCCCGCCACCCGGCTGTCGAAGACGGCGGCGACCAGCGCGCCGTCCTCGCCGGGCGCGTGGCTGGCCGAAGCGGACAGGGCGCCCACCCCCAGCCCGTTCAACTGGACCGCCAAGCCGCCGCCCAGGTTGGCCAGGCCGGCGCCGGCCTCGACATGCCCTTCCAACGTCAGGGCGTCTGTCAGGCCATAGCGCAGGCTTCCGGTCGCCAGCACCGCATTGTCATAGTCGCCCGACCGAACGCCAAAGAAACGCCGGGCTACGCCGAGTTCCGCGGCGTAGTCCACCAGCCCTTTCTTCAGCAGCAGGGGAGTGACGAAGAAAGGAGCCAAGACCGTGGTCTGGCGGCCCGCTTCGTCGCGCAGCACCAGACGAGCCTGGTTGAAGCCTTGGGAGGGGGGCAGGCCATCGACTTCGATCGGCCCGGCGCCGACCCGGCGGGTCAGCACAGGCACGTCGTTGACGTAGAGATCCAGGACCGAGGGCGCGGCGGCGCTGGCTGACAGGCGCAGCGAAGGCATGGTCACAAGGTCCGGACGGGTGGAGAAATCGCGGCGGATCTGCAGGCCGGCCATGCGGATGGGCCGTGTCCACGAGAAGCCGGCGTTGATGAAGTCGCCCGCCCGCACTGACAGGGCATGGCGCGGCGAGTACCAGTTCCAGGCGGTGTCCAGCCGCACCAGGTGGCCCTGGCCCGAGGCGTACGAGCCCGAGACCGCCGATCCCAGCGTGCCGAAACGGCCGAACACCCGGCCGTCCAGCGCCAGGCCCAAGCCGTCCAGCCCGACATCGTCCCCGCGCTCGCCTTGGCCGCCATCGGCGGAGAAGGCGTAGTTCAGCACCGCTCCGGCGTCCTGGCGAGCGTCCAGGCCTTCGCGATCGTCAGGCGCCAGGTCGAACCGTTGGGTGTTGAGCGTGGCGACCGTCGCGCGAACCATCAGGCGCTGGTTGATCTCGTCATAGTCGGCGCTGAGGCCGGGCAGGGTGGCGAGGTCGATCAGGCCGGGGCGACGCGGGGCGGCCAGACCCACGGCCCGCAGCTCTTCGGCGCTCATCAGGAGGCGGCCGTCGGGCTCGCGGGTGACTGAGGCGACAAGGCCGGTGCTGCGCATGTTGATCCACACCTCCAGCTGGAGGTTCTCGACCGCGGGGAGGGTCGCGATCGGAGGCGGAATCTCCTGGGCGTGGGCGATGTCGCGCATCGATGCGGCGGCCAGAAGCAGCACGGCCGCCTCAATCGCCGGCGACCGGCGCATCGAGGGGGCCGATGTCGGTGTCGGCGGTCAGGTGCAGGCCGGTCGAGGGTGGGAAAGCGTCCAGCGGCCAAGCCATGGTCGAGCCTGGAAGGGCGTAGCCGACCAGGCCCTTGCGCTCCGCCAGGACCTGACCCGAGCCGGAGATCACGCGCAGGTTCGACACCCGCAGGTGCCGGCCGCCTGTGTTGGTGACGCTCAAGGTCTCGACTGCGCCCGATGGCGCAAGTCGCCACGTCACGCGGGCCTTGTCGGGCGTCGCGGCGAAGAACAGCGGGATGGAGTGGCGCATAAGCAGGGTCACCTGCCGGCCGGGTTGGCTGACCGTGGGCGGCAGTTCGTCCACGATGAGGCGATAGGCCTCCTGCTTCTCGGGCAGCTTGGGATCAAGGCGAACCACCCGGACGGTGCGTTGGGCGCCGGCGGCGATCGCAGCGATCGGCGGACTGGCCACGACTCCGGTCGTGGGCTCTAGCAGGTCCTTTCCGTCCACCTGGCGCCAGCGGAACACCCGCACCTGCACGTTCAGCAGGGCGGCGTCGTCGTTGAAGAGGGTCAGGATCGCCGCGTTCTGCCCCGTGGGCAGGTCCAGGCTCACCGGGCTGACACGCAGTGTCGAAGCCTCGGCCGCCGGCGGGGCGAGGGCCGAGGCCAGGAGCAAGATCAGAGGAGCGAGCAGCCGGCGGGACATGTCAGTAGGTGATCGTCACCGCGATCAGGTCGCTATAGGCGCCCTGGGCAGGCGTGGTCTGGGCGCTGACCCGGCCATAGGCGGTATAGGTCTGGACCGCGCCGTTGCCTGTGCCCGCCTGGGTGTCGACGTTCTGGGTCACACCCCAGACCTGCGAGCGGCCGGAGTCGCGATAGACGGTGTAGGAGACGGTATCGTTGGCCGCGCTGGTCATCTTGCGGGTGGCCACTGTCGCGCCTGTGCCGGCGCCGGCGCTGAGGGCTACCGTATAAGGTGTGGAGTTGGTGCACTGGACGCCGATGGCGTTGGTGGTGTCGATGTTGCTGTCGATCACCCCATACGTGCCGAAGTTCATGTTCGAGGCCGACTGCACCTTGCATTCGCCCTGGATGGTCAGGTTGACCTGAAATGAACCCGTCGCCGTCGCCGCTTTGGCGGCTGATCCGAAGGCGGCGAATGCAAGTCCCGCGACCGCGAGGACTGGAAGATACGCCTTTCGCATAATGTCACCCCTGAACCTTGTCATGCAAAGTACGCGAGCCTACGCGTAAGAGGTGTTGCGCTGGTCCTTGTCGGGTCCTTAACAGGCGTCAGCAGACCTGTGCGGCGCCTCGCCGCACAGTTGAGTATTGCAATGCGGCGGCGCGGACAAAGTCACCCGTCATGCTAATAACGACGTTCGCTGACCGATGTGCCGCGATCCATTGAATCCAAAGGCGAAAAATCGCCGTCTCGTATCCGTCCGAGCCGGGGAAGCCAGGATGGTGCGCCGCAACCGCCGTAAGGCGACCCTCGGTCACTATGTCGCACGGTCCGGGCGGACCCGTGACGGCCGTCGCGCGCAGACGCCGAAACGAAAACGCCCCCGGAGGCTCCTCCGGGGGCGTCGTCGTTCGCGGGCTTGGGCGCGATTAGGCGGCCATGGCCTTCTTCAGGTTCTCGTCGATCTTGTCGAGGAAGCCTTCGGTGGTCAGCCACGATTGCTTGTCGCCGACCAGCAGGGCCAGGTCCTTGGTCATGAAGCCGCTCTCGACGGTGTCGATGCAGACCTTCTCCAGGGTGGCGGCGAACTTGGCCAGTTCGGCGTTGTCGTCCAGCTTGGCGCGGTGGGCCAGGCCACGGGTCCAGGCGAAGATCGAGGCGATCGAGTTGGTTGAGGTCGACTCGCCCTTCTGGTGCTGGCGGTAGTGGCGGGTCACGGTGCCGTGGGCGGCTTCGGCTTCCACCGTCTTGCCGTCCGGCGTCATCAGGACCGAGGTCATCAGGCCCAGCGAGCCGAAGCCCTGGGCGACGATGTCCGACTGCACGTCGCCGTCGTAGTTCTTGCAGGCCCAGACGTAGCCGCCCGACCACTTCAGCGCCGAGGCGACCATGTCGTCGATCAGGCGGTGCTCGTAGTGGATGCCCAGGGCCTTGAACTGCTCGGCGTAGTGAGCGTCGTAGATCTCCTGGAAGATGTCCTTGAAGCGGCCGTCATAGGCCTTGAGGATCGTGTTCTTGGTCGACAGGTAGACCGGATACTTGCGGTTCAGGCCGTAGGCGAACGAGGCGTGAGCGAAGTCGCGGATCGAGTCGTCGAGGTTGTACATGCCCATGGCCACGCCGGCGCCGGGGCTCTTGAACACTTCGTGCTCGATGGTCGCGCCGTCTTCGCCGACGAACTTGATCGACAGCGTGCCCTTGCCCGGGAACAGGAAGTCGGTGGCCTTGTACTGGTCGCCGAAGGCGTGACG
>JAGHZU010000049.1 GCA_017745235.1 Caulobacter sp. | reverse complement strand
GCGGTGACCGTCACCTTGTCCAGCTCGACCGCGCCGTCGACGGCGGCGGAAGAGGCGTCGGCGGCGCCCGAGGCGGCGAAAGCCGTCTGGGCGCAGAGCAGGGCGGTGGCGGAAGCGAAACACACGAGCTTGAGGCGAGACATCGAAGACCCCCGGGTCTTGTTTTTAGATGCGAACCATTCGCATCTTGTTGGGGTCGAGCTACGGCCATCGGGCGGCGCGGTCAAGCTAAATGAGATTGATTCTTAGAATCACTAGCATTAGGGCTTTCGGCGACGCTTCCTCGAATCCGGAGACCTAGCCCATGCGCCGCTCGCTATCCTTCGCCGCCTTCGCGATCGGCGCGGCCCTTGCCGGGACTTGGGCCGGCGCCGCCCACGCCCACTCCCCCTACCTGCTGCCCACCGTCTTCGACGTCAGCGACCGCAAGCTGGTGACGGTGGAGGGCTCGTTCACGGAAAGCTTCTTCACGCCGGAAGTGGTGATGAAGTCCGACGCCTGGGCGGTGATCGGCCCGGACGGGACCCGCAAGTCGCTGACCGCCACCAACCTCCGCGAGCTGGCCCTGGTCGAGGTGGCCACCGAGGCTTCCGGCACCTATCGCGTCACCACCGGCCAGCGCACCGGCCGCACCGCCAAGGCGGTGCTGGTCAAGGACGAGTGGGTGTTCCTCGAGGACCCCAGCAAGGCGCCCGCCGGAACCACGCCGGTCGACATGCAGAGCCTGACGATGGCCGACGTCTACGTGACGCGCGGCGCGCCCACCAAGGCGGCTCTGGCCCCGATCGGCAAGGGCCTCGAGTTCGTGGCCCTCACCCATCCCAGCGAGATCACCACCGGCCAGGACGCCCAGTTCGTGGTGCTGTTCGACGGCAAGCCGGTGAAGGGCCAGGTCATCACCCTGCACGGCGGCGGCGACCGCTACGCCGAAACCAAGGCCGCGCCAATCAACCTGGTCAGCGACGACCAGGGCCGGTTCACGGTCAAGCCCGCCCACTCGGGCGTCTACCAGATCCAGGCCCGCTACCGCGTCGCTCCGACGGCGGCCGACCCGGTCGGCCACTCCTACACCTACGCCCTGACCTTCGAATCCCTGCGCTAGAGAAAGCCTTCCGATGAACAGCAAGATCGCCCTGTTGGCCGCCGCCGCTCTCTGTATCGCCGCGCCCGCCTTCGCCGCCTCCCACGCCCGCGACACCTTCATCAAGGAGCAGGATCTCAACGGCGACGGCTCGGTCAGCAAGGAAGAGTTCAAAACCGGCCGCGAAAAGCAGTTCGCCAGGATCGACGCCGACCACAACGGCGGGCTGTCGCACGACGAATATGTCGGCGAGTTCAAGGCCCGCCTGACCGCCCGTCTGGCCGCCTCGACCGACACGGCCGAGAAGAAGGAAGAAGAGCGCATGCGCCAGGAGCGCCAGGCCGAGGTGCGCTTCGGCGTGCTCGACAGCGACAAGAGCGGCGGCATCACCCCGGCCGAGTTCGAATACTCAGGCTGGCGGATGTTCGTGACCCACGACACCAACAAGGACGGCGCGGTCTCGGCGGCCGACCCGGTAGCGGAAGACATCAACTGAGTCATTCTGGATGGGCAACTTTTAGGTTGCCTATCCAGCTTGGTGGGGTCATGAATACGCAATCAGGAGGTTGCCTATCATGACTGATCGCATCGAGAAGACCATCGATCTGGACGCGCCCGTCGAGCGCGTCTGGCGCGCTGTCAGCGACCACAAGGAATTCGGGACCTGGTTCAAGGTGAACCTGGAGGCGCCGTTTGTCGTCGGCCAGGAAGCACGCGGCCAGATCACCCATCCGGGCTACGAGCACGTGACCTGGAAGGCCGTCATCGCCGCCATCGAGCCGCCCCGGCGCCTGGCCTTCACCTGGCATCCGTACGGCGTCGATCCCGACATCGACTACGACAAGGAAGAGCCGACCCTGGTGGAGTTCCTGCTGGAGCCCAAGGGCGAGGGCACGCGATTGACGGTGATCGAATCCGGCTTCGACAAGGTGCCGGAATACCGCCGCGAGGAAGCCTTCCGGATGAACGACGGGGGCTGGACGCAGCAGGTCCAGAACATCAAGGCCCATGTTGAGTTCTAGCACCTCGGACCCCGCGCCGATCTTCGCCGCGTTAGGGGACCGCACCCGCTTGGCCCTGCTGGACAAGCTGGCCGACGGCCAGGCGCGGTCGATCTCGGCCCTGTCGCTCGACACCGACCTGACCCGCCAGGCGATCACCAAGCATCTGCACGTGCTGCAGGACGCCGGCCTGGTGGCCAGCTTGCGCGTCGGTCGCGAAAGCCGCTTCGCCGCGCGCCGGGAGACGCTCGACGAGGCGCGGGCTTATCTCGATCGCGTGTCGCGCCAGTGGGATGACACGCTCGGACGGTTGAAGGCGTTCGTCGAGGACGCCGGCTAAATCGCCATCTCGCGCGGCTCAGCGCTTGAAGTCGAGCGGAGCTTCTAGAACTTCACCGCCCGCCACGTGACCGCGATCGAGGTGAAATCGCCGCCGAACCGTGTCAGGGCGCCCTTGCTGGCCATCAGCTGGACGGCCTGGCCGCGCCGGACGGGGACCGACACGCTCAGGCCCAGGCGGACGTTCTCCTGGCGGTTGGCGTCCTTGACGCCGTTGGTCGTGGTGGCGCCGCCGCTGTAGTAGGTTCCGTCGATCGCCGCCCACAGGCCGGGTCGGAAGGTGTAGCTCACATGGGCCTGGAAGGCGCTCATCGGGTCGCGTTCCAGATGCTTGCCGCCGAAATAGTCGTCGTTGTCCTGGTAGAGCCACACGGCCGCATAGGCGTCGGCCTGCCAGTGGCCCAGGGGGATTGAGACGCCGATTTCCGGCTTGAAGGTCCAGCGGTTGGCGCCGATGTTGACCAGCTTGCCCCGCATGTATTCGCCGGTCGGGGCGATGGCCGCCAGACTGACGCCGAGGATCGGCTTGGGTTTGCGGGCCGCGAAATCCTTGGGCGACAGGGCGGGGCCGCCCATCAGCAGGACGCTGGCCCGCACCCGCATGTCGCCCAGGCCCGACCGTTCGGCCACCCGCCGGTCCTCGCCGACGTCGCCGCTGGCCGCGCCCCAGATGTAGGGCAGGGCGAGCGAGATGTTGGCCTGGCGCCCGGCCAGGCCGAAGACGTGGCCGTAGCCGACGGTGGCCAGATTCAGGTCGGCCCGGGCGTTTGCGATCGGGGCGGCGGCGTCGAACATGATCTTGCCGTTCGACTGGCCATAGCCCACGACCACGAAGTTGGCTCCCACCGGCGAGGCCGAGTAGGCGCGGGGCTCCAGGTCCTGGGCGGCGGCGCCGGCAGGGGCCATAGCGGCCAGCGCCCAGAGGCCGATCGCCCCGCGAGTCCGCATCACAGTTCGGCCGTCATGGGGCGCCTTTCACCAGGCCAGGAAGCTGGGCCAGTGTCGGTCGGCGCGGCGGGCATACAATCAGGTGTTTTCCTGGCGCCCGCCCTGGGCGAACCGCCTTTAGTCGTTGAGCGCCAGCACGCGGACGCCGCGAGCCCGGCCTTCGGGATCGGTCCAGTGGAAGGCCTCGCCGGCGGTCAGGCCGATCAGGGCCGCGCCCACCGGGCTGAGCACCGAGATGCGGGCGTCATCGATGCTGGCGTCGCGCGGCAGGCTGATGCGGACGTCGCGGGTCTGGCCGTTGGACAGGTCCTGGAACGCGACGCGCGAGCCGATGCGGACGAACGGACGCGGCGCCTCGCCGGGCTCGACGATCACGGCGCGGGCCATCTCGTCGGCCAGCACGCGGCCGCCGGGGGCGCGGCCGGCGGTGGCGTCGGCCAGGTTGGACAGGATCTCGAAGTCGGCCTCGGTCACGTAGACGGCGGGCAAGACTTGAGCATGGGTTTGGGTATCGAACATAGTCATAGTGCTTTCTGGATAGGGTCCGGGCCCTGGCCGGCGCATTTCGAGCGCGGGCCGCTTAGGCTCGGTGGGCCCACGCCGTGCGGCGCGAGCGTTTCAGGAAGACCGGAAGCTTCGGGGAATGAAACCGCGAGCCGGATCAGGTTCGTGCGTGGCCTAAAGCGACGCTGGCCGGTTTACGGCCGAACTGAACGGGGCATGGCGGGGGGAACTTTCCTGCTCATTCCGGGCCCTTGGCGCTTGGCGCGGCCCGGAAGTCGGAAGCCTGAGGTCAGGCGTTCGGCGCGATGTCCTCGCGGCCGACGAGAGATAGATGGGGGCTTCGCGCCGGATGTCAAATCTCGTTTGGCCGATCCCAGCCTTCGGTCGCTTCGGCCAGGGCCCGCATCAGGTGGTGGAAGACGAACCGCGCCTGATCCTCGACCTCGTCCGGCCCGTACTGGTCGAGATTGACCGACACCGGCACGACGAAGCTGTTGGGATGGTCAGGCGGCAGGACCCGGAAGGCCGCCGTTTGATAGGTGGCCAGGTCCGGATGGCGGTCCGGGCGCTCGATGCGGATCGACTGCAGGGTGATCTCTTCGGGACGCATGCGATCTCCTTTCAGTCGGCGACGCCGCCGCGCAGCGGGTCTTCGCCGGTCAGTTCCTTGATGTGCTCGCGCTGTCGTCGAACGCCGCGCTGCAGATCGGCGGCGGACTCTCCAGGCCTGTCGGTTTCTTTTGGCTCCAGCTTGGAGCGGCGGTCGTCCGGCGGTGTGTCGGCCATGAAGTCCTCCTGGACGATCCAACCGATCACGCGGAGCTTGGTTGCCCGGGACCTACCGGCAGCTCGCGGCCTCGCCGTTGTCCAGGTCGATGCGGAAGCAATGCTCGACGCCGGTCGCCGCCTCGCGCACGATCACCGACACCTCGTCGTCGGCGTCCGCAGCCGGGCTCCACCGCTCGACGAAGGCGACAGCGGCGTCCTCGAAGCTGACGGCGTCGATAGCATGGCCGTGGCTGGCGTCGCCTCTGACGTGGACGCGGAAAGTCTGGGTGTCAGGCATTGGGCTTCTCCGTGGCGAGGGCAAAACGCTCCGACGCGGAAAAGGATTCCAGGGCTTATCGAGACCGATCGCTAAGCGGGAAGTGTGGCGGTGAGAGAGGGATTCGAACCCTCGATAGAGTTTCCCCTATACACGCGTT
>JAGHZU010000048.1 GCA_017745235.1 Caulobacter sp. | reverse complement strand
ATCCTGGCCGTGGACGAGCCCCTGCGCGCCACCCGCTGCGGCGTCTCGATCGGGTCCAAGGGCGGCAAGACCGCCGCCAAGGGCTGCATGGCCGGCGGCGCTCAATGCCTGACCCACGACCTTTGGGAAGAGATGGGCCGGCAGATCCATGGCTACCTGGCCAGCGTATCGGTCGCCGACGTGCTGGACGGCACGCTGCGGGAACGCGCCCTCAAGGCGAAAGTTGGGGAGATGGCGGCGGCGTGACCAAGCCCTCGATCTATCTCGACTACAACGCCACCGCGCCCATCCGTCCCGAGGCGCGGGACGCGATGCTGCGCGCCTTCGAGACCGCGGGCAATCCGTCGTCGGTGCACGCCAGCGGCCGGGCCGCGCGCGACATCGTCGAGACCGCCCGCAAGCAGGTCGCCGACCTGGTCGGCGTCGTGCCGGGCTCGGTCACCTTCGTCAGCGGCGGCACCGAAGCCAACGCCCTGGCCATCGGCAGCGCCGCCTTCGCCGGCTTCAACCGCATCATCGTCAGCGAGGGCGAGCACGACGCCGTCCTCGAAACCGCCGCCGCCTCGGGCCTGCAGGTCCTGAAGGCGCCGCTGGACGCCGACGGCGTCGCGCGCCTGGACTGGCTGGAGGAAGCGCTCAGCGACGAGGGCCGGGCCCTGGTCTGCCTGATGCTGGCCAACAACGAGACGGGCGTGATCCAGCCGATCGCCGAAGCCGCCGCCTTGGTGCGCGCCGCCGACGGCTGGCTGCATGTCGACGCCGTCCAGGCGGCCGGCAAGATCGCCATCGACTTCACCGCCCTGGGCGCCGACACCCTGGCCCTGTCGGCCCACAAGCTGGGCGGACCGCAGGGCGTGGGCGCCCTGGTGGCCGGCACGCGCGCCACGATCGTCCGCCAGCAGCACGGCGGCGGCCAGGAGCGCGGTCGCCGGGCCGGCACCGAGAACGTCGCCGGGATCGCCGGCTTCGGTGCGGCCGCCGAGGTGGCGGCTCGCGACTTGCCCTCGATGGCCAATCAAGGCACATGGCGCGACGCCTTGGCCGAACGGGTCAAGGCCGTCAGCGCGGTCGTGCTCGGGGAGGGCGCGCAACGCCTTCCGCAAACCCTGTGTTTGGCGGCCGAAGGCTTCGCCTCGCAGATCCAGGTGATGAACCTGGACCTGGCGGGGGTGATGGTCAGCGCCGGCAGCGCCTGCTCGTCGGGCAAGGTCAAGGCCAGCCGGGTGGTGGACGCCATGGGCCGGGCGGACCTGGCTCCGTTCGCCCTGCGCGTCAGCGGCGGCTGGGCCAGCACGGAGCAAGACTGGATTTCCTGCGGCGACGCCTGGCTCGCCGCCTATTCGCGTATCGGCGCCCGGCGCCGGGAGGTGGCGTAGTGGCCGCGGTCAAAGAGACCATTGATACCGTCGCGTCGCTCGAGAAGTACGAGCACGGGTTCACGACGCAGATCGACCAGGAGTTCGCCCCCAAGGGTCTCTCCGAGGACATCGTGCGCTTCATCTCGGCCAAGAAGGACGAGCCCGAGTGGATGCTCGAGTGGCGTCTGGAGGCCTATCGCCGCTGGCTGGAGCTGCAAGAGCCGACCTGGGCCAAGGTCGACTTCCCCAAGATCGACTACCAGGACGCCTACTACTACGCCGCGCCCAAGAAGAAGGACGGACCCAAGAGCCTGGACGAGGTCGATCCCGAGCTGCTGGCCGTCTACGAGAAGCTGGGCATCCCGCTGAAGGAGCAGGCCGTGCTGGCCGGCGTCGAGGGCGCGCCGCGCTACGCCGTGGACGCGGTGTTCGACAGCGTCAGCGTCGTCACCACCTTCAAGAAGGAGCTGGCGGCGGTCGGCGTCATCTTCTGCTCGATGAGCGAGGCGATCCGCGAACACCCTGAACTGGTGAAGCAGTACCTCGGCTCGGTCGTGCCGACCTCGGACAACTATTTCGCCTGCCTCAACAGCGCGGTCTTCTCGGACGGCTCGTTTGTCTACATCCCGCCCGGCGTCCGCTGCCCGATGGAGCTGTCGACCTATTTCCGGATCAACGCCAAGGACTCCGGCCAGTTCGAGCGCACCCTGATCATCGCCGACAAGGGCGCCTACTGCTCGTACCTGGAGGGCTGCACGGCCCCGATGCGCGACGAGAACCAGCTGCACGCCGCCGTGGTCGAGCTGGTGCTGCTGGAAGACGCCGAGATCAAATACTCGACCGTCCAGAACTGGTATCCGGGCGATCCGGAGACCGGGAAGGGCGGCATCTACAACTTCGTGACCAAGCGCGCCGACTGCCGCGGCGACCGCTCCAAGGTGTCGTGGACCCAGGTCGAGACCGGCTCGGCCATCACCTGGAAGTATCCGTCCTGCGTGCTGCGCGGCGAGGGCTCGTCGGGCGAGTTCTACTCCATCGCCGTGACCAACGGCCACCAGCAGGCCGACACCGGCACCAAGATGATCCACCTGGGCGCTAACACCAAGTCGCGGATCGTCGCCAAGGGCATCAGCGCGGGCAAGTCGACCAGCACCTATCGCGGCCTCGTGTCGGCTCACCCCAAGGCCAAGGGCGCGCGTAACTTCACCCAGTGCGACAGCCTGCTGATCGGCAAGACCTGCGCCGCGCACACCGTGCCGTACATCGAGGCCCGCAACGGCCACTCGGTGTTCGAGCACGAGGCCACCACCACCCGCCTGTCGGACGACCAGCTGTTCTACTGCCAGCAGCGCGGCCTTTCCCAGGAAGAGGCCGTCGCCCTGCTGGTCAACGGCTTCGTCAAGGACGTGCTGCAACAACTCCCCATGGAATTCGCCGTCGAGGCCCAGAAGCTGGTGGCGATCTCGCTGGAAGGCAGCGTGGGATGAGCCTGCTCGCCATCGACCACGTGCAGCTAGCCATGCCCCCGGGCGGCGAGGATGCCGCGCGCCGGTTCTATGGCGACGTCCTGGGCCTGCCCGAGACGCCCAAGCCCGAGCACCTGGCCAAGCGCGGCGGCTGCTGGTTCGAGGACGGCGTCCTGAAGATCCACCTGGGCGTCGAGGCCGACTTCCGCCCTGCGCGCAAAGCCCATCCGGGCCTGCTGGTCAGCGACCTGCCGGCCCTGAAGGCGCGGCTGTCGGACGGCGGCTTCACGCTGAAGGACGACGAGCCGCTGGAAGGCTACGACCGCATCTATGTCGACGACCCGTTCGGCAACCGCATCGAACTGCTGGAGCCGCTGAGCGGCGGGGAGGGCGCATGAGCACCGTCACCCTCTACCGCCCCGTCGGCACGGCCGAACTGAAGCTGATCGAGGCCTCGGGCTGGAAGGAATTCCCGCCCCGCCTGCCCGAGCAGCCGATTTTCTATCCCGTGACCAACCAAGCCTACGCCGCCCAGATCGCCCGCGACTGGAACGCTGTCCACAACGACGACAAGCGTGGCTACGTCACGCGTTTCAACGTCTCGGCGGCGTTCCTGGCCGACTACGACCGCAAGGTTGTGGGCGGCAAGGAGCACGAGGAATACTGGATTCCCGCCGAGGAACTTTCGCTGTTCAACGCCGCCATCGAGGGCCAGATCGAGGTCGTCGAGACCTTTGTCGGCTACGAGGCGACGCCCGAAAAGACCAACGAGACCCATGCTTAAGATCGAAAACCTCCACGCCCGCGTCGAAGACAAGCCGATCCTGAAGGGCGTCACCCTTGAGGTGCCGGCCGGCGAGGTGCACGCCATCATGGGGCCGAACGGGGCCGGCAAGTCGACGCTGTCCTACGTGCTGAGCGGCCGGGGCGGCTACGAGGTGACCGAGGGCTCGGCGACGCTGAACGGCGAGGACCTGCTGTCGCTGGAGCCCAACGAGCGCGCCGCCAAGGGCGTGTTCCTGTCGTTCCAGTATCCGCTGGAGATCCCCGGCGTTCCGGCCCTGACCTTCATCCGCACCGCCCTCAACGCCCAACGCCGTGCGCGCGGCGAGGACGAGATCGCCGCCCCGGCCTTCCTGAAGCTGGCCAAGGAGAAAGCCGCGGCGCTGAAGATCGACTTCGACATGCTCAAGCGCGGCCTGAACGTCGGCTTCTCGGGCGGCGAGAAGAAGCGGATGGAAATCCTGCAGATGGCGATGCTGCAGCCCAAATTCCTGATCCTGGACGAGACGGACTCGGGCCTCGACATCGACGCCCTGAAGATCGTGTCGGAAGGCGTCAACGCCCTGCGCGCGCCCGATCGCGGCATGCTGGTGATCACCCACTACCAGCGTCTGCTGGACTACATCAAACCCGACCGCGTGCACGTGCTGGCCGCCGGCCGCATCGTCGCCTCGGGCGGTCCGGAGCTGGCCCTGCAGCTGGAAGCCGAGGGCTACGACCGCTACGTCGGAGCCGCCGCCTGATGAGCCTGGCCTCTGCCCTCAAGACCGGCGATCTGACCCAGCTGCCGTCGCGCCGCGACGAGGACTGGCGCTGGACCGACCTGCGCGGCCTGGTGCGAACCTTGCCGCCGGTCTCGCCGGTGTTCTTCGACACGATCCAACCTGACGGCCCGTTCAAGGGCCTGACCGGAACGGAACTCGTGATCGCCAACGGCCGTCACAACTGGTGGCCGGGCGACGACACCGAGACCGTCGGGTTCTCCGAACATGACTCGCCCGACAATCCCTATGATCCGGCTGACCTGCCCATGGCGGCGCTGGCGGCCGACAAGGCGATCGAACCCCGCGCCTCGATCATCACGTTCGCAGGCGACGACGTCGCCAGCGTGCGTTTCGTGTCGGCCACGGACGGTACCTCCCATCATGCGCGCTTCGGCGTAGTGGTCGAGGCCGGTGTCTCAGCGGTGCTGCTTGAAAGCCACGAGGGTCAGGGCGATCGCTATCTCGCCAACACCTTGATCGAGATCTTCCTGAAAGACGGCGCCAAGCTGGAGCGGATCGTCCTGGCTGACGACGCCGCCGAGGCCTTCGCCGTGACGACGGCCGTGGTGAACCTGGCCCCGGGCGCGGTGTTCAACCAGACGGTCCTAACAACCGGCGCCCGCCGCCAGCGGATCGAGACCCGGATCAACCACCCCGGCGCCCACGCCAATGTCCGCCTGGACGGCGTCTACGTGCTGGACGCCCAGCGCCACGCCGACCAGACCACGGTCGTCACCCACGGCGGCGTTGACGGGATCACCAGCCAGCTGACCAAGGGCGTCGTCGACGACCAGGCGCGCGGCGTGTTCCAGGGCCGAATCGTGGTCCAGCCCGGCGCCGACC
>JAGHZU010000047.1 GCA_017745235.1 Caulobacter sp. | reverse complement strand
GGCTCGCTGTGGCCGGCGGTGCTGCTGCACGGCGGCTTCGTGGTGGTGTGGCAGACCTGGCTGGGCGGGGTGAGGCTCTAGAACCTGAACCCCAGCTTCGCCCCCACGAACTTGCCGTCGGGGTCATAGCCGCGGGCCCGGCCCGCGCCGCTGTCGTCGGCGTTGGGCTGGAGACCGCACAGCAGGCCCGCGCCCAGCAGGGCGTCGCCGGCCTTGCCCTCGACGGAGGTCCGCGCCACGCCGGGCGGCAGCGACGCCGGGGCGCGCGCGTAAAGCACCGGGAGGCCAGGCGCCTTGAGGTCCAGTGGCTTCGGTGGAGCCAGCGACAGCCTGGGCGGCGGCGTCTCGGCCTGGGCAGCGCCAGCGAACGCGACGGCGAAGATCAGGGCGAAAGCGGAAGAGCGGAGGGCGACGGTCATGGCTTCAACATGGCGACCCAGTGGGCCACGGCAAGAGGCTCGCCTGCGATGCTGCGCCGCAGCAAAGATTCTTGAAAATGACAACGTTGTCACCTATATCGGCCCACATGGGGACGACTTGATGTCCCGTCCAACCGAGAACGGAAGAACCGATGCTCAGCCTGATCGTCCTGACCCTGTCGGCCATCAAGGCGCAACGCGCCGCCTTGGGCGTCGCCTAAGCCGCTAGGCCACCGCCGCAGAAAAGAGCCCGCGAACCCGGTTCGCGGGCTTTTTCTTTTACCCCCTAGTTCCCCTCCTCCAACAGTCGCCGCGCGATCACCTGGGCCTGGATCTCGCCGGCGCCCTCGAAGATGTTGAGGATGCGGGCGTCGGCCAGCAGGCGGCTGGCGGCGTATTCCATGGCGAAGCCGTTGCCGCCGTGGATCTGCAGGGCGTTGTCGGCGGCGGCCCAGGCGACGCGGGCGGCGACCAGCTTGGCCATGCCGGCCTCCAGGTCGCAGCGCTTGCCTTCGTCCTTCTGGCGGGCGGCGAAATAGGTCAGCTGGCGCACGCCCATGATCTCGGCGGCCATCATGGCCAGCTTGTTGTGGACGCGCGGGAACTCGAAGATCGCCTGGCCGAACTGCTGGCGGTCCAGGGCGTAGTTCAGGCCGGTATCCAGCGCCCCCTGGGCCACGCCGACGGCGCGGGCGGCGGTCTGGATGCGGGCGCTCTCGAAGGTGGCCATCAGCTGCTTGAAGCCCTGGCCGGGCACGCCGCCCAGCAGGTTCTCGGCCGGCACGGAAAAGCCGTCGAAGCCCAGCTCGAACTCCTTCATGCCGCGATAGCCGATCACCCCGATCTCGCCGCCGCTCATGCCCTGAGCCGGGAAATCGTCGCCTTCCACCCCGCGCGGCTTGGGGGCCAGCAGCATCGACAGGCCGCGATAGTCGCTGGTCGCCGGGTCGGTGCGGACCAGCAGGGTCATGACGTCGGCGCGGGCGGCGTGGGTGATCCATGTCTTGTTCCCGATCACCACGTAACTGTCGCCCTGGAGTTCGGCGCGAGTGCGTAGGGAACCCAGGTCCGAACCGGTGTTGGGCTCGGTGAAGACGGCGGTCGGCAGGATCGACGCGTCGGCGATCTTCGGCAGCCAGTACTGCTTCTGCGCTTCGGTGCCGCCGGTCAGGATCAGCTCGCCGGCGATCTCCGAGCGGGTGGCCAGCGAGCCGACCCCGATCCAGGCCCGCGAAAGCTCTTCGGAGACCACGCACATGGCGGTCTTGCCCATGCCGCTGCCGCCGTATTCCTCGGGGATGGTCAGGCCGAACACGCCAAGGGCGCCCAGCTCCTCGACCAGCTCGATCGGGATCAGCTGGTCCTTCAGGTGCCACTCGTGGGCGAAGGGGGTGACCTTCTCCTCGGCGAAGGCGTGGAACTGGTCGCGGATCATCTCGAAGGTTTCGTCGAGGCCGGTGTGCTCCAGCGTGGGCCGGCCGCGCGCCTCGGCGAGGCGACGGGCGATGCGGGTCTTCACCGCCTGGGTTCCGCCCTCGACCATCAGCTTCATGATGCCGTTGGAGAACAGGCGGTTCATCACCGACCGGTCGTTGACCAGGTGGGCGGGGCGGACGATCTCGCCCTGGTTCATCGGGATGCCGCCGATCAGTTGGGCGGCGTATTCGGCGAACAGCAGCTGGGCCAGCAGGGCCTCGATCTCGCCGAACTGGCCCTCGGCCTCCAGCCGCTCGGCCCAGCCGGCGACCTGGTTCATCAACTCGGCATAGGCGGCGTACCAGCCGTAACCGTGGACCCGGTGCTGGTGCTCGTCGGCCAGGGCGCGGTCGATCTTGCCGTTGGCGCCGGTGATGGCCGCCTTCACCTCGGGCTTGGCCTCGGCCACGAACAGCTGGGCGGCGCCAGCCGCCTCGCGCAGCAGTACGGTCAGGCCTGGCAAGACGAGGCTGGTTTCCTGAGCCGTGGTGTCCGTCATGGCTTGCTCCCGTGCGCCAAACAGTTGTTTTCTTTCACTCTGGAGCCTTTCGCAGCTGCGAGCAATGACGCAGCGCAACATAACCGGCCCATCCGGGAGGAAACATGCTCGTCGTCCACCACCTCAACGAGTCGCGCTCGCAGCGCATCCTGTGGCTGCTGGAGGAGCTCTCCCTGCCCTACGAGATCCGCTTCTACGAGCGCGATCCGCATACCCGCCTGGCGCCGCCGGCCCTGCTGCACGTTCATCCGCTCGGCAAGTCGCCGGTGCTGACCGACGGCCAGACGACGATCATCGAGAGCGGGGCGATCACCGACTACGTCATCCGTAGACACGCCGGGGGCCGCCTGGCGCCGGATCCGGCCAGCCCCGACTATGACGCCTACCAGCAGTGGCTGCACTACGCCGAGGGCTCGGCCATGCTGCCGATGCTGCTGCGGATGTATGTCGGCCGCCTGGGCGCGGCGGGCGCGCCGCTGCACCCGCGCATCGAGAGCGAGATGGCCAACCATCTCAGCTATGTGAACGGCGCTCTGGAGGGCCGAGACTACTTCGTCGGCGACGGCCTGACCGGCGCCGACATCCAGATGAGCTTCGTCGCCGAGGTCGCCAAGGCCCACGGCAAGCTGGCCGACTATCCGAACCTGGAAGCCTGGATCGGCCGCATGCACGCGCGGCCGGCCTGGAAGGCGGCGCTGGAGAAGGGCGGGCCTTACAGGCTGGGGGAATAGCGGGACACCTAGCCGCGAGGCGGTGGCGGATTCGCGCCGTCTGCTCCTACTTCTGCGACCATTCGTCCGTGCAGGCTTTGATCAGCTCAACTTGCGAGGATCAGAACATGGACGTAATGGTTAAGCTTCGTGCTCGACCAAAGAAGCGCGGATAGATGGGGGAAACAACTTTGAAGATCATAAATACAATTTTTGCGATATTTACAACTTTTGCTCTAGCAGGGTGCGCGACTACCTATTCCGTGACTCCAGCGGATACTGGTTCAGCAAAGGTCACTTACAACTCTGGCCGATCCACAACCGACCTAGAACTGCAGAACGGCGCCGTCAAAGTCACGCCACTTGGTGTCTCGGAAAACGGACGGCTCAACTTCGCTGTCGCCGGCTTCAACAAGGCCAAAGCGCCATCAAACTTCGGCGCGGAGAATTTCAGCGCGTCGGTATCCGGAGCCCCAGCGCAGGTATACACCTACGCCCAACTGGAAAAGCAGGCCAAGACAGCTGCAGCTTGGGCGACCTTCGCCGTGGCACTTTCTGGCGCAGCAACGGCATACGCAGCTAATCAAAACGCCTACAGCACCACGAATGCGACGATGTACACGCCTCGGGGTGGAACATATCACTACACCGCCACGACCTATGATCCCGCCGCTGCGGCTCTCGGGACAGCGGCGGCCACTGCGGCAACGGCAGGGGGCATCTACGCTATTCAAAAAGAGCTCGACTCGACACTAGATCGGCTTGGCGGAACTATTCTCCAGACTACGACGGTCAATCCAAATACAGCGTTTGGTGGGCAAATCGTCGTGCAAAAGCCGAAGTCGGCCGCGCCATACACGGTCGAAATCGTTGCTCACTGGAACGACGAGAACTATGTCTTCCATTTCAACGTCGCTCAGGTGAAGTAACCCTTTGCCTACATGCATTCAGCGCTCCTCCAAAAGGGGAGCGCTTTTTCTGGCGTCGCAACAACAACCTGACACTGCACGTAACCCTTGGTTTATATGTTCCGCCTAGCGTGACCGTGGCAAAGCGCCTTTGTCGCCAGGTTCCCGAGGTTGCCGTGCAGATTTCCGCCACGACGCCGAACGCTCTCCTGCCCGCGTCGCTCTCCGACGACGCCGTAGCCGCGCCGCAAGTCCTCCCGCCCAGCCCTGCCGACGCCTTGGCGGTGACGGTGACCCTGTCGCCCGAGGCCCAGGCGGCCCAGAAGGCGGCGCCCACGCCGCCGGCTCCGATGTCGATGGCCGACGCGGTCAAACAACTGGCGCCCGGCGCCCAGGGCCAGGGTAAGGTCGCGCAGGCCAAGTCGCTGCTGCTGAAGCTGGCGGACGGCTCGGGCGTCCCCAAGGCGGAGCAGGTCCGGGCCTACAGCGATCTGCAGAAACTGGTCTTCGCGGACCCGGACAACGCCTGGTTCACCCAGAGTACGGCCGAGGACCGCAGGGCCTACGCCGCGATCATGGACGGCGGAGCCATCAGCCAGGAAATCCGCAAGGCGGCCGACGACTTCAACGCCTGGAGCCTGTCGCAGGACACCCGTTCGAATGTGCCGCGCAAGGCTCTGGCGCGCCTGACCGGCCTGTCGCCGCTGGAGCAGCAGATGGTCTTCGCGGGCACGGCCGGCGCGGACGGCAAGATCGGCGCGGGCGCGACCTCGCTGGACCAATGGAAGGCCCAGATGCAGGCCGACATCGCCGATGTCGATGCGATGCTGGCGGCGGACGCCTCGGAGAAAAAGGCTGGCAAGTCCGGGAAGGCCACCATCCAGCCCAAGAACGAAGCCGAGGCGGCGAACGACGCAAAGGACGACGCGGCGTCGACGGCTTCGGAGCAGGCCCTCGCCGCCGCGACCTCGCCCGACCAGGGCGATGGCGTGGCGGCGGCCGCCCTGAAAATGCTGCAGAAGGCCGCCGAGGCTCGGGCCGACACCAAGGAGCGGGCCGAACAGGACCGCAAGGACGCCGATAGACACGCGGACGGCGCGACCCGCCCCATCCTCCAGCCCTACGTGATCGGCGAAAAGATCAATCGCACGATCTGACCCGGCGGATGAGGCGACACACGCGCTCACCTCTCGCCCCTCGCCGCTCCGGGCATGCGGGCGGGACAACGGCGCCGCGCGCCGCCACCTCGGACAAGAAAATTCCCAGATGAACGAATTCTGACGGTGAAGCTGCCGACGGCGTTCAGCTTCGCCTTGGCATGGTGCGTCTCACGGGGCCGACGGCTCCGGACCATTCCAGAGGGACAAGGACCAAGAC
>JAGHZU010000046.1 GCA_017745235.1 Caulobacter sp. | reverse complement strand
GGGGATCGTCAACCGCTTGATGACGGACCTGGGCCCGCTGTCGGACCTGGCTCCGGCTTTCCCCACGGCCACGGCGGCGGTCGGGCCGCTGCGCAAGGCGGCGGAGGCCACCGGACGCGGCGACTTCACCCCGCTGTGGGCGGGCCAGGCGTTCCGGGTGTCCAGGCCGATGTCGTCCGCCGAACTGACGCGCGTGTTGGCGGGCGCAGCCTGAGCCCGATCAGTGCGGCCGCCGATGGGCCACGATGGCGTCGGCCACGTGGTCCATGATCAGGCGGATCGAGGTCAGCTCCTCGACGTGGGACCGCGCGGCGTGTGGTGATAGATGGCGAAGGTGCCGATGATCTGGTGCGGTCCGCGCTCGATCGGCGTGGACCAGCAGGCGCGCAGGCCGTGGTCGGCCGCCAGCTCGCGAAAATCGGCCCACAGCGGGTTGGTGGCTATGTCGGTGACGTAGACCGCATGTCCCAAATAGGCGGCCGTGCCGCACGAGCAAGTGGCGGTCGAGGATGGCTTCCAGACTGTCGCCGGCGACGCGCTCGGCCACGGCCTCGCGGTCCCGCTGGTCGAGGGCCATTTTGAGCAGGTGGGAAAAGGGCATGAGCGGTTCGCCTCCGCGGTTACGCGGGCGCTCTCACGCCCAACTCGTAACCACGATCGCAGCCGCTTCGTTGCAGCCCAGGGACGATCCGTCTCCTGACCTACATCCGCTTCTTCAGCGGCACGAGGTCCGGATAGACCGGCTCGCGGCCCTGGGCCTTGGCCTGGAAGGCCTCCAGCATGTGCGGCGGCGAGAACATGCCGGTCTGCCAGGTGGCGATGTAGTCCAACCCGTCCTTGATGCTGTGGTCGCGGGCGTAGTTGATCATCACCTTGCTGCCGGCCACGGCCAGGGGCGACTTGCTGGCGATCTCGCGGGCGGTCTCCAGGGCGTGGGCGACCACCTCCTCGTGGGTGGCGAACACCTCGTTGACCAGGCCGATGTCACGCGCCCGAGCCGCCGGCAGACGGCGACCCGTATAGGCCAGCTCGCGAACCCAGCCCTCGGGGATCAGCTTGCACAGGCGGGGGAAGGTGCCGACGTCGGCGGTCATGCCGATGTTGATCTCGTGGATCGTGAAGAAGGCGTCGGCGCTGGCGTAGCGGATGTCGCAGGCGCTGGTGAAGTCCACCGCCCCGCCGATGCAGCCGCCCTGGATGGCGGCGATCACCGGCATGCGCGCCTCGTCCAGGCAACTGAAGGTGTCCTGCAGGTGATGCACGTGGCGGCGGAAGCTCTCGGCGGCCACGAAACGGTCGGCCGGCTCGCCGCCGGTAACGCCCTCGCCGTCGGTGAACACCGACAGGTCCATGCCGGCGCAGAAATGCTTGCCCGTCGAGGAGATGACGATGCAGCGGGCGCGGGCGTTGTGGTCGATGTCGTGGACGATCGCCGGCAGCTCGTTCCAGAACGCCCGGGTCATGGTGTTCAGCGCTTCGGGACGCTTTAGCTTGATATGCGCGACGCCTGTCTCGATCTCGACATCGAAGCAGCTATAGTCTGGCTTGTCCTGCACGCGCGCGTCTCCCTTTTGCCGGTACTCTGCAACACGCGCGCGGAGGACGCCAACCAGCCCTTACGGAAGCCTGCGAAGGAAAAGCACCCATGGCCAAACATCTCGCCGCGACGACCTTGTCGGTCGCCGCCGTCCTCGGCTCGATGATCATCGCCCCGGCGCCCGCCATGGCTCAGTCCAAGGGCATCAGCGGCCTGTTCGGCTGCGAAGGCTCGGGCAAGAAGCAGGAGGGCGGGGCCCTGATCGGCGGCGCGGCCGGCGCCCTGCTGGGCAGGACCATCAGCAAGGACAACAAGACCCTCGGCACCGTCCTGGGCGCCGCGGCCGGCGCGGCGGCGGGGGCCTATATCGGCTGCCGCATGCAGTCGACCGACCAGGCCCTGGCCCAGCAGGCCACCAAGCGCGCCCTGGACAGCGGCCGCTCTGAGACCTGGAGCAATTCGCGCACCGGCGCCTCGGGCCGCATCGACGTGGTGTCCTCGTCCTACGGCCCCCCGATCGACGGCCAGGCCCTGCGCTTCGAGCGCGGCGTGCTGCAGCTGCGCAGCTACGACGCCGTCGCCGGCGGCGACTACACCGCGCGCGGCGTGGCCAACCTTCGCTCCAGCCCCTCCACCACCGGCAAGATCGTCGGCAAGCTGAACGCCGGCGAGCGGGTCGAGGTGCTGGGCGGCGCACCGAACAGCAACTGGGTCCTGGTCGGGCGCGACGGCTACGGCGTCGGCTATGTCTCGGCCTCGCTGCTGAACCAGGGCGGCTACGCCCAGGCGCCCAGCTGCCGGATCATCAACGCCTCGATCAGCACCAGCGGTGCGGCGCCCAGCAGCGAGCGCTACAGCGCTTGCCGGGACGGCAAGGGCGAGTGGCAGCTGACGGCGGCCTAGCCGACCATCAGAGATCCACCACCTCGCACTTGAGGCGGGCGCGGATCTCGTCGGCCACGATGGCCCGGTGGCAGCATCGGGCCTCGTGCTCGTAGCAGAGCAGGGCGATGCGCTTTTCGCCCGCCAGGCTCGTGGCCTGGCCCAAGGCCACCTGGGCGTCCGGCTCGGCGAGGTGGGCGTGGAAGATGCGCCGCATCTCGTCGGTCCGGCCCGCCCGGGCCGCCTCGCGCCCGGCCTTGGGCGTGCCCAGCGGCCGCAGGTGGACGTAGTCGATCCCTTCGGCCTTCAGGCTGTTCCCCAGCGTGGTCTTGGAGAAGCCCGGCCGGCGCGAGGCGGCCACGGCGCGGACGTCGACGACCGTATCGACCCCGGCCGCCTTCAGGCGGCCGATCATGCCGTCCAGGGTGTCCAGTTCGTATCCGATGGTGGCGATCGGCGGCATCACGTGTCTCCCGGGCGCGTTTCCTTGGCGCGGCTCCATGGACGAGGAAACGCCGCGCGCCTACTTTAGGGGCCGAGCAGCCGCAACAGGAGTTTCTTCCGCCATGGACGCGGCCGTTTTTCGGGAGCCCCGTCGACGCTTCATCCCGATCGCCAGCCGCGCGGGCGCGGGCGAGATGGCGGTGTTGGAGTTCGGGCCGGCCGACCGACCCGTCGACGTGATCTTCGTCCACGCCAACGGCTTCAACGGCCAGACCTATCGCGCCCTGCTGGCCCCGCTGTCGGCGGGCCTTCGCGTGCTGGCGGTCGACCAGCGCGGCCACGGCGCCAGCCGCTTGGCGGCCAATCCGGAGCACCGGAGAAGTTGGCTGGACCTGCGCGACGACCTGCTGGCCCTGCTGACCGCCCTGGACCAGGCGCAGCCGGTGGTGCTGGCCGGCCATTCGATGGGCGGCACGGTCAGCCTGCTGGCCGCCGCCGCAGCGCCGGACAAGGTGCGCGGCCTGGTCCTGCTGGACCCGGTGATCATGCCGAGGGTCATGGCCTTCTACGCCCACATGCCGTGGACCTCGGGCGCGCTGTGGAAACACCTGCCGATGGTGCAGGGGGCGTTGCGCCGTCGGGCGGTGTTCGACACCCGCGAGGCCGCCTTCGCCGCCTATCGCGGGCGCGGGGCGTTCAAGACCTGGCCCGAGACCATGCTGGCCGACTATGTGGGCGGCGGCTTCAAGGACCGCGACGACGGCAAGGTCGAGCTGGCCTGCGCGCCTGCCTGGGAGGCCTCCAACTATAGCGCCCAGGCCCACGATCCCTGGCGCGCCATGGGCCGCATCCGCTGCCCGGCGCGCCTGCTCAAGGCCGAGAGGGGCTCGACCAGCCATGTCGGCGACGGGGCGAGGGTGATGCGCCGCCATCCGCTGATCCGTGTCGAGACGGTTCCCGGGACCAGCCACTTCCTGCCGATGGAGCGCCCCGACCTGGTGCGCGAGGCGATCTTCGAGATGGCGACCTCTGGAAACCCTCTCCCATAGGGAGAGGGGTCTAAAGGGCCAGTCCTTCGATGGCGTGAGACGCCAGTTCCGCCCGCGCCGCGTCGCTGATCGGCACCGCCTTGCGGGCGTCGAGGTCGAAGGTGATGGCCACGGCTTCCGACGTGCCCCACGGCTTCCCGCTGGTAGGATCTAGAAGCCAATGCACCACGCGCATGGCTTGGCCTTCCGTCCCCACCAGGCCCGAGCGCAGCTCGACCCGGTCGCCGGCCCGGGGCCAGGCCAGGTGGGCCAGGCGGTATTCCAGAACCGCGCCGCCGACCCGGGCCGGCTTGTGGTCGGCGTGGGCCGTCACGACGTCGCGAAACGGGCCGATGAAGGCGCCGATGCCGTCCGAGACCCGGCCGATGAACTGCTCGGCGCGCATTCGTCCGAACACGTCGCAATCGGTCGGCGACAGAGCGCCCAGGCCGATCCGCTTCAGGCCCAGGGCCTGCGCGCGCTCCAGGCCGGCCGTGGTTTCGAACGGCGAGAGGTCCAGACTCCGGGGGCGGGCCTTCTCGGGGACCTCGATTTTCAGGGCCGCCGCCCGCTCGTGCACGACGCGCGGCCAGGGAAAGGCCTCGCCCTCGCGCGGGGTGACATGGGCGATGGTGGTCTGGAAGGTGGCCGCCAACTGGCCCGTGGCGGTGTGGACCAGGAGCTGCAGGACCTTGGCCTCGGTCTCGCTGATCTCGATCACCCCGCCCAGCATGTGCAGGGTCGCGCCCGCATGGGCCTCGCGCAGGAAGCGGATGTGCTGCTCGCGCACTACGACGGTGGCGTTGGCGTAGGGCGAAAACGCGTGCGGCAGGCCCAGCTCCGCCGCCAGCCCCGCCAGGCCCTCCATGGCCCGCACGACGTAGAAGCGCACGTTCATGTGCCCCATCTCGTCGCAGTCCCAAGTATTGACGCCGCCGCGCCAGATCTCGACGCCAGGGAGGGTGTCTGCGGGCGTCATGGCGGCGGTTCCGGAGCGGGTGAACGGTTGTTCGAGTCTAGCGGGGTTGACGGTGTTTCGACAACAACCACGCGCTGTCCCTCCCCCTTGTGGGGAGGGTGTCGGCGAAGCCGACGGGTGGGGGATCGGTGCAGGTGGTGGACAGGAGCGGCTTGCTGAGTTAGCAGCCCCACCCGACCCTGGCTCCGCCAGCGCCACCCTCCCCACGAGGGGGAGGGACGGTCTATTTACAATCCGCGCACAGCCCGTGCGCCTCGATGGTCACGCCGGTCAGCGCATATCCCGCCGCGGCGCCGGCGGCGATGATCTCGGCGCTGGCCTTGGGTTCGATCTCGCGGGTGGCGCCGCAGCAGTCGCAGATCAGGAAGGCGGCGGCGTGGCCGTCGGCCTCTTTGCGGCAGGCGACATAGGCGTTGAGGCTCTCGATCCGGTGGGCGAAGCCCTGCTTCTCCAGGAAGTCGAGGGCGCGATAGACGGTCGGCGGCTTGGCGGGCGGGCCGTCGACGGCGAAGCCGGCGATCAGGTCATAGGCCTTCACCGGCTGCCCGGCCTCCAAAAGCAGCTCCAGCACCCGCCGGCGCGGGGCGGTCAGGCGCTGGTCGGACGCCTCGCAGCGCGTCTCGGCGGCGGCGAGCTCGGCCGCGAGGGCCGAACCGGAAACGCCGTGGTGGTCGTGGTCATGATCGCAAGCGGCGTGATGGGCCATGACCCAGAGGT
>JAGHZU010000045.1 GCA_017745235.1 Caulobacter sp. | reverse complement strand
GCGTTCATCCCATCCAAACCGGAGGGTGACGGCCGAGGGCTTCTTAGCCTCGGTCAGGGTCAACGTCCATGCACAGGACAGGGTCTTGAGGTCTTCCGACCTATGTTGAGAACTATTCGCATCAAGGACTTAGGTCTTGTTCGCGGCGAACGGCGACTGTTCTCGGGCCTTGATCTGGAAATCTCGGCGGGCCAGGCGGTGGCCCTGACGGGGCGCAACGGGGCGGGTAAGACCAGCCTGCTGCGGGCCGTGGCGGGCCTGCTGCGGCCCGACCAGGGGACGATCGGCTTCTTCGGCGCGGATGACGAACTCGAAGCCGAGGCCGCGCGGGCCGAGGGCCTGCACATGGTCGGCCACCACGACGGCCTGAAATCCACCCGCTCGGCCTGGGAGGAGCTGAAGTTCCAGACCCTGTGGACCGGCGGGACCGAGGCCTCGGCGCGGGCGGCGGCCACTAGGTTGGACCTCGACCGCCTGCTGGACCTGGAGATCCGCCGCCTGTCGGCCGGCCAGCGTCGGCGTGTGGCCTTGGCCCGCCTGCTGGCCAGCCCGCGGTCGCTGTGGCTGCTGGACGAGCCCATGGCCCCTCTGGACGCCGGTCACCGCGAGGGCTTCGGCGTCCTGATGGCCGAACATCTGGCGGCCGGCGGCATGGTGCTGGCCGCCGTGCACGATCCCCTGCCCGTCCCTAGTCTTAATGTAGAAATTGGCCGCGTGGTCGAGGTGGGCGGATGAAGGCCTTCCTCGTCCTGCTGCGCCGGGAACTGGCCCTAGCCTGGGGCAAGGGCGGCGGGCCGCTGCTGGCCCTGGCCTTCTACGCCTGCGTCGTGACCCTGCTGCCCCTGGCGGCCGGTCGCGCGCCCGAGCGGCTGGCCTCGCTGGCGCCCGGCATCGCCTGGCTGGCCCTGGCCCTGGCGGCCCTGCTCTCCCTGGAGCGCCTGTTCGAACGCGACTTCGAGGACGGCGCCCTGGACCTGCTGGCCCTGGGCCCCGCGCCGCTGGAAGCCGTGGCCGTAGCCAAGTGCCTGGCCCACTGGCTGGCGGCCGGAGCGCCCCTGGCCTTCGCCGCGCCGGTCGCCGCCCTGGCCCTGGGGGCCTCGCCGGCCATCATCCCGCTGCTGATCCCCTGCGCCCTGGCCGGGGGCCTGGCCTTCTCGTTCCTGGGCGGACTGGGGGCCAGCCTCGCCCTGGGCTCCAAGCGCGGCGGCCTGCTGGTCGCGGTGATCGTCCTGCCGCTCTACGTGCCGCCGGTGATCTTCGGGGCCGGGGCTCTGGACGCCCTGGCCGGCGGCCTGCCATGGACCGGCGGGCTGTTCCTGCTGCTGGCCTATTCGGCGGCGGCCGTGGCCCTGGGCCCGATCGCCATGGCGGCGGCCTGCCGGAACGCGCTGGATTAGGCGGCGGCCGATCGGGCTCTGGCTTGCCAAAATGGTCGATTTAGAGGCGAATGCACGGAAACCCGGTCCAGGTTGGCGGCCCACGCTGCCCCGGCGTCTGCCGTTAGTCGAACAAATCCTGATCGTGTTGGCGCCCTTCGCGCTCTGGGGCCTGTTCCTCGCCATGCTCGATATCCCGCTTGGGCTCGTAGTCCACCACCGCCTTCATCAGCTTTACGGGCGCGAAGTTTCGGTCTCCACGCTGCACAGCTACCGCCAGACCTCTTGCGGGTTCTACAGCGAGCCCGGTGACGGTCGGCGGATGAAGTATCTTTTGCACGAGGGCGGGCCATGGGCCGAAGGGATCAGCCCCGCTTGGGCGGTCTCCCGTCCGGGGACGAAGCGTTGGCTGGACGAGCGCTGGTCCCTTTGCATGTCGAACAGGTCGAGAGGCTCGTCCGGCGCCTTGCTGGATCCGGTCCCGCTCTGGTTCATCAATAGGTTCGCCAAGTGAGACCCTGACGAGGGGGCGTTAATGGTCTGCCGCTCCCAACGCGTCCGCGACCACCTCCTCCAGCACCTCGAGGTCCACATCCTTCACCGACCGGAAGCCGATGCAGTAGCCGGTGATCTTGGCCTTGCCGAGCCGCGCACCGTAGGTCCGGGACAGGTAGGTCTTGTCCTTGAGGCCCATGACATAGACCGACAGCCCGGAGGTATTGGCGCTCAGACCGAGCTTGTAGAACGGTCTGGACTCTCCGCTGGCGTAGTCGAGCCTCTGCGACCCGTAGCCGATGTTCGGGTTGGAGACGACCCTGCCGTCGTCATTCCGGCCGTCCAGGAACCAGAGCTCGGCGTCGGGCGAGATCGCCAGGATGCGCCGGTGCAGGTCACGTAGTTCCGCGCTCTTGGCCGGCTTCTGATCGTCGATGTAGCGGTCGATTTGTTCGCGAACGTCCATGTCGAGCCCTCCGTCTCATCAGGAAGACGATCGACCTCGCCGCACGCCGACACGGCGGACCGATTTGCCGCCTAGATCGGCCCCGCGCTGGCCGTCACCGGCGGCTCATGCTTCTCACCCAGCACCACGGCGAAGCTGCCGGCGATGATCATCAGGCCGCCAGCGGCCAGGGCCCAGGTCAGGTGGTCGCCGAACAGCAGCACGCCGACGCAGGCCCCCATCAGCGGCTCGATATTGATGAACACCCCGGCGCTGGCGCTGCCGACGCGAGCCGAGCCGAACTGCCAGGCGGCGGTGGCCAACAGGGTGCCCAGCACGCCCAGCCCCAACACGCCGGTCCAGGCCACGGGCGACAGGTCCAGCTTCGGCGGGCCGTGCATGATCCAGGCGATTGGCAGAACCGTGAAGGCGGCGACGATCACCGTCACGGCCGGGATGGCCATCTGGCTGGAGGTCTTGGGCGCGCGGCGCAGTACGATCAGCCAGGCCAGGAAGATCAGCAGCGAGCCCAGCGAGAGGAAGACGCCAAGGGGCGAGCCGGCGCCGTCGGGCTTGCCGGCGATCAGGGCCGCGCCCAGGGTCGCGGCGGCCACTCCGCCCCACGACGCGCGGCTGACCTTCTCGCCCAGCACCTTGGCCGAGACGGCGATCAGGGCGGGCATGGCTCCGACCAGCAGGGCCGCCAGGGTGACGCTGACATGGGCTAGGCCCTCGAACTGCACCATGAAGGCGATCCCGTAGAACGCGCCGGCCGCCAAGATCACCGGCGACTTGAACAGGGCCCGGGCCTCGGCCGTGCGCAGGGCGAACGGCGCGGCGACCACCGCCGCCACCGCGAACCGCAGCAGCACCATGTGGGCCGCGTCGGTCTCACGCAGCACCAGCTTGCCCAGCGGGAAACCCAGGCCCCAGCAGACGCCGGCCAGGATCAGAGCGAGGAAGGCGATCTTTTTCGAGGAGCTTTGCATGGGCGGGGCTTCTAGCCGCGTTCGCGGCGTTGACGATAGCGCGGCCCTAGCAGGACCCGCTGTCAGGACGTGGCGGCAGTCACAGCTTCAGCCCCAGACGCGGGCCGATCGCCGTCATGCCCAGATAGAGGCCGATCGTCACCGCGCAACCCACAGCCAGGGCAATCCAGAAGTCCACGCCCCGCCGCAGCAGGGCCGGCACGATCAGGAACATCGGCAGCGACGGCAGCACGTACCAGAAGGTCGCCTCGACATGGGCGGCCATTCGCCTGACGTCGTGGGTGTCGCGCCAAAGCCAGATCATGCCCAGGATCGAAATCAGCGGCAGCGAGGCGACCAGAGCGCCGAACCCCGGCTGGCGCTTGGCGATCTCTGACACCACGGCGATGATAACGCCCGAGATCGCGGCTTTGATCAGCAGATAGAGCATCGGCGGGAACTCCCAGGAGAATATGTCGCGGCGTCAAAGCCTTATGCGATGCCTCTCCGTCAGTCCTGCAACATTCGCCGGAGATTCTGACATTCCAGCGTTACACGGGGCACCGAGGGTCCGGCTCGAAGGGACATTCCACGGAGCTAACCCATGCGCTTGCAAACGCGCTGTCTGGCCTTGATGGCCGCGGCCGCCTTGAGCCTCACCACCGCGGCGGTCGCCGTCGCCCAGGACGGCCCGCCTCCTGGCCCGCCCCCGATGGCCGACGATGGTCCTGGCGGCCCGCCGCCGATGATGCGCCATCATCGCCACCTCGACCCCCAGGCCCGCGCCCAGCACCTGCGCGACGTGCTGCAGCTGCGCGCCGACCAGGACGGGGCCCTGAAGGCCTATCTGGCCGCGACCGAGCCCAAGGACTGGCGCAAGGACGGCCCGAAAAAGGAGCTTGCCGATGGTCCGCGCAAGGCCCTGACCACGCCGGAACGCCTGGACCGCGAGACCGAGATGCTGGACCGCGCCAAGGCCCGCATCGACGCGACCCGGTCGTTCTACGCCGCCTTGTCGCCCAGCCAGAAGAAGGCCTTCGACGCCCTGGGTCCGATGACCGGCGGCCCGATGATGCGCCACGTCGAGTTCCGGCGCTTCAAGGGCGGTCCGGGTCGCATGCCGGCCCCGCCGAAAGCCGACTAGGTAGCCTCCACGATTGCGGGCGCCCTCCAGGTCTTCTAAGGCGTTGGGAATGGGCGCCCGTGATCCACATCATCCGCTGGACTTCCTGACGAACCCCGAGCGGTTCATGGCCTTCTCGCGCTGGGCCGCGCCGATGTTCGGCGCGATCGCCGCGGTGCTGGCCCTCATCGGCCTGGTCCTGACCTTCGCCGCGCCTGAGGACTATCAGCAGGGCGACACCGTGCGGATGATGTTCATCCACGTGCCGGCCGCCTCGCTCAGCCTGTTCGTCTATCTGTGCTTGGGGATCGCCAGCTTCCTGGCCCTGGTGTTCCGCCACGCCCTGGCCGACGCCGCCGCCGTGGCCTGCGCCCCGCTGGGCGCGGCCTTCACCGCCCTGGCCCTGGCCACCGGCTCGCTGTGGGGCAAGCCGATGTGGGGGACCTGGTGGGTGTGGGACGCCCGCCTGACTTCGGTGCTGGTGCTGCTGTTGTTCTATCTGGGCTATCTGGCCCTGCGCTCGGCCCTCGAGGACGAGCAGAAGGCGGCTCGCGCAGCGGCGATCCTGGCCCTGGTCGGCCTGATCAACCTGCCGATCGTCAAGTTCTCGGTCGAATGGTGGAACAGCCTGCATCAGGGCAGCTCGACCCTGTTCGCCAAGCCGGAGAACCGCCTGCCGGCCGTCTATGCCTGGCCGATGCTGGTGATGAGCCTGGCCTATCTGTCGGCGTTCGGGTCGCTGTGGCTGGTGCGGATCCGCGCCCTGGTGTGGCGGCGCAAGGCCCGAGCCCTGGCCCTGCAGCAGGCGGAAGGCTGACGCCATGCACTTCGATTTCGACGCCGGCAAATACGCCGTCTATGTCTGGCCGGCCTTCGCCCTGACGGCGGCGGTGTTCGTCTGGATGATCACCGACAGCCTGGCCTCGGCCCGGCGCTGGCGGCGCGAGGCCGAGCGTCTTCAGGCTTTGAAAGAGGCCAAGAAGTGATCAAGCGCTGGATCGGCTTCACGCCGCTGATCGTCCTGGTGGCGCTGGGGGCGCTGTTCGCGGGCTATGCGCTCAAGCACGATCCGCACGTCCAGCCCCACGCCCTGGTCGGCAAGCCGGTCCCGGCCGTCAGCCTGCCTGATCTCGACACCGGCGAGATGGTCGCGGTCCACGACACCCCCTCCTCGCAAGGTTTGGGCGGTCCCCGCCTGATCAATTTCTACGCCTCCTGGTGCGCGCCTTGCCGAGTCGAGGCGCCGCAGCTGATGGCCCTGAAGGCCCAAGGCGTCACCGTGGTCGGG
>JAGHZU010000044.1 GCA_017745235.1 Caulobacter sp. | reverse complement strand
CGCTGACTGGCCGGCCCTTGTACGACGGAATGCCGAAGTCCATCACGCGGCGGCACGCCGACATAGACGTATTCGTCGCCGTCGATGAACGTGACGAAAAGCTTGCCGTGCTCGGGCTCGTAGTCGATTTGCCGGATCGCCGTGGAGTCGACGCGCATGGCTGAATCTCCGCATGAGGTCGTCTGACGGGAAAGCGCGCGGGCGACCGGGCCGGTTCCAAACCGGCGCGAACTGGGCTCTAGTCCCCGAAACAAGGCTCCGTCGACGGAGCCGGGGGAGGAAACACGCATGCATCCGCATTCCTGGGTCGCCATCGTCACGATCGTCGCCCTGCTGGTCTATCTCTGGATGGCGCTTCGGGTGGCGGGCGCCCGCCGCAAGTGCGGTATCCACGCGCCGGTCATGACCGGCGACCCGATCCTCGAGCGCCATATCCGCGTCCAGGCCAACACCCTGGAATGGCTGCCGCTGTTCCTGCCTTCGCTGTGGCTGTTCGCCGTCTATTGGAGCGACCTGGTCGCGGCGATCCTGGGCGTGATCTGGATCGCCGGACGCGTCATCTACGCCTTCGGCTATGTGGCCGATCCGGGCAAACGCGAGGTCGGTTTCATCGTCCAGGCCCTGGCGACCGTCATCCTGCTGCTCGGCGCCTTGGGTCGGGTGATCTGGATGCTGGCGACGGTCGGCGCCTAGCCGCCGGTTCGCCCTGACTGGCTTGACGGGCGGGGCTTGGCTATGAGGTCGCCATGACCCTGCCCGTCGACCCCGCCCGCTACAGCGCCTTCCTGGTGGCGATGTTCGTCATGGCCCTGACGCCGGGACCCGCCAACCTGTTCGCCATCGCCACCGGCATGCAGAAGGGCAAGGGCGCGGCGCTGCTGGGCGTGGCCGGTATGAATACCGCCACACTGGTCTGGTTCGCCTGCTCGGCCCTGGGCCTGGGCGCCCTGATCATCGCCTTCCCCAAGGCTTTCCACGTGCTGGCCCTGGTCGGAGCGGCCTATCTGGTCTGGCTGGGGATCAAGTCGATCCTGTCCGGAGTCCGGGACAAGGGCGGCGAGGACGACGGCCATCGGACGTTCCGCATGGGCCGCTCGGCCTTCCGCGACGGCTTCGCGGTGCAGATCGCCAATCCCAAGATCCTGCTGTTCTTCGGCGCGGTCCTGCCGCCGTTCATCGACGTCCACCGGCCCCTGGCCCCGCAACTTTTGATGTTCGCCGCCGCCACCATCGGCATGGACCTGATCAGCATGAGCAGCTACGGCCTGGGCGGGGCCGCTCTGGCCTCGCGGATGACCGAACCCGGATTCCGCAAGGGGTTCGCGATCGTCGTCGGGGTGCTGCTGATCACCGCTGCCGGACTGATTGTTTCGCGCGGTTGATCTCCGCTTTGAAACGCATTGGCCTTGGCGAAACCACAAAGCTGGGCCATGCATTTAGATAAACGGGACGAAACGAGTCTTTTCGCCGAGATTCCTAGTGAAGGGATGCGCCATGATTAATCGCAAGACCATCGCCGGGCGGGCCGGACAGGTGGCTGCCGTGGCGCTCGCCGCCCTCTTGACGGCCTGCGCCACCGCCACGCCCTACCAGCCCAACATCGCCGGACAGAAAGCCCAGGGCGGCTTCTCCGAGCGACGTCTGGAGAGCAATCGCTATCAGATCAATTTCGCCGGCAACAGCCTGACCTCGCGGGAGACCGTCGAGCGCTACCTGCTGTATCGCGCCGCCGAGGTCACCGTTCAGGCCGGCTACGACTGGTTCGAGACCGCCGACCGCCGCACTGACCGCCAGGCCCGCGCCGTGATCGACGATTACGGCTACGGTCCCGGCTGGGGCCCCTACGGCTGGGGCGGGCCCTACGGCTATTGGCGTCCGGCGTGGCGCGGCTATTACGGCGGCGGCTACTGGGGCCCGTGGGGCGACCCGTTCTGGGGCCGCCAGGCCGAGGTCCGGACCATCGAGAAGTTCCAGGCCAGCGCCGAGATCCTGCTGCACAAGGGACCCAAGCCCGCCGGCGATCCCCGGGCCTACGACGCCCGCGAGATCATGACCAACCTGGGTCCCTCGATCCAGCGCCCGGTCGCCTCGGCCGGCTGATCCCGACCCAGCTTTCGAAGTCAGGGCCTCCCTCGCGGGAGGCCCTTTTTCGTTCTAGCGCGGCGCCATGCGGATGCCGCCGTCCAGGCGCACGTCCTCACCGTTGAAGTAGCCGCAGGTGATCATGGTCAGGGCCAGCTGGGCGTATTCTTCGGGGTTGCCCAGGCGCTTGGGGAACGGCACCGAGGCGGCCAGACCCGCCTTCACCGCTTCCGGCGCGCCGTTCATCAGCGGGGTGTTGAAGATGCCCGGCAGGATGGTGTTGACGCGGATGCCTTCGCTCATCAGGTCGCGGGCGATCGGCAGGGTCATGCCGACGACGCCGCCCTTGCTGGCCGAATAGGCGGCCTGGCCCATCTGGCCGTCCTCGGCCGCCACCGAGGCGGTGTTGACGATCGCGCCGCGCTCGCCGTCCTCCAGCGGCTCCAGGTCCAGCATGCCCTTGGCCGACTTGGCGATGCAGCGGAAGGTGCCGACCAGGTTGATCTGGATGATGCGGTCGAAGGCGTCGAGCGGGAAGTGCTTGGTCTCGCCGGTCTGCTTGTCACGGCTGGCGGTCTTGGCCGCGTTGCCGGTGCCGGCGCAGTTGACGAGGATTCGCTCCTGGCCGTGGGTCGCGCGGGCCTTCTCGAAGCCGGCGTCCACGTCGGCGTCCGAGGTGACGTTGACCTTGCAGAAGACGCCGCCGATCTCGCTGGCCACTTGCTGGCCCTTCTCCTCGTTGAAGTCGAAGACGGCGACCTTGACGCCTTGGGCGGCCAGAGCCCGGGCGGTGGCCTCGCCGAGGCCCGAGGCGCCTCCGGTGACGACGGCGGCGACGGTGCTATCGAGTTTCATGGACGTTTCCTCCGGCCTTGCGTTTAATTGGAAGCTTGAGGAGCGGTTTAACCCGATGAGCGCCGACGCCAAACCTTCCCCCGACGTCAATCCGGAAGCGAACGCCCGCGACGTGCTGGACCCGGCCAAGGCGCTCGTCCCGGCCACGGTGCGGGTCAACGAGCAGCGGGTGGCGCGCGGCTTCTGGCCGAAGATCCGCAAGGTGGCCGCCAAGGTCCCGTTCGCGGCCGACGCCCTGTCGCTGTGGTGGTGCGCCAAGGACCCGACCACGCCGACCGCCGCCAAGGGCATGATGTTCGCCGCCCTGGCCTATTTCGTGCTCCCCACCGACGCCATTCCCGACGTGTTGCCGGCCATTGGCTTCACCGACGACGCGGCCGTGATCGCCGCCATGATCGCCCTGGTCGGCCGCAATCTGAAGCCCCGCCACAAGGACGAGGCCCGGAACTTCCTGGACCGACTGGCCGCCGAGGACTGATCGGGCGGCCGTTATTTCCCGTACCCCGTCATGCTCATCGGACGGTCCTTGGCCGCGCTGGCCCAGGTTTTGTTCGGCGTGGCGCTCATCGTGAAAACCAGATCGCCGCCCGCGCGGATCTCGGCGTCGCGGAGGAAGCTGCGCGTCAGCGGCTTGCCGTTCAGGGTCACCGCGCCGACATAGGGCTTGTCGTCCGACAGCCCTACGGTCCGCACCGTGAAGCGCTTGCCGTTCTCCAGGTTCAGCGTGGCCGCCTCCACGAACGGCCGGCCGATCACGTACTCGTTCGAGCCTGGCGCGACCGGATAGAAGCCCAGCGACGTGAAGACCAGCCAGGCCGACATCTGGCCCAGGTCGTCATTGCCCGACAGGCCGTCCGGCGTCGGCTTGTACTGGCTCTTCACGATCTGGGTCAGCCGGGCCTGGGTGCGCCAGGGCGCGCCGGCGTAGTCGTACATGTAGGCCACGTGGTGGCTGGGCTCGTTGCCGTGGATGTACTGGCCGATCAGGCCGGCGATGTCCTCGGCGTGCGAGTAGTCGAGCTTGGAGTTGTCGAAGTCGAACATGGCGTCCAGCTTCTTCACCGTCGCCGCGTCGCCGCCCAGCAAGCGGACGATCCCGCCCAGGTCCTGCGGCGCGAACCAGGAATATTGCCAGGCGTTGCCCTCGGTGTAGTCGCTGCCGTAGTTGATCGCCGTCGGGTCGAAGGGCGTGCGGAAAGTCCCGTCGCTCCTGCGGGCCCGCAGGAAGCCGCTCTTGGCGTCGAAGCTGTTCCTCCAGTTCCCCGCCCGCTTCTCGAAGGTCGCGGCCACATCGGCCTGGCCCATGGCCTTGGCCATGCGGGCGATGGTCCAGTCGTCATAGGCGTATTCGACGGTCTTGGAGGCGGCCTCCGGCTCCTTGTCGATCGGCACGTAGCCGAGGGCCATGTAGTCGCCCAGGCCGCCATAGGGGGCGTAGGTCGCGCTCTTGACCATGGCGTCCAGGGCCGCCTTCTGGTCGAAGCCGCGCAGCCCCTTCATGTAGGCGTCGGCGATCACCGGTACGGCGTGGTAGCCGATCATCGTCCAGGTCTCCTGGCCGTGGAACTGCCAGACCGGCAGGATGCCGTACGGGCTCTCCTGCTGGGAGGCGATCAGCGAATTAATGACGTCGCTGGTGCGCTTCTCCGGCTGGACCAGGGTCAGCAGCGGATGCTCGGCGCGGAAGGTGTCCCACAGCGAGAAGGTCGAGTGGAAGGTGAAGCCGTTGGCGGTGTGGACCTCGTTGTCGGGCCCGCGATAGCGGCCGTCGACATCGCTGAACACGCTGGGCGCCAGCAGCGAATGGTAGAGGGCGGTGTAGACGCTGGTCCGGGTTTCGGCCGGGGCGGCGATCTCGACCGCGCCCAGGGCCTTTTCCCAGTCGGCCTTGGTGCGAGCGCGCAAGCCGTCGAAGTCGAAGCCCTTCTCGTCGCTGGACAGGTTCAGGACCGCGTTCTCCTCGCTGACCGACGAGATGGCGACCTTGGCGACCAGCGGCCCGTCGATCGTCCCGAAGTCGAAGACCCCGACCAGGGCCCGGCCCTCCATCTGGGCGCGGTCGAAGGCCGTGCGGCCCGGCTGGGCGAAGCCCTTGTAGGGGACGTCCGCTTCCTTGTTGTAGAGCGCCTTGCCCACCAGCGGCCGGTCGAAGCGGATGGCGAAATAGAGCTGGCGGCCCGGGGCCCAGCCGCGGGTCTCGCGCATGCCGGTGATCGTCCCGTCCTCGGCCACCCGGATACGCGACCAACTGACCTTGCCCGGGTAGTTGTAGATCGAGGTGCGCAGGTCCAGCAGCACCTGGGCCCTCGTGCCCTTGCCGAAGGTGTAGCGGTGCATGCCCGTGCGCAGGCCGGCCGTCAGCTCGGCCCGCACCTGGCTGTCGGTCAGGGTCACGGCGTAGTAGCCAGGCTGAGCGACCTCGCCGTCATGGGTGAAGCGCGAGCGGTAGCCCGAACCCGGCTTGTCGGCCTCGCCGGGCTCCAGCTTGGCCTCGCCCGAGACCGGAGCCAGCAGCACGTCGCCGAGGTCGGAGTGACCCGAGCCCGAGAAGTGGGTGTGCGAGAAGCCCAGGATCGTCGGGTCGGTGTAGCGATAGCCGGCGGCGCGGGCGTAGCTCTGCTTGAACGGCAGGATGTCGGTGTCGGGGCTGAGCTGGACCATGCCGAACGGGGCGACCGCCCCCGGGAAGGTGTGACCCTCGCCGCCCGTGCCGATGAAGGGATCGACCGCCTCGTAGGGGGTCTTGTCCTTGTCCTGGACCTGGGCCAGGGCGGGGGCCGTCGACAGGGCCGCGATCGCGGTCAGCACCAGTCCAAGACGCATGGGGTTCTCCTCCGACTTCGAGCGGCCAGCCTAGACCGCCGCGGCGCCAGCGGGCCAGCGCGTCCTTGACGAAGGCTTGGCC
>JAGHZU010000043.1 GCA_017745235.1 Caulobacter sp. | reverse complement strand
GAAGTGGATCGTCGACCGCCTGGAGGGCGAGGCCGACGCCGTGGACAGCCCGATCGGTCGCCTGCCCACGCGGGAGGGCCTGGACCTGACGGGCCTGGACCTGAGCGACGCCCAGCTGGACCTACTGCTGACCGTCGACCCGGAGATCTGGCGCGCCGAGGCCGCCCTGATCCCGCCGGCCTACGAGAAGTTCGGCCCCCGCCTGCCGCCAGCCCTGTGGGAACAACTGGCCGCGCTGGGCGCTCGATTGGCCCGCCACGATCAACCCGCCAAGGTCCTCGAACAGGCCTGACCGCCCTTCCCTCGCCCCTTCACGACACAGGCGCCGGGCAGGACCGGCGCACGGAGACCGAATGCAGCTCGCTATGGATAAGCCCGCCCGGAAGTTCGTGGTCGGAAACTGGAAGATGCACGGCGGCCGCGACGCCCTGCCCGTCCTGGACGCCATCGAGGCGGCGGCGCGCGAGACGCCCGCCGTGGACGTCGGGGTGGCGGTCCCCGCGACCCTGATCACCGCCGCCTGGCAGGCCGTCGACGCGCTGCACGTCGGCGCCCAGGACATCCACGCCGCCGACAAGGGTGCGCACACCGGCTGCCTGTCGGCGCCGATGGTCAAGGACGCCGGCGCGGCCTTCACCATCGTCGGCCACAGCGAATGCCGGGCGGGCCGGCGCGAGACGGACGCAGAGGTGCGCGGCAAGGCCGAGGCGGCGCGGCGGCATGGCCTGTCGGTGATCCTGTGCGTCGGCGAGGCTCTGGACGTCCGCGAGGCGGGCCAGGCCGAGGCCGTGGTCCGCGCCCAGCTGGAGAACTGCCTGCCGGCCGGCGCCGACGGCGACTGGCTGTCGGTGGCCTATGAGCCGATCTGGGCCATCGGCACGGGCCGCTCGGCGACGGCCGACGACATCGCCGCCATGCACTCGGTGCTGCGCGAGACCTGCCGCGCCGCCCTGGGCCCGGCCGGCGATCGCGTGCGGCTGCTGTACGGCGGCTCAGTCACCCCGGCCAACGCGGCCGAGATCCTCAGCGTTCCGAATGTCGACGGCGTGCTGGTGGGCGGCGCGAGCCTGACGGCCGAGACCTTCCTGCCGATCATCGCTCACGCCTGAACAGCGGCTAGCTGACAGCCCGCTTGACGTAGGCGCGGATGCTCTGCGCCAGGCGCGGCGTCAGCGGCCCCAACACGCCCTTCCGGTCTTCGGGCAGATGGGCGGCAGGGTCGCCGTCGGCCTCGAACAGGTAGTGGTCGAAGATCGCCCGCCAGGCGTCGCGCTGCGGCTTGGGCAGGTGGCGCACCGCCAGCAGGCCGTGGACCAGCACCTCGAACGCCGAACCGGCCTCGGGCGGCAGATCGCGCCACCAGTAGTTCACCAGCACGTTGAAGCGGTCCAGCGACTGGACGTGATGCCACCAGGCCGTGGGGATGTAGATGGCGTCGCCGGGACCCAGCTCCGCCGAGCGGCCGTGCGGGATCGCCTCGGCGAAACGCGGATAGCGCTCCAGATCCGGCGTCTCCAGCTCGACCATGCTGATCGGCTGGCCCGCCAAGGTGAAGTCCAGCGGCCCGACATAGAGGTTGGCCGTCTGCTCGGGTGGGAACAGGGTGAAGCGCCGGCGTCCAGCCACGACCACCGCGATGTTGTCGGCCATGTCGTAGTGGGTCTGAGCCCTCGCGGCGTTGCCGAACCAGATGCGCGGCTCGACCGGCACGGCCAGCATGTCGTGGCTGTTGGCCGTCGCGAAACCGGGCAGCACCCGTTCGGTCGGGGTCGAGCCGACATAGACCGAGGGCGGAATTTCTTCGCCCCCCAAGGCCAGGATGTCGTCGACGATGGCCGAGATGGCGCCCTGCCGTCGCTCGAAGTTTAGCGCCCGCTCGGCCTCGCCGTAGAAGAAACGGCCCTCGATCTCGGGCGCGCCGACGAAGGCCTCTACCGCCGCGCCGTTGTCGAAGCTCTTGATGTACGCCGCCGCCGCGTCTGGTCCATGGAGACCGGCCTGGGCCGCCGGCCAGTCCGCCGCGAAGCCGCGCAGCACCACGGGTCGGTAGGCCGGGATGATCTCGCCGCGCAGGATCTCGCGCGTGACGTTCGAGCGCTCTTCGAGGGGCGGAAAGGACAGGCTCATACGACGCTCGAAGGAAGCTCAGGGCGATGAGAATAGCCCGAAGCGAGCTCTAGACAGTAAGTCAGTTTACGCCCGCGCCGGCGCGGCCTGGAAGGCCGCCGCCACCGCCTCGCGCAGCGGCGTGGGCTTGTAGGCGTCGTCGTACAGCGTCGCCCGCTTGGGCAGGCCGTCCTTGCGGGGCGTGAAGCCCTGCAGCCAGGAATATTTGTCGACCATGCCCCAGGCCAGCACCTCCTTGGTCTGGCGATAGTCCAGCATCAGGTCGAGATAGGCCTTGGCCAGCGCCGCCCCGGCCGCGTCGCGGGCGGCGACATCGGCCGGCATGTCGCGGTCATTGACGTCGAACTCGGTGAGCAGCAGGTCATAGCCCATGCCGGTCGCTTCATCGATGAAGGCCCGCCAGGCCTTTTCCTGGGGTTTGCCGAGGCTGCCGGGCGCGGCTGGATCCTCGGTGCCCAGGTGGCTCTGGACGCCCAGGGCGTCGACCGGCGTCCCGCGCTTGCGGAAGCCTTCCAGCAGCTTGAGCACCCCGGCGCGGTGCGCCTCGTTGCCGGCCTCCCAGCCCATGTAGTCGTTATAGACCAGCCGGGCCTTGGGCGCGGCGGCGCGAGCCGCGTGGAAGGCGGTGTCCAGGGTGTGCTCCTGGCCCATGGCGTCGGAGAAGACGGTGTGGCGGATCGAGCCGTCCTTGGGATCGATGGTCTCGTTGACCACGTCCCAGGAGTCGATCTGCGGATAGTGGGCCACGACTTTGGCGATGTGGTCGACCAGCAGGCCCTCGGCGGTCTTGGCGGCCGCGGGTCCCTTGCCGAAGTCGTAGTGCTGGAGCCAGGCGGGGAACCACTTGGGGTGATGCCACAGCAGGGTATGGCCGCGCAGGGCCATATCGTGGGCCTTGGCGAAGGCGGCGATGCGGTCGGCGCGTTCGAAGGCGAAGGTCTTGGCGTCGGGCCGCAGGACGTACCACTTCAGCTCGTTCTCGGGGACCAGCACGCCGCATTCGTCGACCAGCACTCGGCTATAGCCGGGATCGTCCAGCGTGCCCGTATTGGAGCCTGGAGGGCCGGCGCTCACCGCGCTGCCGAACCTCAGGCCCTTGGCCTTGGCCAGGGCGGCCAACGAGGGTCCGGCGGCCTGGGCCAGGCCCGGAATCGCCCCGAGCGCCGCCGTGGCGCCCCCCAGCGCCATGAAGCCTCGCCTGGAAAGGACTGAGCGGCGGAAGGTCATGATGAAGCCCTCTCAAGAACACCGCGCAACGTCGGAAACGTTGCGCGGTGAGTTTGGGGTAGAAGAAGATGCGCCGGGAACGCCTCCGCCGGACAGGCCGACGGAGGCGCCTCGGGTCTAGAAGGTGGCGCGAAGCACGAAGGTGTAGCGCCGGTCGTTCATGAACCAGGACCGTCCAGCCTTCAGCAGGTCGCCGTTGGGCTTGATGTCCAGGACCTGGGTGGTCTTGGTGATCTCGTTGGTCAGGTTCACGCCCTGCACGCCGATCTTCACCTTGTCATTGACGGTGTAGAACAGCGAGCCGTCCAGCTGGCCGGTGGCCTCGTTCATGATCGGCGCGAAGGGCACGATCACGTCGCGGACCGTCAGCAGGAAGTCCGAACGCCAGTTGTAGGCCAGACGCGCCGAGATCTTGTTCTTCTCGTAGATGGCCGCGAAGTTGGCGTTGTACTTGGACAGGCCCTGCAGCGGCAGCTTGCCGGTGTCGACGGTCGAGACACGGCCGGCGGCCACGTCCGGGTCGGTCGCCGACAGCGTGCTTTGCGGCACGCCCTTGCTGTCGATGTAGCTGAAGTTGGCGTTGATGCCGAACCCGTCCAGCGGCTTGGGCAGGAAGTCGTAGAACTGCTGGTAGGCGACTTCGAAGCCCTTGACGTGGGCCTTGACGTCGGAGTTGCCCGGCGTGGTGATCGACACGTCGAAGGTCGAACCGTTGTTCGTGAACGGAAGACGAGCCGTCGAGTTCGTCGCGACGTTGGTGAGCTCCTTCCAGAAGGCCGCGAACGTCACCGAGCCGACCGGTGCGAAATACCATTCGACCGAACCGTCGAAGTTAACGGCCTCCGTCGCCTTCAGGCGAGGATTACCGACCGTCACATTACCGCTGACGATGTTGTTGTTCGGTCCAATGATGCCCTGGTCCGTAAGGTCCAGAGTAACATTGTAGTAGTTTCGGGTCAGGCCGATCTCCGGAGGCGCAATCGTCTTGGAGGCGGCAAGACGAACCTGAACCGAATGCGGCAGCGCCACCTTCAGGTTGAAGCTCGGCAACCAATAATCAAACTTGATCTTCGTGGTTTGAGGCGTCGACGAGCCGTTCGCGAAGGCGCGGACCGCATCCTTCGCCGACTGCGGCAGCAGACAGAAGTCGGAAGGCGCGCTCGTCGTGGGATCGGCGTTGTGTTTGGCGATGGTATCAGCGCAATCAACGTCTGACGTCGGATTTGCCCGCGAGAAGACGAGGAAACCGTCGGCCTCCCGCTTTATCTGGGTGTAGCGCAGGCCGATGTTGCCGGTGACCCGGATGTCCCCGTCGAAGTCGTGCTTGAAGCGCAACATGCCGTAGGCGGACTGAGTCTTCTCATCCACCGGATTGATCTCGCCCGGAAGGAACGGCGTTCCGGCCACGACGCCGCAACGCTGCGCCAACGGCACCCAATTTTGCGGACAGCCATCGGCGCCGTTTCGCGCACGCCACTCGTCGCCGACGGACAGCCCGAAGGCCGACATGGCCGCGTAGTCCTTGGCGGCGTTGCCGTTGTAGAACGGACGGGCGTCCAGACCGGTCGGGACCGGGACCTGCCCGCGCATGAAGTCGGTGAACGGATAGAGCTCGGTATGGGCCGCGCTGGTCGGGCCGCCGGGCGTGGCGGGATTGCCGTTGATCGGATCGTCGAACCACACCGGCCCGCCGCCGCCCCAGATTTCGCTCAGGACACCCCAGTTGTAGGTGGAGAACCGCGTGGTCTGGTCACGCTCGGACCAGCGGACCCCGACCCGCGCGGAGTCCAGCCAGCTATTCTCGGCGAAGCGGTAGTCGACGTCGATCTTGGCCGCGTCTTCCTTGCCCTCGCTCTGCTCGATGTGATCCATCGCCGAGCGCCAGAAGCTGTTGTAAGGGTCCTGGAAGCTGTTGTGCGCCCCGCGGAAATAGGTCGAGCAACTGCCGCTGGGCGGCGAGCAGTTCGACACGGACGCGCCGCTGGACGGCGGAAGGAAGGTGAAGACCGGCATGTCCGAGCCGTTCAGCTTCAGGTCCAGGTTCTGGAACCCGGAGCCCCAGATGCCGACGTCCAGGTTGTCGACGGTCGAGTCGACGTGCTGGTAGTCGAAGACCACGCCCCAGCGATCATTGGGCGTCCACTTGAAGTTGAAGCCGTAGTCCGAAGTGACGTACTTCTGCTCGACGCTGCGGCTGATGTTGTTGCTCTGAAGCCCGAACTCCGGCGTGCGCGGATCCGTGGTGCTTTGCTGATCGTCGCGCCAACCCTGCGTGCCGGTGATGATCCCGTTGGTGAAGATGCCCTGGCTGTCGACGCCGAACGTAGTGCCGTCGATCGGGCGGGAGTCGCCGTTCGAGGCCACGTTGTCGGTGGCGATCTCCATCGCATGCTCGGTCCAGTGCTGCCGCGAATCCGATCGCAGGTACTGGAAGGTCGCCAGCATGGTGT
>JAGHZU010000042.1 GCA_017745235.1 Caulobacter sp. | reverse complement strand
GTCGAGTTCCTGATCCCGAAGGGCAAGCACATCGCGGTGCATGATGGCGACTACATCACGCGCGGCGAGTACATCATCGACGGCAACCCGGATCCGCACGACATCCTGCGCATCCTGGGCGTCGAGGCCCTGGCCAACTTCCTGGTCGACGAGATCCAGGAGGTCTACCGACTGCAAGGCGTGCCGATCAACGACAAGCACATCGAGACGATCGTTCGTCAGATGCTGCAGAAGGTCGAGATCGTCGAGCCGGGCGACACGGGCCTGATCAAGGGCGACCACCTGGACAAGCCGGAATTCTTCCACGAGCAGGACAAGGCCCTGGCTCGCGGCGGACGCCCGGCGACGACCCAGCCGGTGCTGCTCGGCATCACCAAGGCCTCGCTGCAGACCAAGAGCTTCATCTCGGCCGCGTCGTTCCAGGAAACGACCCGCGTCCTGACCGAAGCCTCGGTGCACGGCAAGACCGACACCCTGGAAGGCCTGAAGGAAAACGTCATCGTCGGCCGCCTCATCCCGGCCGGTACGGGTTCCTACCTGCGCAGCCTGCAACGCATCGCCGCCAAGCGCGACGAGCAGCTGGCCCAGCAGCGCGAGGAGGCCATGGAGCCGCTTCCCTCGGTGATCGCCGAGGAAGCGTAAGCTTCCAGGTCTGAGTGACTAAGGAACGGCCCGGGAGCGATCCCGGGCCGCTTTCGTTTGGGCCCGAGGTTTCAGCGCTCGACGGGCGACAGCCAGCCGCGGCCGGCGGCGAGGTCCAGGGTCACGTCCCAGTCGTTCATCAGCTGCATGCCGATGTCGCCGTCCAGGGTCATGTTCGGAAACACCCTGGCCTGGCCCTTGAAAGCGACGCCTGGCGCGATGTCGAAGGCGACGTCCTGCTTCTCGCGCGTATCGGGCTTCAGGCCGAACACGGGCGCGAGCGCCTGGGAGATGAAGATGGTGGGGCCCTTGTTGGCGCTGTCCAGCTCCATCCAGGCCATGCCCTTCGGGGTGGGGACGCCGAGATTGACAACCAGCGCCGCCCCTTCGGCGTCGCGGACCAGCCGGATCGGAACGGGGATCGCCTTGGTGACGCGCGCCTTCAGGCTGGCTGGCGTCTCGATCACCACTTGGCGCGTCGCCAGGCGAAGGGTGATGGCCTGGCCGTCGAAGGCGTCCAGCCCCAGCGCTCCGTCGAGCGGCGGAGCATCCTTGCCGAGGATTTCGCCCAGATCGTAGACGAGGGTCGAACGTGTCCGGAGCTCGCCGATCGAGGTCTTCAGTCGGAAGTTGTCGCAGCGCGGAGCATCGAGGCGGTCGCCGTCCATGCGGAAGGCCGACAGGTGCGCCCACGGCTCGCAGCCGGCGGCCTTCGCCATCGCCGGGGAGATCATCGTCACGCCCTCGCCGGTGTCGAACAGCAGGCGCCCTTTCACGCCGCCGATCTCAACCGGCAGACTCAACTGCTTGCTGTCGTAGGGATCCAGCTTCAGCACCGTCTGGGCGTGGGCCCCGTCGATCGCGGGGAGGGCGGCCAGGCCGGCCAGGAGCGAAACCAAGGCGATGCGCATGCGTCTTCCTTCCTCCGGAGGTTGTGGCGACGCTAGAGGAGCGCGAGCGCCAAACGGAGTGAAATTCCGGTAATGCGGCCATGGCCTCCGCAGGGCGGGAGCGCTCAGCTCGCCCGCAGCACCGCCAGCCGCTCCAGCCGGGGCGCGGCGAAGTCGAGGAAGGCCCGCACCAAGGGCGGCATGAACCGGCCGCCGGCCGTCAGCAACTGAACCGGCAGGGGCGGAGGCTCGAAATCGGGCAGCAGGCGCACCAGCCGCCCGGCCGTCAGGTCGTCGACCACCTGGTAGGAGAGGACTCGCCCCACGCCCTGGCCGCTGCGCACGGCCGCAAGGGCCGCCTCGACATTGTTGATCCGCAGGCGCGGGTCCAGCCGGACGGCGCGGGCCTTGCCCTCGACCTCGAACCGCCACTCCGGCGTGGTCGCCACCACCGTGGTCAGGACGATGTCGTGCTCGGCCAGATCCGTCGGGAGACGAGGCGCGGGGCGGCGGACCAGGTAGTCGGGCGAGGCCACCACCAGCCGCCGCACCTGGCCCACCTTGCGCACCAGCAGGCTGGAATCGCCCAGCGCCCCGATGCGCAGGGCCACCTGCAAGTCTGAATCGATCAGGTCGAGGTTGCGGTCGTGCAGGGTGATGTCGGCCTGCACCCCGGGATGGGCGTCGAGGAACTGGCTGACGATCGGCGACAGGTGCCGGCCGCCGAACAGGGTGGGGCCAGTGACGCGCAAGGTCCCGCGCATGGCGTCGGGCGCGGCCGCCATGGCGGCCTGGTAGTCGCCCAACAGCCGTCGTGCTCGTTCGGCCAGCTCGCGTCCAGCCTGGGTGGGAGCCAGGCGGCGGGTGGTGCGCTCGATCAGCCGGGTCCCGACCCGTTCCTCCAGCGCCGCCAGGGTGCGGGTCACGGCCGCCGGCGAACGGCGCAGACGACGCCCGGCGGCGGCCAGGCTGCCGCTGTCGAGCACCGCCACGAGCAGGGCCAGTTCGTCGAGACGATCCATCGGGAATTTCTGAATCTGGAATTATGACTTCCAATTTTGGCCAATTAATTCCGATCCGCGCAACGGCAAATATCTCTCCGCAACTTGGGAGAACCCGCCGATGGCGACGACAGAAATCCTGCTCCACGGCGTGCCGCTGTCGGGCCACACTCACCGCGTGGGCCTGATGCTGCGGGCGCTGGGCCTTCCGTACCGCTTCGTGGAGGCGGGGCGCGAGGTGCGCGCCGGCGCGGCCTATCGCGCCCTCAACCCTCTGGGGCAGGCCCCCGTGCTCCAGGACGGCGAGGTGACCCTGGCCGACAGCAACGCCATCCTGGTCTATCTCGCCTTGCGCTACGCTCCCGACGCGGGGTGGCTGCCGCGCGAGCCGGTCGCCGCCGCCGCCGTCCAGCGTTGGCTGTCGATCGCGGCGGGCGAGGTGGCCCACGGCCCGGCCACGGCGCGGATGATCGTGCTGTTCGGCCTGGCCGACGATCCCGACCGCGCCGCCCGCATCTCGGCCAGGATCCTGGCTTTCATGGAACAGCACCTGGCGGCGCGGACCTTCCTGGCCACGGACCACGTCACCCTGGCGGATCTGGCCTGCTACAGCTACGTGGCCCATGCGCCGGACGGCGGCGTCGACCTTTCGCCCTATCCGGCGGTGCGGGCCTGGCTGGCGCGAGTCGAGGGCCAGCCCTGGTTCTCGCCGATGCCGGATTTCGCCCTGGCGAGCGAGGGCTGAGGTGGCCGGTCCCTTCCATGCGGGCGAACTGGCGGCCCAGGCGGCCGCCGGCGTCGACGCTTCGGGCGGGGCGGCCGGGATCCGGTCGTTCATGCCCGACCAGCACAGGGAGTTCTTCGCCCTGCTGCCCTATTTCTTCATGGCCACCGTGGACGAGGAAGGATGGCCGGTGGCGACGGTCCTGACGGGCGAGCCGGGTTTCGTACAGAGCCCCGATCCCACCAGCCTGACCGTGGCGGCCCTGCCGCGTGAGGGCGAGCCGGGCGTCGGCCTCTTCCGCGCGGGACGACCGTTCGGCGCCCTGGGCCTGGACTTCGCCACCCGCCGCCGCAATCGCGCCAATGGCGTCATCGCGGCCGCCGACGGGCAGGGCCTGGTGCTGAAGGTGCTGCAAAGTTTCGGCAACTGTCCGCAGTACATCCAGACCCGGGCGGTGCGCCCTGCCGCCGCCTCGTCCCAGCCGGCCAGGCCGATCGCCTTCCCCTCATCCAAGGCCCTGGCCCAGATCGCCCGGTCCGACACCCTGTTCGTGGCCAGCGCGGCGGGCGGCGAGAACGGCGGCGTCGACATGTCGCACCGGGGCGGCCTGCCAGGTTTCGTGAAGGTGGAGGGCGACGTGCTCACCATCCCCGATTTCCGCGGCAACCGCTTTTTCAACACCCTGGGCAATCTGCAGACCGACCCGCGCGCGGCCTTGCTGTTCGTCGATTTCGAGACCGGCGACCTGCTCCATCTGCAAGGCCGCGGCGCGGTCGACTGGACGCCGACGGGCGATCCGCTGATCCAGCGGCGCTGGACGTTCACCGTCGATCGGGCCTGGCGCCGCCCGGCGGCCTTGCCGCTGCGCTGGGCGTTTGGCGACTATTCGCCTGTGACCTTGATGACGAAGGCGTGGAATTCGGCGGGGGATGAAGGGGTCCCAGATCCCCAGGCTTGAAGCCTGGCCGATCCTACCGCCCTTCGGCCTCGCGCGCCGCTTTCTTCCTGCGCTCCTCGGCCTTTTCCGCGTCGCTCAGCCGCTTGAGAGCCTGGCTCTCGGCCGAGCGTTCGCGACCCAGCCCGTCCTGCGAGGCGCCCAGAACCCAGGGAATGTCCTTTCCCTTGCCGGGATTGTCGCGATTGCGATGGTCCACGCCCACGGTCGGGCTGTTCCAGTAGTTGCGCAGGGCCTGCTGGCGCAGCGCCTGGGCCTCGAATTCGCGCTGCTTGGCCGGATCCAGCGGCGCGTCGAACGTGCGACCCTTGGCCTGGGCTCCGAAGACGTCGTCGCAGTGCTCGCGCTCGCGCCGGTTCAGCCCCACCGCGTCGGCGTTGGCGCAGCCCACGCTGCTGGCCCGCAGCGCCGCCTTGAGGTCGCCGCCAGGACCCTCGGGAAGAGGCGCCGGATGGGCCTGGGCGGGGCGCGCCACGGGGGAGGGCGGCCCCGGCGCCGGCGCGACGCCCAAGGTCGGCACATAGGCGGGGGGAGGCAGGCGCGGGGCCCGCGGCTGCAGCGGCGCTGCGGCGGCCTGGGGCGAGGCGGCCGCCTGGACCGAGGGGCGCTGGGCCAGCTCGCGCCGCTCCAGCGTCACGGTGATGGCGTCCTCGTCATTGGAGAGGTCAAGGAATCGCTGCGCGGTGGGCCAGGCCAGGACAGTCAGCAGGGCGGCGTGCAGCAGCACCGAGCCCGCCAGTACGACGCCGTTTCGAATCCGGTTCCTGCGGGTCGTCGACAGGTTCAAGGGGACGCTCGAACTGGAGGGGCGCGGCACAGTTTCCACCCCGAGTGTCGAAACCGTGGCCGGATTTCGACCCGAGGTGGAACGGATATGGGATGCGCGGGCCGGGAGGCCAGGGCGCCCAGGGTTTGACCCCAGGCGCAAATCGGTCTGTAGAAAGAGGCGGGCGCCGCCCCAAGCTGGGCCATTAAGCGTGCGTTAACCGACGCAAAAGCCGCGATTGACGGCGAAGGCGTTCGCGAGTAGGTTCCGCGCTCTTTTCGAGGCGGACCCTGTCCGTCCTGATGAGCGCCCGTCCTTTATCCGACGGATAGCCCGCCGGTACGCAGACCGCGTCCCGGCGAGTTTCGTGTTTATCAGGTCCCCGTCCGGGGCCGCGAAGCCGGAAGTAAAAACGACAAGGACCCTGAAGCGCTTCGGCCGAAAGGCACACGCTTCCATCAGAGCAGAGACTTAATGCCTACCGTCAACCAGCTCATCCGCAAGCCGCGCTCTCCGAAGCCGGTCCGGAACAAGGTGCCCGCCCTGAAGGGCTGCCCCCAACGTCGCGGCGTCTGCACCCGCGTGTACACCACGACCCCGAAGAAGCCGAACTCGGCTCTGCGTAAGGTCGCCAAGGTCCGTCTGACCACCGGCATCGAAGCCGTTTGCTACATCCCGGGCGAAGGCCACAACCTGCAGGAGCACTCGGTGGTGCTCATCCGCGGCGGCCGCGTCAAGGACTTGCCCGGCGTCCGTTATCACATCCTGCGCGGCGTCCTCGACACCCAAGGTGTCAAGGATCGTAAGCAGCGTCGTTCGCTCTACGGCGCCAAGCGTCCGAAGTAAGGAATAGAAGAAGATGTCCCGCCGCCGTCGCGCCGAGAAACGCCAAGTCCTGCCGGATCCCAAGTTCGGGGATCTGATCGTCACGAAGTTCATGAACTACGTGATGTACGAGGGCAAAAAAGCCGTCGCCGAAAACATCATCTACGGTGCTTTCGACATCCTGGAAGCCAAGCGCAAGGACCAAGGTCCGCTTGAAACCTTCCACTCCGCCCTGGACAACGT
>JAGHZU010000041.1 GCA_017745235.1 Caulobacter sp. | reverse complement strand
TTCCAGCGCTTCATGGCGCCGGCGAAACCCTTACCGACGGTGACGCCTTGGATGTCGACCTTCTGGCCGGCAACGAAGTGGTCGGCGGTCAGCTCGGCGCCAACTTCGATCAGGGCGCTTTCTTCGACGCGGAATTCCGCGACGACGCGCTTCGGCTCAACGGCCGCCTTGGCGAAGTGGCCGCGCAGGGCCTTCGAGGTGTTCTTGGCTTTCTTGGCGCCGGCGCCGAGTTGCAGGGCGGTGTAACCGTCCTTCTCGACCGTGCGCTGGCCCGTGACCTGGCAACCGTCCAGCGACAGGACGGTGACCGGCACGTGCTGTCCGGTTTCATCGAAGAAGCGGGTCATGCCCAGCTTCTTGGCGATCACGCCAGTACGATTAGCGGGGAGAGTCATCTGTTCGGCCCTCCTTACAGCTTGATTTCGACGTCAACGCCGGCCGACAGGTCGAGCTTCATCAGCGCGTCCACGGTCTGCGGAGTCGGGTCAACGATGTCGAGAACGCGCTTGTGCGTACGGATCTCGAACTGCTCGCGCGACTTCTTGTCGACGTGCGGCGAGCGGTTGACGGTGAATTTTTCGATAAGCGTGGGCAGGGGGATCGGGCCCCGTACCGTCGCACCCGTGCGCTTGGCCGTATTCACGATCTCGCGCGTGGAATGATCCAACACGCGGTGATCGAAGGCCTTGAGCCGGATGCGGATGTTCTGACGATCCATATCGCTCGGTTTCCTAGTGGGCTGCGCCCGCGTCTCGAACCATTTCAAAGACCAACTCGGACTTCTCTTTCGAGACGTCCAACGCAGCGTCCGCAAAACAAATTGGCCCGCGCGGTCGCCCGCGAGGGCCGATGATCCTTGATCCCGCCGTCCTCCGAGGAGAACCCTCCTCTGGATGAGAAGGACGCTTGATCTTGGGTCGCTTGCGAACCGCGTTTGAGCCCGAGAGCTCACAGCCGGTCCAACAGAGGCGCGCTTTTACGTGCCGGAATCAGTTTCGTCAAGCGGTTCCGGGCCTGACGCGCCAAGAGGTCGGCAAGGCCCGGAGGACGGCGAAAGACGGGTCCCCTCCCCTCGCCTTAGGCCAGCCCCGGATCGAGAGAATTCCCGATCGGGGATCAAGCCTTGCCCCTCTTCTGGAGATCCTTGGAAGCGTCGGCCAATGAAACCCCGGGTTCGGGCGCAAGCCCCTCCGACATAAACCGTTGTTGCATGAAATTTGCCACTTCCAAGCCCGAAGTGAGCATGAACGTGCGCCCGCCCGCGATAGGGACGTTAACCCGCCGCCGCAAGTGTCATAAAACTGCATCATTTCGCCGACGACCGCCTCGGCGAGGGTTGCGACCCCTGTCGAAGCTCCATAGATCCGCCGCTCCTCGACGGACTGGCGGCCCCTCCCCAAACGACCGCCCGCCGATCGAGGCCACACAGTAAGGGGATTACCCACTATGAAGACCCAACTCTTTGCCGCCGCCGCCGTTCTGGCCGTGGCCGTTTCGGCTCCCGCCTTCGCCCAGAACGTCGGTTCGGTCGGCGCCGCCGTGAACTATTCGGACGTGAAGGCCACCGGCGTCGACGCCGACGGCACCTCGGTGAAGGTCGACGGCTCCGTCGCCATCCCGACCGGTTCGTGGACCGTCACCGTGAACGGCAACGTCTCGGTCAACGACAACGACCTGAGCGACGAAACCGTCGCCTCGACCTCGGCTCACCTGACCACGCAGATCGGCGACAGCTGGCGCGTCGGCGGCTTCGCCGCCCTGTCGCGTCCGTCGAACGACACCCTGTGGGCCGTCGGCGGTGAAGCCAGCAAGTATTTCGACAAGGTCACCCTGAACGGCGTCGCGGCCTACGGCCACGAGAACGACGCTGACGCCGACCTGTGGACCGTCCGCGGTGAAGCCCGCTACTTCGTCACCGACGACTTCCGTCTGGACGCCAGCGCTGGCTACGCCAACATCGACGCCAAGAACTTCAAGAGCGCCGATGCCTGGGACGTCAACGTCGGCGGCGAATACAAGTTCGCCAACACCGGCTGGTCGACCTTCGGCAAGTACACCCACACCGAGTCCAAGGACCTGGCTCACCTGAACGCCGAAGCGGTCAAGGTCGGCTTCCGCTACACCTTCGGCGGCAGCCTGAAGACCCGCGACCGTTCGGGCGCGGACCTGATCGACGCCGAAACCCTGTTCGGCGTTCGTGCGCCCATCAGCGCGATCGTTCAGTAAGACTCGTCGTTCGCTCACGCGGACGACGGAACGCCCCGGAGCCGAGCTCCGGGGCGTTTCACTTTATATATATGTAGCGTGGTTCGGCGGACGCCGGTCGCGCCCTTAGTTGCCGATATAGACGTTGCCCGAGCCGGCGACCGACTTCTTCACCGGACCGGTGGCCTTGGCCACCCGCACGTCGCCCGAACCGGCGATCGACACCTCGACCTGGTCGGCCACGCCCCCGAAGTCGACGCCGCCCGAACCCATGATGCTGACGTGGACGCCTCTGGCGTGACCGCCGGCCACCGTCACGTCGCCCGAGCCCGCGATGTTGGCTTCCAGCTTGCCCGATACGCTGGCGGCGTTTACCCCGCCCGATCCGGCGATGCTGATCTCCAGGTCGCCGTTGACCTCCTGGGTCTTCACGTCGCCCGATCCGGCGATGTTGATCTCGGCGGAACCCACGCTGCCCACCTTGCTGTCGCCCGAGCCGGCCTGGTTCAATTCCAGCTTTCCGCGAACATTGCCAACGGTCCAGTCGCCGCAACCGGCGTTGGATAGTTCCAGAGACTCGGTTCGGCCCACGCTACCGAACACCGCCCCGCCCCCGGCGACCTCGGCGTTCATCGGCGTGCGCACGACGATCTGCGGAATGTCCTCCCACTTTACGTCGCCGACGCCGCGCACGTGCACGACCGTCTTGCCCATCACCGAATTGCAGCCGTTGATGCGGTTCATCCGCAGCTTACCGTCCACCACCGTGTTGGAGCCCATCTGACGGATCTCGAGCGGCAGGCTCTTGTTGGTGGTCAGGAACTCGACCTTCACGTCGCTGCGGGCTTCCGGGATGACCACGACGCGGGCGACCGCATCCTTGATCTTCACGCTGGGATCGGCGGCGGCGGCTCCAGCCAGCCCCAGGGTCAGGGCGCTTGCGGCGACGCCGGCGGCCAGGATCTGAATTGCACGCATTGGAATGTCCCTCGAACGAATAACGTCGTTGGAGGAAAGCTAGCCGCGCGCCTCCGAGGAGACGACTTAATTCGAGGTCATGACCCTGTTGTCATGATCGGGCCATATTTCGCTTCAGGCCTTCACGCCTTTGAGTTCGAAGCTACGCTCGATGCCTGCTATGCGGTCGGGGACGAGCGGAAGTCGCTTGAGCGCCAGCGACGCGGCCCACAATCCCGCCCTCACCGCCATCGGCGTACGGTGCATTGGTGCGATCGGCACGCCCCATCGGCGCAGAATGCCGTTGGCGTAGTGCGCGCCGTTTGTCAGGCGCGAGCCCCAGGTCTGGAAATCAACCGAGAGCGACAGATTGAACGTGCCCAGGTTTTCGATGCGGTGAGGCGCATGCAGGGGCCAGGTGACGGCCAGGCCGGGCTCCAAGTCGAACACCTGAGCCGCCTCGTCCATCGACCGGCGATAGGGAAGGTCCTCGGTCTGCTGCTTCAGCGCGATGTTCTCCATGCCGCGCTGGGGCATGTGCGCCTCGTCGTTAGGATAGATCCAGATCCGCTTGCGGCCGCGCAGATGGAACAGCGCCACGCCCGGCGCGTCGGCATGGAACGGCACCTTGGCCCCCGGCGCCGACAGGATCAGCTGGCCGTTCAACTGCACGGGACGGAATCCTGGCGCCTGGGCGCAGAGTTCGCCGAACGCCTCGCCGATCAGTTCGCCCAGCTGCGGATACCAGGCCTCCACCCGGCGCAATTGCACCCAGACCCTCCCAGCCTTCACGCCCTCCAGCACCTCGCACCCAGGCAGCCGCCCACGCGTTCCCGTGCGCATGGTCGAGCGCCCCTCGGCGTCGAAGTCGAACAGGTTGATGTCGTAGAGTTCGCTCGGATAGTCGTCGAGCAAGCGGGCCAGGGCCTTGTCTTCGAACAGGCCCGTTTCGGCCATGCCGTGCTTGAACACCACCGGCGCCCTCCCGAAGGCGGCCTTCTGATCCTCCGACCAATCGGCGACAAGCGTGGACATGGCTGTTTCCCTCAGTCGGTGAACAGGGTCAGCAGGGTCAGGCCGCCGGCGCCGAGACCAAGGCCCGCCCCGACCGCAGGATGGCGAGCCGTCAGTCCCGCCATCAGCGACGACGCGCCCCTGATCTGCCCCATCATCCCCGGCTCGCAGGCGGCGATGCGATCGAAACGCCGGCCCAGTCGCCGGGTCACCGCGCGCATCCGTTCGGCCAGAACCAGGTCGTCCAAGCGGCGCATCAGGGAGCCCTCGGGCGTCAGCAAGCCCTCGAAGGCAGGCTCGGCCGGATCGGCGAAGTCTTCCTTGTAGGTCTCCTCGCTCGGCCCGAAATCCACCCTGCGCACGCCGCGCTGGGCGGCGACCCGCAGGGTCTCCAGCGTCATCAGCGCGCCAGGCGAGTAGCGGCCGTAGGCGGGGTCGTAGATCGGGAACCAGAGATGATGGCGGTCGCCTCCGGTCAGGCCCAATTCGGCCGCCACGACCTTGCCGCCGGCGCGCAGCACCGCAAGGCGCAGGCCGAAGTCGGGATCATCGCGCGCGTCCAGCTCGCGCAGCAGGTCCACTGTCCAGCCGCAAGCGAAGATGTCGTGTTGGTGGGTGCGCCGGATCTGACCGCGCTTTTGAGTGACGACCAGTTCCAGCAGCACAGGCGACGGCCGCTCGAAGCTGAAAGTCACCTCGCCATGGTCGCGCTCGAGCGCGCGCATGCGCCGCCGCTTGTCCTTCAGAAACGCGGCGCTACGCCCGGCCTGATAGGCTTCGAAGCCATCGGACAGATCGGCGATCATCGCATGGCGCTGGTTGAGGCCCGGTCGCGTCTCGGCGCCCACCAGTCCGCTGACCCGCAAGCGCGCCCCGCCCAGGGCTCGCACCACGCCGAACAGGTCGATGCGCTCGGCCGGATCAGCGATCAAGCCGTGAAAGTCGCTCATCGGCGCGCCCAGCGGCTGCAGGCCGCCGCCGCGACGCTGGAACGGCAGGAAGCCCACCGTCCGTTCTCCGCGTCGGATGACCGCCACCCGCCCGCCCGGCGCCACCCGCCCGGCCGCCTCCACGTAGCGGATGTCGAAATAGGGACTTCCCAGAAGCGGGTTGGCCGCCCGCAGCGCGGCCCAAGAAGCGCGCTCGCCGTCGCCCAGCTCGTCGACCGTCACGGCCTCGACCTTGATGCGCGCGTCCATCGCGACTGGCTCCCTCCAAACCAGACGCAACCCTAGCGATCAAACATGCCTAAACGATGAACAGGGTTACCTCAACCGGCGTGGGCCGACAGGCGCACGGGCACAGACTTGTAGGCCGGGGTGCCGCTGCGATGATCGTGATCCTCCAGCGCCACCAGCACGTTGGTCTCTGGATAGTAGGCGGCCAGGCAACCGCGCGGAATCTCGCGCGCCACCAGCGTGAAGCCCCGCACGGCCCGCCTGCCCTCCAAACCGTCGAACGCCGCAGCTAGGTCGATGCGGTCGCCCGCCTTCAGCCCGCGCTCGGCGATGTCGTCGGGATGGGCGAACACCACGTCGCGCCGACCGAACACGCCGCGATAACGGTCGTTATCGCCATAGATGGTGGTGTTGTACTGGTCGTGGCTGCGCAAGGTGGTCAGCAGCATCACCGACGGGTCGCCTCGCCGCGCGTCCTGACCGTCGTGACGGTGGACCAGGAACTGGGCCTTGCCGCTGGGCGTCCTCCACACCCGCTGCGACGGCGGCACCGGCAGACGGAAGCCGCCCGGCTGGCGAATACGCACGTTGTAGTCGGCGAAGGCGTCCGGGAAGACAGCCTCGATCAGGTCGCGGATGCCGTCGTAGTCGGCCGCCAGCCCGGGCCAGTCGACGATGTCGTTCGGCCCGAACAGCGCCGCGCCGATCCCCGCCACGATCGCCGGCTCGGACTTCAGCCGGTCCGAAGCCGGCAGGTTCAGCCCGCGCGAGGCGTGGACCATCGACATGGAGTCCTCGACGGTGACCGCCTGCCGCCCGCCCGCCTGAACGTCGACCTCCGTTCGCCCCAGGCAGGGCAGCAGCAGGCTTTCCTTGCCGTGCAGGAGATGGGTGCGGTTGGGCTTGGTGGCCACGTGGACCGTCAGGCCCACCTTGCGGATGGCCTCGAACGTGCGGCTGGGGTCTGGCGCGGCGACGGCGAAGTTACCGCCCAGGCCGATGAACACCCGGGTCTCGCCCGCCTCCATGGCCTCAATCGTCTCGACCACGGTGTGGCCGTGCTCGCGCGGGGACTTGAAGGCGAACACCTTGTCCATGGAATCGAGGAACGCCGCCGATGGCTTCTCCCAGATCCCCACGGTGCGGTCGCCCTGAACGTTGGAATGTCCTCGCAGCGGGCAGATTCCCGCTCCCGGCCGACCGATGTTGCCCTTCAGCAGCAGCAGGTTCACCAGTTGCTGCACCGTGCTGGAAGAGCTGCGGTGCTGGGTCAGGCCCATGCCGTAGCAAAGGATCGTGGCCTTGGCGCCGGCATAGGCGCGGGCCGCCTCCTCGATCTGGGCGCGAGTCAGGCCCGAGCCCGCCTCGATCTCGTCCCAGCTCAATTCCTCGACCACGGCTTTCACCGCCTCGAAGCCCTGGGTGTGCTCCTCGATGAAGTCGCGGTCGAGAACCGCGCCCTGGCTTTCGTCGTCCAGGGCCAGCACCGCCTTCATCATGCCCTGCACCGCCAGGGCGTCGCCGCCCACCGTCACCTGGTAGTAGCCCGAGGCGATCGGAGTGGAGGTCAGGGTGGCCATTTCCACCGGATCCTGCGGCGAGGCGAACCGCTCCAGGGCCCGCTCGCGCAGCGGATTGAACGCCAGGATCGTCGCGCCCCGCCGCGAGGCCTCGCGCAGGGTGGCCATCATCCGGGGGTGATTGGTCCCTGGGTTGTGGCCGAAACACAGGATCAGGTCGGCGTGGTCGAAGTCCTCCAGCGAAACCGAACCCTTGCCCATGCCGATCGAGTCCGGCAGGCCTACGCTGGTGGGTTCGTGGCACATGTTGGAGCAGTCAGGGAAATTGTTGGTTCCCACCCGCCGCCCCAACAGCTGGAACAGGAACGCCGCCTCGTTCGAGGCCCGGCCCGAGGCGTAGAACTCCGCCTGGTTCGGATGCTCCAACGACCGCAGGGCGTCGGCCGTGCGAGCGAAGGCGTCCTCCCAGGCGATCGGCACGTAGCGATCGCTCGCCCGGTCGTAGGCCATCGGATGGGTCAACCGCCCCAGGTCCTCCAGGGCGTGGTCGCTCCAGGTCAGCAGTTCGCTGACCGTATGCTGGGCGAACACCTCGGGCGTGGCCCGCTTGCTCGTGGCCTCCCACGCCACCGCCTTGGCGCCGTTCTCGCAGAACTCGAACGAGGAGGTGTGCTTGGGGTCGGGCCAGGCGCAGCCGGGACAGTCGAACCCTTCGGGCTGATTGGCCCGCATCAGGGTCTTGCCGCCTTCGAGCACGGTCTCCTGCCCAGCCAGGGCGCCGGCCACGGCCTTCAGCGCGCCCCAGCCGCCAGCGGCGTTGTCGTAGCGGTGAATGCCGGGAATTCCGGCGTTGGCCTTGGCGTCGCCTTGAGGATCCTTGGACATCAGACGAGCTCCAGCGTGGCGTCGAACAAGCGCTCTGGGCGGGTGAAGACGGTGTGGCCGTCCGCGCGGGCCAGGGCGACCAGGGTCACGCCCGCCTCTTCGGCCCTACAGATGGCGAGATCAGTGGGGGCCGAGACGGCGACCAGGATCGAGCAGCCCATGCGCGCGGCCTTTTCCACCATTTCGAACGAGCACCGGCTGGTCACCACCACGAAACCGCCGGCCGCATCTGTTCGGGCGGCGGCCAGGGCGCCAGCCAGTTTGTCCAGCGCGTTGTGGCGACCCACGTCCTCGCGGAGGGCGACGAGGTCGCCGTCACGCGCGGCGAACGCGGCTGCGTGGGTGGCGCGGGTCAGGCGTCCCAAGGCCTGGGCCTCGTCCAGGGCGTCGATTGCCCGTTGGATCGCCTGGTGCGAAACCTCGACTCCGTCGCCCACCTGAGGCAGCGGCCGAACGGCGTCGGCCAGGCGCTGCACGCCGCACAGGCCGCAGCTGGAGCGCCCTTCCAACGTGCGCGGTCGCGCCTTCTTCTGGAGCGCGCCCGGCCTCAGCCGCACATCGGCGAGGACGCCCAGGACGTTCTCGCTGACCTCGACAGCCAGCACGTCTTCGGCGGCGGCCACGCCCTCGGTCAAGGTGAAGCCCATCGCCAGGTCGGCCAGATCGGTCGGCGAGGCCATCAGCACGGTATGGGGGCGTCCGTCGAACGACAGGCCCACGGCGACTTCCAGAGGGGCGGCGCGGTGAACGGTCCGGGACGGCTCGGCCACCCGCCACTGCGCGCCGACGCGTTCGTTTGCGGCGGTATGCGACATGGGACGACCCTACGCTTCCCCCCTGCCCCCGCCAATAGACCGCCCTACGCCGATCGCCTGCCGAAGACACATCAGCGTCGATCCATTCAAAAAACAGCACTCGGGGAAGATGACCCTTTCGCCGGGTTGGCGCACTCTATCGATATGGCCAGCACCTATGACACCCGCCGCGACCAGATGTTCCCCCGCTTGACACCGGAGGAAATCGACCGCCTCAGACGCTTCGGCGAACCGATCCGCGTGGCCGCCGGCTCGGCTCTGGCCCAGTCGGGACAGGTGTCGCCCGGCCTGATGGTCGTGCTGGCCGGCAAGGCGCGCATCAGCCGCCGCGACGCCGCCGACGAACACCACCTCATCATCGAGCACGGCCCAGGCCACTTCATCGGCGAACTGGCCCAGTTGTCGGGCCGCCCGTCGCTGGTCGACGTCCAGGCCCACACCGACGTGGAGGCCTTGGTCATCCGACCCGACCGCCTGCGCGCCGTGCTGATCGCCGAGGCCGAACTGGGCGAGCGCATCATGCGAGCCCTGATCCTGCGTCGCGTCGGCCTGATCGAGACCGGCGCCGGAGGTCCCGTCATCATCGGCGCGCACGGCGACGCCGAAGTCATCCGGCTGTCCGGCTTCCTGGCGCGCAACGGCCAGCCCTACCAACACCTGGATCCCGACACGGTCAGCTGCGCGCGGGTTCTGGTCGATCGTTTCGCGGTGGACGAGGCCGAACTACCGATCGTGCTGTGCCCCGGCGGCCAGATCCTGCGCCATCCGTCCGACGCCGAACTGGCCCGCTGCATCGGCATGGTGGGGAGGCTCGATCCCGACCAGGTCTATGACGTGGCCGTGGTCGGCGCGGGTCCGGCGGGTCTGGCCACCGCCGTCTACGCCGCTTCCGAAGGCCTGTCGGTGCTTGTGCTCGACACCCGCGCCTTCGGCGGCCAAGCCGGGGCCTCGGCGCGGATCGAGAACTATCTGGGCTTTCCCACCGGCGTGTCGGGCATGGCCCTGATGGCCCGGGCCTACAACCAGGCCCAGAAGTTCGGCGCCCAACTGGCCATTCCCGATGAGGTGGCCAGCCTGGACTGCGACGAAGCCAGCGACGGCTATCACCTCAAGCTGGCCAGTGGCGAGACCACCCAGGCCCGCACGATCGTCATCGCCAGCGGCGCGCGTTATCGGCGGCTGGACGTGGCCGACCTCGACCGCTTCGAGGGCAGCAGCGTCCATTACTGGGCCTCGCCCCTGGAGGCCAAGCTGTGCGCGGGACAGGAGGTCGCTCTGGTCGGGGCCGGCAATTCCGCCGGCCAGGCGGCGGTCTATCTCGCCAGCCAGGTCAAAAAGGTCTGGCTGATCGTGCGGGGCGAAAGCCTGGCCGCCAGCATGTCGCGCTATCTGATCGACCGCATCGCCAGCCTGCCCAACATCGAACTGGTGGTCCGCAGCGAGGTCGTCGACCTGGAGGGCGAGGACGGCCAGCTGAGCGCCGTCACCTGGCGAAACAGCCAGACCGGCGAAGAGACGCGGCGGAAGATCAACCACCTGTTCCTGTTCATCGGCGCCGCGCCCAACACCGCCTGGCTGACGCATTGCCATGTCGAGCTCGACAATCATGGCTTCGTGCGCACTGGTCCGGACCTGGCTCCTGGCCATCCCAACCTTCAGACCAGCCGCCATGGCGTGTTCGCCATCGGCGACGTGCGGGCCGGTTCGGTCAAGCGCGTGGCTGCAGCCGTGGGCGAAGGCGCCCAGGTCGTGGCGGCGATCCACGCCTATCTGGCCGAGCCCGTCACCGCGGCATGACGAGGCCGAAGGGCCTCTCCAAGGCGCGCAAAGCAAAAGGCCCCGGAGATTGCTCTCCGGGGCCTTGGCTTGGATCAGCGGTTGCTGGATCGATCGATTACTCGACGATCTTCGCGACGACGCCGGCGCCGACGGT
>JAGHZU010000040.1 GCA_017745235.1 Caulobacter sp. | reverse complement strand
TAGATCAGCAGCGGCTGCGCCCGGCCTTCGACGACCTCGGCGTTGACCACCACTTCCTCGACGCCCTCGTAGTTGGGCAGCTCGAACATGGTCTCCAGCAGGATGCCTTCCATGATCGAACGCAGGCCGCGCGCGCCCGTCTTGCGGGCGATGGCCTTCTTGGCCACGCCATGCAGCGCGTCCTCGGTGAAGGTCAGGCCGATGTTCTCCATCTCGAACAGGCGCTGGTATTGCTTGACGAAGGCGTTCTTCGGCTCGGTCAGGATCTTCACCAGGGCGGCCTCATCGAGGTCTTCCAGGGTGGCGATCACCGGCAGACGGCCGATGAATTCCGGGATCAGGCCGAAGCGCTGCAGGTCATCGGGTTCGACGCCGCGCAGGATCTCGCCGGTGCGGCGGTCTTCCGGATCGGCGACCTTGGCGCCGAAGCCGATCGACTTGGCCGCGCCGCGCGCCGAGATGATCCGCTCCAGCCCGGCGAACGCGCCGCCGCAGATGAAGAGGATGTTCGTCGTGTCGACCTGCAGGAACTCCTGCTGCGGATGCTTGCGCCCGCCCTGCGGCGGCACGGAGGCGACGGTGCCCTCCATGATCTTCAGCAGGGCCTGCTGCACGCCTTCGCCCGACACATCGCGGGTGATCGACGGGTTGTCGGACTTGCGGCTGATCTTGTCGATTTCGTCGATGTAGACGATGCCGCGCTGGGCGCGCTCGACGTTGTAGTCGGCGGCTTGCAGCAGCTTGAGCACGATATTCTCGACATCCTCGCCGACGTAACCGGCTTCGGTCAGCGTCGTGGCGTCGGCCATCGTGAACGGCACGTCGATGATTCGGGCCAGGGTCTGGGCCAGCAGGGTCTTACCCGTACCGGTCGGGCCGACCAGCAGGATGTTCGACTTGGCCAGTTCGACGTCGTTGTTCTTCGAAGCGTGGTTGAGGCGCTTGTAGTGATTGTGCACCGCCACGGCCAAGACCTTCTTGGCGTGACCTTGCCCGATCACGTAATCGTCCAGGACTTCGCAGATCTCGCGCGGCGTCGGCACGCCGTCCTTGGACTTCACGAAGGCGATCTTGTGCTCTTCGCGGATGATGTCCATGCAAAGCTCGACGCATTCATCGCAGATGAACACCGTCGGCCCCGCGATGAGCTTGCGCACCTCATGCTGGCTCTTTCCGCAGAAAGAACAGTAGAGAGTGCTCTTGGTGTCGCCGCTCGCGGCTTTGGTCATGGTCGCTTCTCACGCTAGGGCGGCTCAGGCCGAAGCCGAAACCACCGACTCCTTTAGCGCCTAACCCGCCACCCAGGCAGCAGGTTATTCGCCGGGAGTTGTCTAATCCTTGACATTCCCCGATCCCGACGCACGGCACAAGCCTTGGAGCCGGTTTTCGGCCCCCAAGTTCGTGGATGGTGCGTGCGGTTTCATGGAATTCCTCTCTAAGATGGCGTTCCGAAACGTCAACGCAAGCCATCCCTGCTTCGCTCCAGGGTTTCGCCTTCAGGGCGAGTAACTAGCAGGCGAGGATGGCCTTAGGCGAGGCGGCGGAATCGTGTTGCAAGGCCGTCTTGAGTTGCGGGGCGCGCAAGCGCGGAGACCAATGGCGAAACGTTCACTGCTGGCCAAGGGGCTGAACGCCTCGAGTCCGATGACGGGCGACCTGCACGAGGGCCCGCCGCTGGTGGCGTTCGATTTCGACGGAACCCTGACGGTTCGCGACAGCTTCACGGCGTTCCTCAAGTGGCGGGTCAAGCCGATGCGCCACTTCGTCGGGATGGTCCGCCTGTTCCCGGCGGCCGTGGCCTATGTGTTCGACCGCAACAGGGGCAAGATAAAGGCCGCGGCGGTAAGGGAATTCCTGAAGGGAGTGCCCCAGGAGCAACTGGAGCGCGAGGCCCGCGCCTTCGCCCAGTCGGAGGCCCCTCGCCTGTTCCGCCCCGACGCCCTGGCCGTCTGGCGGCGCTGGCGCTCGAAGGGCGCCAGGCTGGTGATCGTCACCGCCTCGCCCGACATCGTGGTGGCGCCGTTCGCCCGCGGCCTGGGCGCGGACATGCTGATCGGCTCGCGCCTGGCCTTCGACGATCGCGGCCGGGTGGCGGGATGGCTGGACGGCCCCAACTGCCGGGGTCCCGAAAAGGTGGAGCGCCTGCGAGCAACCTTCGGTGAGGACGTGCGCCTGGCCGCCGCCTACGGCGACACGTCGGGCGACCACGAAATGCTGCAGATCGCCCACGAAAAGGGCTATCGGATCTTCCGGGGCAAGCCGGCCTAGGTAGGCGGATTTGTCGCGGGCCGCAGCGCCTTGGGGCGACAGCCCCCAGACCTCCTCGAACCACCGTGAGGGCGGACAAAGAAAAAGCCGCCGCCCTGGAGGGCGACGGCCTCTTCCGTCCGTCGGACCTGACGCCTAGGCGCCGGCCTCGGCGGCTTCACGCGTGTCGTAGACGTGATCCACCAGGCCCCAGGCCTTGGCTTCGTCGGCGCTCATGAAGTGGTCGCGGTCGAGGGTCTTTTCGACTTCCTCGTAAGTGCGGCCGCAATGCTTGACGTAGATCTCGTTCAGGCGGCGCTTGGTCTTGATGATGTCCTCGGCGTGGCGCTCGATGTCCGAGGCCTGGCCGCGGAAGCCGCCCGAGGGTTGGTGCACCATGATGCGGGCGTTCGGCAGCGCGATGCGCTGACCGGCGGCGCCGGCGGCCAGGAGCAGCGAGCCCATCGAGGCCGCCATGCCCATGCACACCGTCGAGACCGGGCTCTTGATGTATTGCATGGTGTCGTAGATCGCCAGGCCCGACGTCACCACGCCGCCCGGCGAGTTGATGTACATGGCGATTTCCTTCTTGGGGTTTTCCGACTCCAGGAAGAGCAGCTGGGCGCAGATCAGGCTGGCCATCCCGTCCTCGACGGGGCCGGTCAGGAAGATGATCCGCTCTTTCAGCAGGCGGGAGAAGATGTCGAACGCCCGCTCGCCGCGGCTGGTCTGTTCGACCACCATCGGCACGAGGTTCATCGCCGTCGAAACCGGATCGTACATAGGCATCGCCCTTTTCATAATGGCTTGGGGCGCGAATCAATCGTCACCGCGCCCTGATCGCTCATATCGCGTCGGGCTTAACAGGATGCAAGGAGGGGGCGACCGCGCGCCCCTCGCCTTATTTCAGGCTGGCCAGCATGGCGCGGGCGTCGACGATATTGTCGCCTCGCGGATGCGCGCCCTTCCCCATCCTGATCGTCGCCGCCGCTCCCGGCTCCACGATGGAAGCGCCTGCGCCGCCGTAGCGCGGGAAACTCGATCCGGTCGATTGGTAGATTGAGCCGTTCGAAACGCCGAAGCCGGACATGGGGGCGTCGGTCTGCAGCGCGGGCAAGCTCCGCTCCCGGCTCAGGTCGACGACATCGGCCAATTCAAACCAGTCGTAGCCACGATCCAGGGTTTCGTGAGCCGCAGCGCCAAGCAGATCGGCTCGCATCTTGGCGAACTTGACCCCAGCCTTTGGCAGGGCCGAGACGCGAATGGTGGCGGCGTCCACCACTTCGACCTTGGTGTTGGACGCCGCCAGGGCTGGCGTGGCCGCTACGGCGAGCACAGCGATGGCTAGAGCAAAAGCGTTACGCATGGCGGTCCTCCTCACGATTGCTTCCGCAAGCGTGCCACTCAAGGTAGCGATCGTAAACCACAAACCCGACGAGCGAAGACCCGTGCAAACGAAAACGGCGCGACGTTTTCACGTCGCGCCGTCAGCGTACCTGAAAGGTCGGAAGCCTTAGCCGCCGTAGCCTTCCGGCAGATCGTCTTCTTCCAGGAGCTCTTCCTTGGAGACTTCCTTTTCCTCGATCTTGGCCTTGCCGAAGATCAGGTCGACGACCTTGTCTTCATAGATCGGGGCGCGCAGGGCGGCCTGGAGGTCGGCGCGCTGGCGGTACATGTCGAAGACCTGCTGGGCCTGCGGGCCGTACTGGCGGGCTTCGCGCATCATGGCGTCGGCCAGTTCCTGCTCGGTGACGGCCACGTCGTTCTTGCGGCCGATCTCGGCGAGGACCAGACCCAGGCGCACGCGGCGCTCGGCGATCTTCTTGTACTCGTCCTTCAGCTGCTCTTCGGTCTTGCCTTCGTCCTCGGGCGGCAGGCCGCCTTGGGTCTTGTCGGCCTGGACCTGCTGCCAGATGCCGGCGAACTCGGCCTCGACCATGCGCGGCGGCAGGGCGAAGTCGTGCTTGCTGTCCAGGATGTCGAGCAGGGCGCGCTTGAGCTTGAAGCGCGAGCTGTTGGCGTAGCGGCCTTCCAGGTTCGACTTCAGCAGGTCCTTCAGGGCCTGCAGGTCCGACAGGCCCAGGCGCTTGGCCAGCTCGTCGTCGGGCTCGGCGTCGACCGGGGCGCGCACTTCCTTGACGGTGGTCGCGAACTCGGCGGCCTTACCGGCCAGGTTGGCGGCTTGATAGTCTTCCGGGAAGGTGACCTTCACGGTGACGACGTCTTCCGGCTTGGCGCCGACCAGCTGGTCTTCGAAGCCCGGGATGAACTGGCCCGAGCCCAGGACCAGCTCGGCGTCGTTGGCCGTGCCGCCGTCGAAGGCCACGCCGTCGATGGTGCCGACGAAGTCGATCAGCAGCTGGTCGCCGTCCTTGGCCTTCAGCGACTTGCCGGTGCGCGGAGCGTAGGTGCGGGCCTGCTTGGCGAGATCCGCCAGGGCTTCGTCGACCTCGGCGTCCGACACCTTGTAGACCGGCTTGGTCAGCTCGATGGCGGCCGGGTCGATCGGCTCGAATTCCGGCATCACCTCGACGGCCAGCTCGAAGGCCAGATCCTCACCGCCGGCCAGGACCTTGTCCATGTCCGACGATGGGGTCAGATCGGGCTGGCCCGCCGGACGCAGCTTGTTGTCTTCCAGGACCTTCTGTGCGCCTTCGTTCAGCGTCGCCTCGATGACTTCGCCCATCAGGGCCTTGCCGTACAGGCGGCGAACGTGGGCGGTCGGCACCTTGCCGGGGCGGAAGCCCTTGACGTTCATCTGCGGCGCGACCTCGGCGATCCGGGCTTCGAGACGCGTGGCGAGTTCACTCGCGGGCACCGTCACGCCATAAACGCGGCTGAGGCCTTCGCCCGACTTTTCAACGATCTGCATCGACATTCTTAGCTTCTCGGCTCTGGGCGCCCGCGCCCGTCGTCCGCCCCAGGGGTCAAAACATCAAAGCCGCCCACGTCACCGGGGGCGGCGAAAGAGCGCCCTTATGTCACGCGTTTGGCGACCATCCAAGGGGCATTGGCGCCCTGACCGCGAGAACACGCGGGCAAGTGGTGCGGATGAGAGGACTCGAACCTCCACGCCTCTCGGCGCTGGAACCTAAATCCAGTGCGTCTACCAGTTTCGCCACATCCGCGCCGTGCGCCGGAGCGGGTTAGACAGGTCGGACCCGATTGGCAAGCCACCAAGCGCCGCCGCTCATCTTTCACGACGCGTCGAAAATTTTTCAACGCGCCGGAACCGCTTTCCAGACAGCGTGTTTTGATGGTGTCCGACGCTGTTCCTCGAACGCCCTCGGACCACACCGGTCCGGGCCATGCCCCCCCGACTGACGCCCGGACCGGTGTCACCTTCTCCCGAAATCCCGCCCCATCGAATCCGCAGGACGCACGGCCACGAACGTGTCGCGACAATATGCGCAATCGCACGGAACCCTTCCTTGCGCGGATGGTTTGAGCTGCATCGGCAAGGGAAGGCTTTCATGGAAACCATCGAGGTCGTCGAAGGCGAGCACGGCTGGACGGTCCGGCATGGCGATCGGGTGCTGTTCACCGATGTGATCGAGGAGCGCACGTTCCAGACCGCGCTGGCGATCAGCAGCACCCTGTTCGATGAAGGCGTCCAGTCCCAGGTGGTCCTGATCCGTCTGGACAGCTAGCGGCCGGCGTAGAGTCCCGCCAGCACAGCCGGGGCCAGCCCCGGCAGGTCCTCGGCGATCAGCCCAGGACCATAGGCCGCGCCCGCCTGGGCATGAATCCAGGCCCCGGCGCAGGCCGCCTCGAAGCTGTCCATCCCCTGGGCGACCAGCCCGCCGATGAAGCCCGCCAGCACATCGCCCGAACCGGCCGTGGCCAGCCACGGCGTTCCGTTCAGGGAGACGGCGGCGCGACCGTCGGGCGCGGCGACCACGGTGTCGCTTCCCTTCAGCAGCACGACGGCCCCTGCCCTGGCCGCAGCCGCTCGAGCCGCCGCGATGCGTTCGGGCGAGCCGGCCAGCAGTCCGGGAAACACTCGCTCGAACTCGCCAGGATGAGGCGTCAGCACGTCGTCGCGGTCGAGCATCGAGAACAAGCCGTCCAGATCATGGGCGAAACTGGTCAGGGCGTCGGCGTCGACCACCAGGGCCGCGCCCGTGCGGGCGGCGGCCGAAAGATTGCGGGCTGTCGCCTCGCCCACCCCGGCGGCCGGCCCGATGACCAGGGCGTGGGCGGCCTCGGCCCGCGCCGCCAGTTCGTCCTCGTTGTCGAACGGAGCCAGCATCACCGCTTCAAGATGAGCGGCGTTGACCGCCAGGGCGCCGGTCGGCGAGAGCACGGTGACCACGCCTGCACCGATGCGCAGGCCCGCGCGCGCCGCCAGCCGCGCCGCCCCGGTGCTCCAGGCCTCGCCGCTGACCACCATCAGGCGACCGCGCGCATGCTTGTGAGCGTCCGCGCCGGGCCAGGGAAAACGATGCGCCCACAGGTCGGGATCGTTCTCGAACAGCTTCGGCTCGATATTCGGCGCGGTTTCCAAGCCGATGTCGGCCACCACGACTTCGCCGCAGGCCGCACGTCCGGCTGAAAGGACGTGGGCGGGCTTTCGGCGATGGAAGGTGACGGTGAGCCCGGCCTCCAGCGCCCGCTCGCCCAGCGGGCGGCCCGTATCGCCCGAAAGGCCGCTGGGCACGTCGACCGCAACGATCTCGCGTCCCCGTCCCGCCATGGACCGGGCCAGGCGATCGACCTCGCCTTCCAACGGGCGGGACAAGCCCGAACCAAACAGGCAGTCGAGATAGAGGGGGCCTTCGACCGGCTCGGGGTTCAGCGCGCCGACCTCCCGGCTCCACGCTTCGGCCGCCCACTTTCCCGCCGCACTGGCGGGCGGCGCCGACGCCTCCACCCGCACCGGCCAGCCCGCGTCGCGCAGGAAACGCGCGGCCACGTAGCCGTCGCCGCCGTTGTCGCCCGGCCCGCACCAGACCACGACGGGCCTTCGCGTGAAGCGGTCCAGAACCGCCTGCGCCACAGCCGCGCCCGCCCGCTCCATCAGGACCGTAGTCGGCGTTCCCGCCTCCGCCGCCGCGCGGTCCGAGGCGGCCATCTGGGCGACGGTCAGAATTTCGCGCGCCACGACGCCTCCGGGACTCACAGAACCTGGGTGGAAGCTTCGCGCCCCTTCTTGACCAGGATCAAGCCGTCGTCGGAGAGGTCGAAGCTGGTGACCGACACATGGTCGGGACGAAAGACCGCGACCCGGGGATCGCCGGTTGCGACTGCGACAGCCGCGTTGAGGGCCACGAAATGGCTGAAGACGGCTGCGCCCGGGTGGGAGGCGACGCCGGAAGCCACGCCGCGCGTCCAGGCGGCATAGTCCAGATCGCCTTGGATCTCGCTCCACAGCCCCTGGAAGGCGCGCTTGAGCCAGGCCGGCCGGTCTTCGGCCGACAGGTGCGCGGGCGTGGGTATCTCGCCGACTCGCTCGTCGATGACGACTTCCACGCCCAGGGCGTCGGCCAGGGGCTGAGCGGTTTCGCGGCAACGCTTGAGGGGCGAACTGACAACCCGTGTCGGCCGCAGGTCCTCGGGCAGGGCCATCAGGTCGGCGGCCACCGCCCTCGCCTGCTCGGCGCCCACGGCGTCGAGACCCGGATCGGGATCGGCATCGCCCCAGGTTGAGGCCGGACGGCCATGACGGATCACATGAATGCGGGTCATCGGGTCTCACTCACCACCAAGGCCGGGGCATCGCGCAAGAACCAACCCCTCGCGAAGGCGCCAGGCCGTCGGCCATTTCGCCACAAACTTCAGCAGTTTCATTGCGACCGCCACTTTTCCGCCTCGCTCGGCCAGGGCCGTTTTCGGCCCGGATCGACGTCCGGCGAGCATCCCGCACCACGATCACCCCGTTTCGAACGATCGTTTCGCGCATCCTAGGCGGCCAAACCCGTTGGACAACCCGGTTTGGTCACCCAAACGGCAACTGCACGAATTTCGATCTCAAGGCGCCCAATTCATACGCATCTGACGCGACATGGCGCGGAGGCGGCCGTAATCCTCCTCGGCACGCTTGTGACCCGGCGGGCAGGCGTGCTCCGTGCCGCCATTCGAAGGGCGCATGCGCCGTCGGGCGCGAAAGAAGGCCAATGAAAAAGATCGAAGCCGTCATCAAGCCGTTCAAGCTGGATGAGGTCAAAGAGGCGCTTCAGGAGATGGGCGTCCAGGGCATGACCGTCCTGGAAGCCAAAGGCTACGGCCGCCAGAAGGGTCACACCGAGCTCTATCGCGGCGCCGAGTACGTCGTCGACTTCCTGCCCAAGATCAAGGTCGAGGTCGTCGTCGAGGACAGCCAGCTGGAGCCCGCGCTCGAAGCCATCACCAACGCCGCCCGCACGGGCCGCATCGGCGACGGCAAGATTTTCGTCTCGGACATCGCGGAAGTCGTTCGCATCCGCACGGGAGAAACCGGGCCCGCCGCCGTCTGATCGGCGCGGCCGGAAACGCTTAACGCTCAAAGGGGATAACTATGAGCACCGCCAAGGAAATCCTGGATCTCATCAAGGAAAAGGACGTCAAGTACGTCGACGTCCGCTTCACGGACGTTCGCGGCAAGATGCAGCACGTCACCTTCGACATCGACCTGGTCGACGACGACTTCCTGAACGACGGCACCATGTTCGACGGCTCGTCGATCGCCGGCTGGAAGGCCATCAACGAGTCGGACATGAAGCTGCGTCCCGACCTGTCGACCGCGATCATCGACCCCTTCTACCAGCAGACCACCCTGGCGCTGTTCTGCGACGTGGTGAACCCCGACACGGGCACCCCCTACAATCGCGACCCGCGCTCGATCGCCAAGGCCGCCCTGAACTACGTGAAGTCGTCGGGCATCGGCGACACCGTGTTCTTCGGCCCCGAAGCCGAGTTCTTCATCTTCGACGACGTCCGCTGGAACACCTCGTCGAGCAACACCGGCTACTCGTTCGACAGCGTCGAACTGCCGGGCAACTCGGCCAAGGAATATCCGGAAGGCAACATGGGTCACCGCCCGGGTCCGAAGGGCGGCTACTTCCCGGTCAACCCGGTCGACTCCGGACAGGACCTGCGCGGCGAAATGCTGGCCGTGATGGGCGAACTCGGCATGAAGCCGGAAAAGCACCACCACGAGGTGGCCCCGGCCCAGCACGAACTCGGCCTGAAGTTCGACACCATGGTCGTGATGGCCGACCGCATGCAGCTGTACAAGTACGTGATCCACAACGTGGCCCACGCCTACGGCAAGACCGCCACCTTCATGGCCAAGCCGATGTTCGGCGACAACGGCTCGGGCATGCACGTGCACCAGTCGATCTGGGGTGACGGCAAGCCGCTGTTCGCTGGCGACAAGTACGCCGGCCTGTCTGACATGTGCCTGTGGTACATCGGCGGCATCATCAAGCACGCCAAGGCCATCAACGCGTTCTCGAACTCCACGACGAACTCGTACAAGCGCCTGGTGCCCGGCTACGAAGCTCCGGTGAAGCTGGCCTACAGCTCGCGCAACCGCTCGGCTTCGATCCGCATCCCGCACGTCGACAGCCCCAAGGCCAAGCGCATCGAGGCGCGCTTCCCCGATCCGATGGGCAACCCGTACCTGACGTTCGTGGCCCTGCTGATGGCCGGCCTGGACGGCATCGCCAACAAGATCGATCCGGGCGCGGCCGCCGACAAGAACCTGTACGACCTGCCGCCCCGCGAGCAGAAGAAGATCCCGGAAGTCTGCGGCTCGCTGCGCGAAGCCCTGGAAAGCCTGGACAAGGACCGCGCCTTCCTGAAGGC
>JAGHZU010000003.1:319055-405694 GCA_017745235.1 Caulobacter sp. | reverse complement strand
TAGCAGGACTCAGATGGGCGACGAGGATCGCCACGGCGGTGATGGCGATGACCGCCAGGGCGTCGATCACATGGAAGAGACGCGAGAGGCTGCGGGCGTGCAGGCGCGCACGGGCGGGCACCAGCTTTCCGGGGCGGAACGGACCGCGACGGCCGACGACGGGGTCTTCGTCGTCGCCGATCCCGCCGGGGCCGGCGAAGGCTTCCCCGAACTTCGAAGTGTGAGCAGCGACCGACGACATGAGCCCCGAACCTCTTGCAGAACGAGGTTCAGCCTAGCCAGGCGGCATGAGCTTCACGTTAACGTGGATTTTTACGGAAAGCTCGATTGTCACGGCGCAACGAACAGGCTATCGAACCGCTCCCTCTCAGGAGGAGACGTGGCCGAGAGGCTGAAGGCACCGCTTTGCTAAAGCGGCATACCTCAAAAGGGTATCGAGGGTTCGAATCCCTCCGTCTCCGCCATTTGCCGACCGCATGCCACGAGCAACGTGTCAAAGGCGCTTCATCCCCAGCATACATACGACCAGGTGCTGCAAGCGGGCATATAAGATCTTCGTATTGATGATCGGGCGCGGGTGAAGCCAATTCTCAAGCGGGTGGCGGCTTCGGCGCTTCGACTATAAACGGAGTACCAGAGGGCAGTGATCCGAAACCTCCGGATCATAAACGACGTCGAACGACTTCACGACCTCTTCGCGATTCACGAGCAGGTAGTCCGCGAACCGGCCCGGCTTCCTGTATTGAGTGCTGCGGGTGCTCTCAAAGCCGCGCCCGGTCACCAGTTCCTTCAGTCCGGCTTCGGCGAGAATCGCGAGAGTTTCGCTGCCGGGTTCGACATTGAAGTCGCCGCAGACCACGATCACGTCATCCGGCTCTGAAATCTGGCGGGAAAGATCGAGCAGCTTTCGCGCCTGCCCGGCGCGTTCCGGGGTGTCCATCTTGCCGTTCAGATCGCGTAGTCCGTGCATATGGGTGATGCTGACGGCCCGTTCGGCGGCGTAGTCATAGACCCTCACGCCGTGAGCGCTGCGCGATCGCGGATGATCGCCATAACCCATTGGCGAAAAGCCCTTGTGAACAAAACCCTGGACTTGACCGATGATCGGAAAGGATCGGCGCACGAATGTCGCCAGCCCCCATTGCGACGGAACGGGGTGATCGTCGTCCCAGAGAACGCCCTGCGCCGCAGGACAGAATATTGCGACGTGATCGGGTAGGGCTTTCGAGACATCGCGAAAGAAATTGGCCCGTTGCGCCAGTATGTGATCGCCATCGCGGTAGGTCAGCCAATCCTTGTCGGTTTCCGGGCTGTGGACGACCTCTTGAAGACACAGGATGTCGGGGGAGCTGGATTCGACATAGGGCAATAGGGTTCCGTGTAAATTTCCACCCCAACCGTTCAGGCACATAATCTTCACGGGTCTACCCTCTGGCGTCTTGCAAATCCGACGTTCGCTGCATTCGGAAGGACCCGCCGGTCGGGCGCTCTTCGGATTCTTGCTGCTAATGTCGGGGAGATATGGAGCTCTGGAAATTTCAGCGGTGGTGAAGGGCGCGGCCCTCTCTCATCCGGCATTCAAGCATCTCGGCGCACTACGGCGTAGGTGTAATTCACTGTTTCGTCGACTTAGGTTCGTCATCCTTCCCAGAAATCCCATCGCTCATCGGGTCGCCAGGCCTTTCGAAAAGCTGCGCGCGCTTTCGCGCTAAATGGGGTTGCGCTCGGGGCCGCCGACCGCGAAATTGCGCCCGGTGTGCGACGGCTCTCGAGGCTGGTCGCAAGCGCCGCGTTGTGCGGCGAGCGGAGACGAGATGTCGGTCATGTCGAGCCGATCCAGTTTGGTCGTAACCGGACATATCGGCGCCAAGCGCGCGCCGGTGGCGATGAGCGTATGACGGCGCGGCCGTCATAGTTCGATACGCGACGTCCGCGCCGATCCGTCTCGCTTCTTCCGCACCGCCGTTCCCGAGGGACGGCCGGCGCGATCCCTCGAAATCCCGCGACAAGAGCTTTCAATGACTTCGCAGCAAACCTCCTCGTTCACCCATCTGCCGCATCCGAACCCGGTCTCGGCTGAGAAGCGCGCCGAACTTCTGGCCAATCCGGGCTTTGGCCGGGTGTTCACCGACCACATGGTGACGATCCGCTACAAGGAAGGTCTGGGCTGGCACGACGCCAAGGTCGAGCCGCGCGCCCCGATCCCGATGGATCCGGCCTCGGCCGTCCTGCACTACGCCCAGGAAATCTTCGAGGGGCTGAAGGCCTATCGCACGCCCGACGGCGGCGCGACGCTGTTCCGTCCGGAGCAGAACGCTCGCCGCTTCAACGAATCCGCGCGCCGCATGGCCATGCCGGCCTTGCCGGAAGAGCTGTTCCTGGAATCGCTGTCGCAGTTGATCGACGCAGACCGCGCCTGGATCCCGGACGGCGATGGCAGCCTCTACCTGCGTCCCTTCATGTTCGCCAGCGAGGCGTTCCTGGGTGTGAAGCCCTCGTCGGAATATCTCTATATCGTCATCGCCTCGTCGGTCGGCGCCTACTTCAAGAACAAGGCCGACGCGGTCTCGGTCTGGGTGTCGCAGGACTACACCCGCGCCGCGCCGGGCGGCACGGGGGCGGCCAAGTGCGGCGGCAACTACGCCGCAAGCCTGTTGGCCCAGGCCGAAGCGATCGAGAACGGTTGCGATCAGGTGGTCTTTCTCGATGCGGTCGAGCGTCGCTGGGTCGAGGAACTGGGCGGCATGAACGTCTTCTTCGTGTTCGAGGACGGCTCGATGGTCACCCCGCCGCTGGGCGGCTCGATCTTGCCGGGCATCACCCGCGCCTCGGTCATCGCCCTGGCCAAGGACAAGGGGATCACGGTCCGTGAGGAACCTTATTCGATCGAACAGTGGCGCGCCGACGCCGCCAGCGGCCGCCTGCGCGAAGCTTTCGCCTGCGGCACGGCCGCGGTGCTCACCCCCATCGGGACGGTCAAGTCCAAGGACGGCGACTTCGTGATCGGCAACGGCGGTTCGGGCGCCCGCACCGAGGAGCTGCGCAACGGCCTGGTCGGCATCCAGCGCGGCCAGGTTCCCGATCCGTACGGCTGGGTCCGCGCGGTCTGATCTCGGGGGAGCGATTGTCGAGCCCCCGGCAAGCTGTCGTCGAGCCCTTGTCGAGCCTTCGTGGAACGGCAAGGGTTCGACTCAGCAACCTCGCATGACGACCGTACAAGGACGGAATTCACCCTTGGGGCGATCGGTCGAGATTCTTCGAACGTGGCTTTTTTGACAATAAGCGTCATCAATCTACAAAACGGTGCACTGTTGGCGGCTTTGACGTCTACTTTGTGACAAGTTGGGGTTGCCAAGCTTCTCTCAGCGCCTACATCCCGCCTGCCGTCGGACGGCAGGAGACCAAGATGAGCAGCGCGTCGGAAACCTGCAGCAAGCTCCACGCATCGCGTGGCGCTCGGATGAAGCCGCGCATATTTGTGGCCGGCATGCTGGCGGCGGGGGCCGCGGCCCTGGCCTTTCCGGCCCTTGCCCAGGACATCGCTCCGTCCGTTTCAGCTCCAGCCGAAGCCGCTTCCGCCGTTGACGCCACACCTGTCGTCGACGCTGCGGCCGCCTCGCCGGACGCTAGCGTCCCGCAGGTCGTTCCGGGTTCCACCGAGGCTCAGGACACCGCCTACGATCCGCTGGAGGGCTTCAACCGCAAGACCTTCGCCTTCGCCATGGGCCTGGATCGCGCGATCCTGGCCCCGGTGGCTCACGGCTACATGGCCGTGACTCCCACGCCGCTGCAGCACCGCGTCAGCGCCGTGGTCTATAACCTGGGCGAACCGGCGACCTTTCTGAACGACGTGGCCCAGGGCCACCCCCGGCGGGCGGGCCGCACGACGGCGCGCTTCGCCATAAACTCGACCATCGGCCTGCTGGGCCTGTTCGACGTCGCCGCCAAGATGGGCATCGCCCCGCATGACGCCGACTTCGGCCAGACCCTGGGGCGCTACGGCGTCCGGCCCGGACCCTATGTCTATGTGCCGATCATCGGCCCTTCCAGCTTCCGCGAAGGCGTGGGCCGCACGGTCGACTTCTTCACCGATCCGGTCGGCATCCTGGGCGGCGGCTGGACCACGACGTTCGGCGCCAGCCGACTGGCGGTGCAATCACTGGACACCCGGGCCAACGCCGACGGCGCCTTCCGCGTGCTGGACGACGCGGTGGATCCTTACGTGACCGCGCGTTCGGCCTTTGGCCAGTATCGCGCCGCCTTCGTGCGGCAGGCCACCGGCGAGGTCGAGGCCCTGCCGGACTTCGACACCCCCACTTCGCCCTGACCGGCGCCGCCTCCATCACCGGCTTTCCCCCGAGCCAAGACGATCATCCGGAATAGATCATGACCCAAGTTCGCACGACCCGACGTTCCGTCCAGTTCGCGCTTGCCGCCGCCATCGGCCTTGGCGGTCTGGCGGCCGCCGCTCCGGCGCTGGCCCAGAACGCCCGCGACCCGCAGGCCGAGCAGTTCGTGCAGACCAAGGCCCAGCGGGTCATTTCGGTGTTGGCTGATCGCAAGCAGACCGACGCCCAGAAGAAGGCCGTCTTCCACCAGGCCATCGACGAACTCGCCGACGTGCCGAAGGTCACCAACTTCGTGCTGGGCAAGTACGCCCGGACGATCACGCCCGACCAGCGCGCGCGGTTCACCAGCGTCTTCCGCGTCTACGCCGAGAACGTCTACCAGAACCGCATCGACGACTATCGCGGCGAGAACCTGAAGGTGACCGGGTCGGTCGTGCGCAAGCCGGGCGACGTGATCGTCAACACCGTGATCTCCGGCGGTCAACTGAGCCAGCCCTTGCCGGTGTCCTGGCGCGTGCTGGGCGGCGGCGCCAACTGGAAGGTCGTCGACGTGCAGTTCAAGGGCGTATGGCTGGCCATCACCCAGCAACAGGACTTCGTGTCCACGATCGACAACGCCGGCGGCAACATCGACGTGCTTATCAATCAATTGCAGCGCGACGCCCAGCGTCCCGCGTCGCGTAAGTAAGAAGCGATCCCCCGGCCGCTGCAGAGGCCGGGGCTGATTTCGAAAGGGGATAAGCGTTGCGCGAACAATGGGCCGAGACCGGGATGGGTCTTGTCGTCCTCGCCCTCGCGGCGGGGTTTCTGGGCTATTCGCTGACCGTTGGCGGGGTAGGGGGCAAGCCGGGCGGCTATGACGTCACCGCCAAGTTCGGCCAGGTCGGCTCGCTGGCGCCCGGCGCCAGCGTCAGCGTGGCCGGCGTCAAGGTCGGGACCGTCTCGCAGATCACCCTGGACCCGAAGAGCTACCTGGCCGTGGCCAAGCTGACGCTGGACCCGACGGTCAAGCTGCCGGCCGACTCTACGGCCAAGATCACCAGCGACAGCCTGCTGGGCGGGGTGCACGTGGCCATCGCTCCGGGCGGCTCGACCGAGGACTTGAAGGCCGGCGGCGAGATCGAAAACACCCAGGGCGCGGTGGACCTGTTCGGCCTGATCGGCTCAGTCATGCGCCCGCAGGGCGACGCGGCCGCCTCGGGCGACGCCGCTTCGGCCAAGACGCCCGCGGCCGACGCCACCGTCGCGCCGGACAGCTACTAGGATGGTCGCCGCCAGCGGGGGCGTTCCCGCCTTCTTCCGGCCTGCCCGCGTGATCGGGCGCTCGACCCTGGCCGCGTTGCGGATGGTGGGCGGCGTGGCCGTGTTCGCGGTGCGTGGCGTGGTGGCTTGCTTCACGCCGCGGTGGTTTCCGATCCAGTTGCTGCGCCAGCTCATCGCCATCGGCTTCTTCTCGCTGCCGGTCGTGGGCCTGACCGCCGTGTTCACCGGCGCGGCCTTGGCTCTGAACATCTACACCGGCGGCGGGCGCTTCAACGCCGAGCAGGTGATGCCGCAGATCGTGGCCCTGGGCATCACCCGGGAGCTGGGACCGGTGCTGGCCGCCCTCATGCTTGCTGGGCGGGTCTCAGCCGCTATCGCCGCCGAGATCGGGGCCATGCGGGCGACCGAGCAGATCGACGCCATGCGAACCCTGTCGACCGACCCGTTCCGCTACCTGGTCGCGCCTCGCCTGACGGCCGCGGTGCTGGCCCTGCCGTTGCTTACCGCCGTGGCCGACATCATCGGCGTGGCCGGGGGCTGGCTGGTGGCGGTGCGGATCCTGGACTTCAACCCCACGGTCTATGTCCGCAACACGGTCAGCTTCATCCAGGGCTGGGACATCGGTTCGGGTCTGATCAAGGCCGCCGTCTTCGGCTTCATCGTGGCGCTGATGGGCTGCTACCACGGCTACAACGCCAAGGGCGGCGCCCGGGGCGTGGGCCGCGCCACCACCCACGCCGTGGTGTCGTCGGCGATCCTGATCTTCGCCTCGGACTATCTCCTCACAACGCTGTTCACCGCCGCATGACCGATACGCCCAAACTCGAGTGGAAAGGCGTCAAGAAACGCTTCGACACCGCCCAGGTCCTGGACGGTCTGGACCTCAGCGTGCCGGCGGGGCGATCGCTGGTCATCATCGGGGGCTCCGGCCAGGGCAAGTCCGTGACGATCAAGGTCGCCATGGGCCTGGTGCGTCCCGACGCCGGCCAGGTCCTGGTCGACGGCAAGGACATGATCGGCATGGGCGGTCGCGCCCGACGCGAGCTGTTCTCGCGGATCGGCGTGCTGTTCCAGGGCGCCGCGCTGTTCGACAGCTTGAATGTCTGGGAGAACGTGGCCTTCCGTCTCATCAACGCCGACGGCGTGCCTCGCAAGGAGGCGAAGGATCGCGCGATCCAGGCCCTGGCGCGCGTACGCCTGGGCCCGGAGATCGCCAATCGTTTCCCGTCCGAACTGTCGGGCGGCATGCAGAAGCGCGTGGGCCTGGCCCGCGCGGTGGTGGCCAATCCCGAGATCATCTTCTTCGACGAGCCGACCACCGGCCTGGACCCGATCACCTCGGCGGCGATCAACGAGCTGATCGTCGACCAGGTGAAGGACCTCGGCTGCACGGCCGTGTCGATCACTCACGACCTGGCCTCGGCCCGGACCATCGGCGACGAGATCGCCATGCTCCACGGCGGGAAGATCGTCTGGCGCGGCCCGCCTTCGGCGCTGGACACTTCGGACAATCCCTATGTCCGCCAGTTCGTGGATGGCCGGCCTGACGGACCGATGAGCGCCGCGGTCTGATCCCGAGGGCTCGCCAGAAAGCGTCGCGCCCGCCCCCATAAGGGCTGGGCGCGATTTGTCGCATGCGATCTTAACCGGATCGACGGACGTTGCGGTCAGCTTGTCCCGGCGGAGGACGACATGACTCACGACGAAGCGCGCCGGGTTCGGGAACTTCGTAGCTACGGAATACTCGACTCCTCGCCTGAGGAAGCGTTTGACCGCATTACGGAGCTGGCGCGCGACCTGTTCGATGCGCCGATCGCCCTGGTCTCGCTGATCGACGACCAACGCCAGTGGTTCAAGTCGCGCCAAGGCCTGGCCGCCTGCTCCACGCCACGCGACATGGCGTTCTGCAGTCACGCCATCGCGCTGGAGGCCGATGCCGTGATGGTGGTCCAGGACGCGGCGGGGGATTCCCGCTTCGCCGACAATCCGTTGGTGACCGGCGAACCCGGTATTCGTTTCTATGCCGGGGCTGTTCTCACCTCGCCCTCGGGGTTCAACCTGGGCACGCTCTGCGTCATCGACACCCAGCCACGCGGTCCGCTGGCGGAACGCGAGCTGTCACGCCTGAAGGCCCTCGCCAAGATCGTCGTCGACGAGATGGAGCGCGGCCGCGTCAATCGCGTCCGCTGGGAGCAGGCGCGCCTTCTGCAACTGGCCGAGACGATGTCGGGCGTGGCCCACTGGCGCTACGACATGGCCGCCAGCGAGGTCTTCTGGTCCAACCTGGTCTACGAGATCCACGGCCGCGACCGGCGCACCTACACGCCCACGGTCGACGCCAATCTGACCGCCTTTCATCCCGACGACCGCGAGCGGGTCAGGGCCGAACTGCGGCGATCCGTGGAAACGCGCGAGCCCTGCACCTTCCAGGCCCGCCTGATCCGCGCCGACGGCGTCGAGCGCATCGTGCTGTCCAAGGCGTCCTGTGAGGTGGATGAGCAGGGCAAGGTGATCGCCCTGGTGGGCGTGTTCCAGGATATTACCGAGCAGGCGCGGAATCTGGAGGAGCTGACCGCCAGCGAGGCCCGCTATCGGCTGCTGGCCGAGAACACGTCCGACGTCATCGTCCGCGCCAGCACGGCGGGCAGGTTGCTCTACGTCTCGCCCGCCAGCCGGGCGATGGGCTATGAACCCGAGGATCTGATCGGCACGTCCGTCGATCGCCTGGTCCATCCCGACGACCGCGATCGTTTCCTGGCCAATACCGCGGCTCTGCTGGGCGACGCTCCCGTGGACCCGCGCACCGACCGCCAGCACCGCTACCTGGCCGGCGACGGCCGCTGGGTGTGGCTGGAAGGCAATCCGCAGGTGGTGCGTGACGCGGAGGGCAGGCCTGTCGAGATCGTCAACGTTTTCCGTGACGTGACGGAGCGCCGGGCGCTGCAGGAACATGCCGAGCATATGGCCCGTCTGACGGCGCTGGCCGAAGAGGTCGCCGGCATCGGCTATTGGCGCATCGACACGGTGACGGGCCAGGTGACGTCGTCGCCCCACGTAGCGGCGATGTACGGCCTGGACCCGGCGACCGATCCCGAGGTCGCCCGCTTCGTCGAGGCCGTGCATCCCGATGATCGCCCGGCGCTACGGGCCCGCCTGCGCCAGGCCATCGAGCAAGGCGTCAACTGGAAGCTGGCCGTCACGCGTATCGTGCTGCCCTCGGGCGAGCTGCGCTATCTCGAAGGTCACGGCTATTGCGAGCGCAACCCCGCCGGCGCGGTGGTGGCGGTCTTTGGCACGGTGGTCGATATCACGACCCGGGTGCGCGCCGAGATCACCCGGACCGAGAATGAGGCGCGCTATCACGCCCTGTCCGAGCGGGCCCTGCTGGCCGCGCGAGCGGGCCAGATCGGCGTGTGGGAATGGAACGTCCGGACCGACGAGCTGGCTTGGGACGAGCGGATGTATGCGCTGTACGGCGTCGAGTCTGGCACGCCGATGAGCTCCACGACCTTTGGAGCCTGCCTGCATCCCGAGGACCGGGCGGTTGAACGGCGACAGGCGCGAGCCGCGATTGACGGCGACGCCCCCTATGACACCGAGTTCAGGGTGGTCCATCCCAATGGCGAGGTGCGCGCGGTGCGCGCCCTGGCCACGCTGGTGCGGGCCGAGGACGGTTCTCCGCTGCGCTTCGTTGGGGTCAATTGGGACGTCACGGATATCCGCAACCTGGAGCTCTCGCTGCGGGCCAGCGAAGACCGGGCGCGCAACATCATCGACAAGGCGCACCAGGCCATCGTCACCGCCGACGAAAAGGGCCGGATCACCGGTTGGAACCAGTACGCCCGCCTGACCTTCGGCTGGACGGCCCAGGAGGCCCTGGGATCGGACATCAACGCCCTGATCCTGCCTGCGGGCGCGCCAGGCATTGCGACCTATCTGCAAGGCGATGGGGTGGGCGACCTGGACCAGCGCGCAGAGGTGACCGCGCGGCGCAAGGACGGGGCCGAGTTCCCCATCGAACTGGCCATCAGCGCCACGCGTGGTGCGACGGGCTGGGAGATGACGGCGCTGATGCATGACATCAGCGAGCGCAAGGCCCAACTGGAGCTGTTTGAGAACGCCTTCGAGCACGCGGCCATCGGCAAGGCCCTGGTCGGGTTGGACGGGTCCTTCCTGAAGGTCAATCCGCCGCTATGCGACATGGTGGGTTATACCCGCGAGGAATTTCTGGCGCTGGACTTCCAGGCCATCACCCACCCCGACGACCTGGAGGCCGATCTCGAACTGGTCGACAGTCTGCGCGAGGGGCGCATTTCCACCTACCGGATGGACAAGCGCTACATCCGCAAGAACGGCGAGATCCTCTGGATCCAGCTGGCCGTATCGCGCGTCGACAATCCCGACGGCAGCCCGCGCCACTACATCGCGCAGATCGAGGATCTGACCGCCCGCCGGCTGGCCGAGGCCGCGCTGAAGGAGAGCGAGGCGCGCTATCGCCTGATGGCCGAGAACACCACCGACATGATCGTGACCGCCGACCTGGAAGGCCGGATCACTTTCGTTGCGCCGTCCTGCGAGACGCTGATCGGCTATGCGCCGCACGAAGTGCTGGGCCGGGGACCGGCCGATCTGGCCTATCCGGATGAGCAGGCCAGCATTCTTCGCACCTATCGCAAGCTGCTGGCCGGCGCGCCTGCTGAGCGGGTCCGTTGGCGGGTGGCGCACAAGCAGGACGGACGAGAAGTCTGGCTCGAGTCCAACCCCTCGGTCCTGCGCGACCCCGTCACCGAAGCGCCGACCGGCTTTCTGGACGTCATCCGCGAGGTGACCTCCCAGGTCGCCCAGGAACGCGCCCTGGCCGACGCCCGCGCCGCGGCCGAGGACGCAGCCGCGGTGAAGAGCGAATTCCTGGCCAATATGAGCCACGAGATCCGCACCCCCCTGACGGCGGTGATAGGCTTCTCGGGCCTGCTGTCGCAACGGCCCGAACTGGACGAGGTCTCGCGGCGGTTCGTTCAGCGAGTGTCCAGCGCCGGTGAGGCCTTGCTGGCGATCGTCAACGACATCCTCGACTTCTCCAAGCTGGAGGCCGGACAGGTGGAGATCACGCCGCGCCCGTGTTCTCCGTTGGTCCTGGCTCGCGACGCCTTGACCCTGTTCACGCCCCAGGCTGACGCCAAGGGCCTCTGGCTGGAGTGTGAAGCCGAGGGGGAGGTTCCGGCGGCGGTGATGATCGACCCAGATCGCCTGCGCCAGGTGCTGCTGAATCTGGTCGGCAACGCCGTGAAGTTCACCGACCAGGGCTCGGTGCGCCTGGCCATCGGCTATGAGGCGTCGACGGGAATGCTGCGGGCGCGGGTCGAGGATACGGGCGCGGGCATGAGCGAAGACCAACAGCACAAGCTGTTCCAGCGCTTCTCGCAGGTCGACGCCTCGTCAACCCGCCGCCACGGCGGCACGGGCCTCGGACTGGCGATCTGCAAGGGCCTCACCGAGGCCATGGGCGGCGGCATCGCCGTGAGCAGCACGCTGGGCGTGGGGTCGATCTTCACCTTCCATATCAACGCGCCCTTGGCCGAGGCTGTGGGACAGGGAGACGAGTTCGCAGACGCGCCGATCGAGGGCCATCAGCTGGATGGCGTTCGGGTGCTGGTGGCCGACGACAACGCGGTGAACCGTGAACTGGCTCGCGCCGTGCTCGAGCCACTGGGCGCGGCGGTCAGTGACGTGGAGGACGGCCAGGCCGCCCTGGATATCGCCGCGCTGGAGCCGTTCGATTGCATCCTGATGGACCTGCGCATGCCTGGCTTGTCCGGGCTGCAAGCGCTGCAGGCTCTGCGCGAGGCGTCGGGGCCGAACCAGGACGTCCCGGTTCTGGCCTTCACGGCCGACGCCGACCGCGCGTTGCTGGATCACGAAAACGCCTTCGATGGTGTTGTCAGCAAGCCGATCGCGGCGCTGGACCTGGCTCGGGCGGTCATCGCCTGCACCGACTGGACCCAGGCGCCGCCCGAGAGCGACGAAGGGGCGGGGCTTGGAAGGGCGTTCGTCTGATGCTGCGCCGGACACGCATCCTTGTCGTCGAGGACGACCCGATCATTCTTGACCTGATCACCACGCGGTTGGATCTGGCCGGCTACGACACCTATTTCGCGCGCGACGGAATGGAGGGTCTGGCGCGTCTGCGCGAATTGCGCCCCTCGGCCATGGTGCTGGATATCAACATGCCTCGGTTGGACGGCTTTGGTCTGTTGACCAAGATGAACGCCGACGCCACCTTGCCTCGGACGCCCACCATGGTGTTGACGGCCCGCAACCAGCCCGATGACGTGCGAAAAGCCATCGGCCTGGGTGCGCGGGACTTCCTGTCCAAACCCTTCAAGGACGAGCAACTGCTGCAGCGCGTCGGCCGCCTGGTGCGTCGAGCTCCGGCCCGGCCGCCGGAGGAGCAGGAACCTGACACGGGCGCGGAGATGGGGCCGGCGAGCGAAGCGGGGCCCAAGCCATTCCTGCTCTGATTTGTCGATTGACGGCGTCAATCGCCTTTTGTTCGCTTTTTATTCTCCGGTCTCGCTTGAACGGGGTTCGAGGAACACTCAAGTTGCCTATTCGTTGAGCTCACGGGATGGTCGCGGCCTCCCGGACTGAGAGCCGCAGGAGAGCGCATGAGTCCCGACGACACCACCGCCAGGGAAGCCTCGGAACGCCGTGGCCTTGATCTCATCGATCGGTACCTCGTCGTCCGCCGCCGGACCGAGGCCTTGGCCGCGCCGCTCTCGCCGGAGGACCAGGCCGCGCAGTCGATGCCCGACGCAAGCCCGGTGAAGTGGCACAGGGCCCACACCACCTGGTTCTTCGAGACCTTCCTGCTCACGCCCTTCCTGCCGGGCTACAAGATCTTCGATCCCGCCTTCGGCTACCTGTTCAACTCCTACTACGAGGCCGTGGGGCCCCGGCAGCCCCGGCCCCAGCGGGGCCTGCTGACCCGGCCATCGGCCGGCGAGGTCGGCGCCTATCGCGGCCATGTCGACACCGCCATGCAGCGTCTGCTGACCGTTTCGCCCACCCAGGAGGTGATGGAGCGCCTGGACTTGGGCCTGGCCCACGAAGAGCAGCATCAGGAACTGATCCTGATGGACCTGCTGCACCTCTTCGCCCAATCGCCGCTTCAGCCGGCCTACAGCGATACGCCGATCGCCGACCGCGGGGCCGCGCCAACGGTCCGGTTCCTGCCGTTCGAGGGCGGCCTGGTCGAGATCGGCGAGAGCGGACCGGGCTTCACCTTCGACAACGAGCGCCCGGCGCATCGCGTCTACCTGGAGCCCTACAGGCTGGCTGACCGCTTGGTGACCAATGGCGAATGGCTGGCTTTCATGCGCGACGGCGGCTACCGGCGCGCCGAGTTCTGGCTGTCGGACGGCTGGGCTGCGGTGAACGAACAGGGGTGGGATGCGCCTCTTTATTGGCGGGAGGAGGCGGACGGCGCCTGGTCGGTCATGACCCTGTCGGGTCGCCGGGCGGTGGACGCCAATGCGCCTGTGCGCCACGTCAGCTTCTACGAGGCCTCGGCCTTTGCGGCCTGGTCGGGCCGCCGCCTGCCTACGGAGGCCGAGTGGGAAGCCGCCGCCCGAACAAGGCCGGGCCAGGACCAGTTTTCAGGCGAGGCCTGGCAATGGACGGCCAGCCCCTACGTCGCCTATCCCGGCTTCCGGCCCGGCGCGGGCGCGCTGGGCGAGTACAATGGCAAGTTCATGATCAACCAGATGGTCCTGCGCGGCGGGGCGGTCGAGACGCCGCCGGGCCATGCGCGCGCGACCTATCGCAACTTCTTCCATCCCGCCCAGCGCTGGGCTTTCACCGGTGTGCGCCTGGCCGACGATGGCGGTTCCGGCGAGCGCGAGACCGACGCGACCTCGGCCACGTTCCTGGATGACGCCGTGGCGGGCCTTACGTCCGCGCGCAAGACTTTGCCGGCCAAGTACTTCTACGACGCCGAGGGTTCCCGCCTGTTCGAGGCGATCTGCGATCTGCCGGAATACTATCCCACCCGCACCGAGACCGCGCTGCTGCGCCGGATCGCGCCCGAGATCGCCGCGCGGGTCTGCGAAGGCGCGGCCCTGGTGGAGTTTGGCAGCGGGGCCAGCACAAAGACGCGCCTGTTGCTGGACGCCATGCCCCAACTGGCCGTCTATGCGCCGATCGACATCAGCCAGTCGGCCCTGGACGAGGCCAGCGAGGCCATCCGGCGCGACTATCCGAACCTGACCGTGGCTCCGCTGGTCGAGGACTTCACGCGCGCCTTCCGCCTGCCGGTGGCGGCGCGGGGACGTCCCGTGACCGGGTTCTTCCCCGGCTCGACGATCGGCAATTTCGCGCCGGAGGACGCCGAGCGCTTCCTTCGCGGCGCGCACGAACTGCTGGGCGAGGGCGCCATGTTCGTCGTCGGCGTCGACATCGCCAAGAGCCCGGACATTCTGGTGCCGGCCTATGACGACGCTCAAGGCGTGACGGCGCTGTTCAACAAGAACGTGCTGACACGAATGAACCGGGAGCTCGGCGCCGATTTCGACGTCGACGCATTCGACCACCGCGCGGTCTGGAACGCGGCGGAGAGCCGGATGGAGATGCACCTGGTCAGCCGGGGAGAGCAGGTGGTCCATCTGGCCGGACGGGAAATTCGTTTCGCCGACGGCGAAACGATCCACACCGAGAACTCCTACAAGTACGCCGCGGAGGCTTTCGTGGAGCTGGCGCGTCGCGCGGGCTGGACCGTGGCCGCTCGCTGGATCAGCGAGAGCCCGAGCTTCGGCGTCTTCGCCCTGGCCGGCTGAGGCGGGCGACGAAAAGGCCGGGCGGCCGCGGCCCTGGGGCCGCGGCGCGCTGAGCGTGCGGTTTAGGCGTCGCGGCCGGAGAGGCGACCGCCGCCACGCGACGACGAGCCGCCCTTGCGGCCGGCGTTGGCCGCCAGGTCGCGATCTTTCGCAAAGCTGCGCTTTTCGCTGGGCACGCTGGCCCCGCCCTTGCGCGCAATTTCGCGGCGACGCTCGGGGTCCATGGCGGCGAAGCCTCGGCGGCCACGGGGCCGTTCGCTGTCGAGGTCCATTGGGTTGCTCCTAATCGGGACTGGTCACGGTGGCGAAGTCCACGGGCGAAGCGTCGTACGGCCGGTCGTCCCCCGGCTGGATCGGCGGTTCGCGCATCGGCTCCTCGTCGGGCGTTGAGCCCGGGTCGTAGTCGGGTTGCGCCGGCTCGATCGGCGGGGGGGCGTCCGGGTCGGTCATGACGGTTCTTCCGCGTCTTCCAGTGAAGTAACCAGTGAAGCCGCGATCGGTTTCACGTCATGGCCAAGACAATTGCTACGATTTCGGCGTTAACCTTATTATCCGTTACAGAAGAAGCGATTGGCGTGGGCGAAATGGCTGAGATTTCAAGCGGTGCGGTTCGTCGGCACTGGCGTTTGATCGCGGCCTTGGGGGCCGGTTTGCTGGGATGGTTAGTCGCGAGGCATCTCAACGCCCCGGTCAGCAGCCACCTTTTGCTCGGCTGGGATGTATGTGCGGCGACCTATGTGGCCACGACCTGGCGCTTGTTCATGACCGCCGACGAGGCCGAGGTGCGACGTCGAGCGGCGGCCGAGGACGAGGGGCTGCCGGTCATCATGATCATCGTGATCGTGGCGATCCTCGCCAGTCTGGTGGCCGTAGTCGCGGCCATGGTGAACGCCAAGACCGCGGGGGCCTCGACCAAGGCCATCACGGCAGGCTGTGCGGGCGCCACCCTGGTGCTGTCGTGGACGGTGCTGCACTCGGTCTTCGTGCTCCACTATGCGCACCGGCATTTCGGCGTCAGTGGCGGCAAGGGTTTCGGCTTTCCCGGCGAACCAGCCCGAAACTACCGTGACTTCGTCTACCTGGCCTTCAGCATCGGGGCGACGTTCCAGGTCTCGGACAACGACGTCCTGACTTCGCGCCTTCGAGGCCTGGTCACCACCCAGGCCGTCTGCGCCTACTTCTACAACACCGCGATCCTGGCCCTGGGCATCAACATCATCGCCAGCCTGGTGTCCTGAAGCCTCAACGGCGTCGGGGCGGCTGGCCGGCGTCCGGGGCGGTCTCGAAGCGAGCCTGGGCCGGCGTGTGGGGCAGGTCGGCCAGGCGCAGCCTGCCGTCGCCGTCCTTGTCGAGCAAAGCGAAGCGGGCCTTGGCCGCCCTGATCGCCTCGTCTCGGGAGATACGGCGATCGAAGTCCGCTTCGGCGCCCATCACCGGTTGGGGCTCGGCCAGAAGGCTATAGGGCGTGGCGCCTTGAAGCATGCCGCCCATGAGGCTTCCGCCTCCGCGACGACCGCCGCCGGAGGGAGGGCCGTTCATGTCGCCGCCGCCCATTCCACCGCCGCCACGCTCCCCGCCGTGGCCTCCCCGGCCGCCTCGGCTGCGGCCGCCGCCGGGAGGTCCGCCGTTCTCTCCGCCGCCGGGCGCACCACGGAAGCCCTGCAGGATCTCCGGGACGATGTGGTTCTCGTAGTTGGAGACCTCGAACCCGTCGATGACGCCGTTGTGGTCGGTGTCGACCACGGCGAAGAAGCGGACGGCGTCCGCCACGAACTCGTCGCGGGTCAGGACGCCGTCATGGTCGGTGTCGGCTCCGGTGAACCAGGCCGCCACGGGGTAGGGGGCGCCGGGCGGCGCACGGAAGGGTTCGCCGGCCGGGCTGATGAAGAGTTGCTGGCGAGGAGCGTGCGGCCCCTCGCCGCCGTCCCCCGGCGGGCGAGGCCTGGGCTGCCGGCCCCAGTCGCCCCGCGGGCCGTCCTGGGGCGGGCCTGAAGCGCAGGCGGTCAGACACAGGGCGGCGAACATCAAGGTGGCGGTGGCCCGAAGGCGAAAGAGGCTCTGCATGCCTCGATGAACCTCTCCGCCATGTCGTGCGTATGGCGCAGCTTTTTCGACACCGAAACAAAAGCGCCTAGAACGGCAATTCGACCCTGGCGCGCAGGCCGCCCTCGGGCCGGTTGTGCAGGGTCACGTCGCCGCCGTGGGCCCGAGCCACGGAACGAACAACCGCCAGGCCCAGGCCGATGCCGCCCGTCTCGCGGTTGCGCGAGGGTTCGCTGCGGAAGAAGGGTTCGAACACGCGGTCCAGTTCGGCTGGAACGATGCCGGGTCCTTCGTCGTCGATCTCGATGATCGCCACCCGGCCGCCGAGACGCTCGCGGGCATAGACCCTGGCCTGGACGCCGCCCCCGTACTTCAGGCCGTTCTCGACCAGATTGGTCAGCAGGCGGCGCAGGGCGATGGGGTCGCCGTCGATGACGATCTTCTCGCCGCGCTCGACTATCGCCTTGCCGCCGGTTTCGGCCGCCTCGTCGATGATGCTCTCCAGGAGCGAAGCCAGCTCGAGCTTGGTGCGTTCGGCCGGACGGGTGGTGTCGCGGACGAAGGCCATGGTGGCGGCGATCATCGCTTCCATCTGGTCGATGTCGGAGGCCAGCTTGGGGCGGATGTCGTCGGGCACAGCCTCGATGCGGAAGCGCAGGCGGGTCAGGGGGGTGCGCAGGTCGTGGGCTACCGCGCCGATCATGGCGGTACGGTCCTCGACATAGCGACGCAGCCGCTCCTGCATCATGTTGAAGGCGTTCGAAGCGGCGATCACCTCGGCTGAGCCGCGCAATTCCAGCGGTGCGGCGCGAGGGTCGCGGCCCAGGCGTTCGGCCGCCTCGGCGAAGGCGCTGATCGGGCCCGAAAGGCGGCGGGCGAACAGCCAGGCGAGGGGCGAGACCGCGAGCACGGAAAGGCCCAGGATCAGGAGAATGCGCTGTTGCCAGGTATCGAAACGGAACGTCGGCCGAGGCTCGACCACCAGCCAGTGGCCGTCGTCCTTCTGCACCGCCAGCTTGAAGTCGCCGAAGATGAAGGGCTCCTCGCGCGGGAAGTCCTGGGGCGGGCGGCGGCGGGCGGCGAACGTGTCGGGCGGTCCGCCGGGACCGCCAGGGCCATCCAGCCCGCGACGCAAGCCCAGCAGCGGGCGATCGCCTGGCCCGCCGGGGGCGCCGCCAGGGGGCGGATCGCGACGGAAAAACTGCAGTTGGACGATGCGCTTCTGGTCACGCACGAAGAAGCGTGGCCCGTTCTCGACGATCAGGTCGATCCTCGCCGGATCCGTACCCAGCGCCCGTCCGACCGCGTTCTTGAATTCGGCGCGGCGGCGGTTGTCGACCAAGCCCCGGATGGGTTTGGACTGGTGACGCAACACCAGTGGTCGGCCGTCACGGGTCTGGACTGTCTGGCCGCTCTTCAGCGCGTGGGTGATCTCGCTCAGCCGATAGAACTCGGGCGGCGGCGGCGGCAGGGTGAAGACGACCGCGATCGCGATCAATTGCGCCGCCACCAGGGTGACGATCACCAGTCCCAGGGCCTGGACGAACAGCGGCGCGCCGCGAGGCCCCATCGGCTTGCCGCCTGAACTCATGGAGTGCGGGTCACCTTGGAGGTGAACATGTAGCCTTCGCTGCGGATCGTTCGGATCAGCTCGCCGCCGCCGCCGTCGTCCAGCTTGCGCCGCAGGCGGCTGATCTGGACGTCGATGGCGCGGTCGTAGGCGTCGCTCTCGCGGCCTCGGGCCAGGTCCAGGAGCTGGTCGCGCGTCAGCACCCGCTGAGGACGCTCTACGAAGGCCCGCAGCAGAGAGAACTCGCCGCTGGACAGGTTCACCACCACAGACTGCGGCGAGCGCAGTTCACGGCGTACAAGATCCAGGCGCCAGCCGGCGAATTCGCAGGCCGCGCCCATGCCGTCGTCGGTCGAACGCGGCTCCTGGCGGCGACGCAGGACGGCGCGGATACGGGCCAGGAGCTCGCGCGGATTGCAGGGTTTGGGCAGGTAGTCGTCGGCGCCCAGCTCCAGGCCCACGATGCGGTCGGTCTCCTCGCCCATGGCCGAGAGCATGATGATCGCCGGACCGTCCGAGGCCGAGAGGCGGCGACAGATGGCCAGGCCGTCCTCGCCCGGCAGCATCACGTCCAGCACCACTAGGTCGACCGGACCGCGCGCCAGGGCCTGCTCCATGGTTCGGGAGTCCGAGGCGGTGTCGACGGTGTAGCCGTGGCGACCCAGGAAGTCGGAAACCACGTCGCGGATGCCGGGATCGTCGTCGACGATCAGGATACGAACGGGACGGCCGGGATCGGTCCCGCTGGCGTTGGCCATGACGGTTCCCGGGGAACCCGAGGTCGCGGGGTGTTGCGAAGATTCCATGACTGCTCTTTCCACGTTCCCGTCACGCGCAGATTTCACGCCTGAAACAGGCGGGCAACCAGCCCGCGCGACCTAACGCCGCAATCGCTCCTTTCGATGGCGAGGGCGGGCCCGGGAAAGGATCAGCCCGGCGAGGTGTTCTTGGGCGCGGTATAGTCGGCGCTCTTCGACGCGGCGATGGCGCGGTCGCTGACGAACGGGTTGGAGCGGCGCTCGGCCCCGAAGCTCGACATGGCCCCGTGGCCGGGCACGAAGCGAACGTCATCGCCCAGGGGCCACAGCTTGCCGGTGATGGCGTCCAGCAGGTCCTGGTGGTTGCCCAACGGAAAGTCCGTGCGGCCGATCGAGCCTTGGAACAGCACGTCGCCGACCTGGGCGAACTTGGTCTCACGATGGAAGAAGACCACGTGGCCGGGCGTGTGGCCGGGGCAGTGCAGGACCTCGAACTGGGTTTCGCCCAGGGTCACGACGTCGCCGTCTTCCAGCCAGCGGTCGGGCGTGAAGATGCGGGCCTCGGGCATGCCGTACATCTCACCGCTCTCCTGGATGCGGTCGATCCAGAACTGGTCGTCCTTGTGCGGTCCCTCGATCGGGACGCCGGTCACGCGCTTGAGCTCGGCCGCCCCGCCGGCGTGGTCCATGTGGCCATGGGTGATCCAGATCTTCTCCAGCGTCAGGCCCTGATCGGCCAGCGCCTTGACCAGGCGCGGAACCTCGCCGCCCGGATCGATGACCGCGGCCTTCTTGGTTTTGGCGCACCAGACGATCGTGCAGTTCTGCTGCAGCGGCGTGACCGGCGCGATGACGGCGCGGATGGGCATGTCGGTCATGCGAAGCGGCTCCGAAACGAAAACGGGCGGGGATCCGAAGATCTCCGCCCGTTCGAACTAAGCGTTATGAACGCTTGTTCAAGCGCAATTTCGTCACGCGCCCGGCAGGCCGGTCGGCGGCGCGTCGTCATCGGTCTCGTGGACCTCGACCAGGCCGCGGCCCACGTGGCTCTTGCGATAGCCGTAGGCGAAGTAGAGCAGCAGGCCGATGGCGCCCCAGATCGGCAGCACCAGCATCGATTCCGTGGGCAGGTTGAAGTACAGCGCCGCGCAGCCGACCATGGCCAGCGGCCCCACCACCCAGACCAGCGGGGTCTTGAACGGACGCGGACGGTTGGGATCCTTCACCCGCAGCACCATCACCGCGATCGCCACCATGAAGAAGGCGAACAGGGTGCCGGAGTTGGAGATGTCGGCCAGCTGGCCCACCGGGAAGAACGCGGCGGCGATGGCCACGCAGACGCCGGTGAAGATGGTCACGATGTGCGGGGTCTTCCACTTCGGGTGGATCGCGGCCAGGCCCTTGGGCAGCAGGCCGTCGCGCGCCATCACGAAGAAGATGCGGGTCTGGCCGTAGATCATCATCAGGATGACGGAGGGCAGGGCCAGGTTGGCGGCCAGGCCCAGCAGGTTGCCGACGACGGGCCAGTTGATCTCGCGCAGGACGTGAGCCAGGGCTTCGTTGGAGCAGACCAGCTGGTCCTTGTTGGCGGCCAGGTTGCAGGCGGCCTGGAAGGCGGCCGAACCGGGCTGGACGGCGTGGCCGTCGGCGCCGAGCACCGGCTGCGCGCCGATGGCGCCGATCGCGCCGGCGGCGACCAGCAGATAGAAGATGGTGCAGAGCGTCAGGCTGCCGATCAGGCCGATCGGAACGTTGCGCTGCGGGTTCTTGGTTTCCTCGGCGGCGGTCGAGACCGCGTCGAAGCCCACATAGGCGAAGAAGATCGAGGCAGCGGCCCCGACCACGCCCATGCCGGTGGTGCCGTGCGGGCCGAACCAGCCATTGGGGGTGAAGGGCGAGAAGTTGCCGGTCTTCAGCACCGGCAGGGTCAGAATGATGAAGGCCGTCAGGGCCGACACCTTGATCACCACCAGGATGGCGTTGACGCGGGCGCTTTCGGTGGTGCCGATCACAAGCAGGGCGGTCACGGCCAGGGCCACGACGATGGCCGGGATGTTGACGATGCCGGCGCTGAAGTCGGCCACCGGCATGAAGCCGTTCATCGACCAGGCGGGGCCCGATCGCAGCAGGTCAGGCCAATGGAAGTGCAAGGCGTTCTCGATCAGGCCCAGGAAGTAGCCCGACCAGCCCACCGAGACGGCGGAGGCGGCGACGGCGTATTCCAGGATCAGGGCCCAGCCGACCATCCAGGCCAGCAATTCCCCCATGACGGCGTAGGTGTAGGTGTAGGCCGAGCCCGAGACGGGGACCATGGAGGCCAGTTCGGAATAGCAGAGCGCGGCGATGGCGCAGACGGCGCCGGCGATCACGAAGCTCCACATCATGCCGGGGCCGGCCTTTTGGGCGGCCGCGGCGGTGAGTACGAAGATCCCGGTGCCGATGATCGCGCCCACGCCCAGCAAGGTAAGCTGGATTGGGCCGAGCGAGCGATGCAACGACTTCTTCTCGGCCGTCGCTAGGATCGCGTCGAGTGACTTAACGCGCCACATATTTCCTCCAGAGACCCGCGGCTCCCCCCGGGGACCGCGTGTAGACAAATTTTTCGGACCCTGACCCGGTTAACAGGACGCGGTCAAGGTAAAGCGGAGGGCGTGCGTAATTGTTCGCCCCACTGTGCGCAATACGCGCCATGACGTGCCGATGACTTGTTGCGATGCAGCACGTTGCTTGACCGCGGGCGCCCGCGGATTGGGCGAAGGCCCGAACCTTGGCGAGCGCGGCGGTCGCGGCTAAACCGACGGCGTGACCCTTCCGATCCACGAGGCCTTGCCGGCCCTGAAGAACGCGCTCGCGGCGCGCGAGGCCGCCGTGCTTGTGGCGCCGCCCGGCGCGGGCAAGACCACGGCCGTGCCCCTGGTTCTGCTGGACGAGTCGTGGGCGGCGGGCGGCAAGATCGTGATGCTGGAGCCCCGCCGGCTGGCGGCCCGAGCGGCGGCGGCCCGCATGGCCCAGACCCTGGGCGAGTCGGTTGGCGACACCGTCGGCTTCCGCGTGCGCCTGCAGTCCAAGGTCTCAGCTCGCACCCGGATCGAGGTGGTGACCGAAGGCGTCTTCACCCGGATGATCCTCGACGATCCGGGCCTGGACGGCGTGGCGGCCGTGATCTTCGACGAATTTCACGAGCGCAGCCTGGACGCGGATCTGGGCCTGGCCCTGGCGCGCGACGCTCAGGGCCTGGTGCGCGAAGACCTGAAACTGCTGGTCATGTCGGCCACCCTGGACGGCGCGCGTATTTCGGCGCTGCTGGACGACGCCCCGATCGTGGAGAGCCAGGGCCGGATGTTTCCGGTCGACACCCGCTATCTGGGTCGCGACGAGCGTCAACGCCTGGAGGAGCGGGCGGTCCGCGCGATAGAGCGCGCCCTGGTCGAGGAGACCGGCAGCCTGCTGGTCTTCCTGCCTGGGCAGGGCGAGATCCGTCGCACCGAGACCTTGCTGCGCGAGCGGCTGCGACGGTCCGACGTGGACCTGGCTCCGCTATACGGCGCGCTGGACCCGGCCGAACAGGATCGAGCGGTCGCCCCGGCGGGGCCCGGTCGACGCAAGGTGGTGCTGGCCACCTCGATCGCCGAGACCAGCCTGACCATCGAGGGCGTGAGGGTGGTGGTCGATTGCGGCCTGGCCCGCGTGCCCCGCTTCGACCCCGCCAGCGGCCTGACCCGACTGGAGACCGTGCGCGTCAGTCGCGCCGCCGCCGACCAGCGCCGAGGCCGGGCGGGCCGTACCGAGCCCGGCGTCTGCTACCGCCTGTGGGACGAACCCGAGACCCGCGCCTTGCCGGCCTTCGCCCGTCCGGAAATCCTGGAGGCTGACCTTTCGCGCCTGGCGCTGGACCTTGCGCGGTGGGGCGCGCGTGACGCCTCGGGCCTGGCCTTCCTGGACGCCCCGCCGTCGGCGGCGTTCAGCGAAGCTCGCAACCTCCTCAACCGCCTGCAGGCCCTGGATGGGCAGGGCGGCCTGACCGCCCATGGCAAGGCGCTGTCGGACATGCCCCTGGCGCCGCGCCTGGCGCACATGGTCGTGCGGGCCGCCGCCTCGGGCCAGGCCCGGCGCGGGGCCGAGATCGCCGCCGTCCTGAGCGAGCAGGGCCTGGGCGGCCGTGACGTCGACCTGCGCCACCGACTGGAAGGTTTCGGCCGCGATCGTTCGCCCCGAGCCCGCGACGCCCACAGCCTGGCCGAGCGCTGGGCGCGTCAGGCGGGACGCCCCTCAGGCGCGATTGAATTGGACGACGCCCTGATGCTGGCCGAGGCCTATCCCGAGCGCGTGGCCCGGGCGCGGGGCAAGCCGGGCGAGTATCAGCTGGCCGGCGGCCGCGGAGTCTATCTTGAACCGGCCGACGCCCTGGCGCGGGAGACCTGGCTGGCCGTTGGCGAACTGGGCGGCGGGGAGGCCCGCGATCGGGTGCTGCTGGCCGCTCCGCTGGACGAGACGGCGCTGCGGGACGCCTTCGCCGATCGCCTGACCGCCGAGGACCGTTTGGAGACCGGTCCGGGCGGCAAGGTCCGGGCCAAGCGCTTGCTGAAGCTGGGCCGACTGGTGGTCGAGGAGCGGCTGATCGAGAATCCCGACCCCGCCCTGATCGCCGGCGCCTTGATGGAGCAGGTTCGCGCCGACGGCCTTTCGGTTCTGCGATTGGGCGATCGCGCCAAGGCGCTGTTGGATCGCGTGTCTTTCCTGCGCGAGGTTGACGGCGACCCATGGCCGGACTTGTCCGAAGCCGCCCTGGTCTCTCGCCTGGACGAGTGGCTGGAGCCGCTGCTCTTTGGCCGCTCGTCGCTATCCAGCCTTGACGAGGGCGCGCTGCACGACGCCCTCAAGGCCTTGGTTCCATGGGACCTGCAGCGGAAGATGGACGAACTGCTGCCGGCTCGTTTCGAGGCTCCGACCGGTTCGACGTTCGCCATCGACTACGCCGCCGAGGGTGGCCCCCGGGTCGAGGTCAGGGTCGGTGAGCTCTATGGGCTGTCGGAGCATCCCAGCGTCGCGGGCGGCAAAGTCCCCCTGACCTTGGCCCTGCTATCGCCCGCCCAACGCCCGATTCAGATCACCAAGGACCTGCCGGGCTTCTGGAAGGGCTCATGGCGCGAGGTGAAGGTCGAGATGAAGGGGCGCTATCCTCGCCATGTTTGGCCGGACGACCCCGCCAATGCGGCGCCGACGACCCGGGCCAAGCCGAGGGGAACCTAGGGGCGCTGGTTCAGCCAGTGCAGCACGTTCAGCAGGAAAGCCTTGTTCTGGCTGGCCTGCGGATAGTTGAAGCCCATGAAACCGCCCTGGCCCGCGCGCTGGGCGCTGAACATGGCCGCCTCGCTGAACAAGGCCACCCGGCCCTTGCCGACGGTCATGATCGCGCCGCGCAAGTCGTCGTCCTCGGAGGGGCGCTGCGGGACGCCGTCGAACTTCCACGGCTCGGTCGGATAGAAGATCGTCCAGCCTCTTCCCAGCCGCATGACCACGGTCGCCTGGGGCGGAGCGTGCAGCACCGTGCCGGTGAAGGCGTAGACGCTGTCGATCGCCGGCGTCTTGGCCGTCGCGTGCGTGACCGGCGTGTCCAGCAGCCGGCCGTTGGCTCTGGAGAATTGCTCGGGGCCTCGTGGCTCCTCGAAGGCGTAGCTGCTTTCGAAGCGGAAGCCGAAAGCCTGGGCCAGGCCGTCGGCGGCGTGGGCGAAGGGCATGTGGTCGGCGATCAGGAGCAGGGATCCACCGTCCTCGACCCAGGCGCGGACGGCCTTGATCTCCTCTGGCGTCAGGTCCTGGCTGGCGTTGGCCATGACCAGGAGCTTGATCCTCGCGAGGCTGTCGGCGCTGAAGGGGGCGTCGTTGCCGACGACGCTGAACCCGTCGCTGCGGGCCAGGGCCGCGAAGGGCGCGTAGCGGCCGTCGATCGTGTGGAAGTTCTTGTGCGCCCCATCGATCGCCAGGACCGGACCTGCGCCCGCCGCCCAGGCCGGCGCGGCGACGCTGACATCGGCCTGGTCGTCAGGGACTTGCTGGGCCTGGGTCGGCGAAGCGATCAGCACGAGGGACAGGGCCAGCCAACGCATCGAGACCTCCGGGGAGCTACGCTTCAGCCCGTCACCGTATAGATCATGATCCCCGTGGCGACGCTAAGGTTCAGGCTGTCGGCGCGGCCGCGCATGGGGATCTTGACGTTGACGTCGCAGGCGGCGGCCAGTTCGGGCGGCAGGCCCTGCTGTTCGTTGCCCATCAGGATCAGCGACGGCTTCACGTAGTCGGCGCTCTTGTGATCGACGGTGGCGGTCAGGAGGGTGCCGATCACGCTGCCGGGCCACTCCTCGCGCCAGGCCAGGAATTCCTGCACGCTGGCCTTGGCGATCTTCACCGCGAAGATCGAACCCATCGTGGCTCGTACGCCCTCGACGGAATAGGGATCCACGCAGTCGCCCACCAGGATCACCCCGCCGCAGCCGGCCGCATCGGCGGTGCGGATCACGGTGCCCAGGTTGCCGGGATCGCGCACGGCCTGCATGGCCACCCAGCAGGGGGCGCTTTCGGGCACGATGGCCGACAGCGGCGTGTAGACTTGCTTGAAGACCCCGACCACGGCCTGGGGATTGTCGCGGCGCGAGACCTTTTCCAGAATCTCGCGGTTGACCTCGATCACCTCGCCGCCGGCCTTCAGGCAGGCCTGGCTGGCCTTCTGCAGCATCGGATGGTCGGCGGCGTCGCGGCCGTACATCAGGATCTTGGGCGCATGGCCGCAGTCGATCGCCTCGATGACGATCTTCAGGCCCTCGGCCAGAAACAGGCCGCTCTCCTCGCGCTCCTTGCGCATATGCAGGGCGCGGACGGCCTTGACGGTGTTGTTGGAGAGCGAGGTGACGGTCTTGGCGTTCATCATTGTCACCCTTCCGAAGCCCAGCGGGCGAAGAACGACAGGCCGATCTGGCGGTCGCCCTTCTCTTCCACCAGCGCCAGTTCGCCCCAGTCGATGACGCCGCCGCGCCCCTTCAGTTCCTGGGCCAGCAGGCCCGACAGCGCCGCACCGGACACGCGGGCGGCGTAGGCGTTCATCAGCAGGAACGAGGCGTCGGGCGACAGCAATCGGGCGCAGTCGGCTGTCAGGGCCGCGAGGTCCTCGAACAGGCGCCAGACCTCGCCGTCGGCGCCGCGGCCGAACTTGGGCGGGTCCAGGATGACGCCGTCATAGGTGTTGCCGCGACGGACCTCGCGGGCGACGAACCGGCGGGCGTCCTCCACGATCCAGCGGATCGGCTTGTCGGCCAGGCCAGCGAAGGCGGCGTTCTCGCGTGCGAAGCCGACCGACTTCTTGGAGGCGTCCACATGGGTGACGGCCGCGCCGGCGGCGGCGCAGACCAGGCTCGCCACGCCCGTATAGCCGAACAGGTTCAGCACCTTGGGCTGCTTGCCCCTGATGGCGCTCACGCGCTCGTTCTGCCAGGCCCAGTTGGCGGCCTGCTCGGGGAAGAAGGCCAGGTGACGGAACGGCGTGAACTGTCCGTTGAACTTCACCTCGTCCCAGCCCAGCGGGAACTTCTCCAGGGGTTTGCCCTTGAAGCGCCAGCGCCCGGCTTCGTCCTCATCGGTGGGGTCGAAAACCGCGTCGGCGGTGTCCCACACCTTCTGGTCCAGGCGCGGGGCCCAGAAACACTGCGGCTCGGGCCGCACGACGGTGTAGCGGCCATAGCGCTCAAGCTTCTTGCCATGCCCGCTATCGAGCAGGGCGTAGTCGGCCCAGCCCGTAGTGCGCATGACGATGGGAGCGGCGGCGATAGTCGGATCCATGCGCCCGCCAATACGCGCTCAGGGCAAGGCCCGTCCAGTGCGCGCGACCTCGCGCACCAGCAACGGGCGCGCGGTGCGCGGCGTGTGCGGGGTCTTGTCCCAGTGCGACGGGGCGCGGACGAACTGCCCGAGCGCCTTGGCCGCGGCCAGGCTCTGGAGGGGCCAGTAAGCGATCGCGCCTATCAACGGCAGCATGCGAGGCGGTTGACCAGCCCGCTGCTGGGCCACGGCGCCGGCGATGGCCGAACAGCTCCAGCCCAGGACAACCAGCACCTGGTCCATCAGCTCGACCGACGGACAAAGGCCCAGTATCGCGCCCACAACGTTCAGCACCAGCCACACGAACATGGGTCCGTGCAGGTGGCTGGCGGCGACGGACAGGGCCAGGGTCAGGACCAGGGCGGCCGCGCCGCGTGGCGACCGTACCAGTGGGCCGCGCGTGTGGACGGCCAGGGTGTGAATGTGGCCTTTGATCCATCGCGCCCTCTGTGGCCGCCAGACACGCCACTCCGTCGGGGCCGTCTCCAGGGTCGGCAGAGAGATCACGCCCAGGCGCTTGCCCCGGGCGGCCAGGCGAAAACCGACGTCAGCATCCTCGGTGACGTTGAACGGGTCCCAACCGCCCGCGGCGCGCAAGGGCGCGGCGCGGAAGTGGTTGCTGGTGCCGCCCAGCGGGAAGGGCAGGCCCCAGCGGGAGAGGGCCGGCAGGAACACCTCGAACAGCACGGCATATTCCAGGGCGAACTGGTCGGGCAGGAAGCGCTGGTCGGGTTCGATGCGTAGCGGCGCTTGCAGGCAGGCCAGATCGGGGCCTTCGGCGGCGAAGCGCGCGGCGGCCTCGCGAAGCTGGCCGGGATGCGGAGCGTCCTCGGCGTCGTAGATCACCACGAACTCGCCATGGGCGCGCTCCAGGGCGACGTTGCAGGCGCGCGGCTTGGTGCGCGGCTCGCCCGGCGGGGCGATCAACACCTGGAAGCCGGCCGGAAGGTCCAGCGCGGCGAAGGCGGCCTGGGTCTCGCGATCGCTGGCCTCCAGCGCGATCAGGACTTCCAGCCGGTCGCGCGGATAGTCCAGTCGCGAGAGGTTGGCGACCAACTCGGCAGCTACCGAGGCCTCGCGATAGAGCGGGACGATCACCGTGTAGGCCGGCAGATCCTCCTCGGCGAGGAGCGGAGTCGTGTCGATGCGCCGGGGCGTGCAGGCCGCCGCCAGCTTGACCAGCGCGCTGAGCATGAAGCCCGCGAAGAAGATCAGGTGGACCGCTTCGGCCATCGCCGCCGGCCGTCGCCAGATGAAGGCGGCGAAGATCAGGGCCAGGACGATCAGTGCGTTCCGTTGGCGCGGTGAAAAACGCCGCCGGGCCTGGTCGGCGAAGCCGGTGACCCCAGGAACGGGCGCGCCCTCAGTCGAGCCGGCGGTAAGGCCGGCGTCCGGTCCCCGGCCCAAGGCATAGGCGCGCGCGTGCTGGTCTCGTTCCTCCCGCGCCATTCAACCCCCCGGTCGCGCTTCGTCGGATCCAGCGGGCAGATAGCGAATATTCAACTTAAAGATGTCAAACGGAAAAATGCCCGTTTCGAGAAAAGGGTCGAAAGTTGCGGTACTTGGGTGATTCCCGTTTAGTATCGGACTCGGGGACAGACATGGGGAACGCCGCATCGTGACGGTCGCGCTGAAGAAACCGCACAAATCCGCTCGCAAGCCCAAAGGAGACGGGCATCTGCGTCGCGGGGAGATCCTGGCCGCCGCCGAGAAGATCTTCATCGCCGAGGGCTATGCCGGGGCGACGATCCGCAAGATCGCCGACGCCGTGGGCGTGTCGTCGACCGCGCTCTACATGCACTTCCGAGACAAGGACCAGATCCTGCTGGAGATCAGCGATGGCGCGATCGGGCAGTTGCTGGCGCTGAACACCGACATCGCGCACCGGCCGATCGACGCGGTGGCGCGGGTGAAGCTGATGCTCGAGGCGTACATGCGCTTCGCCCTGGACAATCCCAACACCTACCAGTTGGTGTTCTGTGGTTCGCGCGACGTGATCTCCAAGGAGAAGCAGGCCGCGACCGCCGAGCTGGGCGATCGCTGCTTCGCCGAGTTCAGCGGCCCGATCCACGAGATCGCCGCCGCCGGCCGCCTGCGCACCGGTTCGGGCGAGAGCGCGGCCCAGGTGCTGTGGGCGGCCTGCCACGGTCTTGTGGCGCTGCTCATCACCATGCCTGACCGCAATTGGGCGCCGCGCGAGGAGCTGATGCGGGTCACGCTGGACGGCTTGCTGCACGGCCTGGTCACGGATTAATCCCATGCGCCGCGTCGTGGCCGCCTTGTGCGTCGGCGGCCTGATCGCCTGGGCCGCGCCAGCCCTGGCGGGCGCGCGACGCGTGATGTCGCTCGACTCCTGCGCCGACCAATACGTGCTGGCCTTGGCGGCGCGGCCGACCATCGTGGGCCTGTCGCCGCGCGCCGACGCGCCGGATTCGTTCATGCGTGCGCAGGCCAAGGGATTGCCGCAGCGCCGCGCCACGATCGAGGCGGTTCTGGCCGCGCGCCCCGACGTCGTGGTTCGCCAGTGGGGCGGTGACACGCGGCTGACGGCGGCTCTGGCCCGGCGGGGGATCGCCACGGTCAGCCTTGGCGACGCTTCCGACTTCGACGGCGTGCGGGGCAATGTCCGCCTGGTGGCCAGGGCGCTGGACCGGCCGGTTCAGGGCGAGGCGCTGCTGGCCGACATGGACCGCAAGCTGGTCCGGGCGGCGGGCGCGGGCCGGGGACGCCAGGCCCTGTACCTGACCCCGGGCGGCTACACGGCCGGACCCCACACGATGATCGACGCCATGCTGCGGGCGGCGGGCTTCGGCAACGCCTCCCGCCAACCCTACTTCTCGCCCGCGCCGCTGGAGCAACTGGTGCTGTCGCCGCCCAAGACGGTGGTGCTGGGCTTTTTCGACCTGACCCGTGCCGGAAGCGACCGCTGGGGGCCGGGGCGGCACGCAGCCTTGCGTCGGGTGACGGGCGGGCGGGTGGCGGCGTCGCTGCCCGGCGCCATGGTCGGCTGCTCGGCCTGGTTCGCCGCCGACGGCGCCGAGCTTCTGGCGCGGTCGGCCCGATGAGGCGGCTGGAGCTCTTTCTTGTGCTGGGCCTGCTGGCCCTGGCGGCCGTCGCGGTGTCGCTGGGCGAAAGCCAGTTCAGCGCGGCGCAGTATCATCAGGCCTTCGCCGATCCAGCCTCGCCGCCGGGCGAGGTGCTATGGACCATCCGCCTACCGCGCGTGCTGATGGCGGCCCTGATCGGGGCTGGGCTCGGGCTGGCGGGGGCGACGATGCAGGGCCTGCTACGCAATCCCTTGGCCGAGCCGGGCGTGCTGGGCGTGTCGGCCACGGCGGGACTGGGCGCGTCCCTGGCCATCGCCGGCGGCCTGGCGGCCTTGCCGGGCGCGGTCGAGGCCAGCGCCCTCGTCGGCGCCCTGGCGGCAGGGGTCGTGGTGATCGGCCTGGCGGCGCGCTTCCGCGAGCCGGAGGTGCTGATCCTGTTCGGCGTGGCGCTGTCGGCCTTCGCCGGCGCGCTGACGGCCCTGGTCTTCAACCTTTCGCCTTCGCCTGTGGCGACGGCCGAGGTGCTGGCCTGGCTGATGGGTTCGGTCGAGAACCGGGATCTCACCGACTTGGCGCGCGCCCTGGGACCAATGATCGTAGGCGCGGGGCTGTGCATGTACGCCGCCAAGGGCCTGCGCATGCTGACCCTGGGCGAGGAGGCCGCCCAGATGTCGGGCCTGCCGATGGCGCGGCTGCGCGTGGCGGCGGTGGCCGGTTCGGCCTTGCTGGCGGGGGCGGCCGTCGCGGCGGCGGGCGTGATCGGTTTCGTGGGCCTGGCCGCGCCCCATCTGGTGCGAGCGGCCGTGCGCGACGATCCGGGGCGTATCCTGCGCCCATCGGCCCTGGCGGGCGCTCTGCTCCTGGTGGCCGCCGACCTGGCCGCCCGGATGATCCCCACCGAGCAGGAGTTGAAGCTGGGCGTGGTCACGGCCCTGTTCGGCGCGCCGGTCTTCGCCCTGCTGGCCTGGCGGGCGGCGCGGAGTTGGCGCGCATGACGGCCGCCTGGACCCTGGACGGGCTGAAGGCCCAGCGTGGCAAGGCCCTGGTGCTGGACGGCGCCGCCCTGGACGTCTCGCCTGGCGAGGTGTTGGGCGTGGTCGGCCCCAACGGCGCGGGCAAGACCAGCCTGCTGCGGGCGGGGCTGGGCCTGATGCCGCTGGAGGCGGGACGGGCGCTGCTTTCGGGACGGCCGATCGCCGAACTGAACCCCGTCGAGCGGGCGCGGCTGGTCGGCTATCTGCCGCAGGAGCGCAGGTTGGCCTGGAACCTGCCGGCGCTTGAGGTCGCCGCCCTGGGCGCGCCCGACCTGCCGCCCGGCGAGGCCTTGGCCGTGGCTCGGGACCGCCTGGACCGCACCGGCGCCGCGGCCCTGGCCGACCGCGGCGTGCTGGACATGTCGGGCGGCGAGCGCGCGCGGGTGCTGCTGGCGCGCCTTCTGGCCACCCGTGCGCCCCTGCTGGTGGCCGACGAGCCGGTGGCCGGACTGGATCCCGACGCCCAACTCCTGACGCTGGAGCTGCTGAGGGACGAAGCGGCGCGAGGCGCGGCGGTTGTGGTGACGCTGCACGACCTGGGCCTGGCCGCGCGGGCCTGCGATCGCCTGGTGGTGCTCGACCATGGCCGCGTCGCCGCGCAGGGCGCGCCGATGAAGGCGCTGTCGCCCCAGGTTCTGGCGGAGGTCTTCAGGCTGGACGGGGCCCTGGTCGAGACCCCGGCCGGCCTGGTGGTGGTCGCGCGGCGGCGGGGAGCCTAGCGCGTTCCGGGCGTATAGCCGCCCTGCGGGATCGCGGGCGCGCTGGTCGTCGCGCCGCCGATGGGGGGCAGGGCGCCGATCGGGCCGGCGTAGTTGTAACCGCCCCGTTTGAGGTCGGACGACAAGGTCAACGGGGCCACGCCGCCGTTCAGCCGGGCGCGATAGACCATGGTCGTCTCGATGGTCCGCATCACATAGTTGCGGGTCTCGGAGAAGGGGATGCACTCGATGAAGTCGAGCGGATCGGTGGTGGCGCCGCGCGGGTCGCCGCACAGGGTCACCCATTGGGTCGGACGGCCGGGGCCGGCGTTGTAGGCGGCGGCGGCCATGATGTAGGAGCCGCTGAAATTGTTGACCATGCTGCCCAGATAGGTCGAGCCCAGGCGCATGTTGTAGAAGGGATCCGACAAGCGATCGACGCTGTGGTTCTCGCCCAGCTGGCGGGCCACGATGGCCGCCGTCGCCGGCATCAGCTGCATCATGCCGCGCGCGCCCGGGGCCGAGCGGGCGTTGGGATCGAAATTGCTCTCCTGGCGCGAGATCGAATAGACGAAGGCCGTTTCGGCGGCGCCCGGGCCGGGCGTGAACAGATGGTCCAGCAGCGGATAGCCGCGCTCAGGCAAGATGAAGCCACGCTGGGCGGCGGTGCGGACCGCTCGCATGGCCAGGTCCGGATCGCCATAGGTGCGGGCCAGGTCGACCAGCAGGGCCTCTTCCTCGGCGGTGGGCAACTGGTCGTCAATGAACAGCACGAAGACGCGTACCTGGTCGCGGGCGCCGGCGGCCATCAGGGTGCGGACTGCGCGCACCAGTTCCCGGCCCTCGAACCGGTTTCGGTCGGCCTGGGTGATGACCGGATCCTTGTCGAGGCGGATCTCCTTGATCCCGGCCTTCTCGGCGGCCAGCTGGCCGTAGAAGGTGGTGATGTAGCGCGCGCCCTCTGCGTAGAAGGCCTGGGCGGCGATGCGGTCGCCCTGCGCCTCGGCGGCGCGACCCTGCCAGTAGAGGGCGCGACCGCGGGTGATGGGTGAGGCGCCGATCTCGGCGATGCGGGCGAAGTGGTCGGCCGCCGCGTCAGGGTTCTTCAGGCGGGTCAGGGCGATCCAGCCGGCGTAGAACTCGCTCTCGGCGGCGTCGGCCCCCGCGCGCAGCTTGGCGTCGGCGGCGGCGTAGGCTCCGGCGTTGTCGCCGGCCTTCAGGGCCGAGACCACCAACTGCTTGCGCTCACGCCATACGGCTGAAGACGCTTCATCGGTGGGCGGCGGCGAGGGGAACTGTCGCACCAGCGGCAGGGCCAGGGTGTCCATGCCTTTGCGGCGCAGATAGGCAGCGCGCTCGAACACCACGCCCGGCTGGGCTTGCTGGGCGGGCGAAAGGGCGTTGAACAGGTCGTTGGCGTTGGACGCGTTGGACCGGAAGGCGATGCGGACCTGGGCCGTAGCCTGCTGGTCGTAGGGCAGCATGGCCACCATGTCGCGCGCGGCCGGACCTTGCGGGCCGTACAATAGGATATCGGCGCGACGCACGTAGTCGTCGGCGGTCAGCAGACTGCCGAACCGGGCTTGCATGGCGCGCTGAGCGTCGGCTTCGAACACCTGGTCGCGCCAGAAGCGGCGAATCAGACTGGTGGCGTCCGCGGCGCGACCCGAGGCCTGATAGGCCGAAGCCAGGGCCATCGCGCCTTCGGCGGTCTGGGGATCGCGACCGCCAAACCAGGCGATGGTCTGCTTTGGGTCCAGGCCCGAGGTTCCCAGCGCCTTTTCGGCGGCGTTCTCGCGGCGTGTCGCGCGCGGCCAGCCTGAAAGATCCCGGCGAGCCTGATCCAGCTCGAAGAAGCTCATGCTCTCGGCGCCGGCGTCCACCAGCGCCCACAGGGCGATCTTGCGCGATAGCGGATCCTGGATGCTGCTCATCGCCATGCGGATCTGGGACGGATCGCGGCTGGTGACGGCGGTGCGCAGGTTGGCGGCGTCGGCCTCGGCCGGCGTGGCGTAGCGGGCGATCGGCGGGGTCTGGATCAGGCCAGGCGTGCGAGGCAAGGCGTTGTAGGGCACCGGGCCGCCAGGCAGGTCGGCGTTGTCCTGGTCCTGGGCGAACGCGACTCCGAAAAGCACGGCCACGCCGGCTCCGCCCAGCAAGACTTTACCCAACCCTGACGCCAAAACGCGGACTCCTTCGTTTCCTGCCCTTCGATTCCCGTTTTCCAGGACGGGCGCGGCCGTTTTGCGGCGTTTGCACGCCGTGCGACGAGCTATAGACCGCTTCGCCGCGGATTGACCCCCTTCGAAACGTCCCCAAATCACACTTCGACCCAAATCGCGTTTCCTGGGCGACGGACCGGTTGCGAGGGTGGGGACCCGGACATATTGTCCGCCCCCATCCTCAAGCCGCAACCGTTGCGGCGGGTATCTCACGGCAAATTGCAAGTCATGGCTCATTCTCCGTTCAAGGGCGTCCTTCCGGCGCTGATCACGCCTTTCCGCGATGGCGCGGTGGACGAGAAAGCCTTCGTCGAACTGGTCGAGCGCCAGATCGCAGGCGGCGTGCACGGCCTGGTGCCCGTCGGCACGACCGGCGAGACCGCCACCTTGTCGCATGAAGAGCATCGCCGCGTGGTCGAGCTTTGCGTGCAGACCGCACGCGGCCGCGTGCCGGTGATCGCCGGCGCCGGTTCGAACTCGACCGCCGAGGCGATCGAGCTGGTGGCCCATGCCAAGGCTGTCGGCGCCGACGCGGCCCTGGTGGTCACGCCTTACTACGTGCGGCCCAGCCAGGAAGGCCAATACCAGCACTACAAGGCGATCAACGACGCGGTCGAGCTGCCGGTGTTCGTCTACAACGTGCCTGGCCGCACTGGTTCGGACATCAGCAACGAAACCCTGGCCCGCCTGTCCAAGCTGCCCAACATCGTCGGCATCAAGGACGCCACGGGCGACCTGACCCGCATCAGCTTCCAGCGGCTGATGTGCGGCGAGGACTGGGTGATGCTCTCGGGCGACGACCCCACGGCCCTGGGCTACATGGCCCACGGCGGTCACGGCGTGATCTCGGTCACCTCCAACGTCGCACCGGACGGCTGCGCCACCTTCATGAACGCCTGCATGACGGGCGCCTGGGAAACCGCGCTCTACTGGCAGGACCGCCTGGTGCGCCTGCACAAGGCCCTGTTCCTGGACGCCTCGCCGTCGCCGACCAAGTTCGCCATGGCGCACCTTGGTCTCTGCGAAGCCGACACGCGACTGCCGATCTCCCCGTGCAGCGACGCGGTCAAGCCGCAGATCCTGGAGGCCATGCGCGAGGCGGGTCTGGTCTGATGACCAAGCCGATCGCCGAGAACCGCCGCGCGCGGTTCGACTACTTCATCGAGGAGACGATCGAGGCGGGCCTGATGCTGACGGGCACCGAGGTCAAGAGCCTGCGCGGCGGTCGGGCCAACATCGCGGAGTCCTACGCTTCGGTCGAAGGGCGCGAGATCAAGCTCATCAACGCCGACATTCCGCCCTACGGCCACGCCAATCGCTTCAACCACGAGCCGCGGCGGCACCGGAAGCTGCTGCTGCACCGCAAGCAGATCGACAAGCTGATCGGCGCGGTGCAGCGGGACGGCCGCACCCTGGTGCCGCTGAAGCTCTATTGGAACGAGAAGGGCCTGGCCAAGCTCGAGATCGGTCTGGCCAAGGGCAAGAAGGCGCACGACAAGCGCGAGGCTTCGGCCGAGCGCGACTGGCAGCGTGACAAGGCGCGGCTGATGAAGGGCGATCGCGGCGATTGACGCCGGCTTGACGCAGCGGCCCGGCGGCGCGACCTTCTAAGGTAACAATGATAACTTGGGAGGATCGGCCATGGCCGACGGCGCTACGCAGATCGTCACGTCGCTAAAGGGCAAGGTCAGCGACGCGGAATGGCAGGCTCGCGTCGACCTTGCCGCGCTCTATCGTCTCGTGGCCCTGCACGGGTGGGACGACATGATCTTCACCCACATCTCGGCCCGCATTCCCGGACCCGAGCACCACTTCCTGATCAATCCCTATGGGATGTTCTTCGGCGAGATGACGGCCTCGAGCCTGGTCAAGGTCGACCTGGACGGCAATGTCATCGACAAGACGCCGTACTTCATCAATCCGGCGGGTTTCACGATCCATTCGGCCATTCACGCCGCGCGCGAGGACGCCCACTTCGTGATGCACCTGCACAGCGACCAGGGCGTTGCGGTGGCGGCGCACCGCGAAGGCCTGCTGCCGCTGACCCAGCATGCGCTTATCGTCTTGCCTCAGCTCGCCTATCACGACTATGAAGGTATCGCGCTCAACCTTGACGAAAGAGAACGGCTCGTCGCCGATCTCGGCGACAAGAAGCTGATGATGTTGCGTAACCACGGCACGCTGTCCGTGGGCGCGACCGCGGCCGAGTGCTGGTTGGGGATGTTCTTCCTGGAGCGCGCGTGTTCGCAGCAGGTGATGGCGCTGTCGGTGGGGCGCGACAACGTTCTTCTGGCGCCCGATGCGGCGCAGGACGAGGTGCGCAAGCAGACCGGCATGGGCATGGGAATGATCGGCGGCCTGGCCTGGCCCGGCTGCCTGCGCAAGCTGGACCGGGAGCTGCCCGGCTACGCCGACTAGTCGGCGTCGTTTCGACGAGGTTGCGGGCCGTCGCGACCCTTGCGGTTGCGACGGTCTTGCTTTGTCTGGCTCCGGCCCAGGCCCTGGCCGGAGCTTGGCCTCGCGATCGAGGCGAAGGGCTGGTCATCTTGAAATATGAGCGCCAGAGCGCTGACGAGGGCTTCGATCCGGACGGCCAACTGGTGGCGATCGACCATCGGCGCGACCAGGCGCTGTCGATTTACGGCGAGTACGGCCTGAGCAGGCGGCTGACCCTGCAGGCCAAGGCGGGGCTGACGCGGGGCCACGACCGCTTCGTGTCGTACGAGGGACGCGGGCCGGTGGAGCTGGGCCTGCGGTACGGCCTGGTGCGCACCGAGCGTTCGGCGGTCAGCCTCTATCTGGGTGCGGCCAAGGACGGGGTGGGGCGCAACGCCGGCTATGCTCCGCCAGGCAAGGGCGACACCGACCTGGAGGCCCGACTGCTGGCGGGAACTTCGCGCACCGTTCGTGGACGATCCTATTTCGGCGAGATCCAGATCGCTCGCCTGCGGCGCCAGGGCTTGGCCGACGAAACGCGGCTGGACACCACGGTGGGCGTGCGTCCGCGCAAGGGTTGGCTGCTGCTGGCGCAGGCCTATGGCGGGCAGGCGGACTCCCATCCAGTGAAGTCCCGCTGGCTGAAGAGCGAGGTGTCGCTGGTGCGCGAAATGGGCGATTGGAGCGTGCAGGGCGGATGGCGCTGGACGCCGACGGGGCGCGAGACAGCCGCCGATCATGGCCCCGTCCTGGCGGTCTGGCGCCGGTTCTGATCGACGCCCGACCTCACCGGAGTGGACGGCGTGGCGGGTCGAAGCGTATGAAGCCGCGAGAAGAGCGGTGAAGGGCATGCCTGACCCGCCAGTCGCGGGTGAGGAAGCATGGCTGACGGCGGATTGACGGCAAAGCGGCAGGAGCTTGCTCTTCTTCGTCGTCTCGAGGAACGCATTCTCTGGTTGGCCTCGTGGACCATCCACAACGCCAACCACCTGCGGCCCAGCCGGGACGGCCTGAAGGTGGGCGGTCACCAGGCCTCGTGCGCCTCGATGACCACCCTGATGACCGCGCTCTACATGAAGGCCCTGCGCCCGCAGGATCGCGTGGCGGTCAAGCCGCACGCCAGCCCGGTGTTCCACGCCATCCAGCACCTGTTCGATCGCCAGAGCCTGGACAAGCTGAAGGCCTTCCGCTCGCTGGGCGGCGCGCAATCCTATCCCTCGCGCACCAAGGACGTGGACGGCGTCGATTTCTCGACCGGCTCGGTGGGGCTGGGCGTGGCCATGACCGCTTTCGCCTCGCTGACCCAGGACTACCTGGCTGCGCGCGGGGCGGTGAAGCCCGAGCGGATGGGACGAATGATCTCGCTGCTGGGCGACGCCGAGCTGGACGAGGGCAACATCTACGAAGCCCTGATCGAGGCCTGCAAGCACGACATCCGCAACACCTGGTGGATCGTCGACTACAACCGCCAGAGCCTGGACGCGACCACCCAGGACCGGATGTTCACGCGCTACGGCGAGATCTTCGAGGCCGCCGGTTGGACTGTCGAGACCCTGAAGTGGTCCAAGCGCCAGCGCGAAGCCTTCGCCAAGCCGGGCGGCCTGGGTCTGCAGCAGTGGATCGAGACCGCGCCCAATGATCTCTACGCTGCGCTCAGCTACCAGGGCGGGGCGGCGTGGCGCGAGAGACTGAACGCCGACCTCGCCGAAGACGCCGAGACCTTGGCGTTGATCGCGACCTACAAGGATGTCGACCTGGCCGAGCTGATGACCGAGCTGGGCGGCCACTGCATGGAGACCCTGCTGGAGGCGTTCGAACGGGCGTCGCAGGACGATGCGCCGCGCTTCTTCATAGCCTACACCGTCAAGGGCCTGCGTCTGCCGTTCCAGGGCCACAAGGACAACCACGCCGGCCTGATGACCGAGGGACAGATCGCCGAGCTGCGCGAACGGCTGGGCGTGGTCGAGGGCGAGGAATGGGACGTCTTCTCCGGCCTCTCCAGCGCCGAGCATACGGCCTTGAAGGGGCTGGTGGCTCGTGCGCCCTTCGCCGCCAATGTCGAGCGCGAGCATGTGGCCCCCGCCATCGCCACGCCGTCGGCCGAAGACCTGCTGGCGGCGGTCAGCAACGGGGGGGAGCAGTCGACCCAGGCCGCGTTCGGCAAGGTGATGTTCGAGATCGCACGCCGCGACGACGAGTTCGCCGGAAGGGTGGTGACCACCTCGCCGGACGTGACGGTGTCGACCAATCTCGGCGGCTTCGTGAACCGCCGCGGCGTCTTCCAGCGTCGCGCGCACGAGGATGTCTTCAAGCGCCGACGGATTCCCTCGGCCCAGGTGTGGTCCAAGGTCGAGACCGGCCAGCACGTCGAACTGGGCATCGCCGAGAACAACCTGTTCATCGCCTTGGCCGCCCTGGGCCTGACCGCGCCGCTGTTTGGCGAGCGGCTGTTCCCGGTGGGGACGCTCTACGACCCCTTCATCGCCCGGGGCCTGGATGCCCTGAACTACGCCTGCTACCAGGACGCCCGCTTCCTGCTGGTGGCCACGCCGTCGGGCCTGACCCTGGCGCCGGAGGGCGGCGCGCACCAGTCGATCGGTTCTCCCTTGATCGGCATGAGCCAGCCGGGCCTGGACAGCTATGAGCCGGCCTTCGCCGACGAGACGGCGGTGCTGATGGCCCACGCCTTCGACCGAATCCAGGCGGCGGACGGGTCCTCGACCTATCTGCGCCTGTCGACCCGGGTGATCCCCCAGCCTGAGCGCGTCGGCGACGCCTGGCGCCGGGGCGTGGTGGACGGCGCCTATTGGCTGAGGCCTCCGGCGCCCGGGGCGCGCCTGGCGCTGGTCTATACCGGAGCCCTGGCGCCCGAAGCCCTGGCGGCCCATGCGGCGCTGCTTGAGGACGAGCCTGGCGCGGGCCTGCTGGCGGTGACCTCGGCCGACGTCCTGCATCGTGACTGGACGGCGGCTGGCCGCTCGCGTTGGACGGGCGATGCGCCCCGGGTCTCGACGATCGAGACCTTGCTGGCGCCGCTCTCCCGCGATGCGGGCCTGGTGACCCTGGTCGACGGTGCGCCCTCGACCCTGTCGTGGCTGGGATCGGTCCGCGGCCAGCGACTGCGGGCCCTGGGCCTGGAGAGCTTTGGCCAGTCGGGCGACCTGCCGGACCTCTACGCCAAATACCGCCTGGACGCGGAGGCGGTTCTGGACGCCTGCGCCGACCTGCTGGTCTAGGGGACGGCGAAGGTCTCACGCGGGGTCAGGCCAATCACGCCCTGCTTGACGTCGTAGTAGACGGCCAGGCCCTGGAAGGGCAGGGCGCCGGCGTTGAGGCCCGCCCAAGTCGCCGCGCGCATCTTGCGGCCGAACTCGACGCGGGCGCCGGGACCCTTGCCGACGACGAAGGTCTGGCGAAGCGCGGGGTGGTCGGCCGGGCCGTAGGCGAGCGTCACTCGGGCCCCGTCCGGCCAGGCGGCCTGGTCGGGCTCCTTGTCCGAGGTGAAGCGCAGGTTTGGGGCCCCGGTGTCCAGCATGGCCGGCCCGCACAGGGGGGGCTGGTCGTCACGGCTCAGGCAGACGGGTATGGTGTTGTCCCACCAGTAGTCGCCCTGGGCGGCTTGTCGTTGAAGCCGGACCTGGACGGCGAAGCGTTCGCGATCGGCCGGGGTGGCGTTGACGATCAGCTTGCCCGGCCCCGTGTCGTCCGGCGCGGGCAGGACCACGATCCAAGCGCCGGTGGCTGTGCGGGCCAAGGGATTGTCGGCCGCCCCGCGCCGGGTTCCGATCCCGAGAATGGCCTGGAAGCCGCGCCGCGGGCCGCCGCCGATACGGTAGTCGGCGATCGGTACGTCCCGGGCAGGGCATTCGGGGCGCTCTTCGATACAGCGGGCTTCGCGCGTCCAGTCGACTTCGGCGGTGACCTTGATCCGCGGGTCCAGGGTCAATTCGGTGGGCGCGGCCTCGCCGATCAATTCGACGCCGCTGCCGTACGAGGCCCGGACGGGACGGCCGTGCGGCGCCGCGTGCGGCTGGGCGCCCGGCAGCAGGTGCATTCCCACCGACCCGGTGTCGAGCATCACCTCGACCGGCGCGGCGCCGTCGATGCCGACCCGGATCCAGTAGCGGATGACGCCATTGGAAAAGCGCGTCTGGTAGATAGGAATCTCGATCCGCTCGGCCGGCGCAGGCGCGGCTTGGCTGGTTGCGGGTGCGGTCGACAACAGCAGCAGGGCGAAGAGGGCGGCCAGACGCATGTGATCCCCCGAAGACGCACGCTTCTAGGTAGCAGGGAGGCGCGATACGTCAATCCAGCCGGATCAGTCCTTGGCGTCCAGGGTTTGAGACAGGATCAGGCCGTCGGCGACTTCGTAGATCACGTGCACGCGAGTGTCGGACCAAAGGTGGCCGGCCTGGTCGCGCACGGCCACCTGGAGGATGGCGTGAACGCGCCCGTCCGCCATGGTCTCGACGAGGATCTTGTCGATCTGGACGTCCAGGCTCTCGAACAGGCGACGATGGAAGTCGCGGATGCCTTCGGGGCCGGTCACCTCGCCGCGATTGAGATAGTCGCGAAAGCGTCCTTGCGGATGGATCAACGAAGCGACGGCGTCCAGGTCGCGCCGGTCGAGCGCGTCGAGGAACCGGTGCACCAGGTCCTGCGCCGCATCCATCGGTCAGATCCTTCTTTCCAGGGGTTCAACGTCCATCCTGGAGATAAGTCCGTCATGCAAGGTGAACAGGTGTCGCACCAGGGTTTCCGACCACAGCTGGCCCCGCAGGTTGTGCACCGTCATGACCAGATCGGCGACCAGGCGGTTGTCGGAGGCCACGCCATAGGCGAACGGCGCCATTTCCACCTGGATGGACCGCACGTTCCGCTTCCAGGAGGCGGCCAGGGCTTCAGCGCCGATGAGGCGGCCGCCCTCGGCCAGGTCGGGCCAGTCGACGTCGGGCGTCAGAAAGCGCAGGGCGGCGGGGATGTCCCGCCGATTGTAGGCTTCGTAGAACGGCGCGAGCAGGGCCTGGGGGTCCATGCACCCTAGCCCTTTGGTTTGTAGCCAGTCTCGACTTTCAGATAGGCGATGAGGTCGATGCGGTCCTTGGGGTCGTGCAAGCCCGCGAAGGTCATCTTGGTGCCTGGCAGGAAGCCGCGCGGGTCGGCCAGCCACTTGTCCAGGTGATCGGCGTCCCACTCGAAGCCGGCGGCGGACACAGCGGCCGAGTATTTGTAGGTGGCCACGCTGCCGGCCTTGCGCCCGAAGACGCCATAGAGGTTGGGGCCGGTCATGTTCGGCCCGCCCTGTGTGATGGTGTGACAGGAGCGGCAGAGGGCGAACTTGCTCTGGCCATTCAGCAGGTCGCCGGTGTTGTAGGGAGCCGGAAGGGCGGCCAGCAGGGCCTTCTTCTCGGCGTCGGTCGGAGCCGCCGCCGGGGCGGAAGCCGGCGCCGGAGCCGAGTCCGAACCGCTGTCGGCGGGCTTGGAGCACCCGGCCAGAACGACGCAGAAAGCCGCCGCGACGGCGAGTTGGTACTGACGCATCTACGATCCCCGACTGACACTATGCCGCAAGCTCTGCGTCGCGGCGCCGCATTCATTTTCCTGCCCACTTATGGGTCGGACAATCCAATATATAACGTCGTTATTCCGTCAATGTCTCGCCACAGTTCGGAGAACGCCCTGCGACAACGACCGCTATCCTACAGATTGAAAAGATAAAATGCCCGATTGCAAACCGTGGGTCTGCACATAAAAAATTGACCGCAATTAACCATAAACGTACGCAGATGGGGCCGAGGGGGCTGCCTCGGTTCGGGATGGAAGCCAGATCATGGACTGGAACGAAGAGCGGACCGCCACGCTTCGTAAGCTGTGGCTCGAGGGGCTGAGCGCGAGCCAAGTGGCTCGACAACTGGGGGGCGTTAGCCGAAGCGCCGTGATCGGCAAGATCCACCGCCTGGGCATCACCGTCCGCGAGACGCCCGTCCGTCCCCGGACAACCGCTCGCGCCATCGTCCGTACGCCGCGAGCCCGAGTGGTTCGCGACGCCGTCCCCGCCGCGCCCCGCCAATCGATCCGCGTGGTCGAACTGGTCGAGCTGGAGCCGACCGCCAACATCCTGGGCCTTTCGACCCACTCGTGCCGCTGGCCGATCGGCAATCCGGACTCGATGGACTTCGGCTTCTGCGGCCGGGAGAAGATGTCTCCCCGTGGGTCGTATTGCGAAGACCACGCCCGCGGCGCCTTCCGCAAGCTGCAGAGCCCGGCCGACATGAAGGCCTGGAGCCGTCGCCCCAACGCGATCGAACTGCATACCGCCTGAGCCGCGAACCCGATCTCCGGAATGACGCCAATGAATATGGTCTTCATCGAGAACATCGCCGGCAGCAGCCAGGTGATCACCATCATCGAGGAGTTCGCGGGGCATTCGATCTCGCGCGATCTCAATCCGGGCGAGAACACCCGCATCCCCGTGGGCCAGTTCAAGTCGATCGTCGTGCGTGAGACCTATCCGGACGACTGGCTGTCGCGAGGGCGGGCGCGCAACGCCGCCCAGAACTAGACCGGGTCCGGCCGACGGCCGGTGATCCACCAAGACCCAAAGCCCCGCGAACCCGGTTCGCGGGGCTTTTGTCTGGAACCGTAGCCGTGGAGTTCCGTTAACCGTTCCGAACGGCGCTCTCCCGCCGTTCGCGCCATGGGGAACGGCGCGGGGAGTTTCCAAAATGTGCATTCGGGCGCGAACGCGCGGCTTTCCGCGCGCCGTGATTGTGCGACGGCTCAGCTTGTGACATGAAGACGCCCGGCGGCATGGGGGGAACCATGTCAGATTTTGACCAGGGGGAGGGCCACGGTTTGCCGTTGCCTGCCTATGTCAGCTATCTGATGTATCAGACGGAACAGCATCGGCGCGCTCTGGCGGCCGACTGCATCGCCCAGCATGGGCTGAACTTCGGCAAATGGGTTGCGCTGGCCTCGCTGGCGCGCTTCGGCGAATGCTCGATGACGCGTTTGGCGCGACTGTCGGCGGCTGACCGCACCACCCTGACCCGATCGGTCGACGGCCTGATCCGCGACGGTTTGGTCGAGCGCGGGACCCAGGCCTCGGACCGCCGCAAGGTCGTGGTGCGCCTGACCCAGGCCGGCCACGAAATCCTGGCCAAGGTTCGTGAGGACATCCATCCGATCAACCAGGAAGTCTGCTCTGAACTGACCGAGGAGGAGCAGACGAACCTCGCCACCTATCTGCAGAAGATGCTGGGCGGCCTGATCAACGAGCCGGAATGGGCGCACGAGATCCTGTCCTATGGTCCGCCCCCGCACCTGGCGCCCTGGGAGCGAGGGTAGGCTTCAATCGTCCAGACGAGGGCGACCGCGCGCGCTCTTGACCCCCGACCGCTTGGCCTTTGTCTCCAGTCGTTTCAGCTTGCTGGAATAGGTCGGCTTGGTCGCGCGGCGTGGCTTGGGCTTTTCGGTGGCGCGGCGGATCAGCTCGACAAGTCGCGCGCGGGCGTCCTGGCGGTTCATCTCTTGCGAGCGGCTGCCCTGGGCGAACAGCACTAGCACCCCGTCCTGGGTCAGGCGGCTCCCGGCCAGGGCTTCCAGTCGCGTCTTGACGTCCTCGGGCAGGGTCGGGGAGTTGCGCACGTCGAAGCGTAGCTCGATCGCCGTCGAGGTCTTGTTGACGTGCTGGCCGCCTGGACCTGAGGCGCGCGTAGCCTTCTCGACGATCTCGTCCTCGTCGATGCGCAGCCAGGAGGTGATCTCGATCATCGGACCACGCGGCGGGCCTTGACCACGGCTTGGTCCAGCGCCTGGAGAAAGCGCGAGCGATCGGCGGGGCCGAAGGCGGCGGGACCGCGCGTGACCTCGCCCATCGAGCGCAGGTGCTCGCCGATCATCCGCGAGGCCAGGGCCGAGCCGATCGTATCGGCCGTGAACGAACGGCCGTTGGCGCCCAGCGCCTGTCCGCCGGCTTTCAGCACCCGATCGGCCAGGGGAATGTCGTTGGTGACGACCACGTCGCCCGGCCCGGCGCGTTCGGCGATCCAGTCGTCGGCGATGTCGGGACCAGCGTCGACCACGATCTGCTCGACGGCCGGGGTCTGGGGCACGCGGATCCAGCTGTTGGAGACTACGAAGGTCTTCAGGCCGTAGCGCGCGGCCACCTTGTAGACCTCGTCCTTTACGGGGCAGGCGTCGGCGTCGATGTAGATCGTGGTGCTCATCCCCCGTCTCGTAGCGCCTCGCCCAGGCGGGCGCCAAGCGTGTCGATAGCCTGGACGGCGACGGGCGAGACATGGGTCATGTTGCCGAAGCCATGCGCCTGGGTGGGATAGACCGTCAGTTCGACCGGCACGCCGGCCGTCCGCAGGGCCTGGGCGTAGCGCTCGACGTCGGGATGGACAGGGTCCAGGTGCGTGCAGCCGATCATCAGGGTAGGCGGGGTGCGCGCGTTGACGGCGTGCAGCAGCGAGGGCGCGGCGACGCCGGCCATCTGGGCGTTGATGTAGGCCACGGCCAGCCGGCCCACCACGCGGGAGTCGCGAAGCACGGTCTGCGACCACGTCGCGTCGTCCAGTTGGACCAGGGGAAAGAGCAGGGCTTGCGTGCGGACTGCGCGGGGATGGGCAGCGGCCAGGGGCGCGGCCAGATAGGCGCCGGCCGAGTCGCCCGCCACGCCCACGCGCGCGATGCCGACGCCCGGCGATGCGGCCTTTTCCAGTAGCCAGGCGAAGGCCGCCTCCGCGTCGGCGAACCTTCAAGCCGCATGATCGACGCCCGTGCGGCGGAGTTCTAAGATGGGCGGCGGAATCGAGCCGCGTGCGTACGGAGAGTCGAGATGAACCAGTCGGAGCTGAAGAGCCTGATCGAGCGGCACCGCGAGGAACTCGACGCCCTGGGCGCGCGCCTGGGCGGTCTGCGCTCGGGCGAGACCAAGGTCCACGCCAAGACCGCCGAGGGCGAGACGCAGGACGTGACCGACACCCACATCAGCGAGTTGGAGCGCCTGGAGCTCTGGCTGACCGAGAACGTGGCCCGCTTCGAGGCGCTGCTGGGCGCGTGAAGCCCGCCGTCCTTTTCGTCTGCCTGGGCAACATTTGTCGCTCCCCCCTGGCCGAAGCGGCTTTCCGCCAGGAGGCCGAGCGGCTGGGGCTGGCGGTGGAGGTCGACTCCGCTGGCACGGGCGGCTGGCACGCCGGCGATCCGCCGGACAGTCGCGCGCAGGCCGTGGCGCGCCGCAACGGCGTCGAGATCGGTCATTACCAGGCTCGCAAGGTCACCCCGGACGACTTCCGCCGCTTCACCCACATCGTGGCGCTGGATCGCGACAACCTGGCCGACCTCAAGCGGATCGCTCCGGCCGACGCGACCGCCGAACTGTCGCTGCTGCTCGATGCGGTCGAGGGGCGCGTCGGCAAAAGCGTGGCGGATCCCTATTACGGCGACGCCGCCGGCTTCGACATCACCTGGCGCGACGCCGTGGCGGGCGCGCAATGTCTAGCCCGGCGGCTGGTGCGTTAGGCGCCAGGCCATATCGCGTTCGACGTTTGAAGAAGTGTGGTGCCGGATGCAGGGATCGAACCCGCGACCTTCGGTTTACAAAACCGCTGCACTACCGCTGTGCTAATCCGGCCAGCGCCGTGTCGACGCGGGCGTCTTCCTTAGCCGCAAGGACGGGTCGCGGGCAATGGGCTTGCGGCCATTGCCGGATGGCCAAAGCGCGTTAAGGTGCTCTCAAACAAGTGTTCGGGAGGGCGCGATGCGGATGACGCGGACGATGGCGGGGGCTTTGGCCGCCCTGGCCCTGACGGGCGGGTGGGCTCCCGGCGCGGCATGGTCTGCGCCCGTCGCGCCCGTCCTGTCCGCCGCCGCGCCCGAGGCCGAGGGCTTCTCGGCCGAGCGTCTCAAGCGCCTGGACGCCTTCATGCAAGGGTTGGTCGATCAAGGTCACCTGCCCGGGGCGACAACCCTGGTGGCCCGCCACGGCAAGGTGGTCTCGTTCCAGACCTACGGGAAGAAGGCCGTCGGCGGTGCGCCGATGACCAAGGACACGATCTTCCGCATCTACTCCCAGACCAAGCCGGTCACGGGCGTGGCCATGATGATCCTCTTCGAAGAGGGCAAGTGGCGTCTGGACGATCCGGTGACCAAGTACCTGCCGGAGCTGGCCGACCTCAAGGTCTACAAGGGGCAGAACCCCGACGGCAGTTTCATCACCGAACCTGTCTCGCGGCCGCCGACCATGCGCGAGATCATGAGCCACACCGGCGGCTTCGCCTACGGCCTGCGCACCGACCAGCCGGTCGAGAAGGCCTATCGCGACAGCGGCCTGCTGGGCTCGAAGACCCCCGACGAGTTCCTGGCCCGCCTGGCCAAGCTGCCCCTGGCCAGCCAGCCGGGAACGGAGTGGCGCTATAGCGTCGCCGTCGATCTGCAGGGCCTGATCGTCGAACGCCTGTCGGGCATGAGCCTGGCCGATTTCATGCGCGCGCGGATCTTTCAGCCGCTCAAGATGACCGACACGGCGTTTTGGACTCCCCCCGCCAAGGCCGAGCGCCTGGCGGCGCTGTACATGATCGATCCCAAGACGCGGAAGCTGGTTCCAGCCGACAGCTTCATGGTGCTGGATGTCACCAAGCCGCCGGCCGTGGCCTCGGGCGGCGGCGGACTGGTCTCGACCACCGACGATTACGCGCGCTTCGCACAGATGCTGCTGAACGGTGGCGAGCTGGACGGGGCGCGGATTCTGGCGCCGAGCACGATCAAGCTGATGGCGGCAAATCACCTGTCCGACGTGGTCATGGGGGCGCCGGGCGCGGCGTTCTCGCCAGCCCGGGGCGTGGGTTTCGGCCTGGACTTCGCGGTGATCGCCAACCCCGCCCGCGCAGGCACGCTGCAGGGCGAGGGCAGCTATAGCTGGGGCGGAGCGGCCGGGACCTGGTTCTGGATCGACCCGAAGAACGACCTCTTCATGCTGGGCATGATCCACATCCTGGGCAAGGAGGCCGACGCCGCCCTGGCCCGGATCGACGCCGACGCCGCCACGCTGGTTTACCAGGCTCTGGTCGATCCGGCGAAGTAACCCGCCCGTTCCGGGCCAACGACAAAGCTCATCAGGGAGGGGCCGATGAAGGCCGCCGTCTATTACGAAACCGGTGCGCCGGACGTCCTGCGCTACGAGGACGTCGCCGATCCGCCCGGCCATCCGCAGGGCGTGGTGATCCGTGTCGAGGCCGTCAGCATCGAGGGCGGCGACACCCTCAACCGCGGCGGCGGCGCGATGGCGGGCAGTCCGCACATCGTCGGCTACCAGGCGGCGGGCGAGATCGTCGAGGTGGGGGCCGAGGTCTCCCACCTGAAGGTCGGCCAGAAGGTGGTGACGGTGAACGCCTTCGGCTCGCATGCGGAACTGCGCAGCGTTCCGGCCCGCAACGCGTGGCCGATCCCGGACGGCTTCGACGTTCGCAAGGCCGCCGCCATACCTGTGCCGTTCGGCACGGCGCACGAATGCCTGTTCGGTGCGGGGCGGCTGAAAGCCGGTGAGACCGTGCTGGTCCAGGCCGGCGCGGGCGCGGTGGGCATCGCCGCGATCCAGCTGGCCAAGCGGGCAGGGGCCACGGTCCTGGCGTCGGCCTCGAGCGATACAAGGCTGGAGCGGCTGAAGGCGCTGGGCATGGACCATGGGATCAACTACGGCCGCGACGATCTGGTCGAACAGGTGATGAAGCTCACCGCCGGCAAGGGCGTGGACCTGGTGGTCGATCCGGTGGGCGGGGCCACGCTGCAGGGCAGTCTGGCCGCCCTGGGCTATCGTGGGCGCATCTCTCTGGTCGGCAACGCCGGGCGCGAGCCGATGAAGGTGGACGTCAGTTCGCTCATGGCCGGCAACCGCAGCCTGACGGGGGTTTTCCTGGGGGCTGAGATCATGACCGACCGCGTGCATGACATGATCCAGCAATTGATCGACGAGGCGGCGCGCGGCGAGTTGGAGGTGGTGATCGACCGCACCTTCCCGCTGTCGGAGGCCGCCGCAGCCCACGCCTATATCGAGAGCCGCCAGGCCGTGGGCCGGGTGCTGCTGATCCCATGAGCCAGACCAACCGCGTTCTGGCCCATACGGGGGCCAGGTATCCGATCGTCCAGGCCCCGATGGGCTGGATCGCGCGCTATCCGCTGGCCTCGGCGGTGTCGCGGGCGGGCGGTCTGGGGATCATCGAGACTTCGTCCGGCGAGACCGAGAACTGCAAGGCCGAGATCCGCAAGATGGCCGACAGCGGCCTGCCGTTCGGAGTGAACCTGCCGATCCTGTTCCTGCGCGACGACGCGATGCTGCGCTTCGTCTGCGAGAGCGGGGTGAAGTTCGTCACCACCTCGGCCGGCAGTCCAGCCAAGTTCGTCGGACCGCTGAAGGACGCCGGCATCGTGGTCTACCACGCCGTGCCGACCGTCGACGCCGCGGTGAAGTGCGTCGAGGCGGGCGTGGACGGCCTGGTGGTGGAAGGCGCCGAGGGCGGCGGCTTCAAGAACCCCGAGGAGGTTTCGACCTTGGTGCTGCTGCAGGCGATCAGGGCGCGGGTCGATGTGCCGCTGATCGCCGCCGGCGGCATTTGCGACGGACGCGGCATGGCCGCCGCCTTCGCCCTGGGAGCCGAGGCCGTCCAGATGGGCACGCGCTTCGTCAGCGCCGCCGAGAGTCCCGTGCACGACAACTACAAGGCCGCAATCACGGGGTCCAAGGAGACCGGGACCTGGGTGCTGAACAAGAAGGCCAGCCCCTGCATCCGCGCCCTGAAGTCCGAGCGCACCCGCGAAATCCACGAGGCGGGCCTCATGCCGCCCGACGCATTGAAAGGCATACTGGGCGTCTATTTCGGCGGCGACATGGAGGCGGCCCCGGCCCTGGCGGGCCAGACCGTGGGCCTGATCGACGAGGTCAGAACGGCCGCCCAGATCATCGAAGAGACCGTCGCCCAGTTCTTCGACATCACCCAGCGGCTCGGCGCCCTCGCGGCCGGCCGCCATTTCTAGAAAGACGCTTCCATGAAGAACCTGTTTTCCCTCGACGGCCGCGTGGCCCTGGTCACCGGCGGCTCGCGCGGCATCGGCGCAATGATCGTCAAGGGGTTCCTGACCCACGGCGCCAAGCGCGTCTACATCACCGCCCGCAAGGCCGCAGCTTGCGACGCCGCCGCCGAAGAGCTGAGCCAGTATGGCGAGTGCGTCTCGCTGCCGGGCGACATCTCCACCATGGAAGGGATCCAGGGCCTGGCCAAGCGCATCGCCGAACGCGAGGAGAAGCTGGACATTCTGGTCAACAACGCTGGCGCGGCCTGGGGCGCGGGCTTCGACGAGTTCCCCGAAAGCGGCTGGGACAAGGTCGTGGATCTGAACATGAAGACGCCGTTCTTCCTGACCCAGGCCCTGGCGCCGCAATTGCGCGCCGCCGCCAAGGATCATGTGGCCAAGGTCATCAACGTCGCCTCGATCGACGGCCAATCGGTGACGACGGACGAGACCTACCCCTACGGCGCGTCCAAGGCCGGCCTGCTGCACATGACCAAGCGCATGGCCATCCGCCTGGCGCCCGAGAACATCGCCGTCAGCTGCATCGCGCCCGGCGCCTTCGCCTCGGAGATGAACAAGGTGGCCCGCGATCATGCCGACGCCGTCAGCCAGCGCATCCCCGCCGGCCGCATCGGCGACGAAGAGGACATGGCCGGCACGGCGGTGTTCCTGGCCTCGCGGGCGGGCGACTACATCGTCGGCTCTGCGGTGACCGTGGACGGCGGGGTGAGCTTCACGCGGTAGCCGTTCGCCTACGATCGTCATTCCGGACAGCGCCAGGCGCTTCCGGGATGGCGATGGATCTAAGGCTTGCCCACCACGGGCAATTCGCCCAGTTCGGCGGGTTCGGCGTCGCAAAGTTCCACGCCGTCGCCTTGGCCGGCGCCGCCGTAGGGTTTGGGCGGACGGGCGCCGCGCTCGCGGGCCGACATCAGGGCCCAGCCGCCGGGCTTGAGGATCTCCAGGGGCGAGAAGCGCGCCTTGTAGGCCATCTTCTCGCTGCCGGGCACCCAGTAGCCGAGATAGACGTAGGGCAGGGCGTTCTGCTGGGCCTGGACGATGTGGTCCAGGATGATGAACGAGCCCAGGCTGCGCTTGGCCAGGTTGGGGTCGTAGAAGCTGTAGACCAGCGACAGGCCATCGGCGAGCACGTCGACCAGTACGCAGGCCACCAGATCGCCGGGGCCTCGATCGTGCGAGGGCATGCGGTATTCGATGAGGTGTGTCCGGACGGCCGTGTCCTCGACCATGGCCACATAGTCGGGCCAGGTCATCTCGGCCATGCCGCCGTCGGCGTGCCGGGTCAGCAGGTAGGCGCGCAGCAGTTCGAACTGCTCCAGCGTGGCCTCGGCCTCGACCAGGTTGCGCACCAGGTCGCCGTTGCGCACCAGGGCGCGGCGCTCCGAGCGCGAGAAGACGTAGTCGGCCGCCGGGGCGCGCGCGGACTGGCAAGCGCGGCAGGTCTCGCAAGCCGGACGGTAGGCGATGTTCTGGGAGCGGCGGAAGCCGACCTGGGTCAGGCTGTCATTGACCGTGGGACCGTCGGACAAGGGCAGGTGGGCGAAAACCTTCCGCTCCTCCCGTCCGGGCAGGTAGGGGCAAGGCGTGGGCGCCGTCAGGAAGAAGCGCAGCTGTCGCGTCGGAAAATGCTGCGTCACGGAAAGCGCCCGGTCCCTTCACAATGCCCGCGCCAGGAGCGGCGCGTGTCGTGATTTGATTAGGCGGCATCCGGGCCGGTTGCGCAAGCCGTGCCGACAGGGGCAGCGGCATCGCGTCACATCCGCCTAGAGACCGTCCGGAAGCACCGGCTTCTCGCGCAGGAGCACGATGGAGATGCGGCGGTTGCCGGCCAGAGTGGGGTCGTCGGCGTAGAGCGGCTCCGAATTGGCCTTGCCCGACACCTGGTAGATGCGGTCCTCGTCGACGCCGGCGGCCTTGAGCACCTGGCGCGAGGCGTCGGCGCGACCGGCCGACAGGGCCCAGTCGCCGTCGGTGCGCTTGCCCATCGCGCTGGCGCTGGTGTGGCCTGAGATCGTGATGCGGTTGGGCAGCTGATTGATGACCTTGGCCACGGCGCGCAGCAGCAGGCGCGCGCGGTCGTTCGGCTCCTTGGAGTTTTCCTTGAACATCGAGCGGCCGTCCTGGTCGACCAGCTGGATACGCAGGCCTTCCGGTGTCTGGTCGATCAGGATCTGCTTCGACAGCTCGGCCAATTCGGGCATGTCCTGCAGCGATTGGCGCAGCGACTGGGCGGCTGACGCGAAGCTGTCCTGCTCCTTCTTGGCCAGGGCGTCGCGCAGGGCCTGCTCGCTGGCGGAGTCGAGGTTGGCGGTGGTCGAGGACTGGCCGTCCTGGTCGGTGTCCTTGGGGGCTTCAGGGGCCATCTGCTGAACGACCGACATCTTGCCGTCGGCCTTGGCGCCGTCGTCGCCCAGCGAGGTGCCGCCCAGGATGCCGCCCGAGCCGCTGGTGCTGGACGAGATCGAGGCGGGAGCGAAGTAGTCGGCGATGCCCTGCTTCTGTTCGGGGCTGGTCGTGTTGAGCAGCCACATCAGCAGGAAGAAGGCCATCATCGCGGTCACGAAGTCGGCATAGGCGACCTTCCAGGCGCCGCCGTGGTGGCCGTGGCCGCCGCCCTTCTTGACCTTCTTGATGATGATCGGCTGTTCGCCGCTGACGGCCATCGTACTTAAGCCTGTTTAACCCTGTCGGCGGAAGGTGGGGCCTGGACGTTAAAATGCCGTTGCGATCGGGCTCGCGAAGCGCGATGTGGGCGCGCACCACAAGGAGTTCGCGCGAATGAAGACGGCGTTTGTCGGCCTGGGCGTCATGGGCTTTCCGATGGCGGGTCACCTGAAGGCGGCCGGTCACGAGGTGACCGTCTTCAATCGCAGTCCCGAAAAGGCCGAGCGCTGGGTGCTGGCCCATGGCGGAGCCTCGGGCGCGACCATCGCCGAAGCCGTCGCCGGAGCCGAGTTGGTCGTGCTGTGCGTGGGCAACGACGACGACGTCCGCGGCGTGGTGGCGCAGGCTCTGCCGGCCATGGCTCCGGGCGGGGTGATCGTCGACCACACCACCACCTCGGCCGTGGTGGCGCGCGAGATGGACGAGGCCGCGCGAGCGGCCGGGCGCTGGTTCCTCGACGCCCCGGTGTCCGGCGGGCAGGCGGGCGCCGAGAACGGCCAGCTGACGATCATGGTTGGCGGCGATCCAGCCGCCTACGCTCGCGTCGAGCCCGTATTGCAGGCCTACGCCAAGGCCATCCGCCTGATGGGGCCGGCCGGTTCGGGCCAGCTGACCAAGATGTGCAACCAGATCGCCATCGCCGGCGTCGTCCAGGGCGTGGCCGAGGCGCTGCATTTCGCCAAGCGTGCGGGCCTGCCCACTGACGACGTGCTGGCGGCCATCTCCAAGGGCGCGGCCCAGTCGTGGCAGATGGAGAATCGCTGGGGCACGATGTCGGAAGGCAAGTTCGACTTCGGCTTTGCGGTGGACTGGATGCGCAAGGACCTGGGCATCGCCCTGGCCGAAGCCGGCCGCAACGGTGCGCACCTGGACGTCACCGCCCTGGTCGACGGCTACTACGCCGAGATCCAGGCCATGGGCGGAAATCGCTGGGACACCTCCAGCCTGGTGGCGCGCCTGGAAAAGCCGAAGGTTTAGGGCTTGCGTCTTCGCGTCGGCTACGCCCTGGCGACGACCGCGGTCTTCGCCGTCGAGGTGTTCATCGCGTTGCGCGTCCGCGATGCGGTGATCCGTCCGTATGCGAGCGACGTGCTGGCGGTGGTGCTGGTCTATCTCGGTTTGCGGGCGGTGACGCCCTGGCGCGCGGGGCCGTGCGTGGCCGCTGCGGTGGCGATCGCCTTTGTGATCGAGGCGGGACAGGCGCTGCATGTGCTCGACCTGATCGGCCTGGGTGGCGATCGTGTCGCTCGCATCGTCCTGGGCGGGACGTTCGACCTGAAGGACCTGGCCGCCTATGTCGGGGGCGGGGTGCTGGTTTCGTTGGTCGAAGCCGCGCGCGCAGCGGCCTGCCGCGAGGCCAGGGCGGCGATATAGGCCTCCAGCAGGCGCACCAGTTCGTCTTCGAGGGCTTGCGGAGAAAGACCTAGATCTTGCTCGGCCGCCGCGGCGCGCAGCAGGGCGATCGGGGCGTGGGTCAGAACGAAGGCCGATTCCGGCGTCAGGGTGATGTCCAGTCGGGCCTTGCCGGCGATGGCGGCCAGGAACGCTTGGTGGTGCTGGGAAAGCACCGCGTCGCCGCCGCGATGGAACAGCGCGCCAAGCAGGGCCTGGCGCGTGGTGGGCGACGCCTCGAACCCGGTGGCCAGGGCCTGGATGATGGGGCGCACGCTGCCCATGTCGGGCCGCTCGATCAGGGTCTGGGCGATGGTCTCGCGCACGGCCAGCGCCCGCCGCTGGGCCAGGGCCGCCAGGATGTCCTGCTTGTCGACGAAGTACTGGTAGACGGTGCCGATGCTCACCCCGGCGCGTTCGGCCACGTGGTTGGTGGTCAAGCGGTCGGGTCCGTCGGCCTCGAGAAGTTGAAACGCGGCGTCCAAAATCGCGTCCACGGTCGAGCGGGCGCGGCCCTGCCTTGGAGTTCTTCGAACCTTTTCAGACACTTCGTTCTACCTCCTGTTTGGCTGGACGGGGTTCCGGCAAGGCGAGTAGGAACATGAGCAATGCTTACATAAGCTCATCTTCGAGGACGGAAAACGACGAGGATCGCGACGAATGGCTTCGATTGAAGAGGTGCGCGCCCGAGTGGCCTCCCAGAAGATGCTGCTGCCCGAATTCTATGGGCGGGTCGACTTCGAGGCCACGCCCGAACGCTTCACCGAAGACGCCGCGTACGCCGTGGCCCGGGATCGTTCGCCTCTGGGCGTGCAGGTCACGCAGGACGATCTGGATCGCGTGCGGGCCTACACCCTGCTGGGCGACATCGTGGCCGACGCCTACGCCGCCCTGATCCCGCGCTACGGTTTCCGCAAGCTGATCGCCATGCTGACTGAGGCCTGCGAGAAGGGCGTCGAGGCGGTGGCCGAGGCGCCGCCGGAACTGGCGGCCTTCATCCATGCGATGGAGGCCAAGCCCGCGTGGCTCGACATGGACATGGTCCGCGAGGGCGCGCGGCAAGAGCTGAACGCCACAGCGCACCTGGGCCCGTTCGCCATCCGGGGTGCGTTCGTGGCCACGTTCCTGAACAAGTATGCGGCCCTGCCCATGGCCCTGACGGGCACGCTGAGCAACGACAGCGCCGCCCGCCGGGTGAACGAGACGGCGACCTTCTTCACCACCACTGTGCTGCCCGGCGCGCTGGAGCGACATGGCGAAGGCTTCAAGGCCGCGGCCATGGTGCGGCTGATGCATTCGATGGTGCGCTTCAACGCCCTTCGCTCGGGCCGTTGGGATCCCACGGTCTATGGCGTGCCGATCCCACAGGTGGACCAGATGCCCGCAGGGCTGATCCCGATCTTCCTGTTGTCGTTCAAGATGCTGCGCCACGGCCGCACGCAATTCACCCCGGCCGAGCGGGCGAAGGTGGAACTGGCGCGCTATCGCTGCTTCCTGCTGGGCCTGCCCGAGGATCTGCTGGCCGACACGCCGCAGGGGATCGTGCGGATGATGACGGCGCGCAGCAGCACCCTGCGCCGGGGCTTCGACGACGAGACCTGCGGCGCGCTGGTGCGGGCCACCCTGGCGGCCTACCTGCCGCCTGACGAGTCGCTGGGCAACCGGGTCTACAACTACGTCGAGCGCAGCTTCGCCAAGGTGTTCTTCCTGCGCCACTTCATGGAGGGCGACCGCGAGCGGGGCCGGCAGATGGGCGTGACCGTCACGCCCGTCGAGCGGCTGCTGTTCGTGCTTGTGGCCCTGTGGGTGACTACGCGCCTGGCCGTCTTCAAGGTGGCCGACGCAATCCCCGGGGTGCGGGATGTCGCCAACAGGGTGTTGGTGCGACGGGTCAGGCGGCTGCTGGTCCGCTACGGCCACGCGGAATTCACGACGGACGCATCGAAGTATCGTCCGGCCGGTCGCGAGGCGGCGGCCGCCTGACCAGGATCAGCGGCCCTCGGACCAGAGGTCCAGGGGCTGCTTTTCCTCATGGCGCACAAGCAGCATGTAGCCGACGGCGAAGACGACGATCCCGGTAATCAGGCCGGCGAGAAAGCCCGCCGGGGTGGCGAACCAGACCGTCAGTGTCGGGATCACCGTGGCGAGGCCCAGCATGCACCAGCGCAGAAGTACGCTGAAGCCGTGATAGGTCTGTTCGTGGGCCAGGAGTTCGGGCTTTCCGGTGTCGTTGAAGTCGGCGTCCATGCGCGTCACCTCCGTTCGAGCAACGGACCGAACCGTCGTACGCGGCCTCGGGCCGTACACGAAGAACACACTAAACCCGTCCGACGTTTCGCGCGAGCGCTTCGACCTTGACGCGTGGCGAAGCTGGTAGGCCTATGTGCGCGCGAGCTTTGGGGAAGGTCATGGCGATCGCGACGAAAACCAATCTGACCGGCATCTGGCAGGGGCTGTATTCATACCCCCATACCCGGGCCCCGGTCAGCTTCACGGCCACGCTCCTGGAAAGCGGCGCCTGGCTCAGCGGGTCGGTCCACGAGACCACCCAGGACGAATGGGGCGACTGGTTCGAGGCGTGCTCGACCCTGTTGGGCAAACGCACGCAATCGGCGGTTACCTTCACCAAGACCTATGACGGTCTCTGCGGGTGGAACCACTCGGTGTCCTACGAGGGGGTGGTCAGCTGCGACGCCACCGAGATCGAAGGACGCTGGTCGATCCCGGACGGGCTCTCGGGCCGTTTCCTGATGATGCGTCCTGAAGGCCGGCGCGCCCGCCGCCTGTACGAGGCGTTCGAGCAGGCCTAGCCGCGCGCGAGCAGGGCCGGCAGAACCGCCTGGGTCAGCAGCGGCGCCAAACGCAGATCGCCGGGCGCGGCGGGGTCGATCCAGGCGAGTTCCTCGATCTCGGCGCGGGCGGCGATGTCGCCCTCGACCGTGGCCAGATAGGTCGCCGAGGCGACGGTGAAGCCGGTCTCGTTGGCGGCCGGGGCCTGGAAGCGGCCCAGCAACTCGGCGGCGATCAGGCGACAGCCCAGTTCTTCCTCCAACTCCCGCGCCAGGGTGGTCAGGTCGTCCTCGCCGGCGTCACGCTTGCCGCCGGGCTTCATGAAGGCGCTCGTGCCGCGCTTGCGGACCAGCAGCATTCGGCCGTCGGGATCACGGATGACGGCGGTGACGATGTCGAGGACGCGGGGGCTCATGCGACCAGCCTAGCCCCGCGCGGGATTCGCGTCTTCACTTCGCCGGATCGTCGACGGCCGCCAGGATGTGCTCGCTCAGCAGCTTCTCCGAGATGGCGTGCGGCTGGCGGACGTTGAAGTTGGTGGTGGTGATCACGGCCACCAGGTCCAGGTCCGGCACGATGGCCACCTTGTTGCCGCCCGTGCCGCTCATCACCCAGGCCTTGTGGCCCTTGAAGGTCTGCAGCCAGATCAGATAGCCGTAATCGGTGTCGGGACGCGCGCGGGCGTGGGGCGAGACGGCGGCGGCGACATAGGCGGCGGGCAGCACCTGGCGGCCGTTCCAGGCGCCGCCGTTGGCGTAGAGCTGGCCCAGTTTCAGCAGATCGCGGCTGCGCAAACCAAGTCCGCCGCCGCCCTGGGCCAGGCCCAGGGGCGAGGTCTGCCACTCGGGCCTGTCGATCCCCAGAGGACGGAACAGCACTTCGTCGGCGAAGACGGGCAAGGGTTTGCCCACCGCACCCTGGACCACCGCCCCCAGGGTGGTGACGCCGGCGGTGCAATAGGCGAAGGCCCGTCCGTAGGGCGAGGCCTCGGGCCTGGGAACCCAGTTGGGGAAGCCACGCACCGGCAGGTCGAGATAGAACCCGACCCAGTCCTCGATCAGGTACATGCGCTCTTCGTTGCCGCGCGAATATTCGTTGTCGTCGTCGCACTCGGCGATCGAACTCATGGTCAACAGGTCCTCGACCGTGACCTTGTCCTTCCGCGGATCGGGATTGGCGGCGGGCGGACGGCCCTTAAGGTAGGGCTTGATGGGGGCGGAGACGCCGGGCAAGGCGCCGCGCTCGATGGCGGCGCCGGTCAGCATGGCCGTGACGGTCTTGGTGACCGAGCGGGTGTTGCGGCGGGTCTCGGCGTCGCCGTCGTAGTAGGCCTCGAACACCAGCTTGCCGTGGCGGGCGATCAGGACGCTGGTGATCTGCTGGAACTGGCCGGCCTTGATGGCGGCGGACATGGCGTCCAGGCGTTCGGCCGAAACGCCTTCGGCGGCGGGGGCGACGGCGGGGCCGTCGAAGTGGGCGGCGTGAGCGGCGACGGGTGCGGCCAGGATCAGGGCGGCGAGCAGCAGGCGCTTCAAGAGGGACCTCCAGACTGGGATGGTCCGTCTCTAGGCGGGGGCGAAGGCTTCGTCTTGGACCGTTGAAACATCCGGCTGGCGGCGGCCGCACAGCCGGGCGAACTCGCCGGGCGTGACGCCGTAGGCGCGAGCGAACTGGCGATTGAGATGACTCTGGTCGCAGAAGCCGGCGGCCAGGGCGATCTCGCTGATCGGCTGGCGGCCATGCATCAGCAGGTCGGCGGCGCGTTCCAGTCGACGGGTCCGCAGGCGCCGGCCGGGCGCCGCGCCCATCCAGCGGCGGTAGCCGCGCGCCAGGTGCACGGGATGGACGCCGGCGGCGCGAGCCAGGTCGGCCACAGAGATCGGTTGGTCGAAGCTGTCCGCCAGGAAGGTCTCGGCCACGGCCAGCCACGGCGGCGGACGGTGGCTGTCGAACGGCTGGACCATGGCTTGGGCGGCCAGCTCCAGGCCCAGCCCCTCCAGCGTCAGCGGTTCTGGATCGCAGCTCAGCAACGCGCGGGTCAGGCGCAGGGCGGCGCGACGGGCCGAGTCGCCGGTCAGGCGCAGAGCATCGGCGGCCGTGGTCCGGGCGGCGGCCGACAGATCTCGCCAGTCCTGGGCGGCGAAGCTGACGGCGAGGAAATAGCCGCCGGTGTCGACGAAGCGGTCGCGGTGGATCACGCCGGGCGGGTTGTAGACCAGCACGGGTCCCTCGGTCTCCGGGCCCCAGGCGGTGGTCAGGTAGCGGCCGTGGGTGGCCAACACGAAATGGGCGTCGTCGTGGCTGTGCTCCTCGACGCGCTCCGCGCTCATGGTGGCGGCCAGATGAGCCAGGCGCACGCCCGGCAACTGGCGTTCAATGGTGGGCGCGCCATAGAACCGTCCGTTGGTGAAGGCGGTCCTAGGCGCGGTCACGTCAGCCCAGCTTCTCGGCGGCCCAGGGGGCGAAATAGGTGATGACGCCCGCCGCGCCGGCGCGCTTGAAGGCGGTCAGGCTTTCCAGCACGGCGCGGTCATGGTCGATCCAGCCGTTCTGGGCGGCGGCCTTGATCATCGCGTACTCGCCCGACACCTGGAAGGCGTAGGTGGGCATGCGGAACTCGTCCACCAGGCGGCGCAGGATGTCGAGATAGGGCATGCCCGGCTTGACCATGACCATGTCGGCGCCCTCGGCGATGTCGAGCGCCACCTCTCGGATAGCCTCCTCGGTGTTGGCCGGGTCCATCTGGTAGGTCTTCTTGTCGCCCTGGCCCGCAGAAAGCTTGGCCGAGCCGATGGCGTCGCGATAGGGGCCGTAGAAGGCCGAGGCGTACTTGGCGGCGTAGGACATGATCATCGTGTCCTGGAAGTTCGCGCCTTCAAGAGCCGCCCGCAGTCTGCCGATGCGGCCGTCCATCATGTCGGACGGGGCCAGGATGTCGGCGCCGGCCTCGGCCTGGACCAGGCCCTGCTCGATCAGACGCTCGATGGTGGGGTCGTTGAGGATCTTGCCGCCCTCGACCACGCCGTCGTGGCCGTGGTCGGTGAAGGGGTCCAGGGCTACGTCGCACATGATGCCGACCTCGGGCGCGGCGTCCTTCATAGCCTTGACGGCGCGGGGGATGACGCCGTCAGGATCAGCGGCGATCGAGCCGGCCGCGTCCTTACGGGCGCCGTCGATGTGCGGGAAGATGGCGATGGCGGGTATGCCCAGCTCGCGGGCGCGGACGGCGGCCTTGGCGGCTTCCTTGACGCTCAACCGTTCGACGCCCGGCATCGAGGCCACGGGGATCGTACCTTCGCCCTCGTGCACCACCATCGACCAGATCAGGTCGGACGGCTCCAGCGTGGTCTCGCGGACAAGGCGGCGGGTCCAGTCGGCCTGGCGCAGGCGGCGCAGGCGCGTGGCGGGATAGGGGGCGAGGGGAGGCGTGGTCATGCCGCTGGTTTCGCGCGGACCCGCCAGGGAGGCAAGGGCGCAGGACCCTTAAGGGCGGATCAGCCCGCGTTGTTCTCGACGCGGGCCGTCTGCATGCCATCCACGCGGGTCCAGATCTGCGACTTGCAGATCACGCCGCCCAGCACGCAGCCCTTGGCCTTCATGGTGCGAGCGTCGATGAACTCGGCGGTGCCCGACAGGGTGACCTTCAGGGTGGGCACGAAGACCTTGCCCCGCATGTTGCCGTGGCCGGTGGGTTCGAAGTCCCGCAGCAGTTGCTGGCCGACCAGGGTCTGGTAGCCGCTCTTGCGGGCGTCGGCCTCAGCCTTGCGGCTGGCGTAGACCACATAGCCGCACATGCTGTCGCCGCAGCTCTTGATCTCGACCCGGACGTTGTCCTTGGGGTTGCGCCAGACGCCCATGTCCGCCGCCTGGGCGGGGACCGAAGTCAGGCCAACGAGCGCCGCGACCGCGGCGATGAGAGAGATGAACTTACGCATGTGAAGAAACGACGACGCCTCCGATGGGCGCGATTTGATACCGACCGGTCTCATGATCAAGGGCGGTGCGACGTTTCGTACTCACTTTCGTCCAGCTGCGGCTTTCAAAGTCGCGGAGTGGGATATGATTGACACAGTCGCCGCCGCGCGGCACGTCAGCGACCAAGAAAAGGTGAGGGCGGTTCTGCCCCGCTCGGGAGGATACCGCGCATGGATTTCGCGCTGAACGATGATCAACGCGCCATTCAGGACATGGCGTCGGGCTTTTCGGCGGAACGCCTTGCCCCGTATTCGGCGGAGTGGGACGAGAAGAAGCACTTTCCGGTGGACGTGCTGCGCGAGGCCGCCGGCTTGGGTTTCGCCGGCATCTACGTCCAGGACGACGTCGGCGGCAGCGGTCTGACGCGCCTGGACGCCTCGATCATCTTCGAGGCGTTGAGCTACGGCGACGTGCCGACGGCGGCCTATCTGACCATTCACAATATGGCCTCCTGGATGATCGACCGGTTCGGTTCGAATGACTTGCGCCAGCGCTATCTGCCGCGCCTGACGACCATGGAGCTGATCGCCAGCTACTGCCTGACCGAGCCGGGCTCGGGCTCGGACGCGGCCAACATGCGTACGACGGCGCGGCTGGACGGCGATCATTACGTGCTGAACGGCGGCAAGGCCTTCATCTCGGGCGGCGGCGTCTCGGACGTCTATGTCGTCATGGCCCGTACGGGCGGCGATGGGGCCAAGGGCGTCTCGGCCTTCGTGGTCGAGAAGGGGACGCCGGGTCTGAGTTTCGGGGCCAACGAGCGCAAGATGGGCTGGAACGCCCAGCCGACCGCCCAGGTTAATTTCGACGACTGCCGCGTGCCGGTCGCAAACCGCATCGGCCAGGAGGGCGAGGGCTTCCGCTTCGCCATGATGGGCCTGGACGGCGGGCGGCTGAACATCGCCTCGTGCTCGCTGGGCGGCGCGGCCTTCGCGCTGGACACCGCCAAGGCCTATCTCGAGACGCGCAAGCAGTTCGGCAAGCCGCTCAAGGATTTCCAGGCCCTGCAGTTCAAGCTGGCCGACATGGCCACCGAGCTGGAGGCCGCCCGCCTGATGGTGCGCCGCGCCGCGCACGCCCTGGACAACAAGGACCCGCAGGCCACCAAGCTGTGCGCCATGGCCAAGCGCTTCGCCACCGACGCCGGCTTCCAGGTGGCCAATGACGCCTTGCAGCTGCACGGCGGCTACGGCTACCTGCAGGACTATCCGCTGGAGCGCATCGTCCGCGACCTGCGGGTTCACCAGATTCTGGAAGGGACCAACGAGATCATGCGCGTCATCATCGCCCGCGAGATGTTCCGCCAGTGATCTACCTTTGCCGCCACGGCCAGACTTTCCATAATCGCGAGGGGCGGCTTCAGGGCCGGACGGAGTCCGACCTGACGCCGCTGGGGCGGCTTCAGGCGGCGGCGATGAGTGAGCTTCTGGCCGGGCTGGTAGGGGATCCGCCGTCGGACGCATGGCGGCTGGTGGCCAGCCCGCTACGGCGCGCGCGCGACACCGCCGAGACGATCGGGGCCCGCCTGGGTCTGCCCGTCGCCTTCGACGAGCGCCTGGTCGAAATCGACGTCGGCGAATGGGCGGGCCGCCTGCGCGAGGAGGTGAGGGGCGAGAATCCACATCTGACCGGCGACGACGCCTGGGGCTTCCACGCGCCCGGCGGCGAGACTTACGAGGCCATGGCGGCGCGGATCTCCGGGTGGCTGGCGGAACAGGATCCAGAGCCGGGGCGGCGCCTGATCGTCGTCTCGCACGGCGTCGCCGGCCGTCTGCTGCGCGGCGCCTATGCCGGCCTGTCGCGCGAGGAGACCTTGCGCCAGGCTATCCCCCAGGACGCCGTCTTCCGCCTGTCGGGCGGCGAGATCGCCCGCCTGGACTGTCAATCTGTCGCCGAACCGGCCTAGCGTCACGGACACCATGAACGAGCAGCCCGAAGTCATCGTCCGCGTCGAGAAGAACGTCGGTCGCATCACCCTCAACCGGCCCCAGGCGCTGCACGCGCTGAACCAGGGCATGTGCGAGGCTATGATCGCCGCCTTGCTGGACTGGCGGGACGATCCGGAGGTCTACATGGTCATGATCGACCATGCGGGCGAGCGCGGCTTCTGCGCCGGGGGCGACATCCGCAAGTTGGCCCATAGCGGTGCGGGCGACGGCGTCGAGGCGCGGGCCTTCTTCCATACCGAGTACCAGCTGAACCACTTGCTGTTCACCTACGAGACCCCGATCGTGGCGGTGATGGACGGGGTGGTGATGGGCGGCGGTGTCGGCATCTCGATGCCGGCCCACTTCCGGATCGCCACCGAGCGCACGACCTACGCCATGCCCGAGACCGGCATCGGCCTGTTCCCCGACGTCGGCGGCGGCTGGTATCTGCCGCGCCTGCCGGGCAAGGCGGGACTGTGGCTGGCCTTGACCGGGGCTCGGATCAAGGGCGCGGATTGTCTGCGCCTAGGCATCGCCACCCATTTCGTGGAGTTCGGCGCCGTCGAGGGCTTGAAGAAGGCGATCGTCGCCGACCCGCGCCGCATCGACGAAACGCTGCGCAAGTACCGGGCCGATGCGGGCAAGGCGCCGCTGGTCAGTTTCGAGCAGGACCTCAACCGCCTGTTCGTCGGCGACAGCGTCGAGCAGATCTTCGAATTCCTGGAGGCCGACAGCAGCGACTGGGGCAGGGCGCAACTCGCCGTCATGAAGACCAAGTCGCCCCAGACCCTGAAGGTCGCTTTCCGCCAGTTGGAGAAAGGGGCGGCGATGGCCGACTTCGCCGACAACATGGCCATGGAATATCGCATCGGCGCACGCGTGGTGCAGCGTCACGACTTCATCGAAGGCGTCCGCGCGGTGATCATCGACAAGGACAACGCTCCCCGTTGGGATCCGGCCAAGCTTGAGGACGTTACCGACGCCATGCTGGACGAGATTTTCGCGCCCCTGCCGCCGGATCAGGAATGGACGCCGCTGACGTAGCGTCCTCCCTGGGCTAGCTTGTCTGCAACCAAGAAGTCGTTCGTCGGAAGGAACACCATGCGTAAGCCGCTACTCAGCCTCGCCGCCGTGCTCGCCCTGGCGGCCTGCACGACCCCCATGGGTCCGGTCGCGCCGCCTCCGCCGCCGTCTTCGGACGCGCCCGCCGCCATTCCCGCCAACATCGCCGCCGCCGTGGCCGATCCGAACCGTCCCGCCGCCGACATGGTGCGCGACGAGCTGCGCCTGCCGGCCCAGACCCTGGCCTTCGCAGGCGTGCGGCCGGGCGCCAAGGTCGCCGACCTGATCCCGGGCGGCGGCTACTACACGCGCATCCTGTCCAAGGCCGTCGGGCCCAGGGGCCACGTCTACGCCTATGTGCCCGACGAACTGACCAAGCTGGCCAAGCGCGATCCCGCCGTGAAGGCGATCGCGGCCGATCCGAACTACAAGAACCTGACGGTGATCCTGAACACGCTGCCCAACTTCGCCGCCCCGGAGAAGCTGGACCTGGTGTTCACCGCCCAGAACTACCATGACATGCACGACAAGTTCATGGGGCCGGCCGACCTGTCGGTGGTGAACCGCCAGATCTACAAGGCCCTCAAGCCCGGTGGCGTCTATCTGGTGCTGGACCACTCGGCCCCGGCCGGTTCGGGCCTGCGCTACACCGAGGATCTCCACCGCATCGATTCCGAGACGGTGAAGGCCGAGGTCACCGCCGCCGGCTTCATCTTCGAGGGCGAGAGCCGCGTGCTGCGCGACCCGTCGGACAAGCGCAACGTCAGCGTCTTCGACCCGTCGATCCGCGGCAAGACCGACCAGTTCATCTACAAGTTCCGCAAGCCGCGCTAGCGCGGGACAAGGACAACAACAACGACAAGAGCCGCGCCCATGAGGCGCGGTTCGCATTTGCAGGGAGCGAACATGACCCGCATCGCCTTCATCGGCTTGGGCAACATGGGCGGCGGCATGGCCGCCAACCAGGCCAAGGCCCAGCATCACGTCAGCGCCTTCGACCTGTCCGCCGCGGCGCTGGAGAAGGCCGTGGCGGCGGGCTGCCATGCGGCCGGCTCGGTGGCCGAGGCCGTGAAGGACGCGGAGGTGGTGATCACCATGCTGCCGGCCGGTCCGCATGTCCGCTCGGTCTATGGCGAGCAGGTTCTGGCCAACGCGCCGACCTCGGCCCTGCTGATCGATTGCTCCACGATCGACGTCGAGAGCGCCCGGGCGGTTGCGGCCCAGGCCCGGGCGGCGGGTTTCCGCTTCGCCGACGCACCTGTGTCGGGCGGGATCATGGCGGCGGAGGCCGGGACCCTGGCCTTCATGGTGGGCTGCGACGCGGGCGACTTCGCTGCGGTCGAGGCGGCCCTGGCGCCCATGTCGCGCGTGACGATCCACGCCGGCGACCATGGGGCGGGGCAGGCGGCCAAGATCTGCAACAACATGCTGCTGGGCGTCAGCATGATCGGAACCTGCGAGGCCTTCGCCCTGGCCGAGAAGCTGGGTCTGGCGGCGGACCGGTTCTTCGAGATCGCCGGCAAGTCCTCGGGCCAGTGCTGGTCGGTGTCGACCTATTGCCCGGTTCCCGGCGTGGGGCCCAGCACCCCGGCCGATCGCGGCTACGAAGGCGGGTTCGCCACGGCCATGATGCTGAAGGACCTGAAGCTGGCCCAGGACGCGTCCGCCAAGGTCGGAGCCTCGACCCCGATGGGCGCCCAGGCCGAGGCCTTGTACGCGCTGTTCGACGCCAACGGATTCGGCGGCAAGGACTTCTCGGCCATGCTCCAGATGCTCCGTGGGCGTCTGGCCGAACTGGGCTGAGAATTCGGCCTCGCCCGTAAGCCCCCGTGGGACCTGTCCATTCGCGAAGGGCGGGCGTCCATTCGCGTCATACTGTCCGTAGGTAGTCGCCCCTATGTGGACAGGGCGGTTGGTCGGTGCGAAAAGCCAAGCCTGGATTAAGGGATCGTCTGCGCGTCAGCGTTGGTCGAGCAAAGACACATGGACTACAAAGCCGCGTTCCGCAGCGCCGTCGAGCAGATCCGCACCGAGGGTCGCTACCGGGTCTTCGCCGATCTGAAGCGCCAGCGCGGGGCCTTCCCGCGAGCGATCTGGACCAACGCCGAGGGCGCCGAAAGCGAGATCGTCGTCTGGTGCTCGAACGACTATCTGGGCCAGGGCCAGAACCCGGTCGTGCTGGACGCCATGCACGAGGCCATCGACGCCCATGGCTCCGGCTCGGGCGGCACGCGCAACATCTCGGGCACCAACCACCACCACGTGCAGCTGGAAGCCGAACTGGCCGATCTGCACGGCAAGGAAGCGGCCCTGCTGTTCACCTCGGGCTATGTGTCCAACGAGGCAAGCCTGACGGCGCTGCAGAAGATCCTGCCGGGCCTGATCGTCTTCTCCGACGCCCAGAACCACGCCTCGATGATCGCCGGAATTCGCAACGGCGGCTGCGAGCGTCACATCTTCCGCCACAACGATCTGGAGCACCTGGAGCAGCTGCTGGCGGCCGCTCCCGTCGATGCGCCCAAGCTGGTGGCGTTCGAGAGCGTCTATTCGATGGACGGCGACATCGCCGACATCGGCGCCACGGCCGCCCTGGCCAAGAAGTACGGCGCGATGACCTATCTGGATGAGGTCCATGCGGTGGGCATGTACGGCCCGCGCGGCGGCGGCGTGGCCGAGCGTGACGGCCTGATGGACCAGATCGACATCATCGAGGGCACCCTGGGCAAGGCCTTCGGCGTGATGGGCGGCTACATCACGGGCGACGCCGAGGTGGTGGACGCGATCCGCCTCGTGGCCTCGGGCTTCATCTTCACCACGTCGCTGCCGCCGGCCTTGACCGCCGGGGCCCTGGCCAGCGTGCGCTACCTGAAGCAGCATCCGGAAGTACGCGAGATCCACCAGGAGCGCGCCGCCGCCCTGAAGGCGATGTTCAAGGCCGCCGGCCTGCCGGTGATGGACAACGACAGCCACATCGTGCCGGTTCTGGTGGGCGATCCGCGCCACACCAAGCTGATCAGCGACATGCTGCTGGCCGAGCACGGCATCTACGTCCAGCCGATCAACTATCCCACCGTGCCGCGCGGCACCGAGCGCCTGCGCTTCACCCCCACGCCGTTCCATACCGACGAGATGATGCGCAAGCTGGTCGCGGCCATGGAACAGCTCTGGGCGCACTGCAACGTCGCCCGCATGGGCGGTCACGCGGCCTGATCCGTCCGGCTTGGGCTACGATCTCGGTTCGGTCAGGGCGCTGGCCCAGGACGCGGCCGAGCGCCCGGCCTGGAGCCTGTTTGCTGAATATTGCCGTCTGCGGGGCGAGGGGCTGCGCTCCGAGGCCCTGAAGGCGCTGGACGCCTTCATCGCCGAGGCGGTGGTCTGGCCGCTGGCCGAGCGGGTGGCGTTCAGCGTTTGGGTGGGCGAGCAGCGCCAGGCTTACCGCGGCCAGCCCGAAGCCGTGCTGCCGGTCCCTCTGTTTCGCCTTCTGGTTCGTCCTACGCTGGAAGCCTGGGCGGAAGCCTCGCCTGGAGATCCCTGGCCTCCGCTCTGGCTGGCCCGACTGTCGAGCGGCGGTTCGACCTGGCATGCGCCGGCCGCGCCGTTCCTGGCCCAGGCCCTGGCGCGCGATCCCGACTTCGCCCCCGCACGCCTGGACTTCGTGTTGGAGGTGATGCGCGGCGTCTCCTACAGCCAGCACGAGCTGCCCGAGCTCTATCTGGGCGACGCAGCTCAGGATCTGGCGGACCTGACGATGGCCGAGGCGTTCCTGCGTGGCATGGAGCTGGAGCGCCAGTTCGAACTGCGGCCGCGCCTTGTCCAGGCCCGGCAGGCCGCCGCGCGCTGGATCGAGGGGCGAGGATGAGGCCCGCCATCGACATCGCCACGCACCTGCCGGCTTCCGCCCGCGATGTTTGGGCGTTCGCGGCGACGGCGGCGGGCGTCAACGCCGAGCTTCGGCCGTTGATGGCCATGACCTTTCCGGCGGGCCTGGCCTTGGCCGACGTCGCTCCCGGCCAGGGGACCATCGCCGTGTCCTGGCTGCTGGCGCTGGGGTTCATCCCGTTCGATCGCCATGCCTTGGCCTGGCTTCGCTGCACCCGATGGGTTTCGTCGAGGAATCGACCAGCTGGCTGCAGCGCCGGTGGCGGCACGAGCGGGTCATCCAGGAAGAGGGCGGCGGCTGCGTGGTGCGCGACATCGTCACCGTCGAGCCGCGCCTGCCGTTCATGGCGCCCGTCACGCGGTCGATCGTGGCGGCGCTGTTTCGACACCGGCACGCGCGCCTGGCGCAGCGGTACGGGGCGCAGCGGTATGGGACGTCGACCCGAAGATTAGACATGTCGTGATCCCGGACGGGCGTGCCGCGCCGATCCGGGACCGATTGAAGCTCAGCGCCCGCGCATCTTACCCTTGCCCAGGCCGATCGACTTGGCGAAGTCGGACCGGCGCTCGGCATAGGCGGGGGCCACCATCGGATAGTCGCCGGGCAGCGACCATTTGCGACGGTAGTCCTCGGGGCTCATGTCGTAGTGGGTGCGCAGGTAGCGCTTGAGCATCTTCAGCTTTTTCCCGTCCTCCAGGCACACGATGTAGTCGTGATGCACCGAGCGGGAGATCGGCACCGCGGGCTTGGCCTTCTCGGCCGGGCGAGCGGGCTCTGCGCCGTTCAGGGCTGAGAGCGCGCCATGGACAGAGCGTATCAAGTCGGGAACCGCAGTGCGGGCGACCGTGTTTTGAGCGACATAGGCGGCCACGATACTCGCGCTGAGCCCCAGGATGTCGATGTCGCTGTCTTTCGAGTCTGCTTCGTCGTGCGACGTCGCCATGCCTTGATCGCCTTGTTTTACGGTCACTGAAACGCCCGGCCAGCCGGCTGGCGCCGGCCCGGTGTGTGCCGAACGCACGCATGGCCGCGTGGTTCCCGCATTGATCGCGGCGAGAAGGGAGTTAAAGAGAGCGCGACCGACTCCCAACCAGTCGACACCTCAATCTCCCCAGCCCCAGGAGAGCGTCCATGACCGCACCGGCCAACAACATCACCGCCGACAAGAGCGCCTTCTTCGGCGCCGACCTGGCCGCCGCCGATCGGGACATCTTCGACCGCATCGGCCTGGAGCTGAACCGCCAGCAGAACCAGATCGAGCTGATCGCCTCCGAGAACATCGTCTCGCGCGCCGTGCTGGAGGCCCAGGGCTCGATCCTGACCAACAAGTACGCCGAGGGCTATCCGGGCAAGCGCTACTATGGCGGTTGCGAATATGTCGACGAAATCGAGACGATCGCCATCGAGCGCGCCAAGGCGCTGTTCGGCGCGGGCTTCGCCAACGTCCAGCCGCACTCGGGCTCCCAGGCCAACCAGTCGGTCTTCATGTCGCTGCTGCAGCCGGGCGACACCTTCCTGGGCATGGACCTGGCCGCCGGCGGCCACCTGACCCACGGCTCGCCCGCCAACCAGTCGGGCAAGTGGTTCAAGCCGATCTCCTACACTGTGCGCCAGCAGGACCAGCTGATCGACTACGACGCCGTCGAGGAGATCGCCCAGCGCGAGAAGCCCAAGCTGATCATCGCCGGCGGCAGCGCCTACAGCCGCCAGATCGACTTCGCCCGCTTCCGCGAGATCGCCGACAGCATCGGCGCCTACCTGATGGTGGACATGGCCCACTTCGCGGGCCTGGTGGCCGGCGGCGTGTTCCCCAACCCCGTTCCGCACGCCCACGTGGTGACCACCACCACCCACAAGACTCTGCGCGGTCCGCGTGGCGGCATGGTGCTGACCAACGACGAGGCCATCATCAAGAAGGTCAACTCGGCCGTCTTCCCGGGCCTGCAGGGTGGTCCGCTGGAGCACGTGATCGCCGCCAAGGCCGTGGCCTTCGGCGAAGCGCTGCAGCCGGGCTTCAAGGCTTACGCCCAACAGGTGATCGATAACGCCAAGGCCCTGGCCGAAGCGCTGCAGACCCAGGGCGTCAACATCGTCTCGGGCGGCACCGACAGCCACCTCATGCTGGTGGACCTGCGTCCCAAGGGCGTGACCGGCCGCGACGCCGAGCACAGCCTCGAGCGCGCCCACATGACCTGCAACAAGAACGGCGTGCCGTTCGACACCGCACCGTTCACGATCACCTCGGGCATTCGTCTGGGCACCCCGGCCGGCACCACCCGCGGCTTCGGCGTTGCCGAGTTCACCCGCGTGGGCCAGCTGATCGGCGAGGTCGTCAACGGCCTGGCCGCCAACGGTCCCGACGGCAACGCGGAAGTCGAGGCCAAAGTGCGCGAGGAAGTCCTGGCCTTGACGGCCCGGTTCCCGATCTACAACTAATGGGCCCTGTCTTGGTCGGGAGGGCCTAGATCATGCGCTGCCCGTTCTGCGGCCATATGGAAAGCCAGGTGAAGGACAGCCGCCCGTCGGAAGACGGCGCGGCCATCCGCCGTCGCCGCCTCTGCCCGGAGTGCGGCGGGCGCTTCACCACGTTCGAGCGCGTGCAACTGCGCGAGCTGATCATCGTCAAGCGGTCGGGGCGGCGCTCGCCGTTCGATCGCGACAAGCTGATGCGCTCGATCTCGCTGGCGATCCGCAAGCGTCCGATCGACGCCGAACGGGTCGAGCGGATGGTCAACGGCATCGTTCGGCAACTGGAAAGCCAGGGCGAGACCGAGCTTCCGTCCTCGGCCGTCGGCGAGATGGTGATGAAGGCGCTGAAGTCGCTCGATGACGTGGCCTATGTCCGTTACGCGTCGGTTTACCGCGATTTCCGGGAAACTAGCGATTTCGCTAAGTTTCTGGGCGAAGAAGGCCTAAGCGACGTCGCCGAAGACGAGCTATAGGCGCATTCTGCGATTCGATTTTGCGCGGCGCCTTTCGGCGCTGCGGTGACCGGCCTCGCCGGGGAGAGTTCAGGGACGATGTTGGAAGACAAGATTCGCCTGCTGATCGTGGAGGCCCGACGCTATTCGGGGCTTTCCGACGCCCTGCTGCAGGGCGCGGCGCAGGCGATCGAGGCCCAGGGCGCTGAATACGACGTGATCACCGTGTCGGAGGCGCTGCAGATTCCGACCGCCATCGCCCTGGCCGAGGAGGCCGGTCACCGTCCCGTGGGCGTGCGCTATGACGGCTTCGTGGCGCTGGGCGTGATCCTTCGCGGCGAGACCTATCATTTCGAGATCATGGCCAACGAAACCGCGCGTGGCCTGCATGACCTGTCGTTCGGCAAGCGCCTGGCCATCGGCTACGGCGTGCTGACGGTGGACGAGGAAGACCAGGCCTGGACCCGGGCCCGCCTGTCGGAAGGCGATCGGGGAGGCCAGGCCGCGGCGCAATGTTTGGAGATGGTGGGCTTGAAGCGTCAACTGCTGGGACAATCGCGATGAGCCGCGTCCAACCGCGCTCGGTGGCCCGCCTGGCCGCCGTCCAGGCCCTGTACCAGATGGAAGTGTCGGGCGTCGGCGTCGACACCGTGGTCCGCGAATTCTCCGAGCATCGCTTCGACCGCGACGTCGGCGGCGAAGGGGAGGGCGATCGCCTGGCCCAGGCCGACGAGACCTTCTTCGCGGACCTGGCCAAGGGCGTGGTCTCGCGCCAGGCGGAGGTCGACAAGGCCATCGTCAAGCGTCTGGCCTCGGGCTGGAAGCTGGAGCGACTGGACGCCACCGCCCGCGCCGTGCTGCGCGCCGGCGCCTATGAGCTGCTGCATCGCCCGGACGTGCCGACCGAGGTGGTGATCAACGAGTACGTCGAGATCGCCAAGTCCTTCTTCGAGGGGCCGGAAGCCGGCTTCATCAACGGCGCACTGGACGCTATCGCGCGTGACGCCAGAGTCTGACGACGACTGGTTCGACGAGCCGACGCCTGAGACGGCGGCGGTCGATGACGCATGGTTCGACGAGGCGACTACGCCCGTCGCCGTGGCGCCGCCGGACGAGTTCGCGCTGATCGAGAAGCTGCTGCGGCCGCTCACGCGCGACGACCAGGCCGCCCTGGCGCTGCTGGACGACGCCGCCGTGCTGCCTTCGCGTCCCGGCTATGACCTGGTGATCACCAAGGACGCCATGGTCGCCGGCGTGCACTTCCTGGCGGGCGAAGACCTGGACGTGGTGGCCAAGCGCCTGCTGCGCACCAACCTTTCGGACCTGGCCGCCAAGGGCGCGGTTCCCTACGGCTACTTCCTGGCCGTGGGCTGGCCTTCGGGCACGACGCTGACAGATCGCGAGACCTTCGCGCGCGGCCTGGCCGAGGATGGCGAGCTCTACGACGTCAACCTGCTGGGCGGCGACACCGTCACCACCTCAGGCCCGATGGTGGTCTCGGCCACTTTCCTGGGCTGGGTGCCCAGCGGCGACGCCGTCCTGCGCAAGGGCGCGCGGGTCGGCGACCGTCTGATGGTGTCGGGCACGATCGGCGACGGCTGGCTGGGCCTGCTGGCTCACTGGGGCGAGGTCGAGGATCCCGACGGCGGCCTGGTGCGCCGCTATCGTCTGCCGCCGCCGCGTCTGGGGATCCGCGATCCGCTGCGGGCCTATGCCCGCGCCGCGGCCGACGTATCGGACGGTCTGCTGGCCGACGCCGGCCACATCGCCAAGGCCAGCGGCTTGCGCGTTAAGATCGACCTGGACCGCCTGCCGTTGTCGCCGGGCGCGCGCCACTGGCTGAACGCCCAGCCCGAAGCGGGCGAGGCCCGCATGTCGCTGGCTTCGGGCGGCGACGACTACGAGATCGTCTGCGCCATCGATCCGGGCGACGTGGCCGCGTTCCAGGCCGCCGCCGTGGCCGTGGGCGTGCCCGTACGCGACATCGGCGAATTCGTGGAAGGCGAGGGGGTCTGCGCCCTGTTCAAGGGCAAGGACATCACCCCTGACAAGCTGGGCTGGCTGCACGGCTGAGGCCAGGCGCCTCGTCCCGGCAACCAAAACTCAAACCTTCTCGGTTAATGCTCGGGCATGACCCGTCCTTTCGACGTCTCTCGCCGGGCCCTGCTGGCCGTCGTTCCGTTCGCCTTCCTGGCGGCGACGCCGGCGCTCGCTAGCTCGGGCAAGAAGGACGAGAAGAAGGGCGGCAAGGAAGGCGAGGGCGAGAAGGCCGATCCGGTCATCAAGCTGCAGTCCATGGCCCTGCCGATCATCGTCGACGGCCGCCTGGTGAATTACGTCTTCGTTCAGACGAGCCTGACCCTGAAGCCCGAGGTGCCTCTGACGGTGTTCGAGGGCAAGGAGCCGATGCTGCGCGACGCCCTGGTGCGCGAGGCCCACGCCAAACCCTTCATGCGCTCCGACAGCTACGTGGCCATCGACGAGGCGCGGCTGAAGGCTTCGATCCAGCGCGAGACGGGCAAGCTGATCGGGCCCGGCAAGGTCGCGACGGTGACGCTCATCAAGCAGACCCCTCGCAACTTCGTTCCTCCGCCGCCCAAGCCAGGGGCGGCGGCGAAGCCCGCGCCCCGTCCGGCCCCGTCCGGCGGAGCCGAGATCGTTCCCTAGGAACCCGCCACGCCGGGATCGGACGCCTCGATTTCCTCCAAAATCTTCACTGAACGCTGTTCCCGCAAGCTGTTGCGCACCGTGCGACCAACTGGCACTGTCCAACCCATGGTGTCGCAAAGACGCCATTCAGGGAGCATCGAGGGGGGAATGAGGCCGCAGGCCCGCCCGCCGTTTGCGGCCGGGGACGGTCCTTTCGCGACCGTGACCCTGTCGGACCGGCGACCCGCTCGTGATTGAAACGCGAAGAGGGCGAATTACCGATGAGTTCTTGGCTTTATGCGGCGATAGGCGCCGGGCTTTTGGCGGTGCTCTACGGCGCCGTGCAGACGGCCTCGCTGATGCGGGCTTCGCCCGGCAATGCGAGGATGCAGGAGATCGCCGCGGCGATCCAGGAGGGGGCCCAGGCCTATCTGAACCGCCAGTACACCACGATCGGCATCGTCGGCGTGGTCGTGATCGCGGTGCTGGCGTTCTTCTTCAAGTCTTGGGAACAGCCTGTCGGCTTCGCGCTGGGCGCGATCCTGTCGGGCGCCGCGGGTTTCGCCGGCATGCTGATCTCGGTGCGGGCCAACGTCCGCACGGCCCAGGCTTCGTCCGAGAGCCTGGCCAAGGGCCTGTCGATGGCGTTCACCTCCGGCGCCGTCACCGGCATGCTGGTGGCGGGCTTCGCGCTGCTGGGCGTGGCGGGCTACTACCTGCTGCTGCTGAGCACGGGCCATGACGGTACCGACCGCGTGGTGGTCGACTCCCTGGTGGCCCTCGGCTTTGGCGCCAGCCTGATCTCCATCTTCGCCCGCTTGGGCGGCGGCATCTTCACCAAGGGCGCCGACGTGGGCGGCGACCTGGTGGGCAAGGTCGAAGCCGGCATTCCGGAAGACGACCCGCGCAACGCCGCGACCATCGCCGACAATGTCGGCGACAATGTCGGCGACTGCGCCGGGATGGCCGCCGACCTGTTCGAGACCTATGCGGTGACCACGGTCGCCACCATGGTGCTGGCGGCGATCTTCTTCCGCGGGACCGACATGGAAGGCGGCATGATGCTGCTGCCCCTGGCGATCTGCGCGGTCTGCATCGTCACTTCGATCGTCGGTGCGTTCTTCGTGCGCCTGGGCAAGAGCCAGAAGATCATGGCGGCTCTCTACCAGGGCCTGATCGTCACCGGCGTCCTGTCGATCCCGGCCGTCTGGTACGTGATCCACCAACTGGTGCCGACCGCCATCGAGGTCGACGGCCGGCTCTACACCGCCGACAACCTGTTCTACTGCGGCCTCGTGGGTCTGGCGGTGACGGCGCTGATCGTGGTCATCACCGAATACTACACGGGCACGGGTTTCCGTCCGGTGAAGTCGGTGGCCCAGGCAAGCGTCTCTGGTCACGGCACCAACGTGATCCAGGGCCTGGCCATGTCGCTGGAGTCCACGGCCCTGCCGGCCCTGACGATCATCGTCGGCATCGTTGTCACCTACAATCTGGCGGGCCTCTTCGGCATCGCCATCGCCACCACCACCATGCTGTCGCTGGCCGGCTTCATCGTGGCGCTGGACGCCTTCGGTCCCGTCACCGACAACGCCGGCGGCATCGCCGAGATGGCGGGCCTGCCGCCGGAAGTCCGCGTGACCACCGACGCGCTCGACGCCGTGGGCAACACCACCAAGGCCGTGACCAAGGGCTACGCCATCGGGTCGGCCGGCCTGGGGGCCCTGGTGCTGTTCGCCGCCTACACCGAGGACCTGAAGTTCTTCTCGGCCAATGCGACGGCCGGCAGCTTCTTCGACGGCATGGGCGCGGTGACCTTCGACCTGTCCAACCCCTACGTGGTGGTGGGCCTGCTGTTCGGGGGGCTTCTGCCCTTCCTGTTCGGCGGCCTTTCGATGACCGCTGTGGGCCGCGCGGCCGAGTCGGTGGTGGCCGAGGTGCGCCGTCAGTTCCGTGAGAACCCCGGCATCATGACCGGCGAGACCAAGCCCGAATACGGCAAGGCGGTCGACATCCTGACCAAGGCCGCCATTCGTGAGATGATCGTGCCTAGCCTGCTGCCGGTGGTCTCTCCGATCGTCCTGTTCTTCGTGATCCAGGCCATCGCTGGCAAGGTCGACGCCTTTGCGGCGCTCGGCGCCATGCTGATGGGCGTGATCGTCACGGGCCTGTTCGTCGCGGTCTCGATGACCAGCGGCGGGGGCGCCTGGGACAACGCCAAGAAGGTTATCGAGGAAGGCTTCACCGACAAGGACGGCGTCCTGCACAAGAAGGGCGGCGAGACCCACAAGGCGGCCGTGACCGGCGACACCGTCGGTGATCCCTACAAGGACACCTCGGGCCCGGCCGTGAACCCGATGATCAAGATCACCAACATCGTGGCCCTGCTGCTCCTGGCGGTGCTGGCCCACGGCGCCTGATCGATCCGATCCGGACATGACGACGCCCCGGAGGAAAACCTCCGGGGCGTTTTCATTGCGTGGCGCCGAAATCAGCCGCGATAGTTGCGGTCGTGCTTCTCGTAGCGGATCTGGCGGCTCAGGCGGTCGAAGCGGGCGTCCAGATCGGCGCGTTCCCGCATCGACAGTCCGCCGCCCGACCGGCGGTAGCTGGCTTCCAGGCGATTGAGGTCGCGGAACTCCCCGCGCAAGCGCATGGCTTCGTGGCGGGTCAACGAACCGTTGCGGACGCCCTGGTCGATGCGGCGCTCCAGGTTCGCCTGGCGCTGGTTGATCGACTGCCAGGGCTGGGCGTTGGCGGCCAGAGGAGCGGCGACGGCGGCCATGGCGGCCAAGGTGAGCAGGGTGCGCTTCATGATGTTGTTCTCCGACGTCTTGTCGGGCGCCCGACGCGTCCGATGGAGGCAATAAAAACCGAGGCCGCCTGAACGTTCCCGGATCGAACCGTTATGTTCGGTTCATCCTGAGGGTGTGAACGGAAGCGCCCCTGCGCCGTTGTCGAACTGGGGCCGGATGGTGGCCTTGCGGGTGGGCGATGGCGCGTGACGCTGCAACAGGGACTGTCCTTCGGCCTGATCGGCGCGACCTTATTGTGCTTCGTCTGGGGGCGTTGGCGCTATGACCTGATAGCCCTGGCCGCCCTGGCGGTGGGCGCGGTCGGTGGCCTGATCCCGATCAAGGCGGCGTTCGAGGGCTTTTCCAACGACATCGTCATCATCATCGCCAGCGCGCTGGTGCTGAGCACGGCTATCTCGCGCTCGGGTCTGGTCGACACCCTGATGGCGCCGCTGCTGCCGCGCCTGAAGGACGAGCGCAGCCAGGCGCCCGTGCTGGCCGGCGTGACCACCGTCTTGTCCATGGTGACCAAGAACGTCGGGGCCCTGGCGCTGATGATGCCTTCGGCCCTGCGCATCGCCCGCCGCACCGGGGTCTCGCCGGGACGTCTGCTGATGCCCATGTCGTTCGGCTCGCTGGCGGGCGGGCTGGCGGTTTTGGTGGGCACCTCGCCCAACATCATCGTTTCGGAAGTGCGCCAGGAGGAACTGGGCAGGCCCTTCGCCATGTTCGACTTCATGCCCGTCGGTGGGACGCTGGCGGTGCTGACCCTGGTCTATCTGTCCTTCGCCTACCGCCTGCTGCCCAAGGAGCGGACGGCGGCGACAGACATCGACGCCGCCCTGGCCGCCAACGCCTATGTCACGGAGGTGGAAGTTCCGCAGGACTGGTCGTTCGGCCGCTCGCGGGTGGCCGATCTGCGTGCGGCGGCGGGCGACGTCGTGTCGGTGGTGGCGCTGCTGCGGGGGCGGCGGCGCATAGCCTCGCCCCATGCAAACCGCAAGATCCAGCCCGGCGACATTCTCCTGTTGGAGGGTCAGCAGCAGCGGTTGAACGAATTGATCGTCAAGGCCCGACTGAAACTGAACCTGGCCGACCGGCCCGTGGTGATGGATGAACCCAAGGACGAGGTGCGGGTGGTCGAGGCGGTCATCGGGGCGGAGTCTGAATTGATCGGCGAGACCGCCCGCGGCTTGGCCTTGAACCGGACGTACGGGGTGAACCTGCTGGGTGTCAGCCGGGCGGGTTACCGGATGGCGGGGCGGTTGGCCTCGGTGCGCATGAAGGCGGGCGACATCCTGGTTCTACAGGGCTCGGAACAGTTGTTGCCGGCGGCTCTGAGCGCGATGGGCTGCCTGCCCCTGGCCGAGCGCGAGGTGAGGTTGGGCGGGGTTCGGCACGCGATCCTTCCCACTGTGATCCTGGCCGTGGCGATGGTCCTGGTGGCGACCGGAGTGCTGCCAGTGGCGGTCGGCTTCTTCTGCGCCGCGGTGTTGGTTGTGGCCACTGGAGGTTTGCGCATGCGCGAGGCCTACGATGCGCTGGACGCGCCGGTCCTGGTGCTGGTGGCCGCCCTTATCCCTGTAGCCGACACCGTGCAGACCAGCGGCGGCGCCGACCTGATCGCCGCCGGGCTGTCGGGCGCGTTCCAAGGGCTGCCGCCGCTGTTGACCCTGACCGCGATGATGGCGGTGGCCATGGCCGCCACCCCGTTCCTCAACAACGCCGCGACGGTGCTGATCGTGGCCCCGATCGGCCTGGGTATGGCCAGGCATCTGGGACTGAGTCCGGATCCGTTCCTGATGGCCGTGGCCGTAGGGGCGGGATGCGATTTCCTCACCCCCGTCGGGCACCAGTGCAACACCTTGGTGTTGGGGCCCGGCGGCTACCGATTCAGCGACTACGCTCGCCTGGGAGCGCCGCTGACCCTGCTGATCCTGCTGGTTGCGCCCAGCCTGATCGCCCTGGTCTGGCCGTTCGCAGGCGGCTGATCAGTAGACGTCTTCCGGATCCATCGCGGCCGCGTCGGCCCCCATGACGCCTCGGCGTTCCTCGCCCTGGTAGTCGTGGTCGATCTTCCGGCGCCGGCAAGGGCCGAAATAGGCTCCGGCCCGCACGAAGTCGCGTGGGTTGTTGATGACCTCGTTGATCCGATGAAGCACGCCGCGTGCGGTGAGAGGCTTGGCCAGGAATTCGGTGACGCCGGCCATGCGCGCCTCGTCCAGGCTGGCGCGGGTGGCGTGGCCCGTCATCATGATGATCGGCACGTAGGGATTGGGACTGGCGGGCGAGGTGCGCACCCAGCGGATGAAAGCCAACCCGTCCACGGGCTGCATCATCAGGTCGGTGAAGATGATGTCGACCTCGCGCTCGGTGACCACCTTCAGCGCCTCTATGCCGTCACCCGCTTCCAGGATCTTGCGTACGCCCAGGGATTTCAGGACGGCGGCGATGATTTGGCGCATGGGCGCGTTGTCGTCGATGACCAGGATGGTCAAGGGACGCAGGTCAGGCGTGTTCACGGCTTTCCCCCACGAAAACGCGGCTGCCTGGGCCGTCGCGCTTCAAGGGGAAAGAATGCCATGATCGTCGTTGAGGAAATGTTGATATCGCGACAAAAAGTCGCGAAAAATCAGGTATTTATCCTTAATGTTCGACCGGAGGTTTTAAACCTTAACGCCGGTCTTGCGGGCGGTTGCCCGGAGCGTCCTGGTCGTCGTTGGGCAGCATGCCGCCACGACCGACGTTGCCCAGCAGCTGCTCGAGGATGGTCATCTCGCGGCCGCGGGTCGGAGTTTCGTGGCTGTTGTAGGCGATGACCTTGCCATCCTTGAGGGTGTAGGTGTCGATCGACGCCACCTTCTCGTCGGACGGATTGAACTTGATCGCCACCACGTCGCGCTTGATGACGCGCGGCTTGTAGAAAGCCACGCGGTCGGTCGTCTGCGAAATGTAGTACCAAGCGTTGTTGTCGAACGTGGACACGGCCGAAGGCGAACCCAGCTTCTCGGTGACGGTCGACTTGCTGTCCTCGCCCACCTTCATGTCGGTCGGCTTGGCCTCGATCGCCTGGAAACCCGAATAGCTCGACAGCGGCGTGCAGGCCGAGACAGCGGCGGCGAGGCCGATGGCGGCGGCGGCGAGGACGGCAGGACGAGACATCGAGGCTCCGGAACCTAAAGCAGGCTGACTTTGACCTATCGTCCGCGCGGGCTTAGTTCAATGGTCCGCGTAGATCGGATGGCGAAGTTAATTCCGGGCCGCGGCGAAATCGAGGCGAAGTGATGATTCTGGACAGGCTGCTCAAACCCAGGCCCGCCAAGGCGGCGGGGGCCAAGCTTTATGCTTCGGCGGTCAGCCAGGCCCGGTCCGCGCCGCTGTATCTGGAAATGGGCGTGCGCGACTCGTTGGAGGGGCGGTTCGAACTCTTCACGCTGCATGTGGTGATGCTTCTGGAACGCCTGAAGGGAGAGGGCGAACCGGCCGCCGAGCTTTCCCAGGCCGTTTTCGATTCCTACGTTCGAGGTCTGGACGACGCCTTCCGCGAGATCGGCGTGTCCGATACGGCCGTGGGCAAGAAGATGAAGAAGCTGGCCGGGGCGTTCTACGGACGGCTGAAGTCGTTCGATGAGGCGGTTGCAAGCCTGCCCGACCGGGCCGCCCTGACCGAAATGCTGGCCCGCACCGCGCTGGAAGAACGCGGGGAGGGCGACGTCGCAGCCTTGAGCGACTATGTCATCAAGGCGCGCGAAGAACTGGCGGCCCAGCCGCTGGAAAGCCTGCTGCAAGGAGAGGCCCGATGGCCGAAGGCGTGATCGATCCCTGGCCCAGCACGGTCACCCTGGCGCGCGTGGACCGTGGCGGCGTCGACCTGCACCTGGAGCCCGACGCCCAGGCCCGCAAGGAGATCGCCAAGCAGCTGGGAATCGTCTCGCTGGACAGCCTGGACGCCGAGGTTTTCCTGCGTCCCTGGATGGACGGCGCGGAAGTGTCGGGCCTCATTCGGGCCCGTGTCACCCAGACCTGCAGCCTGACCGCCGACGAGTTTGAGGAGCCGGTCGAGTCGCGCTTCTCCGTGCGGGTCCTGCCGGCGGGCAGCGAGAACACCTCGCCCGACGAAGGCGGCGACCTGGCCCTGGATCCAGACGCGGATGATCCGCCTGACGTGCTGGACGGCGAGGTGGTCGATGTCAGCGCCTACGTGATCGAACACCTGGCCCTGGAGCTGGACCCGTTTCCCCGCAAGCCAGGCGCGGTGTTCGTCCAGCCGCCCGAGCCGGTCGAGCTGTCGCCGTTCGCGGCGCTGAAGGCGTTGAAGCCCAAGTCCGACGCCGGTGGCGAGGAGAGCTGAGCGTGCTCTTGTCGTTCCGCTTGCGTGATAAAATCGCGGCTGTATCGTCCGGCCGCCTTGACCGGGCGGTGCGCCGCTCCAGGAGCCAATAGCGCCTCGTGCCTCAATCCGTTGTCATTTCGATCGACGCCATGGGCGGGGATCACGGCCCGTCCGTTGTGGTGCCGGGGGTGGCCCAGGCCGTCGCCGGCCTCTCGGGCGTGCGCTTCCTGCTGCACGGCGACGAAGCGCTGTTGAATGCTGAACTGGCCAAGTCGCCGGCGGCGCGGGCGGTCTGTGAAGTTCGCCACACCGACAAGTCCATCGCCATGGACGAGAAGCCGGCCCAGGCCATGCGCCGGGGCAAGGGCTCCAGCCTCTGGAACGCCGTCGAGGCGATCCGCGAGGGCGAGGCCGCCGCCTGCGTATCGGCCGGCAATACCGGCGCCCTGATGGCGATCTCCAAGCTGATCCTTCGCATGGGCGCGAACCTGGAGCGCCCGGCGATCGTCGCCAGCTGGCCTACCTTGCGCGGTGTGTCGGCCGTGCTGGACGTGGGCGCCAACGTCGAAAGCGACGCCGACCAGCTGGTCGAGTTCGCGATCATGGGCGCGGCCTTCCACCACGCCGTCCACGGCTCCGAACGGCCGACGGTGGGCCTTCTCAACGTGGGCTCCGAGGATCAGAAGGGACACGAGGAAGTGCGCGAGGCGCACGCCATCCTCAAGGACGCCAACCTGGAGTTCGACTATCGGGGCTTCGTCGAGGGCACCGACATCGCCAAGGGCACCGTCGACGTGGTCGTCACCGACGGCTTCACCGGCAACGTCGCCCTGAAGACCGCCGAGGGCCTGGCGCGCTTTTTCTCCAATGAGATCAAGACGACTTTGACTTCCGGCCCGCTGGCGATGCTGGGCGCGCTGATCGCCTCGGGCGCGCTGAAGAAGATGCGCCGCCGCCTGGACCCGGGTCGGGTCAACGGCGGCCCGCTGCTGGGCCTCAACGGCATCGTGGTCAAGAGCCACGGCGGGGCCGACGCCCTGGGTTTCGCCTCGGCGATCCGCGTGGCCGTGGACCTAGCCCGCAGCGATTTTTCGGCCGAGATCGACCGTAACCTCAAGCGCCTGACCAAGACCGCGCCCCCCGCGGCCCAAGCCGACGCTGACGAAAGCAAGGCCGAAGGCGCGTCGGGCGCCGAGGGCCAGGGAGTGTCCGAGTGAGCGTAGTCCGTAGCGTCGTCACCGGGGTGGGCGCCTACCTGCCCGAGAATATCGTCACCAACGACGAACTGGCCCAGACCGTCGACACCAGCGACGCCTGGATCGTCGAGCGCACGGGCATCCGCCAGCGCCATAAGGCGGCTGACGACCAGCCGGTTTCGGACCTGGCTTTCCGCGCCGCCCAGCAGGCGCTGGAGAAGGCCGGCAAGACCGCCGCCGACGTCGATCTGATCATCGTGGCCACCACCACGCCGGACCTGACCTTTCCAGCCACGGCGACGATCGTGCAGCGCAAGCTGGGTGCGCCCGTCGGCATCGCCTTCGACGTCCAGGCCGTATGCTCGGGCTTCGTCTATGCCTTGAGCGTGGCCGACGGGTTTGTGGCGCGCGGGCACGCCAAGTGCGCCCTGGTGATCGGGGCCGAGGCCATGACCCGCCTGATGGACTGGACCGACCGTGGCACCTGCGTGCTGTTCGGCGACGGCGCCGGCGCGGTGGTGCTGGAGCCGCGCGAAGGGCAGGGCACGACCGCCGACCGTGGGATACTGGGCTTCGCCTTGCGAGCCGACGGAACCAAGCAGGACCTGCTCTATGTCGATGGCGGCCCTTCGACCACGGGCACGGTGGGCAAGCTGCGGATGCTGGGCAATCAGGTCTTCAAGCACGCGGTCGTCAACATTTCCGAGGCCATCTTCGCCGCCGCCGAGGTGGCTGGCGTCAGCGTGCCCGAGGTCGACTGGTTCATTCCGCACCAGGCCAACCAGCGCATCCTGGCTGGCGTCGCCCACCGCTGCGGCATCGACGAGGACAAGGTGATCTCGACGGTCGCCCTGCACGCCAACACCTCGGCCGCCTCGATCCCCCTGGCTTTCGCCCAGGGAATCGCGGACGGCCGGATCAAGCCGGGTCAGCTGCTGCTGCTTGAGGCGATGGGCGGCGGCCTGACCTGGGGCGCCTGCGTCCTGCGTCTCTAGGCCAAAGCGTGGCCGTTTTTGCGCACGGCTTGCGTTTGCGTCTGAAGTCATGGCCCTCAGCCTTTGACTCCATGCGATAATCGCGGCATGCAGGCTTGAGTTGATGAGAGCGTGTCGCACGAACGGACCTCTAATCCGGACGCTCGGCGACGCTTCGGGGTTTGTTCAGCTAGCGTAGGGGGCGTCATGAAAGGCGCGACATTGACCCGGGCCGACCTTTGCGAGGCGGTCCACGAGGAAGTCGGGCTGACCCGCCAGGATTGTGCGGGTCTGGTGGAACGCACCCTGGACCTCGTCGCCGAGGCGTTGGAGAGGGGCGAGACCGTCAAGCTTTCCGGATTCGGCGTCTTCCAGGTTCGCGACAAGCGGGCCCGGATGGGCCGTAATCCCAAGACCGGCGAGCCGGCCGAGATCGAGCCCCGCCGGGTGATCGGCTTCCGGGCTTCGCAGGTCATGAAGGCGCGAATCGACCGCGCCCTCGGCGGCTAAGAAGGATTCGATGCGGTGGCGAAGGGGCCCAACGCCTTCCGCACGATATCCGAGGCCGCCGAAGAGCTGGGCGTGCCGCAGCACGTCCTGCGCTTCTGGGAGACCAAGTTCTCCTTCATCCGCCCCATGAAACGCGCCGGCGGGCGGCGGTTCTACCGCCCGCAGGACATCGCCGTGCTCAGCGGCGTCCGCGCCCTGCTGCACGCCGAGGGTTACACCATCAAGGGCGTGCAGAAGCTGCACCGCGAGCAGGGGATCACGCTCGTGATCGCCGCCGGCCTGGGCGACAACGGCTCGGCGTCGCTCGATCCGATCCCCGAAACGCCCATCGATTCCCTGCCGGGCGCCGAGCTGGCGGATGAGGCGCGCGAACGCCTGGTCCTGGCTCTGAGCGACCTGACAGCCGTCAAAGCCCGCCTGGACGGGCTTTTGCGGGGGTTGTGAGCCTCTTCGAAATTCCCTCAGGAATCCCATTGCTCAAGCCGAAAGCCGCACCTATAAGGGCGCTCCTTCCGTGTCGGAGCGTGGCGCAGCCTGGTAGCGCACTTGACTGGGGGTCAAGGGGTCGCAGGTTCGAATCCTGTCGCTCCGACCATTTCCTTCCAAGGGAATGCGACCGGAAGAATGGAAAGGCCGCCCTTCGGGGCGGCCTTTTTCGTTATCGGCCGATCGGCTTGTCGGCCTTGCCCATCCACGACATCAGCGGCATCAGCGGCAGGCCCCAGCCCATGCCCGCGACCACAAAGTAGATCAGGTGCACCAGGCGGTTGGGGGGCAGGAAGTCGTAGAGGCTGGTGAAGATCCAGATCCAGGCGGCCAGGAAGACCATGATGCCGATCCCGCCGATCAGCTTGCGCAGGCGGGCGGGGATGAGGGGAGCGCTCAAGCGTGTCTCCGGAAGAGGCCAGAAAAGATGCCGAGAATGGCCAGGAAGAAGACCGCCCCGATGCTGGACACCACCAGGCTTCCGACGAAGCCTTCGAACCGGATGTCCAGGCGCTGGGCGATGAAGGTTCCGATGAACGAGCCGACGACGCCGATCAAGAGCTTGGTGAAGAGCGAGTGATGGCGCGCCAGCACCAGATCGGCGATCCAGCCGGCCAGGATGCCGATGACCACGGCCACGAACACGCCCACGCCGCTCATTGAAGTCTCCGACCCGCCCCTGCGCCCGAAGGCATCATCGCATGGGACGCCTTACGCGTCATGAGCGATGGACGCGAGCCTCGGTCCGGCGTACGGCAAGGCTTCGCCTTATTCAGGCCCTCAACTGACGTTCTTTCCGGCTGTCATGACGTCTTTCTTGCGTTCCGATCGTTCCCGCCCGGTGGCGGTGTGGCTTTTCGTGGTGGCGGTCTTCGTCTTCGCCATGGTCGTGGTCGGCGGCGCCACGCGCCTGACGGACTCCGGCCTGTCGATCACCCAGTGGAAGCCGATCAGCGGCGCGCTGCCGCCGATGTCCGACAAGGCGTGGGCCGACGAATTCGCGCTCTATCAGCGCATTCCGCAATACAAGCTGGTCAATCCCGACATGACCGTGGAGGCCTTCAAGGGGATCTACTGGTGGGAATGGAGCCACCGCCTGCTGGGCCGCCTGGTCGGGGTGGTGTTTTTCGTGCCGTTCGTCTTCTTCCTGGTGCGCGGGATGATCCCGCGCCGCCTGATCTGGCGCTGCGCGGCCATGTTCGGCCTAGGCGGACTGCAGGGGGCGGTGGGCTGGTGGATGGTGTCCAGCGGCCTGGCCGAGCGGGTCTCGGTGGCGCCCGAGCGCCTGGCCACGCACCTGGGCTTGGCGCTGGGCCTTTTCGTCCTGCTGGTCTGGACGGGGTTGGACGCCTGGTCCGGCTCGCCCCGGGTCGAGGAGCGCAGTTCCTGGCGGGGGTGGGCCCTGGGCTTCCTGGCCGCGGTGTTCTTCCAGAGCCTGCTGGGCGCGCTGGTCGCCGGCAACCATGCGGGCCTCGTCTATAACGACTGGCCGCTGATGAATGGATCGCTGGTTCCTGCCGAGTACGCCGGTCACGGTTTCTGGGGGACGATCGCCCACAGCCAGGGTGCGGTTCAGCTGCATCACCGCCTGATGGCCTACGCCCTGTTCATCGGCGCCGTCATCATCGGGGTGGCCGCTTCGCGCGACCGCCATCTGCAGCGCGAGGCCAAGATCTCGGCCTACGCCCTGGTGGCGGTGGTCTGCCTGCAAGCCGGACTTGGCGTCTGGACGCTGATGTCGGCCGTGCCGCTGTCGCTGGGCATCCTGCACCAGGCCGGGGCGGCGGTTCTGCTGGCTGCGGCCACCGGCTTCGCCTGGCGAGTCCGCCGCGTGTAGGCGAAGGGCGCGAACCGTTTCGCGCCCGCCCTCGAAGAACTGTCACGAAACGCGACCACAGGGACGTCTCGACGCTTCTGCTTGGAGACACCGATCGTGACCCTCGTTTCCCGCCTTCTCGCCGGAGCCATGCTCCTTGCCGCGCCGGTCGCCGTTCAGGCCGCGACGAAGCCCGCGCCCAAGGCCGCGGCGGTCGCGCCGGTCAACGCCGCGCCGGGGGACGCCTATTTCAAGGCCGGCGAGGCTGCGCTGGCCAAGGCCTTGACGGTGTCGCCCAACACCGGGCGCGCCAAGAACGTGATCCTGTTCCTGGGCGACGGCATGGGCATCTCCACCGTGGTCGCCAGCCGCATCTACGAGGGCCAGCAGCGCGGCGTGGACGGCGAGAGCAATTCGCTGTCGTTCGAGAAGCTGCCCTGGACGGCGCTGTCCAAGACCTACAGCCACGACACCCAGGTCACCGACAGCGCCGCGGGCATCACCGCCATCACCACCGGCGTGAAGACCCGCAACAAGATCATCGGCCTGACCGGCCAGTCCCTGCCCGAGAAGTGCGACAGCGAAGCTGGCCAGCGCGTCGAGACGATCGCCGAACTGGCCAAGGCCCACGGCCTGTCGGCCGGCGCGGTGACCACCACCCGCATCACCCACGCCACCCCCGCCGGGACCTATGCCCACACCGCCTATCGCGATTGGGAGGGCGACAACGACATGCCCAGCGAGGCGCTGAAGGCGGGCTGCGTCGATATCGCCCGACAGTTGGTGGAAGCGCCGACCAGGATCCGCCTGGACGTGGCGCTGGGGGGAGGGCGCTCGCGCTTCCTGCCCGAGGGCAAGGACGGCAAGCGCGCCGACGGCCGCGACCTGACCGCCGAGTGGCTGAAGGCGCCGGGCGCCGCCTACGTCACCACTGACGCTCAGCTGGCGGCGCTGGATCCGGCCAAGACCGGTCCTGTGCTGGGCCTCTTCGCCAACGAGCACCTGCCTTACGAAGTCGAGCGCCCGGTGCTGGGCGAGGGCGTTCCGACCCTGGCGGCCATGGCCACCAAGGCCGTCGACCTGCTGTCGAAGAATCCCAAGGGCTACTTCCTGCTCGTCGAGGGCGGAAAGATCGACATGGGCAGCCACCTGAACAACGCCAAGCGGACCATGACCGAGACCATCGAGTTCTCGAAGGCCATCCAGGCGGTGATCGACAAGGTGGACCTGAACGAGACGCTGATCATCGTCACCGCCGATCACAGTCACGGCCTGGTCATTTCGGGCTACGCCAACCGCAATGCCCCGATCCTGGGGTTGGCCGGCAACGAGGGCGAGCCGATCGTCGCCGGCGACGGAAAACCCTACACCGTGCTCAGCTTCGCCACCGGTCCCGGCGGCGTGGAGGGCGACGGCGCGCGTGCGGATCCGTCAAAGGAAGACACCGACGATGTCGACTATCACCAGCAGGCCTTGGCCAACCTGCCCAGCAGCGCTCACTCCGGCGAGGATGTAGGCGTGTTCGCCGACGGCCCCGGCGCCTATCTGGTGCGCGGCGTCGTCGAGGAAAGCTACATCTACCAAGTCATGCGCCACGCCTACGGCTTCGACGCCAGGTAGTTTCGCGGATCGCCATCTCCAAGGCGGATCCGGGGATGGCGATTAAATGCGGTATCATGATACCACATCGCGAAATCCCTTGCAGGATAAGGGTTTGCGGACTTTCTTGCGTGCGCATTGTTGACAGGAGGCAAGCCGTCCTGTATCCGCCGCCCCTCACGCAGACGGAGCCGGTTCGTTGGTTCCAGACGCACAAGGAATAACGGATCAATCCCATGCAAAAGACCACGGCTTCCCTGAAGCCCGCCGAGGTCGAGAAGAAGTGGATCGTGGTCGACGCCCAGGACGCCGTTGTCGGCCGTCTGGCGACGTTCATCGCCATGCGTCTTCGCGGCAAGCACCGTCCTGACTACACCCCGCACGTCGACTGCGGCGACTTCGTCGTCGTGATCAACGCCGACAAGGTGAAGTTCACCGGCAAGAAGCTGGACGACAAGGT
>JAGHZU010000003.1:0-319025 GCA_017745235.1 Caulobacter sp. | reverse complement strand
TCTACAACAACGGCGAGCACCCGCACCAAGCGCAGAACCCCGAAGTCGTCGACTTCGCTTCGCGCAACGCCAAGAACACCCGGAGCGCCTAAGTCATGTCCGAAGCTCAAGGCTTTGACGCGCTGGCCAGCCTGTCCAGCAACCCGGAAGCTGCCGCTCCCGCCGAACCCAAGATCGACGCCCAAGGCCGCGCCTACGCGACCGGCAAGCGCAAGAACGCGATCGCTCGCGTCTGGATCAAGCCGGGCAAGGGCCAGATCACGATCAACGGTCGTGACCAAGAGGTCTATTTCGCCCGTCCGGTGCTGCGCATGATGATCGCCCAGCCGCTGGAAGTCACCGACCGCCTGGGTCAGTTCGACGTCGTCGTGACCGTCGAAGGCTCGGGTCTGTCGGGTCAGGCCGGCGCCATCCGCCACGGCCTGTCCAAGGCCCTGACCCACTACGAGCCCGGCCTGCGCCCGGTCCTGAAGCCGCACGGCTTCCTGACCCGCGACAGCCGTGTGGTCGAGCGTAAGAAGTACGGCAAGGCCAAGGCCCGCCGCAGCTTCCAGTTCTCGAAGCGCTAAGCGCGGTTCGTACGCGTTTGGAAGAGGGCGCTTCGGTTCGGCCGAAGCGCCCTTTTTCTTGGTCTCAAGTTCCTGCCTGATTGGGATTGTCCATGACCCCCAAAGTCTTCATCGACGGCGAAGCCGGCACCACCGGCCTTCAGATCCGCGAGCGGCTGGTTGGCCGCAAGGACCTGCAGTTGGTCTCGATCGATCCCGACAAGCGCAAGGACCCCGAAGCCCGCAAGGCCATGCTGAACGCCGCCGATGCGGTGGTTCTGTGCCTGCCCGACGACGCGGCCCGCGAGGCCGTGGCCCTGATCGACAATCCCAAGGTCAAGGTGATCGACGCCTCGACCGCCCACCGCACCGCCTCGGGCTGGACCTACGGCTTCCCCGAGCTGGATCAGACCCAGCGCAGCCAGGTGGCCAGCTCGACCCGCGTGTCGAACCCCGGCTGCTACGCGACGGGCGCCATCGCCCTGGTGCGTCCGCTGGTCTCCGCCGACATCATCGCCCCGGATCTCCCGATCTCGTTCAACGCCGTCTCGGGCTACACCGGTGGCGGCAAGGCGATGATCGCCGAGTTCGAGGATGAGAGCTCGCCCAACTACACCAAGGTCCCGTACCGCATCTATGCGCTGGGCCTGACCCACAAGCACGTGCCAGAAATCCAGTCGCACGGCGGCCTGCTGACCCGTCCGATCTTCACCCCGGCCGTCGGGCGCTACGCCCAGGGCATGCTGGTGGAGCTGCCGCTGCACCTGTCGATGCTGAACGGCAACGTGTCGATCAACCAGATCCACGAAGTGCTGCACGACCATTACGAGCGCGAGGCCTTTGTCGAGGTGGCGTCGCTGCAGGAGTGCAAGAACCTGACGACGCTGGATCCGGAAGGGCTGAACGGCACCAACCGCCTGAAGCTGTTCGTGTTCGGCTCGGAGAGCGCCGGCCAGGCCCGCCTGGTGGCCCTGCTGGACAATCTGGGCAAGGGCGCGTCCGGCGCGGCGGTCCAGAACCTGAACCTGATGCTGGGCCTGAAGGAAAACGCCGGGCTTTAGGCAGGCGTCACGCCCGCCAGCGATAGTGCGCGACGGGCGTGTGCAGCTTGAACATCCACAGCGGCTCCTCGCGCGCGCCCCAGCCGATGTTGTGGACGACGCGGGGGTGGTTCGGGCCCTCGCACACCACGCCCATGTGCGGGCTGCCGGGGCCCCAGACACGCCAGGTCAGGACGTCGCCGGGCTGGAGGTCGTCGAAGCTGTCGCCCGAAGCCTTGGCCGGGGCGCGGGAGAGCAGGGCGCCTTGCCGGGTCATGTAGGTCTCGAGATTGAGCACCCGCCGGTGATCGATATTGGCGTCCGGCGCCTTTAACCCCCAGACCTTTCTGGACGGATAGGCCGAGAAAGCCCGTTCCATGTCCTCGTGCACCCGCTGCTGCAGGTCCACCTTCCAGGCGTCGCGGGCGGCGCGCACCAGCACGTCAGCGCAGACCCCCGTGGTGCGCAGTACGTCGCCGTTGGGATAGTCCAGCGAACGGTAGCTGGCGTCATACCGGGTGGTCACGCCCACTTGCCGGCGCGCGGCTTCGGCCAGTTGGCGCCCTTTTGGCGACGGGCTCGAACCCGCCGCGCCCATCACCGGCGCGACGGCCAGCAACCCCAGGGTCGTTCGCCGGCTGAGTCCCTTCATGGTTGGAAAGCTCCACCACGATCCGGGCGAGTTTTGGGCGAACGCCGATCGTCAAGCTGGTGAGTTCAGTCGTCGCTCATCTTGGGATCCAGCAGGCGGGGACCGGGACCCCGGGCGCCTAACACGTCGCCGGGATTGCGCAGCGGGCACGCCTTCAGCGACAGGCACCCGCAACCGATGCACTGGTCCAACTGCTCCCGGAGTTGCGTGAGGCGGCGGATGCGGTCGTCCAGTTCCTCTCGCCAGGCCTGGGACAGCCCCGCCCAGTCCTCGGCGTTGGGCGCGCGGCCCTCAGGCAGGGCGGCCAGGGCCGACTGGATTGTGGCCAGGGGGATGCCGGTCCTCTGGGCGACCTTGATGACGGCCACCCGGCGCAGGACGCCGCGCGGATAGCGCCGCTGGTTGCCTTCGGTGCGCAGGCTGCGGATCAACCCCTTGGCTTCGTAGAAGTGCAGCGTCGAGACGGCCACGCCGCTGCGCCGGGCCACCTCGCCAACGCTGAGGGTCCGGGCGCCCGGGCAGGTGAAATCGGCGAGACCGTCATCGGACTTCGACATGGCGCTTGACCTCAACTTTGGTTGAGGTTTTAGACGAAGGGCTCCTTTCGTCGCAACACCCCCAAGGAGCATTCCCCATGGATCTCGTCGTTCCGGACCTGGCCACTGTCGTCGCCGCCATGGCGTTGGAGTCCGAGCCGGCCAAGGCGCCGGCCCAGCCGGCGATCAGCATCAGTGTCATCAAGCCGCGTCCGGAGTGCTTCGAGACGTTCGTGGCCTTGCAGCTGTCCCAGCACGCCCGCCTGCGCGGTCAGGTCGACGGGCTGCGCGGCGGCCGACTGTTCAAGTCGCGGGCGGCCGGCATGCTGGTGCTGGTCACCGTGTTCGAAAGCGCCGAGGCCGCCCAGCGCTTCAGCAAGGACGTTCGCTTCACCGAGCATCTGGAGCGCGTGCGGCCGCTGATCGAGACGGCCGACGCCGCTCCGTTCGAGCTGGCCTACGCGGTGGGCGAGATCTGAGGCTCAGGCCGCCGGGTTCGAGCGCACGCGCACGAAGCTGCCGGGGGCGTCCTCGATCGGCTTCAGCGGGCCCTTGGCCGGGTCGCGGGCGGGGACTTCCTTGCCCGACTTCGCCCGCAGCCATTCGGCCCAGTGCGGCCACCAAGAGCCAGGGTGCTCCACCGCCCCGGCGCGCCACCCCTCGACCGAGCCGGGCAGATGGTCGTTGGTCCAGTGCTGATACTTGTTGGCGTCGGGATGGTTGATCACGCCGGCGATGTGGCCCGAGCCGGCCATGGTGAAGGTCACCGGCCCGCCGAACGCCCGCGCGCCGCGATAGACGCTGCGATAGGGGGCGATGTGATCATCCTTGGAGGACTGGACGTAGATCGGGATTTTCACCTGCGACAGGTCCAGTTCCTCGCCGCCCAGCGTCAGGCGGCCCTTGGTCAGGCTGTTGTCCTTGTAGAAATTGCGCAGATAGAACAGGTGCAGGGCCTTGGGCATGCGCGTCTGGTCGGCGTTCCAGAACAGAAGGTCGAACGGCCGGGGCTCCTTGCCCATCAGGTAGTTGTTGATGAAGAACGACCAGATCAGGTCGTTGCCGCGCAGGCTGTTGAACGTGTCGGCCATCGACTGGCTGGGCAGGTATCCGCCCTGGCGGTCGATCTGCTCCTCGATCGTCTTCAGCCATTCCTCGTTGGTGAACAGCAAGAGATCGCCCGCTTCGGAGAAGTCCTGCTGGGCGGCGAAGAAGGTGGCCGAGTTGATCCGGCTGTCGCCCTTGGCGGCCATATGGGCCAGGGCGCAGGAAAGCAGGGTGCCTCCGATGCAATAGCCGACGGTGTTGACCTTATCGACGCCCGCCTGGGTCATGACCTGCTGGGTGGCGTCGTAGACACCTTCGAACATGTAGTCCTCGAAGGTCTTGTCGGCCTGCCGGCTGTCGGGATTGACCCACGAGGCGACGAACACCGTGAAGCCCTGGCCGGTCAGCCAGCGGATCATCGAGTTCTCCGGGCGCAGGTCCAGGATGTAGAACTTGTTGATCCAGGGCGGGAAGATCAGCAGCGGTACTTCACGCACCTTGTCGGTGGTCGGAGCGAACTGCAGCAACTGCAGGATGTCGTTCTGGTAGACCACCTTGCCGGGGGCGGTGGCGACGTTCTCGCCGACCTTGAACTTGGCCAGGTCCGTCTGGCTGATCGCCAGCTGGCCGCCGCCGCGTTCCAGGTCGGCGGCGAAGTTCTCCATCCCGCGCACCAGGCTCTCGCCCTGGCTCTCCATCACCTCGCGCAGGGCGGCGGGGTTGGAGATCAGGAAGTTCGACGGCGAGAACGCGTCGGTCAGCATCTTGGTGAAGAACTCCACCCGGCGCTTGGAGGCGGGATCCACGCCCTCGGCCTGCGAGACCAGCTCGTTCAGCCAGTTCGACGACAGCAGGTAGCTCTGCTTCATCATGTCGAACATCGGATTGGCGGCCCAGTCGGGGTCGCTGAAGCGCTTGTCGCCGGCGGCGGGGGCCACGACAGGGTGGCTGGGCTCGCCCGTCATGCGGCGGGCGGCCGACTGCCACAGATCCATATAGCGGCTGAAGAGGTCGGCCTGGGCGCGCAGCAGCCGGTCTGGCTGGGACGCCAGGCTGGTCATCACTTCGTTCAGGGCGGGGCCGACGTGGAACGGGTCGGGATTGAGGGCCGCCGGCCGGTCGGCCTGGCGCAGGGCGGCCTCGGCGATCGCGCCTTGGGCGGTGATGGCGGCCCGGGCGAGATTGGCCGACAGGGTCTCGACCATCTTGCGTTGGTCGGGCGAGAGGAACGCCTCGAAGTTCTGGGCGCCGATCCCCTCGAAGCCCGGAGCCTCGGGGGCAGGGCGCTCAGGCGGCGGTGATTCGGGGCGGGCGACCTTGGGCTTGGCCTTTGCGGCGGCAGGGGAGGGCTTTTCGGTCTTGTCCGCGGTGGCCTTCGCCGACGCCTTGGCCTTCGCTGTGGCCTTGGGCGCGGCCTTCCTGCGGGGCTTGGGGGCGGTTTCGGTCGTGGCCATGGGCTTCCTTCCACCTTTGTCTGCGCGAACTCGTCCTGCGATCAGGCGTTCATCTGGCCTTGGCGGCGCGGATGGCCTTTCGCTCGTCGCGATCATCGCATAAGACCAGAGACAAGATGAACGACGAAACCGGCAAAATCGCACGTCTCGGCGTACTGGTCAGCGGCATGGCCCTGAGCCTAGCCGCCTGCGCATCGCCGTTCACGCCGCCGCCGGCCGATCCCAGCTCGCCCGTGGCCGCCGAGGCGAACGCCGCGGCGAAGGAATCCCGCCACGCCCGCCGGCCGACTTTCGCCGAAATCCCGGCCATTCCGACCGACGTACGCACGCCGGTCGAGTTCAAGAAGGCTGTCGGCGCCGAGAAGATCGCGGCCGACAAGCTGCGTCGCGACACCGCGCCGAACACCTGGACCCTGTCGGACACCGAAGGCTACGCCTCGACCGCCCGCAAGGTGGCCAAGGCCCCCGCGCCCGAAGTCCCCACCGACGCCGACCGCGCCGCGACCGAAGCCTTCGCAAAGGCGGCGCGCGACCGAGCTACCGCGCCTCCGTCCAAGCCCCAATAGGGCGACGGAGGCATAAAATTCCCGTAACTGGCTTGGCTATGCCCCGCTCGGGGTCTATCCATGCCCGACCTCCGCTCCCGGCGCGCCGTAGCGGCGCAAAGAGCTATTCCATGACCTCCGATTTCCACCGTATCCGCCGCCTGCCTCCCTACGTCTTCGAGGAGGTGAACAAGATCAAGGCGCGCCTGCGCGCCGAGGGCACGGACATCATCGACTTCGGCATGGGCAATCCTGACATGCCCACGCCGCAGCACATCGTCGACAAGCTGATCGAGACCGCCCGCGACCCCAAGGCTGGCCGCTATTCGGCGTCCAAGGGCATTCCCGGCCTGCGCAAGGCGATGGCCGGCTACTATGGCCGCCGGTTCGGCGTGAAGCTGAACCCCGACACCGAAGTGATCGCCACCTTGGGCTCCAAGGAAGGCTTCGCCAACCTGGCTCAGGCCCTGACGGCTCCCGGCGACGTCATCATTTGCCCCAACCCGGCCTATCCGATCCACGCCTTCGGCTTCATCATGGCCGGGGGCGTGATCCGCCACGTGCCGGCCCTGTCGCCCGAGCAGTACCTCTCCAACATCAGCCGTGCGGCCAAGCACTCGGTGCCGCCGGCCAGCGTGCTGATCCTGTCCTATCCGTCCAACCCGACGGCGCAGTGGGTCGATCTGGACTTCTACAAGGACGCGGTCGCCCTGGCCAAGAAGCACGAGCTCCTGGTCATCAGCGACGTCGCCTATGGCGAGATCTACTTCGAGAACAACCCGCCGCCGTCGATCCTCCAGGTCGAAGGCGCCAAGGACATCGCCGTCGAGGTCAATTCCCTGTCGAAGACCTACGCCATGGCCGGCTGGCGCGTAGGCATGGTGGTCGGCAACGCCCGCATCTGCGCGGCCCTGGCCCGCGTGAAGTCCTATCTGGACTACGGCGCCTACACCCCGGTGCAGGTGGCCGCCGCCGCGGCCCTGAACGGGCCGCAGGACTGCGTCGACGAGATCCGCGCCATCTACAAGAGCCGCCGCGACACCCTGGTGTCGTCGATGAAGCGCGCGGGATGGGACATCCCCAATCCGCCGGCCTCGATGTTCGCCTGGGCCAAGATCCCCGAACAGTTCGAAAGCGCCGGCTCGATGCTGTTCTCGCGTCTGCTGATCGAAGAGGCCGGCGTCGCCGTGGCTCCGGGCATCGGCTTCGGCGAGTATGGCGAGGGCTATGTGCGCATCGGCCTGGTCGAAAACGAGCACCGCATCCGCCAGGCTGCGCGCAACGTGAAGAAGTTCATCGCCAACGCCGATACGATCCTGGCCAAGGCGCATAACAAGATGGAACAGGCCTGAGGCGTCTCCCCGGGACGTCATCCCACCGAAGGTGAGGGCGATGACGTACAAGGGATGGGCTTGGCTATTGATTGGGAACGAGTGAGAGCATGACCCAGAAGACCTGGCGCGTCGGTGTGGCCGGCCTCGGCACCGTCGGCGGCGGCCTCCTGCAGTTCCTGGCCGAGCGGCCCGGCTTCGCCCCCGCCGGCGACAAGGCCGTGGTGACGGCCGTGTCGGCCCGCTCGCGCTCGCGCAAGCGCTCGATCGACATCTCCAACCTGGCCTGGTTCGACGATCCGGTGGCTTTGGCGTCGTCCCCCGACGTGGACCTGTTCGTCGAGCTGGTCGGCGGCAGCGACGGCCCGGCCAAGGCGGCCGTCGAGGCCGCGCTCAAGCTGGGCAAGCCGGTGGTCACCGCCAACAAGGCCCTGATCGCCGAGCACGGCGCCGAACTGGCCGCCTTGGCCGAGGCCAACAACGCCCCGCTGCTGTTCGAGGCCGCCGTCATGGGCGGCACCCCGGCGGTGAAGATGCTGCGCGAGGCGATGGTTGGCGACGACGTGGTGGCCGTCGCCGGCATCCTGAACGGCACCTGCAACTTCATCCTCTCGGAAATGGAGAAGACGGGTCGCGACTTCGCCGACGTGCTGCGCGAGGCCCAGGCCCTGGGCTACGCCGAGGCCGATCCGACCATGGACGTCGGCGGCTTCGACGCCGGCCACAAGATCAGCATCCTGGCGGCCCTGGCCTTCGGCTGCGCCCCTAACTTCGCAGCCGCCGAGATCGAGGGCATCGACTCCGTCGAATTGCTGGACATCAAGCTGGCCAAGGACCTGGGCTATCGCATCAAGCTGGTGGCCAGCGCCGCCAAGACCGAAGACGGCGTGGCCGTGAAGGTCCATCCTTCGCTGGCTCCGCTGGACCATCCGTTGGCCCAGGCGGGCGGCGCGCTCAACGCGCTGTTCATCGAGGGCACCCGGATCGGCCGCATCTTCATCCAGGGGCCGGGCGCGGGCGCGGGTCCGACGGCCGCTGCTGTGGCCGCCGACATCGCCGACGTGATGACCAGGGCCGCGCGTCCCGTCTTCCAGGCTCCGGCCGGCGACCTCAAGCCATTCGTGTCGGTGGATCCCGCCCGTTCGGTGGGCAAGGCCTACCTGCGGATCATGGTCAAGGACGAGCCCGGCGCCATCGCCGCGATCTCGGAAACCCTGGCCGAATGCGGCGTCTCGATCGACAGCTTCCTGCAAAAGCCCGTTGAAGGAGCGGGCGGGGTGCCGATCGTGCTCGTCACCCATGCGACTCCCGAATCCAACCTCCTCGACGCGATTACGCGCATCGAAAAACTGCACGCCGTGCTAGAGCGTCCCCGCCTTTTGCGCGTCGCGCGCATCTGAGAACCGCGCAAAGCGGTCGGGAAGTCATAGCCTCGCATAGGCTGGGAGACGCATATGAGTTCGAAGACCCTGGACCGCTCGCTGGTCCTGGACGCTGTCCGCGTTACGGAAGCCGCCGCCATCGCCTCCTGGACGATGGTGGGCCGAGGCGACGAGAAGGCGGCCGACCAGGCCGCCGTCGACGCCATGCGCAACACGCTCAACGAACTCCAGATCGACGGTGAGATCGTGATCGGCGAGGGCGAGCGCGACGAGGCGCCGATGCTCTATATCGGCGAGAAGGTGGGCGCCGGCGGCGGCCCGGCGATCGACATCGCGCTGGACCCCCTGGAAGGCACCACCCTGGCCGCCAAGGCCATGCCCAACGCCCTGGCGGTGATGGCCTGGGCTCCGAAGGGCACGCTGCTGAACGCGCCCGACACCTACATGGACAAGATCGCTTGCGGGCCAGGCCTGCCCCCTGGGGTGATCGACCTGGACAGGTCGCCGGCCGAGAACGTCAAATCGGTGGCCGCCGCCAAGGGCGTGGATCCCTCACAGATCACCGTCTGCGTTCTGGACCGCCCGCGCCATGCCGAGATCATCGCTGGCGTCCGCGCCGTGGGCGCGCGCGTTCACCTGATCACCGACGGCGACGTGGCCGGGGTGATCAACACCACCGACCCGGCGACCGGCATCGACCTCTATCTGGGCTCTGGCGGCGCGCCAGAGGGCGTCCTGGCCTGCGCGGCGCTGAAATGCGTCGGCGGCCAGTTCCAGGGGCGGCTGGTGTTCCGCAACGGCGATGAGCGCGCCCGCGCCCAGCGCTGGGGCATCACCGATCTGGACAAGAAGTACGACCTGCATGAGATCGTCCGCGCCGAAGCCATCTTCGCCGCCACCGGCGTGACCTGGGGTAACCTGCTGGATGGCGTGGTCTACAAGGACGGGAACGTCCACACCCATACGCTGGTGATGAACTCCTCGACAGGCACCGTGCGCGAAGTGCGCATGAAGCGAAAGGTCTAGGCGTCTCCGCCTATACGCGCGCGCCGCCTCTCACCCGTAACAGACTCACCGCATCGTCCCGACGCGCGTTGGCCCGCCCGCCCAACAGGGGCTAGGGTCGATGCGCGCCCGTTCCCGTCGAGATTCCCATGACCAAGCTGACGACCCTGGCCGATCATCTGGCCGCCGACGATACCGCCTCCAGCGCCTTGAAGGGCGTGGTGTCCACCATCGCCGACACCTGCGCCCGGATCAGCAAGGTCGTGGCCTCAGGCGCCATTTCCGGCAGCCTGGGCGCGGCGGGCCATGTCAACGTTCAGGACGAGGAGCAGAAGAAGCTCGACGTCATCACCAACGACATGCTGAGCCAGGCGTTGAAGGCCGATGCGGCCGTGGCCGGCCTGGCGTCCGAGGAGCTGGAGACCATCGAGGCCACGGGGCGTACGGGCGGCTTCCTGGTGACGTTCGACCCGCTGGACGGGTCTAGCAACATCGACGTCAACGTGTCGGTCGGGACCATCTTCTCGGTGTTGCCCGCGCCGGAGGGCAAGTCGCCCGCCGAGGCCGACTTCCTGCAGCCTGGCCGCAACCAGGTCGCCGCCGGCTACGCGATCTACGGGCCTCAGACCATGCTGGTCCTGACCCTGTCCAAGGGCGTGGTCGGTTTCACCCTGGACGCAGACGGCCAATGGCGTCTGACCCATGCCGACATCGCCATTCCGGCGGACACGGCCGAATTCGCGATCAACATGTCCAACCAGCGCCATTGGGCCGAGCCGATCCGCCGCTATGTGGACGGCTGCCTGCAGGGCAAGGACGGGCCGCGCGGCAAGAACTTCAACATGCGTTGGGTCGCCTCGATGGTGGCCGATGTGCACCGCATCCTGATGCGCGGCGGGATCTTCATGTACCCTTGGGACGCCCGGGAGCCGGAAAAGCCCGGAAAGCTGCGCCTACTGTACGAAGGCAACCCCATGTCGCTGATCGTCGAGCGGGCCGGAGGGGTGTCGACCGACGCCAAGGGCGCCATCCTCGACATCCAGCCCACCAAGCTGCACCAGCGCGTGCCGGTGGTGCTGGGCTCGGCCAACGAGGTGGCCCTGGTCGCCGATCTCTCGCGAGGCTGAGCGGGCGTCCGAAGCTGACGCACCAGGGGCGCATGGAGCGAATCCGACAAACCGGATAGTCTCCGCCCATGAGGTCCAAAGCTAAGCTCCCAATTTCCGGCCGCTTTTCCGCGCGGAGGGAGCTGGCCCATGCCTGACGGACATGTCGACCTCGACGCCGGCTACTTCCTGGACGTCTCGCACTCGCTGACTGGCCGGTCGTGGCGCGAGCGCCCGGGCGACGCTGCGGCCGCGCGCAGCCATCAGCAGGTCCACGGCCTGTCCGAGCCCTTGGCCAGGGCCTTGGCCGCACGCGGCGTGGGCGTCGACGCCGCCGAACATTATCTGCGGCCGACCCTGAAGGCCCTGTTTCCTGACCCGTCCAGTTTCACCGACATGGACCGGGCCGCGGAGATCCTGATCGATGCGCTGGAAGCCGGACGCTCGACGATGGTCTTCGCCGACTACGACGTGGACGGAGCCACCAGCGCCGCGCAGCTGGTGCGATGGTTCCGCCACATGGGCGTCGAGTTGCCCATCTACATTCCTGACCGCCTGACCGAGGGCTATGGCCCCAGCCCGGCGGCTTTCAAGACCATCCGCGACACCGGGGCCGACCTGGTGGTGACGCTGGACTGCGGAGCGGCGGCCTACGACGCCATCGCCAGCGCCGCCACCATCGGCCTGGAGGTGGTGGTGATCGACCACCACCTGATGCGCGAGGACCCGCCGGCCGCCGCCGCCGTGGTCAATCCCAACTGTCCCGGTTGTCAGAGCGGGCAGGGCGTGCTGGCGGCGGCCGGTGTGACCTTCGTGCTGCTGGCTGCGCTCAACCGCGAGGCCCGCCGACGCGGCCTGTTCAGCCCGGAGAGGCCCGAGCCCGACCTGCGCCAGTGGCTGGATCTGGTGGCCATGGGAGAGGTCTGCGACGTGACCCAGCTGGTGGGCTTCAACCGGGCTCTGACGAGCCTGGGTCTGAAGACCATGTCGGCCTGGCGCAATCCGGGCCTGAAGGCCCTGTTCGAGGTCGGGAAGGGTTCAGGCCCCGCCTCGGTGTTCCACGCCGGCTTCATTCTGGGGCCGCGCATCAACGCCGGCGGCCGCATCGGCCGTTCGGACCTGGGCGCGCGCCTGCTGTCGACCGACGACCCGATAGAGGCTCGCGCCCTGGCCGAAGAGCTGGACGGCCTCAACACCGAACGCAAGGCCGTGGAGGCCGCGGTGGTCGAGGAGGCCGCCGCCATCCTCGAGCGCGGCAGCAACTTCAACCCGGACGCTCCGGTGATCGTGGTGGCCGGCGAGGACTGGCACCCGGGGGTGATCGGCATCGTCGCCGGCCGCCTGCGCGAGCGCTATCGCAAGCCGGTGGTGGTGATCGGCATCGACCGCGCGGCCAATGTCGGCAAGGGCTCGGGGCGTTCGCAGCCGGGCGTGAACCTGGGCGCGGCGATCCAGGCGGCCTACGAGGCGGGTCTTCTGATGGCGGGCGGGGGGCACGCCATGGCCGCGGGCCTTTCGATCCGTCCCGATTCAATCCCCGAGTTCCGCGCCTTCCTGGAAGAACGCCTGGCCGGGGAGATGGAGGCCGTTGGCGTCGAGGCCGTCGAGATCGACGCCCTGGTGCAGCCTCGCGCGGCCAATCGCGCCCTCTGGACCGAATTTCAGCAGTTGGCTCCGTTCGGTCCGGGTAATCCTGAACCGGTGTTCGCCCTGGCCGGCGTGCGGCCTGAGCGGGTGATGGCTATGCGCGGCGGCCATGTGCGGGTCGACCTGGTCGGCCCGACGGGCGATCGAATCAAGGCCATCTCCTGGCGCTCAGCCGAGACGCCTCTGGGGCAGCGCCTGCTGGCGGGGGGAGGGGCGCTGCACGTGGTCGGGCGCTTGAAACCCGACGATTACATGGGGCGCGAGGGCGTTCAGCTCGAGATCGAGGACGCCGCCGACCCCCGTATGCGTCTGGCTTAAAAAAACTGCGCCGGGTCGCTTGCGCCCCGGGGGGAAGCTTTGTATATCGCCTCCTCCTCGCGGCGACGCGGTCCCTTCGTCTATCGGTTAGGACGCCAGATTTTCAATCTGGAGAGAGGGGTTCGACTCCCCTAGGGACTGCCACCGCGAGGCGTCTACTTGAGCTATACATACGACTACTCGCCTAATGCAGGCTTCGTGGTCCCTTCGTCTATCGGTTAGGACGCCAGATTTTCAATCTGGAGAGAGGGGTTCGACTCCCCTAGGGACTGCCACTTCTCCAAACATTTCAGGTTTAGCTGGGTCTAGACGCCGCGACGAAATGTCGCGGAGCCCTTTGCGCGCCCTCAATTCCATCAATTGGTTATTGACGGCTCTCGTTACGCGAGAACAGTGTTATTCTGTGGTGCTCGCCCCGTGGGCTGTTTGGGCGGGCCAGAGGGGCGGAATGTCTGGTTTCGATTTCGAAGGATCGGGGTCGCACGAGGAATTCGTGCGTATCAGCGGTCGCGTAAAATGGTTCGACACGGGCAAGGGCTACGGTTTCATCGTTCCCGATGATCCCGGTCAGACCGGATTGAAGGACGTGCTGCTGCATGTCACGTCCCTGCGCAACTGCGGACGCGAGTCGGCGCTGGAAGGCGCCGTGATCGTCTGCGACGTGGTCAAGCGGCCCAAGGGATGGCAGGTGTCCGAGGTGGTCGATCTCGACGAGAGCGCGGCCAGCGTTCCGGCGGAAAGGCCCCGTCGCGCCTTCGCTGACGGCCCTCGCCGCGACAGCGGTCGGTCGGGGCACGACAGCGGTCGCCATTCGCTGGAAGCGACGGGACCGGCCGAGCGGGCCAAGGTGAAGTGGTTCAATCGCACCAAGGGCTACGGCTTCGTCGTGCGGGACGCGCAGCCGGGCGACATCTTCGTGCACATCGAGACCCTGCGGCGCGGCGGGCTGGAAGATCTCCAGCCGGGCGACGACGTGATGGTGCGGTTCGCGGAAGGGCCCAAGGGTCTGGTGGTGGCCGAGATCACGGCTGGCTAGGACCGACTTTCGCCATCACGCCCTTGCAGCGTATAGGCCAGACTCAGGTCGTCGCGACGCATGCGGCGACGGCGGCGGGAAGGCGCGGGCATGATCTCCACCATCGTAAGGCGTTTCGGGCTCGTAGCGGCCGCCCTGGCGGCCTTAGCGGGCATCCTGGGGGCAGCGGGGGCTCCAGCCGTCGCGCTGGCCGCCAAGGCCTCGCCGACGACGCCGAACGTGGGCCTGGCCACCGACGTGGTCGAGATTCAGACCATGCGCGGCCGCGCCCGGTTCACGGTCGAGCTGGCCGTTACGCCGATCCAGCAGGAGAGGGGGCTGATGTTCCGCAAGTCCCTGGCGCCGGACCGGGGAATGCTTTTTCCGTTCAAGCCGGTCCGCCCGGCGGCGTTTTGGATGAAGAACACCCTGATCCCGCTGGACATCATTTACATCGCACCCAGCGGCAAGGTGCTGTCGATCGCCCGAAACGCGGTGCCGCATGACGAGACGCCGCTGCCGTCGGGCGGCGTGGTCGGGGCCGTGCTCGAGATCCCCGGCGGTCGTGCGTCCCAGCTCGGCATCCTGCCAGGCGACCGCGTGTTCAACAAAATCTTCCCCAAGCCCTGACTTGCGGGGGAAAACCGGCAAGGGCGCGTTGCCCCGGCCGCCGAAGCCCTGTAGAGCAGCCGCCTGATGTTTCGGAGCGTAGCGCAGCCTGGTAGCGCATCTGTTTTGGGAGCAGAGGGTCGCAGGTTCAAATCCTGCCGCTCCGACCATCATCGTCCTTTCGCAAGGACGGCAACGACCTGGAGAGGTTCATGCTCGCGCGCATCTATCGCCCCGCCAAGAACGCCATGCAGTCCGGCAAGGCCAAGACCAAGGATTGGGTCCTGGAGTTCGAGCCGGCCTCGGCCCGCAAGCCCGACCCACTGATGGGCTGGACCCAATCGAGCGACATGAACGGCCAGGTGCGTCTGAGCTTCGAAACGCGCGACGAAGCCGTCGCCTACGCTCAAAGGCACGAGATCTCGTTCCAGCTGTTCGAGCCCAAGACGCCCAAGCGCATCATCAAGGCCTATGCCGACAACTTCGCCGCCGGCCGCAAGCAACCCTGGACCCACTAGGCGTTCCCGGCCAATCTCCCCAGGCTCCGCGCCCTTAGCTCAGCTGGATAGAGCACTCGCCTTCTAAGCGAGCGGTCGCTGGTTCGAATCCAGCAGGGCGCGCCATTCCGGTGCACGGCCGGGAACTACTAGTGCAGCGGCTTCCGAGCCGTTCGAAGTGGCCAAGGTTCGTATCAACTCGACGCGGCAGCCGCTGATGTTGAGTTCGTTACGTGATCGGATTTCGACGCGCTGAGCCACGGCCCGGATCAGGTGGTTGCGGTAGGTGCCGTCCTCGTTCCTCAACATTTCACGCGTCGCTTTCGCGAACTGCTCGAGCAAGGCTGGCGTGACGGTTGGGCCAAGCCGCTCGATAGCGCGCGCGACGCGCTCGGTTTCCTTTAGGGCGGTGTCCCGAGCGGACTTCAAGTCGGCGAGTCTCGTCTTGAGTTGGGGGTCGCTTGCGTCCATCACCCCATCCTCGATGGCCGCGTACAAGCGACTTATCTTTGCTTCCGCTTCAGTGGCGCGCTTGCGCAGTGAGCCCAGATGATCGTGCCGCCGCTGAATCCAGAGGTCGCGCTGATCGAGAATGTTGCTCATCAGGTCGGTCAGGCGGTCTTTGGACAGGAAGCGGTTTTCCAGATAGTCGATCACCGCTGCGTCGACCTTGTCCATGCGCAGCGTCAGGCCTCCGCAGCCCTTGGGTCCCGTCCGCGCATAAGAGCAGCAGGTATAATAGCGGTAGCGACCGTTCTTGCCGGTCCGCAGGGTCATGGCGCCACCGCAAAGGCCGCAGAAACAGATTCCACCGAGCAGCGTCGAGCCGCTTACATAGCGGCTATGCATAGTCCGGGGACTGCGGTTGGCCATTAAGCGCTGAACCGCGTCGAACGTCTCACGATCGATGATGGCCGGGATCGGCATCAGGACGTGATCGGTTTCATCCTTGAATTCACCCGAGGCGAAGTGGCGGGTGTTGAAACGGTGCTCGCCAATATAGCTCGTGCGAGTCAGCGTGTGGTGGACGGACGAGACGCCCCATCGCCCCCCGTCTCGCGTGGTGATGCCGCGCTCGTTCAGGTACACGGCGATCGCCTTCACACCGAGGGGGCCGGTGCTGCCTTCGCCCAGCAGCGCCAGGCGATAGATCCGCCGAACGACCGGGGCGGTTTCTTCGTCGATTTCGAGACGCTTTTTGATTTTGGCGCCGCGCTGTTCGGCGGTGACGATCTTGTAGCCGATCGGCGGCCGAGCGCCGTTCCAGAAGCCTTGGCGGGCGTTTTCCTTCATCGCCCGCAAGGTGTGCTTGGCGTTTTCCTTCGATTGGTACTCGTCGAACAAGGTCATGATCTGGCGCATCATCAGGCTCATGGGGTCATCGCCCAGTTCCTGTGTGATGGAGATGATGCGCACGCCGTTGCGCGCCAACTTGCGCGCGTAGAACTCGAACTGGAATTGGTCGCGGAAGAACCGCGAAAACGAGTGCACCAGGATCAAACTAAAGGTTGGCGGCTTTGCCAGTGCCGCGTCGATCATCGCCTGGAAGGCGGGACGGCGATCATCCGTGGCGGTGTTGCCGGGCTCGACGAACTCACTCGCGACCGACCATCCCTTGGCCTCGCAATAGGACCGGAGCTGCCGGCTCTGGTCAGGGATGGACAGGTCGCTGTCAGCCTGGCGTCCAGTCGAAACCCGGAGATAAAGCGCGGCGGCCGGTATGGCGTTCGCGGTTGATGTGGCTTTGAACTTCCGGCCCATCGGGTCCTCCAGAACTAGGGGAGGGGGCCGAACAGCTCGTCCAGCACCCCTGCGAGGTGCGTCGCCGTAACTTGGACCTCGAGCGCCGAAATCGGGGGAACACCAGGCCAGTCATCCGTGACACGAATGGAGACGTCTGGCGTGACGACGTCGGGCGGTGGGGCGACAGATTTTTTTGTCTTCGACCCGCGCGGCCGTCCAACCCTTCTGCGGGCGGGAGCGGGCGGAGGCGCGTCGGGTTGAGACATGCCGCGATAGTTTGGCGGGCCGCGCCAAGGGCAAGGGGCGGCGTTTCGAGCGCAATGCTCGGAAAACAGAAACAATCTGCGGGCGCCGGCGCTGGAAGTACGCTCCCAGCCGGCTCCCAACGCTTCTGATCCGCTAGCGGGCGGCCGATGGTCGATCAAGGTCTGCATGAACGCGTCCTGGGCTGTCGGGAGCGTTGGCATCTGATCGACCAGGGCGGCGACGCATTGGCCCGGGCGGAGCTCGGCCGCACCACGCGACGCTGCGGAGATGCGGTCAGATAGCGCGGAATGCGAGAAAGGCACTTGCAATTCTATTAATAATTGCGGAAAGCTTTGGTATTCCAAAAGCGTCAGTGAGTGTTCCCGTTCATCCCTTGGGAGGGCCTCGCATGGCCGTCGGTCGACGCAATTTCCTTCGTTCCGTCGCAATTTCGGCGCTTTGGGTCGGATTTGGAAAGGCTACCCAGGCTCAGGCGGCGGATCAGGAAAGCACAGACAAGTTCAGGCGTATTTTCGGCGCCCCGAACTTTCGCTCACCTGACGAAACTCTGAAGTTCCTGAAGGCGGCGCAGGATAAGCGTGTCGTGGCCCCGCGTGACGCCAAGGCTTTTGCGGTCTATTTGAAAAGCACTCCACTGGGTCGGGCTATCAACGATCCGGCGGCGCCAGAGATCGTGCATCTAGCCCAATGGAACGCATTTGCACTGGATCTCACGGCCCAGGATCACACGACGATCAAGCCGTTGAAGCCAGACCCGGCAAAAGCAGATGATTCCGATCCCAGCTACGCCGAACAGCTAGGACCCCACCGATCCAGCCGCGCTCTGGCCATTATGCATCTGGCGATGTTCGAGGCGGTGAACACGATATACCGGCGCTACAAAAGTTATCGCGACGTCCAGGCGAAAATTTTCGGCGCGATCCAGGCCGAGCCCGCTAAGGTAACGCCGCTAACCGCCTCGGTGCGGCGTGCGATTGCCGTCTCTGCCTACGACACTTTGATTGTCCTCTATCCGAATAAGCGCGTTTTGACGGAGGCAATGTTCAGATTGACGACGCTACCCATCGGCGACAGCGAGCCCATGCAAGTGTTGGGAAGCGCGATCGGCGAGGCGGCGGCGCGGTTCGTCCTCGAGGAGCGTAAATACGACCCTCAGACCAAACAGTTTGGCGACGGCTCAGAATATATGCGTCCACCAGTGGTGCGCAATTCTTTGGATTTGGAGCCGACCTACGCTCAGATTTTTTCTAGTCCAACGCCGGAGGACTGGCGGATCGACCCCATTACCGGGTTGCCGAAGGCGATTGGCGGCTACTGGGGCCATGTCGAGCCGTTCGCATTAGATCCCGCCAATCTGCATCTGCCACCCGGTCCGCCGGCGGCGACCTCGGCGCGCTTCAAGAAAGACTATGACGACGTTCGTTCTGTGGGCGGTGATCCAAATCCGGCACCGCTTGGCGCGCGCCGACGCACCCCGACCAAGCGCACTGGGACCCAGCCCAACGATGCGCTCGACTCAACCAATGAAACCTTCAAGGCCAATTTCTGGGCCTATGACGGGACGGCGCTGCTCTGTGCACCGCCGCGGCTGTACAACATGGTCGCCACCTCGGTCGCGACCAAAGAGTATAAGATCCTTGAGGCCCCAGACATGGCGCGCTACCTCGCGCTCATCAACATCTGCCTGGCGGATGCTGGCATCGCTGCTTGGACGGCGAAGTACAAGTACCATCTCGCGCGCCCTATCACCTGGATTCGAGGCCACCAGCCTGCCGATGTGATCAATGGCGTTGCCAACGGCGACTGGACCCCGCTGGGCGCGCCGGTGTCGAACGGCTCGCCGGAGGGCGCCAATCTCACGCCGCCGTTCCCATCCTATCCATCGGGACATGCCACGTTCGGCGGCGCACTGTTTGAAGCCATGACACAGCTTCTACCGCTTCCGCCCAGCGGCGAGACGAGATTCAAGTTTGTCTCGGACGAATACAACGGCCTCAACCGGGGGCCGTTAGGCGAAGCGCGCCCCTATGTCGAGCGCGAGTTCGCCAGCTTCGAAGCGGCCGCCGCAGAAAACGCTCGCAGCCGCATCTGGCTGGGCATTCACTGGCAATTCGATGGCGACGACGGGATCGATCAGGGACGTGAGATTGCCAAGGACGTCATCGGCACGACGTTGTTGAAGATCTAGCCAGCGGATCGAGGCGGAGAGATCCGCGTGACCATCCTTCGGCATGGGGGCGGTTCGTGGCGGCGAGGCCGTTCGACCGCTTTCGACAGGCTGCAGGAGCGAGCCCTGTGGAGGCGAGCAGCGTTGAGGCGGCGACCGACAATGACGTAGCGAGCTTCCATTTTTCCATCACGCGACGACTCGTGAACACAGAGCGTCGGATGAGGGATTCTCGATGACGCCTGACGCCTTCACGAACTTAGCCACCAGGCTGGGGGCCGGGGTGCAAGTCCGGCCCGTCCTCGACGCGGTGCAGTTTCGCGTTGGCGGCCGCGCCTTCGCCACCCTGGGCTGGCCGGCGGAAGGCTGGGCAGTGGTGAAGTTGAACCCTTCCGACCAGGCGCGGGCCCTTGCCCATTCAGCCGCCATGACGGCCGAGCCTGGACGCCGGCGCAAGAGTGGGGTCACCTTAGTACGCTTGAAAGCGATCGATGAGGCCGCGCTGGCCGAGGTATTGGCGGCCGCGTGGCGTGAAGCCTACCGCCATCCTGATCTTGGCCAAGGCGCCAGGACGGTCGGCCCGGCGACCACGGCGGCCCGGGTCTAGTGAGGTAGAGTTCGGCGCCTTCGATATTTCATCGATGGCCAGTGTCTGGATGGCTCTCAAGGACACCGAACGCCGGCCGGTCGCGCCGATGCCGATCGCGCCTTGGAGGGAAGGAACCTGGATACCTGGATGGGCGACTAGGTCAGGAGCACGAAATAGACGAACCAGGCGCCGGTGACGGCGATCCCGAAGGCGTACGCGACGATCAGCTTCAGCCACTTCCTGTCGCGCTTCATGAGCTCACTCGGTCTTGTTGTTATTGGTGTGATCGCCTGGCTTACTTGCGAACCAGAACCCTCTGGCACCGTTTCACGGTCGATCTGCAATATCAACGACAACTCGCTCAGATCGCACGAAGCGACCAACGGGGACAATAATTCACTATCCTTGATCGACCGAGGCTGGAAACTTCTTTCCACGACCTGGGGCGAAGATGGATGAATGACCATACTCTCGGGGAAACGTCGAAGGGCGTCGTGGAGAGGCTGCTGACCAACGCCCTGCGGGTCCTGGACGATGATCCTTCAACCGCTTTGAGGTGTCTGGCCGAAGCCGCTCGGCTTTTGGCGGTTCATCAGCCTGAAGGGCGCCCCGAAGGCTTCGTTCCATGGCAGCTTTCGCGGGTGCGCGCCTATGTGGAGCTTCGGCTGGCCCAGCGGCCTTCGCGCGACGCCATCGCGAGCGAGCTTGGGATCAGCGCCTCTCACTTTGGCCGCAACTTTCGTCGCTCTTTCGGCGAAAGCTTTGCCCGCTACGTTCAAAGGTGTCGCGTCAATCGCGCCCTGGTCCTCATGGCGACGACCGATCATCCGCTAAAGAGCATCGCGCTCGAATGCGGCTTCAGCGATCAGCCCCATATGACACGCGCCTTCCGCGACCAGATCGGCGTCGCTCCGAACGCCTGGCGCCGCGACCTCGCCACAAGCCTCCAGGCGCCGCTCATGGCGACGTCGCCCGGCGGCCTTGGCTAGGCGACAGCGAACCGCGACTCCAACAAATCGACCTCGCGCACCAGCAAGGCGGCCTGCTCATCCGTCAGCTTGCCCGACCGCGCAAGCCGATAGAATTCCTGGCGTTCGGCTCTGAGCGCGATCAACTGCAAACGGCGCTCGATACGTCCCAGCTTTCGAGCGACGTCGGGCAGGCCGCCGACCTGCTGGCGTGTCTCCACACGCTGGCGATAGATCGAGACGACTTCGGCGCCGGCCCGCAGATAGAGCTCCGCATCCTCGTCCGCGGGCTCGGCTTCGCGCAGACTGGTCTCAACCGCGTTCATTGCGGCTAGGGCGGCGGCCAGTCGCGCACCGCCCTCGGCTTCGTCGTGCGCCGGCTCGGCCTGGACCGAAGCGCCCTTGACCAGCAGGGGGATCCCCAGGTTCGCCGCGAGCAACGAGACGATAATGACGCCGGCCGCCAGAAGGATGGCCAGGTCTCGGGCGGGAAAAGGGCTGCCATCGTTCAACGCCAGCGGCAGCGCCATGACGCCCGACAGGGTCAACGCGCCGCGCACGCCGCTTAACGACATCACCGCGACAGCTCGCCAATCCAGCGCGTCGGTCGCAGCATGTCTTCGACGCGTCAGGTGAAGAGAAATGAGCACCCAGAGCGCCCTCAGGATAAACAGCACCCCGTAGATCGACAGCGCCAGCAGGATCAGCCATCCGGCGTGGCGATGGCCCGTGTCGCCGACCACGCGTTGAGCGCCAGCGACGATCGCAGGCAGTTGATCGCCGAGCAGCACGAAGATGACGCCATTGGCCGCGAACTGCACCGCGTCCCAAACCGCGGCGCGGCGGATGCGCGTTATGGGCTGGGCGACCCCGCTGCGTTCTTCGTAGTTCATCGTGATGCCCGCGGCGACGGCGGCCAGGATTCCCGAACCGCCAAGATGGGTCGCTAGGACATAAGCGGCGAAGGGGATCAGCAGGCTGATCAGGATGTGCGATCCCGACTCTTCGCCAAACCGGCTGGCGGTCCAATCCTTGGCGGCATTGGCCAGCAGCGTCACGCCAACTCCAACGAGCACGCCGCACACGATAAGCCAGACGAAGGCGATCGTCGCCGCGCCCAATTGGAAGGTGCCGGTCAAGGCCGCGGCGATGGCGAAGCGGAAACACACCAGACCCGTGGCGTCGTTGAGGAGCGCTTCGCCCTCCAGCAGGTGCAACAGACGCCGGGGAATCGGCGCGCGCGCCGCGATCGCGGAGACAGCGACGGCGTCGGTGGGCGAGAGAACGGCGGCGAGCGCGAAGCCGACGGCCAGCGGCATGGCCGGGATCAGCCAGTGGAGAAAAAGGCCCGCGCCGGCGACCGTGAACGCCACCAGGCCGAAAGCCAGGGCGCTGATCGTCCATTTCTCCTCAAAAAGGCTTTCCCTGGGGACTCGCCAGCCGTCCAGAAAGAGAAGCGGCGCGATGAACAGCAGCAGGAACAGTTCGGGGTCGAGCGCGATGTGGAGATCGACGCTCGCGCCGATCGCCACGCCGACCGCGATCTGCACCAGGGGCAGGGGCGCCACACCGCCGGCGATCCGCGCGACCATGCTGCTGGCGACGACCGCGGCCAGAAGAATGGTGATGGCGATCAGCACCGTCATCGACGCGCGTTCCGGGCCGCGCAGCGCGGGGCGACTGTGATGTTGGTCAGGATCATGCTCAGCCTCGCCCGTTGATCTGTCGCTGGGATCGCCGGCGGCCCTGCTCTCGGGCGAAGGCGGCTGGCGTGTGTCCGAAGTGCTTGTGAAACCGGCGCGTAAAATGGCTTTGGTCGGCGAAGCCGGCGATCAGCGCGATCTGCGAGAGCGGAATATCGCTGCCGGCGATCAGCGACTGCGCGCGCCTGAGGCGGCATTGTTCGACATAGGCGATCGCCGTCATGCCGGTGCTGCGCTTGAACAGGCGGGCGAAGTGGAAACGGCTGACATTGACGACGGCCGCCAGGTCCGAGAGCGCGATCGGACGCTCCAGGTTGTCCTCAATGAACGCCATCACCCGATTGAGCTGGGCCCGTCCCAAGGGCGGAGGGTCATAGGACCCCGCCACGTCAAAGGCGTTCAGGCTGCGGACCATGTGGGCCGCCAAGGCGCAGGACAAAGCGTCCGCGATCAGCACTTGCGCGGGATGAGCGCGCCGTTCGAGCTCCGAGATGAACATCAGCGCCACGCGCTCGATCAGGGGATCGCGCATCTGAAACACGTTTCGGATCTCGACCTGACTGGCCGGGCGCTTGCCCATCTCCTCGGCCGCCGCCGTGATCAGGGCGGTGGGCATCCTCATCCGCGCGGAAGCGGGAACATCGCCGTCCCAGCTGGAATCGTGACCGGCGGGCATGATCAACGACATGCCCGCGGAGATGACGGCCTCATGGACGACGCCGTCGCGCCCCTGGACGAGCCGAGCGGAGCCTACGGGCACATAATAGAGAGCGTGATGATCGAAGGCCGAATAGGTCGCCGAACAGTTGGGCACCGGATTGTAGAGATCGACGGTGACGCCCGACCATTCGCGTTGCCGCGTGCTCATGCTTGGGGTGACCGGCAGAGCGCGCAGGACGCTGTCTATCGTGATGGGGTGGGATCTGTGCGGCATGGCCGTTTCAAGGGCTCTCGCCAAGCGCGCCGGTCGCGAGCGCAAGCGTGGCGGCGGCGGAAAGCGCGCCACTATAGGCGTCTGCATAGGCGTTTCGGGCCTCGAGAAGCTGTCGCTCCGCGACGAGGGTTTCCGGCGCGCTCCCAAGGCCGTTGCGATAGGCTGTCAGGGCGGCGTCAAACGTCGTCTGGGCCGCCTCCAGCAGCGTCTCGGCCGCGTCGTGGGCCGCCAGGCTGGTTCGAAGCGTATTGTCGGCGACCACGATTTGCTGAATGGCCTGGTTGCGCACCTGCTCGAGCGTCAGGCGCGCGGTGTCGGTGCGGATCCTCGCCTGGGCCATGGCGTTGCGACGCACGCCGCCGTCATAGATCGGCACGGTGATCCCGCCGAGAACCAAGCCCGATGAGCGGCTGCTGTCGAGGTTCAGGGTGGGGGGCTGGTCTGGGGTGATGGCGGGCAGGCCGGTGACCGAAAGATCGCCCGTCGCATAGCTGGCGTTGGCGGCGACGAACACCTTGGGCAGGAACGCTGCCCGCGCGGCGCGCTCCCGGGCCTCGCCGGCCAAAACCGCCGAATGGGCCGCCAGGACATCAGGCCTCCGGCCCAACGCGTCCGAGATCAATTGCGCGACGTCGGCGCCCAGGTGGGTCGAAAGCTGATGGTCCGCCGGCGCGGCGATGGTGATCTTTGTCAGAGGCGGAACGCCCATCGCCGCCAGCAGCGTGACATAGGCGTCCTGCGTCGCGCCCTCGGCCTGAACCTTGAACAGTTGGGCCTGGGCGCTGGCCTGACGGGTCTGTGCGACTTCGACGATCGTGCCCACTCCGTGGGCCAAGCGCGCCTGGGCGGCCTTTTCCACGGCCCGCGCGTCGTCCAGGGACTGGGCCGCGTTCTGAGATCGTGTCCGGGCGGCGGCGTAGGCGTAATAGGCCAGGCTGACCCGATGGATCAGCGTCTGATGGGCGGCCGTGAAGTTGATGCCGGCGGCGAGGGTGACCTGATTGGCGCTGTCGACCAGCGCCTTGCGTTCGCCAAAGTCGAACAAGAGCCACTGCAGCGTCAACGCCGACACCGCCCCGTCGACGTTGCTGTCGCTATCGGCCCGAACGCCCGAGGCCGAGGGCCTGGCATGGGAGACCTGATGGCCGCCCAGCACGCTCGCGGAGAGGCGTGGAAGATAGGCGCTCTTGGCGAGGCCGGCGGCGAGGGCGGCTTGCCGCGCGGCATTCCACGCGATGCGCGTATCGGGGCTCGCGGATTGAGCCAGGTCGATCAGCTCCGCCAGATCATAGGGTCTGCCCGTTTCGATCGCCGGCGCGGCAGGCGTCACGGCGAGCGCGGTGTTGACGGGCAGGACGTGGTCGGAATGCTCCTGATCGGACGGCGACGATAGCTGGGGCAGGATTTCACCCTGACCCGAGGTCGAAGGCCGCCAGGGGCGATCGGGACGCGGGGGGGCGAGGTCGACCGGCGGCGATGCGCAGCCACAGAGCGCCAGGAGGCTGAAGGCGAGGACGTGACAGCGCCAGCGGCGGATCGGATCAAGCGCCAGGGTCAAGAGCTTCCTCCAGCGACTGGATCTGGGTGAGGGCGCGGACCTGCAAGAGATTGCCGAGCCCGGGCGGCGCGGACGGCCTGTCGACGGAGGCGGCCCCGGGGGCATCGGACAGTCGTCCCAGTCGGTCGCCGACGGACGTCCAGAAGGCCGGGTCGTCGTCGAGCACGATCGGCGCCGTGAGGCGCGACAGCGCCTGCGCCGCCGTCCGGCGGGCTGTCTCCCATTGCGGCGGCGGGCGTAGCGGTCGGGGTTCATAGCGAGCCAGATCAAGGTCGTCGCCAAGGGCGCTGACCGCCGTCTGAAGGGTCGCGGCGGCCGTCCGTTTCTGGTCGATCGGCGAGCGCGCGACGCGATTGAACTGGGTGAGCATGGACGCCAGGCCTTGCTCGACGCGGTCGACGATGCTCACGGGCCAAAGCCGCGTGAAGACCAAGTAGGTCACCGCATTGCCGATGATGATCCCGATCACCCGGTCGCGGGCGATCGTCAGGTCAAAGGCCGGCCCCGCGCCCTGGATTACGCAGAGAAAGAACGCGAAGGCGAACTGAAGGCCGCCATAGGCGATCCTTGGGCTGCCCGCGGCGATCCAGCCGCCAACCAGCGCGCCAGCGAACACAAGCGCCACGAAGGCCCAGCCGGAGGCGATGGTCGGGACGATCCAGACGAGCGAGGCGGTTCCCACCGCCGCGCCGGCCAGGCACCCTAGGATGCGCAGGCTGAGTTTTTCGGTTGTTTCCGCCGCCGTGCCCAGGGCCACGATGTAACAAGTGATCAGGCAGGTGTGGATGCCGGGCCAGTCCAGCAGGACATAGAGGAAGTAGCAGACCATCGCCGCGCCGGTGGTCTTCAGGGCGTAGCGCAGATGCTGCGGATTGCTGACGGCGTCGGGCAGAAAGAAGCCAGCCTTGCCCGGCTCGGCCGGGGGCGCCGTCGTCAGGTCCGTGAAGTGTGTCAGCGTGCGCTCGAATGCGCGCATCAACCTCTCGCCCCCCGGGTTGGCGGTCAAGGCTGGGGGCGGGGCGATGTCCTCCGGGTAGCCCCGCTGATCGAACGCCTGGGCCATCTCGCACAGACGCGCGGCGGCTTCAGCCCGCCATGCGGCCGGGACGCTCGGCTCTTGGGCGAGTTCGTCGACGAGATAGAGCAGGATCGGCGTCGCGCGCGCGGCGGCCTCCAGGCGAGCGAGCGTCTCGACGGAGGTGCCGTGTTCGATCTTGGCCAGGCGCAACCACCCGAGCGGGGCCTGGGCGCCGGTGTCGCGGCGACGAACGAACTCGGCGTCTGGGGCGCTGGCGGGCTGAACCAGCCTCTCGGACGCCGCGCGCAGGTTGGCGGCCAAGGCCCGCTCCGCCAGCCGCCTGGGCGCTGGCGCGATCAGGAGATTGACGACCAGCGAGATGGCGGCGGGAATGGAGACAAACAGCCAAGCATAGAGCAGACCCCGCGTGGCCAGCTCGCCCAGTGGAACAAAGCCGAGCAGGTCGAGCGCGTAGGCGGCCACCATCGCCAGGATCGGCGCCACGGGGCGCAGCTTGCTGGCCGACGCCAGATAGAGAAACCCCATCGAGACCAGCGCCATGGTCGCCACGCGCCAAGCGGGCGCGTCCACCACCCGGATCGCCAGGACAAGCACCAGCAGCAGCAGGATCGTCACCAGCACGACGAGCGCGATATTGAGGATTACGCTGGTCGCGCGGTCGGGTCGGTTGAGGAAGAACACCAGATAGACGGTCAGGGCCGGTTCGGGCGTGTCGTAATAGACGGTCGCGAGCGCCGTCAGCGCGCAGATCAGCGCCAGGCGAAAGGCCAGCTCGGCCCGTTCGCGACTCGGTTCCCACAGGCGAAAGACCAGGACCGACAGGGCGGGGCGGTCAGCGGCAGGCGGCGCCATGACGGATCTCGATCACGGCGCTCGCGCCTAGCCTGGCCAGTCCGTCCGCGGGAGCGTCCAGGCGTACGCGGACGGGGAAGCGCTGCGCCACGCGCACCCAATTCACGGATTTTTCGACGAAGGGCGCCGAGCGCGGGAGATTCACCCGGTCGGTGTCCAGAACCCCCCAGCCGATCCCATCGACCTGCCCGCGGATGGGCCGGGCTCGATCGATCATCGAATAGACCGTCGCGCAGTCACCAACCGCGATGTGGCTCAGCGCGCCTTCGCGGAAATTGCCCACCGCGTGCCATTCGTCCTGAGCGATCAGCGTGAACAGGGCTTGGGAGGGAACCACCAACTCGCCCGCCAGGGTCGTCAGCCCCACGATGCGCCCATCGTGCGGGGCCCGCACGACGGTGTCGTTGAGGGCGCGCCGGGCCAGCGTCACTGCGGCTTGGCGCGCGCTGATTACAGCCTCGGCGCCGGCCGTCGTGTCGATCGCTGCGCGCGTGGCCGCCTGCTGTTCGCGCGCCTGGGCGAGGGACGTGGTGGCGTCCCTGAGCGTCACCTCCGCCTGATCCAATTGCTGGCGAGGCGCGTAGCCCTGCTCGGCCAGCGGTCTTAGCCGCTCCACCGTTCGCGCGGCGAGCGCCTGGTTGATGCTCGCGCGGTGAACCTGGTCAGCCGCGACGCTCGCGGTGGAACGTTGCGTGGCCACCACGCGTCCCTGCGTGCCCAGTTGGGCCTTGGCCAGGGCCAGGTCCGCTTCAGCTTGGGCAACGGCGGCCTCGAAGGGCACGGGATCGATCCGGAAAAGAATATCGCCTTTGCGCACGCGGGCGTTCTCGCGGACCGGAAGATCGATGATGCGGCCACCGACGGCCGCGGCGACATGCACGACTTCGGCGTCGATGGTCGCATCGTCAGTCGATGGCTGACGGCGGGCCTGAGCCAAGCTGACGATGAGGATCGCGACGGCGAGGGCGACAATCACGCTCACGGCGATCACGCCGGCTTTCGAACGCCGAGACTGACCTGCGATCTTCATCGTTATTGTCCCAGCCAGAGCCAGGTTAGACAGGCGGCGATTACGCCAACGGCGACGCAGAGGAGGAGCTGGGCCGGCAAGGTCTCGGCCAGACCGCTGACCACAAGCAAGAGCCGGGTGGTGATCGCGGCGACCACGCCCAGAACCCCGCACAGGATCCAGACCGGAAAATAGGCGCCAAAGAGACTAAGGCTTGGGGCCGAACTTGGCGCGCATCCGCTGAGCAGCAGCGTCGCGAGGAGCGGTGCGCTAATCGCTTGCAACCATGATTTCACGCGCATGCGACCCGTTCCCAGCCTTCGACGTCGAGACGGAGGCTGTCCCGGACGCGACCCGACATCCTAGGTACCCAGGGCAAAGGCCTTGTTCTTGCCGTCAGTTGCTGCGGTTGGTTTCTTGTTGCTCGGGCTCGCGAGCCGTCGGCCGGAGCGCCGATCACGCGCTTCAGAGCCGGGCGGTGAAGGGATAGGCCAAGCTGCTTTCGTCGCCCTCGCCGTCGCCGTCGTGAAGCCGAAGCCAGAGATCGGCCTCGAAGATCGAGCGCAGAATGTGCGGCCGCTGGTCGAGCTGGGTGTCGGCGAGCGGATGACCCTGCGGGGACGTCCCACGCCGCGCGCGGAGAAACAGGGTCGTTCCCTCGCGCGCGACGCCGTTATGGCGGATGGGCTCGCCCTGCTCGGCGGGTAGCCCCGCCAACCGGCGGATCGCGTGGGTGACGAAAAAACGAAAGGTGACAAGCGCGGCGACCGGGGTTCCGGGGAGGCCGAAATAGAGGCGCCCGTCGGCCAGGCGCGCAAAGAGCAGCGGTTTGCCGGGGCGCATTCGCACCCCGTGAAAAATGATCTCGGCGCCTCGCGCTTCCAAGCGTTCGCGCACGAGGTCCAGATCGCCCGCCGAGACACCGCCGGTCGAGACGACGAGGTCGCTCGCCGATGCAGCGTCCAGGGCCGCATCCAGCGCATGGCGCTCGTCGCGGGCGATGCCGATGAAGTCGGCGCCAAGGCCCAATTGACCGACCGCCGAACGGATCATGGGCCCGTTGCTGTCCACGAAAGCCGCCCGCTCCAAAACCGCGCCCGAGCCCATCAATTCCGACCCGGTCGAAATCACCGCGACCCCTGGCGACCGCCAAACCGGCAAACGCGCCACGCCATAGGCCGTCAGCGCGCCGATCATGGCCGGCGACAGCCAAGCGCCGGGCGGCAGGATCATATCGCCCGCGCGTGCGTCTTCCCCGATCTGCCGGACGTTGCGATCCTGAAGAACCGGTCGATCGAGAACAAGCTCACCCGCGCGAATCTCGGCCGCCTCGCGGACAAGAACCGCGTCGGCGCCCTCGGGGACGGGCGCGCCCGTGCTGATCGGGATGGCCGCGCCGCGCGCCAGAGGCTGGACCGGCATGCCGGCAAAGACCGGCGACAGAAGCCGCAGCCGCACGGGAGCCTTGTGCGAAGCGGCGGTGGTGTCGCCGCTGCAAAGGGCGAACCCGTCCATCGCTGAAGCCCGGAAGGTGGGGGTGTCGCGCATGGCCTGAATGCCCTGGGCGGTCGTCCGGCCCGCCGCGTGCGAACAGGAAATCGTTTCCACGCCAAGAGGGGCGGCGGCCTGCCAGATCAGCGCCAGGGCGCGCTCGACGCTTGGTCGCTGGGTGGGGGTCATGAGGGGCCGCCGGTGGAGGCCCCCGCGTTGGGCTGGGCGATCAGAAGCGCATCAGGCCGGACGAGCACGCGCAGCGGCAACTTCGCGCCTGCCGCCCGTGTGATCGCCAAACTCGTCGGGGCGGAAATCGTCGCCAGCATGGGGCAGCCGGAGAGCACGGCCTTTTCGACGAGATCGTAGGAGCAACGGGATGACAGCAGGGCAAAGCCGCCCTCCCAATCCATGCCAGCGCGCCGCATCGCGCCAATCGCCTTGTCGAAGGCGTTGTGGCGGCCGACGTCCTCACGCGCCAACCGGATGGTTCCGTCAGCCCCACAGATCGCCGCGGCGTGGACCGCCCCGGTCTGGCGATTGAGCGCCTGCCAGTTCGGCAGCGCATCCAGGGCCCGTAGCACGGCCGCATCGTCGGCGAAGGTCCTGGCGCGCACCAACGGCAACGGGCGCAGCGCTTGCTCGAGATTGGAGATCCCGCACAGGCCACAACCCGACTCGGCGACGCGATGGCGCACCCGGTCGACCACGCGCGCGGCGCACCGCGGGGCAAGCTGGATCCTGAGCAAACATCCCCCGGCCACGTCATGCCGGTGGACGCTCAGAATGTCTTCGGGGCGATCAATTACCCGTTCGGCCAGCGCGAACCCATGGGCCAGATCGTCAAGATCCCCCGGCGAAGCCATCAGAACCGCGTAGCCCAGACCGTTGAACTCGATCGCCACGGGGGTTTCTCGGGCCACGTCTCGCGCGATCGTCCGCGCCGATCCGTCCGCGGCGACGCGGCGAAAGGCCGATGTGGTCAGGGCGTCGCTTGTCATGGGCGAAGCGCGCCAGCGGGCCGCTCGATGATGTTGGCCCAGAAGCGCCGCAGGTGGTCCAGGCCCCCGACGGTGGAGCTGAACAAGGTCGCGTCGCAGACCAGCAGTGCGCCGGCAAAGCGCTCCGTCGTCGACTGCAGCAGTGCGTCGAAGGCCGTGTGGCCTTGTGACAAAAACGGATGGGCGGGCGCGGAAAGATCAGCCGGCTGGCGCGCGAGGACGTTCATACCGGCCAGGCCGCCGCCGACCCGCTCGAAATGGGGCAGGTGGGGATGAAGGTTGAAGCGCCCGACGCCATCGAGGAAGCCCAGCCGATCCTGGTCGCGATCCGCCAGGATCGTGGCGGGCGAACCGTCGGGCTCGACGGCGGGCCGAAGGCCGAACCGGTTGAGGACGGGCACGTCGAGACCCTCAAGGAGGCTTCGGGCGAATTGGCCGAAGGCCTGCCTGGGCGGGATGGCGCCGTCTGCGTGATGGGCGTGCTCGAGCCGCTGGCGTTCAAAAAGACCGTCGCCGACCTGTCCGTCGAGTCCGCCGATATCGTGATGGGGGCAGACGAACATCACATGGTCCGGATGATCGAGGAAGCCACGCACCGCGGCCACTTCGCTCGGATCGGCGATCTGCCGGGTTCGAACCGAGTCAAAGCTGATCACCACGATGGTGTCGAAGTCGGCGATCAGGGCCTGATCGAGGCGGGTGATCACGCCATCGTCCGTGACGCGCTCGACCTGCAGCACCGGTTGGCCGGTCAGCGCCTGGGTCTGATCGGCGAAGGCGACGAAATTCTTCTTTTGCACATGATCCAGGAAGCCGCCGATGCCTTGGTCGACCAGGTCAGGATCGGCCAGCGGTTCGAACCGCGGATAAAAGAGCCGGCGCAGCTCGAAGATCGCTGGAAAGCGATCGTCGATGGTGGTCAACGGCGCTCCGATTTCCTCGGGCCGGCTCCAGGCGAAGTAGACGAGAACGCGCCGTCTCGACATGGGCATTTCCGTTTCAGGCGGCCTCAGGCGGCGGCGAGCGACGCAGCGTGACCGGGATGGATTTGTACGAGGGCGTGCCGCTGCGCTTGTCGTGATCGTCGAGGGCGACCAGACAGTTGGCCTCGGGATAGTAGGCCGCCACCGATCCGCGCGAGATGGCGTGGGCCAGGGCCGTCTGACCGGCCAGAATCCGCCCTGGACCCGCCACGACGTCGACTCGGTCACCATGCTCTAGCCCCAGGCTCGCCAGGTCCTCGGCGTTGACGAACACGACATCGCGCCGCCCGGTCACGCCGCGATAGCGGTCGTTGAGGCCGTAGATGGTGGTGTTGTACTGGTCGTGGCTGCGGATCGTCGCCAGCGTCAGCGGACCGTCGCTCTTGCCCTCGTCTTCATCGGTTCCCGGGAACACGATGAAATGCGCCTTACCGTCCGGCGTGTCCCATTCGCGCCTGGCCGCGCCCACACGCAGCCGAAAGCCACCCTTGACCCTGACGCGGCGGTTGAAATCGTGGAAGTCCGGGAAAACCGCTTCGATCTTTTCGCGGATACGGTCATAGTTAGCGATCAGGCCGTCCCAGTCGATCGTCGCGCCGGGCAGAGCCGCCTTGGCGATCCCCGCGATGATCGCCGGTTCGGATCGCAGGTCCGGCGAGGCCGGCCGCAATCGTCCGCGCGAGGCGTGAACCATCGACATCGAATCCTCGACGGTCACGGCCTGGGGACCTTCAGCCTGCAAATCCAGTTCGGTGCGTCCAAGGCAGGGCAGGATCAGGCTCTCCTTGGCCACGAGCAGGCAGGTGCGGTTGAGCTTGGTGCAGATCTGGACGCTGAGATCCAGTCCGCGGAACGCCGCGAAGGTCGCCTCAGGATCGGGCATGGCCGCGGCAAGATTGCCCCCTAGCCCGATGAAGCCCTTGGCCCGTCCGCTGGCCATGGCCTCGACGGCCTCGACGGCGTTGTGGCCATGTTTGCGCGGGCTCGTGATGCCGAAGGTTCGATCCAATCGGGCCAGGAAGGGCTCGGTCGGGATTTCGGTGATGCCGACGGTGCGGTCGCCCTGGACGTTGCTATGGCCGCGCAAGGGACAGATACCCGCGCCAGGCTTGCCGATATTGCCCCGCAACAGCAGCAGGTTGGTCAACTGCTGGACGTTCTCGGTGCCATGGCGATGCTGGGTCAGGCCCATGCCGTAGCAGACGATGACGCGCTCGGACTCCCAATAGACCCGGGCGATGTCGGTGATGACGGCCTGGCTGAGACCAGATCGCCTTTCGACCTCGGCCCAGTCAAGCCTGGCGAGGTCGGCGACCAAGGCCTCGAATCCGGTGGTGTGCTTGGCGATGAAGGGGCGGTCGAGCAGGCCTTGGCCTCCGGCCGCCAAACTCGCGGCGTCGGCGTCCAGCAACGCCCTCATCATGCCCTTGAACAGGGCCGCGTCGCCGCCGACCCGGACCTGGTGATAGGCCGAGGCCAGGGGCGTGGCGCTGAACGTCACCATCTCAATGGGCGCTTGTGGGTCTTGGAAACGCTCCAGTCCGCGCTCGCGCATCGGATTGACCACGATGATCGGCGCGCCGCGCCGCGAGACCTCCCGCAAGGTCCCCAGCATCCGAGGATGATTGGTTCCGGGATTGTGGCCTATGCAGAAGACCGCATCGGCGGCTTCGAAATCTTCGAGGGTCACGGTCCCCTTGCCGACGCCGATCGCCTGGGGCAGTCCCACGCTCGTGGCCTCGTGGCACATGTTGGAGCAGTCGGGAAAATTGTTCGTGCCGTAGGCGCGGGCGAGAAGCTGGTAAAGGAAGGCCGCTTCGTTGGAGGCGCGCCCGGAGGTGTAGAACTCCATCTGGTCGGCATGGTCCATCGCGCGCATCGCCGCGCCGATGCGCGCGAAGGCCTCTTCCCAGGCGATCGGCGTGAAGTGACCGGTCCGCGGATCGTAGCGCAGCGGCGTCGTCAATCGGCCGACGTCTTCCAGCGCGTAGTCAGACCAGGTCCAGAGGTCCGAGACGCTGTGGCGGGCGAAGAAATCGGGGCCCGCGCGCTTGCCGGTGGCTTCCCAGGTAACCGCCTTGGCGCCGTTCTCGCAAAATTCAAATGAGGAGGCGTGCTTGGGATCGGGCCAGGCGCAGCCGGGGCAATCAAACCCGTCGGGCTGGTTCATCTGCAGCAGGGCGCGGGTGTCGGGACTGGCGCCCATCTGATCGCGCACGGCGCGAGCCACCGCGCCCAGAGCGCCCCAACCGCCCGCCGGCCCCGAATAGGGCGCGACCCCGTCTAGGTCATCGTCCGACATGTGACCTCCCGTTCATTATCATACAGCCAGACTGTGGGGCCGCCCTCGGGCTGGTCATCGCACGCGCCGAGCAAGGATGTGGTCGAGTGAGACCGGACCCGGCCCGAGCGCGATCAAGGCCAGCGCCAGGCCGGCCCAGTAGAGGTGAAAATTGACCCAGCCCTCGGGAACGATGAGCTGGATCACCGCTGTCATCACGAGCAAACCCAGCGCCGCCACGCGCGTCGCCAAACCGGCGAGAACGAGGACCGGCAGGGCGATTTCCGCGATGGCCGTGAGATAGGCCAGCACCAGCGGCGCGGGCAGATCAAGAACCTGACCGAAGAGATGCAGTTTGAACTGAGTTTCAAACAGGAACTGGGTTCCGATCGAAAGCGTGGGGAACGGGTCCCAACGCGTCAGGCCCGATCGCAGGAAGGGCAGGGCCAGAGCGATGCGCACAACCGGCGGCGCGAGCACCCGGCCCAAAGCCCCCAGTCTCGAGACCCCGATAGCGATGGCGCGCTGGGCCGCTTGCATTTGGACCGTGGTCGTCATCGAGACTCTCCTGGGATGGGCGGCGCGGCGATACTGAATCCGGCGAAGGCGCCAATGCCGAACAGCCGCGCCAGCAGGTCGCCGATGTCGATGCCGGACTGGGCTGCGACGGCGGCCTCGGTTGCGTCTGTGAGCGTTCCGCCCAAGGTGATGGCGTCGAGAAAGCGCAATTCTCCGGCCGACAGGATCATGGTCGCGACGTCCGCCTCAGGGCGGGCCACCAGCACGTGTTCGGCGTCGTCGTCGATGCTCAACTCGGCCGGATCGTTCTGACCCTGGTGGCCGCGCCAGATCGTCAGGGCCGGATGCGTGAAGGCCAGCGCCCTGACCGAGGGGTGCAGCGTCAGGCGCAGATGCAGGGCCGCTTCGGCGGGGATGCCACGAATGTCCTCGATCGTCAGCGCAACGGCGTCGGCGGCGTGATAGGCCTCAAGCCAGGCCCATTCGAGCCGCGCGACATCCGCAAGATAGGGTAGGGCGCTGGCCGGTTCGAAGGCGGCGACAAACGCGGGAAAGTCGCCGCCATAGTCGAGCAGCACCGGCGAGCGCGGCGGATGAGCCAGGGCGTGCATCCTGGCCATGGCCGTGAAGAACGCCCCTCCGACCAGGCGATCGACGACGGGGTAGCTTGATCGCAGCGCCTCGATCAGGCCAACGGCGACATTGTTGCGGTAGACGGCGAAGCGCTCCTGACGGTCAGCGCCGGGCGGCGTCCAAAGACCGATCGGAATGGGCCGGCCAGCATCCAGGATCGCGGCGGCGAATTGTTCTTGACGGTCAGCGGACGAGAGCAAGCGCGTCTCCCGGCAAAGCGGTCATCAGGTCCTGGGCGCGCTGGGCCTCGGCATAGAGCACCGGCCAGGGCGGAATGTCGGCGTCGCGCTCGATCAGCGTTGGCGTTGGTCCCAGCCTGTCGATGACCCAGCGGTAAAGCGCCCAGACCGGCTCGGCCACAGCGCGGTCGTGGGCGTCGATCAACAGGGGGGCGCCGTTCGCGTCGAGGCGGGATGCGTGCCCGGCCAGATGGATTTCACCGACACGCGAGAGGGGAAAGGCCGCCAGATAGGCGGATGGATCGCGGCCCAGGTTGATGGAAGCGACGTAGACGTTGTTGACGTCCAGCAGCAGCCCGCAACCGGTGCGCCGGGCGACCTCGTCCAGAAACTCGGTCTCTTCGATCGTGCTTTCTTCGAAGGTCAGATAGGTCGACGGGTTTTCGAGCAGGATCCGCCGGCTCAGCCGGCTTTGGACTTGGTCAATATGGTCGATCACCTGGCGCAGGAGGGCGGGCGTATAGGCTGGCGGCAGCAGGTCCGCCAGGAAGCGGCCGTCTTGAGACGACCAAGCCAGATGCTCGGAGATCAGCGCGGGCTCATAACGCAGCACCAGGGCGGCGAGCCGCTCGAGATGCTCGGTGTCGAGCGGCGCGGCGGCGCCAAGCGATAGGCCGACCCCGTGGATCGATAAGGGGTGACGCTCTCGAATAGCGGTGAGGTGGCGATGCGGCGGACCGCCCGCGCCCATATAGTTTTCCGCGTGGATCTCGAAGAAGCCGATCTGTGGCTGCTGGGCGATGATGTCGCCAATATGCTGCGGCTTGAGGCCGACGCCGGCATGAGATGTCCAGCCAAGATCGGGCTGCGCGCGCGGGCACGGAAAAGAACGTTCTCCGGCTGAGAAAGCGGCCCTGTCTGGCGCGGGCGTCATGGCGATCGTCTCGTTCGAAAGCGTGGCAAGCGCTGGGTGATCGGGCGGCCCGGGAGCAGGGCCGCCCGATCCAGGCGCGATTACGACTTGGGCGTCAGGCTGCCAGGACCCTTCGGGGTCTTGATCGAGACGCAGGTGCCGGTGGGGACCAGCTTGAAGGCGTTGCCCTGGTAGTCGACGGTGCTGGTCGCCGCGCAGGTGGTGCCAGCGCCCGCGTAGCAGTCGTTCTTGCCCTTCAGCGCCGCGCCAAAGCACGGCTCGACCTTGCCGGCCTTGACCAGGGCGGTGTGATCGGCCTTGAGCTTTTCGCGATCGGCCGGGGTCAGTTGACCGGCGAAGACGGGGGCCGCAGCGCCCGCCGTGATCAGGGCGCCGATGACGATCGCCGAGACTTTGTTAGACATCCTTGATCTCCTTGAGAGAATACGTCGCTCCCCAGAGGGGCTGCGGCAGTTTTGGATCACATCATCGACAGGAAGCGCCGCCTAAGACCCGTCGCGTTATTATCGGATGCGGGTCAAATTCTGCTTCCAACCAAATCGACCGCACCTGTCCTTTTGGATGCGGCTGACCACTTGGCTAAGCCATCAGGGGCTTCCAATCTTGCGCGATCTTGCGGCGGTTCGTTTTGGATTGCGCGACCGCGTCCGGACGGGTCCTGGTCTTAAGTCCGTGAAAGGCGAAGCAATTCCGATCTCGGGTTGCGCGTTCGACAATCATCGTTCGCCCGCTCGCATGTCCGCGCTCATCGCATAGGCCAGGCGGCGCAGGCGATTGAGACCGCCCAAAGGGCGAAACGAGGCTGGAGCGTTCCATGGCGAGAAGGCCTGCTCCTGGACCTGGGACAGGGCCAGACGTCCTTGGGCCGAGAAGAGGTCTTGCCTGGGTATCAGGAGCGTGGCGATCTCAACGGGCGGCGATACGCTGGACTTCCAATCGACAGAGGCGTCCTCGATCGGCGTTCGCCGGGCGTCCACATAGTTTTGGACGGCCAACCGGTAGCTCAGGTCGTCTCGCGCCAAGCGGGTCGCCAAGTCCACGCTCAGCGCCTCGCCGCGCATCGGGGCGAGCGGCGTCGCATCGCTCTCGGACCTGATTGGTCGAAGTTCGAAACGCACCGGGTTTTCGCCCCAAAGATAGGGACCACCGCTCCAGAAGTTTTCGAGCGCTAAGCTTGGGCATAACTTGAGACGAGACCGCAGATAGGCCGCGATCCGCCGGCTCTCGGGAACGCCGATTTCGGCTACGAGCTTGGCCAGCCAGTTGTCGCGGTCGCCCATGAGCGCCAGCGCCACCACGAAGAATTGGCGAGCGTCGCGGGCAAACGACGTCGGCGCGTTCGCCAGCAGCAGGTCGTGGACGCCGCCGCTGGGCAGATCGATCCTCAGCGCCAGGCCGCGCATATCTGGCGCGGGATCGCCCTGGGGCGCGGCGCTGGCGTTTGAGAAACGCAGAAGCACCGGCAGGCTGTCGCCCGGTTGAAAATGACCCACCGCCAATTCCGCCGGCACAAGCCGGTCGATGATCAGCGATGCGTTTGTCACCCCCGCCACCGTTTTGGCGTGCATGAACCGCGCTTGGCGGACGATCGAAGGATCAAGGCTCTGGAGGTGATGTTTGAGGAGTTCCGCCGCCATGCCGCGAAACAACAGCTCCTCGCGTTGCAGTGAACCGCCGTCATAGGTTTCGGCCCACGGCGCCGATCGTCTCACCGGACGCCGCTCGCGCTAGTCGGTTGGCTCACCACTCGACGTCCGGCCGCGCCCGACGATCCTTGCGTGACCCCTCTAGGCATTTCAGCTCCCGCGATTTGGACCGCTGGCGCCGCCCTTTGGTCTTCACCCTTCCACGACCGAGCGTGGGGCGGCTTGCGGGCTTTTGGCTGTCGTTGAACCAGATGGTCACGTCGACAGCCTATTTGCTTACGGGCTTGATCGTTCAGGCGCGGGCCGCCTGGCGGCCAAGGGGCTAGGCTAGGCCGCCTCGCGGGGCAAGGTCTCGGCGTAGGCCTTCAGGCGCGCCTGAGTGCGCCGGATCTCTCTTTCGAAAGCCTGGCCAACGGCGACGTCCAGGAAACGGACAGGACCCTCAAAATCCAGACGCAAATATCTCGTTAGCCGGGTCTTCGCGCCGGCCTCCTCCAAGACGTCGTCGATGTGGATGTCGATCACGCCCGCCCAGCCGGGTCTTAAAGTCATGGGTTGGCTATAGGACACACGCGCGGGGGGCTCCAGAGCCGTAACCAAGCCATGTCGCGCGCCCCAAAAACTGGTTTCCACATAGGTCGTGCCCACCGCGATGGGCCCCGCGGCGATCACCGCCGTGCCCGCGAACACCGTCGAATGCGGTAGCCAGGCACCGTAATGCCTCAAGTCGACCAGCAGGTCGAAGACCTTTCGCCGATCCTGTTCGATCAGCACCTCGATCGCCAATTTCAGTGACATGCCCGCCTGATCCGCCGTGATCGCCTACTTCATCGCGAAAGGCGGGCCGGGCGCTAGGACGATGGAGTCGCGGCTGGAATATTGTTGCGCGGCTTGGGGCGAGGGGGCGGCTCATGACCCTCCCTGCGAGCAATACCCGTCCATTCGTCACACGGGGCTTCAATCTTCGCGCCGCGGAAAGCGCCACCGTCGAAGCGTCCGCCAAGCGATCTGTTCGAGGGTCGCGGCGAAGCTTGGCCAGGGGCGAAACGATGAAAATCTTCGACATGCGAGGCGGCGGGCGCCGCGCGTTCTTCGTGGCGCTCCTCTCGCTCGGCGCCGGCGGCTGTTCACAGGGAATCCTCGACCCGCACGGGCCCATCGCCGCGGCCGAGAAGACGATCATGCTCAACTCGTTCGGCATCATGCTCACGATCGTCGTGCCGACGATCCTGGCGACGTTGGGCGTGGCCTGGTGGTTTCGCGCATCCAACACGCGAGCGCGATACCGCCCGACCTGGGACTATTCGGGCAAGATCGAGATCGTCGTCTGGTCGGTGCCGGCGATGACCATCCTGCTGCTGGGCGGCATCGCTTGGATTAGCAGTCACGACCTGGATCCTGCCCGCCCCCTCAAGTCCGAGGTCCCGCCGGTCGAGGTTCAGGTCGTCGCCCTCGATTGGAAATGGCTCTTCATCTATCCGCGCGAAGGGGTGGCCAGCGTCAACCGTCTGGTCGTGCCAGCCGGACGTCCCGTGAAGTTCGAGCTGACCTCCGCGGGCGTCATGAACAGCTTCTTCGTCCCGCAACTGGGCGGCCAAATCTACACCATGTCCGGCATGACCACGCGCCTGAACCTGCAGGCCGATCAGCCCGGCTCCTATCCCGGCCTGTCGTCCCAGTTCAGCGGCGACGGCTTTTCCGGAATGCGATTTAGCCTCGACGCGGTTTCGCAGGACGCCTTCCAGGCCTGGCTCTCGACGGCGCGGCGCGGGGGCGGGGTTCTGGACGCCCAAGGCTACACGGCCCTGGCGGCTCCGAGCCGATACGTGCCGCCGCGCACCTTCGGGGTGGTGGACCGTGAGCTCTTTCGCAAGGTGGTCGGCCGCGAGCCGGTGGTCCTGAACGCCCGCATCTGTTCCCAACCCAGGCCCGTGACGGGCGCCAGCAACAAGGAGCGCTGAGCAATGTTCGGCAAGCTGACCTGGGACGCCATCCCCTTCTCCGAACCCCTCCCGCTCATCACATCGCTTGTCGTCATTCTCGGCGTCGTCGCGATCCTGGCGTGGATTGTTCTCAAGGGCTGGTGGCCCTACCTCTGGCGCGAGTGGATCACCTCGGTCGACCACAAACGCATCGGCGTGATGTACTCGCTGCTCGGCTTCGTCATGCTGCTGCGCGGCTTTTCGGACGCTCTGCTGATGCGCTCGCACCTGGCGTTCGCGGGCGGCGCAGAGCACGGCTATCTGCCGCCCGATCACTACAATCAGATCTTCACCGCCCACGGCGCGATCATGATCTTCTTCGTGGCCATGCCCCTGGTGGTGGGGCTGATGAACTTCGCGGTTCCGCTGCAGTTGGGGGTGCGGGACGTGGCGTTTCCAACCCTGAACTCGGTCAGCTTCTGGCTGACGGCCTCGGGCGCGCTGCTGATCAATGTCAGCCTCTTCATCGGCGAATTCGCGCGGACGGGCTGGCTGGTCTATCCGCCTCTCAGTGAGCTGCAATTTTCGCCAGGCGTCGGCGTCGACTACTATCTTTGGTCCATCCAGATCGCCGGGGTCGGCACCCTGTTATCGGCGGTCAACCTGGTGACCACGATCCTGAAGATGCGCGCCCCTGGCATGACCTACGGCCGTATGCCGGTCTTCTGCTGGACCGCCCTGGCGTCGAACCTCGTCATCCTGGCGGTCTTCCCCGTCCTGACCGCCACCTTGGCCTTGCTGACGCTGGACCGTTATCTGGGCTTCCATTTCTTCACCACCGACGCTGGCGGCAACGCCATGATGTTCGTCAACCTGATCTGGATCTGGGGGCACCCGGAGGTCTACATCCTGGTCCTGCCTGCCTTTGGGGTGTTCTCCGAGGTCGTGTCGACCTTCTCGAGCAAGCCGCTGTTTGGCTATCGCACGATGATCATCGCCACCATGGCGATCTGCCTGCTCTCGTGCCTCGTCTGGCTGCACCACTTCTTCACGATGGGCGCCAGCGCCAGCGTCAATGGCTTCTTCGGCATCATGACCATGGTGATCGCCGTGCCCACCGGGGCCAAGATCTTCAACTGGCTCTTTACGATGTACGGCGGGCGGGTGCGGTTCGAAACGCCCATCCTGTGGTCGATCAGCTTTATGGTGACCTTCGTCATCGGCGGCATGACGGGCGTTCTCCTGGCCGTGCCGCCCGTCGACTTCGTCCTCCACAACTCGCTGTTCCTGGTCGCCCACTTCCACAACGTCATCATCGGCGGCGTCGTGTTCGGAATCTTCGCCGGCTACATCTACTGGTTCCCCAAGGCCTTCGGCTTCCGGCTCCACGAGGGTCTGGGCAAGGCAGCCTTCTGGTGCTGGACCCTCGGTTTCTACCTGGCGTTCATGCCGCTCTATGCGCTGGGCCTGATGGGGGCCACGCGGCGCATGCAGCACTATGACGATCCGACCTGGCGTCCCTACATGATCGCCGCGCTCCTCGGCGCGCTGCTGATCTTCTGCGGCGTTCTCTTCCAGGCGGCGCAGTTGTGGGTGTCGATCCGAGATCGCGAAAAGCTGCGCGACACCACCGGCGACCCGTGGGACGGCCGGTCCCTGGAATGGGCCACGACCTCGCCGCCGCCGGCCTTCAACTTCGCGGTACTGCCCAACGTCACCGGCGAGGAAGCCTATTGGGGCATCAAGCAGCGCGCGATCGCCCAGCAAGCGCTGGCGGCCGAGCCCGACTACAAGCCGATCGAGATGCCGCAAAACACGCCGGTGGGATTCATCTGCGCCTTCTTTGCCAGCTTCACCGGCTTTGCGCTGGTCTGGCATATTTGGTGGCTGGTGGTGCTGGGCCTGCTGGGCGCCTATACGGCCTTCGCGCTGTTCGCCTGGCGCCGCCACGACGAGCACACCATTCCCGCCGCTGAAGTCGCCCGGCTGGACCGGGCCCGCCGGGAGGTTCGCCAGCAGGCCTTGCTGGGGCTCGCGCCCGAGCGGCTGGCCGACGCCAAGTCCGCGCTGGTCGCCGCGCCGAGCGATCCCCACCGCCTGGGTCATCGCGACCTGGTCGCCGAGCCTGCCGCGCCGGAGGAGGCGGGACCCGCCGACAAGCATATCGTCGTCGGCTTTGGCTTCTGGATCTTCCTTCTCTCGGACATCATTCTCTTCTCGGCGCTGTTCGCCACCTATGCGGTGTTGCGCGACGCGACCGCCGGCGGGCCTGTCGCGCAAGCGCTGTTCAGCTTGCCGAGCGTGGCCGTTGAAACCGTCTGCCTCCTCGTCTCCAGCTTCACCTGCGGTCTGGCCATGCTGGCCGCGCGCAGGGGCGCTGTTGGCCTGACGCAGATCTTCCTAGGCCTGACGGGTGTGTTGGGCGCGGTGTTCCTTGGCCTGGAGTTGCGCGAGTTTGGCGAACTGATCGGACGTGGCGCGGGACCGGAGCGCTCGGCGTTCCTGTCGTCGTTTTTCACCTTGGTGGGCTGCCACGGGCTTCATGTCGCCGTCGGGCTGCTCTGGCTGGGGACGATGATGGCGCAGGTCGCCACCCGACGCTTCCAGCCCAACATCCTGCGCCGGCTCATGTGCTTCAGCCTGTTCTGGCACGCCCTGGACATTGTCTGGGTCGCCGTCTTCACGATCGTCTATCTCATGGGAGCCACGCGATGAGCCAAACCCCTTCCACCATGGGCGTTCATGACGTCGCCCCGGGCGAGGAAAGCGACAGCTTTCTCTCAGGCGTGGCGACCTATGCGATCGGGTTGGCGCTGGCCCTCATGATGACCGCGACGGCCTTCTGGGTCGTCCATTCCCGAGTTCTCTGGGGACCAGGTATCCCAATCGGTCTTTGCGTGCTGGCGATCGCGCAGATGGGCGTCCACCTGGTGTTCTTCCTACACATCACCACCGGGCCCGACAACACCAACAACGTCCTGGCCTTGGCCTTCGGCGTCATCATCGTCTTCCTGGTCATCGTCGGCTCGCTCTGGATCATGGCCAACCTCAACCACAACCTCATGTCTATGGATGAGATCATGATGAAGCAGCCCTAGGTGTTGGATCATCGCCAGCCGGGGCTTGATCGCGCGGCGCCGCGCCCGCCGCTAGATCGCGATCGAGCCCCGACGCGCCGCGATGGTGACCGCATGGGTGCGATCCACCGCGCCGAGCTTGGCGAAAATGCTTTTCAAGTGGACCTTCACCGTGTCGATCGAAATCGCCAGACGCCAGGCTATCTGTTTGTTGGAGTGGCCAACCGCGACCAGGCTGAGGATTTCGGTCTCGCGTTCGCTCAACCGCTCGTCGTGGGACCACCGCGCGATTTCGCTCGCCACTTCGGCGCAGACCGCGGGTCGGCCCGCATGAGCCTCCCGGATCATGTGCAGCAGGTCTTTTCGCATGCTGCTCTTGAGCACATAACCGCTCGCGCCGGCCCGGATCGCGCGGCTGGCCTGTACGTCACCGGGGTAGGTGGTGAGCACCAAGATCCTGGCGTCGGGGGTCTGGTGTCGAATGGCTTTGATCGCCTCGACGCCGTCCGTGCCCGGCATCTGAATGTCCATCAGTGTCACGTCGGGGCGAAGGCTCTTGGCCAGCATGATCGCCTCGGCGCCATCGCCGGCTTCACCGACCACGATCATGTCCGGCTGGCGCTGAATGGCGCCGACGACGCCCTCTCGCAGCATCGGATGATCATCGACGACCAAAACGCCGATCTGCGCTTCGGAAATCTGCGACTGCATCGAGGGGGCTCGTCTCGTTTCGGAACGATCCAAGATCGTCATGGCCGATAAGGGCTAGCACCGCGACGAAGGCGTGTCATGCCGGTTCGCCTGGACGCGATGGCGACGCTGGGGATCGAGGCGTGACCGACCTACCCGAATAGGTGAGGTGACCAAGCCTTCGGCAATCACCAAGCTCCAGTGCGCCAAGTCCCGGGCCTGAACAGACCAAGAGCAAGCCCGTGAAGTTCGAAAATTTGAGACATCGAGAATGCCATCAGTACGGAGTGAAAATCTCATGATGGACTTCGAGAGCCGAGAGAAGGTCACCTCCGCGCGACCGTTGATTTCCGTGGCCGAGGCCCTCGTGCGTCAGCCCCGTGAACCCATCGTCACGAGCCGCGAGCGCGCTTGGGGCTCCGTGGCCGTTGATGTCCACCGCTCGTGCGCGGGGGTGGCCGAGAGGGTGCCGGCGCTCGACCATCACATGATTGGCTATTGTCGGTCCGGCGGCGGGCGCTTGATCCAGGGACGCGCGGGCAAGGTGCATAGCAGCATGCTGTCGGCTGGATCATCGTTGCTGATGCCGGCTGGATATGATGCGACCTGGGAGGGCGATGCGCCGGCCTCGGTGCGAATCCGGGTGGCGCCGTCGTTGGTGACCCTGGCGGGCGAACAGATCGGTCGGCGCGGCACCGCACAGATCGAGATCCGCAATGTCTTCCAGGCGCGCGACGCGATGATCGAACGCATCGCCATGACCTTTCTGGCTGAGCTGGATCGCAAGCCCCATCCGGCTCAACGACTGATCGTCGAGGGCCTGTCGTGCGCGATCGTCGCCCACCTCTTGCGCCACTACAACGCTTTCGAGGACGTGGAGCTAGCCGCGCCGCCGTCTCTTGGGCCATCCGATGTCGCTAAGATCACCCAGTACATTGAAGACAATATCGAGGAGTCGATCGGCCTGTCCGATCTGGCCGGGCTCGTGAATGTCAGCCGGTTTCATTTCGCACGGCTGTTCAAGCAAAGCATGGGCGTGACCACCAGGGCGTTCGTGGAGCAGCGTCGGATCTCGCGAGCCCAGAGCCTGATCTTGGAGAGCGACTTGCCGCTGGCCGAAGTCGCCCTGATCACTGGGTTTTCCGATCAGAGCCATTTCACGCGGCGGTTTCACCGCCATGCCGGCTGCACGCCTGCGGTCTTCGCGCGCGAGCAAGGGCGTCGGCGATCCACGCGCCGCGCCGGCTAAAGGGCGCCCAAGACCGAATGACGCCCAAAGCCTGTCTGGTGATTGACGATCGTGGCGCGCGCTCGATGATGTCCTCCTGGAGGAGGCTGACCTGAAGAGACTGGCCATCATTGCGCTGGCGCTGACGATGGCGATGTTCACGTCATCCAGCCTCGCCTTGCCGAAAAGCCAGGCGCTGATCGATCTCAAACATAGCCGCTGGACCATCGAGAGCGGCGCGCCGCCCGGTATCCAGGCGCTCGCCCAGGGGGACGACGGCTACCTGCTGATCGGCAGCTGGCGCGGATTGGTCCGGTTCGACGGCCTCAGCTTCGAAAGTGTCGCTCCGCCGCCGGACGTGATCGAACGCTCCGACGAAATCACCGCGTTGAAGACTTTGCCCAATGGCCAGACCTGGGTCGGCTATCGCAGCGGGGATCTGGCCGTCTATGCAAATGGAAGGCTCTCACCGCTGGCCGTGCCGCGAAATTCGGGTTCGGTCCGGCACATCGAGCAGGATCGCGACGGCGACGTGTGGATTCTGCGCGCCTATCGTCAAGGCGAGATCCTGCGCTTGCATCAGGGGCGTTGGGACAGGATCGACCAGGCTTGGGGCCTGCCCAAAAAGTATATTTCCCGCGTGTTATGCGCCCGCGACGGCACGGTCTGGGTCGCCACGATCGACGGGCTCTACTATCGCCCGCCTGGCGCCAGACGTTTCGTTCGCAGTTCCCAGCCCGTCAACATCGATGCGGATATTGGCGAAGACCGGGAGGGAAGGATCTGGCTTTATGATGGTCGGGGCGTGCGACGCTTGCCAGGGCTGTCTGAGTCGCCGGCTGGCCTGGCCAGGGCGACCTATCCCTCGCCGGTGGCCGATTCACCCAGCTTTCAGATGCTGTTCGACCGTGGCGGGGGCATCTGGGGGACGGCCCAATCGGGAGGCCTTTTCCGCTTTCGCCGTTTGGCTGATCAAGACCATCGCGCGGGCTTCGCGCCTGAAGTTTATCGCGCCGCCGATGGCCTGACCTCCGACATCGCCGGGCCGATGATCGAGGACCGGGAAGGCAACCTCTGGGTGGCCACCACGGCCGGGCTGGACCGCTTTCGCGGTGCGCGCGCGGTGCTCGAGCGCGGCGTCCCGCCAGCGTCGGCTTTCGCCTATTCGCTCCTCTCGGCCCGCGACGGGTCCGTCTACGCCAGCGACACCGACAGTTACTACCGGATTGTTCGGGGCGGGGCGCCGCGCAAGATCCTGGGCAAGGTCAATCCGCTCTTCATGTGCGAGGGCCGGGCCGGAGAGCTTTGGCTGGGAACGGCGGAAGGCCTGCGCCGCTACAAGGATGGCAAGCTGACGCGCGACACGATGCCAGACCTTCATCCCAGCGACGGGATCTTGGACTGTGCGGTGGACCACCTTGGCGCCCTGTGGATCGCCGCCGGTGACATCGGTCTGTTTCGGCGGGGCGCCGACGGGAGGTGGACCCCTTATCCGCTCAAGGATCCTGAACATCAGCTCTACGCCGCGATCAAGCCGGACGCGCGCGGCCGCATCCTCCTGCAGTATCGCGCGCCGCTGGTGCAGCGGATTGACTTCCCGGTCGTCAGCACGGTGTGGGCGGACGCGGGCGCCCAGTTGGGGCGGCTACTCTCGACCGAGCAATTTGGCGAGGATATCTACATCATCGCCCAAAAGGGCATCGTGCGGGTGCGCGGTGGACGCGCCGTCGTGATCCGTCGCGCCGACTATCCGCAGCTCCAGTTTATCACCGGCATGGCCCGCTCGCGTGGCCAGACCTGGTTGATGAGCGCCACGGGCGTGCTGCACCTGCCGACCAACGCGTTCGACGCCGCGTTCGACCGCCCCGGAAGCCCGCTGCGCTTTTCCATGATCGGCATGGAGGACGGACTCCCCGGAAGGGCCACTCTGGGGGGGCAATATCATGCTGTGGCGGGCGCCGACGGAAGGCTCTGGTTCGTCACCCGCGAAGGCCTGGCCCGCGTCGACCCTCGTGAAATCGTGCTCAATCGGCTGCCCCCGGCGGTTACGATCCTGGCGCTCTCGGCGGATGGGAGGCGCTACGATAGTCAAAGCCCGATTGAGCTCGCCAAGGGCGCACGCAATATCGAAATCGCCTATACCGCCACGGGCTTGACGAATGCTGGGCGTACTCAATTTCGCTATCGGCTTGAAGGCGTCGATAAGAGCTGGATAGACGCCGGCGCGCGACGCAGCGCCTTCTACACCAACCTGTCGCCCGGAACCTATCGCTTCCAGGTCGCCGCCGCCAATGAGGATGGCGTTTGGAACGAACAGGGCGCTACCCTGGCGTTCAAGATCCCGCCGACCTTCTTGCAGAGCGCGCTGTTCAAAACGCTCTGCGCGCTGGCCGTTCTTACCCTGCTCGGGCTGGCCTACACCCTGCGCGTCCGCGCCATCGCCAGCAAGCTGCGCGCGGCCGCCTCGGCCAAGCTCACCGAACGCGAGCGGATCGCGCGGGAACTGCACGACACCCTCTTACAGGCCGTGCAGGGCCTGATCATGCGGCTGCAGAACCTGGCCTATGACCTTCCCCAGCAACAACCCCAGCGACAAACGCTCGAGCTGGAATTGGATCGGGCCGAGGACATCCTGCGCGACGGACGCGATCGGCTGCGGGACCTGCGCACCAAGCGCTCCGCTGACGCCTTGGAAGACATCGTGCGAGAGATCGCCGTCCGGCAGGGCTTTGGTTCGGAAGTCGAAATCTCCATCACGACAAATGGCAAGCCGCGTCCTCTGTCCGAACCTGCCGCGCAGGACGTCGTTGGCGTGGCCAATGAGGCGTTGTTCAACGCCTGGAAGCACGCTCGGGCCAGCCGGGTCTTGGTCAGCATAGGATTTGGAGCGCGGGCCTTGTCACTGCGTGTGTCCGACAACGGCATTGGCCTTCCTGCGCGCGGGACGCGTGTCGCCAGCGCGAAGGGCGGCTTTGGGATCGACGGTATGCGCGAACGGGCTCGCAAGCTTGGCGGGGTCTTGACGGTTCGGGGCGCGTCCCCGGGCGGAACCGATGTCGAGCTGACGGTGCCTGCCGGCGTAGCGTATCTCAAGATCAAGCGGAGCATGGGGCCTGAACCGATCTAGGTGAGGCGCGGGTATTCGAGTCGACGAGTAATCGTTCCTGCGTCAGCGCCTGAAGAAGTCTGTCGCTTCGGTGAGAGGGGGAAAAGTTACGCATCGGCGGGGTTCGCGGCCGCCAAAGCACGATTACGCCAATGACCGCAAGCCCGAGCAATCCTGGTCGCACCGCCACATTAACCTGTTCGTGCGGGCGCACGCCGGCGTTCAACCAGACTGACCAAGGCGTTGACGATGAGCGTTCAGGCCCCACCGGATCACCTGCGCAACCCGACGGGCGCGGCCATCTGCCTGAGTTTCACAGCGGGCCTTGTGGAAATGGCTGGGCTCTTGGGCCTGCACGGCTTCCTGCCTGTCCATATCGTCGTGGACGCTCCACTGGCCTTGTTGGCCGTCGGGCGTGCGGGAGAGCCATGGATCGCCCGCGCCCTGGCGATCCCCGTCTTCATCATTGTCACGACCTTGCTCGCGGCAACGATGCGACGGTCCAAAGCCAGCCTTCGTTTGATCACCGGCTATCTGCTGTTCTTCCAATGTCTGATGCTGTTGGCCGCCATGGCGCTGGGCGTGATCTTGGGGCCTTTCGCCAGTGTCGATCAGCCCGCCGCCGTCGCGGCCGCGCTGGTTCTGGTCAGCGCCATGGCCTTCCAAACCCTGGGGGCGTCGACCCTCTGGCGTGACGGCGCGGGGGCGCTGATCCTCGACTGGACGGGGCTGGTCGCGCGACTGGGCGGCGGTGATGGCCGCCCTCTTGGCATTATCCCGCGGCTCGTGGGCCTTGCGGCGTTCATTCTCGGGGCCGCGACGGAGGTGACGCTCTGGCCCGTCGCCGGCTTTTGGTCTCTCGCGCTCGCGGCGGCCATGTCCTTCGTGGCCTTGCTCAACTTCGTGCCGTTCGACCTCTCTCGCGCCGCCGAGGATTTTCGCCGCCGGTAGATCAAGGCGATCATTGTAGGAACGGTCCAGACGGGCCGGGCGCGCCGGCCCCCGCTCTAGGCGTGGGGCCGGCGCGCGACGCCCGTCCACCGGCCTAGGTCGTGGCCGAGAGGTTTTGGGCCGCCTCAATGATGAAGTCCGCCACCGCCTTGGGCTGAGAGAGCATCGGCGCGTGGCTGGTGCGCAGGAAGAGCATCTCGGCCGTCATCCGTTCGGCCGTGGCGATCTCCAGGGCGGGCGCGACAATGCGGTCGTCCTCGGCCACGATGTACCAGCAGGGTTTGTCGCGCCAGGCCGCTTGGGTGAGCGGATCGTCGAAGCAACGCGCGGCCAGGGGCGTTTGAACCGCATGGACCAAAGCCGCCTCGTCTCGCGGCAGGTCGTGGACGAACCCGTCCTGCATCCCCTTGAGGCTGAGCACCAGGCGCTGGTCTCCATAGGGCCGCAGTTCAGCCAGGCCAGGCCCCGGCGGCCAATCCTTCCACCAGTCATTGAAGGACTGGCCCGCGTCCGGCGCGGCGGCGGCGATATAGACCAGACCCGCGACGCGGGGATCGGCGCCGACCTCGGTGATCACCGCGCCGCCCCAAGAATGGCCGACCAGCAGCACCGGACCGTCCTGCGTATCCAGCGCCCATCGGGTCGCGGTCACATCGTCGGCGAGCGACGTCAAGGGGTTCTGGACCGACGTCACCCGCAGGCCCGCCGCCTGCAACAGGGGAATAATCTTGGCCCAGCTAGATCCATCGGCGAACGCGCCGTGCACGAGCACGACATTGGCGACAGTCATGGAAGATCTCCCTCGTGAACGTCACGTGGGCGGTGACTCCTACCCCCAGTGACCGCCGTCAGGTTAGAGAGGTACGCTGCGGCTCACTTGCACTCGGTTGCGGCGCCTCGTCGATCCTTGCGCCAAAGACCTCATGGAGCCGTGGCGCGGGCTGGCCAAATTGTGATGATGAAAACCCACCTCGCGCACAAGCCTTTGGCGGGGCGGCGTCGGTAGCTTTTCAAGAGTAACGCTATGAACGGTTCAACCATTGCTCAGGCGCAGGCGGAGCTGCATGCCCGCCCTATGGTTGGGAACAGTCGGCTACGCGTATGGGAAGGCGTCGCCATCGACGAGTTTCCCGCCTATCGGGTCGAGGACATGACAGCGCCGGCGCGAGACCATCCGGTCATCACGCTTTGCCTGTCGTCATCATCCTTCGTCTACCAAGCGCGGGGCGGGCGCATTCACGAAAGCCGCGCTAGCGCCGGAGAAGCCACAATCATACCGGCAGGGCAATCAACCCGCTGGAGCGGAATGATCCCAGCGCATATCTGCATGCGTCTGGCGCCGGACCTCTTAAATGAAGTCTCCGTGGGCTTGGGGGACGGCGGCGACCGGAGCATCGACCTTGCCAATCAGTTCGCCGTCGCTGATCCGCTCCTTCGGCATCTCGCCGAGATCTGCCGCCTGGAATTGTCCCGAGAGTCTCACCCCGCGCAGGATCTCCTAATGGACTCCATCGGAACAAGCCTTGCCGTGCACATGCTGCGAACCTATGCGCTGACGCCGCGCATGACACCGCCGTCGACGAAGATTAGCCGGGCGGCGGTCCGTAGAGCTCTTGACTATATCGAGGACCATCCGGGCCGGGCTCTACGACTGCATGAACTGGCGACGGTCTCGGGTCTTAGTCGATTCCATTTCAGCCGAGTGTTCAAGGAGCATCTTGGACAATCGCCGATCACCTATGTCGAACGCTCGCGCATAGCCCGCGCAAAACACATGATCCGTGAGGCTCAACTCCCCTTCGCGCAAATCGCCCTTGCGGTGGGGTTCGCCGATCAGAGCCACTTCACGCGGCGCTTTCGCTGGCATGAGGGGCGCACGCCGGCGGATTTTGCTCGCGAGCACGCCCGCCGACGTTTGCCACGGTGACCGGCCCGATGAGCAAGCGTGGAACAAAGCTCGCAAGGCCGCGCAAGCATGGATCGCTCGATCGCTTACTCTGCAACGCCTTGGCGACACTGCCAGGACGACGGAGGCGCGGTTGCGAGCGTTTGGGGCGTTCGAACTCGACGGGACCGAGAAGACGCTTTGGCGCGTGGACGACGGCCGGCGCCGGTGCGTTCCTCTACGTCCAAAGGCGTTCGATCTTCTCGATCACCTGAGCCTCAGGCCCCAGCGCTTGGCGGGGCACGATGAAATCCTCAGCGCCCTCTGGCCCGATGTCCATGTGCAGCCCGAAGTGCTCAAGAGCCAGATCCTTCTGGTGCGCCAGGCCTTGGACGACCGCCAGCCCCCGTTTCGCTACATCGAAGCCATTCGGGGCCGTGGCTATCGGTTCATCGCCGACGTGAGATCAACCCGCGCCGACGCTCCGCCCCCAACGGGGCGGAGCGGGGCGCTCGCGACCCTCCACGCGGCCCTGGATCTTGCCGCGCGGGGGAAAACGCAGATCGTGTTCTTGGCTGGGACGACAGGCCAGGGGCGCACGGCCGTGCTTGACGCTTTTGTAAGTCAGATTGGCCGCCGCTGCGGGCTTATCCGCGGCACGGCGTTTCCGGGTGAGGGCCTTGAGCCGTTCTTGCCCCTGCGAGATGGTTTGCGAGATCTGGCGCGCGGCGGCGAGGCCCGTGCCGTTAAAGGGCTGATCGACCGTGTGGCGCCGCGCTGGCGGCCTGGCGTTCAGACCCATTGGATCCCGGAGTATGAACAGCTGGGACCAACCTTGGTGCGCGAGGCGCGCGATCTGGTCGAGGCCCTGGCGGAGGACCGTCCCCTGGCCCTGCTGCTGGACGATCTCCACTGGGCCGACGCGGGCACCATGGGTCTGATCGCCGCGCTCAGCGCTCAGCGGGGCCGGCGCTTGCTGCTGGTCGCCAGTCATGCCGTGGGCGATGGCGACGAAACTCTGATCGCGCGTATGCACAGGCGCCTGGTCACAGGACAGGCCGCGACCGAAATCTTGCTTCGCCCGCTCCAGCCCCCCGATGTCGCCACGTTGATCGCCGACCGGGGCGGCCTACCGACGCCTGTCCTTGTCGACACGGTGTTTCGGCAGTCGGGGGGGCATCCGCGCTGGATCGCGGCGATCCTGGACGGACTGACGGCGAGTGATGTGCTCGGCTCGGATCCGACGTCGCCGACATGGCCCGCCGCCGCTTCAAGGCGCCTGGCCGCGCTTGCTGACGAGGTCTTGGAAGCGCTGGACGCGCGCGACAGGGATCTTGTCCTGGCCGCCGCGATGCTCGACCGGCCGACAACGGCGCAAGTGTTGTCACAGGCGGCGGGCCTTGATCCGATCGTGGCCGAAGATCGCCTCGTACGCTTGGCCCGCCAGGAGATCTTCGAGTGTTCCAACAATGCCGGCGAGCCCCATTACGCCCTTTGGATCGGCGCGCTTGGCCAAGTCCTGCGAGATGAACAAGGGCCGCTGCGCCGTGCCCGCCATGCTTTGCGCATGTCGCCGCCCACGGCATGGCACGCGGCCGAATAGTTCGTGACGTTCAATCCGCTCGGCCGAGGAGGACGACCCCGTGCTGGGCTTGGGCGCCGCGTCGGCAAACGGTGATGACCAGGGCCTTCGCCGCGCGACCATCCTGACCGGGGGTGCACCGAGGGCGGCCCCTGTCCCGGGCCGATGATTGAAGGCTTGAGGTCTCAACCTAGCGCGGTGTCGCTCTAGGCCTGAAAAACGTGGTGATCCGCGCCAGAAGCGACGCGCTGTCTTGGATTTCCGAGGCCTGGGCGGCGATGCCGCGTTCCAGCAGTTCCAGCCCCCGACGCGCCGAGCGGTCCAGAGCCGCCGCCAGTTTCAAATCGGCGTGCAGCAGGGGCGCCAGAGCTTCGCTGTCCAGGCGATGGACGGTCATGCCGGTGCGGGCGACGGCCGTGGCGGCATGAGGCGCTCCAGTCAGCAGGCCGATCTCGCCCACATAGTCGCCCGCGCCGATGCAGCCCAGAACCTCGGCCGGGCCGCGGCCACGATGGCGGTGAAACTCAAGGATCCCCGCGGCGATCATGTAGAGACTGGCGTCGCAGGCGCCTTGCTCGAAAAGCGCCTCGCCAGCTTCAAGAAACTGGGTCGTGACCTGGTCGGTGAGATGGGCGATCTGGTCGTCCGACAGGCTTTCGAAGAGCGCGGCCTCGCGCAAGAGCCGCCGCCTTGCGCAGGCATTTTCCGTGTCGAGGAGACCTGCGAAGTGAAGCTGCCGCCGGACGTTCACCCTCAAGGCCGACTTCGTCGCCGAGATCACGCTGCTGTCGGCGACGCAGAAGGTGACTTCGTATCGGTTCCAACGTCCGCCGAGATGGACCAGCCGAACGGCGGGCGCGGGCGTGCTGAGAATGGCTGGACATAGCTGGCTGGCTTGCGCCAGGACATCGATCACCCTTTCGGGGGCGGCCGCTGCGGGGCAGGGCACCTCGATCGACAAGCTGCGACGGCCCGTGGGAACGCTGCGATTGATGATGGTGGCCTTGGCGACGGCGCTGTGGGGCAGGATCGCCACGTCTTCGCCATCGACCTGGACATGAATGGATCGCCAGTTGATCTGGGTGACTTCCCCTTCGACGCCATCATCGATGCGGATCCGGTCGCCCGGCGCGAACGGGGCCTCGATCCCAACGGCCACGCCCGCGAAGACATCCGACAACGTGCTTTGCAGGGCAAAGCCGAGGACGATGGCCACGACGCCGGAGGTCGCGACCAAACCGGTGATTGGCAGGGCGAACACCGAATTGAGGACGAGTAGTCCGGTGGCGAGATAGATCCCGCCGGCGACCAGGTCCGACAAGAGCCTGGCCCGCGCCTTGCGGGGACGATGCGCCAGAGCCCAGCCAAGGCCCGCAACGAGGATCCGAGCGCCCAGAAACCACCAGGCCCCAGCGATGGCGCGCAACCACAGGCCTGCCGCATGTAGCGGTTCGTTGAGCCGCCCGTGGAGTGGTGGAAAGAGCGGGGTCGCGTGAAGGTGGGCGAGCGCGAGACTGATAATGAGAAAGAGGATGAGATCCACGGCCAGGCGGATGGGCTTGGCGAAGGGGCGCAGGCCAAGAACGCCGACGACGATGACGGCCAGGAGCGCGACGGCGGGCAGCAGGGTGGGGGGCATGGGCGCCTATCGCGCGGGCTGGGAGTGCCGTCCCACGCCGGCTTTGGGGGGGGCGGCGTGGGACGGTCGGCGGCGCACCTCGGGCGGGGATCCTGAGGTGTAAGGGGCGCCGCGCGAGGCTCAGCGCTCTTCGGCCCGGAGGGCGAGGAGGCCGCTTAGAATGTGGTCGCGATAGGCCGCCAGCTGATCGATCGAACGGCCTTCGGCCTCTTGGCCTACGCCTTTGATGATCTTGGCCTTGATGTCGGGCGTCAGGCTGGGGTCGCCGAGGACAGCCCACCAGGCGCTCATCGGGCCGGAGAACTGCTCGAAGAAGTGCTCGATGCCGCCTTGTCCGCCGCCCAGGTGGTAAAGGAGACTGGGTCCCATCACGCCCCACCGCAGGCCCGGTCCCCAGGTTACGGCGGTGTCGGCGTCGGCCACGCTGACCACGTCCTCGGCGATCAGGTGGACGATCTCGCGAAAGAGCGCGGCCTGCAGGCGGTTGGCCACGTGGCCGGGAACCTCCTTGTGCAGCCGGATCGTCTTCTTGCCGAGCGCTCGGTAGAAGGCCTCCGCGCGTGCGACGGTGGTCTCGGCGGTCTTGGCCCCGCCGACCAGTTCGACGAGCGGGATCAAGTGCGGCGGATTGAACGGGTGCGCGATCAGGCAGCGTTCGGGATGGCGCGCGCAGGCGGTCTGGATCGCGCTCATCGTCAGGCCCGAAGAGCTCGACGCGATGATCACCCCGGCCGGCAACAGGCTGTCGAGCTTGGCGTAAAGCTCGCGCTTGAACTCGAGCCGCTCGGGGCCGTTTTCCTGGACAAGATCACAGCCCGCGATGGCCTCGGCCAGATCCGCGGTGAAGATCACTCGGTCGCGAGACGCCCCGGCCGAGAGGCCCGCGGCCTCCAGGGCGGGCCAGACGCCGTCCAGGAAGGCTTGCAATCTCGTCTCACCGTCGGCGGCGACATCGGTGACGACAACGTCCAAGCCCTTGGCGAGGAAGAGTGCGGTCCAGCTGGCGCCAATGACGCCCGCGCCGATGACGGCGACCCGCTTGATCTCGGTGCTCATGTTAGACCTCCTGGCTTCAGACGAAGGCGCTGAAGCCGGTGATCGCCTTGCCGACGATCAAAGCGTTCATTTCCCGCGTGCCTTCATAGGAATAGAGCGCCTCGGCGTCGGCCACGTAGCGGCCGATCTGCTGGTCGAGCAGGATGCCGTTCGCGCCAAGAAGCTCGCGGGCCCAGCCCACGGTTTCGCGCATGCGCACCGTGCAGACGCCCTTGGCCAGCGAGGCGTGCTCGTCACGCATCAGGCCCTGGTCCTGCAGCTGGGACAGGCGCAGACAGAGCGCTTGGGTCGTGGTGATGTTGCCCAGCATCCGGAACAGCAGATCCTGGACGAGCTGGAACTTGGCGATCGGGCGGCCGAACTGCTCGCGCGTCTGAGCATAGCGCAGCGCATGCTCGTAGGCGCCGGTGGCGCAGCCGACCGACTCCCAGGCCACGCCGGCGCGGGTCATGCGCAGCACCCGGGCGGTGTCGGCGAAGCTTTGGGCTCCCGCCAGACGGTCGGTCTCGGGCACACGGCAGTCGGTCAGGGTGATCAGGCCGTTCTGCACGACCCTCAACGCCATCTTGTGTTGGATCTTCTCGACCTTGAAGCCGGGGTTGGTCTTGTTCTCGACGATGAAGCCCTTGACCTGGCCATCGGCGACGTCGCGGGCCCAGATGATGGTGACGTCGCCCCAGGTGGCGTTGCCGATCCACTTCTTCTGGCCGTTCAGCACCCACGTATCGCCGACCCGCTCGGCGGTGGTCGTCAGCCCACCCGAGGCGCCCGAGCCCACGTCGGGCTCGGTCAGTCCGAACGAGCCGACGATGTCGAGCGCGGCCATGGCGGGCAGCCACCTCTGCTTTTGCTCTTCGGAGCCGCAGAGATAGATCGAGCCCATGGCCAGACCGGTATGGACGCCAAAGAAGGTGGAGATCGAGGCGTCGACCCGGGCCAACTCCATCATGACAAAGCCCATCAGGGTCGTGCTCTTGCCGGGACACCCATAGCCCGCGTAGGGCAGGCCCATGATGTTGAGGGCCTTGATCTTGGGCACGAGCTCAAAGGGAAAGGCGTCCCGTTCCCAATAGTCGTTGATGATCGGCGCGACCTCGGTTTCGACGAACGCCCGGACCTTGCGCCGGATCGCGTCGTCCTCCGGCGACAGGGTGGCGGCGACGCCATAAAAGTCGCCGTCGGCTTGGGGCAAGGCGTGGGGCGTTGCAGGCGCCATGAAGGCAGTCTCCAAGGTTTGAGGATCAGGCGAGGTAATCGTGGACGACCTCGCCGCCGACGATGGTCAGATCGGTCAGCACGTGGGTGGCGGAGAGCACCTCGAGCACCGGAAGCCGCGACACGGGCGCAAGCGCGTGCGGATGCAGTTCCAGGGCGGCGGGGCCGGTCCAGGCGCCTTTGACGGTGACATCGGCGATATGCACCTTGACCAATTCGCAAATGCGGGCCGTGCCATCGACATGCGGCAGGATCTTCAGCAGGTAGCCGGGCGCCGCCAGCGAGGCCGCCACGGCGTCGTGGTCGAGCGCCTTCCACTTGTAAGCCATGGTGGCGGTGGCCACTCGCACGCCGTTGTAGTCGAGCGTGCCGACAAGCGCGTCATTGCGAACCTCCAGGCGCGGCTGGGCCAGCACCTTGGGAAAGCCCAGCAGTTCGCGTCCGGAGGCGATGCCGGCTTCGCTGTCGAGGTACATGGCGTGGGTGAAGCCGCCCGGCGCGCCGCCATAGCTGACCGGGATCACCTGACCCGACTCCGTGTAGGAGCCCAGGCCGCTGGAGTCCGGCATCTTGATGAACTCGTATTTGACGATCGGCTCGGCGGGGCGCAGCGGCGCGGGAACCACCCGGGCCAGCGCCTCAGGATCCGTCCGGTAGCTGATGATCACGAACTCGCGGTCGACAAAGCGAAACGGCGGCTTTGGATAGGCCGGGCTCGTCAGCGGCATGGCGTAGGCCTGGGCGCGAACCTCGTCTTCAGTCACGGCGCATCTCCGTCCGGGCAGAGGGTTTAGGAGGCAAAACGCGCAACAGCCCCAAGGCTGTGCAGCCGCTCGATGGCGTCGGTGTCATAGCCAAGCTCGGCCAGGATCGCCGCGCCGTGCTCGCCCAGCCTTGGCGCAAGGCTCGGCGGCGCCTTGGCCTGCCCGATCAGTTGCAGCGGACTGGAGACGGTGCGCGCGCCCGGTCCGGCCTCGGGTAAGGGCACCACGATCTCATTGGCCGCCAGCTGCGGGTCTGAAACGATCTCTCGGGCCACCTGCACGACGCCGAAGATGACCCGCTTTTCGGCCAGGGCCGCCTTCCAGTGGTCCAGGGGCTGGCTCGCAAAGAGGGGGTCAAGGATCGCCACGAGCTCGGCGGCGTTGGCCGCGCGCGCCCGCTCGTCGATGAAACGCGGATCTTCCAGCAGGTCGATACGCCCGACGGCTTCGGCAAAGCCCGGCCAGTCCTTGCGCTGCGCGGCCACCAGGAGGATCCAGCGCCCGTCAGCTGTCCTGTAGGGATTGAGCAAGGCGTTGGGCGGGGCGCTGCGGTCATGCTGGGGGAAGAAGTGGCCGCCGTTGAGGCCGCCTTCGACCCAGGCGCCGGCCGCCCAGATCCCGTTGGCGATCAGGGACGTGGTGACGTGTCCGCCGCGCCCGGTCCGCTCACGGACGTAGAGCGCCGTCACGATCGCCGCGTAGAGGGTCGTGGCCGTCGCGTGATCGCCGATGCCGGGGATCGGCAACGTTGGCGGGCTGCCGGCGTCGTGGGTCACCTCCATCAGGCCGGTGCGGGCCCAATAGGCGGTGATGTCGAAGCCGGGGGTGTCGGCCTCGGGACCGTGGGCGCCGTAGCCGGTGATGTCGGCATAGATCAGCCGGGGATTTAGCGGCGCGAGGGCCTCGTAGGTCAGGCCCAAGGCCTGGCGGACGCGGGGCGGAAAATTGACCACCACCACATCGGCCCAGGACACCAGTCTTTCCAGGACGTCTCGGGATTCCGCCGCCTTCAGGTCCAGCGCGATGCTGCGCTTGTTACGGTTGGTCAGCTGCCAGGCGTAGTTGACGTCACAAACGGGATTGGGCGGGGTCTGGGCGAAGTAGCGGTAGGGGTCTCCGACGCCCGGCGGCTCGACCTTGATCACTTCGGCCCCGAAGTCCGCCAGGATGGTGGCGGCCGCCGGGCCGGCGATGAAGCTGGCGAGATCCACGACCTTGAGGCCTGAAAACACATAGTCCTGGGTCGTCATGATCGATCTCCGAAACGGACCCGTACGGACCGCGCGACCTGCCGGGCGGCCTGGCGGCTCGCGCCGTAAGCAGGCCCGCGCCGCATCGCTGGTTTTGGATGGCGCACGTGTCCCAACTCCAAGCCTATGGCCCAGTGATCTAAGCCCATGCGCGGACGTGCTGCGTGATTGCCGGGCGCCCGCCCGGTCGTGTTTTGGTAATCGCGTGCGAGGGGGGCGGGCCGCGATGGCAATCGGGCCCGAGCCGAGTGCGCGACGCGCCTCCGAGCCACGGGGTCTCGGGGCGGCGGTCACCCCGCTGCTCGGCGAGGATGTCGTTCATCCCCGATCTTGAAAGGTTTCGAAGGACAAGGCGGGCGCTGCGCGCCCGCGGCTTGGGGGCGCTGCCCCCTGGCGCGCTTCGCATCGGTTTCCGCCCAGCTTCGCGGGCTTGAGACCTCGTGGGGCCCGAGGGCGGCGACGGCTGCAGCCGGGGCCCCGCGAAACCGCCACTCCGCTTGCACCCCCCGGTCTCGCCGACGGGCAGGGGCCAGGCGCAACCCGCGCCTGCCCCCAACCCTAGACGGGAGACCTCCTATGTCCGTGTCCAGTCAAACCGCCCAAGACGTTCCCCCGACGGCCCGCGAAAAGGGCCTGGTGCTCGCCGACACCGGCGCCGTGCGCGCCGGTGAGGAGCGCGTCTATCCCCTCAACAAGCTCAAGCGATCGCCCGACAATGTTCGCAAGGGCGGTCATAGCCCGGCGGCGATCGAGCAGCGCGCCGCCTCGATCCTCGACAAGGGCTTGATCCACCTGCCGGTGGTCAAGCCCGAACGCCGCGCCGACGGCAGCGAGACCGGCTATGGCCTCGTCACGGCCGGGGAGGGGCGGCGCCTGGCCTTGCGCCTGCTGGCCAAGCGCAAGCTGATCCCCCGGACGGTGGGCGTGCGCTGTCTGGTCGATGAGCGTAACGACGCGCTCGCCGTCAGCCTCGATGAAAATTTCAGCCGCGAGGCGCTTCATCCGGCCGACGAATTTTTGGCTTTCCACGATCTGGCCGAACGCCAGGGCCAAGGCGCGGAAACCATCGGCGCGCGGTTTGGCGTCAGCGCCGCCTTCGTGCGTCAACGCCTGCGTCTGGCCGCCGTCGCGCCGGACGTGATCGATCACTACCGCGCCGGTGACCTGACCCTCGACCAGTTGATGGCCTTCGCCGTGACCGAAGACCACGACCGCCAACGGCAGGTCTTCGCCAGCCACCGCCACGCCCAGCCCGCCGCCATTCGTCGGGCGATGACCGAGACCAGTGTCGTCGCTCGCGACCGCCGGGTGATCTTCGTCGGTATCGACGCCTATGTCGCGGCCGGAGGGACGGTGATCCGCGACCTCTTCACCGAGGACAACGGCGGCTACCTGTCCGACCCTGCCCTGCTTGATCGGCTGGTGGCCGACAAGCTGGCCGCGATGGCCAACGATCTTCGCGACCAGGAAGGCTGGAAGTGGGGGGAGGCCCATCTGGACTATCCGCATGGTCACGGCCTGTCGCGCGTCTGGCCCCAACCGGTCGCGCCAACGGCCCAGGCCATCGCCGAGGGCCAAGCCCTGCGCGCGGAATATGACGCGCTCGCCCAGGCCTGGGAGACGGTCGAGGTCTTGCCGCCGGAAGTCGAGGCGCGGCTGTCCGCGCTGGAAGTCCTGATCAACCCCGAGGTGGTCGAGGCCTACGCGCCCGAGGCCTTGGCGCGGGCCGGGGTCTGGGTCGTGCTCGGCTATGATGGCCAGGCGCGGATCGAACGCGGCCTCGTGCGCCCCGAGGACGCGCCGGTCGAGCCCGAGCCTTACGAGACCGGTGACGAGACCGGCGGCCACTGGGGCGAAGCCGATCCCAACGGCGATGGCGGCGACGACGAGGCGACGGGCGCCCAGCCCGGTGAACGCGCCGATGCGGACGCCGAGCCCGAGGGCGACGCCGCCGCGCCGCTGTCGGCCCGGCTCGTGGCCGATCTCACCGCCCACCGCACCGCCGCCCTGCGTCTGGCGATCAGCAACGATCCGGACTTGGCTTTGCTGGCCCTGACCCATGTCCTGGTCCTGACCACCTTCTTCGGCGGCGGGCGCGCCTCGTGCCTGGAGGTGCGCAGCGGCTCGGCGCTGCTGACCGACCACGCGCCGGGCATCCAGAACAGCCCGGCCTTCGAAGCGGGCGAGGCGCGCTATGGTCAATGGGCCAAGCTCATGCCCAAAAAGTCGGAAGAAGCCTGGGACTTTGTCATCGGGCTCGACGCCGCCAGCCGCATGAGCCTCCTGGCCTACTGTGTCAGCCAGACGGTCAATGCGGTGCGCAGCTGGGACGGGCGCGGGGCGGCCCTGGACCATGCCGAGGCCCTGGCCAGCGCCGCCGGTCTGGACATGCGGCCGTTCTGGACGCCGAGCGCCGAACGCTTCCTCTCGCGGGTCACCAAGGCCCACGTGCTGGCGGCGATCGCCGAGGCCGTTTCGCCCGACACCGCTACGCGCCTGTCGGGGCTCAAGAAGGCCGACCTGATCGCGGCGGCCGAGCCTGATCTGGTCAAGGCCCAATGGCTCCCGGCGCTGCTGCGCACCAAGCCTTCGGCGGTGGCGGACGGCCCCGAGGAGAGCCCGCTGACGATGGCTCAAGAGCAGGGCGAGGTCCCCACGCCGCAGGCCGAGGATTTCACGGACCCGGCGCTGGCGGCGGCTGAATAGGCCTCTTGGACGGGCCGCGCCTTAGGGAGCGGCCCGTTTTGGCGCGCGTCATGGCGGGCCTCCCTGGCGCTGTGGGGTGAAGGAGCGCCCCCGCCGCGTGGCGGCGGGGGCAAGGTGTGGTCCGTCAGGCTTCCGGCTCGGGGGCCACCGACGGATCGGCCTCGTCGCGCGGGCGGGGCGGGGCCAGACCCACTCGAAGCCCTCCTCGGCGGCGAAAGGCGGCGCTGACCAGCATGGGTGAGTGCGGATCGATCAAGACGGACCGACAGGTAGTCGACACCGTCGTTCAAGCCGTGACCCAGGCCGCGCCGATTTCGGCGCCCTCGGCGAAGACGCGCCGACCAGCGGGGCCTTGGCGGGATCGCCTTCGACCGACCTGAAGACGACGTTGGGCGTGTCGTTCCAGGCGCGGACCGACCCGGAAAACCTCGGGCGCGGCGACGATGCCGCCGATCCCGGCCATGGCCGTCCTGTCGCCGGTCGGGCCCCGTCTGTCGCGGCCTCTCTGGGCTTGATCCGAACCAGGGCGTCGCCCGTCGGCAACCTGGCCATCGGCTTTCTTCCCCGGCGCTCATCCCTTGGGTCTGGCGCGCCTTCCTCGCGAGGCAACAAAGCCGCCGTCGGCGGTCCTGCGCTGCGCTGCGGGTCCGTCCCCCTTCGGGCGGAGCGGCCTGCCGTCCGTCGCCTGTCCCCGGTCTCGGAGCGCCATCGAGGCCGCGAAAGGCGCGGCCCGAAAAGCGAAAGGACTACACCATGGCCCGCATCGGCACGTTCACCGCCACGCCCGAAGGTTTCTCGGGTTCGATCCGCAGCCTGAAGCTCCACGTTCCGAAGGTCGTCTTCAAGGCGGTCGAAGGCGATCCCGCCAAGGACCAGCCGGTCTACCGCGTCTTCGCCGAAGGCGCCGAAATCGGCGCGGCCTGGAAATACACCTCCGCCGGCGGCGTCGACTACCTGTCGGTCCGCCTGGACGATCCGAGCTTCCCCGCGCCGGTCAGCGCCCGCCTCTTCGCCGCCGAAGAGGGCTTCGATCTGGTCTGGAGCCGCCCGCGCAAGCGTGACGACGCCGATCCGTCGGTGGCCCCAGAGCCGGAAGCCTGACGGATCACACCTTGCCCCCGCCGCCACGCGGCGGGGGCGCCCCTTCACCCCGCAACGCCAAGGAGGCCGCCATGACGCGCGCCCAAACCCCTTCGCGCCAGGACGGCGCGACCCGCCAAGACCCCTACGCCACCATCACCAACCAGATCCTCGCCGACCTCGAAACGGGTGTGGCGACCTGGACCAAGCCCTGGAGCGCCGGACATGCCGCAGGCTCCATCACTCGGCCGCTGCGCCACAGCCTGGAGCCCTATTCCGGCATCAACACCCTGGTGCTCTGGGGCCAGGCCGTCGAGCAGGGCTACGCCGCCCCGATCTGGATGACCTTCCGCCAAGCCCTCGAACTGGGCGGGGCGGTGCGCAAGGGCCAGACGGGCACGATGGTCGTCTACGCCAACCGCATCACGCGCCAGGAGACCAATGATCGTGGCGAGGATGTCGAGCGCTCGATCCCCTTCCTGAAAGCCTACAAGGTCTTCAACGTCGAGCAGATCGACGGTCTGCCAGAGCGGTTCCACGGCGCCAGCGCCCCGCGCCTGTCCGAAAGCGAGCGCATCGCCCAGGCCGCCGCCTTCCTGCAGGCCACGGGGGCCAGGGTCGAGCATGGCGGCGACAGCGCCTATTACAACGTGGCGACCGATCGCATCCGGCTTCCAGACTTTGGCGTCTTCGACAGCGCCCATGACTACTACGCCACGCGCGGCCACGAGACCGTCCACTGGACGCGCCATCCCTCGCGGCTCAATCGCGACCTCGGGCGCAAGGCGTTCGGCGACGAGGGCTATGCCCGCGAGGAACTGGTGGCCGAGCTGGGCGCGGCGTTCCTCTGCGCCGATCTCGGGATCGATCTTCGTCCCCGTCCAGACCATGCGGCCTATATCGGCAGTTGGCTGAAGGTCCTGCGGGGCGACAAGCGGGCGATCTTCACCGCCGCCGCCCATGCCCAGCGGGCGGTCGAGCACCTCAAGATGCTTCAGCCCGCCGCCGACGATCTGGCGGACTGAAGTCTCAGGCGGCCTGGCCGGCGGCGACACCGCCGTCGGCCAGGTCCGGCTCGCCGGGGTCTTCGGAGAGATCATAGCGCAGGGGCGGGAAGATCGCGTCCGGACCCACCTCATTCAGCGCCTGCTGCGAACCGGCCAAATGCACCAGGACCTCATTCATCCCGCGCGAGACGGCATGCGGCCAAGCTTGGTGTCCTGGCACGGCTTCTCGACTGATGTCCTTGGACAGCTCCAGGCAGAAGATCGTCCGGCCGCCGTCGGGATCGCGCCGGGCGAACGCGAAGAGCCCGCCGCCGCGTACGAACCGGCCGTCATGATGGTGCAGGCTCATGAAGCCGACCCCGTCGATCACCACGTCGCTCGCCTGCGTCATCACACCCTCCGCGTCGCGTCATCAACAATGAGAACAAAGATAGAACAAAGGCCAGCGCGAGTCGAATCCCCTGAGGCCCGAAGGCTAGGGGGACTTTGCGATTCTTTCCCAGAGGCTCTTTGTGTTTGACGCGCGTCTCCGGTGGATTGAGCAAGGAAAACCCTTGCGACACAAAGGTTTGGCGCGGACCAGATAGTCGCCTCCAACCGCCCGCCAGGCGTCTCTATCGATCGTCCGCGCCACCCGGCCCGTCGCCGCTCCCCCACGGCGGCCGGTCGCGGCGGCCCGATCGGCAAGGCGTTCCCCCCACGCCCCGACCGGGTCGCCGCCTTGCCGGGGTCCCTCCCTCGGCGGGCCGGAGCCTCCTATGTCGATCCTTGGCCATTTCCGTCGCGAAGACGACGGCTTCACCGGTCGCCTGACGACCCTCAGCCTCGATGCGGTCGTGCGCCTGGCGCCGACCGGCAAGATCAGCGGCAAGGGGCCGGACTACCGGGCCCTGGTCGGAGAGAACGAAATCGGGGCCGCCTGGCGGGCGGGCGACGCCAGCGGCGCCGTGCTCAACGTCAAGCTCGACGATCCGGCCTGGCCCGAGCCGGTCAACGCCCGCCTGTTGGCCGCCGAGGACGGCGTCCTGCCGCTGACCTGGATCCGCCAGGTCGACAAACCCGCCGCGCCGGCCGCGCCCCCGCCTCCGGACTAACGGCCGAGCGCCTCAGCGCTCCTCGTCGGCGTCGTCGTCCGGGTCCTCGTAGGTCTTGGCGATGGCGCGCTCGATATAGTCCTCGGCGCTGGCGTCCTGGCGCTCGAACAACTTGCGGATTTCGTCGCCGATTTGCCGGTATCCCGAAACCAGCAAACCCGGCGGCACCCGCGACAGGCGCGGTCCGATCTCGGTGTGCAGATCCCGCGTCAGGATGAAGAAGGCGGTCGCCATCTTGTTGTCCATCATCAGCACGGGCAATTCGGGCCAGTGATACTGGACGCCCAGATGGATGCTGGTGGCGTCCGACCGCGTGGCCTTGGCGAACCGCCGCACCTTGTCGAAGTCGTAGTCGCGCCGCCCCGCCTCGAAGTCCTGATAGGTACGCAGCGACACGCCCATGCCCGCCGCCACCTGGGCGGCGGTCATGTGGCGCTCCTGGCGAACAAGCTTGAGGATCTTGGAGAGCAGGCGCCGCTGACGCGCGAGCGGCGTCTTGGGATGGGCGACCATGCAACGCTCCCGGGCACGCAAACAACCTGGGGGGTAGTAAAGGCGGGGAGGCTCGGCCTCGCAACTGTTCCGGGTACAGAAGACTCGATCCGCGAAGTTGAATTGGGTCATCTGGTTCAATCCGGCCAGCATCCGTTCAAGGTTGCCGGTCAAGGTGCAACCGATCGCGACATCGCCGGCAACTGTTCGCCAGACAGGTCGCCGAATGTTGCCGGTCGATCCCGTTGTCCACAGGTTTGGCGCGGTGGGGCCGGGGCTTGTTGCTGCTCGCCGTCGACGGGGTCGGTCCGGCGGGAAGACAGTCGGCGGACATGCCAGGAGGCTTTGCTTTGGGCCGGGACCGCGACCCCTTCGAACGTACGCTTGAGATGCTTCGTCGACGCCTCGTCGAGCATGGTCCCTTGCAGGGGGCGCCGCTCCCCGTGAACGCCATCGCAGGCGAACTCGGGGTGAGCCAAACCCCGGTTCGTGAGGCCCTGGCGCGGTTGGCCGGAGAAGGCATGATCACCCACACACGCGCCGGTTATGCCGGCGTCGTCCATGACGCCGAAAGCTTGGCCGGGCTCTACGGCCTGGCCGGACTCCTGTCGCTCCAGCTCTTCCGGCGCGTCACGGGCCCTGTCAGCGCTGGAACGCCGTTGCAGGCGCTCGGCGTCCTCCGTGAACAGGTGGACAATCGCGTGCTCGCCGCCGAGGTCACCCGCGTCCTGAACCAGCTCGCGCCCTTCGCTGTTGCGGAAGCCATTGCTCTGTCCGCCGAGCGATGGCCGGTGGCGGCTCACGAGCTCGCCGCCTTCTTTCGGCGGTACTACGCACGCCGCGCAAGGCGCAGCGGGGCGATCTTCACAGCCGCCCTGACCGCATCGATACGCTCGCGACTATAGATTTGAATATAGTCGCGGGCGGTAGCCCCCTGTTCGAGCCGCAAACGGCGGCTCGAACCTAAGGAGATGACGATGCGTATGCGACTGATCGCGATCGGCTCGGCCACGGCCCTGACCCAGGCCGGCGATATCCAGCTGGTGCCGGAAGACATGACCGGCAGGCTCTATTCAGGCTTGTGATTTCGACGCGACGGCGGACGGCATGGTCGTCCGCCGTCGCCCTGCGCGCCACGCATTGGCAAAAGTCATCGCCCATAGAGAGCGCCCCCATGCCTTTACGTCTGATCCTGGGCGGTCTGGCGAGGTCGTTGAGCCTTGGTGACGGGGGCTCGCTTCCGAAGCGCTCGTCCCGCGCCACCTCTAAGCAGCCCAATGACGCCGACGCTGGATTTCGAACCGGCAAATATAGATTTGAATATACGTCGCTCCGGTCGCCTCCTGATTGCGCCGCATCTCGCGGTTGAACATCCTCAAGGAGAGACATGATGACCCAGCGTCTGATCCGCGTCGGCTCGGCCAAGCAGCTGACCGAAGGCTCCGAAGGCACGATCCCGGAAAGCCCTGTGCCCCGGGAATTCGCGAACGTCTGAGCCGACCGCCGGCGGCGGCCATCGTCGCCGCCGGCGCCTTCGCCGAGCCGAGGACAATGCCGTGCGACTGCAACTGACCGAGCCCGTCCATGCGGTGATGATCGACAGCGACCTGGTGTTTCTCGATGTCGACGCCGACGCCTATTTCTGCCTTCCGCTCCCGGAAGGGTTGGTCGTGCTGGATGGGGAGATCCTGGTCACGCCCGATGTCCAACTGGGCGAGGAGCTTGTCGGCGCGGGCCTGGTCATGTTCGCCGGCGACGCATCGCCCCTGAGATCGCGCCCGACGGCGCCCGAGCGCACGGCGCGCAGGCTTCTGGAGTTGGCCCCGCAGATGCACGGCCGCGTTCGCTTTTCCCACATCGCCGCGCTGGCCGCCGCCGTGCGGGCTGGCCTCGCCAGCCGCCGCCGCACCTTTCGCCAGGTCGTCCAGGCCCACGGCCCGTCAGAGGCGTCCGCGCACCACGACATCCCACGCCTGCTGGCGGACATCGCCGTCTGGCGGCGACTGGCGCCCTGGTTGCCGATGGACGGTGTCTGCCTGTTTCGCAGCGGCATGCTCGCCGCCTTCCTGAGAGTGCTGGGGCATCGGCCAACCTGGGTGTTTGGCGTGCGCACCTGGCCGTTCCAGGCCCATTGCTGGCTCCAGGTGGAGGACATCGCCCTGGACGATGAAGCTGAACGCCTTTGCGCGTTCGCGCCGATCATGGAGGTCTAGCCCCGTGGCCTATGTGGTGCTGACCCATCCAGGAGGCCGAACCGCCGACGCGTTCGACGCCATGGTCGCCGACCTGCAGGCCCGAGGGTGGATGCTCGTGTTGCAGCCCTATGGCCTCGCCGCCCTGACCAGAAACCGGGCCGCACCGCCCGTGCGGCCGCTCGGCGACTGGAAGGGGACGGTGGGCGCGATCATCGGAGACGTCTTCGATCGCGCATCACTTGATGACGGCTTAGCGGCTGTCCTCGACCCACAAGCGCTTGGCGCGGCGCCGAGCGAGGATCCCAGATCGGTCGCCCCGTGGCTCGCGCGTCACGCCTTCGGCGACTACGTCGTCGTCCTGCGTGATCGCCATGGCGGCGGGCCGATCATCGCCTCTGACCCCCTGGGTGGGCTTCCGGCCTTCGCATGGTTCAAAGACGGGGTGACCTTGGTTGCGGACGAACCGCCCGAAGGCCTCGCCGCGCCCGCAGGGGTGCGCGTTGATTGGGACGGCGTCTCCGATCTCATGGCCGATCCACGCCGCATGGGCGCCGCGCCGCCCTTGAAGGGCGTCGTCTGGATCGAGCCGGGCGTGTGCCGTCACGGTCCTGAGCTTGGTGGACGCAATGTCGTCTGGACGCCGGGGGAGGCGGCCCGCCGCGGCCCGCGTCTGGGGGACGAAGTCGGACTGCGCCGGGCTGTCGATGGTACGCTGCGCGCCTTCCTGCTGGGCCGACAGCGCGTGCTCTGCGAAATCTCCGGCGGTTTGGACTCGGCCATTGTCGCTACAAGCCTTCGCGCCATTGGGCGACCAGCCGACGCTGGCCTCAATTTCTTCCGTAGCCAGGCCGAGGCGGACGAGCGGGTCTATGCCAAGGCGGCGGCCGAGCGGGCGGCCACGCCGCTTCAATGTGTCGAACGGCCGGTGATGGCGCTGACCCAGGCGGGCCTGATGGCTGACGCGGGCGCCTTTCGTCCAAACTTCGAAATCCTCGACACCGATTTCGACACCCTGGCGCTTGAGGCCATCGAGACGGTCGGCGCCGATATCCTGTTCACCGGCCATGGCGGCGATGTCGTCTTCTACCAGCTGGCGGCGGCGGAGCTGGCCGGCGACCTGCTGCGCGGCGCGCCCTGTGAAGGCGCGCGCCTGACGCGCCTAGTCGAGGTGGCCTTGCGAACCCGTCGCTCGGTGTGGAGCCTTCTGGCGCAATCGTTCCGGGGGCATCCCAGCCGCAGGGTCGAGGCCCTGATGTCCGCACCCAAGGTGCTGGCGCCGGCGCGGACCGACGGCGACTGGCACCCCTGGGTCACCGATCTCCACCGGTTGCCACCCGCCAAGCGCGCCCAGATCCGAGGTCTGGCCCTGACCCAAGGCGTGTTCGCCTATACTCGCCGGGGCGCGGCGGCTCGCCTTTGTCATCCGCTGCTGAGCCAGCCGGTGGTCGAGGCCTGCCTTGAGATCTCGACACCGGTCCTCAGCCAAGGCGAGGGCGAGCGCAGCTTCGCGCGTCGGGTTTTCGCCGACCGTCTTCCCGAAATCATCGTCTCGCGACGCTCCAAGGGCGACATCAGCGTGTTCCTCGGACGCACCCTGGCGCTCAACGCCCCGATGCTTCGGGACTTCCTGCTCGAGGGCCGCTTGGTGGCCCAAGGCGTGATCCGACGACAGGATCTGGAGACGGTGCTGAGTCCGGATGCGCTGATCTTCCGAAACACCTATTCGGAGGTGCTGACGGCGACCGTGCTGGAAGCCTTCGTGCGCTACTGGGAAGGTTGTGACGCCGGCGCGGCGTCGCCGAGCCTTGCCGAGACCGCTGTCGCGGTCCCACCCGCTTCGCCCGGGACGGCCGAGAACGCCGCCTGAAGGAAGGCGAAGGCGCGGGCGTAGACATCGCGCACATTGCCCGGCGACTGCACGACGTGGCCTTCCCCGGGATAGGTGAGCAATTCGACCGGCTTGCCCTGCCGATAGAGCGCCGCGAACATCGCCATCGACTTGTAGGGGTCGTAATCGAGGTCGCCCTGGATGAGGAGCACGGGCGCGGTGATCTTGTCGGCCTGCAGCAGGGGACTTCCGTCGATGTAGCGCTGGGGCTGCGCCCACGGCGGGCCGCCCATGCGGCCCTGTCCGGTCTCCGCCCAGCCGAACATGGTCGAGATCCTGAGCATGACCTCTGGAATAGCCGTCGCCGCCGGTCCTTGCGCGGCCCAGTATGAGAACATGTCGCTCACACCGGACGAGGCGATCACGGCTTTGAACCGCGCGGTCTGGGTGGCGGCGACCAGGGCGCCGTAGCCGCCGAAGCTGTGTCCCCAGACCGCGAGCTTCTTGGCCGAGAGCCCTGGGTCTGCCGCCAAGGTCGCGTCGACAGCCATCAGCATGGCCTCGGCCAACCCCTCCTGGGGCGGCGCGTCGGCCGGGATCGGCAGGCTGGGGACCAGCACCGCGTAGCCGGCGCCCACCAGCAAGCGAACATTGGCGGTGTAACCCCGGGCGTCCGGCGCCGCGAGCGCGGGCGGCGAGGCGTAGTTGGAGCCAGGATAGGGGACGACGACGAGTGGGCGGTCGTCACCGGCCTTGTGGTCACCGGGCGTGTAGAGCCAACTCGTCACCGTTTGCCCACGCGGCGTGCGATGAACAATCGGTCGCGGCGTGGCGAGATCGACATCTGCCAAGGCGGCATTGAGGGCCATCAGGGCAAGCGACGGCTTCTCCGGCCTGGCCAGCCAGAGCGTTCCGACGCCATTGGCCGTCTTGGTCACGCTCAAAGTCGCTGACGCAGCGGGGGACACGGCCAGCAGATTGGCGCCGAGCGCAAGCGGAGAGGCGGAACGGACGACCCCGGTGGACGTCAGCAACCGCGCGCCGCCGGCATCCTCGATCTGAAGGACCTTGGGGAGTTCGCCGGCCAGGGCCGAGGCCGCGAGGACCTTGTCCTGCGGGCCGGCGACAGCCGGACCGCGGGGCGCGGCAAGATCGACCACGCCCTGGGGCGTGCGCACCAGAAAGCCATGCGGCGAGGCGGCCAGGCGCCGGCCCGCCTCGACGGAGAGGTCCGATGCGAGGGCGCGGGCGCCGAACGCATCGATCGTCCACCAGGCCATCGCGGTCTCACCGGCGCGATGCGCGAAGATCGCTGGCGCGCCGTCCACCCAGCCCGCGTCGGGCGCAAGCAGGGCCGTGGTGCCGCCGACCGTGCGGGTCAGGCCTGGCGACAGATCCTCCGACACCGCGCTGGCCGCGCCTGTGGTGGAAAGGCGCCAGTAGCGTATCCGCCTCCAGTCGCCGGACTTGGCGTCATCCGGCTGCGCGACGACCAGGGCCGAGCCACCGTCCGGGGCCCAGCTGATCAGGGCGGCGGCAAGGTCGCAGCGCGGACAGGGACGAACGATCCGGCCGTTCCGAAGATCTATGAACATCAGCCTGCGGCGACGGTCGAAGAGTCCGTTCTGGGCCAGCATCGACCCATCCATCGTCACCGGTTCATCCGCCGAGATCAGCGCCACGCTCTCGCCGCCCGGGGCGATGGAAAGCTCCATGAAGGGGCCTCGCGTCAGCAGCTTCGTGGCGCCTGTGCGGGCGTCGAGCAGCACAACATCGCTTTGCGGCCAGGTCGGGTTTTGTTCGGCGCCGGGGCCACCCCTCAGGACCACGACGCTTGGCTGACCAGCCTGGGCCGCCTTCCAGGCCGCGATGGTTCGCGCTTGGCTCTGCCAACCTTGGTTCAGGAGCATGGACGGGGCGTCGGCTGTCGTGGCCAGGAACACGACCTCGGTGTTGTTGCGCCAACGTGCGAGGCTGAGCCAGGCCTCGGCGTCGACCGCGCGGCCGGACCAGCTCACCGTCCGGGTCGAGAAGTCCAGCACCCCGAGCTCGTTGGTATGGTCGACGAGCCGGTAGACGAGGGCGCGCCGTCCGTCGGGCGAGACCGCGCCGAGGGTTTCGCCACCGGCCGCCGATCGCAGCAGACGTTTGGGCGGGCCGCCGCGCTCGACATCGACGACATAGAGACGGCTTGTCCGCTGGATGGACAGGAACTCGAGATCCCATTGTCCGGCGGCCGTGATGGGCCCCTGAACTTCGAAGATGGCTGTGCGCCCATCGCCCGAGAACGCCGCGCGCCCGAAGTTTCGGACGGCGAGCAGGTCTTCGACGGTATACGGCCTCGGCGGTGCGGGGGGCGTTGCCGCGACGGGGCCAGCTAGCGCGCAAGCAAGCGCCAGCCCTGCGAGAAATCGCATTGCTTTGGACTCCGATGTTCAGGGGCTGTCGGCCTACCAGGCCTTGGTCAGCTGCAGAGCGACGACTCGGCCGCTCGGGTCATAGTTGGTGGCGTCGAACCCGACGATCTGGGGCGCGTCGTAGAACGGCGGGTCCTTGTCGAAGAGGTTCTGAACCGTCAGCGACACGGCGGTTCCGCGCCACGGGCCCGAGCGCGCCGACGGCGCCCATCGCACCTGCACATCGGCGGTCGTCAGCGACGCCATGCGCCGTCCGCTGTCGGTGTGGAGATCGCCGATATGGTTGAGCGAGACGGTCGTCGCGAACGCCTGGTGGGTCCAGGTCGCCGAGGCCCTGGCGCGCAGATCTGCGGGAAAGCCCGGCATGCCTGCCAGCTCGGCGGTGGTCGAGGCCGAGGTGACCTTGCGCCTGTAGTGCAGCAACCAGGAGAGATTGCCGCTGAGATCGAGACGATCCTCGCCCAGGGTCAAGCGATGTGCGGCCGCCAGATCAACACCCTCGACAGTGAAGGCTCCGGCATTGACGTAGCGCGCGTCGCCGATCGCTCCATAGGCCTCGGCCGGGTAGAGCGCCTGGGCGGCGACGGAGGCGTTGGCCAGATAGGATTTGACCAGGGCCAGGTCGGTGCTGCTGGAGGCGGGCGACACCAGGGTGCGAAACGGCGCCAAATCCGCCGCCGTCAGGATTGTCGAGAGATAGTTGATCGCCGGCCGACCGATGCGGCCTTCGAACTCGGTGCGGAACAGCGTTCCGGAAAGATGCAAGCCGGGGTGGGCGAGGGGCGCGTATTCAAAGCCGCCCGTCCAGGACTTGGCGGTCTCTGGCGAAAGGTTGGGATTGCCGCCGATCAGGATCAGCGTCAGCACGTTTCGCGTCCCGTTGTTCAGAGTCACCGGGGTTGCGCCCGGCGCGTCGGTGAGCTGTCCGATCGACGGCGCGCGGAAGGACTCGCCGTACGTTCCGCGCAGGGTCAGGTCCTCGACGGGCGCCCAGGCCAGGCCAAGCTTGGGAACGGTCGAGTGGACGCCGCCGCCGTAGTCCTCGAACCGAACGGCGGCCGACAGTTCCAGCTTCGCAAGCCCAGGCCTCTGAAAATCGCCGCCGAACAGCGGCACGCGCGCTTCACCGAACACGGCGTGGACCGTGCGCTCGCCGCGACGCGGGGAAAGCGGGACGGGGATCAGGGACGAGGAGGTGCTGACGCCGTACATCTTGAGGAACTCGCGCCGGGCCTGCGCGCCGAACGCCAGGCGCACGGCGCCCGCCGGCAAGGAGAACAGCGCGCCATCGGCGGCGGCGTTGACGATGTCGAGCTTGCCGAGCGTGCGGCGACGGTCCCAACCGGACACGACGAAGTCCAGCACCGCCTGCGTATTGCGGCCTTGGCCGATATAGGGATTGAAGTAGCCATCGCGGCTGGCGCTGTAGGTGCTCTGCGGATTGTCGGGCGTGTTGCCGAGCGCCTCGTTCAACGCCGCCGAATTGATGAGCCCGCTCGCGCCGCCACGGGTCAGTTCCTCGCCGTGCCCGGCATAGACATCCAGCCGCCAGCGGGCGGGAAGATCCACCTTGGCGCCGAACGAGAAGTTGGTGCTGCGCACCCGCCCGACGCCGCGGCTGGCCCCGGTTTCGTTCTGGAAAGAGTAGGCGATGGTGTTGGACGCCGCGCCGTTGGGCGACACGAAATATGGATTGGCCCGCGTCACCGTCAGCGCCGCCACAGGCGCCAGGTTCCAATGGGCGTAGCGACGATTGCTGAACCGGGCCTCGGCGTTGACGCTGACGCGCGCGGTGAGATCCTGCGACGCCGAGGCGTAGATCGCGAAGCGCTCTTGCTCGGGCAGGATGCCCGCGACCTGGTTCATGTCCTGATAGTTGGCCTGACCCGCGAGAAACGATCCCGGCGTCAGCGCCGTGCCGTTCTGGCCCGATGGGATCGCGAACGCCGGCGCTCCGCCGACGAGCACTGTGCCGGGTTGGCTGTAGAAGAGGCGGTGATCGACGCCTCCGAACGGCCGAAGGTCGGCGCTGGCGGTATAGGTGCGATCACGGCCCATGACCTGGTTAGTTCTCTGATATTCGGCGCTCAAAAGCACCGATCCGCTTGTCCAGGCCGTACCGAAGGTTTGGCCGAGTTGATACTGCCCAAGGCCGCCCTGCGTCGCGCCACCGACGCGCGCGCGGGTCTCCAGGCCCACCCAACGGTCGCGCATCACCACATTGACCACGCCGCCAACCGCGTCCGATCCATAGACGGCCGAGGCGCCGTCGAGCAGAACATCGACGCGCTCGACGGCGGACAGCGGCAGGCTTGAGATGTCGGCGAAGTCGGCCATCAGGCCCGCACCGGCCATGCGACGACCGTTCACGAGCACCAGGGTGGCGTCCGCGCCCAGGCCGCGCAGATTGACGCCCGTAGCTCGCCCGGCGTTGTTGCCGGTCGTGTCGGCGGCGACGCCGCCGGCGCGGTTGCTGGCTGTCCCGGAGAAGGTCTGTGGTAGCGCGGCCAGGGCGTCGGCGATGCTGCCGAAGCCGCCGCGATCTATGGTTTCGCGGCCAAGCGTCACGACAGGCGAGGCCGCATCCCTGGCGCCCCGGATGTGCGAGCCGACGACGATTTCCTCGACCAGCACGGGTTCGGAGTCCGGCGCCGAAAGGCTGGCCGATTGTCCTGGCGCCTCACCCGCCGCCAGCCCATCGCCGCCTAAGGTGCTTACGGGAGAGCGCCGCGAACGCAGCACCAGAAGGCCTGGGCGGACCTGTTCGACGGCTATGGGCGTGCCGGTCAGAAGCCGCTCCACGGCCTCACGCGGCGTGTATCGGCCGCTAAGCGCTGGAGCCTTGAGCCCGGCGACCAGTTCGGTCTCGAAGAGGATCTTGATGTGGGCTTGGCTTGCCACCGCGACGAGCGACTTCTTCATCGGCCCCGCAGGCACCGCGACGGAATACACGGGCTCCTGCGCGTAAGCGATGTTCGGCGTAACGGCCGCCAGAACGCTCATGGACGCTGAACTCAACAAACCGACTGTTACGCGCATCATCTCCCAATTCCCCCGCCATCGCGGGCGCAACCAGTTTGAGGCGCGCTTCAGCCGTCGATGGATCGCGGGTGAGACGACCGAACGGGAGGGTTCGGGCGGTGGGTACGTGAAAAAAATATGACGCTAGGCTTTGGGCTCCCTTTCCGGGTGTAGTTCGATGTCGCCATTGGAGTTTCGCTCCGCCCGGAGCCCGTAGTGCCAGGTGACCGCGGCGATGAAGTCGTCATTGTCGCCGGTCGGGAACACGCCGCTGATCCGCGAGGCGTGCGGCGCGCCTTGGGCGAGGATCATCTTTTGGCGACTGTACCGGTTCAGTTCCGCGATCGCCTGATCCAGCGGTAGATCTTGGAAGATCAGCGCGCCCGAGGTCCAGCTGGTTGCGGCCTGTACGTCCACGGGCATGGGTGTTGCGCTGGCGACATCGGCGGGCTTTAGCGCCAAGGTCTCACCAGGTTTTAGCCGCCAGGCCTTTGACTTGGCGTCAGCATCGACGATCTCGACGCTGCCTTGCGTCAGGGTCACGCGGACATCTTGGCCGATCTTGCGCACTTCAAACCGTGTGCCGGTGGCGCGAACCCTGGTGTCGCCGGCTTGAACAATGAAGGGGCGCTGGGCGTTGTGGGCGACTTCGAACAGCGCCTGGCCACGCAAAAGTTCGATCCGGCGCTCGCCGTCGCTGAAGCGAACGCGCACCTGACTGTCGGTGTCGAGGGTAAGCCGTGAGCCGTCAGAAAGGCGGGCGCTGAAGGATTGGCCGACGCCCGTTGAATAGGTCGGGCGCAGGGCGATGTAGCCCCCGGCCACCGACGCGATCACGCTGGCGGCCACGAGCGCCCCCACGACGATGCGCACCCGACGGGCGCCAAGTCGGAGGACGAAACGGCGTCGCTCAGGCCCGCGCGCGAGCGCCTCCGCCGTCGCTTGGCGGATGTCGGGATCGTTCTGCAGCGCCCTGAGGCTGCGGCTGATGTCGTCGATCCGATCGTATTCGGCCTTGTTCTTGGGATCGGATCTCCAGGCCGAGAACGCTTCGAGATCCTCGGTGTCAATACGAGGATGGGTGTCGTTGAGCCGCGCGTGCCAGGCTCCCGCCTCGCGCGTGACGCGCCCACCCTTGCTTCTAACCTTGATCATGACGAGCGCCGCCCTAGTCCCGCATGGCCGCCGACGTTTTCGCAAGGGCTCTTCGCATCCGATCCTTCACGGTCCGCTCCGGGATATTCCGGAGGACCGCGACCTCGCGGTAGCTCAGCCCCTGGATGTGGGTCAGCAAGAATACATCGCGCAACTCTGGCGGTAGAGCCAGCACGATTTGCTTCAATGTCACCGCATGCTCCTGCGGCGCGGCGGTCGATTGCAAGGTGAACGCCTCCGCGTTGACCTGCCGCTTTTCTTCCCGGATCAGGCGGCGGGCGCGATCTCGCGCGAGGTTCTCGGCGATGCTGAGGAGGAAGGCGCGATGGTGGCGCACTTCCCCGTTGGCCGCCTGGGCGGCGGCGCGGAGATAGGTCTCGTGCACCAGGTCATCGGCCTGGTCGCCATAGCGTTTGCGCAGCACGCCGCGAAGCCAGCTGTCGTATTGCCGATAGAGCGCTTCGACCGCTCCGGCGAAGGCGGAGCGCGTCGGGGCTGGAGAAGAAAAGCCGTCCATGGGGCCGTCCACCTGAGATTGCCCCACAGAATCCTACATGAAACCCACCTTGAAAAGGTGGAATGCGAATTAAATCCACCTTTCTGCGATCTGTCGCTGTGCCGACAGTCAACGAACATTCCCCTGTTGCGTTAGTGGACGTCAGGGGCGGATGTCGAAGCTGGAAGAACAGTTCGGTGAGATGCTCCGGTATCATCGGAAGCGAGCCGGCCTCAGCCAAGCGCAACTCGCCGAGAAGATCGATCGTCAACCGAATGCGGTCCAGCGGCTGGAAAGTGGTGAGGCCGCGCCAACGTTCGACACGCTTGAACGGCTTGCCACCGCGCTCAATGTGGATGTCCGTGAACTGTTTGGGACGGGCGAGTACGCGGCGCGTTCTGATCGCGAAGATCCGCTAGCCGCGATTTTCAAGCTGCTCGTCGGGTTGAAGGATCGCGATCTTCAGAACCTTCATGAGCTCATTGTTGCCGCGCTCAAGCTGCGAAAGTAGTCGCGTTGGCATCGCCTGATTGCTGCCATCAATTCGGCAACGATTGCGTTCTTACTTCCAAATAACTGCGCTCCATTAGTCGCTCTGCCGCATGTTATCGGCGCAAGACCTGAGGATTGGGCGAGAGTCCGTGCGTGCCGCCGAGGTGTCTGGCGGCATACCTATATGGCCGCGCCGCTCGCCAGTCAGGGATCGGGTCGGCCGCCGCGTGGTGGCGCCGGCGGCGGCTGGCGCGCGGTTGTTCGGCTGACGACGCCAGCCTTGTGCTGGGAGTTTCTACGGCGCAACCCGGCCTATCGTCTGAACTTCGTCCGCATTCAACATGCCGGCGCTTCGCTCGATCGACGCTGGGGACTTGCCGCGCCCACCGACCCGGACCTCACAGCTGACGAGGGGAAAGTCATCTGGCGCGAGGACGTTGCGCCAGGATTGGTCGTGCCGGTCGAGCGTGCGTCGTTTGGCGAGCCACGGCCGCTGCCGGTCGCACGGTCCGACATCCGCCAGGGGGAGGACGGTCGTCACATCCGGCTTCCGAGCGGATTGCAGGTGCTGTTACGCGGCGACGCCCCGTCCGGCGGGCCGCTGATGGTCGTCATGGCCTATGACGCGGACTTCAATCTCAGGGTTCGCGCCGTCGATGCGTTGCGGCGCGCCGATCTTACCGACGCGCCGCCAGTTTCGCGTCTCAGCACGGCGCAAAAGGAACGGTTGGCGCGCTGTCTTTTCGCGTTGGACGCGACGTTGAAAGACCGCACCCACCGCGAGATCGCGCGCGAATTGTTCGGACCGGAAGAGACGGAAGGGGCGGAGTTCGCCACCTCGACCATCCGCGACGTCACCGCGCGCCTCGTGCGTCGAGGCCGCGCACTGATGTCAGGCGGCTATCTGCGCCTGCTACGAGCCGGGTTCTAGCCGGGGCGAATTCAGCCCCCCGCCTGCCTTCGCCATCCCTGATCGAGGACGTCGTGCGCCAGCCTTTCCTGGAGCCGCCGCCCGATGTCCGGAGCTTTCCGGCGGCTCGCGAAGGATCAGGTCATGTCCCAGATCGACGAGCCGCCGGCCGAGCGTCTCCTGCTGGCCCCCGAGGCCGCCAAACATCTGCGCCTTTCACCAGCGACCCTGGCCAAACACCGCTGCTATGGCACGGGGCCCGTCTATCGGAAAAACGGCGGGCGCATCCTCTACGCCTTGAACGACCTGAATGACTGGTCGCGACGGGGCGTGCGCCGTTCGACGAGCGACCGTGACGCCGTGGCGACGCCGCCGGCCCAGGCCCATGCCGCCATCGCGCCAGCCTACAGCGGGCGGCGTGGCGATGATTGAGCGCGTCAATTCCAGCCTGACCCGCGTTGATCTGTTGTTCCTCGCCGAGCGCATCGAGCGCTGGATCCGCTTTGGCCAGGTCGCGGCCGAAGAGGTTCATGACCGCCGCCGCCGCACTGTGATGTTCGCGCCCGGCGAGATCTTCGCGTTCGTGCGTTGGCGCGCGGAGACCTACGGGACGGTGGACTCCCGGATCGCCATCTTGCGCGCCGTCCGCCCCGGCCAGGCCTTCACGACCTATCCTGAAGTGGCGCCGGGCGCGGAAATCCTGCTGGACGTCCATGGGTGGTCGAAGGTCCAGGCGGTCCTGGAAGCCATCGACAGCGTCGAGCGCGTCGGCGTTCAGCCGCACCGCGCCGCGCCTGACTATTGGCGTCATGTTGGCGCCCGGGTCGGCGTCGGCTTGCCGGCGCGCGCTTACGATCGTGCGCGCCACCGTGCCTTCACGCTGCGCCGGGGTATCTTCCAGTGAGCCGCCGCCGGATCGTTTCGGTCGCCGCCGTTGCGGCAATTGGCTGCCTCTTGGTGCTTCGCCCAGGCGAGCGGCCCGCGCCACGACTGCTTTTCAACACAACGGCAAGCGCGCCGCTTGGCTTCTACCTGCTGACGCCAGGACGCTTTGCCAAGGGCCAGTTGGCGGCGGTCACGCCACCCAGTGCCCTGGCGGACTGGATGGCGCGGCGCGGCTACCTGCCGGCCAATGTCCCGCTGCTGAAGGAGGTGGCGGCGGTTGGTGGCCAGAGCGTCTGTGGCATAGGCGATGTGCTGTCGATCGATGGCCGCCCGGTCGCTCGGATACTCCCGCGAGACCGGCAGGGGCGGGCGCTTCCCGCCTATCAGGAGTGTCGGCGGCTTGCCCCGGACGAGGTGCTCCTCCTCAACCGTCACGCCCCCAACAGCCTCGACGGGCGCTATTTCGGTCCGGTGTCGGCGCGCCAGGTGACCGGCGGCGCGCGCTCCCTGTGGACGTGGGAGGCGCGGCGATGACCGTCTGGCCGGTCCTTTCCTTGTTCGGTCGGTTTGCCGGTCCTTTCCTCGTCCCGGTCAAGACAACGTCGGCGGTCGAGCGGAGGCGCGGTCAAGGGTGGCCGCCAGGCCGGCGCGGAGCGCGCCTTGCCCTTGACGGCGGCGAGCACGGCCGCATGCTTGTTGTGACCGAGGCGATCGGCAGGATTCCGCGCGCGGCGCGCGCGTCCGCCTTGATCTGTTCGGCGGCGGCTGCGTTCACGATCTGCTCGGTGGCGACGCCTGCGTCGCCCGCCCCAATGGTGAGCCGCGGCGAGACCATCGCCGCAGCCGTCGACGAGGCCTCGGCCCGTTTCGGTATTCCGACCGCGTGGATCTACGCGATTATGCATCAGGAGAGTGGCGGGCAGGAGTCCGCCGTGTCTGCGAAGGGGGCGATGGGTCTGCTCCAACTGATGCCTGCCACCTGGCGTGACCTGACGACCGAGTTTGGCCTGGGCGACGACCCTTTCGAGCCACGCGCCAACATCCTTGCCGGCGCGATCTACATGCGTCGAATGTACGATCGGTTTGGCGCTCCAGGGTTCCTCGCCGCCTACAACGCTGGACCCGAGCGATATGCTCGATCCCTCGTTCAGGGGAGGGCCCTGCCGCGAGAAACCCAGGATTACGTTCGGAAGCTGACGCCCCTGATCGAGGGATCGCGCGCCGAGAGGACGCTCGTCAGCCCTGCGCGGGACTGGCGCACGGCAGGCGTCTTCGTCGTGCGAGGGACGAATGGTGTCATGGCTGACGGTCCCCAGGTTCCGGGCGCGCCTTGGACGGCGGTGCGCCCATGATCGTCAGGAGCTCAAGCGGTTGGAAGGTCACGCGGGGGAGGAAAGGGGGGCTCGAAAGGAACATCGGCCTAAGGCAAGATAAAAGCACAGGGACCTTCGGCCCCTATGTGCTTGATGATGTTGGGATTTTACAGGGACCTTCGACATGGTCGCGGTCCTCGACGTGCAGTTTCCCTCATGAAAACAAGGGCCTGATAGGGACCCTTAGCCCGTTCGCGTGCCGTCATGCGGCGTGACGACGATTTTGAGCCCAAGGTAGGTCGCATCCGCGATCGCGGCGGCAACGCTGCGAGCAAGGTCCGCAGTTTCGCGTCCGAGGTCGCCGCAGCGGCCCGAAAAGCGGGGCTTGGGAGCATGGACTTGGGGCCGCGCCGCAGCGTCCGATCCTTCGGCCGGGGCCGTTCCATCCCGCGCTCACAAGGCCAGCGGCAGGTCGTCGTCAAGGGGCGGGTCATCCGCCATCGCGGCCAGCGGTTCCGGGCGGCCGGTCTTGGCGCCCATCTCTACTACCTGCGCAGAGGGGGCGCTGGGCGCGATGGTCGCGCCGGAGAGGCCTTCGATCGTGACGGGGTCGCCGATCATGACAGCTTCGCCAAGCGCGCCGAGCCTGACCGGCATCATTTCCGCTTCATCGTCTCGCCCGAGGACGCCGCCCAGCTGACCGACCTTCGCGCCACCACGCGCGATCTTGTGGCGCAAATGGAAAAGGATCTGGGCACGCGCCTCGACTGGATCGCCGTGGACCATTGGAACACCGACAATCCGCACGTCCATCTGCTGGTACGCGGCGTCGCTGACGACGGGCGCGACCTGGTGATCGACCGGGACTATATGGCCCATGGTCTGCGCGAGCGGGCCAAGCAATTGGTCACCCAGGAGTTGGGGCCGCGTTCGGCGCTGGAGATCGCCGCGGCCGCCGATCGAGAGGTCGAGGCCGAGCGTTGGACGGGTCTGGACCGACGCCTGCGCGACAGGATCGAGCCGAGCAGCGGTCACGTCGATCTTCGGCCCTCTGGCCGCAATGACACGGAGGAGCGGCGTCGTCTGATCGGCCGAGCCCAAGTCCTCCAGCGCTATGGCTTGGCCGAGGAGGTGTCGTCCGGCCGTTGGCGCGTGGCGAAGGATCTTGAAGCCAGGCTTCGCGAGATCGCCCTGCGCGGCGACATCATCAAGACCCTGCATCAGGCGCAGGGTGGGATCGATCGAGATCCGGCCAGCATGGTGATCGAAGGCGAGACGCTGGAGGCGCCGGTCACCGGTCGGGTCGCGGACCGAGGCCTGCACGACGAGCTCAACGGCCAGGCCTATGTCATCGTCGACGGCGTCGATGGTCGCCTGCACCATTTTCGGTTCCGCGATCTCGCCGCCTCCGGCGACACGCCAGTCGGCGGCCTCGTCGAGGTCCGATCGACGGTGGACGCCGACGGCGTGAGCAGTTTGAGCCTGTTGCATCGCTCCGATCTGTCGATCACCGCCCAGGTCAGCGCCAAGGGCGCGACCTGGCTGGACCGTCAACTCGTCGTCGCCGAGCCGACCGCGCTGGCGCAGCACGGGTTCGGCGCCGAGGTGCATGACGCCCTCGATCGTCGCCGCGACTACCTGGGGAGCGCTGGTCTGGGTGAAACCCGCGACGGCAAGTTCCAGCCGGCGCGCAAGCTGATCGCCAAGCTGCGGGATTACGAACTCGACCAGGTGAAAGCCAAGCTCGCCGCCAGTGGCAAGGCCGTCGTGACCGGGGGGGAGGGGGACCAGGTGTCGGGCCTTTACGCCCGCCGCCTTGATCTCGCCTCCGGCCGCTTCGCCATGATCGACGACGGCCTGGGATTTCAACTCGTGCCGTGGACCCGGTCGCTGGAGTCGCGGCTCGGCCAGGAGGTCAGCGGCACGATCACCAACAGCGGGGTGGATTGGTCTTTCGGCAAGAAGCGCGGGCTTGGACTCTAGAGGCGCAGAACCATGAGCGGCACGAAAATCCTGTGGGGCCAAATCCTGGTCGTCGTGGCCCTGACGCTTGGCGGCGTATGGGGTGCGACGCAGTGGACGGCATGGCAGCTGGACTATCAGGGAGGCCTCGGGCCGCCCTGGTTGATGCTCGGCTCATGGCGTCTCTATCCGCCACCGGCCTTTTTCTTTTGGTGGTTTGTCTACGATGCCTATGCGCCGCTGATCTTCGCGCGTGGCGCCTTCATCGCGGCGGGCGGCGCGCTCACTGGCGTTGGCGCTGCGATCGGCATGTCGATCTGGCGCGCGCGCGAAGCCAAAAGCGTGACGACCTACGGCTCAGCGCGATGGGCCGAGCCGGCCGAGATCAAAGCCGCCGGTCTGCTGGGAGACGACGGCGTGATGCTGGGGCGGATTGGCGAAGCGTATCTGAGGCATGATGGGCCAGAGCACGTCCTGTGCTTTGCCCCGACGCGAAGCGGCAAGGGCGTGGGTCTGGTCGTGCCGACCTTGTTGGTTTGGTCGGGCTCGGCGGTGATCCACGACATCAAGGGCGAGAACTGGCAACTGACCGCCGGCGCTCGGGCCACGTTCAGCCACGTTCTTCTTTTCAATCCGACCGACGCCGAGAGCAGCGCCTACAATCCGTTGCTCGAGGTTCGTCCTGGCCCGACCGAGGTCCGCGACGTGCAGAACGTGGCCGACATTTTAGTAGATCCAGAGGGGGCGCTGGAGCGCCGAAATCACTGGGAGAAAACGTCTCACAGTCTCCTCGTTGGGGTCATCCTTCACGTGCTTTACGCCGAGCCCGACAAGACCCTGGCCGGTGTCGCCAACTTCCTCGCGGACCCGGCCCGATCGATCGAGGCGACGCTGCGCGTGATGATGGCGACACGCCACCTCGGGGACCGGGTTCACCCTGTCGTCGCCAGCGCAGCCCGGGAGCTGCTGAACAAAAGCGACAACGAACGCAGTGGGGTGCTCTCAACCGCGATGAGCTTCCTGGGTCTCTATCGGGATCCGGTCGTCGCGGCTGTGACGTCACGCTGCGACTGGCGCATTACCGACTTGGTCGAGGCCGACAAGCCGGTCAGCCTCTATCTTGTGGTGCCGCCTTCGGACATCAGCCGGACCAAGCCGCTGATCCGCCTGATCCTCAATCAGATTGGCCGGCGACTGACCGAGGGCCTGGAGGCGTCGCACTCGCGGCGGCCACTGCTGCTAATGCTCGACGAGTTTCCGGCGTTGGGGCGCCTCGACTTCTTCGAAGCCTCGCTAGCGGTTATGGCGGGCTACAAAATCCGGGCGTTTTTAATAGCCCAGTCGCTGAACCAGGTCGAAAAAGCCTACGGGCCCAACAACGCTATTTTGGACAACTGTCACATCCGCGTGGCGTTCGCGACCAACGATGAGCGCACGGCGCGCCGCATCAGCGACAGTCTAGGTACCGCCACAGAGATGAGGGCGATGAAGAATTACGCGGGCCACAGGCTGTCACCTTGGCTCGGACATTTGATGGTTTCGCGCCAGGAAACGGCGCGGGCATTGCTGACGCCGGGCGAGATCATGCAGCTTCCGCCGCAGGACGCCATCATCCTTGTCACCGGTGCGCCGCCCATTCGAGCGCGCAAGATACGCTACTACGCCGACGTTCGGCTCGCCGGACGGCTACGGCCAGTCGGCGGCATCGAACGGCGCCCCCTGGTCAACGATACATCCGCATGGGCGACCGTGGCGGCGTCTTCGGCGACGGCTACGCCCGCGCCGAAATCTGGCGCCGACGATGGCGGGTTGAAGCACGAGCCTGAGCTGGCGGGCCATGAGCACAGACCAGCCGACCCGATTGTGGACCTGGTCGATCTGGAGGCCGAGGGCGACGGTGACGAGCTTCAGCAAGGGCGGGAGATGCAGCGGCGGTTCGCCAGCGTAGCGCGCCAGACCGCCATGGACCAGGACGACGGCATTCCCCTGGGCGGTGACTCATGAAGATCCCCACCAAGGTCTTCCTGCCCGCCGACACCATCCGCAAGCTGGACGCCCTGTCCGAGCGCTCGGGACGGGGCAAGTCGGAGATCGCCCGCGCCGCGATAGAGTCGTACTTGTCTCCCGACTCCGCCGAGGCAGCAGAAGCGGCGCTGACGCGTCGGCTGGATCGCCTGTCGCGCCAGCTGGACCGCATCGAACGCGACCTGACGATCGTCATGGAAGTAGGGGCGCTTCACGTGAAGACCTGGCTCAAAGTGACGCCGGCGATGTCATCCGCCGAAGATCGCGCGGCCGCAGCCAAGGGGCAGGAGCGTTACACCGCGTTTGTCGATCTGTTGGCACGGCGTCTTTCTGAGGGGCGGCTGCTTCGTGCCGAGGTCCTGGCGGATCGGGAGCCTTAGACATGCTATAGTTTAGCGATGAGCAAACACGGATCTCCCTTCTCATCCCGTTTCGGCTATCGCGCGGCGGCGCGCGAAATTACCATCCGGGAAGATGCGCCTGACGCCGTGCGCGCCGGCGTTGTCGCCTTGGCATATGGGCTTGGTCTTGGACCGGGTACGTTGCGCGAGGTTATCTGCGCGGTGCTGCTCAAACGACCCGACCCTAACAACTGGTCGCCAGGAAATATTGAGCGTGAGGTCGATCAGTTGGTCGACAACGCGCCTTGGTACAAAATCTACGACCTGGCGGAGCGTCTCCACGTTGAGGTCGGAAAGGGAGACTGGGAGCAAGTAAAATCCGAAGCCTTCGAGCGAGATCTCAACCAGCTGCTCCAGGAAAATGGCGTCGGCTGGAAGATGAGCCTTGGGGTCATCGTGGTACGAGGATCGGAAGTCTTTGAACTCGCCACGCGTGATGCTGCCGACACCATGCGAGCGGCGGGCGCGCCCACAGCGGCTCAGGAGATTCACGAGGCGCTTACCGACATCTCCCGCCGCCCCGTGGCGGACATCACGGGTGCCATACAGCACGCGATGGCGGCGCTGGAGTGCGTGGCAAGGACAGTCGGCGGATCGAACGAGACGCTAGGGAAGTTGATAAAGCTCCTGCCTCTGCCGCCGCCGCTTGACGGCGCGTTGCACCAACTCTGGGGGTTTGCCTCCGAGCAGGGGCGGCATCTTCGGGAAGGACGTGAGCCAAGGTTCGAGGAAGCCCAGTTGGTGGTGACCGTTGCGGCGGCCGTTAGTCTCTATCTCCTGCAGCATCAGGACAGGACAAACACACCGGTCGTGGACGTCTAGCTTGAGCGACCCGACGGACGATCGATGGCTTCTTCCAACGGAAATCCCCTTCGACAAACTGAAGGGGAAAGACCTCGAAGAGTGCTTGTTCTGGCTGCTGGACGGGATGGGTGCCCGAGACGTGGAATGGAGAATTGGCGGTGCTGGAGCCGGTGCGTCGGACGGAGGTCGCGATCTGGAAGCACGGTTCTATGTACCCGATGCGGCGGGGCAGATCGCACCGCGGAAATGGTGGATCGAATGCAAGGGGCGGGGCGGGACGGTCGAGAAGGACGCGGTTACCTCAGCCTGCAACAACGTACTGGCCCACGCCAGCGTGGACTGCTTGGTCATCGCCACCAACACGACCTTTTCGAACCCGACACGTGACTGGGTGCGTGACTGGCAAGCCCGTTTTCAAAAACCGCAGATCCTCCTATGGGACCGCGCTTCGCTCGAGCGAATTCTTGCGCAACAGCCAGCCACGGTGCTGCGTCTGTTCGAGGGAGGCCTAAGCTCGGCCGGCTATCTTGAGGCCATCCGGGAACGCTTCTGGAGCCTCATCGAATACAGCTCAATCGAACGGCTACGCAGAATTTGGACGGAACGCGACACGCTCGATATCGGGGTCATGGAGCGGGTGGCGTTGATCGCCAACGAATTTGCGCATGGCAATATCGACGAGCGGCCTTGGTGTGGCGGACTCGAGCCACAACAAATCTACGAGACCTGCCAGTACGCCTTCTTCAATCTGCTCTACCTGTATGTTCGCATGAAGAGGTCCGGCGCCAATTCGGAACCCATCATTTCAACCCTGGCCTACCTCGTGCTGGCCACAGTCAGGGTGTTCGACCCTGCGGTCATCCCGTTGATGCTTCAAGTTACGCTGGCAAACGAGGCCGGAGACGCGCTTCCGGGTAAAGCGATCGACTACCTGATGTCTCCAATTTTGGGCGCGATTCAAGACGATCTTCAGCTGACTTGCAGCGCCGATTGCGATCGCTTTAGCCGGAGTGACAGCTTCAAGTTCATGAACCGTCCCGGCGCCATCGACACCTATTGGGGCCGATTTTCGTCAAGGGGCGTCAGGCACCAGGACGGGGCGAAGGCCTATCAGCGTCTTGAGAATCTCAAACCGCCGTGCCGCGTTGGTTTCAAATTGGCCAGTGACGAGGGATGTCCGCTCTATCACACCCCGGTCTCGATCGAGCGCCTGGAGCCATTCTTGAAGATCGCGGCTCAAGTTCTACGCGCACGCGCTCCATTGGAACGGCGCCCGGTGTCCGCGCCGCCTCGAAGCTGATCCCATAACCTCGACTACGGGGTGCGCTATCACTGGTTGAATCTTCTCATCCATGCAATCTTTACTTCTAAGCTTGAGCATTGAGGTCAATGCGCGGGACGGGAGCCTCTGAATGGATGACGAGGATTTCGCTGAGGTCTTCGACGAGCTGCGCCAGGTGTTCGCCCATCGCACCCAGCGAGACTTCATCGACGCAATCGAGGCGGAGATTGCTGACCGCCCGCCGATGCAGGAGCTTTTGGCGCGGCGGCGCGGCGCGCCGCGCTACGTCGCGGTTACGTTTGATCGGCGTCCCAATGACGCGACGTTCTCATATGCCTATTTCGATCTCCTTTTGGTGATCCTGGACCGGCTGCAGGGAGGGCGCGGCATTTTCAAGCCGGTCAGCCAGTTGCGCGCAATGCGTTGGAATAGCCCGCGACCGGGCCTGCTCAGGCTCTTGCGGCTGTTTCGTCGTGTCGATCCGAGGATCAATTATCGCCGGGTGCTGATCTTGCCCTTCCCCACGCCGCCTGTCGGCACGGGGATCGACGGCAAGATCTATCGCCGATAACGCCCCAGGGGGCCGTCCGTTGTTTAAGTTCCTGCGTAGGTTGGCCTGCATGCGGCGGAAATCACGATCAATTCCCAAGCCTGATGCCGCTCAGCGCGTCGTGCTTGACGGCCACGCGGCTGAAATCCTAGCCGAGGCTGCCTGCGCCGATACCGACGGGGTGTACTCCGTCATCGGCGGCGCGCGAGAGAACATCTCGATCGTCCACCAGCAAATTCGCAGCACCAACTTGGCCTGGGCCCTGGGTCACGCCGGCAAGGTCAAGGCCGGCGACGTTGTCGCCATCGTTGGCGGTTCGTTTTCCGGCCTGACCCTGGCGGTAGAATTGGCCGCCAGTAGCGAAGCGATCGTCTATATCTTCGAAAAGGGCGACAGATTGCTATCGCGGTTTCGCGATAAGGCTCATCGCTATCTCTCGCCCGCCCTCAATTCCCGCGCCTTGGGCCGCCGCTTTGATCCGGCCTGGTCTACGGCCCACGCTAAGGTTCCGGTTTTCGAGTGGACGGCCGATTGGGCCAATGAAGTCGCCAGCCAGTGGGAGAGCGAGTTCAACCGTCTGGCCGCTGACCTACCCATCTTTGTCTTCCAGAAAATGGACATCGCACCGAAGTCCGTTGTTCGCGAAGGCGACAAGCTCCACATCGATATGCCGAGTAGAGGCAGCCCCGATCCCATTGTCGTAGACGTCGTGATCGACGCCACCGGTTTTGGCGAAGAGACCAACCCTGAGGGCTTGGTCGATTACAGCTACTGGGAGTCAGGTCATCGGCTTCTCTACGAAAACCTACCCGACGATGCGACTGTGGTGATCTCGGGTTGCGGCGATAGCGGCGTCGTCGAAGCCCTGCATTATGCGGTCCAGGATTTTCGTCATGACGAGATAAAAGCGCTCTGGCCGCAGTTTCGCGACCTCGATCTAGTTATCGACCAACTCCTGATTGGCGCACGTCTCGAGCATATTGTCCGGAGCCAGGAGGTCGAGCGCTACGCAACCGAGATCCTGTCCGAGATCTGCTGGTGGTTGGACATCTGGTCCCACTTTGAAGCCTTGGGGCGTTCGACTTGGTGGCGACAAGCCGGCGCCAAGGACCGGCCCATCTTCATGGCGCTCGACGCGGCCCTGAGGCCATACCTTCTGCGTCATTTCCCAGATCGACCATTGACTAAGCTGACTTGGAGCGAACGCGAGGACTTCGTTTTGGCGCTGCCCCTGGCGACGCAGTTGAAGGTGCGCGCCGCAGTCGACAGGTTCATCGATGATCGCATCAGCCTGGCTATGGGCAAGATGGCCTATGGGCTGCCGGCCACGGTGGCGATGCTGCGGCCGCATATGCGCCAGAGCATAAAGGTAATCCTGAATGGCCTGACGCCGACGCCCTACACGCGCCAGCTCTCGCCCTACAATGTTTGGACGATGCGGCTGCTGCGCACCCTGCCTTGCGTGACTTACCGCCAGGGAAAGATCGAAACGATCAAGCGCCAAGCGGATGGGCGGTACGAGGTGAGCTTCGACCAGGGCGCGCCGATCGTCGCCGATCGGGCCGTGACACGTTATGGTGTCGATCGCCATCGGGAGACCCTAGCCAAAGTTGCCCCGCGCGACGATCGACGTGGCGACTGGCTTCTGACCGAACCGTACTACACGGCGCGCGACTGCGATGATCCTCGTCGGATCGTTCGGATATATCCTGCGCGGGAACAAGTTACCCTGGCCTTGGCACAACTGAAGGCCCGGCGACGAGCGGCTAAGGCCGTGGTCGTTGCCAAGCCGTTTTATATCAAGGCGCAGATATTCGGCGCCGACTGGCAACAGGCGATGGATCCCAACCTCGTGGATCCGCAAGCGCGCCTCGTCAATTTGGTTCGGAAGCGAACCCAGATCACCTTCGTCAATGACGACCTGGCTCGCCATCACGGCTTCTAACGATGATCGAGGGCAGGGGAGTGTTGCTCATCGAAGATCGCGGCTTGGTCATGGTCGCACCGCACGATGCTGTTCCGGGATTTCTAATTCCCGTGCCGTCCACGGGTTGGCGGAGCCGCGACGCGGTGCCGTCGATTGCAGATCGTTCTTTGTCTTTCCCATGGTTTCCGATCTCCAATTCGCTGTTGAGATCGGCCTGAACCGGGTCTTCTTAGTCGTCCTCGTGAACCACGGGGACCGACATGGACCAGCCCGACACCACTGTTGAACTGACCCGGAGCCAGCGCATGTTGCGCTCGGCGCTGGGGCCTCTGCTGCTGGCGCGCCTGGACGATCCTGGCGTCGCCGAACTGATGGTCAATCCGGACGGCCGGGTTTGGCTCGACAGGTTTGACGCGGGCCTGATCGACGCGGAACTGTCGGTGGCGCCAGCCGACGCCGAGCGGATCCTGCGTCTCGTCGCCCACCATGTGGACGCGGAGGTTCACGCAGGGCGGCCGCGCCTTTCGGCCGAATTGCCCGGGACCGGCGAGCGGTTCGAGGGCCTGATGCCGCCCCTGGTCGCCGCGCCGGCCTTCTCGATCCGCAAACCCGCGCGGCAGATCTTTTCCCTCGAGGACTATGTCCGCACCGGCGTGATGAGCGCCGAACAGGCGGAGGCGCTGGCCGGCGCCGTGCGTGAACGCCGCAACATCCTGGTGGCCGGACCGACCTCGAGCGGCAAGACCACCCTGGTCAACGCGCTGCTGGCCAAGGTCGCCGAGAGCGGCGATCGGGTGATCCTGTGCGAAGATCTGCGCGAGCTGCAGTGCGCCGCGCCAAACCTCGTGGCCATGCGCACCGTCGATGGCGTGGTCGCCCTGACCGACTTGGTCCGCTCGACTCTGCGTCTGCGACCTGACCGGATCATCATCGGCGAGGTGAGGGGCGGGGAAGCCCTCGACCTCATCAAGGCTTGGGGCACGGGCCACCCCGGCGGCATCGGCACCCTTCACGCCGGTACGGCGATGGGCGCGCTGCTGCGCTTGGAGCAACTGATCCAGGAAGCGGTGGTCACCGTTCCTCGCGGCCTCATCGCCGAAACCATCGACGTGATCGCCGTCCTGTCCAGCCGAGGCCGACAGAGACGTTTGATCGACCTTGCCCGCCTGGAGGGCCAGGCGCCCGACGGCGCCTACCAGCTCAGCTCCGCCTGAGAACTTAGCCCTCCAAACCCCTGACATCTAAGGAGAATGGCCTCGTGTCCACGAGCCTTGCCCTACCGCGCGCCCCCATGCCTAGTCATCGGGCGTCGCGGCGACCGCTACCGCGTGTTCGCAACTGGGTCTTTGCCGGCGTCGTCACCGCCGCGACCCTGATTTCCGCCCAGGCCTTCGCCGCCGGCTCGTCCATGCCCTGGGAAGAGCCGCTGCAGAAGATTCTGGAGTCGATCGAAGGCCCCGTCGCCAAGATCATCGCGGTCATCATCATCATCATGACCGGCCTGGCCCTGGCCTTCGGCGACAGCACCGGCGGCACCCGGCGGCTGATCCAGATCGTCTTTGGCCTGTCGATCGCCTTCGCGGCTTCGAGCTTCTTCCTGTCATTCTTCAGCTTCGGCGGCGGGGCCGTCATCTGATGGCCGGCGATCGCACGTGGACCTTCGCCGCGCCCGTCCATCGGGCGCTCACTGAACCGGTGCTGCTGGCCGGCGCGCCGCGCGCGATCGCCTTGGTCAACGGCACCCTGGCTGCGGCCCTCGGCGTCGGGCTCCAGCTCTGGCTCGTTGGCCTGGCTCTCTGGGCGATCGGTCACGGCCTGGCCGTCTGGGCCGCGCGCCATGACCCCCTGATTTTCGAGGTCGGCCGGCGGCACGTCCGCATCCCCGCCCGGCTGGAGGTCTGAGCATGCTCGACCTTCGCGAATATGCGCGGCGGCCCTCGGGCTTGGCCGACTATCTGCCCTGGGCCGCGCTTGTCGCGCCCGGCGTGGTGCTCAACAAGGACGGCTCGTTCCAGCGGACCGCCGCTTTCCGCGGCCCAGATCTGGATTCAATCTCGGACGGCGAGGTCGCCGCCGTGGCGGCCAGGGTCAACAACGTTCTGCGCCGGCTCGGCTCGGGCTGGGCGATGTTTGTCGAGGCGCGCCGCGACCCGGCCTTGGCCTACCCCGACAGCGACTTCCCCGATCCCGTTTCCGCCCTCGTGGATCATGAACGGCGCGCCGCCTTCCTGGAGCAGGGCGCGCACTTCGAGAGCCGCTACTACCTGACGCTTCTCTATCTGCCGCCGCCCGAACGGACCGGCACGCTCGGCGGTCTGTTCATCGAAGGTCGCGCCGAAGGTGGGCTCGATTGGCGCGCCGAGCTAGCGGGCTTTGTCGAGCGCACCGGCCGCGTGCTGGCGCTCGTCGAAGGTCTGATGCCCCAGGCGCAGTGGTTGGACGACGCGGCCACCCTGACGTTCTTGCACGGCGCGATTTGCACACGCCGCCAGGCTGTCGGCGTTCCCCAAACCCCGATGTACCTCGACGCCTTGCTGGCGACGCAGGCGCTCGATGGTGGTCTGGAGCCGCGTCTGGGTGAGGCGCATCTTCGCGTCCTGACCATCGTTGGCTTTCCAGGCTCGACGGTTCCGGGGCTGCTCGACGATCTCAATCGTCTGGCCTTTTCCTATCGCTGGACCAGCCGCGCCATCTTCCTGGACAAGGTCCAGGCCCAAGGCCTGCTGACCAAGATCCGCCGCCAATGGTTCGCCAAGCGAAAGTCGGTCGCCGCCCTGTTGCAGGAGGCGCTCACCCAGCAGCCGGCGGCGCTGGTGGACAATGACGCGTCCAACAAGGCCGCCGACGCCGACTTGGCCCTCCAGGACCTGGGCGAAGACGCCGTCGCCTACGCCTATGTCACGGCCAATGTCGTGGTTTGGGACGAGGATCCCCTCCGCGCTGAGGCCAAACTCGCCCAAGCCGAAAAGATCATCACCGGTCGCGACTTCACGGTGATCCGCGAGCGGGTCGGGGCCGTCGAGGCGTGGCTGGGGACCGTGCCAGGCCACGCCTACGCCAATGTTCGTCAGCCGCCGCTCTCGACCCTCAATCTGGCTCACATGGTGCCGCTGTCGGCGGTATGGGCCGGTCCCGAGCGCAACGCCCATCTGGGCGGTCCGCCACTCCTCATGGCCAGGACCGAGGGCTCGACGCCCTTTCGGCTGTCGCTGCATGTCGGCGACGTCGGTCACACGCTGATCGTCGGGCCGACGGGGGCGGGCAAGTCCACCCTGCTGGCGATGATGGCGCTGCAGTTTCGGCGCTATCGCGGCGCGCGGATCTTCGCCTTCGACTTCGGCGCTTCGATCCGGGCCGCGGCCCTGGGCATGGGCGGTGATTTCCACGACCTGGGCGGGGTGCTGCGCGACGCCGATCGGCCGGCCGTCGAACTTCAGCCCCTTGCCCGGATCGACGACGACGCCGAGCGGGTCTGGGCGGCGGGCTGGATCGCCGCGATCCTGGGACGGGAAGGCGTGGCGATCACGCCGGCCGTACGCGAACACCTCTGGTCGGCCCTGGCCAGCCTCGCCGGCGCGCCGGTCGAACAGCGGACCCTGACAGGTCTGTCGGCCTTGTTAGCCAGCATCGATCTGAAGCGGGCGCTGGCGCCGTACTGCCTGGGCGGCCCTTGGGGCCGGCTGCTCGACGCCGATCGTGAGACGCTCGGCGATCACGCGGTCGAGGCGTTCGAAACCGAAGGCCTGCTGGGAACGCCCGCCGCGCCCGCTGTCCTGGCCTACCTCTTCCACCGGATCGAACGCCGGCTGGACGGCGCCCCGACGCTGATCCTGATCGACGAGGGCTGGCTGGCGCTCGACGATCCGGACTTCGGCGCTCAGCTGCAGACCTGGCTGGGCACGGTCCGCAAGAAGAACGGCTCGGTCGTCTTGACGACCCTGTCGTTGGTTCAAATCGAACAAAGCAAAGTCGCCCCCGCGATCATCGAGCTCTGTCTGACGCGCATCTTCCTGCCCAACCCTTGGGCGCTGGACCCGGTGGGCTCGGCCGCCTACCGGCGCTTCGGATTCAACGACCGTCAGATCGAGCTGATCGCTCGGGCCACGCCCAAGCGCGACTACTACGTCCAGTCGCGCGCTGGCGAGCGATTGTTCGAGCTGGGCCTGGGCCCCGTGGGCATGGCCTTCGCGGGCAGCTCGTCGAAGGGCGACCAGGTCGCCATGGCGATGATCCTGGCGACGGCGCCCCGGGAGGCGTTCGCGGCCGAATGGCTCCGCGCCCGGGGCCTGTCTTGGGCCGCCGACCTTCTTCCCAACCTAACCCTTCCGGAGATGGATCAATGATCGCTCGCCGACGTCGCGTCGTGCTGGCCTTGGCGCTCGCTCTGGCCGTTCCGGCCGGGCCGGTGCTGGCTCAGTTCACGGTCTACGACCCCGCCAACTACGTCCAGAATGTCGCGCAGGCCGCTCATGCCCTGCAGCAGATCAACAACCAGATCAGCTCGCTGCAGAACGAAGCTCAGATGCTGATTGGCCAGGCCAAGAACCTGGCCAGCCTGCCGTACTCGTCCCTGGCCAGTCTCCAGGCCCAAGTCGCGCGCACCAAGACGCTGCTCGGTCAGGCCCAACGGCTGGCTTACGACGTCTCGGCGATCCAGCAGGCCTTCACCCAGAACTATGAGGCGGCCAGCCTTTCGGCTACCAATGCCGACCTCGTGGCGCGAGCCGACGCGCGTTGGGCCACTTCGGTCGCCGGGTTTGAGGACGCTCTGAAGGTCCAGGCCGGCGTGATCGGCGGCATGGACGCCAACACCAGCGAGATGAGCGCCCTGGTGAGCGCTAGCCAGGGCGCCAGCGGCGCCTTGCAGGCGGCCCAGGCCGGCAATCAGCTGTTGGCGCTACAGGCCCAGCAGCTGGCCCAGCTGACCGCGCTGGTCGCCGCCCAGGGGCGGGCCGATGCTCTTGAAGCCGCTGATCGCGCCGCCGCGCGGGCCGACGCTAAGGCTCGGTTCTCCAAGTTCATGGGGCGAAACCCGTGAGGCGGGCGCTCGTCTGGAGTCTGGCTGCCTGGATGGTTCTGGCCGCCGGCTTCCTCGCGGTCCGCGCCGCCAAGATCGCGCCGCAGAAGCCCGCCGCGTCCGCGGTCGCCCGCGTTGATCCCGCGCTGGCCAAGTGTCGCGCGGCCGGGGAGGCGGCGGGCCGTGATCCGGCCTGCCTGGAGACCTGGCGCGCGGCGCGCGCCCGCTTTTTCGGGAGGCCTGCGTCATGAACGACACCGGCGTCATCGACACCTTCTTCGCCACCTTCAATCGCTACATCGACAGCGGCTTTGGCTTGCTCGGCGGGGACGTCGGCGCGGTGGCCAATATCCTGGTCGCCATAGACATGACCCTGGCGGCCCTGATGTGGAGTCTGGCCGCCGGCGAGGACGTGCTGGCCCGCCTGATCCGCAAGGTCCTCTATGTCGGTTTCTTCGCCTTCCTGATCGGCAACTTCCACACGCTGTCGACCATCGTGCTGGAGAGCTTCACCGGGCTTGGCTTGAAGGCTGCTGGCTCTGGGCTCTCGGCCGAAGACATCCTGCGACCGGGCAAGCTGGCCGCGCTCGGCATCTCCGCCGGCAAGCCGTTGCTGGAAGCGGCCGGCGAGCTGGCGGGCTGGCCGGGCGTGTTCGAGAACCTCGTCCAGATCCTGGTTCTGCTGGTCGCCTTTCTGCTGGTGATCGTCGCCTTTTTCGTGATGGCGGTCCAAGTCTTCGTCGTCCTGATCGAATTCAAGATCTCGACCCTGATCGGCTTCGCCCTCGTGCCCTTCGGCCTGTTCGGCCGCACCGCCTTCATGGCCGAGCGGGTGCTGGGGGCGGTGATCGCCACCGGCGTCAAGGTGATGGCTCTGGCGGTCGTCGTCGGCATCGGCTCGACGCTGTTCGATCAGTTCGTGCAGACTTGGCAAGGTGGTCAGCCGACCTTGGAGCAGGTGCTCGCCTTGGTGCTGGCCAGCCTCGTTCTGCTCGGCCTGTCGATCTTCTGTCCCAGCATCGCCTCGGGCCTGATGTCGGGCGCACCGCAACTAGGCTTGGGCGCGGCGGTCGGCACGGGCCTTACTGTCGGCGGTCTCGCCGTCGCCGGGGCGGCGGTCACTCAGATGGCTGTGGGAACTGGCGCTGGCTTGGCGGCGAAGGCTGCCTTGGCCGGTGGCGGCCGCCCGCCGCCTGGCGGCAACGATGGCGGCGGCAACCCACCGCCGTCGCCGGCCAATGACCCCGTCCCGCCCTCGCGTCCGCCTTCCGCGCCGGCCGCCACGCCTTCTCCGGCCAACGACGAGGCCGCTCCTGAACCGAAGACAGCCAAGCGCGCGAGCGGCGGCGGCGCCACGGCGCCGAGCGGGGAGACAGGATCATCGGCGAATGGCGCGGCCGAGACCGACGTTCAGGCCAGCGCGGCGCCGCGCTGGGCTCGTGAGCTGAAGCATCACCAGCAGCTGGCGCATGGCGCGAGCCTGACGGCCCACGCCCTGGCCAGCGGCGACGATCACAGCGCCGGCGCATCCCCTTCACTTTCGGAGTAGTAAGCCATGAACCCGTTCAAGGGCGCGCCACGCTACGGCCTGACGCCCCCGCCCGAAACCCCCTACCAGCGCGCCGGCCAGGCCTGGGACGACCGAGAAGGCACCGTGCGTGTTCAGGCCGCCAACTGGCGCCTGATGGCCTTGGGCCTTCTCACCCTGAGCGGGGGATTGGCCGGGGCCCTGGCCTGGCTCTCCGCGCAGGGGACTATCACCCCGTGGGTCGTTCAGGTCGATCGGCAGGGGCAGATCCAGGCGGTCGGCCCCGCTGACAAGGGCTATGCACCGACCGACGCTCAAGTGCGCGCGGCGCTTGGTCGTTTTGTCGAGGACGTCCGCTCGATCTCCAGCGATCCCGTCGTGGTCGGAAAGGCCTGGGATCGCGCCTATGCCTATGCCGAAGGCGATGCCGCCCGCTACATCACCGACTATGCCGAGGCCGTCCAGCTGACGAGCCAGATCGGTAAGCTGCAGGTCGCGGTGGAAGTCACCAGCGTGCTGCGCGCCTCGCCGAGCAGCTTCCGAACGACTTGGATCGAGCGACGCTACGCCAACGGGCAACTGCAGGCTACAGAGCACTGGGCCGCGATCCTGACGGTCGAACTGCGCAAGCCCAAGACCGACAAGGAGGTCTTGGCCAACGGCCTGGGCGTGCGGATCAAGGCGATCAACTGGTCGCGGGAGTACGGCGCATGAGGTCGCTGGCTTGCACACTCCTGGCGGCAATGGTCGTGGGGCCAGGCGCTCAGGCTGCGGCGACGCGATCGCCGCTGGCTGCCGCTCCCGTGGAGTTTCCGTTCGAGGAGCGCAGCGTCTATCCGCTGGTCGCCGCGCCAGGCCGACTGACCGACATCGCGCTCGAGCCAGGCGAAACCCTTGTCGAGGTCAATCCGATCGCGGCTGGCGACACCGCGCGCTGGATCTTCGGCGACACCATCAGCGGGGCAGGGGAGACCCGGCGCGTCCATATTCTCGTCAAGCCCACGGCGGGGGATCTGGCGACCAACCTGGTCATCAACACCACGCGGCGAACCTACTTCCTGGAGCTTCGGGCCTCCAACCGTGCCTTCCTGACCCAGGTGCGCTGGCGCTATCCCGCGCCTTTGTCCGCGCCGGTGACGGTCCTGGCGCCGACGCCTCCCGATCCGCCGGTGACGTCCGCGGCGGCGGCGACCCCGCCGGCGCCGCGCCTGAACCTGGCCTATCGGCTCCACGGGCGAGGTTCGTTCAGGCCCAGTCGGGTCTGGGATGACGGCGCACGCACCTATCTGGAATTCCCGCCGACGGCGGTGCTCTCGGACTTGCCGCCGCTGTTTCTCGTAGGAGCTGACGGCGAGGCCGCCGAACTCGTCAACTACCGCGTCGATGGCCGTGTCTTGGTCGTCGATCGCCTTTTCCAGGCGGCAGAATTGCGACTCGGCGTGGGTAAAGCCGCGCGCCACGTCCGGATCGAGCGCACGACCATGCGCGGGGAGGTGCGTCGATGAGCGCGCCTCAGTCGCCGATCGAACGCGAACAACAGGCCATCGCCAAGGATCTTCGCCTGCGCGGCGCGCCGGCCCCCGTCGCGCGGGTCTCGCGCAAAGCCTTGATCGTTGCGGGCGCGGTGTTGTCGGCGGGGCTGGCCGGCGCCATCGGATGGTCGTTGACCGAGCACCCGAAGAAGATACCGCAGGAGGCCGCGCCGCAGAGCCCGCCGCCGCCCGAAAAGATCAGCACCCTGCCCAAGGACTACCTTCAGCGCGGCGCGCCGCCGATCCTCGGGCCTCCACTTCCGGGGGATCTGGGCCGGCCGATCCTTAGCGCCCAGGTCCAGGGTGGCCAGACGTCGGGCGCATCGATCACGGATTCGGCTGCCCCGTCCGTTCATTCTCTCGACCAGCCGCCGGCGCCGATCGATCCTGTCGTGCAAGCGCGGCGCGCGGAACTTGTCGCCGCCCGGCAGAGCGATGTCTTCCTGAAAACATCGCGACCCGTTGGCGCTCCGACGACCGCTCCGGCAGCGGCCGCATCGGAGCATGGCGACTTGGTCGAGGACGCGCGTCTCACCAGCCCCGAGCGGCTTCAGTCGCCGGCCTCGCCTTACCTGCTGCAGGCCGGGTCGATCATTCCCGCAGCCCTGGTGACCGGTCTTCGATCGGACGCGACGGGCGTGGCCATAGCGCAGGTAACCCAAGACGTTCATGACAGTCTGAGCGGAGGCTTTCTGCTCATCCCGGCCGGAGCCCGGCTGATCGGCGAGTATGCGACCGCGACAGTCGACGGCCAGAGCCGGTTGGGGGTGGCTTGGACACGACTGATCCTGCCGTCGGGGCGCTCGATCGTGCTGGACAAACTTCCGGCCGCCGATCCGCAGGGCCAGGCAGGTCTCAAGGATGGTGTCGATCGCCACTGGAGCCGCGTCTGGGCCGCGGCCGGTCTCAGCACGGTGCTGGCGGTCGGGGCCGAGGCCGGCTCCTCGGGTGACGACGATCTGAGCCGCGCGGTGCGACGCGGCGCGAGCCAAACGGCCAGCGACGTTGGCCAGCAGATCGTCGGGCGCGGCCTGTCTTTGACCCCAACCCTGACCATTCGCCCCGGCGCGCCGCTGCGTGTGCTGCTGACGCGCGATCTTGTCCTTGAACCCTACGCCGCGGAGAGCCGCCGATGAGCAAGCTGAAACTGGGTCCTATCGAAGACGACACGCCCGTGAAGATCACGGTGGAATTGCCGGCGGCCATGCACCGCGATCTGATCGAATACGGCAAGCAACTGGCGGCCGAGACCAATTCCAAGGTCGCCGAGCCGGGAAAGCTGATCGTGCCGATGGTTGGGCGCTTCATGGAAAGCGATCGCGGCTTCACGCGCGGTCGCAAGCGCGGCGCCGGCTGATCTAAAGGCGTTGATCGAGGCGCTCATGACTTGCAATGGTGGGCGGCGGTTTGCACGGTGGCGGTCCGAGTTTCGAAGGCGACGATGCCCCACCAGATCTTCTTTTCGTGGCAGAGCGACACACGAGGAGCCATTGGTCGGTTCTTGATCCACCAGGCGCTGGGGGACGCGATCGCGAAACTCAAGGCCGATGCAGCGATCGATGCGGCTCATCGGGAAATCGCCGTCGACAGCGATACCCAAGGCATTGGCGGGTCGCCGCCTATCGTCGAGACGATCTTTCGTAAGATCGACGGTGCGCTTCTGTTCGTTTCGGACATGACCTATGTCGGCTTTCGGCCGGGTGGCGGCGGCACCCCCAACCCCAATGTCAGCATTGAGCACGGTTGGGCGCTCAAATCCCTAACCTGGCGTCGCGTGATCTCGGTGATGAACACAGCCATGGGGCATCCAAAAACGCACGAGCTGCCGTTCGATCTTCGCCATGCCAAGGGGCCGATCTTCTTTGATTGCCCACACGACGCCACCGCGGAACAGCGCCGGACGGCAAAAGACGGGCTCACTCGAGATTTGGCCAAGGCGATCCGGCTAGTCCTGGACGATCCCGAGGTTCACGCGCAGCTGAAGCCGGCGGCGCCTGTAGAACCCCATCCGCACGACGTCGGTCTACTGGGACGCGCGCATCGCCAGTTCCCGGACGGTCTTCGGGACCTTCTGCGCACACACAATTTCGGAGAGCCCTATCGGCGCGCAACGGTGGAGCCGCTGTTCGAAATGACGGCGACCTGGTCGGGAGCGAGGTACGAGTTTCATGATCCTGAAGTGCAAGCCGCATTCAGCGCCATGCGCGCGAAGGCAGGTGCCTTCGAAGAGCTGCTGCTAGAACGAACCCACGCGATGGATCGCAACACCGAGATGGCCTGGCCAAGGACGGACCAAGATGTTCAGCTGGGGCTGCAACGTTCCACCCTTGATGCGATCAAACGGCTCAATCTGCGTTCGACGGAACTTGCCGACGCCTTGGACGCCTTTGAACGCCTGGCCTCAGCCAGACTTCGGGTTGCCCTCGACGACGCGCTCAAGGAGGTCGAGCCAGATCCTCGGGTACAGGAAGCGGCCAACGCTCTCTATGAGATGGCGGCGGATCCTCACCGTGGCGCGCTGCCTGAAATCGTTCAGACGCCGCGCCTGACCGTCCGGTTGGCGCCCCTGGCGGCCCGAGATCACACCCGTCTCGATCCCAAACGGATCGTCAAGGTCCAGGCTAAGTTTGCGCCGCCGACGACCCAGGCGGTCGAGACGGGTGTCGACGGCCGCCAGTGGTGGAGTTGTGGGCCGAGGGTTCGCCCTCAACCCTTGCACAGCCCCGAGACGCCATGGCGTATGCGGCTCGTTCGGCCTGGCGACCTGGAGTTTCAAGCGCGGATTGGCCGACAAACACAGGCCGACGCCGCAATAGACATCGACGGGCTCGCCCTCGAGCAGCTTGCGGTCACGAACCTCGAGCGGATGGCCGCCATCGCCTTGGATCTTGGCTTCGATGGCCCAGCCTTGGTCCAGGTGTCGTTCAATGGCATGCATGAGGTGGCGCTGCGGCAAGGTGATCTGGCCGCCCCGCGAAGGATGCTTTTGCCGGATCTAGGCTTGCCGACAATCCAGATCCCAAACTTACGCGACAAGCTCGCCGGACCGCTCCAGGACGGCTTTGATCGTCTATGGCAGACCGCGGGCTGGCCGATAGGCTCGCCATCTTTCGAGCACGGCGAATGGTCTGGTTATGATCGGCTGACGCAACTGGACCTCGACGGCATATAGCTCTGCCGGGACGATGAAGTTGGCTGCGGACTTCTTATGGTCGAGCCCCTTGGGTGCGGCCCGTCGCCTCGCCCGGATCCCAAGCAGGATATTCTAGTTATTGTATATTCTGCCTAAGTTGCCTATTCTGCCAAGTGGAGGATGAGTCATGAGCACCGCAAAGCAGGCCCACCCTGGTCGCGTCGCATTGACGAGGGCGATTGAAAGCAAGGTCGAGCGCATGGATATGGCCGGCTTGATCGAACTTGCCAGCACCTTAAAAGTGCCTGTGCCCGCAGCAGCCAAGGCGCTTAGCGGGCGCGAGCGAAAGCCGTTCGTCCGGACTCCGGCGCGCGAGAGCAAAATTCTCCAGGGCAGCGGCGTTGGGCCCGTCGTCTCGGCGGCCGAGGGAGGAAGGTTGCTGGATGCGATCACGGTTGATGATGAATCGGCCGATTGGATCGAGAGCGAACTCGTTGGAGCGGGCGAACTGGTGGAACAGCTGAGCATTTCGCGCGGCACGCTTGATAATTGGCGCAAGGCGAAAAAGATCATCGCTCTCCGCAAAGGCCTTCGAAATTTTGTCTATCCACTGCGGCAGTTCGAGCGACGCAGGCCAGTTGACGGGCTCGATGTTGTCGCCGCCTTTTTCACATCGGATGAAGAGGCCTGGGAGTGGTTGGTCGCTCCCAATCGTATGACCGGCGGAAAGCCACCCGTTGAAGCGCTTCGTGATGGCGATGTTCCCGCAGTGACTAGCGCGGCGGCGAGCGCGTTCGACTACGCGTGAGAATTGTCACCTCCAAGCTCCGTGACCGGATCATCCACGCCCGCATCGCAGACTGGCCGCGTATCTTGCCGACTCGGCATCGTGCGACACCGGCTGATGCGGGGTTCGGATCGAGCCGGTTCTCGAGTCCTTCAAACGCCTTTCGCGTCCTGTATGCGGCTGACAATTTCTCCACAGCGTTCGCCGAAGCCGTCGTGCGCGACCGGTTCGAGGGCAGGATGAGGCGGTTCCTATACAGACCTCACCTTGAGCAACTGTGCGTAACCGCCATCAGCTCGGACCGTGAGCTCGCGTTGCTCGATCTATCAGGCGCAGCGCCATACGAGCTGGGCATCGATACGGACACGAGCCGAGCCCGTGATCACCTTTCAGGGCAAATGTTATCTGAGGCTGTCCATGCCGAAATGCCAGATGTCGATGGCATCTTGTTCAATTCGCGTCTGACGACGGGTAGCTGCGTCGTCGTCTATGATCGGGCCTTCTCGGCGCTATCGGGCACGCTGCCGATCGGGGTGCTTCAGTCCGCCGTGCTGCCGGCAGAGTTGATCCGTCTAGAAATCACGGTGCGACGCCAGCGCGGGTTTGCAGTCGCATGACGGCGGGGCTGATCAAAAAGGCGGGCAGGGCGCCATCACCGCGAGCGGCGAAACTCAACATCCTTTCGCCAAAGCGCAATAAGCGCCTTCAGACGGGGTGGGAGGGCTTTTTCCCATATTATGCAGGGTATCCGGAACTTTTCGCGCGGGAACTTTTGCAAAGCGCAAAGCTGCCGCACGGGGCGGTCGTCCTGGACCCCTGGAATGGCAGCGGCACGACGACCTATGCCGCCAGCACGCTGGGTTTCAGCTCGATGGGTATCGACCTTAACCCAGTTATGATCATCGTCGCGCGCGCGCGGCTGCTGCCGTCGAGCGAAGCAGATCACTTACGCCCCCTCGCGGCGACGATACTACTTCATTCCCGGGCTACGCCGCCGACGCTGGCGGAGGACGACCCGTTACTGGGCTGGTTTGAGCCTGGCGTCGCTGCGTTTATCCGTGGCATCGAGCAAAATATCCGTCGCAGCCTCGTCGGGAGCATGACCAAGTCGCCCGACGGCGTTCACCTGGACAAGATCTCGGGCACGGCAGCCACGCTCTATGTCGCGCTGTTCGCCGCCTGCCGCAGGCTGGTCGCGCCGTTCAAATCTTCTAATCCCACATGGCTGCGAGTACCTAAGTCGACCGAAACGAAAATCGCGGTCCCACAAATCACGGTCGCTCGCTATTTCGCCGAAAATGTTCGCGGGATGTCAGCGGCGCTTGCAGCCAAACAGGATGCCGACCTTCTCATTCCAGACTTGCCTCGGGCTGGCGAGTGCAAGATCAATCTGTCCGACACCGTTTCGATGAAGTTGGCGGCCGAGAGCATCGATTTCGTGCTCACGTCCCCGCCTTACTGCACGAGAATTGACTACACTGCGGCGACTCGGATTGAGCTGGCAGTCCTCGGGCCGCTTCTGAAGACCGAAGCGCGGGCTTTGGGTAGGCAGATGATCGGAACGACCCAGGTGCCAGGCGCGCCTATCGAGGTCAGCGACAAGTGGGGAAAGACTTGCGCGCGTTTCCTCAAAGCCTTGAGGGCGCATCCGTCGAAGGCGTCAGCCGGTTATTACTACCGTACTCATCTCGACTATTTTGATAAAATGTCACGCTCAATGGAGCGGATGTCGACTGGGTTGAAGGCTGGTGGGCGGGCGGTGCTTGTAGTCCAAGATTCCTACTACAAGGACCTGCACAACGACTTGCCCAAAATTATCTGTGAGATGGGCGTCCAGCACGGTCTACGCTTGAGTCAACGCGAAGACTTCCACCTGCATTCGATGTCGGACATCAATCCCGGGCGTCGCACTTATGTGCGCCCGACCGGCGCCACCGAGTCGGTGCTTTGCTTCATTAAATAGTCAGGTCGCTTCTGCGGCAGTCGAGCGTGGGGGGGGCCGCTTGGCGTCCGCACGTCCAATGTCTTCAGGCATGGTATTGCATGGAAGAGCGTGGAAGAGTATGTAAATAACATGTCTCGCCCGCTCTCCCTTGCTGATCAACTCGTGCGCAACGCCAAGCGCCAGCAGGAAGCCTATGCTGACCTGACGAAGGCCCTGGGGGCGAACGATTCCGCCGGGCGCGAGCGCGCCCAGGCGAAGATCACCGAGTTGAGCGCGGAATATCAGCGCCTTTCGGACGCCTTGAGGTTCAGTGAGCTTGAGGCGCGTGACATCGCCACGCCTCGATCGCGACGCCCAGGCAAGCCGCTTCGCGAGCTGGCCTTAGATGCGCTGGACGATCTTGGCGTGCCGGCGGCGCCGGCGTTGATTGCCGACCTCACCGCAGCGCTCACCGGTAACCGGCCGTCGCCGTCGCGTTTCGCGAGCCTGAGACGTGACGAGGAGAACGCAGCACGCCGCAATCTGGCGGCGCGTCCAGCCTGGGTCGTGCCAGCGATCAGCGCGGCGCAGCTGACGGCGATTCCAAGACTGCTCACGAGCTCCTCCTGGGACGTCGAGCGTCGCATCATCGGGTCTCGCAGCATCCGCACGGACAATCTTCGGATCGCGATCAGTCTTGCCGGCCGTCTAGCTCGGCTGAGAGAGACCGGAGCGACCGAGGCCAAGAGCGTCGAGCGGTTGCTCTTTCCGTTCGCTCGGTCGATTCCCGGCGCCATGGAAACCGGCCAGGCGATCGACACGAGCCGAACCGTCGACGCGGCCCATGGCGAGCTGGCCTTGCTCGAAGGCCCCGATCTCGAAGAGCGGCGCGCTGCGGCGGCCAAGCTCTCGTCGAGCAGCGCTCATCTGAAGCTGTGGGGCAGACCTCTGTTGGTGGACACCGACACGATTGAGAGGGCTGTTCGGTGACCCCAGAAAATGCACGTCTCGCTCGGCTGCGTGGTGGCATTCCGGCCGTTGAGGTCGGAGCCCGCGGCATTGAGAGCGTGGCGCGCAACGCGGGCTGCACCCGCCTTCGGGCGATCGTGATTGCTGGCCTGACCCCAACCGCGGTCATCAAGCTCATCTTTCACGGCGATCCCGACAATATGTCGCCGTTCGCGATGACACTGACCCAGGCCTTCGAACGCCGCCTGCTGGGCAATGGCGGCTCTTCGCTGCTGACCGCCTATCGCGAAAAGGGCCTTCTGGCTCAGCATGAAGTGAAAATCTCGTCAGTCGCCGATATCACTTCGGTTGATGACGTCGTAGCCCGTAACCGGCGCGAACTTGAAACGCGGCGCCTGATCGACCTCAAGCTGGATGGTAACCCGCTCGCGCCCAATCTGATCTTGAATCCGCGATTAACGCTAGAGCTCGTTGGCGTCACTCACGCCATCGAACTCGACTACCTCGTGGCCAGCGACGACGCGCGCTTCTACCAAGTCGGCGTGATCAAGTCGTTCGCCGACCGGGGCGGCAAGACCGATCGGTCGGATATTCGTGCCGCGTGCCGTGAGGCCGCTGTCGGCACGCTGGCGCTTCGCCAGCATATTGCAAGGCGGGGCGGTGACGCCGATCTCGCGGGCGATCGGGTGGACATGGTGCTTCGCGCCCCTGGATCCTTCAATCCACGTCTCTTCGCATCGATGCGCGCCGAGGCTGAGCTGGCCTCGCTGGTGCGAGCCCTGTCGACGGCCCCCGCCGACCTGGACGAGGTGGAACAGCTTGTCCCTGCGGGCGCGACCTTCGCCGACCCCAATGTGATCGAGCAGTTACCCAACAACTATCGTTCGAACTGCAAGGAACACTGTGCGCTATGGGAGCGCTGCCGCGGCCAAGCGCTCGCGGCGGGCCAACCCATCATTCTTGGCGATCTAGCAGCCGAACAGTTGGCCGCCGCTGGGTCCATCGCCCGCGCATTTGACCTCCTCGATGGGCGTGGTCGCCCCCCGGCCAACAGAGCCGAAGAAGCCCTGTCAGCGGAACTTCGGGCCGCCTCCCTGGTGCTTGATCGGATCGCCAATGGCTGACCTCATTCAAGTAGCCGCGCGCTTGCGCGCCTTGCAACGCGGTCAGGCCGTGCCGGTCGTTTTGCAGCGCCAGGTCGTCATTCAGCCGCATGCGCGAATTCTCACACTGCTGTCTATGGCAGGGGAGGATACCTCCGTCCATGCCGCCGCCCTGGGACGGTTTGGCGAGCCCGCGCAGATTCAGGTCGTGGCCGATCCCCGCCGCCGCGATGATCAGTACGCTTTGCTGCGCTGGCTGCTTCCGCACTTCGAAACATACTACGCCGAGTGTCGCGCCAACGGGACCTTCCCGCAGATCTGGGTCTCCTCCACCGGGGCGCTCGGCCATCTCGACACCCTGGCCGACCGCCTCCGCTTCACCGACGAGCCCGATATCCAACGTCTAGGCACTCTTTGGACCTATGCCGGTGAGCGCTCGCCCGTTGCGGGCCAACAGGCCCTGATCAGCGCCAGTGGGGCGCTGCGTCTGCATTACGCGACAGGCCAACAAGAGTCAGAGGACGAGCATCTGGGCTCGCTTCTGACCTGGATCGAGCCACCGCCGGGGCGCGACATTTTCGCAGCGGTCGCGGCCGCCGAAGCCCAGCCCATGGGGGCGAAGACCGACCCTCAGTTCGACCGAAACTACCTCCAGCCGGCCATCGAGGGTTTTCATAAAGCGAGCTCTGCTAGTGAGATCGCTTTTCACCAGAGCCGCATCCAGCAAATGCTGGAAGGGGTCATTCGCCCGATCTACACGGCGACCCAGCGGGCTATGGCGTTGCTGATGGCTCCGCGCTGGACGGCGAACCGGGCGCTAGACGAATTTGCCGAACAGGAAGCCCAAGAGTTCGAGCGGTTCATGGCGGCGCGCGCCGAAGGGCACTTTCTTCCCTACCACGACTCGCCCAAGGCCGGCGTGATGAAGATCGTCGCCCGCGAGCGGGCGGTCTCGAACGTCGACTCGGGGAAACTCCGTCATGACCACGCCGCCCGCGAGCGAGGCGTTGTGAACGGCAGCGTGCTGCGGGTCCACGTGGTCGACGTCTTTGAAGAGCGTATCCGGCCGAAGCTCTTCGAGTATCAGCTTGTTCTCAACAGCGATCAGGACAGCCTGCACCTGCGCATTGGCGACGTCCTTTGGACCCTGGACGATCCTAAGCTCTCGATCCGCATCGACCAGGTCGAACGCCGTGGACCCTTCACCTGGATTACAGGTATGGTGCTTGAGGGAAAAAACGCCGCCAAGCGCATTGCCCGGAACGACAGCTTCGATTTTGGTCCTGAAGCGCCAAAATGGAAAAGCATGGGCCGTGAACTTGGCCAGATGAGCGCCCGACTCGCCAATCCGCCATGGACCCATAGTGGTGCGTTGCCCGCGCCGACACCGTTGAGTCGGCCGATGCCGTCTAACCTGCTCGCGGTCGTCGAGGATCTCACATGAATGAGCCTCTTGATCCCGAAGCTGTTGCAAATGCCGCGCTTGAGCGGGTCCTGGCCAGTCAATGGCAGGGGGAACCGGCGCTTGTCTTGCGGTCGCCCCCAGGCGCGGGCAAGACCGGGGTGGCGCAACGGGTGGCTTTGCAGAGCGCGACGTTGCTGGATCAGCGCTGCATGGTGGTCACCCAGACCAACGAGCAGGCCTTCGACTTGACCCGGCGGCTTGCGGCGAACGCGCGCTCGATGCCAATCCATCTATTCGCTAAGCGCGACCTCAATCTCCCGGATGATGTGCGCCAGCTGTCGAACTTGGTCGTCGTCAACGACGTCGCCAATCTTCCGCGTCAACCGTCGATCACGATCGGCAACGCGGCGAAGTGGTCGTGGATTCAGACAACGGAGGCCTGCTTTGACGTCCAGATCGTCGATGAAGCTTTCCAGCTACCCGACTACCGGTTCCAGTTGATCTCGAACCTTGCGCCGCGGCACGTTTTGATCGGCGATCCGGGCCAGATCGATCCGTTTGTGAACTGCGAGATCGAGCGTTGGCGGTGTGACCCTTCCGGTCCGCAGGTGTCTTGTCCGGCGGCCCTGGTGCGGCGTCATCCGAGCGTGCTGCAGCTGAACCTGCCGATTTCCCGCCGGCTTAACGCAGACACTGTCAGCTTGGTGCAGCCCGCCTTCTATCCCGACATGTCGTTCCAGGCGATGAGCCGAAACCGCTCCATCCGATTTGAAGCCGCTGGGATTATGCCGTTCGACGCGGCGCTCGACGCAGTCACGACCGGCGCATCCATCGTGATGGTCGAACTGCCGCCGCAGACTACGGGCGAAGCTGACGGCGAGCTTGCACAAGAGCTTGTCGCCTCGATCGAGCGCCTGCTGCGTCGTCGCGCCTGGATGAGCGACGATGGTCAGGTGTCGGAAGTCACACCCGACAAGATCGGCGTGGTCTGCGCGCACGTGAGTCAGGTTAACGCGGTGCGCGAGCGACTTGGCGCGCATCTGGGCGGGGTTTTTGTGGAGACCGCCAACCGCTTCCAGGGCATCGAGCGGCCCTTTATGTTCGTGCATCATCCGCTGTCAGGCCGCGCCGACGCAACGGCGTTTCATCTCGACGCCGGCCGTCTGTGCGTCATGCTCTCGCGGCATCGGATCGGCTGCTGGATCTTCGGCCGGCAAGGCATCAGCGAGCAACTGATGCGCTTTACGCCGGCTGGAGATCGCGCGTTGGGGATCGATGACGACGCCGAGTATCGCGGCTGGCGGGCTCACCTGACGTTGATGGCCGCCCTGGGGCGAACAAACCGGGTGTTCCCGGCAGTAAACGGGCTGACGCCGTCGAGCCCCTCACAATTGGCTGGCTGATCGATCACATCGCAATACGGGTACGGACGGCTTTATCCCAGGCCTAGGAAACGTCAAAGCCAAGGTAGCGCAGCGCTCGGATCGTCCGGCCATTGATCGGGTGACGGTCACGCTCCATCCAGCCCAACAGCTCCATTGTGCATGACTCTCCAAACCGCCGAAGCCGATAGGTCTTATCGTTGAGGCAGTCATAGGCTCGGGCGAGGGGATCGATGGGGTCGCGCCCGTGCAGCAGGTAGATGAGGCTGCGTTGGATCTTGGGCAGGGCGTTGAGTTGGGAAAACTGGGCTCGCAAGCCCTCAATGCTTCCTTTGGTGAACCGCAGCAGCTCATAGAACGCATGGCAGCCGCTGAGCGTGTCGAAGACCTCGTCATAGCTGAGGGCCTCGATCGCCTGGGGCGTGGCGAAATTCGTCCGGATCCGCTCGATGTTGCTCAGTTCACGCTCGGCATAGATCATGTCGCCCCGGGTGATGTCGTCGGTGGCGAACCATAGGTCCATCAGCTCTTCAATGCGCGCGCGCCGTCCACCGCGCTCTAATAGGGGTTGGGTCGACCAGGTGTCGCCGGGCGCATGCGCGACCCGCACCCAGCCCAGGAATCGACTGATCTCGATATCCAGTTCCCCGCCGTCGAACTCGGGCCGGCGGCGTTGGTCGGCGCGAAACCGCTCCTCGATCTCCCCCAGCGCGCGGCCAAGCTTGTCGTAGCGCGTCTTGAAGCGCTGAAGGAACGCGCGGACCTTAGACTTTCGGCCACTGCCGACGATCGTGCTACGCGGTTCGGCGGCGGGGATAAGGCTGGTCAGCGTCTTCTCGAAGTCTTCGTCCGCGAAGGACGGCGGCTGGCGGCGCAGCGCTTGCTCGAACGCCGTGAGGGCGACCATGTCGAGCTGATCGGCACTGTCGTAGAGCTCATCGAACAGACCAGGAAGCTCGGCAAACGCCTCGTCGGCCTGCCGCGTCAACAGGATCGACAGCTCCCGATTGTCGCCCAGCCCCGCGCCCGTCAGGTTGGCCGAGCCGACCAGCGCACGATCGTCGACGATGTAGAACTTGGCGTGAAACCGCCGGCCCGTGAAAAACTTCACGCTGACGAGCGGATCAGCCAGCGCCTGGCGCAGGGCGTCCGGCGTCGTGGCGTGACACAGGCGCACCAACAGTTTGACCTCACAGCCCTGCTCCGTCAGCAGCTTCACCGCCGGGTAGTTGGTGAAGAAGGGGCAGGCCAGGGTCGCGGTCTCAGCGCCGTGGGCCGCTTTCATGAAAAAGCTGAGCGTGTAGTCGGTCTCGGGAGTGTTGGCGTAGATTTCGCTGAACATCGCCTCGGCCAAGCTCTTGCTCCTGATTGCGGTCCTGGCGTTGTCGGGGAGGGCGGAGCGTCCGTGACCGACAACAGCGGGAGGGTGGATTTGCGAACGCTGTTCGGCCAAGCTTAGATCATGGTCAAGTTGTCTCGTCCCGTCCTTGTGTTGATGGTCGCTGTGGCGATCGTCGGCTATTTCCTCGGCGGAGCCACCGCCAAGGACAACAGCCTGTTTGGCTCGACGGTGGCGGCTTGGGCCCAGGCCATCTTCGCCGCCGCCGCGGTCTTCGCCGCGGCCTGGCTCCAGGAACGCTTCATCACGCGGCAGGCCCAGGATTCCAAAAGGCGGATCTACGAAAACGCCGCCTCCAGCGCGCGATGGGTCCTACAGTCCTTCCAAGCGGTCCAGCGCGCCGTCGAAGGCAAGAACCTCAGCCTCAAGAATTTCGTGGCGCTGGAAGAGCAGGGGCCTTTGACGCTGTCGATGAAGGTGCTGAGCGAGCTGAAGGTGTCGGAGTTAGACGATCCGATCCTGGCGACGGCGGTCTTCAACCTGCAAAGCATGATGATCGTCGTGGCCGAGCGACGCGCGGCCCAGTTCGAGATGGCCAATATGACATCGAGCCCGATCGTTACCGAGGGCTGGTTTACTCAGAACGCCGTCGACGTCTTCAACAAGGCCGCGTCGGTTGAACGGCGGGTAGCCGAGCTTCATGGCAGGGCGTCGGCGCAGTTGCAGTAACTGGCGCGCTCCGCGCTGAGCGACGACCGAAACTGACGTTGCCCGAAGCCGCTGATCGTTGGCTCAAGTTTGCGTCAGGCGTTGACAACACCGCCCACTACGTCATCCGGCTTGCGCTGGGGCAAGCCGTTGAAGCTTCCGCCTCGACGGCCAGCGAGTGGGCTGACCTAGCGCGGGCCGCCATGACAGATGAGGGACCGGCCGGGGTCGTGATACGCTTTGTGTCGCAATCTGGAGAGGCCAACGAAAAGAGCCTCGACGAGCAGAGAAGGTTGGAGCGCCTGGACACGCTCAACACATTTATTGGCCTGGCGCAGAGCCTCGCCACCGAATTGGAAAACGCTTCAACGTCGCGCCACTAGGTCACGCACTTCTGGCGTGGCCCACGCTTCTTGCCTTTGTCGGCCCGATAATGTGGTTCGATTTGAATTGTGAACGCGTAGTTCTCTTGGGTGTCCAACAGGGCGCGCCAAGCCGGTACAGAACCCACGAACGTCGATCGCGCCGATTCCACGCCACCGCGCGACGCCAGTGTCTTCAGCAGCTCGATTCTCGAGCCGAATATGTTCAAGCTGTTGGGCGAGGGGACCTCGACGCGCTGGGCGACCGCCCGGAATAGGTCGCGCGAGTACGTTCCGTCGCTTTGTCGTAGAGCTTTCGCGGGTCGCCGCGGCGAAGCGTTCCGGGAGTTCGGGCGTGATGGTCGGGCCCAGCTTTTCCATCGCCGCGACGGCGCGTTCGACTTCGACGCCGGCGTCATTGCGGATGCGGGTCAGTTCGGCGATCCGCGCCTTCAGGGCCAGATCGGCCACGTCGGCGACGCCTTCCTCAACCGCGTAGAGCCGAGTGAGCTTGGCGTCGGTGTCTGTCACGCGTCGACGCAATTCGGCGATATGTGCGCGGCGTCGATCGACCCATTCCTGCCGGCGGTCGATGACGTTCTCCATCAGAGACGCCAGGCGATCAGGGTCGTGCAGGCGGTTCTCGATATGCTGGACGACGGCTTAGTCTAGCTTTTCCATGGGGGCAGTCAGGCCGTCGCAGGCCGACGGCCCGCAACGGGCCCGGTTCGAGCAGGTGTAGTAGCGTTAGGCGCCGCCCTTGCCCGAGCGCAGCGTCATCGCTCCGCCGCAGAGGCCACAGAAGACGATCCCACCCAGCAGCACCGAGTTGGTCACGAAGCGGGGCTCATGAAGGTCTTGCTGCGCCGTCCAGACGCCGAACAACGCGCCCAAGCCGGATGCTGGTTCGCGATCATCACTATGACCGTTCAGACCACGGCGACGAGTTCGAGCTCTGCGGCCTCCACATAGTCGACGTGCCCGAAGCCCCTGCGATAGTCGAGCACCGAGACCACCAGCGGCGTGATGCAGAAGAGCGCGATCTCCGCGCCGCCGAGCGCGAAGGCTTCGCGCAGTTGGGGGAACTTGGTCACGAAAAGATTTTCCACTTCCGAGACTTGATCGGGATCGATCAGGCGTATGGCCTCGCCGCTGATCGCCAGCCCCCTGATCTCGTTCCAGTCCGCATAGGGCAAATCGACCGTCAAGGCCACGCGAGGATCGCGGGCCAGGTTGTGGGCCTTTTGAGAGTTTGCCGAACAGCCGAAGTAAATCGACAGGCCATCGCTCACATAGGAAACGGTCGTTGCCTGGGGGCCGCCATCGTCTCGCACCGTGGCCAGGGTCAAGTCTCGGCCCGCTTCCAGGATCGTCAGGATTTCGTGTCGAAGCGCTTGGTCCATCGCAGCCTACCATGATGCTGGGACAGGATGAACCCTTGCGTCGCTGACCCTTTGAGCCAGCGCAATTTCGACGCGGGCGAACCGACCAATCCTGAAAGAGGGTAGTCCGTTGATCGAGGTCAATCCGGCTGTCCAGGACAAGAGCATGCTGTTCTGGACCTAACCGTTGGAGCGTCCTCATGTCCAAGACCCCACTTCCGGCCAAACCCGTTGGAGACGAAGTTTCCCACGCGCTGACCAAGGTGGCTGAACACCTGAAGATCATGGTCGAACAGTTTCGGGGCGAGGCCGGCGACGCGGTTTCGGCCAATGCGGTCGCGCTCGGCCATGCGACGGCGGAGCTCGTGGCCGACGTCCAGAAAAAAATCGATGAGCTTTCCAAAGACGTCAGCCGTCAGGTTCATCGTCATCCGGGAGAAGCCGCGGCCCTGACAGCCGCGGCGGCGCTGCTCACAGCGGCGGTGGCGAGCTTGACGACGTATGCGCTGACCCGTCGTCACGCCTGAGCGACTAGAGATTTGAGCAGGGGAAGAGCCGCGGTTCGATGTCGCGAGCTCCACTCAACGCTTTGAAACAACGGGATAAAGCGCCGATCCCATCCGTATAAATGCGCATTTTGGCGGCCCGCGTAAAGCCTATGCTCTTCGTATCCAGTCGATGGAGGCGGTCATGAAGACGGTCTTGTTGTTCGTTCACGACGACCCCGGTCAGGAAGCGCGCCTGCAAGCGGCTTTGGCGCTTACGCGGACACTGACGGGACATTTGACGTGCGTGGATATCGCCCCGACGCCGTTCGTCGCCGGCGACTTCACGGGCGAGGCCTACGCGCGGGTTCTGCAACAGGAGCGTTCGACAGAGGCGGCCAATCGGGCCGTGCTCCAGGCGCGCCTGGGTCAGGAAGGCGAAAGCTGGGATTGGATCGACGCCGAGGGCGGGTTCACCGAGCGGCTCATGCAGCAAGCCGGCCTGAGCGACGTCATCGTCGTCAATTGCAAGCGAGATCGGCTGCTGGCGCCCGAGCCGCGCGGCATCGTTTCCGATGTCCTCTCGCAGGCCCGCTGTCCCGTGATCGCCGTGCCCGACTATGTCTTCGGTTTCGACGCCTGCGGTCCGGCCGTGGTGGCATGGGATGGCTCAGCGCCCTGCATGACGGCCTTGCGCGGGGCGGTTCCGCTTTTGGAGCAGGCTGTCTCGGTTTCGCTAGTCACCGTCGGCGACGGGCGACAGGGCGCTCCGGTCGAAGCCGCCGCAGCTTACCTGTCTCGGCACGGGGTTCATGCGGACATCGACCAGCTCGACCCGCGTGGCGAACGCCCGGACGCCGTCATCCTACGGGCCTGCGCTGTACGCGACGCAAGCTACTGCGTGATGGGCGCCTTTGGTCGAGGCCGGCTGAGCGGGGCGCTTTTCGGCGGTGTGACCCGCCGCATGCTCGACGCGGCGGAGCTGCCGCTGGTCATGGGGCGCTAACGCCCGCCGTGAATGTGAAAGGACGTCGATCATGGCCAGTCTTCAACAGGTGTTGCTGGCGCTCGACTGGCTGGCGTTAGCCGCCTTAGTGGCGACGGCCAGCTTCGTCGCCGTCCAGGTGATCTGCGGCCCAGGCCCCAGAATGCGGTCGACCGGGAGGGGACGATGACCCGCATGCCCAAGCACTTTCCGTGGCATGCGGCGTTGGGGCTGATGATGGTGGCCGGCCTGATCCTGGTCAGTAGCTGCGAGTCATCGCTTCGGCGACTGCGACCGCCCTACCACGAGCCGGCGTTGGCGCCGCCGCACACTCACTAAGGGGGCGAAAATGGTGGAGCACCCTTCAGTCTGGCCGCGCCCGCCCATCGCGCGTCGCTGCGCACGCCGGGCGGCGCGGGTTCAGCGACGACTCCTTTCAGGGATCCAGGGGCGCTGGCTGTTTCCGGCGCTGGCGCTCATCGCGCCGATTTTCGGCCAGGCGGCGGGGGCATTCCTGCTGGGCTGCCTGCTGTTTGGCGCCATCGTCAGCCTTTGGGGCGCGCACCGAACCGGGGCGGTCTGGTGGATCATGCTTTGGTCGTTGGCGACCGGCGCATTCGCCGCTGCGCTGCTTCTCTTCGAGACACCAGCCATTCCCAGCCTGACGGTCATGGCTCTGGCGACAGCGTTCATCCAGTCAATCGCCCTGCTCGGCGTCGGAGCGCCCGCCACGATCGCCGACTTCCCGGCCCGACGGCTCTTGCTGACGTCGCTGGCAGGGCCGTTGGCCCTGGCTGTGTTGGCGACGAACCAGGGCCTGGATCTTTGGGGCTGGCCGCCGACCTTGGCGATTGCGCTGAATCTATCCGGACTGCCCCTGGCGCTGATGGCTCGCCGACGGGGGACCTCGTGAACCTATCGTCTGCTCGCCTGGCGGCTCCCGCCGCGCTGCTCGCCGGGATGCTCATTCTGAGCGCGGGCCTCATCGTGACCTCTGTGAAGCGCGAACCCGTTGTCCTTAGAAGTCCCTCTGAGCGCGCCCCCTCGGAGGCGCCCCCACGCGTTGAGATCTTGGAAACTTGGAATCTCATTCAAGCGGCCGCCGTGCCTTGCGACGCAGCTGTGGCGGCGGTGGCGGCCGTCACGCCACCGCCCTCCGATCCGCGCGCGCCGCCAGACTTGGTCAGGATCGCTCAAAGCCGCTGCCAGACCGCCGCCTTTAGTTTGATGGCTATCAAGGCGCCGAGGACGCCGGCGTCCGCCCGGGCGGGATTCGAAGAGGCGCTTGATCGATGTCGCCTCGTCTACGCCGTCGAGGCCAACACACACGGCCGCCTGGCCGTGGCCTTGCAAGAGGCGCAAGTCGCGATCACTCCCAACAAGGTCGTCCTGTTCGAGGCCTGGGCCGACGTTCAGGAGGCCAATCGCGACGCCCTAGACTGCCGCATCGGATTTGTCGCCGCCGCTAACCGCGTGGGCCTTCCGAGCGATCTCTTCGAGAATAAGGCGATCTGGCGAGAAGGGAACGGGCGTGAAGTTCATGCACGCGCCTTGCTAACAGGTCGGGGCGATGCTCGCTTTCAAGCGATGGATCGAGGGGTTCGCCGTGCGGACCGGTCTGCCGGGTCATACTCACAGGTTAGATGGTCGTGAATTTTGATCTCGATCAGTCGCTCGCGGGGGCGTGAGCGCAGACTGCCTTCGGATGGAGATTGGAGGTCGATCATGCACCCGGACGGAAGAACGCTCGTTGTCGCGGCAGACGCTGGGCACGCGCGCATTTTCGAGGAACGGCGACAGGGGGGACGGCTGATCGAGCACCCCGAATGGCTGGAAGCCGTAACGGCTGGAACCGGACCACGGTCGTCATCCGGCGCAGTTCACGATCGTATGGGTCAGGCCCTACATGGAACATCCGCCAGGCCGGCCGCCGAGCAATTGCTAGATCAGTTCTGCGGGCGGCTGGCCGCGCGGATCATCACGGTCTTCAGAACCGAGCGCTTTGATGGGCTGGCGCTCTTCGCCCCGCCCCGCGCCTTGGGCCGGTTGCGCGAGCATCTGAGCCCATTGATCAGGAGCCGGTCCGTCCTGGATGCGCCGCTCGATCTACTGGCCGAAACAAGCGAGGGGTTGCGCAGCCGGTTGCGCGATATTCGCTTTGACGTCGCTTGAGGCTTGGCCATGGCTCCTAGATTGACCTTTCACGGGGCGGCGGGTTGCGTCACCGGTTTCTGCGCCCGACTGCAGTCCGAAGGCGCGACCATCCTTGTTGATTGCGGCCTGTTTCAGGGGCCCAAGAGCTTGAAGGCGCTCAATTACCAGGATTTCCCGTTCAATCCCGCCGGAATAGATGCGGTCCTTCTGACCCATGCCCATATCGATCACTCCGGACTGCTGCCCAAGCTGATGAAAGCGGGGTTCGACGGGCCGATCTACGCTACCGCCGCCACGCGGGATCTTTGCGCCGTGATGCTGGCCGACGCCGGCGGCATCCAGGAGTCGGAGGTGCAAACCCTGAACCGCCGCAACCAGCGCCGGGGAAGGGCGCTGGTGGAACCGATCTATACGGCCAAGGACGCTTCCCGGGTCATGCGGCAGTTCAGGAAGGTGAAGCTCGGCGAGACCGTAGACGTCGCGCCTGGGCTCAGCGCTGTCTACTGGGAAGCCGGCCACATTCTCGGTTCGGCTTCGATCGTGGTCGATCTGGCCGGTGCCGAGGGACGTCAGCGGCTACTGTTCTCCGGAGACTTAGGTTCAGGCGGCAGCGAGTTTCTGCCCGATCCGGATGGACCCGAGGGCGTCAACCACCTCATCGTCGAGTCGACCTATGGCGACCGTGAGCGATCAGTCAGCGACAGCGCGGGCCGCCGCCGCCTGCTCGCGGAGGCGGTTCGAGCCGCGCACGCCGCTGGCGGCCCGCTTCTGATTCCGGCCTTCGCCGTCGAGCGCAGCCAGGAACTGCTGGTCGACCTTCTGACGCTGATGGACGCCGGCGAGGTTCCCGAGGGCGACATCTTCCTGGATTCACCGCTGGCCATCGAGGCCTGCGAAGTCTTTCGCGAGCGCGGCTGGAACGCCGCGGTCGGAGATAATCCCTTCGCGGTCTTGCGCCCTTCGGCTTGGCTGCATTTTGTCGACGCGCCGCGCGACAGCGACAAGCTCGAGCAGCTCAAGGGTTGGCATATCCTGCTCGCGGGCAGCGGCATGTGCGACGCCGGCCGGGTGCGCAAGCATCTCAAGCGGCTTCTGTGGCGCCAGGAAACGACCGTGCTGCTGTGCGGTTTCCAGGCGGCCGGGACCTTAGGGCGCCTGCTCGCCGACGGCGCCGACCGTGTCACGATCCAGGGCGATGAGATCAAGGTTCGCGCCCACGTGCGGCGACTGGAGGTCTATTCAGCCCACGCTGATGGGCCAGCGCTCGCCGATTGGGTCCAGGCGCGTACGCCGATCGAAGGCGGCGTTTTCGTGGTCCATGGCGAACCCGAGGGCGCGCAGGGTCTGCGAAAGCGACTGGCGGATGCCGGTCTGAACGCCGCCAGCATTATCGTTCCGGATCTAGACGACGCCTTCGAGTTGACCCCTTCGGGAGCGATCGCTCTGAGCGGGCGGGCTGCGCGGTTGCCCCCTCATGCAGCCACCCGCCTGGATTGGCACAACGACCGCGTCGCATTCCAGATCGCGCTGAACGCGGCGCTGGAGAGGGCGGGGGATGACAAGGCGCGAAAGGCGCTGCTGGCCCGGCTCGACGCGATTGTTTCCGCTGGCGATCCGGGCGGCGAGACCCAGGGTTTTTGAGCCCAATTGAGCGCGCTCAAGTCTCCGTCCTGCGGGAAGCGCAGGGTAACAGGGCGTCGTTCGGGACGCGTATCGGACCAAAGAGGCGTGTGATGAGCACCCAAGATACTCGAACCCTGCTCCCGGTCTTCGGATCGCGAGGCCTGCATCTTTTCGCCCCGCTGCAACGGGATATCGACCGGGTGTTCGCTGATTTCGGACGTGAGGCGGGCCGGAGTGGCTTTGATGCGCCCAGCCTTGACTTCGCCGAGACCGCCGATGGGGTCGAACTGAAGCTCGACGTTCCCGGCTACAAGGAGAACGACATCAGCATCACCCTGAACGGCGATGTTCTTACCGTCGCGGGCAAGACCTCTACGCAAACCGAGGAAGCTGACAAGACCTATCACCTGGTCGAGCGGCGCAGCGGCGCCTTTTCACGTTCAGTGGTCATGCCCCTGGCCGTCGACGCCGACAAGGTGCGCGCCAGTCTCAGTGACGGCGTGCTGACCATTACCGCGCCCAAAGCCGCCGCGATGGCCGGCAAGACGATCGCGATCGAGGCCAAGCCAGCGTCAGCGGCCTGATCATGCTGGCCATGGTGATCCAGGACAGGCGCTTGTCGCCTGTCCTGCGTCCGACGCCTCGCCCGGGCGCCGGGGAGGTTCTGGTGCGTGTCCGTGCCTGTGGAGTCTGCCGCACGGACCTGCACCTTCTCGACGGCGATCTGCCGTTGCGAGGACCGATCGTGCCCGGTCACGAGGTGGTCGGGGAGGTCGCCGAGCTGGGCGCCGGCGTGCGGGATTTCGACATCGGCCAGCGTGTAGGCGTGGCGTGGCTGGGTTCAACCTGCGGCCATTGCCCCTACTGCCGCCAAGGCGCCGAGAACCTTTGCGACGCCCCGACCTTCACCGGCTGGAACCGCGACGGCGGCTACGCCCAAAAGCTGGTCGCCGACGCCCGATTCTGCCTGCCCCTTCCCGATGGGCCGGCGGATGTCGATCTGGCGCCGCTCCTCTGCGCCGGGCTGATCGGATATCGCGCCTGGAGGATGGCCGGAGATCCCGGCCGTGTTCAGCGGCTTGGTCTCTATGGCTTCGGCGCGGCGGCGCATCTTCTGGCGCAGATGGCCCGGGCCGAGGGGCAGAAAGTCTACGCCTTCACCAAGGCCGGTGACCAGGCGGCCCAGAACCTGGCGCTGGAGACCGGTTGTTTGTGGGCTGGCGCTTCGTTCGCGCCGCCGCCGGAACCGCTTGACGCGGCCATCCTGTTTGCTCCCTCAGGCGATCTGGTGCCCCTGGCTCTGCGCGCGGTGCGCAAGGGCGGGACGGTTGTCTGCGGCGGGATTCATATGAGCCGGATCCCCGCCATGGACTACGCTGACCTCTGGGGCGAACGGCGCCTGGTGTCGGTCGCCAATCTGACGCGTGCCGACGCGCGTGATTATCTGCCGCGCGCAATGCTCGCTGGTGTGAAAGCTCATGTGAAGACTTACCGGCTCCGCCAAGCCGCTCAGGCGCTCGCCGATTTGCGCGACGGCGCCTTCGCCGGCGCCGCAGTGTTGGTGGTCGACTAGGGCTTCAGGCGTAGGCCAACTCGAACAGGTCGTTCAACTTGCCGCGCACCCGCTCGAGGAGGTCCTGGCCCCATTCTTCGGTCATGTCGGGGACGATGTCGCCGAAATGCTCGTGGCCTAGCAGGTTGAAGCCGCAGACGCCGCACAGGTGTCGGTCGAAGACCGTCATCAACGCCTGCAAGGCGCCGGTGTTGTTGACCCAGTGCTCTGGGGCTCCGGACGTCGAAAAGCTCGTCAGAGCCACGCCGTCCAAGAGCGATTCCATGCGACCGCTAATGGAGGCATAGCCGAAACCCATGCTTAGAACCCGATCGACATAGCCTTTGAGGATCGCCGGCGGCGCATTGAACCAGAACGGGTAGACGAAGATCAGGCTCTTGACCCCAGCTAGGCCGGCGCGCTCGGCCGCGACGTCGGCCGCTGGCGTGGCGCCATAGGCGGTCGGCATTTCCTCAGCCTTGAGACGCGGATCGAAGTCGAGCGCATAGAGGTCGCGCAGAATGACCTCATGATCCGTCGCGCGCAGATGCTCCACACAGGTGCGGGCGATGGCCGCGCAGAAGCTGGTGGGTTTGGGATGGGCGAGGATGACCGCGTGTTTCATGGCAGGATCTCCGGATGATCGCGGGCAGGGTCTACAGGTACGAGCCGCCAGTCGGGCTCGACACGAAAGAGGCGGGGCCAGGCCTTGGGGCCGTCGTAGTCGATCAGTGAAACAATCAGCGGGTCGGCGGCCAGGAGCACCGAGCCGGGGGTGGCCGGGTGGGGTCTGAATCCGACGCCGCGCCCGTCCGACCATAGTCTGTCGTTCACACTGGCGATCTCGTTCGGCTCGACGACCTCGCGGACATGAACCGCCAGGGACAGGCCCACCGGCGTGTCGCCCGAGCCACCGCCGATGGCGATCGACGCGCGGCGGTCATGACGGAGATTGACCAATTTCTGGCTGACCGAGGACACCACGAAATAGAGGCGCAGGCCGTCGGCGACGTAGTTGACTATTGTGGCCTGCGGCCAGCCATCCGAGCGTAACGTCGCCACGGTCATCAGGTGGTGATGTTCCAGGATGCCCTCGATCCGCTCTAGCAGTGCGGCGGGAAGGGGAGGCGGGAGCGTATCGGGTTGGGCCATCGCCAATCTCCTCACGCGGCCACCAGGCTCGCCAGACGGGCCGGTGCACGGATCCGGAAACGTCGGCAGCCCTGGAACTGGACGACCCCCTCGACCTGAAGCTGGGTCAGCATGCGCGAGACGGTCTCGATGGTCAGGCCCAGGTAATCAGCGATGTCCTGGCGCGTCATCGGCAGGTCCACCCAGTCGCCGCCAAGTCGCTGAGCGATGTCATCGAGAAAGCCGGCGACCCGCTCCACGGCGTTCTTGCGCGCCAGTAGCAGCATGTGATCGCGCACTTGGGAAAGCTCCTCGCCCGTGGCGCGCCAGAGCATCCGTTCCAGGTGCTCGCCCAGTTCGCCATAGTGCCGCAGGGCCGAACGGCGAACCGCAAACACCCGCGTATCGCAGAGCGCCTCAGTGCAGGCGCGGTGGATCGGCGCCGTCTCCAGGCCGAAGAGGTCCCCTTGATAGTAGAAGCCGGCGACCTGGCGGCGACCGTCGCTCAGGAGCCGTGCGGCGCGCACTGATCCGCTCGTCACGCGGTAGACCAGATCGGTTGCTTCGCCCTGAGCGTAGATTTCTTCATCGGCGCAGAAGGTCATGGCGACGCCAGCCCGCTCGAAAAGCTCGCCCACTGAAGGCATTAGCTCGGCAGGGTAAAGCCTGGCGACGGGCGAGGGCTGGGCGGCGGTCAAAGTCATGGCGGCGCTCCCGATTGCACGCTTCCATGGTTAGGCCCTAAGTCGGGTGCTCGACATTGTGGACTATACTTAGACCGAAACTGGCTCGTCCTCCTCGGGGGCTGCACGCCAGCACGACCGGCGACGCTCGCTCCGTGGAAAAGACTGTTGGCTGTGGTTGTTTCAATGTTCCGCCGACGTCTTTGATCTGCCAGGAGTGCGCTGCGGCTCCGAGGCGGCCCAGTTGCGTTCGACGATCCGTAGTCCGGCATCCTCGACATAGATATCGGCCAACAGCGCTTTGTCGTCAGGTCCCGCGGGCGCAGCGGCGCCCTTCAAGCTGAAGACATCGACTTCTCCCGGCCGAAGGGATCGGTCCGTATGCGTAGAATCCCGGATTGGCTGTCCCCCAAGGTTCGCCTAGGCGGACGAGCGCAGCAGGCCTTTGCCCGGGATAAGCTTTGGCGCATGATCTGCGGGGGGGGGGGGCGAACGGTTGCACGCGATGAAGCGGGTGATCTCATACCGAAAAGGATCGCGCGAAGGCTTGGCGCGCGCCTATGGCGTCGCGCTAGGCGGCGCAGTGCTGGCGGCTCTGTTGCGCCTGGCGTTCGAGCCGTGGTTGTCGCATCGGGTGGCCTACTTGCCCTTTGTCGTGCCGATTGTTGCGGCGACGGCGTTGGGTGGTGTTGGGCCGGGCCTTTGCGCGGCCCTGATCGGCCTTGTGGGCGGGGCTGCGTTCAGCGGCCAAGGCTTGCTGAACTTCGAGGGCGCGACGAACACCGCCGCCTATGCCGTGACAGCCACGGGTCTGGTGCTGATCGGGTGGGAAATCGATCGTTTGCGCCGCGGGGCCGCGGAGCTCGTGGAGCGATCCGACGAGCGCGCTCGGGCCGCCAGTGCGGCGGCTGAGCAGCTCAACCTGCTAATCGACGGCGCGGCCGAGTATGCGATCTACATGCTTGATCCAGAAGGAAGGGTGCTGATCTGGAATGCGGGCGCTCAACGTCTGAAGGGATGGCGGGAGGACGAGATCGTCGGCATGGATTCGGCGATCTTCTACCCCAAGGACGCCCGTCGCGCCGGCAAGCCGGCCGCCGACCTGGAGCGGGCCGCACGCGAAGGGCGGCTGGAGGAACAGGACTGGCGGCTGCGCAAGGACGGCTCTGAATTCCTTGCTCACGTGTCGACGATGGCGCTCCGAGACGAGGCCGGGAACCTGAAGGGTTTCGCCAAAATCCTACATGATGTCACCGATCAGCGGGCGGCGGAGCAAGCCCTGCAAGCCAGCGCCAACCACCTGGGATCGATCCTCTCAACAGTTCCAGATGCGATGATCGTCATCGATGAGCGTGGGGTGATCCTGTCGTTTTCGACGGCCGCCGAGCGCTTGTTTGGTTGGCGCGAAGAGGAGGTCCTCGGCCGCAATGTCAATTGCCTGATGCCCTCGCCAGATCGGGAGGGCCATGACGGATATATCGACCGTTACCTCGCGACAGGGGAGCGGCGGATCATCGGCCTGGGGCGCGTGGTCACAGGCCAGCGCAAGGATGGATCGACCTTCGCCATGGAACTCGCGATCGGTGAAGCCAATGGACCTGGACCCCGGATCTTCACAGGCTTCTGCCGCGACCTGACCGAACGCCAACGGGTGCAGGCGCGCTTGGAGGAATTGCAGGCTGAGTTGATCCACATCGCCCGGGTCAGTGGCATGGGGACCATGGCCTCTACGCTCGCTCATGAGCTCAACCAGCCGATCACTGCTGTCGCCAACTATGTTGAAGCCGTGAGCGGCCTCCTAGCCAAGCCAAATCTCGAAGACTTGCCGATGATCCGTGAGGCTCTGGGGGACGCGGCGAGCGAGGCTCTCCGGGCTGGTCACATCGTCCGCCGGCTACGTGACTTTGTGGCGCGAGGAGAAGTTGAAAAGAGCGTCGAGGATCTCCCGGCCCTGCTTCGCGAGGCGGCGGCGCTGGGCCTGATGGGCGCGCGTGACGAGGGCCTCAACATCATTTTCGACCTTCCGACGGCGCTGCCCGTGCTCGTCGACAAGATTCAGATCCAGCAGGTTGTCATCAACTTAGCGCGCAACGCTTTTGAGGCCATGAGAGGCGGACCGCAGCCTTCGTTGCGGATCAGCGCCGCCAGCGACGAGCCGGGATTTGTGCGGATCACAATAGCCGACAACGGGCCTGGCGTGCCTCGTGAGTTAGTCGACCAGCTTTTCACGGCTTTTGTCAGCACCAAGGCCGAGGGTATGGGGCTTGGCCTGTCGATCTGTCGAACGATCGTCGAGGCCAATGGAGGCCGTATAAGTTACGCACCGGGGCCTGAAGGCGGGGCGGAGTTTCATTTCACCTTGGTCAGGGCCGAGACGGAGCAAGGCGATGAGTGACACCCGCAGAGTCCATATCGTCGACGATGAAGACGCCATTCGACGCTCGGCGAGCTTCATGCTCAAGACCTCAGGCTACGCCGTCAGCACCTACGCTTCGGGAAGCGAGTTTCTCCAGCGGGCCAAGAGCATTGAAACCGGCTGCGTGCTGCTGGATGTACGTATGCCGGGTCTGGACGGGCTGGCGGTCCAGGCAGCCATGGTTGAGCGTGGGATCGCCATGCCCGTGGTGGTGCTCACCGGTCACGGCGACGTCTCCGTGGCAGTGCGCGCCATGAAGGCTGGAGCGGTGGATTTCCTGGAAAAGCCCTTTGAGAAGGCGAGGATCTTGGAGGCGATCGAAGCGGCGTTCGCCCATCTCGACGATCTTGACGGTCGCGCCGAGCGGGCTCAGGACGCGGCGGCGGCGGTGGCAGGTTTGACCAGTCGCGAACAGGATGTCTTGCGAGGCATGGCCAACGGCCTGCCTAACAAGACGATCGCCTTCGAGCTGGGAATTTCGCCGCGCACAGTCGAAGTGCATCGGGCCAACCTCATGGCCAAGCTCAAGGTTCGGAGTCTGTCGGAAGCCTTGCGCCTCGCCTTCGCGGCCGGACTGTTGGATGCGTAGGCCTCAATACTAAGCAACTCTACGTAAGGACGTTCGGGCAGGCGAATGTCATGACCTTAGGCTCGCCGACCTCTTCTCGGCGCGCGTTGTGTCGGATCATGCAGCAGCCCCTTCCTTCTTCGCCTCGCCGGCCCCGACTACTCCTCGTCGATGACGACGCGGGAGCGCGGCGCTCGCTTCAACTGCTGCTGAGCGGTCGAGGTCTGGAGGTCCGCGCCTTTGGCTCTGGACGGGACCTCCTGGCAGACCCTTTGGCCTGCGAAGCCGAGGTGCTGGTGGCCGACTACAGGATGCCGGACGCCGATGGCCTGGAGTTGATCGTCGGCTTGCGCAAGCGCGGCTGGTCGGGTCGCGCCCTGCTGATCACGGGCTTTCCAGAGTCTGGCCTTCACGCCAAGGCGGCGAGCGCCGGTTACGAGCGTGTGCTGGAAAAGCCGTTGGTGGATGCGGCCCTGGTCCGGGCGGTGGACGGACTGCTGGGGCGGGACGGCTAAGTAGAACTCCCAAGTGTTTTGGCGGACGGGCGCGCCTACCCATGCCGTATCGATATGGGAGGTCGCCATGCAAGCTTTGATGACCGCGGCCGTCGTGCGCGCCTTCGGCCAAGCGCTCGAGATGGAAACCCTTCCGCTTCCGGTCCCCGATCCTGGCAAGGGTGTGGTCAAGATCGGCGCCTGTAGGGTCTGTCACACCGATCTTCACGCCGCACACGGCGACTGGCCGATCAAGCCTTCGCTGCCGTTCGTACCCGGCCATGAGGGCTTAGGGACAGTTTCGGCCCTAGGGGGGCGAAGTCGAGCATCTCGTAATCGGCGACCGAGTGGTCGCGCTCCCTGCCGCCGGGAGATTTTCCACTCTCGATCTTCGATACCGTATTGAGGGGGATCGTCGTGCAAGGCTCGATCGTCGGTACGCGGCTGGACCTCCAGGAGACCCTGGTCTTGGCAGCCGACAGCAAGGTGAGCGCTCGGATCGGGCGCCACACCCGTCTGGCGGACATCAACCTGGTCTTCGACCAGATGGCGAAGGGCTAGGTCGTAGGGCGGGCCGTTTTGGATCTGGAGGATGGACAATGAGACGCTGGGCAGCCCTTTTGCCTTTGGTGGCCGCCATGGCTGTCGGCATGGTCGACAAAACTGGCTCGCCGCGCGCTCAACCCGCCGGGGTCGCCGTTCCGAGCGGCCTTACCCTGGCCCAGCGTTACTGCGGCGGCTGCCATGCGGTCCCCGACGGGCGAAGCCCATTGCCCGGAGCGCCGGCCTTCGCAGAGTTGCATCAGCGTTATGCGCCTGGCTGCCTGGAGGATGTTCTCACCGAAGGCATGCTAGCGCCGCTGCGGCCGCCCGAGGAAGGTGGACCGCGTCGGCATCCGAGCATGCCGATGGCCGTTTTGGGCGATGACCAACGTGCTGAGTTGATCGCCTACCTGCGCGGCTTGGATCCCAGGCAGGATCCGATCGAGCCCCATTGCGCCCCGCGGGTTCCGGGAGATCAGTGATCCCGTCGCCCGACTGGCTGCTGAAGCGACGCGTGTTCCAGGGATTGAATATAGGCCGCTAGCGCTCGGATCTCCGAGGCCGAGAGCGGCCTGGGTGGCATCCGATAGTGTCCGACGTTGGATATGGCTTCCAGTTCCCAGTCCAGGTGAGCATTGCGGTAGCGGCGCGCAACCTCCGTCAGCGGCGGGGCCGCGCCGTCCGTCGTGGGGCCGTCCACTTGATGACAGGCCAGGCATTGGTCGCGGACTACCGCTCGCCCCATGTCGATGTCGTGCGCTGTTTGGCGCTCGGCGGGCGTTGGGGCGTCGATCATCGCGCAGCCCCATAGCGACGTGGCGAGCATTATCGCCCACGCCCATTTCGACCCGCTCCTGATGTCATGCCGTCCGCCCATGTGGCCTCCGATCAATGCCCGCGCAGCTTGGATCGACTGGGGCGCTTCGAATTGATCGGGCGCAAAAAGCATCGAACTCGATGGAAGATTGGCGATGGTCGCGCTTGGCCAGCAGGCCGCCGACTACGGGAAACTGCGGATAACGCCGCTCGGTGGCCGACGGCAGGATCAATCCGGCTGGACATCGTCATCGCCGAGCGGGCGGTGACCTGCCGCGGAGCATTCCTCGCCGCACACTCGGGCGAGCGGACTTCGGCGGCTTGCCGGCCTTGGCTGTGGAGATCATGCGATGAAGAATATTCTCCTTCTGGTTCACGAGGATCGCGGGCAGGAAGCGCGCCTTCAGGCCGCCCTGGATCTGGCGCGTAGCCTGGACGGTCATATTCGCTGCGCCGACGTCACCCCGCTGCCGGTGTTTCCCATCGATGGTGGGTGGGCTACCGGCCTGGCGCTGACTGAAAGCCGCAAGCTGGAGTTTGAACTGCGCGAGCGGCTGGACCTGCGTCTCGCCAATGAAGGTGTCAGCTATGACTGGACCGACGATATCGGTGACATCGCCAGATGCCTGGCCAACCAGTCGCGGCTGTCGGACCTGATTATCTTCAACTGCAAGCATGGCGAGGTGTTCGACCGCGAAACCCGCGGCGCGCTTGGCGATCTCCTGGTCGAAGCTCGATGCCCGATCGTGGCCGTGCCCGACAACGCCGTTGGGCTGAACGTCACCGGGCCGGCGATTGTGGCCTGGGATGGATCAGAACCGGCCGCCGTCGCCCTGAGGGCCGTCACGCCGCTTCTGAAGCTGGCGCGGTCGGTGCGCTTGGTCGCGGTGGGAGAGACTGCGGATGGCCCCTCGGTCCAGGAGGCGGCGGCCTACCTGTCCCGGCACGACGTTCACGGCAAGGTTCTTATGATCGAGTCCGCTGGCGAGACGCCCGATGTCCATCTTCTGCGCCAGGCCGACATCGACCAGGCGGGGTACTGCGTGATGGGCGCCTACGGTCACGGCCGTCTGAACGAGAAGCTCTTCGGCGGCGTCACGCGCCGGATGATCGGGGCGGCCAAGCTTCCCCTGATCCTGGGACGCTGACCCCAACATCTGCTCCAAGGAGAAGACCATGAAAGGCTTTGTCGCGGACATAGAAGCGCTGACCGAAGACAACGGCGACTTCCGGCGCGTGCTCTACACCGGCAAGCACCTGCAATTGGTGCTCATGTCGCTGGAGCCAGGTGAGGACATTGGCGAGGAAGTTCATCCGGATCATGACCAGTTCTTCCGCATCGAGAAGGGCAAGGGCGAAATCTGGATCGATGGCCGGCGCAGTCCGGTGCGCCACGATGATGCGGTGATCGTCCCAGCCGGCGCCCGCCACAATCTCATCAACACGGGCGATAAGCCCCTGAAAGTCTACACGATCTATGGTCCTCCCGACCATCGCGACGGCGTAGTGCGTCAAACTAAGGCGCAGGCCCTGGCGGAGGTTGAAACCTTCGATGGCGCTACGACCGAAACGCCTGGATGATCGGAGGAGGCGCCATGCGCCTGGGCAGTCTGCCGCTTCAGCTCGATCCGGCGATCGATGATCATGTCGCCCGACCTCCCGCCAATCTCCTCGTAGTGGGCGCCTGTCACCGCCTTCACGCGCTCGAGTTCGTGCTGGGCCGCGCGACCAAGCACGTGTTGCGCGCGACGCCGACGGTGCTCTTCCTTTCGCACTGACTTTGAGGAGAACGGCCATGACACCGTCTCTCCAAGGCCTGAGCGAGATAGAAGCGCGGCGTCGCCTTCAGGAAGCCGGGCCCAACGAAATCCCGGGACCGCCCAAGCGGAACCTGGGGCGTATTGGTCTGGAAACCCTGCGCGAGCCGATGTTCCTGCTCCTCATGGTCGCGGCGGGCCTCTATCTGACTTTCGGAGATCTTGCCGAGGGGCTGTTCCTGCTCGGTGGGGCGACCATGAGCATAGCTCTGGTGGTCATTCAGGAGGCTCGTAGCGAACGGGCCTTGATGGCGTTGCGGGAACTGGCTCAACCGCGGGTCAGAGTCATCCGCGATGGGATCGAACACCAAGTCCTGGCGCGAGAATTGGCGCCCGGAGACATGGTGCTCGTCGCCGAGGGCGAGCGGCTGACCGCTGACGGCGTCCTGGTGGAAGGCGGTGTTCTCAGCATCGACGAATCCGTACTGACCGGCGAGGCGGCCCCTGTCATCAGGACGCCGAATGGCGACTTCACCGGTGAAGATGACGACGCCCCGTCCGGAGTCAGCGCGCGCGTTTATGGGGGAACGCTCGTTGTCAGCGGCCAGGGCGTCGTCAGGATGACCCAGACAGGCGCCAGGTCGGCGATCGGCAAGCTTGGCGGATCGTTGGCGGCCATAGCGCCATCATCGACGCCGTTGCAGCGATCGGCCAAGCGACTTGCGGCTCTGATCGGCGCACTCGCGATCGCCTTCAGCATCGCAGTGGCGATCGCCTACGGGCTCTTGCGGGGCGATTGGGGGCAGGGGGCTTTGGCGGCCGTGACGATCGCCATCGCGTTGATTCCGGAAGAATTCCCGATGGTGCTGGCCGTGTTTCTGGCCTTGGGAGCTTGGCGGCTGGCGGCGCATCAGGTGCTGGTTCGTCGCAGTGCGGTTATCGAGACCCTGGGCGCGGCCAGCGTGCTTTGCGTCGACAAGACTGGCACCCTGACCGAGAACCAGATGCGTGTGGCGCGGCTCTGGACACCGAGTGGCGAGACGGCGATCGAGGACGGGGCAGAGCTGGGCGAACCATCCGTTCGCTTGTTGCGGATTTGCGCCCTGGCTTGTGCTGTCCGTCCCGTAGATCCGATGGACAAAGCCGTTCTGGCTCTATGCTCGGCGCGGAGCATCGCATTCCGGGCTGACAAGCCTGGGCCAAGCAGAGTTTGGCCCTTGCAGGCTGAACGTTTGGCGGTCGTCCAGCTTTGGGCTGTATCGGGCAAGCGCATGGCCGCGGCGAAGGGCGCTCCAGAGGCGATCTTTCAGCTCTGCCGGCTTTCCGATGACGATAAGGCGAACCTCCAGAGGGTGGTCGAATCCTACGCAGCGCAAGGGCTTCGTGTTTTGGGCGTAGCTGCTTGCGCGGAGCGGGGGCTTTTTCCTGCAGACCCCTCTGACGCGCGCTTTGAGTTCTTCGGCCTTCTCGGATTTGTCGATCCCTTGCGGGCCGACGCCGCCGCCGCGCTGGATGAGGCCAGCAAAGCAGGCCTCAAGGTCATCATGATCACCGGCGACCATCCGGCGACGGCTCTTGCCATCGCACGGACGGCTGGTCTGTCGGTCGACGCGGGCGCTCTGACCGGGGAGGAGTTGGCCGCGTTGTCGGAGGCGGCGTTTCGCGAGCGGCTCAAGCATGTGCGCGTATTCGCGCGCATCAGACCCGAGCAAAAGCTCAGGCTTGTCGAAATACTGAAAGCCTCTGGCGAGGTGGTGGCCATGACCGGCGATGGGGTCAATGACGCCCCGGCGCTGGAGGCTGCCCATATCGGCGTGGCCATGGGACGCAGGGGGGCGGATGTAGCGCGCGAGGCGGCGGACCTGGTGCTGTTGGACGACAGTTTCGCGTCGATCGTGGAGGGGGTGAGGCTTGGCCGGCGCATTTTCGCGAACCTTCGGCGCGCAATGACCTACATCACTGCGGTCCACGTTCCGATTGCAGGCTTGGCGCTGGCGCCGATCCTGTTTGGCTTGCCGCCGGTGCTCCTGCCCATGCACGTGGTGTTGCTGGAGTTGATCGTCGATCCGACGTCCTCTCTCGTCTTCGAAGCCGCTCCCGCCGACTCCTCCGCCATGCGGAGGCCACCCCGCGACATCGACGAGCCCTTGTTCGGTCCAGGGCAAATTGGCCTTGCCATGCTGCAGGGTCTTGGCGTCCTCGTCGCTTCGGGTGGCCTCTATGTCTCCCTTCTCCACGGGGGTAGCGCCGCTCCGGTCGCGCGAGGCGCAGCGTTTCTCACGCTCGTGACGGGCAATCTCATCTTGGCGCTAATCGACGCCTTCACGACCGGAAACCTGTTCGGCGCGGAGCGGCGGGTATTATGGCTTATCACGTTCTTAGTCAGCGCGATTCTGGGCGCGATCTTTACGTTTCCAGCGGTCGGAGCGATTTTCCAGCTCGCCTCTCTGCCGCCGCATCTCGCCATTTTCGCCATGCTTCTGGCCGCTAGCGGCGGGGGATGGGCGCTGTTGGTCGCGGCAGCATCTTCTCGCCATTGACCTTCGTTTGTGATGGGGCCAACGCGGACGAGAGCCATCGCGGGCTCACCCATGCTCGTTGGTGAGGCTGCTCGGCGATGGCGCCTGGTACGAATAAATGACGGGGACAGCCAATTTACAGCAGGTGGCTCCGGCCGGATTGCGTCGGCTCGGGTAGTGGAGACTTAAGAGCGTTGAACTGCCCCTGAACTTTCACCCAGCGGCGACGAGAGTCTCCGGGTTGGTTACGCCGTGTGGCGCGGTGGGAGCAACAGGCCGGCAACAGCTCGTCGCGCATGCGGCCGTTGAATCTTTCGGCAAGGCCGTTCTGGGTCGACTTGCCGGCGCGATGTAATGCCAGGTGACGGGCTGCCTCCGACTAAGCCAGGATTGCGGTGGAGGTGAACTCCGTGCCGTTGTCGCTGACAGCCATGCCCGGGCGCCCGCGCTCGCGGGCCACGAGCCGACCCGGCAGCGCGAGGTGTCGGCGATCGCCGCCAGGCATTCGCGTGACGCCGTCGACCACGTTGAGGATGCAAAACCGCCGCTCGGGGCTTTCGCACGGCTTTTCCAGCTTCCCGTCCGGGCGCCTGACATCCGCTGGCTCGGCAGGCCGGCAGGGGGCGCTTGTGCGGGAATGGGTGACGGGGTTTTCGATAATTTTATATTTGAATATCCATTTCGTTCGCGCAAGTTCGCATGGAAGCGGACAAGGGGACGACTGCAAGTGACCAATCGCGATATTCGAATTGCCCGGCGTATGGCCGCCTACGCTCGCGCGACAGGCGCCGCCCTGGTCGGCTTTGCGCTCGTCTCAGGCGCGTTCGCCTACGCTCAGGTGGCCGCCCCGACCGACGTGTCGCAGAAGCGCTATGTGGCGCGTACGGCCGAGGAGGTCGCGGCCGCGCGGGCCAAGCGCGTCTACGACACGGTCCAGCCCCCGAACCCGACGATCATCCGGCCTTCGCTCGACAACAAGCGGACCGCCAACGGCCTGGCGCTCACCCCGCCGATGGGCTGGAACAGTTGGAACAAGTTCGGCTGCAAGGCCCTCACCGAGAAGGTGGTCCGCGACACGGCTGACGAGATGTCCTCCAACGGCATGCGCGATGCGGGCTATGGCTACTTGATCCTTGACGATTGCTGGGCGGGGCCGCGAGATGCTCAGGGCGCCCTCACCGCGGACCCGGTGAAATTTCCCTCGGGCATGAAGGCGCTAGGCGACTACATCCACTCCAAGGGATTGAAGTTCGGCATCTATTCCGATGCGGGCGCGCTGACCTGCGCCAAGCAACCCGGAAGCCAGGGTCATGAGTATCAGGACGCGATGTCGTTCGCGTCCTGGGGCGTGGACTATCTGAAATACGACTGGTGTCACACCGGATCGCGCAATTCCGAGGAGGCTTATGCGCTGATGGCCGACGCCTTGCGGGCGACCGGGCGCGACATCGTCTTCTCGATCTGCAACTGGGGCGTCGACCGTCCGAACGAGTTCGACAAGTCGCTGCCATGGGAATGGGGCCTGAAGATCGGCAACCTCTGGCGCACCACGAGCGATATCCGCAACGATTGGCAAGGTCGGGTGCGGTTTGGCCTCGGTGTGCTCGACATCGTCGATAAGAACGAGCCGCTCTATCCCTATGCCGGACCCGGGCATTGGAATGACCCGGACATGCTTGAGGTAGGCATCGACAAGAACGAGGGCCTTACCTGGGAAGAGCAGCGCTCGCACTTCAGTCTCTGGGCGATGATGGCCGCGCCGCTGATCGTCGGCGCCGACCTGACGATCATGGACGACGCGACGCGAGACATCCTTCTCAACAGGGAGGTCATCGCGGTCGACCAGGACCGGCTTGGCGCGCAGGGGCGCCGCGTCCGCGACGACGGCGATCTCGAGGTCTGGTCGAAGCCGCTCGCTGACGGTGGTCGCGCGGTCCTGCTGTTCAACCGTTCGGGCAGCCCCGCGCGCATCGCGACGAAATGGTCCGAGCACGGCTATCCCGACGCGCTGAAGGTTGCGGCCCGTGATCTGTGGGCGCATCGCGATCTTGGCCGGACCAAGGGCGGCTTCTCGGCCGACGTCCCGTCGCATGGCGTCGTGATGTTGCGCATCCAGCCCTAGGGGCCTCGCGGGCGCCCGCCGGCGCCGCCCAGGTAGCTGTGAGGAGGATCGCGTCGAGGACCGCGGTCCGTGGCCAGGCATGGAGAACATTGCTGGCCAGCATCACTTAGCCCAAGACCGTGGCCATGCTGAAAGGCTGGGCCGCTACGGAGCTGCCGTGGCCGGCGCTCGCGTCAGGGACGTGAGGCGAACAGGCCGTCAGGCGCTGCGGCCGCCATAGCCGCATAGCCGGCGTCATTCGGGTGAAGCCAGTCGCCTTTCTGAAACGCGGCCTGCATGCGCTGCGGGTCGGCCGGATCGGCGAGCGCCCTGTTGAAGTCGATCACCGCGTCGAACACCGCGCCCGACCGGATCGCACCATTGACGCGCTCGACCGTGGCGAGACCGGCGTCGGTTTGATTACTGGTCCCCTTGTAAGGCGTCAGCGTCCCGCCGATCACGCGAACGCCATGCGCATGGGCGCGCAGGGTAAGCTGGCGGTAGCCTTCCAACAGCTGTGCGGCCAGGGCTTCGCTGTCGAGGTTGTTCGTCTCGGCGGAGCGGATGTCGTTGATGCCTTCGGCGAAGATGATGTCGGTCACACCAGGGACGGCGAAGACATCCCTGTCCAGGCGCGCGAGCATGGCGGGCGACCCGCCATCGGACAGAACCTTGTTTCCGCTGATGCCGGCGTTGACGATGACGACCTCGCAGCGGCCGCCTTGGAAGCGGCGTGCGAGGCGGCTAGGCCAGTCGTTATGGGGCGTAGAGCCCGCCCCTTCCGTGATCGAGTCGCCGAGGGCCACGACGACCCGCCGGCAGGCCGCTTTGGGCGCGACCGTCTCGACGGCTGAAACGATCGCCGCGCCACGAACTGTGGGAAGTTGCGATCCCGGAGTCTCGTCGACCTTGGCGATGCGCACCAGGGTGCGATGGGCCACGGGCTCAGCCAGGCCCGGGTACCGGACGATGACGGCCACGTCGGTGAAGGCCGGAGCGGCCAACTCGACATAGTCCGTATACCGAACCGCCCCCGGTTCTAGCGTGACGGCGTCGCCGCCGCCGAACCTCGCCGGGTGCGGCGCGCCGAGCGATCCGTCGGCTTGAATCACCCGAAGCTCGACCTTGGCGATGGAAACGCGCGTAGCACCGAGCTCGTTCGTCAGCCGCAACGACACCTTTCTCGTCCGCGCCTGGAAGCGAACGTCCTGCCGCACGGCCTGTCCGTCATAGATCGCCGCCTCGCCTTCCTTGAGCTTTGCCGGCTTGAAGGTCGTGGCGGCGGTCCAGGCCGGGATGACGGTATCGGTCCCGGCGCTGACCGGCCCGCCCCACATTAGAACCGCGAAGGCGAAGGCTGCAGCTTTCATCGATGCCCCCAAGTGAAGCGCCATGCGCCTGAACCTTTGGATGTTTATATAAGAAACGAGAGTGCGCTTGTAAAACATTGTACGCTACGTGACCGCGTTGGACTCCTGCTGCGGCATGCGCCCAACCGATCAGGTGGCCCTGGCGCGACTTCGGTTCGGACAAGCCGAGGGTCTCGTTGGTCAGGATATTCCATATATAAAAAGAAAATTGACATACGAACCAAGTCGGCGCAATCACCGCGGCAAGATCTATAAAACTGGGGGTGGGATGCGCACCAAGCTTGGCCCGGCTGGTTCGAAGGCGCTTGCCGGCATCGCCATGCCGGCATCGCCATGCCGGCGGCGCTGCCGGCATTCGCTGCGGCCAGACGTCTGGACCTGCGTAGGGGGCATCGGCGAACGGCGCCAGACCCCCGTCCGCATCAACAATCTGGAAGCCCCGTCGACCTCCGGCTCCACCGGCGGCGGACAATCCAATCCCCACACGCCGCGGGCCTTCGACTTCAATACGTTCGCCTCGCAACGCTTTGACAACGCCAGTGTTCGCAAGCCCGCCTCGGCCGAGACCGACGGGGGCTCGCTGAGCGCCGGCGCCTTCCGCCGTCCATGACGAGACAAGCCATGAAATCTGTTCGCGCCATCGTCCTTGCCCTGAGCATCGCCGCCTTGGGCGCGCAGGTGAGCGCTGCGTCCGGCCCCCCCACCCCCAAGGGCGGGGGGGAAAAGCCCATGCGGCTCTGGTACCAGAGCCCGGCGGCTGACAGCGTCGAGGGCTGGCTCGACCAGTCCTTGCCGCTGGGCAACGGCTATTTCGGGGTCAATGTCTTTGGCGGCGTCGCCCGCGAGCGACTGCAGCTGACCGAGAACAGCCTGGTCGATACGCCCACCGGGGGCATCGGCGGGCTCAACAATTTCGCGGAGGTCGCGCTGGAGTTCCCGCACGGCGCGCCGCAGGACTATAGGCGCGAACTCGACCTCGGCAGCGCCACGGCTCACATTCGCTATGGCCAGAACGGTGTGACGTTCGAGCGGGAGTATTTCGCCAGCTATCCCGATAAGGTCCTGGTGATGCGTCTGGCGGCCTCGCGCCCTGGCGCGCTCGACTTCACGCTGCGCCCCGCCGCCCCCTATCTGGCGCCGTTCCGCAAGACCGAAGGCGATCGGCGCGGCAAGCACGCGACGGTGACGGCCAAAGGCGATGTGATCACCCTGAGCGGGGTGATGGACTACTACGGGATCAAGTTCGAAGCGCAGTTCAAGGTCATCCCGCAGGGCGGCGTCATGCGGACAGGGGAGGGCGCCGACGCCGGGAGCATCACTGTGCGCGGCGCCGACAGCGCCGTGGTCCTGGTCGCTTTGGGGACCAACTACCGGCTCGATCCAAAGGTTTTCCTGGAGAAGGACCCCGCAGCCAAGCTGGCAGGCTTTCCCGGTCCCCATGACAAGGTGACCGCGACGCTGGAAGCGGCCGCCCGCCGCTCGTTCGCGGCCCTGAAGGCGCGGCATCTGGCCGACTACCGCACGCTCTATGGCCGCGTCGCCTTCGATCTCGGCGGGACCGTGCCCGCGGCTCCGACCGACCAGCTGATCGCGGGCGCGCGGCAGGGCCAGGCCGAGCCCTATCTGGAAGAACTCGGCTTCCAGTTTGGCCGCTACCTTCTGATCGCGTCATCGCGCAAGGGCGCCTTGCCGCCGAACCTGCAGGGCGTCTGGAACGTCTATCAGGATGCGCCCTGGTCGGCAGGCTACTGGCACAACGTCAACCAGCAGATGAACTATTGGCCCGCCTTCGTCGGCAATCTGCCCGAGCTCTTCGACAGCTACATCGACTTCTACAGGGCCTACCTTCCCGCCCACCAGGCGCGCGCCACCCAGTACCTGACGGAGTATCATCCCGCGGGCCTGTCGGCCGATGGCGACAACGGCTGGGCGTTGGGCAATTCCATGCGTCCGCTGGAGCCCAGCACCAAGGTCCCTCACTCCGGCTTTGGCACGGGCCCCTGGACGACCATGCTGTTCTGGGATCGCTATGACTTCACGCGCGACAAATCCCTCCTGCGCGAGGTCGTCTATCCGGCGATGCGCGGCCAGGCCAACTTCCTCTCGCGGTTCCTGACCGAGAAGGACGGCAAGCTCCTGGCCAGCCCGTCCTCGTCGCCGGAGAACGCCTCCAGCCTGCAGACCACGGGCGCGACCTTCGACCAGCAGATGATCTTCGAGAACTATCGGGACACGATCGCCGCAGCAGGCCTGCTGGGGATCCGCAACGACCCGGTGATCGCCAGGATCTCGGCCCAGCAGGCCAGACTCGACCCGATCCTCATCGGCGCGTCGGGCCAGATCAAGGAGTACCGCGAGGAGACGACCTATGGGTCGATCGGCGATCCCAAACACCGGCACATCTCCCAGCTGCTCGGCGTCTATCCGGGCCGGCTGATCACCAGCAACACCCCCGCCTGGCAAGACGCCGCGAGGGTCTCGCTGCGGGGGCGCGGCCCCGTCGGCGGCACGGGCTGGGCGCAGGCTGAACGCGTGGCGACCTGGGCGCGGCTGGGAGACGGCGACACCGCCTACCAGTTCTACCGGTACTGGCTGGCGCACCACGCCATGTCCAACCTTTGGAACAATCACCGCGACTCCGTCACGACGAAGCTGTTCCAGGTCGACGGCAATTTCGGAGTCAGCGCAGGCGTCGGCGAGATGCTGCTGCAGAGCGCCGATGGCGTGGTCGCGCCGTTGGCCGCCTTGCCCAGCACGTGGCGTGAAGGGCGTTACCGTGGCCTGCTGGCTCGCGGCGGCTTCGAGCTTTCCGCCGCCTGGTCCAAGGGCCACGCCGACCGCCTGGAGATCCTCTCGAAGGCCGGGGGGAAACTCACGCTGCGCTATCCGGGGATCGGTGGGGCGGACATTCGGACTGGGAACGGCGCGCCTGTGTCGTTTGCGACCACGCCGCAGGGCGATGTCGCCTTCGACACCCGGGCGGGCGCGACCTATGTCGTCACCTCGATCCCGCCACGGCGCTCGGACCCGCCGGTCGAGGAGCTGAAGATCGCCCGCGACGCCTCGACGGGCGTGACGTTGGCCTGGCGCGCCAACCCGCTATTCAAGACCTACGCGGTGGAGCGCGCGGTGGGGGACGCGCCGGCCTATGAGCAAATCGCCAGCGGTCTGTCGCAGCCTCAATATGTTGACCAGGACCCTGTGGTCGGCGGCGCCGGACCCATCCGCTATCGGGTGGTCGGGCTCACCCCATCCGGAGGCAGAAGCGCCAGCGAGGGCGTTTTCCGAGCAGGGCCGGGGCCGACCGCCGCGAGCCCGGGTTCGCCGGCGCCGTGACGTCCTGGGTCGTCGCCTCGGCGGGTGCTGGGGCGACGACGAGCTCGGTGAGACGCGGGCCTAGGAGTGCTCTTCCAAGGCGAAGATGCGTCGAAGGGCCATCCACTTCTCGCCCTCCGGGGCTTCGGGCAGGGGCTTTTGGAACCGCCACATGAGGCGTTCCCAGGCCTGCACGTCGTCAGAGGCCATGTCGGCCGCAGCCTTGGCCTCCGCCGAGAACCGTGGGCCTGTCTCCATGATCATGAAGAGACGCGTACCCAGGCGCCAGATTTCCAAGGCCAGGATGTCCGCCTCGCGGATCGAGCGGATCACCGCAGGCGGCGTCGCGCCCGGCGCATGCCAAGCCTCGTAGCGCGCAATCAGCGCCTCGTCGTCCTTGAGGTCCAGCGCCAGGCAGTGGCGCTGCACGTGACCCTGCCGGTTTGGCGGCGCCTGGACCATCCGTCCGTCTCCCTAGAGCCTATAGACGCGGCGCGCGGTCTGGCTGAACACCGCCGCATGAAGCTGCGCCGGGACGAGGGCCTCGCAAAGCGCGCGCCAGTCGCCATACTCGCCCGCGAGCTTCAGCACTGGCCAATCGCTGCCCCACATTAGCCGATCAGGACCAAACCCCGTGACCAGATGCGCAACGTACGGCGCCACGGCATCGAGGCCGGTCACCTCGCCCGCCTCGGTCAGAAGGCCGGAAAGCTTGCAATGCACATTGGACAGATCGGCCAGGGCCGACATCTGTTCGCGCCAGGGCTCGAGGCGTCCCGCCGCGATCTCCGGCTTGGCTGCGTGATCGATGACGACGCGAAGATCTGGCCAGCGCCGGGCCAGTTCCAGGAGACTTTGCAAGTGGCGCGGCCGAACCAGGGCGTCGAACGTCAGGTCCGCGGCCACCATCGCGCCGATCGCCGGCTCGAGCGCCCGATCCAGGATCCAGTCGACGGGAAGATCCTGCAGCATCGGCCGCAGACCCTTGAGCCAGCGATCGGACGCCAGGGCCGCGATGCGCGCTTCAGCGTCGCTGGCGGCCATGTCCGTCCAGCCGACGACGCCCAGGACCAACGGCTCGGCGGCGGCGATCCGAAGCAGCCACGCGGTGTCGTCCTCGCAGGGCTGCGACTGGACGAGCACGGCCCCGGTCAAGGCTGGCGCCGTCAGCGCCAGATCCTTCAGGCCGAAGTCTCGATAGATCGGGCCCAGGTCCGGCGTAGGCCAGGACTGGCCGTTCCGGCCGAGGCTCCACAGGTGGCAGTGAGCGTCGATCAGCATCGCTCAAGTCCTAGGGGCGCGGGGAGGCTGGTCAATGCCCGCCCGCGAGGGTCGCGTCCCGCACCGAGAGCGCCCGAGGCTTGGCGGTCAGGGCGAAGAGACCAACCACGGCAAAGCAGAAGCACGGGACCGAGATTGCGTAGCGAATGGCGCTGACGTCGGAGATCGCACCCATCACGGCCGTCAAGGCCGCCCCGCCGATGATGCTCATGACCAGGAACGACGACCCGGTCTTGGTCAGCGGGCCCAGGCCCTTGATCGAGCTGGCGAAGATGGTCGGGAACATGATCGACATGAAGAAGCTGGTCGACGCCATCGCCAGAAGGCCCAGTTGCCCGCCGACCAGGATGGCGACGAGAGTCAGGCCGACATTGATGGCCGCGAAGGCCGCCATGAGGCGCGAAGGATCGACTTTGCTCATCAAGGCCGTGCCGGTGAAGCGTCCGGCCATGAAGCCGACCAGCGACCAGGACAGATAGGCCGCGGCGGTCTTCTCGCCCATTCCCGAGACCTGGTCCTGGGCGTATCGGATCATGTAGCTCCACACGCCCACCTGGGCGCCGACATAGAAGAACTGTGCGGCGACGCCGAACAGGAAGCGCGGACGGGCGAACAGGCCCAGGATCGGCTTGTCGACGCGCTCTTCGTGCTGGTCCTGCGCGGTCGGGCGACTGGCCTCCGGCGGGAACCTGGTGATCGCCACCAGCACCACCCACAAGAAGACCACGCTGGCGATGATCAGGTACGGCAGCTGGGTCGACTTGGCCTCGGCCGCCTGAAAGGCCGCCAGCTGGGCCGGGGTCATGGCGGCGAACTGGGCCTTGGTCGGCTCGACGCCCGACAGGATGAACTGACGGCCCACTACGACGGCGGTGATGGCGCCGAGGGGATTGAAGGCCTGGGCGAGGTTCAGGCGCTGCTCAGCCTTGGCCGGATCGCCCAGCACCGTGATCAACGGGTTGGCCGAGGTCTCCAGGAACGCCAGGCCCGAGGCGATGACGAACAGGGCGGAGAGGAAAAGATCGTAGCGTCGCAGCTCGGCAGCTGGCCAGAACAGCAGTGCGCCCGCGCCGAAGAGCAGAAGGCCCACGATCACCGCCGCCTTGTAGCCGTAACGGCGCATCAACAGGCCGGCCGGCAGGGCCAGGAAGAAATAGCCCAGATAGAAGGCCGACTGGACCAGACCCGACTGAAGGTCGGTCAGGAAGAAGGCCTTCTTCAGGTGCGGGATCAGGACGTCGTTGAGATTGTTGGCAACGCCCCACAGGAAGAACAGGACAACAATCAGCACGAGCGGCGCCCATCCTGTTCGCGAGGCTTGGTGTTGGGTCATGCTGTCCTCTTAAGTCTGGTCTTCATGCGGCGCGGCGTCGACGGGCGCATGCCCGCCGACGCCCGTTGGCCTCAGAACTTGCTGTTGAACGCGATGCGGAAGGTGCGGCCGTCGTAGTCCTGACGACGCGCCATCGCCTCGATCCCCTGGTACTCCTGACGGACCGAGTTGGTGATGTTGAAGGCGCTGATGGAGATGCTGGTCCCCTTGCGAAGATTGAACGAGGCCGAGCCGTCCAGCTGGCCGCGCGCCATGACCCGCCGCGCCGCCCCGCCGAAGCCGAAGATCGCCGCGTCCGGCACGTCGTAATCGGTGCGGTAGTTGTAGGTCAGGCGCACGCCGAACAGGTCGGTCTCGTAGTAGCCGATGACATTGAAGTTGTGCTTGGAGATGCCCGGCAGCGAGACCTTGGCGCCGGTCGGGCCTTTGCCGTCGACGACCGTGTAGGCGTAGTTGAACGCCCCCCCGAAGTTGCGCCAGAAGCCCGGCAGGAAGTCCAGGTTCTGCTGCACGTTGAACTCGGCGCCGCGCAGCGTGTAGGGCGTCGCCGAATTGACGTAGCCAGTCAGATTGACCGTCTGCAGGTCGCCGCTCGCGTCGGGGCCCGCGCTCGTATAGCAGAGGTCGCCCTTTAGGCTGAGCGGCCCCAGGCCCAGCGTGCCGCCGTCGGCCGGGCAGAGCGCCTTGGCCCCGCTGACCTGCTGGATGAAGTTGTTCAGGCGCTTCTGGAAGACCGTCAGCGAGACCAGGCCGCCGGGGCGGTTGTACCACTCCATCGCCAGGTCCAGCGATGTGGCCGTGTAGGGCTGAAGCTCGGCGTTGCCGAGCGTGGCGGTGATGACGTTGGAGTCGTTGGGCGTGCCCACCAGGGTGACCGGCGAGAACTGCCGCGGGTGCGGACGGACATAGGTGCGGTAGGCGGCCGTGCGGACGAGGAAGTTGTCGGTCACGTCGAACACGGCGATCGCCGACGGCAGCCACTCGCCGTAGCTGTCCTCGTAGCGGCGATAGGCGTAGTCGGAGAGGCTGCCCAGGTTCGTGGTCGAGGTGCGGATGCGGTTCAGCGTATCCATCGTCTTGTCGGTGTGCTCGTAGCGCACGCCGACCGAGCCTCGCACGGGCACCGAGAACAGGTGGCTCGCGTACTTGCCTTCGACATAGCCGGAGGCCACGTCGGTCCGGCTGTCGAAGTTGTAGCGGCCGATGTTCACGTCGTCGTTCAGGGTCTGGTTGAACCCGTTGAAGGCCAGGGGCGCGCCCTCGTAGGGCGTGACCGGCTGCAGGGCCTTGAACAGCGACTTGACGTCGGTGATGCGCCAGTTGGTGTTCATGCCTGGCAGCGAACCGCCGAAGAAGTCGCCCGCGCTGGGGCTGGTCAGGCGATAGCTGTCCTTGATGTTCTGCGACTGGATGCCGACCGCGTTGATCTTCGATCCGCGCGAGGCGTAGTCGCTGCGCTCGAAACGCCCGCCGACCTGGATCGACGTTAGCGGGCCGAAGTTCAGCTGGCGCTCGACGTCCTGCTGGATCGCCTTGATCTTGCTGGTGGCGTAGGCCTGGATGCCGCTGATCTGGAAGCGCAGGCGATTGGGCGTTCCGGCAGTCGAGTTATACCAGTTGGTGAACTCGGCGCTGCTGGCGGCCGCCGACCCCTGGATCCAGGCTGGGTTGCCGTCGACGTTGAACATCGGCGCGGTGCTGTTGAACGCCAGGCGATACTTGGAGAAGTCGCCGCCGCCGCTCGAGAAGCTGCCGTCGATGCCGTTTCCTCCGGCCACCTGGACCCGGTTGAAGGTGACGTACTGCTCTTCCGAGGCGTTGCTGGCCTTCGAGATCGTGGCGATCGTGGACAGGCGCCAGCGGTCGTTCTTGTACTCGATGGTGGGGTTGAAGCCCCAGGCCTTCTGGGTCTGCGGGAAGAGGCGCGAGTCCTCGACCAGATTGGCGCCCGAGAAATTGAAGTCCTGGATGTAGTAGGAGCCGTTGGGGCCCTGGCGCAGGTCGCCCGTGGGGGTGACCTTCGCGCCGGTGCCGGAATAGCTGACCGTGCTGAAGTTCTGGGTGGTGTTGCTCTGGGTGCGGCGCGTGAAGAGGCCGGTGACCCCGATCTTCAGCTCGTCGTTGACCTGCCATTCGGCCCCGGCGGCGCCGGAGAACTGGTCGCCGACGTTGACGCGCGTGTATTGGCGGCTTTGGGCCACGTACTGCACGCCCGTCTGGGCCAGCTTGCCCGTGCCGCCCGCCACCGCGACGCAGCCCGCGACGGCGGAGTAGGTGGTCGTGCAGGCGCCGGCCGGCGCGTAGTAGTCGGCATAGCGCGAGATCAGGTCGGGCGTCAGCGTGGTGGTCAGCGTGCCGTAGCTGTTGAACAGCACCGAGTCGCGGCGGAAGTTCTCATGCTTGTAGGCTGCGACGCCGAAGACCGCGAAGTTGTCGGTGATGTGCTTGTTGTAGCCCAGGGTGATGCTGGGTTCGCCGCGCTTGCCCAGCTCGTTGTAGTCGTACGAGGCCTTCATGCGTCCGCCGTCGCGGCGCGACAGGGCGCCCTGGATCTGCAGGTCGATATTGCCGCTGACCCCGCCGGCCTGGGCGTGAGCCATGGGCGACTTCTCGATCCGAACGGCGCTGAAGACGTCGGACAGGAAGGCGCCGAGCGGGGTCGAGGACTGCAGGATCGGCTCGGCGAAGGCCACCCCGTTCAGCGTCGTGCGGGCGAACTCGCCGGGCAGGCCGCGGAGGTTGACGGTCGCATCCCGGCCCTCGGCCTCGCGGTTGATCTGGATGCCGGGCACGCGCTGCAGGGCTTCGCCGATATTCAGGTCGGGAATGCGGCCCAGGTCGTCCGACGAGATGCCGTCGGTGATCTCGATGGCGTTGCGCTTGGTGCGCACTTCGTTGGCGTAGCTTTGCTTGAAGCCGGTCACGACGACTTCGGCGACGGCGTCGGACGGCTGAACTGGCGCTGTCTGTTGCGCCAGAGCCGGCGCGGTGGCGATCAGGCCAAGCGCGCTGGCCGATGCGAACAGCAAGTTGGTTTTCAGGCGCATTTACTCCCCCCTTATTTCTTTTATATGTGCGGGGAATTGGCGCTTAGCGTCGGGCGGCGTCAACAAAAATCGCACCAGTAAACGGCAATTTCGCTCTTGAAACGAGTTGGCGGCGCGTTCCGGAAGCGGCCCAGCGTGGGGAACGGCGTGCTGCTGGCGGGCGCATGGCGCTCCCATGGTACCGATAACTCCACCTTTCCGTTGCGGCCAGATTGACGCCACCCGAGCCCTTTGGCGCGATCTGGCCTGGCAAGGCGCACGCTGCGGGCCTGGGTGTGGGGCATCACTAATGCATCGAAAATTCATCTATGAAATGTCGGCGCGCTCCTGTACCGATAGGGAATGGCGGCGAAGACCGTCGGAACCGGGGAGTGAAACTGTGGCTCGCAAGACCCTGACCCGTCGCCAGCTCGGCGCGGCCGCCGCAGCCTTTGGCCTGGATCGCGCCCTGGCCGACGCCGCCCCGCCCGAGCGCAGTGCGCACATCCTTTGGTACCAGCAGCCCGCCCAGGAATGGGTCGAGGCCCTGCCGATCGGCAATGGCCGGCTGGGCGCGATGATCTTCGGCGACGTCTGGGCCGAGCGCCTGCAACTGAACGAGGCCACCCTGTGGACCGGCGGTCCCTATGACCCGGTCAACAAGCGCGCTCGCGAGGGTCTTGGTCCTGTCCGCGACCTGATCGCCGCTGGTCGCTATGCCGAGGCCGAGCAGAAGGCCAACGAGACGCTGGTGGCGACACCGCCGCGCGAGATGGCCTATCAGCCGTTCGGTGATCTGGGCCTGCGCTGGGTGGGCGCTCAAGGCGGCGTCGGCGGCTATCGGCGCTCGCTCGATATAGACAACGCCATGGCCGAGACGCGCTTCCAGATCGACGGCGTCCGCTATCGCCGGCGCATGCTGGCCTCGCCGGTCGACCAGGTGATCGCGATGGAGGTCACGGCCAGCAGGCCCGGCGCGCTGAATTTCGACGTCACCCTGACCTCGGCCCAGACGATCCAGCAGGTCACGCTGGAAGGGCCCAGCACGATCAAGATCGCCGGCCGCAACAACGACGGCGAGGCCGGCACGCCAGGCCAGCTGACCTATTGCGGCCGCGCCAGGGTCATGGCCCAGGGCGGCTCCACGCGGGCCGTAGACGGCCGGATCGAGGTGCGCGGCGCCAATCGCGTGACGATCCTGGTCGCCATGGCCACCAGCTATCGGCGCTATGACGACGTCACCGGCGATCCGGACGCCATCACGCGCGGCCAGCTCGACAAGGCCGCCGCCAAGACCTTCGACCAGCTGGCGCGGGCCGCCACCATGGCCCACCGCGTGCTGTTCGACCGGGTGACCCTCGATCTGGGCGGCCAGGACGATGTCGGGGTTCCCACCGACCGGCGGCTGGCGCGCAATGAGGCGACAGACGATCCGGGGCTGGCGGAGCTCTATTTCCAATATGCCCGCTACCTGCTGATCGCCTGCTCACGCCCTGGCGGTCAGGCCGCCAACCTACAGGGTATCTGGAACGACCAGGTCAAGCCGCCCTGGGGCTCGAACTACACGATCAACATCAACACTCAGATGAACTATTGGCCCGCCGAGGCTGGCGGTCTGGCCGAGTGCGCCGAGCCCCTGTTCGAGCTGATCGCCGACCTCGCCGAACGCGGCGCCGTCACGGCCCGGCAGATGTACGGCGCGCGTGGCTGGGTGGCGCACCACAATACCGACCTGTGGCGTGGGACCGCGCCGTTCGACCACGCCAAGGCGGGCCTGTGGCCGACCGGCGGGGCCTGGCTGTGCCTGCACCTGTGGGAGCGCTACGACTATGGTCGCGACAAGCGTTTCCTGGCTCGCGCCTACCCCATCATGCGCGGCGCGGCGCTGTTCTTCCTCGACACCCTGCAGACCGATCCGGCCACGGGATGGCTGGTCACCAGCCCCTCCGTGTCGCCGGAGAACCGCCATGGCTTCGGCTCGACCCTCTGCGCGGGGCCGACCATGGATATGCAGATCCTGCGGGACCTGTTCGACCACACCCGCGAAGCCGCCCGCATCCTGGGCCTGGACGCCGACTTCCGTCAGGATCTGGCCAAGGCCCGCGATCGCTTGGCCCCCACACGCATCGGCGCCGGCGGGCAGCTGATGGAGTGGAAGGACGACTGGGATGCGGTCGCCGTTGATCCCAAGCACCGCCACGTCTCGCACCTCTACGGCCTCTACCCCAGCTGGCAGCTGGATCCGGCCGTCCATCCCGATCTCGCCGCCGCCGCCAAGCGGACGCTGGAGAACCGCGGCGACAAGACCACCGGTTGGGCCATCGCCTGGCGCATCAACCTCTGGGCTCGCCTTGGAGACGGCGACCACGCGCATGAAGTGCTGCGCCTGCTGCTGGCCCGCGAGCGGACCTATCCGAATCTGTTCGACGCCCACCCGCCATTCCAGATCGACGGCAATTTCGGCGGCGCGGCGGCGATCATGGAAATGCTCGTCCAGAGCAAGGGCGACATCGTCGACCTGCTGCCCGCCTTGCCTAAGGCCTGGCCCACCGGATCGCTGCGCGGGGTGCGTTTGCGCAATACCGGCCTGGCCGACATCGCCTGGCGCGACGGCAAGCTGGAGCGCGTGACCCTGCGCTTCGCCACCGCGGGCAAGCGCACGATCCGCTGCGGCGGCGTGAGCCGGGAAATCTTCGTCCGCGCCGGTGGGCAAGCAATTCTCGATCGCCCCGAGCTGGCCCTGAAGGCCGGCGGCTTGGCTTGATCGTTTCGTTGGTCCGTCGCCGCCGTTCGAAGTCCGTAGCGCGGCCTGCCAGAACCAGAGTTTGAAAAAAGAAGGGGAGATGAACGTGCGTAGTCTGTCGATTGGAATGCTCGCAGCCGTCATGGCGACGGCGGTGGGCGGGGCGGCTCTGGCCCAGGATTCGGTGGGCGCGCCGCCCGAGCAGACCCATTTCAAGGTCTCCAGCTACAAGCCGATGTCGCATGACGCGGCCACGGCCAAGGCGCTCGAGCGGTTCAACGACGACCGCTATTCGATGTTCATCCACTGGGGGATCTACGCCCAGGCCGGCGGTGTGATCCGAGGCAAGCGCTACTATGGGGCTTCCGAATGGCTGATGAGCAACAGCAAGACCCCCAGCGCCGAGTACCTGGAGCTGGCCAAGGACTTCAATCCGGTCGACTTCGACGCCCGCGCCTGGATGAAGACCATGAAGGCCGCCGGCTTTCGCTACATGGTGATCACCGCCAAGCACCATGACGGCTTTGCGATGTTCAAGTCGGCGGCCTCGCCGCATAACATCGTCGATGGCACGCGGTTTGGCCGCGATCCGCTGAAGGAGCTGGCCGAGGCCGCCAAGGCCGAGGGCATCGGTCTCGGCTTCTACTATTCTCAGTACCAGGACTGGACCGAGCCGAACGGCGGCGGCAACACCTGGGAATTCGACCCTAAGAAGGCTGACTTCGAGGAATACTTCAACCGCAAGGTCGTACCTCAGGTCACCGAGCTTCTGACTAATTACGGTCCGGTGCGCGAGATTTGGTTCGACACCCCAGGCCCCATGCCAGCCGAATACTCCAGGCGCCTGCGCGATCTCGTCAAAAAGCTGCAGCCCGGATGCCTGCTCAACAGCCGCATCGGCAATGACCTGGGCGACTACACCTCGCCGTCCGACTCCGAAATCCCGCCCGCCAGCCTGGTCCAGGGCGGCGACTGGGAGTCGGTGTTCACGCACAATCGCAGCTGGGGCTATTCGGCGTTCGACAACGACTTCAAGTCGACCAACACCCTGATCCGCCTCCTGGCCACATCCGCCAGTCGCGGCGGCAACTTCATGCTGAACATGGGGCCCGATGGTCGCGGGCGTTTCCCCGACGGCGCGCAGAAGCGACTGCTGGCGGTGGGCGCGTGGCTGAAGGTCAATGGCGACAGCATCTATGGCACGACTCGTTCCCCCCTGCCGCAGACGCCCTGGGGCGTGGCGACCCAAAAGGGCTCGCGCCTCTACCTGCATGTTCTGGATCGTCCGGCCGACGGGGTGGTGCGCGCGCCGGGCCTGACCGAGCCCGTGACCAAGGTCTCGTTGCTCGCGGGCGGCGGCGCCCTTCGCTTCAAGCAGGACGCGGGCGGACTTTCAGTCACCCTGCCGGCGGGCACCGCGCCCAGCGACGACCTCGTCGTGGTGGTGGAGACCCAGACGCCGGTGGCCGCCCGCCGCGACCAGGGGATCGTGCTGTCACGCGCCTATGGTCGCCAGCCCCTGGATGTGGCGGACGCGACCTTGAGCCCCGGTGTGAAGCTCGACGCGATCAAGACGCAGCTGTCAGTCGATGATCTGCGCAAGTTTTACACCCCCGTGGGTCTGGACGATCCGTCCAAGTCGGTCTCCTGGACGGTGCAGGTCGAGCAGGCCGGCGACTACCATATTGATCTGGAGTACTCGGCGACCAAGGCGCAGGCCGGACACGAGGGGACTGTCGAGGTCGGCGACCAGAAACGCAGTTTCGGCGTGATCGAAACCGGGGCGATCGAACGTCGCAAGCCGACCTTCCTGACCTTCCAGCCGGTTGGGATTCTGCACTTCGACAAACCGGGCCGCTACCAGGTCAGCTTGCGGCCCCAGGCTTCGGGGCAGGAGCTATTCGCCCTGCGCACCCTCTACCTTACCCCCGCCAACTAAGCCTCTACCCACTGGCGGGTGTCCCTGGCCGGATGGCGCCGAGCGCCGTCCGGCCATCTTTTTGAGGCGTCTCAGCGGAGGTCGAGAAGACGCGCGTCGATCTCGCGCGCGGAGGCCACGCCGGCCAGGGCCAGGGTCGTGCGCATCTCCGAAATCATCAGGTCCAGCAGACGCCCGACGCCGGCCTCGCCTGCGGCGGCCAGGGCATAGACCCAGGCGCGGCCCAGCAGCACGCCTTGCGCCCCCAAGGCCATCATCCGCACCACGTCCATGCCCGAGCGCACGCCGCCATCGGCCAGGACGGTCAGGTCATCGCCGACGGCCTCGGCGATGCTCGGCAAGGCCCGGGCCGTGGAGAGGGCTCCATCCAGCTGTCGCCCGCCGTGATTGGAGACCACCAGCCCGTCAGCGCCCAAGCGCACGGCGTCGCGGGCGTCGTCGGGCTCCAGCACCCCCTTGATGATCAGGGGGCCCTCCCAGGCGTCGCGGATCCACTCGAGGTCGCGCCACTGGATGGTCGGATCGAAATTGGCCCCCAGCCAGCCCATGAAGTCCTCCAGGCCGCTGGTCTTGCCCAGCACCGGCGCGACATTGCCCAGCTGGTGGGGGCGGCCACGCAACCCCACGTCCCAGGCCCAATCCGGCCTGCCCAGCACCTGGGCGTAGCGTCGGAGGGCCGCCATCGGACCGGACAGACCGCTGTGGGCGTCGCGCCGGCGGGCGCCGGGGACGGGCATATCGACCGTGAACACCAGGGCGCCGGCCCCCTCGGCCTTGGCCCTGGCGAGCAGGTCGCGCATGAAGCCACGGTCGCGGATGACATAGAGCTGGAACCAGATCGGCGCGGGGCTAGCGGCCGCCACCTCGTCCAGGGCGCATACCGAGACGGTGGAAAGGCAGAAGGGCAGGCCGCGTTGCGCCGCCGCCCTGGCGGCCTGGGTCTCGCCGCGCCGGGCGTACATGCCCGAAAGGCCCACCGGCCCCAGCACGATCGGAGCGCCCAGCGCGTGACCGAAAAGCGCGGTCGAGAGGTCGATGCTGCTCACATCCTTCAGCACCCGCTGACGTAGGCGCAGGCCAGCCAGGTCTTCGGCGTTGCTGCGTAGCGTCAGCTCGTCTCCAGAGCCGCCGTCGATATAGTCGAACAGGAACCGCGGCAGCCGCCGCCGTGCGGCGCGCCGGAAGTCCTCGGTGGATGTCGCGATCATCGGAGCTCCAGCTCAATTGCATTTCTTATATGAACGTGTATTTCACATGTGATCGGACGCAAAGCGCGGAAAGCGCTGCCCAGGAGGAAGTTCAAGTTGGCGACCATTCCCAAGCGCGAGATCCGGCGCGCCGGCCTCCCCATCAGCGTCCTGGGATTTGGAGCCGCTTCCGTCGGGAACCTCTATCGCCCGGTGACGGACGAGGACGCGCGGGCGACGTTGCTGGCGGCCATGGACGCGGGTCTTACCTATGTCGACACCGCGCCGCGCTATGGCCACGGCCTCAGCGAGCGTCGGGTGGGCGATGTGCTGCGCGGGCGGGACGGCGTCGTGCTCTCGACAAAGGTCGGCCGCCTTCTGACGCCGGTCCCGGGCCTGAAGGGCGATGGCGAGCGGCATGGCTTTCGCTCACCCATGCCGTTCGAGCAGCTCTACGATTATAGCCACGACGGCATTCTCCGGTCCTACGAGGACAGCCTGCAGCGCCTGGGCCTGGCTCACATCGACATTCTCTACGTCCACGACATCGGGCCCATGACCCATGGCGACGACGACGCCCGCACCTTCGAGCAGCTGACGATCGGCGGCGGCTTTCGAGCGTTGGAGCGGCTGCGCCAGAGCGGCGCGATCACCGCCTTCGGCCTGGGGGTGAACGAATGGCGGATTTGCCTGCGCGCCATGGAGCATGTCGATCTCGACGTCGTCCTGCTGGCTGGCCGCTATACCCTGCTTGAGCAGACGGCTCTGGAAAGCTTCCTGCCCGCCGCCCTGGCGCGCCAGGTTTCGGTGGTGGTCGGCGGCGCCTACAACTCGGGGATCCTGGCCACAGGCGTTCGTGGCCCAGGGCCGCATTACTACGACTACGGCGAGGCGCCGCCCGAGGTGGTCGAGCGTGTTCGCCGGCTGGAGGCCCTGGCCGAGCGCCATGAAACGCCCCTGGCGGCCGCGGCCCTGTCGTTCTGCCTGGCCCATCCCGCTGTGGTCAGCGTCATCCCCGGCCTCGGCTCGGTCGAGCGGGTGAAGAAGACGCTGGACCTCTACGACACGCCGATCCCCGCCGCCTTTTGGGCCGAGCTGCGTGCGGAAAACCTGATCGATCCGCGCGCCCCGCTGCCGGGCGACGAAGCCTAGGACCTGGATGATGACCGAGACGAAGCAACAGACCGCCGGCCGGCTGACGGGCAAAACCGCGCTGATCACGGCGGCGGGGCAGGGGATTGGGCGTGCGACCGCCGAGGCCTTCGTGCGCGAGGGCGCCCAGGTGATCGCCACGGATCTTAGCTTGGAGGCCGCATCATCGATCGAGGGCGCGACGCCCTACCGCCTGGACGTTACCGACCCGGACGCGGTCCGTGCGGTCGCCGAGGCGTTCCCCGAGATCGACGTGCTCTACAATTGCGCCGGTTTCGTCCACGCCGGCACCATTCTCGACTGCGACGAGAGCGCCTGGGCGTTTTCCAATGCGCTCAATGTCACGGCCCAGTATCGGATGATCCGCGCGGTCTTACCCGGCATGATCGCGCGGGGCGGCGGATCGATCATCAACATGTCGTCGATCGCCTCCTCGATCAAAGGGGTTCCCAACCGCTTCGCCTACTGCGCCACCAAGGCCGCGGTGATCGGCCTGACCAAGGCCGTCGCCGCAGATTTCGTCGGCCAGGGCGTTCGCTGCAACGCCATCTGCCCCGGCACGGTCGAAACGCCGTCGCTGCTCCAGCGCCTGCGCGACACCGGCGACTTCGATACGGCCTATCGCGAGTTCACCGCCCGTCAGGCGATGGGTCGCTTTGGCCGTCCCTCGGAACTGGCCGCCCTGGCGGTCTACCTGGCCTCGGACGAGGCCGCCTTCACGACCGGCCAGACGCACGTCATCGACGGCGGCTGGGTGATGTAAGCTTCGGAGACCTTAGATGAAACTGCTGCGCTTTGGACCCGCCGGCCAGGAACGGCCGGGCCTGCTCGACACCGAGGGCGTTATCCGTGACCTTGGCGGTGTCGTGGGCGACATCGATCCCTCGACCCTGACCCAAGAGAGCCTTGCGCGCCTGCGGGGCGTGGATCCCTCGACCCTGCCGGCGGTTCCAGCCGACACCCGCCTGGGCCCCTGCGTGGCCAAGCCGGGCAAGTTCGTCTGCATCGGCCTCAACTATGCCGATCACGCCGCCGAGTCCGGCCTGCCGATTCCCGAGGAGCCGGTGGTGTTCATGAAGGCGACTAGCGCGCTCTCGGGTCCGAACGATCCGATCATCAAGCCGCGCGGCTCGACCCAACTGGACTGGGAGGTCGAGCTCGCCTTCGTCGTGGGCGCGCACTGCGCCTATGTCACCGAGGAGGAGGCCGCCGCGGCCATCATCGGCTACGCCGTCTGCAACGACGTCTCCGAGCGCGCCTTCCAGATGCAGTCCTCGCAGTGGGACAAGGGCAAGGGCTGCGACAGCTTCGGGCCTTTGGGCCCCTGGCTGGTGACGCCGGACGAGCTGGGCGACGTCCACGACCTCTCCATGTGGCTTGAGGTCAACGGCAAGCGTTTCCAGGACGGTTCGACCAAGACCATGATCTTCCGGCCAGCCTTCATCCTGTCCTATCTCAGCCGGTTCATGAGCCTGCAGCCGGGCGACGTGGTGACCACCGGCACGCCGCCGGGCGTGGGCCTGGGGCAGAAGCCGCAGGTTTGGCTGAACGTCGGCGACCGCGTGGCCCTGGGCATCGAGGGACTGGGCGAGCAGCGCCAGGTGGTGGTCGCCGCCTAAGGCCCCTAGACGCGGACGTCGGATGAGGCCAACTCGGCGGAAATCCGGCGGGCCGCTTCGCGGACCAGCTGAAGGGCGTGGCCTTGCTCGACCTTCAGGGGGATCTTGCGCACGAACGGCATGGTCAGCGCCGCCGCGGCGATCTCGCCTCGCAGGACCGGCGCGGCCAAGTCTACGATGCCCGGCACGATGTCGCTGGGATGCTCGTCATAACCGTTGGCCTGGGCGCGATCGCAGCGGGCGCGGAACGCGGCCAATCGATCGGCGGGCAGGTCCGGCGAGAAGAAGGTCTCCCAGCGCTGCCGCGTCTCGGGGGTCTGGAACGCGTAGAGCACCGTGCCCGAACCCGTCAGCACCAGGGGCTGGCGATAACCGATGCGCACGGAGAAGCCGAGAAGGCTGGCCGACTCCATCCGAGCGGCCACGACAATGTCGCCGTCGGCGCGCAGGGCCAGGTGGCAGCTCTGCTCGGCGGTTTCGGCCAGGTCGCGCATCACCGGCAGCGCCACCTCCAGGATCGATTTTACCGGCGCTTGCTGCATGCCCAGGGCGAACAGCCGCGTCGTCGGCAGATAGCCGTTGCCGACCTGCTCGATGAAGCCCCGGTACTCGAGCACCTGGATCATTCGGAAGAGCTCGCCGGTCGATCGGTCCAGCGCCTGGGTGATCATGCTGATGGACATCGGCTCGCTGGCGGTGGAGATCAGCTCCAGGATATCGAGGCCCTTTTCGAGGGCCGGGGCGCGATACCGCTGCTCTTCAGCCTCCACGCTGGTCTTTCCGGCTCCTGCCACGATCTGCCCCTCTCGTTTCATAGGCGAAAACTTCTAGCCTATGACGAGAGGGGCGCGAAGCCCTGATCAGGGGCGCAGATCGAGTGAGAAGATGTGGACCGGGTGGTCGGCCTCCAGCGACAGGGTGAGGTCCTGCAGGGCGCCGGATTTGAGGTCCAGGACGCCCAGCTCGACCTCCTGCAGGTCCCGATCGCCGTGGGTGGGAGTAAGCTGCGCCGCGAGCGTGGCGTCGCCGTAGCGAAGAAGGACGCGAGCGCTCGTCTCGCCCGGGGTGCTGTAGCGCACCCGAACCCGCACCGGCGCCGGAGCGGTGGCGCGGACCGGCCAAACCAGCCGGTTGCCAGTCTTTTCCAGCCCATCGACGTAGAAGCGAGCGGTCTTGCCGTCACCATAGGAAAATCCGCTTCCGAGCGCCGTCGCGTCGAACGCCAGAAGTTGGTTCGTCCCCCACCGGGTCTCGATCAGTCGGCCCGTCTCGCCCCGCACGGGGCCATCGGTCTCGACGACGATGACGCTGTCGGCGGCGTCCGGCGCATTGGCGGGCAAGGCGACATCGTAGTCGCCGGAGCCGACCGGCTTGATCGCCACCGGAGCCTTGGTCGCCAGCAGGTAGGCCCGCTTAGGGGGGCTGGTTAGGCCGCCCAGGCGCAGGCTGCCGCTCCTGGGCCAGTCGAAAACATGCAGATAGAGCCGGTCGCCCTTGACCGTGGTGTCGCCCCAGGCCTGCCGGTCCAGCGGCGTGCGGCTGGCGCCCTTGATGCTCTCGCCGTTGACGCCCATCCACTGGCCGACGCCGGCCAGGATCGCGGCGTCTGGCGCATCGAGCGTCCCGTCGCCGCGCGGACCGACATTGAGCAGGATGTTGCCGCCCTTGGCCGTGGCCTTGGCGATCAACTGGACGAAATGGGCGACGCTCTTGTGACTATGGTCCAGGGCGTTGAAGCCATAGGACTCGTTGGTGGTCGGAATAGCTTCCCAGTCGCCGGCCGTCGGGCGCAGCTCGGCCGGTCGGTCGGCGGTGTCCAGATAGTCGCCGAGATTGAGGTCGGCGCTCCGCGCGGCGCGGCCGTTGATCACCACGTTCGGGTCGGCCTTGCGCACGGCCTCGACGATCCTGGCCTGTTGGAAGAACGGCAGCTTGCCGGGCGTGTCGAACCACAGGATGTCGGGGTGATAATGGGTGATCAGCTCGTTCAGCTGAGGAATCACCTTGCGGTCGATGTACCGGTCCGTGTTGGTCAGGAACTGGGGGTAGGCGTTCCACCAGTCGATCCCGCCATGGAGCTTACGGTCGCCGCCGGGATTGTCGTAGTCCCAGTCGTTCCCAGGGGCGTCGGGGTCCTCCCAGTCGAAGGCATGGGAGTAGTAGAAGCCGACCTTCAGCCCCTCGGCGCGGGCCGCCGCCACCAGCTCGGCCAGCGGATCGCGCTTGAAGCCTGAGACCTGCGCGATGTTGTAATCGCTGGCCTTCGACGGCCACAGGGCGAAACCGTCGTGGTGCTTGGCGGTCAGAATGACATAGCCGGCGCCGGCGGCCTTCATCGCCTTGACCCAGGTCCTGGCGTCGTAGGCGTCCGGGTGGAACTTGGCGGCGACCTCGTCCCGATAGGTCTGACGCGGAATGCGCGCCACGCGCATGATGTGCTCGGAATAGCCAGGATTGGGCTGGCCTCGCCACTGTCCGCCTAGGACCGAGTACGGCCCCCAGTGAACGAAGACGCCAAATCGCGCCTGCCTGAACCAGGCCAGGCGCTGATCGCGCGTCTTGCCCGCCTCGCGCCACCAGCCGTCCAGCGCGCGCCGCGAGGCTTCCGCATCGCGAGCGGTCGCTGCGCCAATACCCGTGGGTTCGTTGGCCTCGGCGCTGCGGCGCTGCTCTGAAGCGGGCGCGCTGGCCTGGGCCATCGCCACGCTCGGAACGGCCAGCAGGGCGACAGCAAGGCTGCGTAGTCGGGTCATCGGGGCCTCCGGGCTCTCGTGGGTCCGTGAAAGGGCAATGCGCGACGAGGTGAATGCTCTTCGGCAAATATGCAACAATAATTTATTTGTGAATGACCGTCCCTGGTGTGCGAGCGAAAAATGTACCGTTACCAGCGCGATTTCGCGAAAAAGCGCGATTTGCCCCATTGACCTTCTTTCAAATATAAACACAAAAATCAGATACAAAATAACGACCGTACAAGGGGAGGTCGACATGCTGAACTCGAAGATCCTGCTGGCGGCCGGGGCGTCCAGCCTCGCGCTGTGCCTGGCGCCGACCCTGGCTGCGGCCCAGGCTTCGCCGGCCCAGCCCGCCGCGCCCGCCGCGCAGCAGGAGGCCGATACGGTCGATGCGGTCGTCGTCACCGGCTTCCGTCAGAGCCTGGCGCAAGCGGCCACGATCAAGCGCAACGCCTCGGTGATCAGCGACGTCATCTCGGCCGAAGACATTGGCAAGTTCCCCGACCAGAATCTGGCCGACTCGCTCCAGCGCATCACCGGCGTGCAGATCACCCGCACCAACGGCGAGGGCTCGCGGATCAGCGTACGGGGCCTGAGCCCGGACTTCACCCAGACGCTCTATAACGGCCGCGTTCTGACCACTCCGAGCGGCGGCCGAAGCTTCGAGTTCGCCACCCTGGCTTCGGACTTCGTCAGCGCCGTGGAAGTCTACAAGACCCCGACAGCCGACCAGCTGAGCGGCGGTCTGGCGGCGACCGTGAACATCAACACCGCCCGTCCGCTGAGCCTCGGGCGCGACAGCATCACCATGAGCGCCGAAGGCCTCTATGAAGAGAAGGCCAAGAAGGTTCGGCCGCAGGTGGCCGTGCTCGTTAACCACCTGTTCTCCGACCGTTTCGGGGTCAATCTCGGCGTCAACTACCAGCGCCGCGATTTCCGCTCAGACACCTTCCGTGGCTTCGGCTTCGAAAACGGCGTGGAGGCGACCCGCACGCCCAAGCTCGACTACAATCGAGACGGCGACTTCAATGACACCCTGCGCTTCAACCACGAGGCCGGCACGCGGATCATCCTGGGAAACACCAAACGGTTGACGGCGATCGGCGGCTTCCAGGCGCGTCCCAGCGATCACGTCGAAGTCTACGGCGATGTGCTCTATTCGAAGTACGACACCAAGCTGACCCAGCCGATCAACACTCTGCGCTTCACCAGCATCATCTGCCCCACGGCCCAGCAGGGCGTTGCGCCGGGCGGCTGCATTCGCGACAGCGCGCTCGACGCCCAGGGGCGGGTCATCTACCTGGACGCCGACGGGGTGGACTATCGCAACACCAACACCGTCTCGAACACCTACAACAAGCTGAAGTCCGGCGCGGCGGGGTTCAAGCTCGACTTCGGACGCCTGAGGGTGGACGGGGAGGGCTCGTACTCGAAGGCTGAGCAACTGTTCGACAGCTGGGTGCCCACGGTGCTGGGCCGCGCGAGCGCGTCCTACGACTTCCGGCTGGACCCGGCCAACATGCCGCAGATCGCCTTCAATCGCGGCTACAACCCGCTGGATCCGACCAATTTCCGCGGTATCGGTTTGTCGGGCGACTACCATCGGCCCGTCGACGATCGCAATTGGGACACCAAGCTTGACCTGACCTTCGACGCCGGTCAGGGTTTCCTGCGCAGCTTAAAGGGCGGCGCCCGCTATTCGGACCGCAAGCAAGTCTTCGGGACCAACCAGATCAAGGTCACGGCCACCCAACTGGCCGGCCTTCTGGGCCTGCCGGTCGTCAGCTCGGTCGATGGGCCCTCGTTCGACGCCTCCAGCCTGATGCGTCGCTACACTTTCGACCACTTCCTCAACAGCTATAACGGCCCGGTCAAATTTCCGAACACCTTCCTGTCGGCTGACGCCGACCTGCTGTTCGCCAAGGCGCCGCTCTCCGAAATCCTCAAGGTCGCCCCGCCGGTCCGGGCTCTGGCCAACGAGTACGCCGTCGGCGAGACGGAGGCCTCGGCCTATCTGCGCGCCGACTTCGCGACCTCCGATGACCGCCTGACCGGCAATCTCGGCCTGCGCTACGTCCACACCGATCAGGAGTCGTCAGGCTACGCGCCGGACCTGACCCAGATCCGCTTCTCGCTGGGCTCGTCGACCACGACCCTGCCCAGCGTCACGCCGGTGTCGATCAAGCGAAAGTACCACGACTGGCTGCCCAGCCTGAACCTGCGCTACCAACTTCGCGACGATGTGGTGCTGCGCGCCGCCGCCGCCCGGGTCATGTCGCGGCCGACCCTGTCGACCCTGTCGCCGTCGACAACGGTCAACGCCAATACCAGCTTCATCACCATCAACAATCCGATGGTCGACCCCTATCGGGCCAAGCAGTTGGATGTGTCGGTCGAATACTACTTCGGCCACGGCGGCCTGATCAGCGCCGCCCTGTTCTACAAGGACGTCCAGAATTTCGTCGTCTCGACCAGCCGCACCGAGAACATCAACGTCATCCTGACCGAGACCGGCGCGACCGTGCCGCGCAGCTTCACGATCTCCCAGCCCGACAATGGCGCGGGCGGCAAGCTGAAGGGCGCGGAGCTGGGCGTCCAGGCGCCGTTGACCTTCCTGCCGGGCCCGTTCGACGACTTCGGGGTGATCGCCAACTTCACCTATATCGACGCCGACGACGTCTCCACGGTCCAGGGCGGACCAGCCCTGCCGCTGCCCGGAGTGTCGAAATACAGCTACAACCTGGTCGGCTACTATGAGAACGGCCGTCTCAGCGCGCGCCTGGCCTACAACTTCCGCAGCAAGTTCGTGAACGCCACCGCCTCGACCTTCGGCGACGGCAGCTACGCCCATTCGTACGGTCAGGTGGACTTCTCGGCCGGCTACGACCTGACCAAGAGCATCAGTCTGACCCTGGACGGCCAGAACCTGACCAACAGCGCCCGGATCGATCAGAACGTCTACGGCTACGCCCGCGGCTACGAAAACGTAGGCCGCCGGTTCACAGCCGGAGTGCGCGCCAAGTTCTAGTCCTCCCTCGAGCTTGGAGACGCGCCGGCGGGACCGGAACCACCTCCTCCCGGTCCCGCCGATGCGTGCATAGGTAAAAGTCTAATTCAAATATGCTTGCGCCTCGATCCCGTGTGTGTGAGTTGATAACGGTAACTTCGATCGGCGGAGAACAGCCTTGAAACTTGAAATCGAGGTCGGCGGGACCGATCAGAACTGGAAGATGCACCGATGACCCGCATCACCGGCCTTCGCACCGTCGACGTCCGCTTCCCGACCAGTCTGTCCCTGGACGGCTCGGACGCCATGAACCCCGACCCCGACTATTCGGCCGCCTATGTCATCCTGGAGACCGACCGGCCGGGCCTCGAAGGCCATGGCCTGACCTTCACCATCGGACGGGGCAACGAGCTGTGCGTGGCCGCGATCGAGGCCATGCGCCACCTGGTGGTCGGGGTCGAGCTGGCTGCGGTCAAGGCCGACCCTGCCGGTTTCTGGCGGCGCCTGACCGGCGACAGCCAGCTGCGTTGGGTGGGCCCCGACAAGGGCGTCATCCACCTGGCCACGGGCGCGATCACCAACGCGGTCTGGGACCTGTGGGCCAAGGCCGAGGGCAAGCCGGTCTGGGCGCTGGTGGCCGACATGTCGCCGGCGGAGCTCGTCGGCTGCATCGACTTCCGCTACCTGGCCGATTGCATCACGCCGGATGAGGCGCTGGCGTTGCTCGAAGCGCGAGCCCAGGGCAAGGCGGAGCGCCGCGAGCGGCTGCTGGCTGAAGGCTATCCCTGTTACACCACTTCGGCTGGGTGGCTGGGCTATGACGACGCCAAGCTGCGCCGGCTGGCCCAGGAGGCGGTCGACGCCGGCTTCCGCCACATCAAGCTGAAGGTGGGCCGCGACCTGGAAGACGACGTCCGCCGCGTGCGGGTGGCCCGCGAGGTGCTGGGTCCCGATCGCACGCTGATGATCGACGCCAACCAGGTGTGGGAGGTCCAGGAGGCGATCGATTGGGTCAACGCCCTGGCCTTCGCCAAGCCCTGGTTCATCGAGGAGCCGACCAGCCCCGACGACGTCTACGGCCACGCCCGCATCAAGGCCGGCATCGGCGAGGTCAAGGTCGCGACCGGCGAGATGTGCCAGAACCGCATCCTCTTCAAGCAATTCATCATGAACCAGGCGATCGATGTGGTGCAGATCGACGCCTGCCGCCTGGGCGGGGTCAACGAGGTGCTGGCGGTGCTCTTGATGGCCGCCAAGTACGAGCTGCCGGTCTGTCCGCATGCGGGGGGGGTGGGATTGTGCGAGTACGTCCAGCACCTGGCGATGATCGACTACCTGTGCTTTGCCGGCACGCACGAGGGTAGGGTGGTCGAATATGTCGACCATCTGCACGAACACTTCGTCGACCCGTGCGTGATCCGAGACGCCGCCTACATGCCGCCACAGCGCGCCGGGTTCTCGATCGAAATGAAGCCCGCATCCTTGGCCCAATACGCTTTCGGCCAGGATGCTCCGCAGCGCCTCGCCTCGCGGGCCTGACCTCTAGGTCCGGCGGCTCGGGCATAGACCCTGGCCGCCGGACGCTGTCTGGGAGAGACCATGCGAAGCCTTGTGATCGCCGCCGCCCTGCTCGCCCTGGCGCAGCCGGCCATGGCCGAGCGCAGGATCCTGGTGCGCAGTCCAGGGCAGTTTGACAAGGCGGTGGCCAGGATCGCGCCTGGCGACACCATCGTGCTGGCCGACGGCGTCTGGCGCGACGCGCGGCTGGACTTCCACGGGGCAGGCCGCGCCGGCAAGCCCATCACCCTGACGGCGCAGACTCCAGGGCGTGTGGTGCTCTCGGGACAGTCGAACCTGCGGATGTCGGGCGCTTTCCTCGTCGTCTCCAACCTCGTCTTCCGCGACGGCTATTCGCCGACCGACGAGGTCGTGTCGTTCCGCCGCGCGCCTGGCGATCATGCGGTCGACAGCCGGGTCACGGGCGTGGTCATCGATCGCTACAATAAGCCCGAGCGCGAGACGCTCGACCACTGGGTTGCGCTCTACGGCGAGCGTAACCGCTTCGACCATGGCCATCTGGTCGGCAAGACCAATATCGGGCCCACCCTGGTCGTGATCCGCGAACCGGTCGACGGCCTGCGCAACGACCATCGTATCGACCATAACTTCTTCGGCCCCCGGCCCAATGTCCGCGCCAACGGCGGCGAGACCATCCGGGTGGGCACGAGCCACTACGCCCACACCGCCTCGCACACCACTGTCGACAGCAATTGGTTCGAGCATTGCGACGGCGAGAACGAGATTGTCTCCAACAAGTCCGGCGAGAACACCTTCCGCGGCAACGTCTTCTTCGAGAGCCAGGGCGCGCTCACCCTGCGCCACGGCGACAACGCCCTTGTCGAAGGCAATGCGTTCCTGGGTAACGGAAAGCCCCACACCGGCGGTATCCGGGTGATCAACCGCGGCCAGACCGTCCGCAACAACTACCTGGAAAATCTCGAGGGCGAGGCGACCGTCAGCGCGCTGAGCATCATGTACGGCGTGCCCAACAGCCCGCCCACCCGCTACGTCCAGGTCGAAGGGGCCGTCATCGAGCACAACACCATTATCAATGCGCGCTCCATCGCCATTGGTCTTGGCATGGACCAGGAGCGCACCTTGGCTCCGATCAACAGCCGGCTGGACTCCAACCTGATCGTCAATCTGGACGGTTCGGATCCGGTCCGCATCAAGGGCGACGCCAGCGGCGTTGCGCTCACCAACAATGTGCGCGATCCCAAGACCGTCCTGAGGCGCCGCGCCAACGGCCAGCTGGCGGCGGTCGGGGCCGGGGGTGTTGGCGCCGGTGACATGGTGGTCGTCCAGCGCGCGGCGACCGGGGTGTCCTGGTACCCGAAGGATTAGCGGTTCCTGGGATCGTCGTAGGCTAAAGGACAAGGTCGTCAGGACCATCAGGGCAGGCGTCGTCTCGAACTCGACATCGGCCGCCAGGATCGTGGGCGGCGTCTCGGCCGCAATGCTGTTACCGCTAGGCCTGGGCGATGTGGCTCTGGGCCGCCAGGCCGATCGCGCTCCATGACGTCGGTCCGCGACCGCATCCAGCCCCAGACCGAGCAACTGCCAATCAAGCTGGTCAAGGACGGCCGGCTGAAGGAGGCGGTGGATCCGCTGACCCTGGCCAAGCTGCGCGTGCGCCTGGACTGGCGGATGTTCGTCGACGTCGACACCTACGCGCTGATCGACCACCCCAACAACTACTACTGCGAGGCCGCACAGACCCGGAGGCAGTACACTAACCGAATCCGATCCGACAGAGTCGGCCAGGGGCGGTGAGATCCCGCGCCGACGATAGGTGGTCCAAGGCATGAAGGCGAACGTCGTAATCGTCGAGGATGACCCGCGTATCGCCACGCATGTCGCGCGAGGCGTGGCGGCTCACGATGGCCTGTCGCTGCTAGGGACGGCCGGCACGCTGGCTGAGGCCCGCGCGCTCCTCGATCAAGAGGTGCAGATATTCATCCTCGATCTTGGCCTTCCCGACGGCAACGGCATAGACCTGATCGCAGAGATTCGCGCCCGCCACGGCGCAGGACCGAAAATCCTGGTCCTATCCGTGCTGGGCGATCAGGAGACGGTGCTGGCGGCGGTGCTGTCGGGGGCGGACGGCTATCTTCTGAAAGACCTCAACAGCCTCGACATCGGCCAGCAGGTCGCCGATGCGCTTGCCGGCGGGGCTCCCCTGTCCCCCACCATCGCCGCCAGTGTGTTGCGTTATCTGCGCGATCAGCATGAACCGCCGCAAACGGAAGACGGCGCGCCGGACCTGTCTCCCCGCGAGTTCGAAGTGCTCCAGTTGCTCGCGCGTGGTTACAAGAACAAGCAGGTGGCCGAAACCCTGTCGCTTTCGCCGCATACGATCGGCGAATATGTGCGGTCGATCTACCGAAAGCTTGGCGTGACCAGCCGGGGGCAAGCGCTGCTGCGTGCCTTTCGCAGCGGATTGCTGCGTCGATGAGGGCCAGTTCTGCGCGATGGAAATGGATCCGCGCTCTGGCTGTCGTGCTTGGCGTACAATTGCTGTTCTGGGGCTTCTACGCGCTGATCGTGCTGAACTTCCATCCGGCAGTGACGCTGGATGGCTATCGATTGCCTATGAAGGGCGCTGGGTTGACGGTTACCGACGCCCCCACGGGAGCCTATGCGGCCGGGCTTTCGGGGCCGGCAGTACTGCGTATCCCCGGCTGGCAGCCGGCTATCCTCTATCCGGCGCGAGCGACGTTTCTCTCTCCCTCCGAGCGGCAGGATACGGGGGAGGGATGGTCGCTCACCTGCCGCAAAACGCCCTGCGGGATAACGGATGCGGTCTTTGCCGGGCCGTTCGACCGGATCAGCGAAGCGGCTGGTTCGGAACGGTTCCAACGTTTCGATATGGTCTGGCTCGCGATTGCAGTGGAGGGACTGCTGGGGGCGGCGCTGCTCGTGCTGCTGCCGATCAGCCGTTTCTCAAGGCTTCAGATCGTCACGGGCCTGTTCATGATCCTGGTCAGCGCCGATGCTTGGCTGACGGCCTTCGGTGAGACCAAATTCGCCTACGCTTGGTTTCCGCTCCTGCGTTACGGCGTCGAATACCTGATGCTGACGGCGGTGGCGCTGACGGTGAACGCCTTTACTGGATGGCGCCGCCGCGAAGCGAGGATCGCGGTCGGCGGCTTCGCCATCGCTTTCGCTATGGTGATCGCCGCCACTCTGACCGGAAATGTCGCGACTGTTATCCCTCTGATTGACGCTTTGGCGCTGACGTTCTTGTTTGGCTACGGCCTTGCCGCCCTATTGCGCATGAGCCGCACTGCGCCCGGCCCTGCGATCCGGGTGTTGGCGATCCTGCTGGTCGGCATTACGTCGATTATCTGGGATTTGCTCATTCATCCCGCGCCTTCCGGCCCCGCGCTTCAGGCATCGGTGCTGACCCCGACGCTGACGACTTTTCTCGTCCTGTTTGAACTCGCCCTCCAGGGGCGCCGGCTCAACCAGGAGGCAGATGAAGCACGCACCGATCTCGAACGGCAAATGCTGGAGCAGGACGCAAGTCTGCTCCGTTCGTCTGGTCTCCTGCGTCATCACGAACGGGAGATTGCGGTCAACGCCGAGCGCCAGCGCCTGATGCGCGACATGCACGACGGCTTGGGCGGGGTCTTGACCCATCTCCTGCTCGATGTCCGGGAAGGTCGTCTGAACCAGTCGGCGATTGAACAGGGGCTGCAATCGGCGCTCGATGACCTGCGCAATATGACGAGCGCGATCGAGGCTGGCCATGCGCCAATTGACGAGGCGTTGGCGGCGTTCCACGAGCGAATGGCCGACCGTTTGTCCAGTTCCGGTGTCGCCTTCGATTGGCGCTGCGAGCTACCGACGCCTGTCCCCAGTCTCGATATCCGCCGGTTGCTCAACCTCTATCGTCTCTTGCAGGAGGGCGTCGCCAATATACTGCGTCACGCTGGAGCCTCGCACATCGAACTGACGCTGAAAGACGTCGGCGGCGGCGTCATTCAGGTAATGCTGTCGGATGACGGCAGGGGATTCGACCTGGAAAACCCTGCCAACTCACCAGGCGAAGGACGCGGCCTCTCCAACATGCGCCGCCGGGCGGAACAGATCGGCGGTCGGTTGCGAGTCGAAAGCGCTCCGGAAGCTGGCGTACGGCTGACGCTCCATATTCCAGTTGAAGCGACATCCAGGCAAAGTTCCTGAAGTTCCCCGTTCATTTATCCGCACTTCTTTCGATGCAATCCCCCTGAACGTGGGGATTGCTGCTGGCCAGGGCGTCGGCGAATGATGCCCTTCGGGTCCCCGCTCCGGAAGCGGAGAACAACACTATTGGCATTACTCTCCTCACACGGCCGAGCATGACAGCTCGGAGAAAGCCGGGGCGGAAGCATGACCAACGACGTCGACGTGTTTCAGTTTCTCGCGCTGCGCTCACCGGAGGTGCTGACGCCGGCCAGGAGCCGCTGGCCCTATGTGCGTGATTGCTACTACGCGCCACGCGAAGGGCTTCCGCCGCTGTCGTCACACTTCACGCCGCCGCCGACGCTTAGCCTGGAGCGAACGCCCGGTCCGCACGACGTCGATCTCTTCTCGCCGGAATCGATTTCGCCGATCGGGCGGGCGCTGGCTGATCTGATCTTCCGACAGCAGGCCTCGGTCGAGGCCATCGTCCTGGCCATCGAAAACCAACTCGTCGCCGGGCTGCTCTACGGCGACGCCGGCGTGCAAACGCCGCCGATCATCGCCACCGTCTCAACCGCCAGAGCCGTGGGCGCGGCGGAGGCGGCGATCCTGAAATATGCCGGGTCGCGGACCACCTACCTGCGCGGGCAATTGCTGCATGTGCTGCCCGCCAGCCTCGGGGACGCCTCCATCCCCCTGGCTGCGGGTCTCGACCGGCTCGCCGCTGCGCTGTCGCGCCATGCGCTGGAAGCGCCCCAGACCACGACAGAGCTCAGGGACTGGTTCGGAAGCCTGATCGACGGCGCGCGGCGCGCCTTGCGGCTCGACGATGACACCAGGCTGCTGGCCGACGTCGTGTTCAATCCCCAAGGCTCCTACGAGGCGGCCTTCATGATGACGCGGCGGCTGCTGTTTGACGTGCTTTACGGCCTCTACATCCTGCGGCGGCGGGAGACCGTCGATCTGGAGCCGTTCATCACCGGTCTTGCCGTCTGCCATGCGCTGGAGCGACTGGCCATCGGCGAACTGTTGACGCGAGCCGTCGACGCTGGAGCCTTTCCTAGCCGTCTCGCAGCCCTCGCCCACACCCTGGACGCGCGCCTGACCGAGATCGACTTCACGAGAGGCGACGCCCGGGCGCAGCTTGAGGCGCTAGAGCTGATTGGGCCGCTCACCCCAGCCGCCCTGACCGAGACGCTCAACGCCAAGCCCGTGGTGCATCCGCTGATCGCACGTCTTCGGGGCAGTTTCGCGCCGTTCAACACTTTGAAGCCCATTGGCGTGGGTGACCTCCAGGTCGTCAGGCAGAGCTTCCTCGGATACCGCAAGAGTTCGATCTCTCACATCGAGACCGTGCTGGACGGCGAGACAAAGACTAGGACCTATCGCAGCCTCGACCGATCTGAGAACAGCTTCTCGACCAGTTCCTCCACCGACAGCGAAACCACTAAGGACTCACAGTCCACGACCCGTTTCGAGCTGAAGACCGAGGTCGAGGACATCATCAAGACCGATATCGGCGTCACCGCCAACACCAGCTTTTCCTACAAGGGCAATCCCGTCGTAGACGCCTCGCTTGCGGCCGGCCTGGCGGTCAGCAGTTCGAACTCCTCGACGGAGCGCAACAGCAAGAACTTCGTCAACGAGGTGCTGTCCAAGGCGACGTCCCGCATCCAGACCAAGGTCGCCAACCAGCGCAGCCAGATTCAACTGAACGAGGTCGAGGAGACCAGCGTCCACAGCTTCGCCAACCCGGCCGGCTCGGGCCACATCTCCGGCAGCTATCTATGGCTTGATAAGATCTACCAGGGCCGCGTCTACAACTACGGCCGGCGGATGATGTTCGAATTCATTCTGCCCGAGCCGGCCGAATTCTATGTCGAAGCGCGACTGGCGGCCTATGTCGCCAAGCTGGACATCCCGCCCTATCCGATGGCGGACAACGCCCCGGCGCCGACCATGCCGGTGAACAGCCCCGAAGAGATCGACGAAGCGAAATTCGCCGAATTGGCCATTACCTACGACCTGTCGCGGTTCACCTTCCCAGCTCCCGCCATCACCGGCGTCTCGTTGAAAACGCTCTCCGGCGAACTCGATTTCCAAAAGCAAAACACCTACGACCTTCTGCATCCCGCGGTCACCGAGGCCTTTTCGGCCAAGCTGGCGGATGTGCCGGGCGGTTACGACCTGACCTCCGTGCGCCTGGCGGGCTCGGCCGAATTCGTCCAACTCGACGAGACCAACAACCCCGATTACCTGAATACGCTCGATCTGGCGCTCGACGGTGTTCCGGTGTTCCACCGGCTCGATGAGACCCAGAAGTTATGGCCGGACATCAACAGCCTGGGCGCTCCCAAGCGCGGCGTCGCGACACCGGAAATCAACTACATGTCCCTGCCTGCGGGCATGCGGTTGAGTGGCGACGTACGGGTGACGATCTTCACCAAGACCTGTACGAAGCACTCCATCGCCATCACCCTGGGCTTCACCCGTAGCGCCGCTATGTTGGCGGGTTGGCGGAATGAGGTCTACGCCGAGATCCGACGACAGGTTCAGGCGGGCGGCGACACCGCCGCCGCGGGCGATCTGGAAACCCGCCGCATCGCCTATCGCAAGACGTTGGACGAGCTCAAGGCCAAGTCGATCAACGAGATCATCGCAGGCCGGTCGGATACGTGGAACGACGCCCAGGTGCGCCGTGAACTCAAGCGTCAATGCCTGACCCTGGTCGCCCGCGAGTTCGACGCTGAATCAGTCGACGACCTGCTGCCCGGCATGGGCGGCGTGGGGACGCGACAGACCGCCGTCGATTTCCCCGTCTTTTCGATCACTCCCGCCGTGGCGACGGAAACCGAAGTGATATCCCAGGCGCGCGCCAGCTTCGCAGACCCAGACCCGAGCCGACCGAGTTTCAGCGCCATCAAGATCGACGAGGCCGCGCGTCGCGGTCGGCTGGTGCAGTTCCTCGAGCAGGCGTTCGAATGGCCGCAGATGTCGTTCCTCTTTTATCCGTACTTCTGGGCGCGGATGCCGAAGTGGCTGCAGCTGATGGACCGGGAGGACATCGCCGATCCGCAGTTTACCGAGTTCCTCCAGGCGGGCTCGGCGCGCGCCCTGCTGGCCGTGCGCCCGGGGTATGAAAACGCCGTGCTGCATTTCCTGGCGACCCGCGAGCCCTGGTCGGGCGGGGCGTCGCCGGTGATCGGCGATCCGCTCTATCTGCCGCTCTACGAGGAAATCCGCGACCGGCAGGACGATCTCGCCGGCGCCGAACCCGTGGGCGCTCCTTGGGAATTCTCGCTGCCGACCTCACTGATTTATCTTGAGAGCGGGGCCTACCCGCTGCCTATGGAGTATGCCGAGCCGCAGCCCACGCCGTGACCAATCTCGTCTACCCCATCGTGAGCAAGGACACCGCGCTTTCAGGCCCGGAGCTGGAAGGCCTGGCGCGCTCGCCCAACGGCGAACTCAGCCGCGCCCTCGCCGCATGGCGTGCTGGTCCCTACGCCGATTACCTGCACGGCCAGGCGCTGCGTGGCGTGCGCAGTCTGCGGTTCTCGGTCGAGGTGAAGACCCAGGACCCTGCCGTGCTTTTCGTCCATGACGACAAGGAAATCACGGTCGATCAGGACTTGTTCGTCGGCGTTGTGGTGCTCTACGGCCAATACGGCTGGGACGGTGTCGCAGCCATGCTGGCCTGCCTGAAGGGTCATACCGAACATACGGCCCGCGTAGTCCGCGCCGCGGTAGAGACGCTGGAGCCGGCCATTGCCCGGACTCTGCTGGCCATCGAGGTCGAGGCCACCAACCTCGCTCAAACCCAGGCCGTGGCGCAGAAAGAATATATCGACGAACAGCTGAAGTGCTTCCAGGAGCACCCCGACCCCTTCTGGGGGACTCATCGCCTGAGGATCAGCGACGCCGACAAGGAGAGGCTCGTCTCCGGTCTGCAGGAGGCTCGCCGAAGGCAGAAGACGGTCCTGTCGCTCGATCCCGGGGTTAAGGAGCGGATCGCCAAGGATGGCGGCGCCCCCGAGGTGGTGCTGAAGCGTCGCAAGCAGGAAGAGTACCGCCGCTTGCTGGCGGAATATTGGGAGGGCCGGCAGAAGGTCGAGCTCGACAAGTTGTTCGCCGCCCAAGCGCAGATCGGTGCGGCGTTCTCGCCCGCCCTGGCGATCCTCGACGACATAGGCGACGACATCAACGACTGGATCGGACCGCTCAGCCTGCGGTCGATAAGGAACGACACGATCCGGCTAAGGAGCACCAAGCTCGAGACGACCTACGAACAGAAGATCTATTTGGCCTTGGTCTCAATGCGCGAGCAGCTCGACAATCACATCGTTTCGCTCTCCAGCCCCGGCCTGTCGTCGAAACTGTTCACGGCCCTGGCTGCGCCGAGCGAAGATCGATGGAAGGCTGGCGGCCTGCACCAGATCGCCATCGCCGAAGCCGTGCGCCTGAAAGGCGTGCTCGAAGTCCAGCAGGACTACTATCAGGTCAACCGCATCCTCGGCCGCGACGCCATCCTTGGCCAGATGATGAGCCGGGCCGACACCGACCGGCCGGCGACATTGCACCAGGCGGTGCTGCGGCAATACCTGCTCGATCTCGACCGCCACCTTGAGCGACGGCGCCAGGAGGACGCTTTCTACGCCTCAGTCTGGCACGACGTGGAGGTGGCGACCGCCTTAGCGAGCTTGCTGATAGCGGCCGCCTCCATACCCTTTGGCGGGGGGGCGGTGGCCGTGCCGGCGGCCCTGACCAGCCTGCTCGGTCTGCTGACGGTGAGCACCTGTGTCGTCTCGCTGGCGCTGCTGGCCCATAGCCTGGTCAAGCTCGTGGGGGACAACGCGCAGGCTGGCGGGGAGGTGGTTGAACAACTCATCAGGACCGGCGTCCTCAATCCTAAAGCCATGGCGGAGGTCGGGCGGCTGATCGTTCGAAAGCAGGCTCTGTTCAAGGCGCTGAGCGTGGGCCTGGTTAAAGACGCCGCGCTGCTGGCCCTGGGTCACAAGCTGAAGCCGCTCGCTTTCGCGCTCGATATGCAGGGACATCTCGACGACATGGAGACCCTGGGGGCTGCGCTTTGACTTTGGGGGGCAAGAACAGACTGGTCGAGAGAACCGTCGAGGTCATCAAGGAGACGATGCCGGCGGCCGCTAAGCCAGCGAGCGCCTCAAAGCCCGGCAGGCGCCTCGAATTGGCCAAGGTCAAGAACCTGGAGACGTTAATTGGCTACCACCTGAGCGACAAGGCGCTGGGGCAGCTCGGTCTCGACCGGGAAGGGTTCCGCGGCGTGATGCACGAGGTGGAGCATCGATTGGGAGGGCAGCGGGCCACGGTCAATCAGCTGGTCGGCACCGTGCTGGAGGTGATCGCGCCGAACCATCCAATCGTCAAACCTATCCGGACCGAGCTGGTTAGGGTCAACCTGGAATCCCTGCTCCATTCGTACGTTATCGGCGAGGCCGCCTTCATTCCGGCGGGTACGGCCCTGGAACCGGTTCCCTTGCACGCGGCCGGGCTGAAGACTGCCCCGGCCTGGCGGTCGGGCGACAGGGGCGTCCGGCCGCTCGCGCCGCAGGATGTGGCCAAATTGCCCGAACACGCTATCGAGGGCCTGATTGGTCAACAATACGCCGCCCTAGACCAGAGCCGCGTCACCCATGTGCGGGACTTGGCGATCAACGGCTCGGATTACAGCGATAGGGCCGTCCTGCTCCGGCTGGAGGGTGGGAAATGGGCCTTGCTGCTGACTGAGGAATACAAGGCGGTGGGCTCGGGCGGCGTCAATCCCCAGACCGCCATTCGTGACAACCGCCTGTTCAACGAAAACGTTTCTCCCAACACCCCCCTGACCTTCTATATTGGTGCGGACGTAGAGCCGGTGCAGATCAATCTTTCGGATCTGCTGGTCAATGTGAACACCACCACGACCGACAAGTTCGCGCTCAAGGCGGCGGGGCGCACCCGCTACGAGCAGCGCTGCCTGAAGGTGACGCGGGGGCTCAACGAGCGCAAGAAGCAGTACGGCGACGCTCGCCGCCTGAACGAGGACGCCGACGTCTCCTACCTGTTCATCGGTCTCGAATACCCTTCGGCGCCCTTGCGCAATCTGATGACGGCCCTGCAGAAACCGGGTGGGTGAGGGCGTCCAGGCGAGCTTTAGTAGGGCGTTCCCCTTGGGCGGCCGGGAAGCGTCTTACGCTTGGCCGTCTTGGTTCTTTCTGCGGATCAGGGCGTGAGGGAGCGAACAATTCGGCCAGCGCCGTCTCTAGGCGGGCCTCCGTGATCTGCAGCTCACCGATCCCAATTAGGATTTGGGGGGGCGTGGTGAGGCTTCAGATTGTTCCCGTTATAGTCTTGTTTCAGCGCTGCGAACGTCAATGGGCGTATGCGCGGTTCGCCTAGCCGAGCGGTCCTCAGTTCGCCGTTTCTCTCGGTCACGATAAAACGGTCGCGGCCACCGAGACGACTACACGGCAAAATCCGAAAGCTTGAACCAGCCGGCATAGCCAACGGCGTGTGGTTTGCAGTCGCCGGCCTGAGAGATGGCGTCTGGCAGTCGTTGCGCCGGCCCTATCCGCAAATCAGGCCGAAGTCCGCACCTAGGCACAAATGGAATAGTGTGCGCCTCAAATTGGTTGACCAATTTTCTTAGATTCATTGCGCATATTGGTGTGAAAATAGGTTGACAGATGGGTCGAGCCAATCCAGCGTCCCGGCAACAAAAAAAGACGCTGGGAGGCGATGATGGGGATGTTTATCGGTGGTGCTCGAGTGCGACCCAACGTGCGGTTGACGACGGTTCTTCTGACGGGGACCGCGATCATGCTGGCGGGGCCGGCTTTCGCTCAGGCATCCCCGAATTCGCCGCAGGATCAGGCCGGCGCGTCCACCGAGGTCGAAGCGGTCGTCGTCAGCGGCATCCGCGCCTCGCTGCAGAGCGCGTTGGTCCAGAAGCGCAATGCCGACAACCTCGTCGAGGTCATCAAGGCCGAGGATATAGGCAAGCTGCCCGATCAGAACCTGGCCGAGGTCTTGGAGAACGTCACCGGCGTCCAGATCACGCGCGAGGCCGGCGTCGGCCGCGGCGTGCAGATCCGAGGGACCGACGCTAACCGTGTCGAGATCAACGGCGTCTCCACCGTCGGATCCGGTTCGGGCCGGTCGGGCATCAGTTTCGACGACCTGGCCGCTTCGATGATCAGCTCGGTCGAGGTCGTGAAGGTCTCCGAGGCCAAGACGATCGAGGGCTCGGTCGGTGGTACGATCAACCTGCGGACCATCCGCCCCCTGGACCTGTCCAGGCCGCTCTTCGCCTTCCGGGCGCAGTCCGAGCACAGCGACCTTTCAAAGACCTGGACGCCCAGGTTGTCGGGCACGGTTGGCAAGCGCTGGGACACCAACATCGGCGAGATCGGCCTGGTCGGAAGCTTCAGCTACGCCGAGCAGGACGTCGTCGCCTTCCGTCCGCGCGTCGATCGCGACGCAGTGGTCACCCCGACCTCCGGCCGGGCGAGCGCGGAGGCCTTCCCCTTCCTGCGGATCCAGTTCTTCAACCAGGATCTGGACAATTTCGAGTATGAAACCAAGAACTTCTCTGGCTCGGCCGAGTGGAAGCCGACCGACAATCTAAAGCTCTATTTCGACGCGACGCTGAATAACCAGCAGCGCGCCGAGCAGAGCTCGACGGTCCAGATCTCCACCGTTTCCGACAACGGCGTGGTCGACAACACCAGGAACACGGCGTTCGAGACGATCAACCTCGGCAAGGCCCAGGGGCCGAACGGCGACATCGACCTGGGCTCGGTGAAGGCTACGGTGGCCGGCCTCATCCTGCCCCGCACCAATGGCAATCTCGCCCCGTATCTGCGCACGACCAGCGATACTGGCTCGCGCCTGACCAAGAGCCGCGTCTTCGACTTCGGCGGCGAGTGGAAGGGGGAGCGGCTGACCGTGAAGGCTCAGGCGGCGCTGTCGACCTCGGACTCGACCCTGCCCAGCTTCAACACGACGCTGGAGTTCGTGAACCCCAAGTCGCCGGCCCCGACGGCGGGGGTGACCCTGGCCAACGGCGTGCCGATCGAGTTCGACCTGCGTAACGGCGCCCTGCAGTTCGGCATCGCCCAGGGGCAGGCCAGCACGCCGACTGCGGCCGATCTGCTCAATCCGGCCAACTACCGCCTGCAGCAGGTAGCCCAGTCGCGCAGCCTGCGCGAGAACAAGGAAAAGGCCGTCCGTTTCGACGCGTCCTATGACATGCGCGGCGTCCTGCCGATTATCAAGTCGATCGACGCCGGCGTGCGCTGGAACGAGACCAGCGCGCTGAACGACAACGTCACCGGCACGACCAACTTCACCAACGTGACCTCGTCGTTCTATCGCCCCAGCGGCAACCTGTTCGCCGACCTGATGATCGCCGGCCCGAACAACTTCAACGGCGCCGACGGCCGTCGCCTGTACTTCCCCGACTTCATGATCCTGGACGGCGCCAAGGCCTTCAAGGATCCGGTCGGCACGCTGGCGGCGCTGAACAAGGCGATCGCCGCCAGCAACGCCGCCAACGGCGCCAGCATCCCGCAGATCGGCGCGCCGACCTCTCAGGCCAGCGCCTTCTTCGAGATCACCGAGGACACCAAGACCGCCTATTTCCAGGCGAATTTCGACACTGAGGTGTTCGGCTCGTCAGTGCGCGGCAATGCCGGCGTGCGTTACGTGGACACCAAGCTGAAGTCGCTCGGCAACACGATCGCGACGGGCGGGACCTCGGCCAGGACCGAGAGCGAGACGTCCTACAAGTTCTGGCTGCCGCGCTTCAATCTGGTGGCCGAGCTGGCCGACGACTTCATCCTGCGCGGCGGCATCGCGCGCGACATCCGCCGGCCGGACTTCAACACCCTGTCGTCGTCGGTGACCTTCGCGACTAGCGAGAACACCGCCGTCACGCGGGGCAATCCAAACCTGGAGCCCGAGACGGTCCTGTCGTTCGACCTGTCGGCCGAATACTATTTCTCGCCGTCCAGCCTGGTCAGCGTAGGCGTCTTCCACAAGGTTCGCGACAACCTGTTCGCCAACGTCACCGAAAGCCCGCCGGACAACGCCGTGGGCGGGGTGGTCAACCGCAGCCGCGATCCGTCGTGCCCGGGCGGCGGCATCTACAATCCGATCGCCGTGATCAACGTCAACAATCCGGCCCGCGGCCAGACCGGCATCTGCGTGCCGCTGACCTCGACCTTCAATGTCGACGGCGAGACGACCCAGACTGGCGTCGAGGTGGCCGTCCAGTACGACCTGTCGCAGTGGGAGGACAAGCTGGGCTGGGCCTCGGGCTTCGGCGTGATCGGTAACTTCACCTACCAGAAGACCGGCGGCAACGTGGCCAGCTACCGCACCATCGGCCTGACGCGGAACACCACGCGGGACCTGGGTTTCACCACCCTGCCGCAGGATCGGGTCGAGCTGGAGAACCTCTCCAAGTACGCCTACAACGCCACCCTGTATTTCGAGCGCGGGGGCTTGAGCGCGCGGGCCCGCTACACTTGGCGTTCGCACTTCATCAACACCGAGCCCTTCACCTCGGCCTTCGACGTGCCGCGCATCAGCGGCGATCGTGGCCAGCTGAACGCCAGCGTGAACTACGACATCAACGACTGGGCCACCCTGGGCATCGAGGGCATCAACCTGACCCGGGAAGACGCCAACGAGTACTGCATCAACGACAAGGCGCTGCTTTGCTACAACGGCCTGACCGATCGTCGGGTGGTCGTGGGCCTGAGCGTCAAGTTCTAGGAACGAGCTTCTCCTGCGCAACTGAAAGCCCCGCCGTGGTGATCGCGGCGGGGCTCTTTTGTGGCGGATTGAAGGGGCGTTAGAAGCGTCAGGCCTGGGCCGACAGGGTCGCCATGAAGCGATCGCGATCGTGCTGCATGCGACGGCGCACGGCGGCCAGGGCCTCGGCTTCCTCGGCGGCCAGCATGGCCTCGAACAGGCGGTGGAAGTGGTCGCGCATGGCGGCGCGCGAGGCCTGAGGATCCCGAGCGCGCAGGGCTGACAGGATGGCGGCGTGCTCGGCCGTCCGCGAATCCCAGTCGTGGTGGCAGACGCTTTGATAGACCTGCTTGACCTTGGGCAACTCGTTGCGCATGCGCCAGATCAGCTTGATGCAGTATTCGACAACCGGGTTGCCGGCGATACGGGCGATGGCCTCGTGGAACTTCTGGTCCGCCGCCGCAGCCTGAGCGTCGCCGGTGGACGGATCCGACATGGCGGCGATCAGGGTCTCCAGCTCGGCCAGGGTCGTGTCGTCGATATTGGCGGCCGCCAGGGCCGCGGCCTCGGCTTCGAACACCGCGCGGGCCGCGGTCAGATCGAAGGCGGTGACGTCGGGCAGGCGACCGGCGACGTGGGGGTCACGCGACAGGACGTAGACGCCCGAGCCGGTCCTGATCGAGATCCAGCCCAGGGTCTCCAACGAAATCTCGGCCTCGCGGATGGTCACCCGGCTGACGTTGAAGCGTTCGGCCAGTTCGCGCTCGCCCGGCAGGCGGGCGCCGACGGGGAATTCTCCGGCCTCGATCGCGTCGCGGATCTGTTTCGCGACCGACTGATAAAGGCGTTGCTCAGACATCGACGACTCTTGGACCTCTTTGGCTGATCAATACACTCCTCCGGACGACTCTTCGCAAGCGGGGTGTCTCGATGGTCTGCACTGTTGAGCCTGCGTGACGCCGCCCTACCGCGCTCGGTCTACGCCCTTCCTCCTATCGGATCTGTCAACCAATTCGTCGGAAGTGAACATACCAAGACAATCTACGGAATGTCGAGGCGGTGCGTATATTGGTCTGGAAATTTGGTTGACGGGTTGGTCGCAAGTTTCTAGCGTCAGGTTCAGAGGTCACGAAGATCCGTCGCGGGAGGAACGATGTCGAAGCCGGATCTGAAGCGGTCCTTCCTTGCGCTGTGGGTCGTGGCGGCCGGCGGTGGCTCGCCGTCCCTGGTCCAGGCCGAATCCGCCTTGGTGCGGGCGCCGGCGGAGTTCGCCTCGGCCGTGGCGCGTCTGCAGCCCGGCGACACCCTGACCCTGGCCGACGGGGAATGGCGCGACTTCCAGATTGTCTTCACCGGCAAGGGGGCCGAGGGGCGTCCCATCACCCTGACCGCCCAGACGCCGGGCAAGGTGATCCTGACGGGGCGCTCGAACCTCAGCCTGGCCGGCGAGCATCTGGTGGTCTCGAACCTGGTGTTCCGTGACGGCTGGTCCCCGACGGGCGAGGTGCTGTCGTTCCGCAAGTCGCGCACCGAGCGCGCCAACTACAGCCGCGTGACCGGGGTGGTGATCGACGGTTTCTCCAAGCCCGATCGCGCCGAGAGCGACAATTGGGTGGCGCTGTACGGCCATCACAATCGCTTCGACCACAACCAGCTGACTGGCAAGACCAACGCCGGCACGACCCTGGTGGTGATCCGGGACGCCGTGCAGGGACTCGAGAACCGCCACGCCATCGACCACAACTATTTCGGCCGCCGCCCGGTCCTAGGTTCGAACGGCGGCGAGACGATCCGCGTCGGCACCAGCCACGACTCGACCTCGGACTCGTTCACGACCGTGTCGGATAATTGGTTCGAGCACTGCGCTGGCGAGGTCGAGATCGTCTCGAACAAGTCCGGCGGCAACATCTATCGCGGCAACGTCTTCTTCGAGTCGCAGGGCGCGCTGGTGCTGCGGCACGGCGACGGCAACCTGGTCGAGGGTAACGTCTTCCTGGGCAACGGCCTGCCCAACACGGGCGGCGTGCGGGTGATCAATCGTCGCAACACCGTCAGCGACAACTACATGGAAGGGCTGGCGGGGGCGAACTTCGGCAGCGCCCTGACCATCATGTACGGCGTGCCCAACTCGCCGGTGAACCGCTACGTCCAGGTCGACGGGGCGGTGATCGAGAACAACACTCTGGTCGACACGCGCGAGATGTCGTTCGGCGCCGGCATGGACGCCGAGCGCTCGGCGGCGCCGATCAACAGCCGCTTCGCCCGCAACCTGATCGTCAACCGCGACGGCCGCGATCCGATCCTGGTCAAGGGCGACATGAGCGGCGTCACCTTCACGGGCAACGTCCAGGCGCCGATGGCGACCAAGGCTCTGCCGGGCGTGGAGGGCCACAAGGTCGTGCTGGAGCGCGGCAAGGGTCAGCTGCTGCGGCCCAAGGGCCTTAAGGGCGTCGGCGTGCGCGCCGACCTGACCTATGTCGCCCGCGAGGACACCGGCGTCAGCTGGTATCCGAAGACGACGCCGATCGCCGCCCTCGACAGCGGTTCGGTCGTCAACGCCGCGCCGGGCGAGGACACTCTGACCCGCGCCATAGCGGCGGCCAGGCCCGGCGACCGCGTCGCGCTGCAGGCCGGCGTCTACATCGTCAACCAGGTGATCGGCGTCAGTCGCGCCGTGACCGTCGAAGGTCCTGCCAATGGCCGCGCCGAGATCCAGTTCGCGCGGCCCAACCTGTTCGAGATGGCCAGTGGCGGCGCCCTGCGCCTGTCGCACGTGACCATCTCCGGCGCCCTGGCCCCCGACGTCGCCGGCGCGGCGGTGATCCGGGCGGGGCAGGGCGCGGCTCAGTACCAACTAGTCGTCGAGGACTCGACGTTCCAGGACCTGACCGTCAACCGCAGTTTCAACGTCTTCGCCGCTGCGCCCGGCAGCCTGGCCGACCGCATCCGGCTGGAGCGCGTCACGGTCGACAAGGTGACGGGCTCGGTGATCGCCGCCCACACCGAGACGGCGGATATGGGAACCTACAACGCCGAGGTGGTTGAGGTCATCGACAGCACCTTCCGCGATGTGACCGGGCCGGTGCTCGACCTTTATCGCGGCGGGACCGACGAGAGCACCTTTGGTCCGCGCCTGACCCTGACCGGCTCGACCTTCGAGCGCAGCGGCAAGGATGGCGGAGCGATCAGGCTCTATGGCGTCCAGCGCACGCAGGCGCGCGGCAACCGCTTCGTCGACAGCGGCGCGCCGACCTTCTACCGGCGGGTCGGCGCGCCGGAGTTGGTGTGGGGCGGCAACACGCTGGAGAAGACGCCCGACTTGGTCACCAACGTGCCGCCGCTGGAGGTCGCCCAATGAGCCGCTCGGTCTTGATCGCCTTGCTGGCGACCCTGTCGGTCGGCGTCCCGGGCGCCGTCCTGGCTCACGCCGCCAATCCCGCCGCGACCGCGCGCGTCGACGACGCCAAGCCGGTCTTGGTCACCGCCGAGCAGTGGCGCGCCATGCGCGAGACGGGCCAGCGCTATCCGATGTTCGCGGCCGAGCGGCAGCGGGTCGAGCGCGAGGTCCGCGCCGCCATGGCCGCCGGGATCAACGTCCCGCAACCGCGCGACCTGGGCGGCGGACTCACCCACGAGCAGCACAAGGCCAACTACAAGGCCATCGCCGGCGCGGGCGCCTTGTATCGCCTGACGGGCGACAAGGCCTATGCCGACTACGCCCGCGACCTCTTGCTGGCCTATGCCAAGCTCTATCCGACCCTGAAGGACCATCCCGCCGGCAATTCGTCGGTGAAGGGGCGTCTCTTCTGGCAGGCGCTGAACGACTCCGTCTGGCTGGTCTATGGCGCGCAGGGTTACGACGCCATTCGCGACACCCTGACGCCTGAACAGCGGCGGACGATCGACGACGACGTCTTCCGGCGCATGGCCGCCTTCCTGTCGGAGGGCAAGAACGCCGCGTATTTCGATCGCATCCACAATCATGCCACCTGGGCCACGGCGGGGGTCGGCATGACCGGCTACGTGCTGCGCGACAAGGCGTTGGTCGACCGGGCCTTGAACGGCACGAAACACGACGGCAAGGCCGGCTTCCTTCGCCAGGTCGACCTGCTGTTCTCGCCCGACGGCTACTATGCCGAGGGGCCGTACTATCAGCGCTACGCCCTGGCGCCGTTCATCATCTTCGCTCGCGCGATCCAGCAGAACGATCCGCAGCGCGGTGTCTTCAAGCGCCGCGATGGCGTGCTGCTGAAGGCCGTCGACGCGGTGATCCAGTCGTCGTACGGCGGCAAGCTGTTCCCGATCAACGACGCCATGCCGGACAAGGGCCTCGACACCGAGGAGATCGTCACCGGCGTCGCCGTCGCCTATTCACAGACCAAGGATCCCGGCCTCCTGACCATCGCACGCGAGCAGGGGCGCACGCTGCTGTCGCCTGACGGCCTGGCGGTGGCCAAGGCCGTGGCGGCCGGGGAGGGGAGGCCCTTCGACTTCCGCTCGATGGAACTGCGTGATGGCCCGAACGGCGACCTCGGGGACCTCGTCTTTCTGCGCCGGGGCGGGGCCAACGGCCAGGCCCTGGTGATGAAGAACACCCAGCAGGGCCAGGGGCACGGCCATTTCGACCGCCTGAACTGGCTGTTCTACGACAACGGCCAGCCGGTGGTGCGTGACTATGGCGCCGCCCGCTTTCTCAACGTCGAGGCCAAGGGCGGCGGCGGCTATCTGGACGAGAACGACAGCTGGGCGATGCAGACGGTGGCTCACAACACCCTGGTGGTGAACGGTAAGAGCCAATTCGACGCCGACTGGCGGGTGGGCGAGGAGCATCCGACCACGCCGCTGTTCTATCAGGCGGGGCAGGGGCTGCAGATCGCCTCGGCCCGGATCGACAAGGCCTATGACGGCGTGGTCCTGACCCGCACCCTGGCCATGGTCGAGCATCCGGATCTCGCCTATCCGGTGGTCATCGACCTTTTCCGCGCCAAGGGCGGGAAGGCGACCGACTACGACCTGCCGCTTCACTTCAACGGTCATGTCATCACCGCCTTCGACGCCGCACACTCGGTGCGCGAGCGGCCGGTGCTGGGCCAGGACGCCGGCTACCAGCACCTGTGGGTCGACGCGGTGTCAGGTCCTTCGGACAAGGCGCGCAGCCTGACCTGGCTGTTGGGGCAGCGGTTCTACACCTACCACTTCGGCGCCTCGGCTCCGATCAGCGCCCTGCTGGTCGAGAGCGGCGCCAACGACCCGAAGTTCAACCTGCGGCGCGAGCCGGCGCTGATCCAGCGGATGCAGGGCCAGGCCGACGCCAGCTTCTTCTCGGTGCTGGAGCCGCACGGCGCCTACGATCCGACCGCCGAAACGGTGTCGGGCGCAACCAGCCAGATCCGCGACATCGCCCGCCTGCGCGGCGCGGACGCCGAGGTGATCGTTCTGACCCTGGCTTCAGGCCGCAAGCTTGCGCTGGGCGTCGCCGATGAACCTTCCAAGACCGCGACCCACGCCGTCGGCATCGACGGCCAGGCCTATGAATGGACCGGACCTTACGCCCGGTTCGACCGCTGAGGAGATGACCATGAAGTCCGGCATGAGATGGGTCATCATCGGCCTGATCGCGGTCGCCACCGTGGTCAACTACATCGATCGCAACGCCCTGGCCGTGATGTGGCCCGAGATAGCCTCGCAGGTCGGCGCGACCAAAGCCGACTATGCCCTGCTCGTCACCATCTTCATGCTGTTCTACGCGCTGGGGCAGTTCGTTTTCGGCAAGCTGTTCGACACCATTGGCGTGCGGCTGGGCTTCGCCCTGTCGATCGGCTTCTGGTCGATCTCGATCATGCTGCACGCCCTGGCCAGCTCGATCCTGTCCTTCAGCGTCTTCCGCGCCATGCTGGGCATGAGCGAAGCGGGAGCCTGGCCCGGCGCGGTCAAGGCCAACGCCGAGTGGTTCCCGGCCAAGGAACGCGCCTTGGCGCAAGGCATCTTCAACGCCGGGGCTTCGGTCGGGGCGATCATCTCCGCGCCGCTGATCGCCGTGATCTTCCTGTGGATCGGCTGGAAGGGGACTTTCCTGCTGGTGGGCCTGCTGGGCTTTGTCTGGTTGCTGCCCTGGCTGGTGATCTACCGCGCAGGTCCGGACAGGCACCCTTGGGTCAGCGCAGCCGAGCGCGCCCTGATCCTCGACAAACCCGAAGCGCACGCGACGGACGAGGCTCTGGTCCCCGCCTATGTGCCGACCCTGACCCAACTGCTGTCGCATCGCCAAAGCTGGGGCGTGATCCTGTCGCGCTTCTTCCTGGACCCGATCTGGTGGCTGTTCGTCTCGTGGCTGCCGATCTACCTGGCCGAGACCTTTCACTTCGATATCAAGCAGATCGGCATCTTCGCCTGGGTGCCCTATGTCGGCGCGATGATCGGCAGCATGCTGGGCGGCTGGCTGTCGGGCTGGCTTATCAAGGCGGGCCGCGCGCCGGGCCTGGCCCGCAAGATCACCGTCACCCTGGGCGGCCTGATCATGATCCCGTGCCTGATCGCCGCGCCGAACATGACCGACCCGACCCTGGCGGTCCTCGTCATCGCCGGCGTGCTGCTGGGCTTCCAGATCGCCATCGGCAACATCCAGACCATCCCCGGCGACCTGTTCGACGGTCGCTCGGTCGGTTCCCTGGCGGGCGTGGGCGGCATGGCCGCCGTCGCTGGCACGCTGATCACCACCTGGCTAGTGCCCGTGATGACCAAGGTCTCCTACGGCCCGATCTTCATCCTGGTCGCCACCCTGGTTCCGCTTTCCCTCCTCTCCCTGTGGTTCGTCACCGGTCGTATCGCGCCGGTGCAGGCGACCACCTCAAATGCTCTGAAGGACTAGCTCATGCGCCTCAAGGACAAGGTCGCCATCGTCACTGGCGGTGGCCGCGATATCGGCCGTGACGTCTCCCGCGTGCTTGCCCGCGAAGGCGCGAAGGTCGTGATCAACTTCGCCAACGATGAGGCCAGCGCGGCTGCGACGCTGGAGAGCGTGCGTTCGGCCGGCGGCGAGGCCATCGTCTGCCGCGCCGACGTCACGACCGCCGCCGGGGTCGACGCCCTGGTCGCGGCCGCCAAGGAAGCCTATGGCGACGAGGTCCACATCCTGGTCAACCTGGCTGGCGGCATGGTCGAGCGGCGTCCGCTGGCCGAGATCGACGAGGCCTTCTTCGACAAGGTCATGACGCTGAACCTGAAGTCGGCCTACCTGATGACGCGCGCCGTGGCGCCGCTGATGCCGGAAGGATCGTCGATCATCAACTTCTCGTCCCAGGCCGGCCGCGATGGGGGCGGTCCGGGCGCGGCGATCTACGCCACGTCCAAGGGCGCGCTGATGACCTTCACCCGCTCGATGGCCAAGGAGCTGGGTCCCAAGGGCGTGCGCGTAAACAGCCTGTGCCCGGGCATGATCGCCACCAGCTTCCACGACACGTTCACCAAGCCGGAGGTTCGCACCGCCGTGGCCGGCAATACGCCGCTGCGCCGCCAGGGGCGGCCCGAGGAGGTCGCCGAGACCGTGGCCTACCTGGCCTCGGACGCCTCGTCATTCGTGACGGGCGCGAACCTGGACATCAACGGCGGGATGTTCTTCTCGTGACGCGGCGCGGACCGGTCGCGATCGCGCTGCTGCTGGCGCTGGCCGGCCCGCCCGTCTTCGCCCAGGAGTCGTGGCGGCCGGCCTGGACCGCGGCCGCAGCCCCGGCGCGGTTTGACGTCGACGCCGCCAAGGCGCCCATCGGCTACCAGGACCAGACGATCCGCCAGGACCTGCGCATGGGCATAGCGGCCAAGGCCGTGCGTCTGCGCATCAGCAACGAGCTGGGCCAGGAGCCGCTGACGCTCGACGGCATGACCGCCGCCGGTCCCGACGGCCGCGTGGTCCCCGTCACCTTCGGCGGCGCGCGCGAAATCGTCGTGCCGGTTGGCGTGGCCCTGGTCAGCGACCCGCTGCCGATCAGGGTTAAGCTCGCCGACCTGCTGACGGTCAGCCTGCATGCGCCGGGCCCAGCGCGGGGCGTGGTCCGACGTACGGCGGTGCGGCTGGGCGCTGGCGATGCGCCGGTTTCAGCCAGTGCGACGCTGGAGCGCCGCCAGAGCTTCGTCTCCGCCGTCTACGGTCTGAGCGACAAACCGCCGGCCGTGGTCGTGGCGCTGGGCGACTCGATCACCGAGGGCGCGACCTCGACCCTGGGCGCCGACGCCGACTGGCCTTCGGTGCTGGGCCGGCGACTGGAGGCGGCCTGTCCCGGCGCCTATGTCGTCGTCAATGCCGGCATCAGCGGCAACCAGGTTGTCCGCGACGGCCGCAGCCCGAATGTCCGCGCCCGACTGGATCGCGACGTGCTCTCGTTGCCAGGCGTGACCCACGTGGTGGTGATCGAGGGCATCAACGACATCCGTCACGACGGGGACCCGACCCATCCCGGCCGCAGCCCGGAGGAAGTGATCGCCGGTTATCGCCAGGTCATCGCCCGCCTGCATCTGCGAGGGATCAAGGTTATCGGCGGCACGCTGACCGCCTTTGGCGGTTCGGAGCGTTTCGACGAGCGCTCCGAGGCCGCGCGGCAGGTCATCAACGCCTTCATTCGCAGGAGCGGCGAGTTCGACGGTGTGGCGGAGTTCGACAAGGCGACGCTGGACCCCGACAAGCCCCAGGCGATGCGATCGGACTTCGTGCGCGACGACCGTCTGCATCCCAACGATCAGGGTTATGCAGCGATGGCTCAAGCCGTCGATTTGTCGGCGCTCGCGCATCCAGGAACATCTTGCGCTGCGACTAGGGCGCCGAGGCGGTAGGCTGAAGTGGCGTTTGACGACGCCACAGACGCCAAGGCGATTTTCGGGTCATCCAAGGCGTTTGAGCTGATCGCGGTCCGGAAGGCCGACATCGCCCAAACTACCCAGCTCTCGACAGACGCATCGGGCGTCGAGGACGAGGTCGCGCCTCCTATGGGCCGGCGGCTGGCAGGGGCGTGATCTCGATGGCCGAAACGATCGCCTCGCCTTGGATCGGGTTGAAATCCAGGGTCAGGCCCTGGTCGGCGGCCCGGGCTTCGAAGGTCTTGGTCAAGGCCTTCAGCGTCCCGCCGGCCTGGGCGGCGATGTCGAGGTTCTCGAGAACCCGAGCACCGTTCAGCGCGACGTCGAAGCGGCGTTCGCCGGCGGCCAGCTTGGGCTCGACGAAGGTGAGGCGCACGCTATAGCGACCGGGGGGCGCCGGGATCGCGTAGGTGAAGCGACCCTGGCGGAAGCTGGCGGCCACATCGATCTCGTCGGTTCCGGTGATCGCCGCGCGAACTTCGGGGCGGCCATAGTCGGCTGGCGTATTGGCCGACCGCGCCTGACCGCCCTTGAAGAAGGCGTCGGACCCGAACGCCGCCGCCTTGCCCGCGCCCAGCAGCGCGCCGGTGTCGATGCGGATCGGGGCGTTGGCGTCGGTTGGCCGGCGCCAGACGATGCGATCCTCGACCGCTCGGCCGTCGAAACTGGCCTTCGCGACCAGGACGTTCTCGCCAGGCTGCAGGCGGACGGCGGGCCAGACGCAGACATGCTGGGGACAGTCGGCGCGCTGGCCCACGGATTGGCCGTTCACCGTCAGCTCGGTGGCCGCGCCGTTCGAATAGACCCGCACGTCGGCGACCGGATAGGCGCGGTCGACATAGCGGCGGCCGTTGATGTGGACCGTGGGCGTGGTCGTCCAGTTGGCCTTGTAGAAATACCAGGCGTCCTTGCGGATCTTGCGGTCGTAGGTGACCAGGCCTTTGGTGTTGATGTCGTCGGCGTCGCCCTCGTGGCGGATGGTGGTGCCGAAATCGAAGGCGTTCCAGACCCAGGTTCCCCACAGCCAGGAACGCTGCGACAGCGCCGCCCAGGCCGTCTCATGAATGTAGCTCTCGTACTCTTCGGGCTGGGTGCGGCCGCGGGAGTCGATCGGGCCGCCCAGCACGTCGTCGGTGTGCATGGTCACCGCGCCGCCGCCGCCGTATTCGGTCACCGACAGAGGCTGGCGAGGGCGCTTGGCGCGCAGGGCGTCCAGGTGCGGACCCAGATCGCCGGTCTCGCCGAAGTACCAGCCAAAATAGCGGTTGGCGCCGCCCAGGTCGGCGGCCTCGGCGGTGGTCGGCACATCGACGCCGGCCGCGAACACCCGACCCTCGCAGCAGGTCGCCAGCGCCGTCGGGCGACGGGGGTCCTCCTCGTGCGCCAGGTCGTTCAGCGTCTTCAGCAGCGGCATGGGATCGGGCGTCTTGCCGTCCTTGTAGCCGGTCAGGAACGCCGGGAACGAGTTGCCGAAATCGACTTCGTTGGCGATGCCCCAGGTCGCGACCGAGGCGTGGTTGTAGTTCTGGCGGATCAGTTCCTGCAGCTGCTGCCTGGCGTTCTGGATCAGGGCGGGCGTCGGCTCCAGCGCGCCGCCCGTGGTCCAGGCGGAGACCAGCGGGATCTCGTCCCACAGCACGAACCCGTACTTGTCGGCCAGATCGTGGATGGTCTGGCCGTGCTGATAGTGGGTCAGGCGGATGGTGTTGGCGCCCAGCTCGCGCAGGGTCGCCATGTCTTCCTCGACATCGGCGGCGTCGACGGCCCAGCCCTTGCCTTCACGGTCCTGGTGGTAGCCGACGCCGTGCAGGCGGTAGGGCTTGCCGTTCAGCAAAAAGCCCTTGTCGGGATCGAAGGCCATCTGGCGCACGCCGAAGGGCGTCGAGACGCGATCCAGCACCTTGCCGTCTTGGCCGACCAGATCGGTGTCCAGGCGATAGAGGTAGGGATCGGTCGTGCCGTTCCAGAGGTGCGGATCGGCCAGAGCCAGCGATATGGTGGTTTCCTGGGCGCTCCTGGGCGAAAGGGTGACGGGCGCGCCGGCTTCGGCGGCGACCTTGCCCGTAGCGTCAAGAAGCCGGGTCACAACCCGGACAGCGTGCGCCTTGGCCAGTTCGTTGCGCATCCGCGCCCGGATCTGGATCTCGGCCTTGGCGGGCGACAGCGCGGTGGTCGCCGCATAGACCCCCGGGCCGCCGAAATCGAGCATGTCGAAATGGACGGCGTTGGTCAGCACCAGGCTGACCGGGCGGTAGAGGCCGCCGTGCACGAAGAAGTCGCCCGTCAGCGGCAGGTTGTTGGCCGTCGTCGAGCCCGGCGCCGGCTTGCTGTTGTCAGTGCGCACGACCAGCAGGTTCTGGCCGTCGGCGCGCAGGGCCTCGGTGGCGTCGAGTCGGAATCGCGAGAAGCCGCCCTGGTGCTCGCCCAGATAGGTCCCGTTCACCCAGACCTTGGCCGCGCGGCTGGCCGCGTCGAATTGCAGATAGGCGCGTCGGCCTTCCAGTTTGGGTGCGGCGAACGACAGCCGGTACCAGCCCACGCCCTGAGCCTTGTTGATGGTCTCTGCCTTGTGCAGCCGCTCCACCGGGCCGGGCAGGTAGAGGCCGACGCGGTTCCAGGTGTGGGGGACGCTGACGCGGCTCCAGTCCCGGTCGTCGAAGGCGGGGCTTTGCGCGTCCGCCACCTTGTCGTCCTGGCGGAAGCGCCAGTCCTGCGCTAGCGGCGTCTGGGTTCTGATCGTGGCGGTATGGGCGATCAAAGAGGTCGGCGCGACCATGATCGCCATGGTCGTGACCAGCAGCAGCCGTTTCATCCCTGGCCTCCCAGTCGCCGCTGAGGCGCGGCGTTGAGCAGACCTTAGCGGCTGAAATCGAATCTGCCAGATCAATTTTCAAAATTGGTAAGTCAGCTTTCCGCGTTGCTGGCCGAAAAGCGCGCGCGAACGCCGGCGGCGGCCCGGCGAGCCTCCTCCAGGGCCATCTCCTCGGTGGTGAACAGCAGGTGGTCCATGACGGCCGCCAGGTGGGCGCGCATGGCCGTGCGGGCGGCCTGCGGGTCGTGGGCCCTCAAGGCTTCGACGATGCGGCGATGCTCGGCCACCACCGGACGGATCTTGGCGCTGCGGGCCTTGGCGTGCAGCAGGGCGCAGGCCGGGGAGGTGGAGCGCAGGCGCCAGAGTTCTTCGATCGTCAGGACGATGCCGGCGTTGCGCGTGGCGCGTGCGATGGTCATGTGGAATTCGCGGTCGGCGTCCTCGGTCACCTTGGCGCGCAGATTCTCGGCCGTCATGTCGTCGAGCAGGCTCTCCAGCTTGGCGACCTCGTCGTCCGTGATCTGCTTGGCGGCCAAGGCCGCGGCCTCGCCTTCGAAGGCCAGGCGCGTTTCGGTCAGTTCGAAGGCGGTGATGGCGAAGCCGGGATGGTCTTCACGGCCGGGCAGGCGGCGGACATAGGCGCCCGAGCCGACCCGGATGTCGATATAGCCTTGGACTTCCAGCGCGATCAGCGCCTCGCGCACGGCGGGGCGGCTGGCGCCATATTCGGCGCAGAGCTCGCGTTCGGCCGGCAGGCGGCTCCCGATCGCGTAGCGGCCGCCGACCAGGTCGTCGAAAATGTGCCGGGCCAGTCGCTGGTAGATCCGGTCACCGGCCGCTGCGACGTTATCCTCGACGCCGACCTTCTCCGCGCCGCCCTTTGCGCGACCTGCCATCCCGTTCCTCCCAGACCATCTTTCGTGTTCGCCGTCGGGCGACGGCGCGGCGCCGACAACCTCGGATCGCGTGCGTTCTGATTGTGATCCGGATCCCCAAGGTTGTCAGGCAAAAAGAGGTTGACCCGAAAATCCCCGAACTAAAAATTGGTCAGACAGATTAAGCGCGATCTGACAGACGCGATAAGAACTTGGGAGGGGAAATTGGACAAACGTGTTCTTTGGATGGCGAGCGCCGCCATGGTCGCGGCCTCGGGGCAGGCCTGGGCGCAGACGGCGACCCAGCCGGCGGAGGCCGTCTCGCTCGACGCCATTGTCGTCACGGCGCAAAAGCGCGAACAGAACCTGCAGGACGTGCCGGCCGCCGTCAGCGCCGTGACAAGCGAACAGCTGGAGGCTCGCAACATCTCGCAAGTCACAGACGTGGTCCGCGTCTCGCCCAGCCTGACGGTCAGCGAGAACACCAACGCCACGGGCAACAGCATCAACCTGCGCGGCATCGGTACGTTCTCGTTCAGCATCGGCATCGAGCCGAGCGTCGCGGTCGTGGTCGACGACGTGGCGCTCCTGCAGCAGGCCCAGGCCTTCTCCGGCCTGAACGATATCGCCCGTCTTGAAGTGCTGCGCGGCCCGCAGGGGACGCTGTTCGGCAAGAACGCCGCGGCCGGCGTTATCAATATCGTCACCGAGAAGCCGACCAAGACGCTGACGGGATCGGTCGGCGGCACGTTGACCAGCGACGGCGAGAAGCGCATCGAAGGCATGGTTTCGGGACCGATCTCGGACAAGGTGGGCTTTCGCCTGAACGCCTTCTACGGCGACCGGGACGGCTACATCAAAAACCTCAACACCGGTCACAAGCTGAACGGTGATCGCTCCTATGGCCTCCGCGGCCGCCTGGAACTGGATCCGACCGACAACCTCAACATCGCCCTGACCGCGTCGCACACCAACACCAGGACCGACGGTCAGGTGCGCACGTTCCGGAGCGTCGAGCCGGGCGCCAGCGCCTTCGGCGCGCCGCTGGCCCTTTCAGTGGTTGGTCTGACGCCGGGCGAGGACAACTACAAGATCCGCCTCGACACCGAACCGAAGAACACCAGCAAGCAGACCATGCTGACGAGCCGGGCGAGCCTCGACCTGGGCGGGGCCAACCTGATCTCGATCACCAGCTATCAGGACTGGCGCTTCCGCTTCCTCGAGGATCTCGACACGCTGGGCTCGCCGACGCTGCTGAACGCCGCGGATCCGACCAGCATCCTGCCGAACGGTTCGACCGCCGGCGGCCCGTTCCATTCGACCAACTTCACCCAGGAGCTGCGTCTCGTGTCGAGCGGCGCGCGCAAGCTCGACTACCTGTTCGCCCTGTTCTACGCCGACGGCGACTCCAATCGTTCCTTCGCCCGCGGCCCGAACGCGGCGACGAGCTGGGCCGCGACGGCCGGCACCAGGACCATGGCCGCCTTCACCCAGATGACCTACCATGTCGGCGACAAGACCCATCTGGACGGTGGTCTGCGCTTCAATCACGAAGTCATCGAAGCCAGTTTTGTCAATCGCACCCCAACCGCCACGCCGCCGGCCAACAACGCCTCGTGTCTGGTGACCTGTTCCGGCAAGGCCAAGGACGACCACGTCACCTACAAGGTGGCGCTGCGTCAGGATCTGGCCGAGCATGTGATGGCCTACGCCTCCTACGCGACCGGCTACAAGGGTCAGGGCTTCGACATCAGCACCGGCTTCACGCCGGCGCGCGCGGACAAGCCTGTTCGCCCGGAAACCAGCAAGGCCTATGAGCTGGGCCTCAAGAGCCGGATCCTGGAGAACCGCGTCCAGCTGAACGTCACCGGCTTCCTGACCGACTTCACCGACTTCCAGGCCCAGGGTGGCGTCACCCAGCCCGACGGGACCATCGTGCCCCAGCTGAGCAACGTCGGCTCGCTGCGAAGCAAGGGCGTCGAGGTCGAGGTGTCGGCCAAGCCGGTTCGCGCCCTGCGCCTCGACGCTTCGGCCGCCTACACCGACGCGACGATCCGCGAGTTCGCCAACGCGCCCTGCTATACGAACCAGACGCTCGCCCAGGGCTGCCGTCCGGTCGGGACGCAGAACTTTCAGGACCTGTCGGGCAAGCCCTTGGCCAATTCGCCGAAGTTCAAATACACGCTGGCCGGCGCCTATGATGTCGAGCTGCCCAGCCTGCCGTTCGACGGCTTCGTGACCGCGGAATACACCCATCAGAGCGCGGTCATGCTGGATCTGCTCGGCACGCCGATTTCGCGCCAGAAGGCCTATGGTGTCGTCAACGCCAGCCTGGGCGTGGCCGGGCGCGACGAGGGTGACTACCGCGTGGCGCTGTTCGTCAACAACCTCTTCGACCAGCACTACGCCACCTCGCTCGGCTACACCGGCTCATCCAACGCCGGCGGTGTGGCTCAGCTGCTGCCGCGCAATTCCAGGCGCTATGTCGGCGTCCGCGCGCGGATGGGCTTCTAGGCGACCTCGACGTCCCCCGGGGACCTCCTTTCTCCATTCCGGGCCCCTAGTCGCTTTTGCGACCGGCGACGCGTCCTTCCGGCGCGTCGCCCCTTTTTTGCTCGCTGCTCCATGGCTGCGGAGACTCGTCCAGCCGGAAATTCCTGCTAGACGTGGCGCGATGGGGAAGGTCACAGGCAACGGCGTCACGATCGTCGACATCGCCCGCGAAGCGGGCGTGTCGATCGCCACGGTGTCCCGCGTGCTCAATCGCGGCGAAGGGGCCGGGCCCGAAGTGCGCGCCCGGGTGCTGGAGATTGTCGATCGTCTGCAATACCGGCCCAACGTCTCGGCGCGAGCCCTGTCCGGCCGGCGCAACTACTTGATCGGCGTGATCTTTTTACGCCTCGGCGGCTATCACTATGTCGGCGAGGTGCAACTGGGCGCGACCAAGGCCTGTCGGCGCGCCGGCTACCACCTCGTGGTCGAGCAACTGGAAAACGCCGAGGGCGTGATCACGCCGGATGCTGTCGAGGGCGTCCTGCGAGCCGCGTTCGACGGCCTGGTGCTGACCCCCCCGTTGAGCGACGACCCGCAGGTGCTGGCGGCGATCGAGGCGGCCAACATGCCCTATGTCCGCCTGGCGCCGAACATCGACATGGATCGTTCGCCCTATGTCTGGATGGACGACCAGGAGGCCGCGCGGGAGCAGACCCTGCGGCTTTGGGACCTGGGTCATCGCCGTATCGCGTTCATCGGCGGGCCGGCGGACCATCGCGCCGCGGTGCGCCGCAAGGAAGGCTATCTGTCGGCGATGCGCCAGAACGGCGTGGAGGTTCCCGACGCCTGGATCGCCGAGGGCGACTTCTTCGGCATGTCGGGTTTTCAGGCGGCCGAGCGCCTGTTGGCCTTGGATCCGCCCCCCACCGCCATCTTCGCGGGCAATGACGAAATGGCGATCGGCGCGCTGGCGGCGGCGGCCAAGCACGGCGTCGCCGTCCCGGATCGCCTCTCCGTCGTTGGGTTCGACAACGCGCCCGCGGGCGAGACGTCGTGGCCGCCGCTGACGACGGTGCACCAGCCGATTGCGGAAATGGCGGAAGCGGCGGTGGATATGTTGATCGGCGGCTTCGGCGACAAGCGTTTCCGCAAGCGGGTCAGCGAGCGAAAACTGGACTATCGGCTCGTGTCGCGTCAATCGGCGGCGTCGCCGGGACCGGATAAGTCCCTGACTTAACTCACCTAAGCTCACACTGCCGCGATCTTCGCGTAACGAAGTGCGAAAGTTATAGAAAACGTTTTCGTATGCCCTTACAAGAATGCTGTCGCCCTTCGCAGAAATGGCGACTCGCAAGGCCTCCATTGGGGAGGTCGGGGGAAACCAAGGGCTCCGAAGCCAGGCGTCGAGATCGTCCGCGCCGGCCATCGCCGGCGAAGGCGCGCAGCCTGCGTCGTGCTTGCGTCGCGATTGACGTCGCAGGTTGGCCCCCAGCGCGCCGACTGAGGATCATGACCGTGCATCGCCCTCCAATGCTTGCTTCAAGCCTCGCCGTCCTCGCCTTGGCCACCGCGGCTCACGCCCAGGCGGACCGTCCCTGGATGAACGCCAAGCTGTCGCCCGACGAGCGCGCGGCCCTGCTGGAGAAGGAGCTGACCCTGGACGAGCGGATCGGCCTGGTCCACGGGCCGATGTCGATGCCGATCTTCGGGATCAAGAAGCCCGAAGGCGCGATTGGCTCGGCCGGCTATATCCCCGGCATTCCACGGCTGGGCGTGCCGGCCGTGAACGAGAGCGACGCCAGCCTGGGCGTGACCAATCCGCTGAACGTGCGGCCGGGCGACGGCGCCACGGCCCTGCCGTCGGGCCTGTCCCTGGCGGCGACCTTCAGCACGAAACTGGCCTACGAAGGTGGCGCGGTGGTCGGACGGGAGGCGCGGGCCAAGGGCTTCAACGTCCAGCTGGCCGGGGGCGTCAACCTCGCCCGCGACCCGCGCAATGGCCGCAACTTCGAATATCTGGGCGAGGACCCGTGGCTGGCCGGCAACCTGGCCGGGGCGTCGATCAAGGGAATCCAGGACCAGGGCGTGGTCTCCACGGTCAAGCACTTCTCGCTGAACGGTCAGGAGACCCATCGTCACTTCGCCAATTCCGTGATCGACGAGGCGGCGCACCGCGAGAGCGACCTGCTGGCCTTCCAGATCGCCATCGAGAAGGGCCAGCCCGGCTCGGTGATGTGCGCCTACAACCTGGTCAACGGCGCCTACAGTTGCGGGAACGACCACCTGCTGAACACGGTGCTCAAGCGCGACTGGGGCTACAAGGGCTGGGTGATGTCGGACTGGGGCGCGGTCCACGCCACCGACTACATCGTCAAGGGTCTGGACCAGCAGTCGGGTGAGCAACTGGACGCCCAGGTCTGGTTCGGCGCGCCGCTGAAGGCCGCCGTCGAGAAGGGCGAGGTCCCCGCCTCGCGACTGGCCGACGCCAGCCGCCGCATCCTGCGTTCGATGTTCGCCGCCGGGCTGTTCGACAAGCCGGTCGCACCAGGCGGGCCCATCGATTACGACGCCGGCGCCGAGGTCGCGCGCGCGGCGGCGACCGAAGGCGTCGTGCTGCTGAAGAACAGCCCGGGCCTGCTGCCCCTGGCCAAAAGCGCCAAGACCATCGCCGTGATCGGCGGCCACGCCGACGCCGGGGTGCTGTCGGGCGGCGGTTCGTCCCAGGTCGTCCCCCCGGGCGGGGCCAAGACGGTTATCCCGCTTGGCGGCGAGGGCATGATGGGCCCGTTCCGCAGCCAGTATTTCAACGGCTCCTCGCCGCTGGCGGCGATCCGCAAGCTCGCGCCGGACGCCAAGGTCACATTCGACGACGGCCGCTACGTCGCCGCCGCGGTCGCCGCCGCCAAGGCCGCCGACGTGGTCGTGGTGTTCGGCAACCAGTGGATGGGCGAGGGCGAGGACGCGCCCGACCTGTCGCTGCCCGACGGCCAGGACGCCCTGATCGCCGCCGTCGCCGCCGCCAACCCCAAGACGGTGGTGGTGCTGCAGACGGGCGGTCCGGTGTCGATGCCCTGGCTCTCGCAGGCCGGCGCGGTGCTCGAGGCCTGGTATTCGGGCGCCAAGGGCGGCGAGGCGATCGCCGACGTGCTGTTCGGCGTTGTCGACGCGTCCGGCCGCCTGCCGATGACCTTCCCGGCCTCGATCGACCAGTATCCGCGCGCCGAGTTGCCTGGCCTGGGGCTGCCGGACAAGACCCAGTTCGACGTCCTCTATTCCGAGGGCGCGGACGTCGGCTATCGCCGCGTCGCCAAGACGGGCGCCAAACCGCTGTTCCCGTTCGGCTACGGCCTGTCCTACACGACCTTCTCCTACGCCAATCTCAAGGTGACGGGCGGCGAGACCCTGACGGTCAGCTTCGACGTCACCAACACGGGCCAGCGTCCGGGCAAGGACGCGCCGCAGGTCTATCTGACAGCGGCGGCGGGCAAGAGCGTCCAGCGGCTGATCGGCTTCGACAAGATCGACCTCAAGCCTGGCGAGACCCGGCGCGTCACCGTCACCGCCGATCCACGCCTGCTGGGCGGCTTCGACGCCAAGGCCAATCGCTGGGTGATCGACAAGGGCGGCTACGCCGTCGCGGTCGGCGCGGCTTCCGACGCCTTGCTCCTGAAAGGCGCCGCCGATCTGAAAGCGCGCACGCTGAAGCCCTGATTGAAACAAGCGGCGGCGGGCCCTGGCCCGTCGCCAGACACCCCCGTCTGTCTTTGGAAGCGCTCAGCATGAACATGGTGCTCGTCCACGAAGAACAGGTCCAGGCCATTCGCAGCGCCCTGCCGGCCGTGACCAAGGTCTGGCTCCAGGAGGTGCTCGGCGTCAGCGAGACGACGTGGCGCTCGTTGCGCGACGGCCGGCCGATCCGCCAATCGACCTACGATCGTCTGCTCGCCAAGCTTGAGAGAACTCGCGGGCTCGAAAGGTCTTCGTCCGTGAGCGACGCTCCAAGACAAGGATACAGGGCGCCGTATTCTTGAAGCTGAGCCAATGCCAGGCTCACCGACGAGCCCTACGATGCTCATGCTGTTTCTCGGGCCATTAGTGTCACTCGCCGCTATCGACTTAACGAGCGTGGGCCCCACAAGCGGCCAGTTTCAATGGCAGCTTCTGCAGTTGTCCCGACGGTGCGCACGCCCTCTGTGGTTGGTGGCAGGCGCCGGCGGCGAGCGCAAATCGCCAGCCGCCGGTCGATTTCACCACTTGACCGAGATGCTCGCGCCGTAGGTCTCGGGCTTGGCATAGGTTGCGGTGGTGCCCAGGGGGCCCATGTTCAGAGCATACGCGCGGTAGGCCTTGTCGAAGATGTTGTGGGCAAATAGCTCCAGCGTGTAGCGATCGTCCGGCGCGGTCCAGATCAACGAGGCGTTGGTCACGTTATAGGCGGGCTGAAGCGAGGAGCGCCCGTTTGTCAGCTCCAGGTACTGTTTATCGTACCATACACCGTCAATCTGGGCCGCCAAATTCCCACCGAATGCGTCGAAGTCATAGCGCGCAAGGTAGTTCAGCGAATATTTCGGGGCATTAGGCAGTTGCGCGTCCTTGATGATCTTGACCGGGTAGTCGCAGAAATAATTGCCGTTCCCCTGATCCCCGCAATATTGCGGCGCTGGGCTGCCTGGAACTAGCACGGTCAGGTATTGCGAGCCGGCCGCCTGGACGGCGTCGACCTTCGACGTCTCCCAGGTGGCGCCTAGGCTGATGTTGAGGCCGCTTATCGGGCGGATAACGGCCTCGAGTTCGGCGCCGGTCGCTGTCGCGTCGCTGTTGCCGACCTGGGGGGTGCCGCCCGGCATGGCGAAGGTCTGGTAGTCCTTGTAGTCGTAGTGATAGGCCGTGGCGTTCAGGCGGAGGGTTCTGCCAGCGTTCGACCATTTGGCGCCGAGCTCGTAAGCGTTCAGGGTTTCGGGCCGGTGCCGAAAGTTGCTGGCCACGACATTGGGGTTGAGTGTGAAATTGCCCCCTTTGATGCCGCGGTTCCACGAGGCGAACAGCAGGGTGCTCTCGTCGGGCTTGTAGTTCAGCGTGACGCGGGCGGCGACGTCACCCTTCGAGATGGTGTCGACACCGGGCGCTATCGCGTCGAAGGCCTCGTTCGAGGCTAGCGGCGCGGAGACGCCCCCGTCGGCGACGACGGACTTGTAGTCGACGTGCTTGTTATCCTTGGAGTAGCGCAGGCCAGTGACCAGAGTCAGCTGATCGGTCAGGTCGTACTCGGTTTGCCCGAACACGGACCAGTTCTTCGACGTCAGGTGGTCCTTCTCGTTCACGACTGGATTGTTGCCCGGCAGGCCCGCCGCGACGGCGGCCCCTAGGGCGGGCGAGCCGATGGTCACCATGTCGCCCTTGATGTCCATGTTGAGGTAGTAGGCGCCCGCCTGCCACCGGAAGCGCGGCAAGTCGCCCGAAAGGCGGAGTTCCTGGCTGAACTGCTTGAAGTGAGCGTTTGTCCTGAAGACGATCAGGTCGATGGGAAGGGCGTCGCCGTCCTCCTGATAGCTCTTGGTCAGGTCAGTATAGTTGGTGATCGCGGTGAGCGTCGCTCCGTCGAAGTCGTACTTGAGGTTGGCCTGGTAGATGTCCGTCTTGCGATCGAAATAGCCGGCAACGTTAGAGAAGTTGGCGAAGGGGCTGGCCGCGGCTCCGGTAATACCGTTGATGACACCTCCGGATCCATTGCTGAGGCCCGCGGCGTCCGTCGTGCAGTAGCCGTTGGCTTGCAGGTTGCAGTTGTCGAAGACGTAGCCGCCGGTGGCGACGTGATTGTCCTCGCTGTGCTTGTACCAGAGGTCCAGCTTGCCGCGCTCGCCGAGGTCGGCCTGCAGCGTCCCGCGCAGGGCCCAACCGTTTTCGCCGCCCAAGTCCTGGCCGTTGCCCGAGAAGGTTCCCGGTAGGGCGTCTTGGGACTTGATGTAACCGTCGGCCTTGACCACGCGCCCGGCGACTCGGAAGCGGACATGGTCGCTCACCGGCCCGCCGACGGCGCCCTCCAGCGTGCGGCGATTGTAGCTCTCATAGCTGGCCGTGGCGTAGCCGTTGAAATTGCTCTTGCTGGCGTCGGTGCTGAAATACTGGATCAGCCCTCCCGTGGCGTTCCGCCCAAAAAGGGTGCCCTGGGGGCCGCGCAGCACCTCCAGGCGCTGGACGTCGAAGAGCTGCCCGCTGAGGCCATTGATCGAGCCCATGTACGCATCATCGACATAAACGGCGATCGGGGCTTCGAGGTAGTCGGTGAAGTTGTTTTGCGAGATGCCCCGAAGATTGAATATCGTGATGTTCGGTGACCAGGCGTTCAGCCGAAGGCTTGGAATCTGTTGGGTGATCTGCGTCGTGTCGGTGATGCCCAATGCCTGAAGTTGATCGCCAGAATAGGCGGTAACCGAAACGGGAACCTTCTGAATGCTTTCGCTGCGCTTGTTAGCGGTGACGATAACCTCACCGAGAACGGCGTTTTCTTGCGCGATTGGCGCGTCCTTGGTGGTCGACGATTGGGCGAGCGCCGAGCTGCCCAGAAGCGTCACGGCGACGGCCGAGACGGAGATCAGTAGGCGTTCACGCGACATCGTGTCTTCCCCTCATGCAATGGCTCGGAATTGGGCCTTGTTTTTGTTTGGTGGTGGTTTCGGCTTGCTTTGTTAGGTATTGAATGGAATGCATATTGATGCATCTGGAGTGTAATCGACTATTTTGGTGTGTATTGGTGTGAGATATATTTTCTATTGTTTGAGTAATTCCTGAAATTACATCAGGTCGATGTTTTGGTTAGATCAGGCCGAGGCTGCGTGCATGACCCCATCTGGCGACCCTTTGGCCTCGCCCGCGATAAGGAGCGGGACAGGGCGCGGCGCGCGATGGGGCAATGCGGACAGGTCAAGAACCTCCTCCGTCCGGCCTCTCCGCGAGGCCATTTCGATCGTTTGCGCTGATTGGCCGGCAGCCGCCCGCCAGCTATGTCAGGCGATGGCCAGGTAGTTCTTCACAAACCGCTCACCGCGCACTTCCCATAATACGGGCGTGTCCTTCTCGACGAACCAACCTTGGCCGACCGAGTAGGTGTTCGTCTCGCCGGTGCGCTCGTTGGTCAGGGTGACCAAGCCTTCGACGACCACGGCGTGCTCGTTGAAGGGGTAGATCATCCGGAACTTGCCCTGGGTGACACCGAAATAGGCGCAGCTGACGGCCGCGTCCGAGGCGCTGAACACCATCTTGCCGAACGCAAGGCACTCGCCTTCCAGAATATCCGAGCCGAGGTCGGCGACTGTCCCCCAGGAGTCGAGTTCGGGAACAGTATTAGCGTTGATGGGAACCATGTCTTCTCTCCTTGTGGCGGATCAGTTGCGGCCATTGAAGAAGCCGCTGAGCTGATGCCAGGTCTTGGCCCCAGTCAGCAGGGCGGGGCGAAGGGCGTCCTTGCCCAGGATGCGGGCGTGGGGGATCGAACTCATCAGATCGTAGCGGGCCGAGCCTTCGCTCATGCCTTCGGCCAGGACCTTGCAGACGATGTGGGACGGGGTGACCCCGAAGCCCGAATAGCCCTGGACATAGAAGGCGTTTGGGCGGCCAGGCAGGGTGCCGATCTGCGGGAACAGGTTAGCGCTGCAGGCCATGGGCCCGCCCCAGGCGTACTCGATCTCGGCGTCGGCCAGATAGGGGAACACGTCGAGCATGAGTTTGCGGTTCCAGGCCGCAAAGTCGTCGGGAAAGTACTCGGCCCAGCGCGTGGCCGACCCGAACAGCAGACGGTTTTCGTTCGTGACCCGGAAATAGTTGATGACCGGACTGATGTCGCTAAAGGCCCCGCGAATGGGACTGAGGCGGTCGATGACGGCTTCGGGGAGGGGGGCGGTCGCCACCTGGAAGGAATAGGTGTTGATCGTCTTGCCGTAGATCTCGGGCTCAAGGTTGCGCAGGAAGCTGTCCGCCGCCCACAGGAGCTTGGAGGCTCGCACGCTGCCGTCTTCGGTGCGGACCGTGATGCGGTCGCCATAGGTGACTTCCACAACGGGACTGTTCTCGAAGATCCGCGCGCCATAGCTGGCCAGCGCCTTGGCCTCGCCTAGCAACAGGTTGAGCGAATTGACCTGGCCGCCGCCCATGTGCTTGAGCGCGGCGGCATAGACCTTGGAGCCCAGGATGCTGGCGATCTCGTCGCCTTCCAGCAGTTGGATGTCCTCTCCCGGCTCGGCGGTGCGGAATTCCTTTTCCCAGGCGCGGAGGGTGGCGGCCTGGCGCTGGTTATAGGCGAGGTAGCCGTAGCCGCGGCGCACGTCGGCATCGATGCCATAGCGTTCGGCCCGCCCTCGCAGGATGCCCGCGCCGAGATTGGAGATCTCGAACAGCATCTTCATGCCGTCCTTGCCGACGTGCTTGGCTACGGCGTTCAGGTCGTGACCGATGCCGGCCATCACCTGTCCGCCGTTGCGGCCGGCGCCTCCGTAGCCCAGCATCCGCGCCTCGAGCACGACCGTGTTGGTCAGGCCCTTTTCAGCCAGTTCGAGCGCGGTGTTGATGCCAGAGAAACCGCCGCCGATGATGACGGTGTCGACGTCGAGTGTCTCCGTGAGGCGCGGAAAGCTCAGGTCGTACTTCTTGGTGGCCCGATAGTAGTTGGGCGCGTCCAGGCGCTGCCAAACTTCACTCATCTTAGTCTCCAGATCATTCGAAGACGTGGTCGAGCGCGGCGTAGAGCGCGGGGCGCGCGCGGCGCAGCCAGAGGGCGAACCCTGCGCCGGCCAAGCCGATGGCGACGATCACGTACGGAAAGCTGCGCAGCACGGGGCTGGTGCTGCCGGCCATCAGGGGCAAGTTCGCGATGACCAGGTAAAGGGTGGCGGCGAGGCCCGCGGCCGACAGGATCGGCGCTACGACGCCGGCCCAGGGACCGGCTGCGCCGGGATTGGCCTTGAAGAAGCGGATCATGGCGAAGCAGACAAGAACCTGCACCGTCAGTACGCCGATCACCGCAAATGCCGAGGTCCAGGCGAAGACGATCGCATAGGGGTCCAGCCGCGCGATCGCGAAGACTGCGATCAGCGCCAAGGCGCTGATCGCCTGGGCCAAGCCCGCAACGTACGGCGATCCGTACGTCGGGTGCAGCCGGGCCAGTGCGCGCGGCAGGACGCCTTCCCGTCCCAGGGCGAACAGGTAGCGGTTCACGGCGCTGTGCAGGGACAGGCAGCTGGCGAAAAGGCTCACGATCAGCAGCAGGCGCATGAGCCGCGAGGCCCAGGGGCCGAGAACCTTATCGGCCGCCGCGAAATAGAAGGTGTCCAGTCCGGCGTTGGCGGCGACCTTCACGTTGGCCGGTCCGTAGAACTGGGTGATCGCCCAGGTCGTGAAGGCATAGAAGACGGCGATGATCAGCACCGCGGCGAAGGTGGCGCGCGGAATGGTGCGCTCGGGGCGCTCGCACTCTTCGGCGAACAGCGCGGTGGCCTCGAAGCCCATGAACGAGCCGACCACGAAGACGATGGCCACACCCAGGCCGGGGGCCAGGACCACGCCCGGCGCGAAACTGGTCAGGCTTACGCCTTGCGGCCCGCCGCCGCGGGCGAGGATGGCGAGGTCCAACAGCAACAGGATCGCCACCTCGGCGATCATGCAGATTCCGAGCAGGACGCCGCTGAACGAGACCTCGCGCCGACCAGCGATCACCACCAGCGCCATGACGCCGGCCGTATAGCCCCACCAGGGCAGGCCCAGCGGCTTGAGCATCGCCTCCAGGAACACTCCCGCCAGGGACAGGACCGCCAGTTCGATGGCGGTGTAGGTGGAGATGGCGATCATCGCGCCGCCAATGCCGGCGGGCCGGCCCAGACCACGGGCGACATAGGCGTAGAAGCCGCCCGTGGCCCGGATATATGGGCTCATCGCCGTGAAGCCGACGGAGAAGAGAAGGTAGAGAACGCCCGCCAGTGCAAAGACGCATGGAACGCCTGCGCCGTTGCCGAACGCAAAGGCCGGCGGTGAGGCGCCCACCACAGAGGTGAGGGGCGCGGCTGCGGCTACGACGAAGAAGACGATGTGCCCGGCGCCGATGGAGCCCCTGTAGAGGCGCTCGGCCCCACGCGCAGGCATGTCGACCTCCCGAGACATAACCCTTCTCCCCAAACCCTCGAGCTTTTGCTCTGAGGCATGGGAGGAAGCTTATGCGCGGCGCGTTCGGCCTCGAATGGCGTTTTGCGACAAAGATTATGCAAATTACGCCAGATCAAGGCGTCCGCGACAAAGGTGGACCTAGCGCCGATCGGCCGTGGGAGGATGGCCGCACCAGGCCCGATAGGCTCGCGAGAATGAGGCTGCATCGCTGTAGCCCAGCATCTCGGCCAGCCGTCCAATGGGGGTTCCGCCCTGCTTAAGGCGCTGCTCGGCGACGGTCAGCCGATGCGTCTCGATCAATTGGCGCAGCGACAGGCCCTCGTCGGCCAAGCGCCTTTGCAATGTTCGCACCGGCACGCCCAGCCGCTCCGCCACCATTCCCGCGCTGATCGGCGTATGGCCCAGGTTGATGTCCAGGACGGTGCGCACCGCCTGGCCGACGGAAGGGGGCGCCAGGGCGTCGTCGCCGGCGAGGTCGGCGATATGGTGCTCCAGGATGGTTGTCAGGCCGGCGTCCTCCACGTGGCGGACGCGGTCTACGTCCTCCGCGCTCAGGATCAGAGCGTTGATGGAGTGGCCGAAGCTGATCGGCCCGCCCAGCAGCTTGCGAAGGCTCTTGGTGACGGCCGGATCAGTCGGTGCATCATGTTCGAAGCGGATCTCCCTGGGCCGCCAGTTGGGGCCGCAGATGATCCGCGCCATAGCGCAGGTGGCGCTCATTGCGTATTCGGCGTCTTGGCGGCGCGGCCATATGCGCGCGTTGCTGACTTTGTAGACCCAGGCGGCGTTTTCACCGTCGTTTAGAAGCGCCACGCTGGTCTGGGCCTGGAACGCCGGCAGCAGTCGCGACAGGCGCTCGAACGCGACACGCAGGGTGGGCGAGAGAGAAAAGAGGATGCCTACTGGACCAAGATCGGCGGGGCGGTAGGTCTTGCCCATGGCCGCGCCAAGCAGCGGGTCACCGATCAGGTCGGCCGTGTCTTCCAGCAGGGCCACATAGGCCGCCAACGGCACGATGGCGTAGGGATCGCTGGTCTGGGAGGGGGAGATTCCGTGCTTGGCGAACAGCATCCGCACGCGGCGATCGCTGAGATCCAGCCGTTCGTTCAGGCGCAATAGCGGCGCGCCTCGGATTGTTGGGATCGATGCGGGCGGCCTTGCGCTTGCCGAACTGCCCATGTGCTGGCCTCACGAGCCGAAATGGCCGCGAGCGCATGTTGAGCCCCCGCGGCCGATGTCGTCCAGACACCTCAGTGCGCGATACAGATCGACTTCTCTTCAGTGTACGCGGAAAGCCAGTCGACGCCGAAATCGCGGCCAAGGCCCGACTGCTTGAAGCCGCCAAAGGGCATGTTCGGGTCGATGAAAACGTGGCTGTTGACCCAGACGGTGCCCGCCTCCAGGCGACGCGTCAGGCTCATCGCCTGATCGATGTCTCGGGTCCAGAGGCTGGCGGCCAGGCCGAGCTCGCTGTCGTTGGCCAAGGCCAGGCCCTGCTCGGCGCTGTCGATACGGACAATGTTCAGAACTGGGCCGAAGACCTCCTCGCGGACCAGCCTGGCGTCGGCCGGCGGGTCGAGGATCAGGCTGGGCGAGACGAAATAGCCCTGGTCGGGCGTCGCGATGGGCTGGATGATCTCCGCGCCGGCCTGCCGGGCCTGGGTCAGATACGAGGCGACCTTGTCGCGCTGGGCGGCCGAGGCCAGGGGATTGACCTGGGTCTGCGGATCCAGGCCGGGTCCGATCGACAAGCCGCCTAGCGCTTGGCGCAGCCCGGCCACCAGATCGTCGTACAACGGCGTCTCCACGTAGACGCGCGAGGCCGAGGCGCAGACCTGTCCGCCGTTGAGGAAGCCGCCGGTGATCAGGCCTGGAACGACACGTCCCAGATCGGCGTCGCGCAAGATCAGCGCCGGGTTCTTGCCGCCCAGTTCGAGGGTGAAGCGCTTGAGGCCGTCCACTGCCGCACGCCCGATCGCCTTGCCCGTCGCCGTCGAGCCGGTGAAGGTCAGCTTGGCCACGAGCGGGTGGGTGGTCAGCGCCGAGCCTGCGACGGCGCCGGCGCCGGTCACCACGTTGAAGACCCCAGCGGGCACGCCGGCCTCGGTCGCGAGCTCGGCCAGCATCAAGGCGGTCAGGGGCGTCACTTCCGAAGGCTTCAGCACTACGCTGCAGCCGGCGGCTAGCGCCGGAAGCACCTTCCAAAGCGCGATCATCAGCGGAAAATTCCACGGAGCGATCGCTCCGACCACGCCCAGAGGCTCGCGGCGGGTATAGGCTGTCCAGTGCGCCGGGCCGCCGGGCAGGGACAGATCGAAGGTGCGTCCGGCGATCTTGGTGGTCAGGCCGGCCGCGTAGCGGATCCAGTCGACCGATGCCCCAACCTCGAGCATCCGCGACAGGTTGATGGACTTGCCCTGTTCCAGGGTCTCCAACTGGGCGAAGGCTTCGCCACGGGCCTCCAGCAGGTCGGCGAGACGCAACAGCACGCGTTCACGATCGGCGGGGCGAAGATCGCGCCAGCGCCCGTCCTCGAACGCTGCGTGCGCGGAGCGCACCGCCTCATCGACGTGGCCCGCCGTGGCGTCGATCGCCTCGGCGATCACCGCGCCAGTGGCTGGATCGTGGACCTGGATTCGCGCCGCGCCTTCCAAGCCGATGAACGCCCCGTCGATGTAAAGCGCCGGGGCGCGATCAAGGAACGCGGCGGCGGCCTGGTCGAGGGAAAAGGGGCCTTGGTAGCTCATGCGGGGGTCGCTCCCTTTGCGGACGTCGATTGGTGACGCGCCATTCTCGTTTCAATGGGTCCTACACCCGCCGCACCCCCGACGCCGTCCTCAGGTCCGACGACAGCGCCGGCCGGCGGGCTGCCCCTATGCTGGCTGGCAAGGCTGCCGAGAACAGGCCGGTTTGCCAGGACCAGGAGGAAACGGATGACCGCTCAGACGCCAATCGCCGCGACCAGGGCGGGCTTGAACGACGCGGTCGCCATGATCGCCGGCTTCGGCAATCACGTCTCGACGGAGGCTGCGCCAGACGCCTTGCCGGTTGGCCGTAACTCGCCGCAGCGCGTCGCCTACGGCCTCCATGCCGAGCAGCTGTCGGGCTCGGCCTTCACCGCGCCGCGCGCCCAGAATCTCCGCTCCTGGCTCTATCGCCTGCGTCCGGCGGCCAACCATCCGCCGTTCAAACCTTACGCCCGGGCCAGCTTGCTTCGCACTGCGCCGTTCAACGAGGTTCCGCCGTCGCCGAACCGCCAGCGCTGGGATCCCCCGACGATTCCCGACGCGGCGACCGACTGGCTGGACGGTCTGGTCACGTACGGCGGCAGTGGCGAGGTCGGGGCCGGCACGGGCGTCGGTATCCACTACTACGCCTGCAATCGGTCGATGGAGGGGCGGGCGGCCTTCAACGCCGACGGGGAGTTCCTCATCGTCCCCCAAATGGGCCGGCTGCGCCTGATCACCGAACTGGGTATCGTGCCGATCGAGCCCGACCAGATCGGCGTCATACCGCGCGGCGTGCGCTTCCGCGTCGAGCTGCTCGACGACGAGGCGCGGGGCTATGTCTGCGAAAACTACGGCGCGCCGTTTCGCCTTCCGGAACTGGGCCCGATCGGCGCCAATGGCCTAGCCAACCCCCGAGACTTCGAGACCCCGGTTGCGTGGTTCGAAGACATCGACGGTCCGTTCGAGCTGATCCAGAAGTTTCAGGGCGGCCTATGGGCGACGACGCTGGACCACTCGCCGTTCGACGTGGTGGCCTGGCACGGCAACCTTGCGCCGTACCGTTACGACCTGCGCCGGTTCAACACCGTCAACACCGTTTCGTACGATCACCCTGATCCGTCGATCTTCACTGTGCTGACCTCGCCCAGCGACACGCCAGGCACGGCCAATTGCGATTTCGTGATTTTCCCGCCGCGCTGGATGGTGGCCGAAGACACGTTCCGGCCGCCGTGGTTCCACCGGAACGTGATGAGCGAGTTCATGGGCCTGATCCACGGCGCCTATGACGCCAAGGAGGGGGGCTTCGCCCCCGGCGGCGCGTCGCTGCACAACCAGATGAACGGCCATGGCCCCGATCAGGCCACCTACGACAAGGCCGTCGCCGCCGACCTGCGGCCCTTCAAGATCGAGAACACACTGGCTTTCATGTTCGAGACCCGCCAGGTCATCCGCGCGACGCGTTGGGCCTGCGAGACGCCGCTGATGCAGTTGGACTACGACGAGGTCTGGAACGGCTTCGCCAAGGGCGAGGTGACGCGGTGAGCCGACTGGACGCGACCCACGATCCGGCGCGAACCAGCTGGGTCGAAAGCGCCAACGGTCATCCGCAGTTCCCCATCCAAAACCTGCCGCTGGGAATCTTCTCGCCGCCGGGCGGAGCGCCAAGGCCGGGTGTAGCGATCGGCGATCTGATCCTCGATCTGCGCGCTATGGCCCCCCTGCTGTCCGAGGTGGTGGCTCCGGCGCTGGATAGTTCGACCTTGAATGCGCTCTTCAGCCTGCCGTCGCAGGCGCGGAGGGACCTGCGCCGCGCCGTCTCGGACATGCTTTCGGCCGAGGACCGGCGAGCGGTCATCGAGCCCGCGCTTCACCCGGCAGGCGACTGTGTCCTGCGCCTTCCGGCCGCGATCGGCGACTACACCGACTTCTATGTCGGAATCCACCACGCGACCAATGTCGGCCGGCTGTTCCGGCCCGATAATCCGCTTCTGCCGAACTACAAGTGGGTGCCGATCGGGTACCATGGCCGGGCGTCCTCGGTGCGTCCGTCCGGCGAGCCGGTTCGCCGGCCGATCGGGCAGCGCAAGGCGCCCGACTCCGACGTCCCCACTGTCGGCCCGACCCAACGCCTGGACCACGAACTGGAGTTGGGCATATGGATCGGGGTCGGCAATCCCTTGGGCGAGCCGATCGCCATCGCCGACGCTGGCGAGCATTTTGTGGGTCTGAGTCTGCTCAACGACTGGTCGGCGCGCGACTTCCAGGCCTGGGAGTATCAGCCCCTGGGCCCGTTCCTGGCCAAAAACTTCCACACGACAGTGTCGCCCTGGGTGGTTACCGCCGAGGCCCTGACGCCGTTCAGGATCCCCCAGCCGTCGCGCCCGGACGGGGATCCGGCGCCGCTCGACTATCTCTTCGACGCAGCCGACCAGGCCGGCGGCGCCTTTGCGATCGAGCTGGAGGTCCTGCTGACCAGCCAGGCCATGCGCGCGGCGGGGCATGCTCCCATCCGTCTCAGCGCCGGACCGGCCAGCAACATGTACTGGACCGTTGCGCAGATCCTGGCCCACCACACCTCCAACGGCTGTAATCTCCAGCCGGGCGACCTCTTGGGCACCGGCACGATCTCAGGTCCCGAGAGCGGCGCGCGCGGCAGTCTGCTGGAGATCACTGACGGCGGCGCCAAACCCGTGGCCCTGCCGACGGGGGAGGTGCGCCGGTTCCTGGAGGACGGCGACGAATTGGCGCTCGTCGGCGTGGCTCGTCTTGGCGAAGCGGTTCCGATCGGCTTTGGCGCCTGCGTCGCCCGCATTCTGCCTGCCCGCGGGTGACGCGGCTCTGCGGCTACGACGGTTGGGAGAGTTATCGCGTTCTCGTCGCCCTCAATCTCAGGGGTGACCTACGCGCGGCCCGCGCTCGATCGCCGCAAGGCGGAGCACAAGACCGGCGCCTTTCTGCGACTGCAGCCGTGGGGGCTGTGGCCCATGCTGGCCGTCCGCGAACACGTCCTGAGCCAGTCGCCTGCCGATCCTCGAGTAGTCGAACGAGACCTGTCCGCAGCGGCCGCACAGCCGAACGCCGGTCGTCCCTGGGTCGTCTGTTTCAACGACAGACGGCCAGCACCGGCCGCCGCATCCTTTCCTGACAACAATCAAGCATTCGCGCGCCGCGCGAGCAGCCCTTGGGGAGACTGATATGGCCAAACCTTTCGCCTCGTCCGCCGACACGCAGGAAAAGGCCGAGACGCTGGAAGTCGTTGCCGACGGCGTGTACGCCCTGACCGCCGAGGGCGATCCAAATGTCGGCGCGATCGAAGGCGAGGACTTCCTGGTCTGCATCGAGGCGCGCGCCACGCCCGTCACGGCGCGCGAATGGCTCGCCAAGCTGCGCGAGAAGACCGACAAGCCGGTCAAGCATCTGATCCTCACCCACTATCACGCCGTTCGAGTCCTGGGGGCGAGCGCCTTCGAGACCGATTCGATCATCGCGAGCGAAGTCACCCGCCAACTGATCGAGGAGCGCGGTCTGCAGGACTGGAAGAGCGAGTTTGAGCGCATGCCGCGCTTGGCGCGGGGCGCGGAGGAGGTTCCGGGCCTGACCTGGCCGACCCGGACTTTCGACCAGCATCTCGACATCGACCTGGGCGGTGATCGCGGCGTGCTCGAGCTGCACTTCTGCGGCCGTGGGCACACCGCCGGGGACATCGTCGTCTGGCACCCCAAGAGCAAGACCCTGTTCGCCGGCGACCTAGTGGAGGCCGAGGCGGCGCTCTACACCGGCGATGCGTTTCACTTCGACTGGGCCTCCCAGACGCTGGACCGAGTGAAGGCCTTCCGCTCCGAGAACCTGATCGGCGGTCGCGGCGCGGTCGCGCGTGGCGTGGAGCGCACGGACGCGGCGATCGAGCAGACCCGCGGCTTCCTGCAAGGCATGATCGACAATGTCGGCGCGGTGCATAAGCGCGGCGGCACGCTCAAAGAGGCCTTCGAAGCGACACACGCAGCCCTCGCGCCCCAGTTCGGCCGCTGGCCGATCTTCGAGCACTGCCTGCCGTTCGATGTTCAGCGTCTCTGGGACGAATTCGACGGTGTGGACTGGCCACGCATTTGGACGGCCGAGCGCGACCGCGAGGTCTGGGCCCAGCTGCAGGACTGATCCCGGCAGCGCTAGACCAAGGAACAGGAAAAGTGACCGCATTGGAGAGGATCGACGGCGTGCCGGTCTGGCGCGCCGTCGGGGCGACGCCCGGACCGAGCGTCGCGAACGAGAAGGCCGGCGTCGTCATCGTTGGCGCGGGTCCTGTCGGATTGACCATGGCGCTCGACCTGGCCAGGCGAGGTCGCCCCGTCACTGTGCTCAACCAACTGGCCTTCGTGGCTGCTGGCTCCAAGGCGATCTGTTTCGCCAAGCGCACGCTCGACGTCTGGGACCGTCTGGACGTTGGCGAGAAGATGGTCGCCAAGGGCGTCAGCTGGAACGTCGGCAAGGTGTTCCATGGCGGCTCCGGCGAGCCGATCTATACCTTCGACATGCTGCCGGTGAAGCACCAGAAGATGCCCGGCTTCATCAATCTCCAGCAGTATCACGTTGAAGAGATCCTGCTGGAGGCGCTGGCGAAGTTCGAATGCGTCGACTTGCGTTGGGGGCACCAGGTGGTCGGTGTGGAGCCGCGCGACGACAGCGCGACGCTGCAGGTCCGCACGGACGGTGGCGACTACGTCATCGACGCCGACTGGGTGCTTGCCTGCGACGGCTCGCGCTCGCCGGTCCGGAACATGCTGGGCCTCGATTTCCAGGGACGGGTGTTCGAGGACAACTTCCTCATCGCCGACATCCGGTTGAAGGACAAGCGGCCGGCCGAGCGCTGGTTCTGGTTCGATCCGCCGTTCAACCCGGGAGGATCGGCTCTGCTGCACCAGCAACCGGACGATGTCATGCGCCTCGACTTCCAGCTAGGTTGGAACGTCGACAGGGAAGCCTGCGTGCGACCAGAGAACGTCGAGCCGTTCGTCCGCGGCATGCTCGGTGACGTGGCCTTCGAGCCGGAATGGTACAGCGTCTACACCTTCCAGTGCCGACGCATGGAAAGTTTCGTTCACGGCCGCGTGGTGTTCGCCGGAGACAGCGCGCATCTGGTCTCGCCATTCGGGGCGCGCGGCTGCAACGGGGGCGTGGCCGACGTCGACAACCTCGGTTGGAAGCTGGACCTTGTCCTGGCCGGCCAGGCGCCCGAAGGCCTGATCGCAAGCTTTGACTACGAGGCTGTGGTCACGGCCGACGAGAACATCCTCAACTCGACACGCTCAACCGACTTCATGACGCCCAAGTCGGGAGCAAGCCAGGCTTTCCGGTCGGCGGTTCTGGACCTGGCCCGATCGCATTCCTTCGCGCGGCCCTTTGTCAATTCCGGTCGCCTGTCTATGGCGGTCGCCTATCCAAGCAGCCCCCTTAGCACCCCCGATGAATCCGATGCGGTCTGGGCCGGCGTTGCGCCCGGCGCGGTTGCGCTCGACGCGCCGGTGGCGAACGGCTGGCTGTTGGAGGCGCTGGCTGGGGGCCGGTTCGTCCTGCTTCACCAGGATGCGTCGCTCGACGTCACCGAAGGGATCACGGTGCTGTCGTTGCAGGCGATCGGCGATCCAGAGGGCCTGGTCAGTGCGCGTTACGACCTGCAGCCGGGCTCGGCCTATCTGATCCGGCCCGACCAGTATGTCGCCGCCCGCTGGCGGCGCCCGACCCAGGCCTTGGTCGAGGCGGCTCTGCGAAAAGCCATGGGGAAGTATTGATGGCAGGTCTCAATCTCGAACCAAACATCGCCAGACCAGACGATATCTACGATCGTCTGGTCGCGCTGCACGCCGGGCTGGACGATACCCAGAGCGCCGTCGTCAACAGCAAGCTCGTGCTGCTGCTGGCCAACCATATCGGCGACGAAGCGATCATTCGCCAGGCCATCGCCTTGGCGCGGGAGCTCGGGGATTGATGGAGCCACAAGGCGCTTTTCATCCAGCATCGCTGAGGCATAGTCGTCAGGCTCAAGGCTAGAAGCCGGAGGAAGATTGGCGTGAAGATCCTACCGTCGATCGACATGTACGAGGCCCTGGTGGACGCGGTCGGGTCGACCAGTCTGGGTGAGGCCATCCTGCGCTGCGCCGAGTCGGCGGGCGTCGACGAGGTCTTCGCCTTTTGGCTGGACGACGACGGCCCGCCCGTTCAGCTGGCGTCTTCGGGTCACACCGGTTCAGCCCTGGCCCGAGCGTCACTCTATGTTGACGGTTTCCACCGGCACGATCCGCTCCTGGCCAGGGTGCGCGCGGTGTCGGGCGAGGATCTGGCCGACCCCATTTCGCTGTCCGTCGAAGAGATCGGCGCATCGCACTATCGCCGCGAGTGCTTCGAGCATCCGGGGCTTTCGGAGAAGGTGACGTTCGTTCGCGCCAGCGGCGTGCGCCGGTACGTGCTGAATTTCTATCGCCGGCGCGAGCATCGCCGCGCTAGCGTCGACAGCCTATTGGGCTTGGCGCAGCTGGCCTTGCCCGTTTTGCGTCGGCATGGCGAGTTGCTTGGCGAGGAGGCGGGGCTGTCTCTGACCGAACGTCTGGAACGGCGTCTCGCCGCGGCCTATCCGCTGCTGAGCAAGCGGGAACGGCAGGTCTGCGCGCGTACGCTCGTAGGCATGACCGCCGAGGCCACGGCCCTGGGCCTGGGTATCGCCGAAACCAGCGTCATGACCTATCGTCGGCGCGCTTATGAACGCTATGGCGTCTCCAGCGCCGGCCAGTTCGTCGAGCGCCTGCTGCACTAGTCCCCGTGTCTCGCCAAAGCGACGGATCAGGGCTGGCGGGGCTTCCCAATATGATCTCCTTCTTGCCGGGGGCGAGCCTGATGGCGCCTTGGGGCAAGTCGACAAGGGTGATCGCGCCGTCCCTGTTGCCACCGTTACTAGCAGCTGTCGCGCACCGGATACGCTTGCTGACACCCACCTTCGCGAGGCAATGGGCGGCGGTTTCAGTTGAAATCCAGCAGGTAGCTGGGACCTGATCGCTGCTGGCGCTGAATGGCCCTTCCGCCAGTACAGGGCGGATTTCGCCGAAGGCAGAGCTAGAACTTGCTCGACAAACGCACGGACAGGGTGCGGGGGCGGGGCGGGGTGATGATCTGGTCGCGGGTGATCAGGAACGGGTTGCCGTACGAAAAGCTGTTGGAGCGGGCGCCGAGCGGATTGTCGAGGGTCGCGGCGAGGGTCCACGGCTGGGCTTCGAACGTGGCGACGCCGCGCAACCCCAGATATTCGCCCATCTCGTGCATGTTGTTCGCATCGAAGGTCAGGTACGAGGATCCGACATAGGCGGCTTGGCCTTGCAGGCGCAGCGTGCGATTCCCGTCCAGCGAGCGATGGTAGTCGATGCCCAGGCTGGCGGAGACCCGCGGGACGCCCGGCAGGCTGGCGTCATGGCGGGCGCTGAAATCGAGGTTCTGGCGCGTGATCTCGGGATCGTTCAGTAGCGCGGCTGCGCTCAGATCGATCTGGTCGTTCAGGCGGAAAGCGCCTTCCAGTTCGACGCCCCGGTTGCCGCCGTTGCCTATGTTGGCCGTGTAGGCCGTGCCATCGGCCAGGTACTGGTCGCTCTGCACCTGCTCCCAGGTCGCGTAGAACAAGGCGATCCGCCCCTGCAATCGGTCTCGCCAGCCACGCACCTTGGCGCCGATCTCGTAGTTCCAGAGTTCATCGGCCTGATAGTGGCGGGCCGGCGAGCCGTGGAGGTCGAAGGTCTGCCCGATCCGGCCTGCGGTGTTGTATCCTCCGGGCCTGTATCCTTCGGCGGCCTGGGCGTAGAGCAGCAAGCCTGGCCGCGCCTGGTAACTGACGAGCGCCTTGGGCGACAGACCAGTGGCGTTGTCCCCACCATTGAACACCCGCTGCCCGGACGACTGTGCGACAACTGAATCCGTGTCGAACCGGAAGTCGAACCAGCGCAGGCCGACGGTCGCCGACAGGCGGGATGTGGCGTCGTAGGTGGCTTCGCCATAGATCGCCGTCTCGTTGATCTTGTCGCGCCGCTGTTCGGCGTAGCCGGTTTGGCCATTTGGCTGGAGTTCATGCATCAGGCTGTGAAGCCGGGCGGCGCCGGTCGAGCCGAAGGCCCCGATCAGGCCATGCAGGCGGCGGTCGACAGGGCTGGCGTAGGTGACCTCCGCAACCGTCAAGTCGATGGCTCTTTCCTCGTCGAAAGCCGCAGGGCCTCTCGACAGTCCGTACAAGGAGGTAACCGAAGTGGCGTCGTAACGGCTGTCGAACTGATGGGAGAGGCGCGACACCGATCCGCTTACGCGTCCCCAGTCGCCGTCGCCGGCCAGGGTCAGGGAGACGTGGTGGAAGTCGTTGTCATGCGGTTCGCGCACGGGATTATCGCGCCGATACGGACCCATGCGGCGAAAGCCGTACTGAGTGTCGTCGTTGTTGATCGACTGAGTGGTCAGGCCCAGCGTGGCGGTCCAGTGCGGCGACAACGACGCCCGCAATTCGGCTCGTGAGCCGACGCGACGTGATCCGTTGACGTCCTTGAGGCCTAGGTTCGGGTTGTCGATGTAGCCGCTTTGGGTGTCGCCATAGCCGACGACGCGCAGAGCCACGCGACCGGGGGCGAGGGGGATGTTGGCCATCGCCTCCAGTTCGCTGCCGACGCCGCCGTCCCACGTGTACGACAAGCCCGCCAAGAGATTGGCCTCATAGCGGTCGAGATCGGGCTTACGCGTGGCGATACGCAGGACGCCGCCCAGCGTCCCGCCGCCATAGAGCGTGCCCTGTGGGCCGCGCATGACCTCAACCCGCTCGATATCGGCCAGGCGCAGGTCGGGGTCTGGTGCGCTGTAGGTAATCGGGACGTCATCGAGATAGAGCGCGACCATTGATTGGGCCTGACCGGTGAAGGCGCCGTCGGACAGGCCGCGGAGCAGGACCTTGTCGCGCCCTGGTCCCAGATTGGTCACGGTCAGGCCGGCGACCTGTCCCGTAAGGTCGGAGAGACTGGTCAAGGTCTCTCGGGCAAGTGTGGATCCTGAGACTACCGAGATGGCGTAGGGCGTCCGCCCGGGCAGGTTCGGGTAGCGTTGGGCGGTGACCACCACCTCGCCCAGACCCAGGCTGGCGGGCGGCGGGGCGGCGATAGGGGGGCGAGGCTTGGCTGGCGCGATCTTGCGGATCAGCACCGTACGCGCATCGGCCATGACGTAGCGACACCCGCTGCCAGCCAGGATCCGGTCGAGCGCGGCCTGGAGCGTCATCCGGCCGTAAAGAGCCGGCGCGGCGCCGAGACAGGCGTCCAGGTCGCCGCCCAGCGACATGTCCGCCTGCAGCGCGAAATCGATCAAGGCCGCGTGGACGGGCTTGGAGGGAATTCGCAGGCGCACACCCAGGCGGGAGCTCTGAGCATGAGCCGCACTGGCGGTCAGGCTCGCGATCAGCACAAGGAGCCACGCGCGATCGCAGCGGCGCGGGATCGACGACCTGCGCCGCATGGTCAGGGGCGGATCGCTCTAGCCTTGAGCACGATCTCTCCGCCGCTGCGCTGGCTGACCACGGGCGCAAACAGTTCCAGACGCCGGATCATCGCCGTCTCCTCGTCGACCAACAGCACCCCGGAGACTTTGACCGAAGCGGCGCTGGGATCAACCCGTATGGGCGTGGCGACGTAGCGGTTCAGGTCGGCGACCACTTCGGCGAGAGGAGTTTCACGATAGACCAGCTTACCGGTCTTCCAGGCGAAGGCGGCGTCAGGATCGGCTGCGCGCACCTGGGAGGTCGCCAGACCGCCGGTGTGGATCAGCTGCTGTCCCTTGGTGAGGCGGACCGCGCCGTCCGTCCCGCCGGACACCTGCACCAAGCCCCGGCGCACGGTCACGGCCAGACGGTCGTCGTGGCTGAGGATGTTGAATTCCGTGCCCAGGACGCGGATTTCATGATCACCCGCGGTGACGACGAACGGGCGGTTCTCCAGGTGAGCGACATCAAAGCTGGCTTCGCCATCGACCAGGGTCACGTCGCGCTCGGCGCGGGTCAGGCGTACGCGGATCGTAGTGGCGGCGCCGAGGGTGAGGCGCGAACCGTCCGCCAGGGCCAATTCCCGAGTTTCGCCACGTCTTGTCGTGTAGTCCGTGAAAGTCGGGCGCGTGAGTTGCGGCAGGATGGCGGTGACCACGGCGGCCGCCGCAGCTGCGCCGAGCCCAGCCCAGACCCAGCGGCGCACAGGTGGCTTGGTGCGCGACCAGGGAAGCGGGGTGAACCCCACGACGGTCTCCGCGGCGGGGGCGGGCGCGGCGATCTGTTCGGGCGACAGGTCTTCCAACTCGATCCACAGCGCCTCGATCTCGTCATAAGCGGCGGCGTGCGCGGGATCGACTTCCAGCCAGGCCTGGAACGCGGTCCAGTCCTCCAGACCGGCGTCACCCTGCAGGCGCGCGAACCAATCGTTCGCCGCTTGCTGGATGGGATCGGTAGGGAAGGGCTGGGTCATCGGCGGGGTGAGCTTCCTTGTCGCCGGGCGGGGGAGGGCGTCAGACACAATGACGCCATGACCGGGAAAACGCCTCCTCGGTTCTTCGTGGGGTGATGCGGAAATGCAACGGTCATCGCCCGACCCTCTTTACAAGATGGCTCAGCGCCAGGCTGACGTGTTTCTCGACCGCGCTTCGCGAGACGCCCAGACGAGCGGCGGTCTCGGCGTGGGTCAGGCCTTCGAACTTGTGCAGGAGGAAAATCCGCTGAGTCTGGGGCGACAGGGTCTTCAGCGCCTCGGCGATCTTCTCCAAACGCTGGCGCGCGATGACCGCGCTCTCAGCGTCGGGCTCTTCGGCGACATCCAGGGAGCCGACCGCGGTGTGGTGGGTTCGGCGCCATTCGTCGTCTCGAGCGCCTGCGCGCTTGGCGCGGCGTAGACGGTCCAACATCAGGTTCGAGGCAAGCCGGTAGAGATAGGCCGGTGGATTGTCGATCGTCTCGTCGGCGACCGCCTGGACCTTCAGGTAGAGTTCCTGGACCAGGTCCTCGACATCGGCTCGGCCGCCCAATCGCGCCTGGAAGAACCGTCGCATGTCTTCGCGCCGCTCCAAGTAGGCGGCCGCCAGCGAGGAGAGGTTCTGGAGGTCCCCCACCGTCAGCCGATCGCTCGCGCGTGTCGCCGAACGCGCGGGACGCGGGAAGATGGGCAGGACGCATTGACGGTCATTACGGAGACGATCGGCCCAGGTTGGAAAGACACGGCGGGGCTAAAACACATTGCCTGACGACGGCATCAAGGCAAGGCTCGTGGCCCGCTGGGGGAGCGGATAGGCGACCAGGCGCGGGAGCGATCCGGAGCCATCTGAAAATCGATGAGGGACTTGCCTCCGCCTGGCGTCGTTGGGCCATGCGGATCGGATTTCTCTTCAATCACGACCAGGTCCATCAGGTGGCGCATAGCCTGCCGATCGCTCTGGCCTTGGCCCGCGGCGGCGGCCGCGATCTGGAAATCGTGGTCGCCACCACCAATCGGCGGCTGGCTGCGGAGGTGATCCGACTGGGCGACGGCTTGATCGGCCACGGCGTCGATCTGGTCGAGCTGGGTCTGACGAGGCGATCGTCAAAGCTGCTGGCCGCCACCGCCGAGGCCGTGCTGCCGGCGACCAAGTTGCTGGTCTATCGCGACAACCTCGACTTCTTCCGCTCGCTGGACATCCTGGTGGTCGCCGAGAAAACCTCGCTGATCCTCAAGACGCGTTATGGGCTCAAGAACCTCAAGATCGTCCATACCCGACATGGAGCCGGCGACCGCGCCATCGGCTTCGACAAGGCCAGCGCCGGCTTCGATCACGTGCTTGTCTCGGGGCGTAAGATCCGCGACCGGCTTATCCAAGAGACCGGTGTCGATCCCGCCAAGATCTCCATTGTCGGCTATCCCAAGTTCGACCTATTGCCGATGCGGGGAGCGACGCATCCGCTGCTCGACGATGGCCGGCCGGTGGTGCTGTACAATCCGCACGTCTCGCCGCATCTGTCGTCCTGGTACGAGGCTGGCCGCCGGGTGCTGGACTGGTTCGTCGAGCGCGACGACCACCATCTGATCTTCGCGCCCCACGTGATGCTGTTCGAGCGGCCGTTCGTGGCGACGATCGACAAGCTGCGCCTGGACCGCGCCGGGCGGATCGAGGAGCGCTATCTGCGGGCGCCCAACATCCATATCGACCTGGGCAGTCGCGCCTCGACCACCATGGCCTACACTCAACGGGCCGACCTCTATCTCGGTGACGTCAGCAGCCAAGTCTACGAGTTCCTCCTGCGGCCGCGGCCCTGCGTGTTCCTCAACACCCACCGTTTCACCTGGAGCGGCGATCCCAATTTCGGCCACTGGCGCGCGGGTCCGGTCATCGAGGAGGTCACCGACCTGGAGGCGGCCATGGAGCGCTCGCGCCGGGAGCACGAACCTTTGTGGAGGCCTGTGCAGGAGGCCCTGTTCGACGAGAGCTTCGACCTGACCGGCGAACCGTCGGCGCAACGCGCCGCGCGCGCCGTGGCCCGCTTTGCAGGCCTGGCCTGGCCGGATCCCGTGACGCGTCCAGCGGTCGAAACGCACGGGCTGGCTCGAACCGGAACGGGAGCGTTCTGATGCGCATCTTCTACGTGATCAATTCCGTCGAAGGCGGCGGCGCGGCCTTGCCCGTCCCGGCGGTGGCCAAGGTGCTGGAAGGTCTGGGCGCGACGGTCGAGGTGCTGGCCCTGACCCGGCGCGACGGCCGGGCTCTGGCGCCGATGGCCGACCGCGGGCTGAAGGTTCATGTCCGCCCCGGCGCGGAAAAGGATCATGTCGCGGCCCTGGCCTGGCTCGACAGGATGGTTGTCGATGGACGGCCGGACCTGCTGTGGACCTCGCTCACCCGCGCCACCCTGCTGGGCCAGATCGTTGGTCTGAAGCGAGGCGTGCCGGTCGTCAGTTGGCAGCATAGCGCCTATCTCAAGACGGCCAATCGCCTGTTGCTGCGCGCCACCCAAGGCCTATCGGACTTGTGGATCGGGGACTCCCACAGCGTCACCGCCCTAACGGCCTGCCGACTGAAGGTGAAGGCCGACCGCCTGGCGACCTGGCCCTTGTTCGCCGCCGACGCGACCGCACCCCAGGCGGCGCCGTGGCGACCGGGCGAGACCCTGCGGCTGGGGGCGCTGGGCAGGCTGCACACCGCCAAGGGCTACGATGTGCTGATCAGGGCCCTGGGGCATCTGCGAGCCAGCGGATTCGTCGCGCCCGCGCCGTTTGAGGTCGAGATCGCCGGGGAGGGCGATCAGCGGGCGCACTTGCAGGCGATGATCGACCAGGCCGGCCTGGACAACATCCGGCTCGTCGGTTTCCGCAACTCGCCTCGCGAATTCCTGGCCGGGCTGCACCTCTATCTCCAGCCTTCACGCCGCGAGGGCCTCTGCGTGGCGGTGCACGAAGCGATGCAGGCAGGCCTTCCGGCCCTGGTCACGGCCGTGGGCGAGATGCCCTATAGCGTGGTGGACGGGCTGACCGGGCGGGTCGTGCCGCCCTGCGATCATGAAGAACTGTCCAAGGCGCTGAAGCGGATGCTGTCAGCGCCCGACAAGCTGGCGGCCATGGGGGCGATCGCGCGATCGCGGGTGCTGGAGCGGTTTGGGCAAGCTCATTTCGAGGCGAACGGCGCGGAGATCTTCGCCCGCCTGCCTTCTCGTCGTGAGGTCCCGATTTCCGCAGTCGCGAGCGCGGCCTCGTGAACCTTGCCGCTGGGCGCGTCGCCCGGATCCTGGTCGCTTCCGGGCGGCTGACGTTCAGGCGAGCCTCGGGGTGCGGAGCGGCGAGCCAACCGAAGCCAGCTGCTGAAGAACAAGGCGCATGATCCCTGACCGCAGCGGCCGGGCCAGACCTACGTAACTTGTGTCACCGGTATCCGCAGGAATACGTTCCCCGCCGCGGTCGGCTCAGGCAGGGCGCCGGCGCGGATGTTCACCTGCAGAGAGGGGAGGATCAGTGTCGGGGCCGCCAGGGTTGCGTCGCGGGCCTGGCGCATGGCCACGAAGTCACCCTCGGCTGTATCGCCGCCGACGTGAACGTTGCTGGCGCGCTGCTCGGCCACGGTTGTTTCCCAGCGATAGTCCGAGCGGCCCTCGGGCAGATAGTCGTGGCCGACGAACACCCTGGTTTCAGGCGGCAGCGCCAGCACCTTGTGGATCGAGCGATAGAGAGTGCGCGCGTCGCCGCCGGGGAAGTCCGCTCGGGCTGTGCCATAGTCGGGCATGAACAGGGTGTCGCCGACGAAGGCCGCGTCGCCGATTAGATAGGTCAAGCAGGCGGGCGTGTGGCCTGGGGTATGCAGCGCGCCGATGGTCAGCCCGCCCAGCGGCAGGATGTCGCCTTCCTCCATCATTAGGTCGAACGCCGCGTTGTCGGCGAGGTCGGCCTCGAACACCGGGATGAAGGTCTTCTGCACTTCGATGATATGCGCCCCAATCACGATGCGCGCGCCGGTCCTGCGGCGGATATAGTCGCCCGCCGACAGGTGATCGGCGTGGGCGTGGGTCTCCAGCACCCACGCCAAGGCGAGGCCTTGAGCTTCGACGGCCGCCAGCAACTCGTCGGCGGAGCGGGTCGAAAGCCGGGCGGCCTTGGGCTCGAAATTCAGCACGGGGTCGATGATGGCCGCGGCGCCGGTGAGCGGGTCGCTGACCAGATAGCTGACTGTGAAAGTCGCCGGATCGAAAAACGCTTGAACGTCGGGCGTCATGGCCGAAACCTCCATATGAGTGAGTTTTGATATAAGAACTTGCTAATTTAGTACAAGCTAATATATGGTGCTCATGTTCGATCTCTCGCGTTTCGATGTCAGCCAGTTCGAGGCCAGCGCGGCGCAAGCCGCCAAGCTTCTGCGCGCCCTGGCCAACGAGCGGCGGCTGATGATCCTGTGCCAGCTCGTCGCTGGCGAACGGTCGGTGGGGCAGATCCAGCCCTTGGTCGGCCTGTCGCAATCGGCGCTCTCGCAGCACCTGGCGGTGTTACGGGAGGAGGGGGTCGTGGCCGCGCGCCGCGAAGCCCAGACGGTGTGGTACCGGATCACCGATCCTGCGGCTCTCAGGGTGGTTGGCGCGCTCGCGGAGATCTTCTGTCCTCCCACGGAAAGCGCCGACCATGACCTTCCCCATCCTGACGCCACTGAAGCCTGACGACGCCGCCCAGCGTCTGTTCGAACGCCGCGCCGTACTGGTCGATATCCGCGAGGCGGACGAGTTCGCTCGCCGCCATGCGCGAGGCGCTCTTTCGCGTCCCTTGTCCATCCTGGAAGCCCAGGGGCTGGACCTGCCCGATGCGCGCGAGGTGATCTTTATCTGCCGCTCGGGCGTGCGCACCGGCGCCAACGGCCAGCGTCTTGCCGCCGCCTGCGGCGGGCGCGCCTACGTGCTGGACGGCGGGCTCGACGCCTGGAACGCCGCCGGCCTGCCGATCGAAATCGATCTGAAGGCGCCGTTGGAGATGATGCGCCAAGTACAGATCGCCGCCGGCCTGCTGGTGCTGGTCGGCGTGGCTCTTGGGCTGACGGCCTCGCCGCTGTTCTTTGGCATCGCGGGCTTTGTCGGCCTGGGCCTGACCTTGGCGGGCGCCACCGGCTTCTGCGGCATGGCCCGCCTGTTGGCGCTGGCGCCATGGAACCGCCCAGCGTCTGCGTGAGATCATGGACGCGACGCTTGTGGCCGCCGCCCTTAGCGGGGCGGTGGTGGCGCTGCTGCTGACCTTGTTCGGTGGCGGCGGATCCGTGCTGGCCGCCCCGCTGCTCTTGTACGTCGTCGGGGTGCGCGACGCCCACGTGGCGATTGGAACTTCGGCGGCGGCGGTGGCGGTCAATGCAGCGATCGGCCTAGCCGCCCAGGCCAAGGCCGGCCGGATCAAGTGGCCCTGTGCTTTGACCTTCGGCGCTCCGGGGCTGCTGGGTTCTCTGGCCGGCGCGCGCCTGGCCAAGTCCGTGGCCGGCGGTCACCTGCTGGTGTGGTTCGCCCTGGCCATGGCGATGGTGGGGCTGTCGATGTTCCGCGCGCCCGGATCGTCCGGCGATCCCGAGGCCCATATCGACCCAGCCAAGGTCGCCCGGTTGGTCCCGGTCGGGGCGGCTACGGGTCTGGCGGCCGGCTTCTTCGGGATCGGCGGGGGCTTTCTGATCGCGCCGGGGCTGATGGCGGCCACCGGCATGACCCTGGCCAATGCTGCGGCCTCATCCTTGGTCTCGGTCACCCTGTTCGGCGCGACCACCAGCCTCAGCTACGCTACGGCGGGCATGGTCGATGGACGGCTGTTCCTGGCGCTGATCGTGGGCGGGGCGGCGGGCGTTGTGGCGGGGGCCAGGCTGGCGCCGAGCCTGGCGGCCAAGGGTCTGCTGGCCCGCCGGTTGTTCGCAGCGATGATCGTAGCCACCGCAATCTATGTGCTTTGGCGGGCTCTGAATGGCTAGCGGCCGCGGTGATATGTCAGCTTCCGGCTGGCTCTCGGTCGTCGTCTCAGCCCTATCCATTAAGTAATGTGCAAATCGGGACTGTCGCGCCTAGGCTCTCCGTCAAAGAGGTGGTGGGCATGACGACCAAGCGCCGCGGAAGAGCGCGCCGAAGGGCGTTGCAGCTTGGACTGGCGCTGGCCGGCTTTCTATCGCTGGCCCTCGCCACAACTGCTCAAGCCGCCGCGCCGCCGCGATCGACCTGCGCGCCCGCTCTTTTGCCTCTCGATGGAAACAAGATCTGGGCGCGGAAGGCCCGACACGGCGCGACGACGGTGGTGTTCGAGGCCGGCTTCGGCAACGATTCCGGCGTCTGGGCTGCGATCGAGCCGCGGATTCGAGCCGCTGGCGCCCAGACGCTGGTCTATGATCGCGCCGGCATGGGCCAGAGCGTGATCGACACCCGCCAGCCCTATAGCCTGGACAACGACGTCCACGTACTCCGGACGGTCCTGTCGCGTTGCGGCGTCGCGGGACCGATCGTCTTTGTCGGCCACTCGTATGGCGGGGCGATCGGCTTGGTTCTGGCGGCGCAGGACCCGGATATCAGGGGAATGGTTCTGCTCGACGCTGTCGTGCCCGGCGTCTGGACGCCAGCCGAAGTGGACAAGAACCTCAAGGCCATGCGTCCGCAATATGACGAGATCCGCCAGAAGGCGCCGGGCTTGGCCAAGGTGGCCATTCCCTGGGCCGAGGCCCTGTCCCGCACGGCGCGGGAAGTGAACGAGCTCGCTGTTTCGGAAAAGCTTCCGATCATCGACATCGTTGCGGAGAACGGCCAGAACGATCCCGACAGCGCCAGGGTCTGGCGCGGGGCGCACGTAACGTTCACCGAACATCATCCGGAGCGCACCTTCCTCCTCGCCGAAGGCAGCTCCCACAAGGTGATGGTCGACAAGCCCGATCTCGTCGTCAGCTCGATCCTGGCGATGCTGCAACGGGTCGCGCCGTCCGCTGGTCCCGGGCGCTGAAGGCCCGTCAAAAACCGACGGGCGGAGGCCAGACGAACCAGCCGTTGCTATCGGCGTGGCGGTGTTTGCGGTCGGTTTCAGACGAAGCGGATGGTCCGCACCCGATAGACCCCGAGGCGCACCCGCGGAGTATCAAGGCCCGCCAGGCGGCGGCCCGCGTCGCTGGCCGCGGCGGGGTCATCAAACCAAAGATGGAAAAAATCGCTCAACGGCTGTGGCGGCGCCATGCCCGGCTTGGCGATCAGATCGACCACTTGATCGTGCAGCAACTCGGTCAAGCCGTTCATTCCGCGGGTTGCGGTCTCGACTGCTCTTAAGGCGGCCGAACCCTCGCTCAGCGCCGCCACGATCAACTTGCCACGGTCCGCCTCCCTCAAGGGGGCGGCCTGCCTGAGGGCGTAACCCGAGCCGTGACCCAGGAAGCCTGGCTCGTCCTCGACCATGGGTCGCGCGGCAGGGCTCGCGAAGGCATCGGCCATATCCTCGGGCCGGTCCCACAAGAGTTCGACAAAGCCGTCAACGCTGATCGGAGAAGCGGGCGAGAAGTCCTCCTCCACGTGGTTCTGGACGTAGCCGCAGACTTTCGGCAGTTGAGAAACCGGCGCGGCGTGGCGTTCCCACAACCGCGAAAAGGTGGAGCGGTCGTGGTCTTGCCGGCGAACCAGGACAGACATGCGCTTGAACATGGACGGCGGCCTCAAGCGATCGATGCGCCGCCGTCGAGCATGACGATCGTGCCCGTGGCGTAACCCGTGGCGGCGAGCAACAGTAGCTGGCGGGCGATGTCCTGTGGCTCGCCGACCCGCCCGGCGGGATATGCGGCGGACGTCCGCGCGTACATCGCGGCGCGGGCCTCCTGGGGCATTCCCTCCCACATCTCGGTCCGCACGACGGCGGGCGAGACGGCGTTGACCCGGATTGGCTTGAGCTCAAGGGCCAGCCCCCGCACCAAGGCTTCAAGCCCGGCATTGATCGCCCCCATCAGCGCGCGCCCGGCGGCGGGCCGGCTGGCCAGGAAACCTGATACGACACTCAGCGAGCCGCCGGGGGAAATCTTGGCTGCCCGAGCAACTCGATAGAACCCCCAGAACTTGCTGTTCACCGCGGCGTAGGCGGTCTCAAGCGGAAGGTCGCGGACGGCCGCGATGCTGACCTGCGAGCCGGTGACGACGACGTGGTCGAAGGCCGAGGCGCTGGCGAAAAAGGCCTCCACGTCCATGTCGTTCGTCAAGTCGAGGGCGTGACCGCTCACGGACGAGCCGATCGTCCGGACGGCTGAAGACACCTTGTCGGCCGAACGCGAAGCGATGGTCACAACGGCCCCCAGTTCAACGGCGAGCTTTGCGGTAGCCAGCCCAATGCCCGAACTGCCGCCGATGACCAGCACGCGCTGGCCGGAAAAGTCGATCATGGATGTCGCGCCTCACTGGTGAGCGCGAACCATGCGGCAGGTGCGATACGTCGACAATTGTCATAAATGCCGAGCCGGTTGATACAAAAACGGTTTAATCGGCGGTCACGGAGCCTGCATGGACACCCAAGCCCTTGCTGTCCTCAGCCACGCTGTGACGGCGGGGAGCATCTCCGCCGCCTCGCGCCGGCTGGGGCTGGCGCCTGCAGTCGCATCGCGCAAGTTGGCCGCCTTGGAGCGAGAACTTGGGATACGCCTGTTGCAGAGAACGACACGCTCGATCTCTCTGACGCCGGAGGGGGAGGACTTCTTGCCTTACGCGCGAGATATCCTCGAACGCGAAGCTTCGGCGCTGGCGGCGTTGACGCCTGACGACCGCGGTGCGGCCGGCCTCCTTCGAGTCACCGCCCCAGCAGCGCTTGGTCGGGAGGTCATTGTGCCGATGCTTACCGCCCTCATGGCTGCAAACCCCCAATTGCGTGTCGAACTGCACTTGACCGAGCGGCTGGTGGATGTGGTCGGCGAGGGGTTCGACGTCGCGATACGCATCGCCGATCTTCGCAACTCAAATCTTGTCGCTCGCCGCATCGGCTCGGTTCGGCGAATTGTTTGCGCTTCTCCAGACTATCTCCAACGGCGAGGACGGCCGCAGACCGTGGCGGAGCTTGGCGAACACGATTGCCTGACCCTGATCGGGGTCACTCACTGGGCGTTCGGGCCCAGCGGCACGGAGCGCGCGCGCGTGAGCGGGCGCTTTGTTTGTGACGCGATCGATGGCCTCCATGCGGCCTGTCGGCGTGGTTTGGGGGTGGCGATGCTCGCCAGCTGGTCTGTGGCGGACGACTTGGAAGCGGGCCGTCTGGTCGAACTGCCCCTCGACGCGATACCCTATTCGCCACCGGTATCCGCCCTCTACCCGACAACACGGATGGTGACCCCAAAGCTGCGTCTGTTCCTGACGGCCCTCGGCGAGGCGTTGAGGGGCGAGGCCGCAGCCGGTCGCTAGGCGACATCGGCGGGAGGTGCGTGCAGCCTCCCAACTGAGCGCCCACACGTTGGGGTCGGGTAGGAGAGAGGTCGATGTCGCGTCGTCAGATCAAGTGACGTCAGGTCGAGGGCAAGGTCGCGTAGCTGCGCTTGAAGGCGTCCCTCAGGGCCATGACGCGGCGGTTGTCGGCGTCTGAGGCGCGGCAGACGAAGGAAATCTGCCGGGACGGGGCGTTCTTGCCCAGGGAGATCTGACGGACGCGGTGAGTTTCGGTGATCGGGCCGACCTGGGGAATGACCGATACGCCCAAACCCGCGGAGACCATCGAGAGCACGGCCTCGATCGACTCCAACTCGAACTTTGGGCGGGTGGAGGGCGACAAGCGGTGCAGGTAGCTGGCCGCCACGCGACCGCTCGTTAGGGACGTGTCGAACTGGAGCCAGTTGTGTGTCTTCACCAGTTCCGTGGCCGGGGCCGAGCCGGTGTCGCGAGGGGCGACGAAGACGAAGGGTTGCCTCTGGAGGTCGTGCCAGGCCAGTCGGCTTGATCCGCCCGAAGTCGGGCGCACCAGCGCAGCGCCGTCCAGTTCCCCAGCCTTGAGCTGATTGAGCAGTTCGGTCGAGTCGCCCTGGATGACCCTGACGCTCAGGGCGGGGTGCCGTTCGGCGATGTCGCGCAGGACAGGGGGCATCATGGCCGACTGCAGGGAACGGATCGTCCCCAGCACCACCCGTCCGATGACTGCTCCCGTGCGGCGGTGCCGGGCGGCCTCGACCGCATCGAGCGCGCCACGCACGTTTTCGGCCAGTTCCCGGGCCAGTGGAGTCGGTTTGGCGATCCGGCCTGATCGGTCGAACAGGGGTTGGCCCAGATATTCCTCCAGGCGCTTGACCTGCAGGCTGACGGCGCTGGGTGTAAGGCCGACATCCTCGGCGGCGGCGGCGAAACTGCCCTGCCGTAGGATGGCGTCGAGGGTGATCAGGAATTCGAACTTCAAGACAAGCTCATCGATCGTCGCACGATTGATTGACGCTAGCGCACTTCCGATGGTGGTGGAACGGCTCCGTTTCCCCGGAAATCCCGAGATGGTGCTGTTCGGAGCCAAAGCCTCGGTCAAACCGGCAGTTTTGGGCATTGGCGATGTTTCGTCACCTGTTGCTGAACGAAACATCGCTATTTCTGCATAGCCGCAGCCGCTACCACAGGATCAGCGAAGGGCGGATCCTCCACATCCTCCAAAGGCCGCCTCGGCCAGAAGCCCCGTCCTTCGTACTGTCGCCCCTCGAGAAGGCGAATGGAAAAGGGGTAGGGAATGGACCGCGCGGACGGCCTCAAGCAGCTGATCGATGGTGTCTGGACAGACGGAGAGGGGCCCCGCTTCTCGGTCGTCGACAAGTTCCTGGGCGGGGAGCTCTGCACGGCCCGAGAGGCTTCGGTGGCGCAGGTCCAGGCCGCGGTCGCATCGGCGCGGCGTTCCTTCGAGGCCAACCGGCTGGACCCCTACGAGCGTTACCGGCTGCTGTCCCGGGTGGCCGACCTGATCCTTGCCAACCGCGAAGAGCTGACCGCCACGGTCATTGCCGAGTCCGGCGTGCCATGGAAGGACTCGGACAACGAGGTGGCTCGCACCGCCGAGACCTTTCGAGTCTCGGCCGAGGAGGCCAAACGACTGGTCGGCGAGATGGTGCCGATCCAGGGCGCGGCCGGACAGGCCCACCGCATGGCCATGACGATCCGGGTCCCCCGTGGCGTCGTGGCGGGCATCAGCGCGTTCAACTCCCCCTTGAACATGGTGGCCCACAAGGCCGCCCCAGCTCTGGCCGCCGGCAACGCCGTGGTGGTCAAGCCGCCGCCCGCCACGCCGCTATCGGGGGCGCGTCTGTTCGAGCTGATGCTGGAGGCGGGGTTGCCGCCTGGTCACCTGAATCTCGTGCATGGCGGCGCCGACGTCGGACAGGCGCTGGTCGAGGATCCCGGCGTCGATTTCGTGACGTTCACGGGAAGCACCCCGGTCGGTAAGGCGATCCGGCAAAGCCGAGGCATGCGGCCGGTGGCCCTGGAACTGGGCAGCATCGCCGCGACCATCGTCTGCGCTGACGCCGACCTCGAGCGCGCGGCGATGCGCTGCGCCCAATCGGGCTTCCGCCGGCAAGGCCAGGCCTGCACCTCGACCCAGCGGCTCTTTGTCCAGCGCGAAGTGCTCGAGCCCTTCACCGCCATGCTGGTGGCCGAGACCGCCAAACTGAAGGTTGGCGATCCCCGCTTGCATGACACCGATGTTGGTCCGCTCATCAGCGAGCGTGACGCCGCCCGGGCCGAGGCCTGGGTCTCCGAGGCTGTGGCGCAGGGCGCGCGCGTCCTGGCCGGGGGGCGGCGCGAAGGCGCGTTCCTGCAGCCGACGATCCTGGCGGACTCGCCACGAGGGTCCCGCGTGCTGTGCGAGGAGATCTTTGCGCCGGTGCTGTCGATCCTTCCGTTCGACGACCTGGACGAGGCCATCGACGAGGTCAACCGAACCGAGTTCGGCCTGGCCGCCGGGCTCTTTACTCAAAACATCGAGCGCGCCCTGAAGGGCGCGGCCCGCATCCATGTCGGGGTCGTCCATCTCAACGACGCCTCCAGCAGCCGGGTCGACCTGATCCCCTTCGGCGGGGTCAAGGACAGCGGCGTCGGTGTCGAAGGCCCGAAATACGCCATGCGCGAGATGACCGAAGAACGTCTCGTGACGATCACCCTCTGATGGAAACCTTGATGTCCGAAGTCAGCGTTACGGGGGCGGTCTATATCGCCCGGTGCCTCAAGAACGAAGGCGTGGAGATGGTGTTCGGCCAGTGCGGCCACACCAACTACGCGCTGATCGATGCGTGTCAGCGCGAGGGCATCGCCTATATTTCATTCCGCCACGAGCAGCAGGCTGTTCACGCCGCCGACGCCTACTACCGCCTGTCCAAGAAGCTGGCCGTCATCAATGTGCACCTGTCGCCGGGCCTGACCAACGCCCTGACCGGCGTGGTGTCGGCGGTCACTGACGGCACGCCCATGTTGGTCATCGCCGGCAACACCCCATCCTATCACCACCCTCGGGAAGCCCACCAGGTCATCCGCCTGCATCAGGACGCCTCGCAAGGCGACATTTTCCGGCCGATCTGCAAGCGCGTGTGGCGCATCGACCAAGTCGACTGGCTCCGCGACGTCATGCACCGCGCCCTCAATGTCGCCCAGACGGGCCGATCTGGCGCGGTCCTGTTGGACGTGCCGATGGACATGTTCTCGGCCAAGCTTGACGCCCCGATCGACACCCTGGCCCGCCGGCCGAACTATCCGCGCAGCGTCGCCGACGCCCAGGGCCTGGAGGAGGCCGTGCGCTTGTTGGCTCAGGCCGAGCGCCCGGTGATCTACGCCGGCAACGGCGTCGCGCTGTCCGGCGCAATCGGCGAACTGGCCCAGACCTCACGCCTGCTGCAGGCGCCGGTGGCCACCACGCTGGTGGGCAAGGGCGTCTTTCCTGAGACCGACCCGCTGGCCCTCGGCGTGACCGGCATCTGGGGCGCGCGCGCCGCCAACGACACGTGCCGCAACGCCGACGTGATCCTGGCCGTGGGCACCGCGTTCGGCGAGGCTGACTGTAGCTCTTGGAACTCGGACTACGTCTTCGACATTCCGGGCGGCGCGAAGCTGATCCAGATCGATATCGATCCGCAGGAACTGGGCAAGAGCTATCCTGTGGATGTCGGGCTGGTCGGCGACGCCAAGGCCACGCTGTCGGCGTTGAACAATCTGCTGAAGGCCGCGCCGCGCGACCCGGCCAAGATCGACGCTCAGCGTGAGGACGTCGTGCGCCGGAAGGCCGCCTGGCGCGAGGAGCTGAAGGAGTCGCAGGACGACGGCGGCAAGCCGATCCACCCCGCTCGCCTGCTCAAGGAACTCTCGATGGCGGCGCCCGACGACGTGGTGTTCGTCACCGACGTGGGTTGGAACAAGAACGGGGCCGGTCAGCAACTGGAGGTTCGGCAGCCGGGAGCGTTCATCACCAGCGGCGGCATGGCCACCATGGGCTTTTCGCCGGCCGCCGCCATCGGCGCCAAGTTGGGCGCTCCGGATCGCAAGGTGGTCTGCCTTATCGGCGACGGCGGGCTGCTGTCGGTGATCGGTGCGCTAACCACGGCGGTCGAGCTGAACATCCCCGTGCTCTGGGTGCTGTTCAACAACTTCTGCTACTCGACAATCCGCACGGTCGGGAACACCTACTTCCAGAACAAGTACGGCACCGAGTTCCGCACGCCGGACGGCGCGCTCTACAACCCCGACTTCATGTTGCTGGCCAAGTCCTTCGGCATCGAGTCCGCCCTGGTCGAAGAGCCCGACGATGTGGCCGCCGCGCTGGAAAGCGCCATGGCCAAGGACGTGCCGTTCCTCCTGGAAGTCCGCACCCGCGGCGACCTGCCGATGCCGCGCACGGGCTACTGGGACATCGCCGACTTCCTGCAGGGCGGCAATGACTGACGTTTCGCCATCCATCGCCGGTTCGGCGCTGCGGTGCCGGAACTTCGACGCAGAGGCGTCCGGACCTCTGGAGGGCGTGCGCGTCCTGGACCTGTCGCGATTGTTCGCCGGCAACGTCCTGACCCAGATGCTCGGAGACTTCGGGGCCGAGGTCATAAAGGTCGAGCCGCCGACCGGTGACACCTTGCGTGGGTGGAAGGTCAATGGCGTGTCGACCCACTGGAAGGTCTACGCCCGCAACAAGAAGAGCTTGTGCCTGGATCTGCGAAGCGCCCAGGCCAAGGCGATGCTGCTGGCGCTCGTGCCGTCCGCCGGAGTGCTGATCGAGAGCTTCCGCCCGGGCGTGCTGGAACAGATGGGCCTTAGCCCCGACGTGCTGCTGGCGCGCAATCCCAAGCTGGTCGTGGTTCGCATTTCGGGATGGGGGCAGGACGGACCGTACCACCAGCGCCCGGGCTTCGGGACCGTGATCGAGGGCATGTCAGGGTTCGCCGCCATCAACGGCTTCGCCGATCGCGAGCCTGTCCTGCCGCCGATGTACCTGGCCGATGGCGTGGCGGGGCTCTACGGCGCTTCGGCCGCCCTGATCGCTCTGCGCGAGGCCGAGCGCGAAGGGGGGAGGGGCCAGGTGATCGACCTGCCGCTCTATGATCCGTTGTTCGGCCTGCTGGGGCCCCAGGCGGCGAACTATCGCCTGACGGGCAAGCTTCGGCCGCGCACTGGCAGCCGTTCCAACAATTCCGCGCCCCGCAACACCTATCGTTGCCGGGATGGCAAGTACGTAAGCTTGTCGGGGTCCACCCAGTCGATGGCCGAGCGCATCTTCCGCGCCATCGGCCGACCGGACCTGATCGAGGATCCTCGGTTCCGCACCAACGCCGATCGGTTGAAGAACGTCGAGGCGCTGGACGCCTTGATCGGCGGCTACATCGCTGAGCGCGACCTGGCTGATCTGGTTGTCCAGATGGAAGCGGCGGAGGTGACCGTCGGGCCGATCTACGACATCGCCCAGATCATGGACGATCCTCACGTGGTCGAGCGCGAGATCCTGGCCGACTATCCCGATCCCGAACTCGGGGCGCTGCCGATGCACCATGTCGTGCCGAGACTGGAGGGCACGCCGGGCTCGATCCGCGCTGCAGCGCCCAGCCTGGGGCAGCATAACCGGTCGCTCTTGGCTGAGCTGGGGATAGACGAGGCCGCCTATGCCGACCTGTTGGCGGCGGGCGTGGCGTTCGAAGACGAGCGGTGCGCATGATGGCCATTGTCTGGCGCTCCATGCAGTACGTTCCCGCGCACGTGGAGAAGTTCATTTCCACGGCCCACACGCGCGGGGCGGACGCCCTGATCCTGGACCTCGAGGACAGCGTGCCGCCGGCAGAGAAGGCCCGGGCGCGCGATGGCGTGGCCGCGGCCTCGCGCAAACTGGGCCAGGCGGGAGCGGATGTGCTGGTGCGCATCAACAGCGAGCCGGAATTGGCTGCGCCGGATATCGCCGCCTCGGTAGGGCCGACGATCTCGGCCCTGGTGCTGCCGAAGATCGAGAGCGTCGAGGATGTGCGACGGCTCGACGCCCTGGTCACCCAGGCCGAGGTCGAGCGACGTATGGCTCCGGGCTCCATCCGTTTCCTGGTCCTGATCGAAACGGCTCGGGGTCTGCTCGACATGGCCGCCATCGCCAAGGCCAGCCCCCGGATCGTGGCTCTCAACCTCGGCAACGAGGACCTGGCTCTGGACGTCGGCATGGAGCCCGGCGACGACACGCTGCTGGTGCCGCGCCAGCAGATGACCTTCGCAGCCGCTGCTGCCGGGGTCATGCCCATCGGGTTGGTGGGGGGGGCCACACAGTTCGCCGATCTCGACGCCTACAGAACCCTGGCGCGCCGCTCGCGTCGCTTCGGTTTCCTGGGCGCCAGCTGCATTCACCCTTCTCAGATCGCGATCCTCAACGAGGCCTTTTCGCCCAGTGAGGATGAGGTCGAGCGCGCTCGCCGCGTCATAGAAGGGGGAAAGACCGCGAGAGCCGAAGGCAGGGGCGCCTTCGCCATCGACGGTCGGATGATCGACGCCCCGATCGAACGGCGCGCTGAACGCCTGCTCGATCGGTATGCGGCGATCAAAGCCCGGGAGGCCGCCTTGGCCCGCTGGCGAAGTTGATCGATCGCGTGGATCCGTCGGCCTTCGTCGCCGGAACCGCCCGCGATCGACTCCAAAACAAAAAATGATTGGGGAGTAGAAATGTCCAAGCCTACAGCTTGCGGGCGTCAAGCGCGCCCTGCGCCTGCGCGCGCGCTCAAATCGGCCCTTCTGGCCTCGGTGACCACCATCGTCCTCGCCGGCGCTTCCGGCGCCCAGGCCCAGACGTCCGGGGGGGCTGACAATGTCGAGGTCGAGGCGGTTGTGGTGACCGGCACCGCCATCCGCGGTGTGGCCCCGGTCGGCTCGGCGACCGTGGAGGTCAATCGAGAAACCATCGTCGAGGCGCCCCAGCGCGACGCCTCCGCACTCATCAGCCAACTGCCGCAGGCCTCGGGCCTAGGTTCGACCCTGGCCAACAACGCAGGCCGCAACGCCGGCGTGAACCTGCGCGGCCTGGGCAACAACGCCACGCTGCTGCTGTTCGACGGTCATCGCACCGTGGCCCAGGGCGTGACCAACCAGATCGCCGACCCCAACGTCATTCCGTTCGCCGCCATCGAGCGCGTCGAGGTGGTGACGGACGGCGCCTCGGCCATCTATGGCTCGGACGCCGTGGCTGGCGTGGTCAACTTCATCCTGCGCCGCCCCTTCAACGGCGCGGAGATCACGGCCCGCTACAAGGACAGCCTCTATCACCAGTACACTGTTGAAGGGGTCTTCGGCCGCAAGTGGGACTCGGGCGGCATCATGGTCGGCCTGACCTGGGAGAAGAACGACCACGTCCGCCGAAGCGACAGCAAGTACCTGTCGCAGGATCTTCGCCCCTTTGGCGGCAACGACAACCGCTTCATCGGCACGACGGTCACACCCGACGCCAGCGGCGCCCTGATCGTCGGCACAACGGTCTACGGCCTGCCGGCCAACCTGAACGGCCGCGTACCAACGGCGGCCGAGGTGCTGGCGCTGAAGAACAATCCCTCGCTCATCGATACGGCCCGGTACACAGACTACTACACCCAGCGCGAGCGGGTGGGGGGCGTCGTTCGCCTGAACCAGAACTTCGGACGGGCCGGCGATCTGACCGCGACCCTGCTGTTCAACAATCGCAAGAACAACGCGCCAGGAACGGGCGACGGCGCCTTCACCAACGTCGGCGTCACCGTCACGCCGTCCAGCCCGTACTACATCGCGGGCTTGGGCTCGGGTAACCAGACCGTGGTCTACAATTTCCGGGCCAACAATCCCGACCGCGAGCTGGACCAGAACAACAAGGAAAACACCTTCAACCTGCTCGTCGACTACAGCATCGATCTGGCGGGGGACTTCAAGTTTACGGGCACCGGCGTCTACGGCAACAACTTCGGCTGCGCCACTTGCCAGCCGCAGGGCAACACCGTCCTGGCCGCCGTCATCACCGGGGCCAGCTACAACGGCGCCTTCAACCCCTATCGGCAGGGGGCGCAACCGACGGCGGAGGGCCTGTTCGGCGGCTTCGTCCAGAAGGCCCAGAACGAACTGCTGAACTTTTCGGGCAAGGTCGACGGGTCATTGTTCGAACTGCCGTCGGGCAAGGTCCGCATCGCCGCAGGCCTGGAATACCAGAAGCTCGACTTCCAGCTTCGGGCGCTGAACACCCTGAACCTCGCCACCGCCTACCAGACGTCGCGCTACGCCAAGAGCCACCGGGTCATCGAGTCCGGCTATGCTGAACTGTTCGTGCCGATCTTCGGCGGCGACAACGCACGTCCGGGCCTGCAGCGCCTGGATCTGTCGGCAGCGGTTCGCTACGACCACTATTCGGACGTGGGCAAGACCACCAATCCCAAGATTGGTCTGTCGTGGGATCCGACCGAGGACATCCACCTGCGCGCCTCGTGGGGCACTTCGTTCCGCGCCGCCACCCTGGGTGAATCCGATCCGCGGACCATTGGCCAGACCAACCGCACGTTCGTCTCGAACGGCCTGAACGACCCGTCCATCCCGGTCACCAACGTGGCCACCGGCCAGTCGCTGGTGCTGCTGCGGACCGGCAACACCTCGGGCCTGCGTCCGGAGTCGGCCAAGATCTACTCCTTCGGCGGTGACTGGACGCCCTCGTTCGCGCCGGATCTGAAGCTGGGGGTGACCTACTACAACGTCGACTACAAGGATCGAATCGAGAACCTGCCGAACACGACACTGATCCTGTCCAACCCGACGACCTACGCGCTCTACAAGGACTTCTTCATCGTCGCACCGCAGCCCGCTTCGTGCGTGAACGGCAATCCACCGGGCCTGATGGGCACGCCGCAGTACTCGACTTACAATCCGGCCTACCTGCCCTGGTTGAACGATCCAAACGCTGTCTACTCGCCCTCGACCGCCAACGATTGTCAGATGGTCGGCATCATTACCGGCGGCCTGCGCAACCTGGGGCGGGTCACTCAAAGCGGTTTGGACTTCACCGGCGCCTACGGTCTGGATACGCCGGCTGGTCGCCTGACCCTGAACGGCAGCTTCAGCTACATCCTGGACCTCAAGCGTAGCCTGCTGCCCAACTCGCCGCTGGTCAAAGCCCTGGACACGTACGGCAACCAGATCAGCAAGCGTGGCCGGATCGGCGCCAACCTGCGTAACGGCGACTGGTCCGCCAACATCGCGGCCAACTACATCGGCTCGTATCTGAACAACGCCACGATCACCGTGAACGGGGTCAAGAACCCCGACACGATGGTGCCCTCGTGGACCACCTTCGATGCGGGCTTCGCCTACAACGTGCCCGGCAGCGCGCCGACCGCCCTGCAGGGCATGCGGTTCGCCATCAACATCCAGAACCTGACGGACAAGGATCCGCCGATCGTCCTCACCCAGGTGGGTACGGCCGCCAACGCCATCGACCTGAACGTCCACAACGTCTTCGGCCGGGTCTGGTCCGTCGAAGTCACCAAGAAGTTCTAAGCGGTTCCGGCGGGGCGGGGCGTCAGTCCCGGCCCGCCCAACGATTTGAGGGAGGACGGGACATGATGAGAAAAGCCGCCTTTATCGCGCTCATGGGAATGGCGCTGATCGCGGCCGCTCCGGCCGTCGCGCAACAGCCGGCGTCGGCGGGTCCCGGTGCTCCGCTCATGCGCCAGATGCCCGACCCCTACGCCGGCAAGAAGAAGCTGCTGGTGATCGCCGACGTCCAGAGCGGTTTCCACCACGACTCCATCAACCACGCCATGGCGGTGGTCGAGCGCCTGGGTCGCGAAAGCGGAGCCTATGTTTCATTTCTGCGCACGGATTCCCAACTCGTCACCAAGCAGCCGCTTGTAGGGCGAGGCGCCCGCTACACGGGGCGGCCGATCAACGCCCACAACCTCGACTATTTCGACGCCATCTTCTTCCTGGGCAGCGGGGAGGGGACCCTGAGCGCGCAGCAGAAGGCGGATCTGCTGGCTTTCGTGCATGAGGACGGCAAGGGCTTTGTCGCCGCCCACGCCGCCACGATCGCCTATTTCGACTGGCCGGAGTACGGCGAGATGATCGGCGGCGTGATGGACGGCGAGTGGCCCATCGAGCCAACGGCCTTGATCATCGCCGATCCCAAGTTCCCGGGCGCGGCCAATTTTCCCGTCACCTTCGCCGACCAGTACCCCTACCTGAAGGCGCCCTACGCCAGGGGCAAGGTCCACACGATCATCCGCCTGAACCCCGCTCGACTGAAGCCCGAGCAACGGGCCAAGCGTCCCGACGGCGACGTGCCGGTGGTCTGGGCCAAGAGCTACGGCAAAGGCAGGGTGTTCTCGTCCTCGTTCGGTCATCGCGACGAGGTCTGGGACGATCCCGCCGTCCAGAAGCTCTACCTGGAAGGCATCAAGTGGGCGCTGGGACTGACCCACGCCGACGTCACGCCCGATCACCCCTGATTTCGAGCGTCCGATGAGCCATTCCAACTCAGCCCTTCAGGCTTCCAAGCCGGGTTCCGGCCAGTCAGAGACCAGCAGCATGAGCACCAGCGCCGTTCAACCCGCCAAGCGCACCAACGTGCGCTACGGCGTCCTGGCGCTGATCGCGCTGGGCACGGTCATCAACTACCTGGACCGCACGCTGCTCAGCGTCGCCGCACCCACCATGACCAAGGAGCTGGGCATCGACGCGGCCACTATGGGCCTGGTGTTCTCGGCCTTCTCGTGGACCTACGCCCTGGCCCAGATTCCGGGCGGCGTGTTCCTGGACCGCTTCGGCGTGCGGGTGACCTACTTCCTGTCGGTCGGCTTCTGGTCAGCCTTCACGGTGCTGCAAGGCTTCGCCACGGGCCTCGGTTCGCTGCTGGGTTTCAGGTTGGGCCTGGGCGCTGCAGAGGCGCCGTGCTTTCCGGCCAACAGCCGCGTCCTGGTGTCCTGGTTCCCCCAACGCGAACGCGCGCGCGCCAACAGCGTCTACACCGTGGGCATGTATTTCGGGATCGCGTTTCTGAGCCCACTCCTCTTCTGGATCACCGCCGAGTTCGGCTGGCGCGTACTGTTCATGGGCGTGGGGGCCCTGGGCCTGATCTTCGCGGCGGCCTGGTTCCGGCTCTATCGCGATCCCGACAAGAGCAAGGCGGTCAACCAGGCCGAACTGGACCATATCAGCGCCGGGGGCGGTGTTTCTTCCAGCGCCCAGATCGCGTTCTCGTGGAAGGACGTCGGCTACCTGATGAAGCAGCGCCAGATCCTCGGCGCGTCGTTCGGTCAGTTCGCGACCAACGCCACCCTGGTGTTCTTCCTGACGTGGTTCCCGACCTACCTGATGACCGAGCGCAACATGCCTTGGCTGAAGGTGGGCTTCTACGCCATCCTGCCGTTCATCGCCGCCTCGGTCGGCGCCGTCGTCGGGGGGCAGGTCTCCGACGCCCTGGTTCGTCGCAGTGGATCGGCCAATCTGGGCCGCAAGTTGCCGATTGTCGGCGGACTGCTGATGTCCTCGACGATCGCCCTGGCGGCCTTCATCGAAAGCGACGCTGTGGTTATTGCGGTGATGTCGCTGGCCTTCTTCGGCCAGGGCATGTCTAACCTGGGCTGGACCCTGATCTCGGACGTTGCGCCCAAGTCCCTGGTGGGGCTGACGGCCGGCCTGTTCAACTTCTGCACCAACCTCGCCGGCATCGTGACCCCCGTGGTCATCGGCTTTGTGGTGGCCAAGACCGGCTCGTTCTTCGGCGGCTTGGCCTTCATCGGCGTGATGGCCCTGCTGGGGGCGCTCTCCTACACCTTCGCCGTTGGCGACGTGCGCCGGCTTCCCGATCCCGTCCGGTGAAGCGCGCCTCGCCGTCCTCCTCTCATGAGACAAGCCTCCCCCTGGAGCTCCACACCATGATCGACCATCGTTCCAACACGATCGAGCGCGGCCGCAAGCGGCTGCTGAAATTTGGCTCTGTGCTCACCGTCGCCGGCCTGGCCGCGGCCGGTTCAGCCACCATTCTCTGGGCGCAGGCGATGCCCGGGGGCGCGTCCGGAGCCACGCCCGGCGAGGACACCCTGCCGTCCGGACCGGGCAAGGACGTCTTCGTCTCCACCTGCACGGCCTGCCATAGCGCCGCCATGGCGACCAGCAAGCGGCGCACGTCCGAGGAATGGCGCGACACCATGAAGAAGATGGTGGGGCTGGGCGCCCAGATGACCGACCAGGACTTCGGAACCGTACACGCCTATCTGGCGGCCAATTTCGCGCCGACCCTGGTGGGGGGCGGCGCGGCGGCGTCCTCTAGCGCACCCCGGGCCGAGGCCGGTCCGGCCAAGGTCTACGAGCGGCCGCAAGGCCCCGACCAATGGCCCGCCTACGGTGGCGGCGACGCCAACATGAACTATTCGCCCCTGACCCAGATCACGCCCAAGAACGTGGCCAAGCTGAAGCCGGCCTGGACCTATCACTACGGCGCCGGGCGATCTGACAAAGGCGACGAAGGGTTGGATTTCCGCTTCGAGGTGACTCCGATCCTGGTGGGCGGGATCATGTACTTCTCCACGCCGTCTTCGCCGCGCGCGCCGTCGTTGAAGGCGTCGATCACCGCCCTGCGGCCCGAGACCGGCGAGGTGATCTGGAAGTACGAGTCCCCGTTGAACATTCACGGGCGGGGCATCGCTTACTGGCCCGGCGACGCCAAGACCGCGCCGCGCATTTTCTTCGCCACTGACCAGGGCTATATCCGCGCTGTCGACGTCACCACTGGCCAACTGGCCGAGGGCTTCGGCCGGGATGGCCAGATCGACGCCTATGTCGGCGTCGCCTCCGAGATGGTCGGGGAGTCGCGCCGGGCGACCTTCACCATTCCCAACCCGGTAACGGTCTACAAGAATCTCATCATCACCGGTGCTCGCCCGGGCGAAGCGGGACCGCCCGCGCCGCGCGGCGACGTGCGGGCCTGGGATGCCCGCACCGGCCGCTTGGTCTGGACTTTCCACACCGTGCCCCAGCCGGGCGAGGCCAATGCCGACACCTACAAGGGCAACGAATGGCGCGATGTCAGCGGCGCCAACGTATGGTCGACCATGGCGCTCGATGCGGAGAACGGCATCGTCTATGCGCCGGTCGGCGACCTCAACAGCGAGGCCGCGGGGACGCAGCTCTATTCCAGTTCGGTAATCGCCCTGGACGCCAACACCGGCAAGCTGCGCTGGTTCCGCCAGATCGTGCACCGCGACTTCTGGGATTTCGACGCTCCCACCCCGCCGGTGCTGTACGATCACGTCGCTGCGGACGGCACGAAGATTCCGGCCCTGCTGCTGACGGGCAAGCAAGGATTGCTGTTCATGTTCAATCGCCTTTCGGGCGAGCCTATCAATGGATATGAGGAACGCCCGGTGCCGCAGCCGGAGCCCGAACTGGCGGCCGAGTCCTGGCCGACGCAGCCGTTCCCGATCGCGCCAGGTCCGCTGTCCCGCGTCCAGATGACCCGCGACGAGATCCCTGACCTTGCGCCCGGGATGAAGGCGGCTTGCACCAAGTACTGGGACGACAACAACACCGTCAGCGTGCCGCTCTACGCGCCGCGCCAGAGCAGTCAGCACGCCACGATCAGCTATCCCAGTCCCACCGGTGGTCCCAACTGGGGCGGCGGTGCCTATAATCCGGAGACGGGCTACTATTTCATCAACGTGCAGAACCGTGCGGTCTTCCGGCCCAAGGCCGGTCCAGGCGCAGGCGTAGGCATGATGAACAGGTCGGCCCGGCCGGCGGGAGCAGCGCCGCCGCGCCTGCCCATTGGCCAGCGTCCGGCGCCGCCCTTCAGCTTCACCGTCAAGCCGGGGCTGGTGCTCTCGTGCGGCGCGACGCCCTGGGGCGAGTTGGTTGCGGTCGATGTGCGGAAACAGAAGATCGCCTGGCGGGTTCCGCTCGGGACGACCGAGGCCTTGGGCGAGAAGGGCGCCAGCACCGGCGCCCCCAATCTCGGCGGCAGCATCACGACCAAGACGGGCTTGGTGTTCATCGGCGCGGCCAACGATCGCCGTTTGCGCGCGTTCGACGCCAAGACTGGCAAAGTGCTTTGGGAAGCCGAGATGGAGGCCAGCGCCCACTCCACGCCGATCACATTCATGGGCGCGGACGGCAAGCAGTATGTCGTGGCGACCGCCGGCGGCGGCACCACCGCAGGCGGGCCACAGATGTCCGACGCCGTCGTGGCTTACCGTTTGCCCTGATCGGCCCACGGCCGGACTCTGGTCCGGCCGCACTATCGGCCTCTATTGAGAATTGCGATGCCGTAATGAAAAACGTCTTCCTCTCGCTCTCCGTCGTCGTCTCGGTTCTCCACGCCGGATCCAGCGCCCAGGCCCAGCCCAACGGCCGGGCGCTGTTCGAAGCTCGCTGCGGCGGTTGCCACAGTCTGACGCCCGCTCCGGGGAAAATGGGACCGCCGCTGAAGGGCGTCGTCGGTCGCAAGCCAGGGGCCGCAGCCGGCTACAACTACAGTGACGCGCTGAAACGGTCGAAGACGACCTGGAACGCGGCCAGCCTGGACGCCTTCCTAGCCGCGCCCGGAAAGGCTGTGCCGGGAACGAAGATGATGGTCGGTGTCTCCGTGGCGGATCAGCGGGCGGCGATCATCGCCTATCTGTCCTCCCAGAAGTAGATCCTCGACTTTCCGCTTTCCCCCGGGGGGGCTTCGTCCTTCAGGGGCAGCGTTAGGCCTGGAGGGTCTAACTTGGTGTTCGGCGGTCGTCGCGCCAAACACAGACAGCACGGCAGGAGCGTACTGCGCGACGAGGTCGCGCGAACAGTCCGGGCCTCTTGAACCCTTGAAGCTGGCAAGGGCGGTGACGTGGCGATCGATCAGGCCAGAACCCTGCGCGCCTGATAGACGCTGGATCCATTATGATCCCGGAACTCGAACGTCAGGCGATCCGGATTGACCTGGAACGCCGCGAAGCCCGGCGTCGAAGAGGCATGGCGCGTGCCCTCGACCACGCGGAGCCCGTCGTTGGCCTCAGCGCCGCTCCCGGTACAGACATAGTCGACCCGCCCGCGATGAATGTGCTGAAGGCTGTGATCGTGGCCGTTGATGTAGAGCTGCACCCCGTGGGCCTCGAGCAGGGGCGCGAGGTTCTTCACTAGGCTCGGGCTGTCGCCGTGTCCGCCCGAATAGACCGGGTGATGGCCTATCACGATCTTCCAGCGAGCGCTGGAAGCCGCCAGAGCCTTGTCCAGCCAAGCCAATTGCCTGGCGCTTTCGTGCTCGGCGTGGTGACCGTGCATCAGTTGCTGCAGCAACTCGTCGTAGTTGCCGCCATCGACCATGGGCGAGGTGTCGATGACGAACAGATCCACGAAGCGCGCGCCGAAGTCGGCTCCCGGGACCTTGAAGTATCGGCTGGGCATGCGCCAGCGCCGGCTGAGGCGCGAATAGTCGATCTGGGCCTGGACGTCGCCTCGATAGTCATGATTGCCCAGGGCCGAGAACCAGGGGACCTGAAGGGACGGCGCGGTGTAGACATCTTCGAACGAGCGCCGCCAGTGAGCGTCCGTCGTCGAGGTGACGCCGGCCGGGTAGAAGTTGTCGCCCGCCGAAATGACAAGGCGACTCGCGCGCTCCAATGCGACGCTTCCCATCGCCTGAGCGACCTGCCGCTGCATGGGGCTTCCCTGTTGCCCCCAGTCGCCGACCGCCAGGAAGGCGAGGGCGGGGTTCTGGGCGCCGGCCTGTCGCGCGAACGCAAATTCTGCGCCCATCCCGGCCATGAGGCCACGCCGGTCTATGTCTCCAGTCTTCAAGACGTCCTCCCTAGGGGCCTGGTCGGTCCGTGCTTGATGACGCCACGGGGGGGAGAGTCCCTCACGTTCTACGTATGCGTAAAGAAGTCGCGCGGGTTTCGAAGCGCCTTGAAGCGCAGAAGGCTGCGCATCGGGCGCCTCACGGGGAGGTGACCCGACTGGAGCAACGGGCCGAGAGCGCCCGTCCGGGCCGCCCTTGAACTATCGAACCGGAGTGCGGGCGAGCGCCCACATCCCAGCGCGAGGGGTGTGTTTATGTCGAATTGCGACGGGATGACCACTACGGGTGAGAGAAGGTCGCGATCGTGATTCTGGGCCGGAAACACGAACGCGTAGTGCTCTGTTTTAGTCATCGTGATGCGCCACCAGGACGCTGACGGCGCCCCAAGGTGAAGCGGAAAATCTTCTCCTCCCGGTTGCGTGCCAGAGGGCGTCACTTTACGGTCAAGCTGTGCAATCAGGGGTGGGGACGGTTTTCTGTCAGTGGTCCTGAACGATGACGGCGGCCTAGTGAAATATTGAAATGGGTGGGTGTATGCGAAGGTCCGCTCGTGCGGCGCGTTTCTGTTTCTTCCTTTCCGCCAACGCCCTTTCAAGCTTGGCCTCAAGCAAGGCGCAACTAACGATACGTCTTTGCCAGTCTTTGGCGATCGGCGTCTTCCTCGCCGCGACGATGATGTTCGCTTCGCCCGCGTCCGCGCAGACTCCGGAGGCGATTCCGGACCCGTCGACCATCAAGGCGATCGACGAGAATGGCGTCGATCTGGTGGGCGGCGGCCTCTATTGGCCCAGCATGGATCAGAGCATCGGCACGCCCGAGAGCGGCATGAACATGTTCCGGCAAAATAACTCAGCCAAGGGAATGGGCGATCCAGAGTATTTTGATAATAATAATTCGACATACTTCAAGTTCCGAGATATTAATAATCCCACGAGCGACCTGCAAGATCATATCGACGTCAAGTACCATGATGTCGTCAATCGCTTTATATTGGTGAACGGCGCCTGGTTACCTTATAAAGGGGGGAGGGGCAGCTTCTCCTGCGGCGCCAATCTGTGCACCTATACGGATGTCCAGGGCGCGGTCATCGAGTTCGTCCCGAAGTTTTTCTCCAATGGCGCGGTGGAAAGCGGCCTTGCGACCAGGGTCATCAAGCCGGACGGCGAGATCATCACGTTCAGCGGAGGGATTTCGAGTTCGCTCGGCTGGATGATCAAGACGACTCAGGCCTCCGCCTCCTATCGGATGATCAACAGCGCGGCCGACTATTGCGATCCCGCGGCCGCCAATTGCGACGCCCTGACCGCCTACCCCTCGTTCAATAGAACTGTCGACGTCATGGGGAACCAGTGGCTGTATACGCCCCTCGGAACGGAAACCAGGCCGCAGGATGGCCGTACCGTCTCTGTCGCGAAGGTCGCCGACCCCCGAGGGGTCGAGACGGTGTGGAGGCAGGGTCCAGGCGGTTCCGGGCAGCCAGCGTGGTTTGCGAACCGGGTCACGAGCGTCACGCGCGCCGGGCAGATCTCGACCTATACGACAAGCTATTTGGAACCGAATTGCTGCGACTGGATGGCGCCCCTCTATCCATGGCGGATGCTGGTCCTCCCGCCCGGCGGCAGGATGCAGATACTCGAATTCAACCCCAACTTGTCGCAGGTGAATCTGTACGTCAACGAACTGGGATATGGGAAGACCCAGACCTACTCCAACCATCAGGTCAATTCGGTCACGACGACGAGCGGAATCACCACGACCTACACGCGCGACAGCCGCAACAACATCACTTCGGCGACGATCAGGCCGAACAACGGAGCCTCCGACGGCAGCGAGGACATCGTCGTCGCGAGAGCGACCTATCCGGACACCTGCACCAACCCCAAGACCTGCAACAAGCCGATCAGCGTCACCGACGCGCGCAACAACACCACGACCTACACCTACGATCCCGATCATGGTGGCGTGCTGACGGTGACCAAGTCGGCGGTGAACAACGTTGAGGCTCAGACCCGTTACAGCTATCAGCAGTTCACGCCCTATCTGGCGACGAGCACGGGCGGGACGGCGGCTCAGCCTCCGGTGTGGAGGCTGGTGTCGATCGCTACCTGCCGGACCATGACCCTGGCGACCTGCGCCGGGACGGCCGACGAGCTGAAGACGACGCTCGCCTACGATCCGTTGAGCGGCGCTTATGGCGCTCGCAACCTCCTACCATTGTCGAAGACGGTCAGCCGCGGCGACGGCTCGCTGGCGACGACCGTGGCCTTCACCTATGATCGTTTCGGCAATGTCATCGTCGAGGACGGCCCGCGGCCGGGGACCGACGACGCCGTCTACAGCTTCTACGACTTGAAGCGGCGCAAGATCGGGTCGATCGGCGCCGATCCCGATGGTTCGGACCCGCTGCCCCGGGCGGCGGTCCGGACGGTGTACGGCGCGGACGGCCAGGTCGAGTCCGTCGCCAAGGGCACGGTCACCGACGTGACCTTCTCGGCCTTGCAGGCTATGACGCCGACCGAAAGGGTCGACACAGAATACAGCGTCGCCACCGGCCTGCCGATGGTCGAGCGCCGCTATGCGGCCGGAGCCGACCCGGTCGGCGTCAAGCAGATGAGCTACGACGTTCGGCGGCGCCTCGAATGCGTCGCGCTGCGCATGAATCCGGCGGCCTTCGGGTCGCTTCCCGCCTCCGCATGCACGCTCGGCGTGGAGGGAGCCGACGGGCCCGACCGGATCACCAAGAACGTCTATGATCCCTCGGGCCAGCTGCTGCAGATTCGTAGAGGCGTCGGCACACCGGCCGAGACAGCCGACGCGACCTGGACCTATACGCGGGCCGGAACAAAGAAAGACGTGATCGACGGCAACGGCAATCACGCCAGGTTCGTCTACGACAAGTACGACCGCCTGTACCAATGGCAGTTTCCGAGTACGGCCCGGCCGTCCGCGTTTGACGCCAGCACGCCCGACACGGCTCTGGCGACCGCGGGCAGCGTCAACACCGGCGACTACGAGCAGTATGCCTATGACCTCATCGGCAATCGCACGAGTCTGCGGAAGCGCGACGGCAATGTCATCAACTACAGCTATGATGCGCTGAACCGCGTAACCCAGAAGAGCGGCGCGGCGGTGACCGGTGTGGACTACACCTACGACCTGATGGGCCATCAGCTGACCGCGACCTACTCGAGCGGCCAGGGGATCACCAACGCTTACAATGCGCTCGGCCAGCTTACGTCGAGCACCAATAATATGGGGGGGGTGGCGCGGACTCTGAGCTATCACTACGACGATTATGGCAACCGTAAACAGCTAACCTGGCCGGACGCGCAATATGTGACGTTCGAATATGACGGGCTTAACCGGATGTCCAAGGTCAAGGAGTCGGGCGCGACCGTCCTGGCGTCCTACACCTACAATGCGCAGGCGCTGCCGGAATCGCGGACCAACGGCGCGGCCGTCTCCAGCTATGGCTTCGACGGGATAGGCCGCCTGACGTCGCTGGGCCATGACTTGGCCTGGACCGGCTCGGACGTGACCTGGACCTTCGGCTATAACCCGGCGTCCCAGCTGACAACCAGCAGCCGCAACAACGACGCCTACGCCTGGTACGGGGCGAGCACGGTCAATCGCGGCTATACGACGAACGGCCTGAACCAATACAGCGTCGTCGGCCAGGCCAGCCTCAGCTACGACGCCAACGGCAACCTGACCTCGGACGGCTCGACCAGCTTCGTCTACGATGTCGAGAACCGGCTGACCAGCGCCAGCGGGGCGACGACGGCGACGCTCAGCTACGACCCGCTGGGGCGCCTCTACCAGACCGCCGGGGCGGGCGGGGCCGGGACCACCCGGTTCCTGTACGACGGCGACGAACTGGTGGCCGAATATGACGGCGCCGGCGCTCTGCTACGCCGCTACGTCCATGGCGGCGCGGTCGACGATCCGATCGTCTGGTACGAGGGCGCGTCCCTGGCCGACCGCCGCCACCTGCTCACCGACTGGCAGGGCAGCATCGTCGCCCGCGCCGACGCGGCGGGCGGATCGCTGGGCGTCAACAGCTATGACGAATACGGCATTCCGGGCGCGGGCAACGCCGGACGGTTCCAGTATACCGGCCAGGCGTGGCTGCCCGAGCTGGGCATGTACTACTACAAGGCCCGCATCTACTCGCCGACCCTGGGGCGGTTCCTGCAGACGGATCCGATTGGGTACGATGCGGGTCTGAACTGGTATGCCTACGTCAACAACGATCCGCTCAACCGGGTAGACCCGACTGGCGAAGTTGATATCTTTGTTGGAGGCTTCAACGATGCAAATTCTAGGATCGTGAAGAGTTACAGTGAAGCCTATAAGTTAGCTCATCCTGATCGCACCGTTCTCTATTTCGAGCATCGGCAGGGGCGCCTGATCCAGAATGCCATTAATGCTGGCTCGAAGGATGGCGAACCGGTCAATTTAATTGGGCACAGCTATGGTGCATCAACGGCCGGAAAGGCTGCTGACGCCGCGACCGGTACCGTCACTAATCTCGTTACAATAGACCCGGTCGGCAGAAGTGGAACGTTGGGAGGCAAAAAGCCGGGCAATGTCGAAAACTGGATGAATGTCGTCGCAGATCCCAGCAATCCTAATAAGAGCGATCTAGTAGCTAGCTTGGGCGGAAAACCTTCATCTCTTCCCGTAGAAAGCGCAGACTCGAATGTTGTGGTCGATGCCAACCACGAGAATTTTCCCGATATGATGCGTAAAAGTGGAGCTGAAGAGGTAATCGAGCGATCCTATCGCGGGATAGTCAGATAGATGTCGAAGCATCGCTCGATAAAGATACTGGCAGCCATGTCCGTAGCTATAACAATCGTCTCCTGTTATCAGAACTTAGATCCAGGAGCGATTGAACTGGGGGCCGTGGTCGATAACCGTCCGCCTTTGACTATCGGCCCGGGGAGGAAAGGGCTGTGGAGGTCCATATCCGTATCGTTAGATCGGCAGGATATATTGGCCATTCGTAAAATGGGCTCGACGGTACAGGTCGAATTCGATGATTGTGCCGGAGGGCATGTCAGTATAGATGAGCTTTATGTTGACGATATTTCGCTTAATGTGTTGCGGTTTATGCCGAGATCAGAATTTATTGCATTTTATAAGGGTTTAAATGGGTCGATTCATGCAAAAACCTATATATCGGAGGAAGCATTCTCTAGTCGACCGGAGTTGTGCTTTTCAATGAGTGGCGGAACGATGTCGGGGGGGCGGTTGGCGTCGTCAAAATTTGTCCTAAAGCGCCACGGCGTCCCAGTTCTGCCCAGGACGTAGTGAGGATTTAGCACTTTAGCGCAACAGTATGGGGATGGGGATGGGGATGGGGCGATGGTGGTGAAGTCCATGAAGTTGACGAGCAGCTTGTCATAGCGGAAACGGGGATGCGCGTTCTTTTCCCGGCGGCGTAACCAGCCGCGGCTGAACGCAGGGCGATGCCGGAATCGCGGACCAATGGCGCGGCCGTCTCCAGCTATGGCTTCGACGGAATGGGCCGCCTAACGTCGCGGGGCCATGAGCTTGCCGCAACGTTGCATTTGATCGTTAGCAGCTATGGCAATGCCGTCTAGGCTCGTAACAGAGCGGGCGCGTCTCACGCCAGGCGGACGATAAGGAAGCTGAAGCCGCCGTGCTGGGCATGACGCCGAGCCAGCAGTTTACAACTAGCTGACGGGGCGCGGCGCTTGCGATTGGATCGATTGGCGCTAACGACAAGGCTGCCAACCCTTAGGCCAGTCGCCTTCAGATCGCTGCGCAGTTGTCGGCGATGAAACGCATGTGGTCGGGCATCACATCCGCCGCCTTGGCGATCACGGCGTGGATGTTGTCCATCCCGGCGCGCAGCTCGTCGTCGGGCATCACGTCGGCCATCGGGTCGTGGCCCCGCGGTTCCAGGCCCTGGCCGACCATCACCGCGAACCAACTGGTGTCGGTGAACAATTCCTCGTTCTCGCGGAACACCCGGCCATAGCTTTGGAACACCGCGATCTTCTCAGCCAGATAGTCGGGGATCGGCATTTCCCGCAGATAGTCCCAGTACGGCGTGTCGTTGCGTCGGGTGGCGTGGAAATGCAGGATCAGGAAGTCGCGGATCGTCTCGTACTCGAACTGCATCGTGCGATTGTAGCGGTCGATGTCGGGGCTCAGGAACCGTCTGTCGGGGAACATCGCCAGCAGGCGCGCGATCCCGACCTGGATCAGATGGATGCTTTGGCTCTCCAGCGGTTCCATGAAGCCGGCCGACAGACCGATGGCCACGACGTTCTTGTTCCAGCTCTTCTTCCGGCGTCCCGCCGTGAAGCGGAGAATGAACGGGTCGCGCAGCGGGGCGCCGTCCAGATTGGCCAGAAGATCGGCGGTAGCCTCGTCCTCGCTGATGTGCGCGCTGGAAAAGGCGTAGCCGTTGCCCAGGCGATGCTGCAGCGGGATCCGCCATTGCCAGCCGGCCGGGCGGGCTGTGGCGCGGGTCACCGGCTGGCGCGAGCCGCCCAATTCGCACGGAACGGCCACGGCGCGGTCGTTCAGCAGCCAGTGGGACCAGTCCTCGAAGCCGGTCTTCAGGGTCTGTTCGATCAGAAGGCCGCGAAAACCCGAGCAGTCGATGAACAGGTCGCCCTCGACGCGCTGGCCGCTCTCCAGGGTCACGGCCTCGACGAAGCCGTCCTCGGCCCGTTGGTGGACCTCGACGATTCGGCCTTCCTGGCGCCGAACGGCTCGCGCCTCGGCGTAGTCGCGCAGCATTCGGGCGTAGAGGGCGGCGTCGATGTGGTAGGCGTGGGACAGCGTGCCCAGCGGCGAATTGCGCTGGCCGTTGGCCCGCATGAACTTGCTTTGCGCCGAGGCCAGGGCCTGCAGCGAATACTCGGTCAGGTCGGCGGCCTCGCCCATCGCCTGCAGCCGCAGCCAGTAGGCATGGAACGAGACCCCCTCCATGTCGAGGCCGTAGGGACCGAACGGGTGGTAATAGCGATGGCCGATCTGCTTCCAGTCGACGAAGTCGATGGCCAGCTTGAAGGTCGCCATGGTGCGACGGACGAATTCGTTTTCGTCCAGGCCCAGCATGCGATTGAAGATATTGATCTGCGGGATCGTGGATTCACCCACGCCGATCGTGCCGATCTCCTCGGACTCCACCAGGGTCACCTGGGTGCGGCCGTCCTTCAGGAACCGGCCCAGCGCCGCGGCCGTCATCCATCCGGCCGTTCCGCCGCCGACGATGACGATCTTGCGCAGGCGGTGGTCGGTCATGCGGGAACTCCTGCGGCGCAGTAACGGGCGATGAAGGCGGCGTGGTCGGGCATGGCCTGGGCGGTCTGGCCGATCAGGGTCGACATCCGTCGCAGTCGCTGGACAAGGGCGGTTTCAGGCAGGCTGTCGACCAGCGGGTCGTATTGGCGCGGCGTGATCCCTTGGCCCAGCAGAACTGCGATCCAGCTGGGCTCGGCGAAGAGGTCGTAGTCGGACTGGAACAAGCGTCCGCGTCCGGCGAACAGGTCGATCTTGCGCTGGAGAGTCTCGGGAATTTCCATGGTCCGAACGTCGTTCCAGTAGGCCGTGTCCGATCGTTCCGTGGCCTTGAAGTGCAGGATGATGAAGTCGCGAACCAGTTCGACCTGCTGGGCGGTCAGGCGGTTGTATTCGTCGATTTCCAGCGGGTCGAAGCCCTTGTCCGGGAACAGGGCCAGAAGCTTGGTGATCCCGGCCTGGATCAGGTGGATGCTGGTGCTCTCCAGCGGTTCCAGGAAGCCCGACGACAGGCCGATGGCGACGCAGTTCTTGATCCAGGCCTGCTCGCGACGGCCGGCCTGGAAGCGCAAGAAATTGGGATCCGCCCTCCTTCCATCAAGCATGGCCGGGCCGTCCAGGCCCGCCATCAGGGCGGCCAGCGCCTCATCGTCGCCGATATGGGCGCTGGAGTAGACGTAGCCGTTGCCGGTGCGATGCTGAAGCGGGATGCGCCAACGCCAGCCGGCCTTGTCGGCGGTGGCGCGCGTGTAGGGCGTCAGGCCATCGCCGCCGGTTTCGCAGGGGAGGGCCACGGCTCGGTCGTTCGGCAGCCAATGGCTCCAGTCCCGATAGCGCCCGCCGAGAGCCTGGCCGATCAGCAGGGCGCGGAAGCCCGTGCAGTCGATGAACAGGTCGGCCTCGAAGGTGCGGCCGTCCTCCAGCGTCACCGACTGGATGAAGCCGTCCTCGCCGCGCAAGGCGACGTCGGCGACCTTGCCCTCAACGCGCGTCGCGCCCCGAGCCTCGGCGAAGCCGCGCAGGAAGCGGGCATAGAGGCCGGCGTCGAAATGGAAGGCGTACTTCAGGCTCGACAGCACCTTGGCCGGATCGGGATCAGGCAGGGCGAACCGATTCCGGCGCGCGGCGACGGCGGCCAGGTTGAAGTCCTCGATCGGTCCGACCTGGTCACGCACCTTGCGCCAGACCTGGTGGAACTTGATGGCCTCGATATCCAGGCCGAAGGTTCCGAACGGATGCATGTAGCGATCGCCCTGGCGGGTCCAGTCGCGGAACTCGATGCCCAATTTGAAGGTCGCTCGCGTGGCCCGCATGAACTCGCGCTCGTCGATCCCGAGCATCGCGTTGAAGGTCAGGATCGGCGGGATGGTGGCCTCGCCGACGCCGACCGTACCGATCTGCTCGGACTCGATCAGCGTCACCGCGACCTGGCCGCCCAGCACCTTGGAGAGGGCCGCCGCCGTCATCCAGCCGGCCGTGCCGCCGCCCAGCACCAGCACTTTCCGGACCGGGTCCGGGCGAAGGGGGGCAGGGGTCATGGCCGATCCTCCAGGACGTCCGCGTGTCGAGGCATGGCCTCGGCGGTTTGGCGGATAAGGCCGCGCAACCGGGCCAGAGTCGCGTCGGCCTGATCGGCGGGCAGCCGGTCGGCCAGCCGGTCGTAACGCCGGGGCGTGATCCCGTGACCGAGGAAGGCTCCGACCCAGGCTCCTTCGACGAAGGTCTCCTCGTCGTACAGCACGACACGCCCCCGGCTTTCGAACTGGGCCTGCTTGTAGGCCAGGGCCGCCGAGGGTTCGGTTCGGCGGGCTCGAGACCACAACGGGTCGGTCCGCGTGGCGGCGAGGTAGCGCAGGACGGCCATGTCGCGGGCCCTGTCGAACGTCTCGGCCATCAGGCGATTGTATTCCGTCGCCGCCAGGGGCGAGCTATCCGCGGTTGGGAGCAGGGCGATCAGCCGGCCGACGCCGCTCTGGATCACCTGCGCGTCGTCGCCGTTCAGCGGCTCCAGCTGAACCGCCGCCGGACCGATGGCCAGGCAGTTGCCCGACCAGGCCCGCTGGCGGCGACCGTTGCGAAGCGAAGCGATCGTCGCTTCGCCGCCCAGGATCTCGCGCGCCGCCTCGTCGGACGTCAGGCCGCTGGCGTAGGCCAGGGTGACCGCGTCGCCGCCGCGCAGGGGGACGCGTCGCAACCAGCCCTCGGGGATCGCCTCGAATTCGGTCAGCGGCGCCGGATCGACCCGGGGCGGGATCTCGCGCATGGCCAGGCGGTCGCATGGCAAGGCTGCGGATCCGTCGATCCACTCGGTTTCAGGCGTCGCGGCGATCAGCCGGCCATCCGGCGTGGAATCGATAAACAGGTCGGCCTCGACCCGCTCGCCATCGGCCAGGATCACGGCCGCGATCGAGCCGTCATGGACGGCGACCTCGGCGACCTCGCCGGCTCGCGCCTGCACGCGGCTCGCCGTCGCCCGCAGCGCCGCGACATAGCCAGCCGCGTCCAGATGCAAGCCGTAGGACAAGGTCGACAGCACCGACCGCGGATCTTCGCTGGGCCGGGCGAACCGGCCCATGCGCCCGGCCACCGCGGCCAGGTTGTAGTCTTCATAACGGCCGGCCTCGCGGCGTCGGTGGGCCCGCAGCCAGTGGTGGTGGAACGCAACGCTGTCGAAGTTCGCGCCGGTGTCGCTGAAACCCTCGACGTGGTTCCGGTCTGGCTCCTGGTCCGTCCAGCCGCTGTATCGAGCGCCCAACTTGAAGGTCCCGCGCGCGGCGCGCATCAGGGAGGTTTCGTCCAGTTCCAGCAGGCGGTGGAAGCCGCGCAGGGCGGGCAGGGTGGACAGGGCTCCGCGTGACGCGGCGCAAGCGGTCTCGACCATCCGGATCGTGCAGGCGGCGGGCAGAGCCCGCGCCAAGGCGGCGGCTGTCATCCAGCCAGCCACGCCGCCGCCGAAGATGGCGACGCGGTTGAGGGGCGAGGCGCTCATGCGCTGGCCGCCTGAGCGTTCGCCTTGGCGGCGTTCGTGGAGGAGGCGGGGCAGAAGCGGGCGATCCAGTCGCCATGGGTCGGCATGGCGTGCGCCGTCTCTGCGATGGAGCGGCGGATCGCCTCCAGCCTCCGCGCGAGGACGGCGTCGGGCACGCTGTCGCTGACCGGGTCATAGGCGCGGGGCAGGATGTTCTGGCCCAGATAGACCGCCAGCCAGCTAGGCTCGAGGAAGAAGCCGTCCTTGTACTTCACCACCACGCCGCGATCTCGGAACAGGTCCATCTTGTAGGCCAGGCTGTCGGGGATGGGCAGGTTGCGACGATCGTCCCAGAACGATTCCCCGATCCGCTGGTTGGCGTGATAGTGCAGCACCAGGAAATCGCGGATACGTTCGAACTCCAGGTTCATCACCCGGTTGTATTCGTCCTGGTCGGCCTGGTCGCAGCCCCGGTCGGGGAACAATTCCAGCAGGGTGGTCACCGCCACCTGGATCAGGTGGATGCTGGTGCTCTCCAGCGGTTCCAGGAAGCCGCTGGCGAGGCCTACGGCCACGCAGTTCCTGCTCCATTGCTTCCGGCGATGGCCCGCCACGAAACGCAGGAAGCGTGGATCGGCCTGGGCCTTGCCCTCCAGTCCCGCCAGCAGCGCCGCGGCGGCGTCATCGTCGCTGATATGCTGGCTGGAATAGACATAGCCGTTGCCCACGCGGTGCTGCAGCGGAATGCGCCAGCGCCAGCCGGCCTTGTCGGCCGTGCAGCGGGTGTAGGGCGTGGAGGTCTCGGCCGTCTCACAGGGCACGGCGGCGGCCCGGTCGCAGGGCAGCCAGCGGCTCCAATCCTCATAGCCGGCCTTCAAGGCCTGCTCGATCAGCAGACCGCGAAAGCCGGAGCAGTCGATGAACAGATCGGCTTCGATTCGCTCGCCGGTCTCCATCGTGACAGCCGCTATGAAGCCGTCCTCGCCGCGCAGGGCGACGTCCGCCACCTTGCCCTCGGTGCGTACCACGCCGCGCGCCTCGGCATAGGCGCGCAGATAGGCGGCGTAGAGCCCGGCGTCGAACTGGTAGGCGTAGTTGTAGGTCGACGCCACGGACCTCAGGTCGGAGGAGGGGGGAGCGAACTTGCCCAGCCGCGCGGCCATCACCGGCAGGGAATAGGCCTCCAGCGGGGTGGCGTCGCCGCCTTGTCGGGCTCGCAGCCAGTGATGGTGGAAGCCCACGCCGGCGATCGTCGCGCCATAGGCGCCGAACGGGTGGATGTAGCTGTCTCCCGGCTCGCCCCAGCCGCGGAACTCGATCCCCAGCTTGTAGGTCGCCTGGGTCTTGCGCATGAAATCGGCCTCGTCGAGGCCGAGGGCGGCGTTGAAGTGGCGGATATGGGGAACGGTCGCCTCGCCGACGCCGACCGTCCCGATCTCGGCCGATTCCACCAGGCGGATAGCGATGGGCAGCCCGGCCAACTTGGCCGCCAGGGCCGCCGCAGTCATCCAGCCGGCCGTGCCGCCGCCGACGATTAGAATGTTTCGAATGGCCTGATCCGCCATGCGCTCCCCCTGTTGCGGGCGTGCTCCGCCTTCTACGGGCGGTCATCCCATCTGGCCCGCCGGGACTTGGAAGTCGGAGCGGGATTGGTCCGATATCGCACATCCCTCTTGCGTAAGACAGCGCTGTCTGTACCTTAGCCTTGTTGGGCGGCGCCGTGGGGGTGCCTTCCAATTGTTATTACAAATCAAAAGCTAGGTGGGGAAGCTGTCATTTGCGCGCGTCAAGGTAGCGCTACCTTGACGCAAGCGGGCTTCGCCATATCATCTGACCAAAATGGTCGAACGCAATTGACCAATGGTAGCGGTAACTAGCTGCCGTTAGAGACGAACTGGGGAGGCAGACCAAATGAATCACGTCCAACGCGCACCCGTGCGCGCAAGCGCACCTTCGACTTCGAAGCTCAGGTGCGGAGCTTCGGCCCTGGCGTTGGGCGCAATGCTGGTCGCCGCGCCGGCTTTGGCGCAGACCAAGCCGGCGGACGATGCATCCGCGGTCGAAGAGGTCGTCGTCACCAGCATCCGCCAAAGCCTGAAGAGCTCGCAGCAACTTAAGCAAAGCTCCGAGATCATCGGCGACTCGGTCACCGCCGAGGACATCGGCGCCCTGCCGGACCGTTCGGTCACCGAAGCGCTGCAGCGCATTCCGGGCGTGGCCATCAACCGCTTTGCGGCCGGCGTCGACCCCGACCACTTCTCGAGCGAAGGCAGCGGCGTCGTCGTGCGCGGCCTGAACTTCGTCCGCTCTGAGCTGAACGGCCGCGACACCTTCTCGGCCAACAACGGTCGCGCCCTGAGCTTCGCGGACGTGCCGTCCGAGCTGATGGGCGGCGTCGACGTGTTCAAGAGCCCCTCGGCCGACATGATCGAGGGCGGCATCTCGGGCACGGTCAACCTGCGCACTCGCCTGCCGTTCGACCAGAAGAAGCAGGTGATCTCGCTCTCGGCCGAAGCCAGCTATGGCGACTTCGTCAAGAAGTGGGCCCCGACCTATTCGGCGCTCTACAGCAACCAGTGGGACACTGAAGCCGGCACGTTCGGCCTGCTGCTGAGCGCGGTGGATTCCAAGCTGTGGACGCGGGCCGACGGCACACAGGTGTCGAACTTCGGTTGCCGCACCGACTTCACCAGCAGCCAGACCGCCAATCCGCACGCCGTCGATTGCCCTGACAACCGGGGCAAGGGTGTATGGTTCCCGCGCGGCGCGGCGTTCCGCAGCACCGAGACCGAGCGTGAACGCACCGGCTACGGTGCGGCCGCGCAATGGCGCAGCAACGACGACACCATGCTGGCGACCTTCCAGTACCTGCGATCGGATTCGCGGCAGCACTGGACTGAGCACGCGATGGAGATCGCCACCGACAACGTGACTTCGAACGGCGACTCCCGCCCGATCGACGGCACCACCTTCGGCGTGGATGGCAACGGCGTCTTCACCAACGGGATCATCACCGGCACGCAAGGCTGGCGCGACGACCAGAACAGCGCCACCGATCCGCGCACGCCTGGCTTCGGTCTGCAAAGCAACAACATCAGCCGCAGCGTCGAGCAGAAGTACGTCACCTCCGACTACGGCTTCAACTTCAAGTGGACGCCGAACGAGCGTTGGGGCGTGGCGTTCGACTACCAGCACGTCGACTCGACTGTCGACAACCTGGATGTCGGCATCTGGGGCTCGGGCTTCCAGAACCTGGACCTGAAGCTGAACGGCTCGGACATGCCGGTCTTCACGTTCATTCCGCCGGCCAGCGGCGCTTCGATCCCACCGTGCTCGCCGCCCAGCGGCAGCTGCCCGACCTATTTCACGGGCGGTCACAACAGCTTCCAGGATCCGTACAACAGCTTCTGGCGCTCGGCGATGGACCACATCGAGCAGAGCGAGGGCAAGGAAGACGCGGCCAAAATCGACGTCGACTACCGCTTCGCCGAGAACAGCTGGCTGGACTCCGCGCGGGTCGGCGTTCGCTGGTCCGAGCGTGATCAGACCACGCGCTTCTCCACCTACAACTGGGGCGTTCTCAGCGAAATCTGGGGCGGTGGCGGCCCAGTGTGGTTCGACGAACAGATCAATGGCGATCCGAACACGCCCGGCGGCGCCACCAGCGCGGGCCACACCGAACTCTATCCGTTCACCGACTTCATGCGGGGTCAGGTTCCGGTCCCGACGGGTCTGGACGCCCGCCCGTTCTACAACGGCAACGCCGCCAAGGACTACGCGGCGATGTCGGCCTTCGCGCTGTCCGTCGGCGACGAGTGGCGCGCGCGTCTGTCGGGCAACTGCCCGCAGAACTGGGTGCCGTTGGCCCAACGCTGCGGCGTGGTCGCCGGAACGCCGTTCCTGCCGGGCGAAATCAACCCGGTGAACGAGCAGACCCAGTCGGCCTACGGCATGCTGCGCTTCCGTCACGACTTCGACGGCGACATCCGCGTGTCGGGCAATTTCGGCCTGCGTTACACCCGGACCAAGCGCGAGGCCTCAGGGTTCCTGTCCTATCCACAGCCCACGGCGACCAATCCGCAGGGGTGCGTGGATGCGTTCAACAACTGGCAGAACACGCCCGATCCGAAACCTGACTTCACGCCTTCGCAATATTGCAAGCTCCCGCTGGCCGTCCAGCAGGCGGCGGTGGCGTTCTCGAACGGGGCGGTGATCCCGAACACGGCCCGCACCACCTACGACTACTGGCTGCCTAGCCTGAACGTGAAGGTCGGGTTGCCCAACAGCCTGCAACTGCGCTTCGCGGCGTCCAAGACGATCACGCCGCCGGAGATCGGCCTGACCCGCAACTACTATGACGTCAAGCTCGATACGACTGACGCGGCGATCCCCGACCCGGTGACCGCCAACAGCCTCAGCGGTACGGTCACGGTGGGCAATCCGTATCTGAAGCCCACGCAGTCCATCAACCTGGACGCTTCGGCCGAATGGTACTTCGCGCCGGTCGGCTCGCTGACCTTCGCGCTGTTCTGGAAGGAACTTAAGGACGTCGCGACCAACACCACCGCGCGCATCCCGTTCACTAACAACGGCGCGACGTTCGAGGTGGCGGTCACCACGCCCGGCAACTCCGACGTCAAGGCCCACGTGAAGGGCTTCGAAATCGCCTACCAGCAGTTCTACGACTTCCTGCCCAAGCCGCTGGACGGGTTCGGCATCAACGCCAACTACAGCTACATCGACAGCAGCGGCGTGCCGCAAAGCACGCTGTCGGCGACCGACCCCGACGTGGCCGCCGGCCGTGTCTCGACGGTCGACACCAGCCTGCTGCCGCTGCAGGGCCTGTCCAAGCACAACGTCAACTTCGCGGCCATCTACGAGAAGGGCAAGGTTTCGGCCCGTCTGGCCTACAACTGGCGTTCGGACTTCCTGCTGACGGTCCGCGACGTGATCGTGCCCTTCGCGCCGATCATGAACGAGGCCACCGGCCAACTGGACGGTTCGTTCTTCTATACGGTCAACGATAAGGTGAAGATCGGGGTGCAGGGCGTGAACCTGACCAACGAGGTCACCAAGACCACCCAGATCCTGAACAACCAGCTGCTCAAGGCAGGACGGTCCTGGTTCATGAACGACCGGCGCTACACCTTCGTGTTGCGCGCCAACTTCTAGATCCTTGGATGACCCGGCCGGACCTTGTCCGGTCGGGTCTGCCAAGGCGCATAGCTTTCGGCCCTCCGCGGGCGAGGGCCTCTACCCCTAAACTCGCCGCGCAGCGTTCCTGACGTTGCGCGGCGTTCTTGAGAGAGCCTGGTCGTGACGTTTCGCCTTCCTCCGTTTTCAAGGCGCGGCTTCATCGGAAGCGGCGTTGCTGCGGCCGCCGCCAGCGCGGTTCCGGGCTTGGCCCTGGCGGCCGAGCGTCCCCTGGGGCCTTCGCTTGCGGCCTTGGCCCGGGCCAAGGGCGTTCGGTTCGGCAGTGCGGTCGGGGCTGGCGAGCCCGGGTCCTTGACCGGCGCTTTCGAGGATTCCGGTTACCGTCAGGTCCTGATCGACGAATGCGGGGTGCTGGTCCCCGAGAACGAACTGAAGTGGTATGTCCTGCGGCCAGACGCCAGGACCTTCGCCTTCGAACGGGCCGACCGCATCGCCGCCTTCGCCAAGGCCCACGACATCGCCCTGCGTGGCCACACCCTGCTGTGGCATCATCCGAAATGGTTTCCAGCCTGGCTCAACACCTATGACTTTGGTCAGGGCCCGGCCGCCGGCCGAAACGCCCAGGCCCTGTTGGTGGATCATATCGACAAGGTCGTGGCGCACTATCCGCAGATCGACTCCTGGGACGTGGTCAACGAGACTATCGATCCCAAGGATGGTTCGATCCGCCGCACGGTCTTTTCCGACGCCATGGGTCAGGAACAGACCCTGGACGTCGCCTTCCACACCGCCCGGGCCGCGGCGCCCAAGGCCCGGCTGGTCTATAACGACTATATGGGCTGGGAGGCCGGGAACGAGGCGCATCGCGCCGGCGTACTGAAACTGCTGGAAGGCTTCCGCAAGCGCGGAACGCCGGTCGACGCCCTAGGGGTGCAGAGCCACCTCGGAACGGAAGATCCCGCCGCCCCCGGCAGTCTCGGCCCGCCCCAGGAGAAGGCGTGGCGGGCCTTCATCGATGAGGCGACCGGCATGGGCTACGACCTGCTGATCACCGAGTTCGACGTCAACGACCAGAACCTGCCGCCCGGCGTGGCCGCACGCGACGCCGAGACGGCCGCCCTCGCCAAGGCCTATCTCGACCTCATGCTGGATTACCACCAGACCAAGGAGGTCCTGGCCTGGGGCATGGTCGACAAATACTCGTGGCTGCAGGGCTTCACGCCGCGCAAGGATCACCTGGCTAAGCGCGTGACCCTTTATGACGACGCCTATCGGCCCAAGCCGCTGCGCGAAGCGGTGGCGGCGGCCTTTCGGTCCGCACCGACGAGAGCATAGTCTCGCTTGGCATGAACCCGTCGTTTCCACCCCTCGAAGAGCGCTCGAACGTTACGCGGGAGATCCTGCGAGCCGAGATCGCGCCCGCCTATCGACCCGTGGTGCTGCGCGGCTTTGCGTCGGATTGGCCGGCGGTCCAGGCAGGTCTTCAGGGGCCCGACGCCGCGGCCGCCTATCTTCGGAGCTTCGACGTTGGCGTGACGGTCGAGGCCCTGGTCGGGCCGCCCGAAATCGAGGGGCGCTTCTTCTATGGCGAGGCCGAGCGGACGGTGAACTTCGAGCGGCGGCCGGGCGGGGTCTCGGCCATTCTCGACGACCTGCTGGCCTTGGGCGAGGAGGTCAAGCCGCCGTCGGTCTACGTCGGCTCGACACCGACCTCGCGCGTGCTGCCGGGTTTCGCCGAAGCCAATCGCCATGACCTGCTGGCCGTCCCCGTCGAGCCGCGCATCTGGTTCGGCAACGCCGTGACGGTGCAAACCCACTACGACATGGCCGACAATCTCGCCGTGGTCGTGGCCGGGCGCCGTCGGTTCACCCTGTTTCCGCCAGAGCAGACGGCCAATCTCTATGTCGGACCGCTGGACTTCACCCTGGCCGGCCAGCCGATCAGCTTGGTCCATCTGGACGCGCCCGACCTCGACCGTTACCCCCGCTTCGCCGAGGCCGCCCGACATGGCCTGACCGCTGAACTGGGGCCTGGCGACGCCATTTATATTCCGACGACCTGGTGGCATCATGTTCGGTCGCTGGACAGCCTGAATGTGCTGATCAACTACTGGTGGCGCGACCTGCCGCCCGAGGTTGGCTCGCCGTTCGAGGTGCTGATCCACGGCCTGCTGGCGGTGCGCCACCTGCCCAAGCCGCAACGCGAAGCCTGGCGGGCGATCTTCGAACATTACTGGTTCGAGACCGGCGGTGATCCAGCCGCCCACCTGCCCGAGGCGCGCAAGGGCGTGCTCGGTTCACTGACGCCATGGCTGGCGCAGAACGTCAGGGCCTTTCTCAAACACGCCTTCAAATGAGGCGAGCCTTTCCGGGGCGAAATTTCACAAAGGTGTCGAGGTCGAACTCAGGAGTTTGGACGCCGTCCTTGCGAAGCTTTCGCGTGGCGTGGCGCTAAAATCTCGATGCTCAGCCGACGCCGGCTCGCGCGCGGTCGCCCAGGGTTTGCGCCAGCATCGAACGATAGCGGCGGCTGGCGGTGAGGCGGGCGCCGTCTCTCAGCACCACGTTCGCATCGCCGGCCGGCAGGTTTTCGACTTCCGAAACGAATGCGGCGTTGACCAGGCGAGAGCGATGGACGCGCAGGAAGCCCGCGCCCTCCAGCCGCTGGGCCAGGCTGGCCAGGGTGGCGCGCATCAGGATGTCGCGACCGCCTGTGGCGTGCAGTTCGACATAATTGCCGGCGGCCTCGACCCAAAGAATGTCGGCGATCGGCAGATAGACGGTCTGGGCGCCGTTGCGCACTTCCAGCATTGGCGCGGGCACGGTCTCGGCGGGCTCGGCGCGCTTGGTCAGCAGCGTTTCCGCGCCCCAGTAAATCAGGCCGAACAGCAGGTAGTTGAGAACGTCCCCATAAAGATCGCCCACGTAGTCGTTCCAGTTGAACGGCACATGGAAATCTTGGCCCAGGCCGAAATAGACGAGCGCGCGCAGGAGGCGTGTCAGGCCGTAGTGAGCCAGCGACACGGCCGCGGCGGCGGCCAGGTGCAGAGGTGGGATCGCAAGCCACGGAAAGCGCGCGGGGACGAAGGTCTTGAATGCCCGCACGATGACCGGCAAAGCCCCCAGCCAGATCAAGGCGCTGCTAGTTTCATCCAGCAGCGGCGTGAACAGGTCCCTCGCCAAGCCGGCGCGCGCTTGATGGTCGAGAGTGGAGGCGGCGTTACCTGCTGCGGCCACTGTCAGCAGACCCACCGCGATCGCGGTGGGCGCCCATCGCCTCAACCTGCCGCCGCCGTTCGTCACGCCTTGTCCACCTTTCGGCCCCACCCCGTTTCGCCCGTCCCAGAGGCTTCGTCGCACGTCCCATCCTGGTAGCGCGACCATTGGGGCTGTCTATCCCGCGGTGCTGCAAACACCAAGGGATGCAGCTTGATGCCTTTCGTCGCCCTCCTTGTCGCCGCCCAGACCTCCACGGTCGCGACCGAGACCTATCCCGCCGCCTTCTTCGCCGACTACGTCCCCCAGACGGCCCTGGACATGATCGAACGCTTGCCGGGTTTTCGATTGGACATCGGCGCCGAAGGCATGCGCGGCTTCGCTGAGGCGGGCGGCAACGTACTGGTCGACGGGGCGCGGCCGGCTAGCAAGAGCGGCGGCCTGGCGGCCGCCATCGCAGCCATACCGGCGGGGCAGGTGTCACGGATCGATGTTGTCCGCGGCGGCGGTGCGACCGGCGAGGCTTCGGGCCAGGCGGTGGTCGCCAACATCATCCGCATCGCCCGCCAGGAGGGCCTCGCCGTAGACGCCAAGTTGGCGCTGGAGGGTGAGGGCCTGTTCGGTAACGCCTCCGTGACCGCGACGCGGAGCGTTGGAGGTTTCGACTTGGCCGCGCGCACGACCTTCGACAGATCGGGCCAGCGATCGTTTGGAACGCGCTCGCAGTTCGACCCGGTGGGGCGACAGACGGGTCAGCAGGCCCTGACATTCGACACCAGCTATCCGGAGCTGGCGCAGCGTTTGACCGTAGACGGCGTTTTGGCTGGCGGGCGCTTGCAGGCCGCCGCCATGCTGGCCCATGCGCGCCTGGCCGAGGCCTTCACCTTCGTTGGGAAAAACAACGCTGCGCGTTTTCCCAAGCGCACTGGACGGTGGCGCGGCGAGCTCAGCGCCGATTGGGCTCGCGTGGTGGGCGAAGACTACGCTCTCAAGTTTCTGGCGCTGACCAGCGTGACGGACGTCGACGCCAAATCATTTAGTCAGGCCGGTGCGACCGTCGCGGCGTTGACGACCACCGATCTTTTCGAGAGCCGAGCCGTTTCCCGCGAGACCATCGTCCGAGCGACCTTGGGACGGAACGGGATCTCGGCCTGGCGGCCTGAGGCCGGTGCGGAGATCGCTTGGAACAGCCTCGACAACCGCGCGATCGCTTCCAGCTACGTCGCAGCGCCATCGCAGTTGAAGAGCGAGGCTCGGGTTTCCGAAACCCGCGCTGACGTCTTCATCGCCTTGGAGTGGCGACCCGCGCAGCGTTGGGCCGTGACAGCTGGCGCGGCCTATGAGCTGTCGAGCCTTCGGGCGCGGGGCGACGCCGATCGAGAAGGGCGGTTCGGCTTCCTCAAGCCTCGCCTGGCGCTCGTCTACAGGCCAGACGAGCGCTCGAACTTGCGGTTGTCGGTCCGGCGCTCGGTGGGGCAGTTGTCGTTGAGCGATTTCGCGGCCTCGGCCAATCTTGTCGAGGGCAAGGCCTATGGCGGCAACGCGGACCTTGTTCCCGATCATCGTGTGTCGGTCGCGCTCGACTACGATCGACGCTTCGGGCGGCGCGGGGCGCTCAATCTGAACCTCTTTCACGACTGGCGCGGCGACGTTCTGGAAGCGGCTGTGCTGCCCCAAGGTGGGTTCGGAGCTGTCAATGTTCCGCACGCTCGGGTCTGGGGCGGGGCGGCCAACCTCGAGCTTCCTGTCGATCGCTTGGCGCCGGGCGGCCTGCTGAAGCTGGGTTACGCGTATCAGAGCTCGCGCATCGTCGACCCGGTGACGGGCCAGCGGCGGGGGATCACCGGCCAGCGCCCGCAGACGTTGACGGTCGCCTTTCGCCAAGATCTGAGCGCGGCCCGTTTCTCCTGGGGCTTGGATTATACGCGCGGCTTCGGCGACTGGTCCTGGTACGTTGATGAAGCGCGTCGCCATCGCCGGGCCGGCGAGCTCGGCGCCTATGTCGAGACCACCTCCTTCAAGGCGGCTAAAATCCGTCTGCAGGTGGATGGTCTGCTGGGGACGCGCAACACTTATGATCGTGCTCAATATGCCACGACCCGGGCGAGCGCGGCCTCGGGGCGGGAAATCTGGGACATACGCACGCCCGTGATGGCCTCGGTGTCGCTCAGTCGATACTTCTGAATCGCTTGGAGCCTGTTCCGACGCAGCTGGGCGTCACCTTTCAGATGGCCAGGGTAGGGGGCTCGAAGCTGCGACAAAGGCCATTGCGGCCCATCGGCATGCGGACATTGCCTTGGTCGGCGCATAGCCCTTGGCCGTGTCGACAAGAACTCGAAAATAGCGGGGATTGGCCAGCTGGGATCGTTAGGCTCGCTCTCGCAGCGGGTTATCGGATCGGCACGAGCATCGTGAAGGTCGCGCCGCCGCCTGGCGTCCGATCCACCTTCACCGAGCCGCCATGGGCGGCCATGGCCTCCTGAACGATGGTGAGGCCGAGGCCCGCGCCAGGAGTCCTGTGCTCTCGTCGCCAGAAGGGCTCGAAGATCCTCTGCCCGTCCTCGTCTGCGACCCCGCCGCCATGATCGATCACATGGATTTCGCCAGCGGTCGTCACCCGCACCTCGACGGTTCCGCCTGGCGGCTCGGCGCGGGTCGCGTTGCGCACGAGGTTGGTGAGCGCGCTCTCCAGCACGGCGACACCCCCGTGCGTCGGTAGCCGCGTCACCATCGGGACGAGGGCTAGGTCCCGTCCTTCGGCGAGCGCCAGGGGCGTGCAGTCCGCCACGACGTCTCTGGCCAACGCCACGAGGTCAAGGGGCTCCTCGAGCGGTACGTCCCTGCGTTCGAGCCGAGCCACGAAGAGAAGCTGGTCTACCAGACTCCGTATCCGCTCCACGTCGCGGCGGAGCGCAGCGGTGACCTCGCCCTCGGCTTGGCTGTCGATGCGGGCGGCGAGGATCGCCAGAGGAGTCCGCATCTCGTGGGCCGCCTGGGCCGCGAAGCGCTGCTGGCGGCTGAAGCCTTCGTCGAGACGCGCGAGAGCCATGTTGATGGAACGGACGAGCGACACCAGTTCGCTTGGCACCCCGGCGCCCTCTGGCAGCCGCATCTGGCGGGTGCGCAGGTCGATCTGCGCCGCTTGAGCAGAGGCCCGCTCAAGGGGGCGCAGCGCCCTGCGGATCACCAGCGGCACGATCAGGATCGAGCCCAGCAGAACGATGGCCATGACGCGCAGGACATTGCCGCCCGTTTGCGCCGCAAGCGCCGGCAGATCCGCGAGCCGAAAACGGTTGCCCGTGCTGACGACAGTGACCTCGCCCCAACGGGTCTGCTCGGCGGTGGCGACGACCATCGATCCTGCGAGCGGACCTCGGGTGAAGGCGAAGGTGGCGTTGGCGAACCGGGGCAGGCCCTGCATCTCGAGGGCGCCCACCAGGTCGCTGGACGAGCCGGCAAGCGGTTGGCCGGCGCGGATCGCGGCCAGGCGCACCTGCGGGCGGTCTTGCCGGAATGCGCGCAGCGCGGCCGTGTCGCCGATCCGCGGCGACCCTCCCGGACCGTCCTCCAGCGAGCGGACGACCAGGTTCGCAGCGTTCAGGTGCGCCAAGGCGTACTGGTCGCCGGGCTGGGGCGACAGGACGAACTTCAGCGCGATCACCGCGATCGCCAGCAACGATTGCATGGCGATGAACCACGCGATGAGCCGCCCCCCAAGCGAGGTCGAAAACCGTCTCATTCGGCCCTCAGGAGATAGCCCACGTTGCGGACGGGGTGGATCACGACGCCGGCCTCTAAAGCTGCAAGATGCTTGCGCAGGCGCGAGACGTGCCCGTCCAGCGACTTCGGCTGGATCTCGTCGTCGAGGCCGTAGACGGCCTCAAACAAGCTGTGCCGCTGGACGACGCGGCCCGCCCGCCGGATGAGCGCCTTCAGCACCAGCAGCTCGCGTCGTTTCAGGAACAGCGGCGTTTCCCCGACAAACAGCTCCTCGCGATCGGGCGCGAAGGAGAGGCGTCCGCAGACGATCCGCGGCGTGGGCTCCGCGCCGGGTCGCCGCAGGGCCGCGCGGATGCGAGCCATGAGCTCGTCGGTGAAGAAGGGTTTGGTGAGGTAGTCGTCCGCGCCCGCGTCGAGGCCTCCCACCTTCTCGTCGAGTTCATCCCGCGCTGTGAGGACGATCGCCGGCGTCCCGGGCTGAAGGGCCCGGATGATGGGGAGAAGCTTCACCCCGTCGCCGTCCGGAAGTCCTCGATCGAGCAGCACCAGGCCGTACTCGGCGACGGCCAGGATGTGGCGCGCCTCTTCGAGCGAGCCCGCACGGTCGACCAGGAAGCCCGCCTTGGCGAGGTTCGCGGCCACAAGCGCCGCCATCTCGGGCTCGTCCTCGATCAGCAGGATGCGTGTCATGCGGGCGGACGAACGTCAGGGGCGGGGAGGGATCGGCGCGGGCGCACCCTAGCACAACCTTGGGCGCGTAGGCGGGTCGGCGTCCTGCTGAACGGAGCCCGTCCCACACCATGGCCAACCTGTCCTTGCCCACCCCCGCCTTCGCCGTCCTTGCCGCCGTCGTGTTGGCCCTCCTGGCCGCGCCGCAGCTGCTGCGCCACGCAGTGCGCCTGCGTCGCCGACGGGGCGGAGCCGCCCGGGATCGACTCTGGAATCTCTTCTACGGGCTCGACTGGGGCGAGGTCGCCACCAACAACTATGGCTTCGCCCCGGCAGCTGGCGACGCGCCCGAGCGCCACCAGTTGCAGATGTACGCCGAGCTCCTCGCCCTGCTGCGCGCACGGGGCGGACCGGGGCGGACCACCGATCTCCTCGAGGTGAGCTGCGGTCGGGGCGGGGGACTGGCGCATCTGACCCGCCTCTGGCCTTCTCCGCTGAAGGCGATCGGGCTGGACGCCTCGGAGCAGGCGATCGCAGCCTGCCGCCGCCTGCACGGCGATGTCCCGGGTCTGATGTTCGTGCGCGGGTCGGCGCTCGCCCTGCCTTTCCCCGACGGGGCATTCGACGTCGTGGTCAATGTGGAGGCCTCCAATGACTACGGAGACTTCGCTGGCTTCTTCCAGGAAGTCCGCCGGGTTCTGCGCCCGGGCGGTGTCCTCCTCTATTGCGATACGCGCCGGGCGGAGGAGGTCGAGCGCGTCGCCGCCGCGATGCGGGCCGCCGGCCTTCAGGGCGACTGGCGCGACATCACCGAACATGTGGTGGCCGCCTGCCGGGCGGACACCCCGCGGCGCCTGGCGCTGATCCGCCGTCGGGTTCCGTGGTTCCTCAGGTTGGCGTTCGAGACCGATCTGCGCAGCTATGCGGCGGTCGAGGGCAGCGCGAAGTTCGAGGCCTTCGCCACGCGAAAGCGGCTGTACCTCATGACCTGCGCTGTCAGGCCGCCCCTGCTCCTCGGTGCGCCGGCCAGCCGACCCACCGTAGACGTGGTCGCCCAATGAACGTGCCATCGGCGCCGGACTCAAAACCGCCGGACCACGCCCAGCGCAAGGCTGGTCTGGTCCCTGGATCCCCGCAGCCGGACAATCGGGCTTCGCGCGGCCTCGTCCGCGAGACGCTCGTAGGCCGCCGATCCGATCACGCTCCATCGAGCGGCCGGGCTCCACCGCAGGCTCAAGCCCGCTTCTCCCGCTTGCAGGCCTTGGTCCGGGATGTAGCTGGGCAGGCCGCTCGCCCCCGCGCCGACGTCGACCCCGTAGTAGCTGCGCATGAAGCTCCGGTCGGCGTAGGTCACCGTGACCCGCGCTCCGAGCGCCACCCGCGGCGACAGCGACCGCTCGAAGGACAGGCTGGCCTGCAGGGTCTGGCCATTGTGGACCCCGGAGACGTCGTGCAGGTAATCGAGGCCGGCGGTGAGCCGGCCGCCGGCAAGGTCGCTACTGTAGGCGAGGCGGGCGCCCGCCTCGACCGCGTCGTCGAGGTCCGGCAGCTTCCGCACTACGGGATCGGAGACATCGTGGCGTCCCAGCCGATAATGTAGCAGCGGTCCGAACACGAGGCGGGGGCTGCGCGCGATGTCGACCACGGCGCCCCCGCCGCCCATCTCGATCACATAGCCGGCCCGCTCATAGCGAAGCATGACGAAGGGAAGCGGCCGGACCTCGTAGTCGTCCGAGCCGGAGTAGTCGGGGCGGTAAAGCATCCCGGCCCCGACCGCCACCTGCAGCGGCGCATCATTGGCGGCCGGAGCCGCAAGGGCCGGCTCCGCGCGCGCGATCAGGGTCGCCAGGACCCCCACGAACCCCATTTGACGCCGACGCATCGCAACCTTCGATCAAACTGCGGGAAAGACCCGCTGACCGATGGCGGATAGCCTGCGGAGGTTGCGCGGAGGCGCCGCAGAGCGAGGCCCTGTTTAAAACGGGTGAGCGAAGTTGGTGTCGGTGGCGATGCGGAGCAGGCTTCGCGCCGCTCGAAGGCGGCTAGGCGGACATATGTCGGGGGCCAAGGCCCAGGGCCTGCGCCGCGATCGCCGCCTGGGTCCGGTTGTGGACGTTCAGCTTGCGCATCAAGGCGGTCATGTGGGCCTTGACCGTGGCTTCGGCGATACCGAGGTCGAAGGCGATCTGCTTGTTGAGCAGCCCGGAGTTGACCCCTTCCAGAACCTTCAGCTGGGTCGGTGTGAGTTCGCCAAACGCTGCCGCCAGATCCCGATTGTCGACGCGGACTGCTGTCGCGGTCATTGCAGATCCCCTTCGTTTCATCCCTGCGCACGGCGTTCGGCGTGCAGCGCCCTTCTCTTCATCGCCAAATTACGCTCGGCGACCTGGGTTACGCTTGAGGATGGTAGCGATATCTGTTGGACAAATTCAAGCCGTTTTGAACATGTGAACGTAAACATTTTTCCGGAGCGCTGCTTTATCGCCAAATCTGTCATACAGGTTCTGGAGATAAGGGCGCCGCGATCCACCGCCCACGGCTGCTTCCTTCAGCGACCGAAATAGCGTGGAGTGGGGTCTGGGACGGGAGAGAGGCGAATGAACGAAGGACGCCTGGCTGACAAGGCGTACGCGGGCATTGTGGAAATGATCAACGCCGACGGATTGATGGTCGGCGACCGTTTGCCCTCCGAGTCCCGTTTGGCGGAATTGTTCGGCATGTCGCGCACGGTCGTGCGGGAGGCTCTGGTGCGGCTCGCCGCCGACGGGATCACCGAGGCCAGGCGCGGAGCCGGCTCATTCGTGAAGAACCGCCCGTCCGACAAATTGGGCGCCTACATGTCACTGTCCGAACTGCCCTCGACCCTGGGCAGCTACGAGGTGCGCTTCGTGCTCGAAGCCGAGGCGGCGCGGCTGGCGGCGGTTCGCCGTTCGGACGAGGAAATGGATGGCATCGAGGCGGCGCTGTCAAAGCTGCGCTCAGCGCTGCTCTCGAACGCGCCCGCCCACGCCGAAGACATGGAACTGCATCGCAGCATCGTGCAGGCCACCGCCAATCCCGCCTTCCTGCTGGCGTTCGAGGCCTTGCAGCCCGACGTCGACAGGATCATGAGGGCGGGCGTCGACATTTCCCGGTCGCGCCCCCCGGAAGTGATCGCGGAAATGATGCACGAGCACGAATTGATCGTCGAAGCGATCCGGGCACAGGACGCCGACGGCGCGGCGCTGGCCATGCGCTGGCACCTGTCTCGCGGTCGTAAGCGCCTAATGCCCTGAGGCCAGCGCCTTATCCGTCAACCAGGCGTGGGCGATCTCGCACAGCTGCTCGGGGCCGGCGACGGCGTCGAGCGTGAATACCCCCTCGTCGGCGTCGGGGCGCTCGAGGGTGGCCAGTTGGCTGTCCAGCAGGGAGACGGGCATGTAGTGCCCTGCGCGCTGGGATAGGCGCCGCACCAACTCGTCGGGACTGACGTCCAGCAGCACGAAGCGTGCCGGAGCGCCGATCGCGCGGCGCAACCGCTCGCGATAGCTGCGGCGCAGCGCCGAGCAGGCGGCCACGACCAAGCCGCGGGAAGCAAGGGCGTCACCGACGGCGGCGCCCAGCCGGTCCAGCCACGGCCAGCGATCATCGTCGTCCAAGGGACAGCCTGCGCTCATCTTGGCGACGGCGCGCGCCTCGTGGAAGTCGTCGCCTTCCAGGAATGGGCAGTCGAGCTTGCCGGCCAGCAGCGCGCCCAGCGTCGACTTTCCGCTGCCACTCACGCCCATGGCGATGACAGCGAGGCCGGGAGGGGGGGCGAGGCGAGCTGGTGACGACAAGCGGCTTCCTTGAGATCGGCCCGCCGGTCGAGGCGCCGGGAGTCTGCGGGCGTTGTCGCCGGGTTCTAGCGGTCCTCCGACGGGGCGTAACTACGACCATGGTCGAGGATGGCGGGCTTGCGGCGATCCCTTATCGGTAAGGGATTGTGACAAGGAGAGCGGCATGCGGGCGGTCCTTCTGGCGGCGTTTCTGGCGATCTCTACGTCCACCTTGGCCCATGCCGGTTCCGTCCTGCTCACCGCGCCCGACGACCCTCGTGCCATCACCGTCAAGGGCGCCGGCGACGGCCGCGCCGACGACACCGACGTCATCCAGAAGGCGCTCGACGCCGCGCGCGATCCGACCGGCCACGGTCTCGTCTTCCTGCCGTCGGGTCGCTATCGCCTGAGCCGGACGATCCTGGTCCCGCCGGGCGTGCGCCTGTTTGGTGTGGGCGCGACCCGGCCGGTCCTGCTGCTGGGTCCCGACACGCCAGGGTTCCAGAAAGGCGTGGGCGCGATGATCGTGTTCACGGGGGGCGACCAGTATCAGGTGGGCGACATTCCCGTGCCGGTGCCGAATGTGGTTCCGCCCACCGACAAGGTGCGCGACGCCAATTCGGGCACCTTCTATTCGGCCATGGCCAACATCGACATCGAGATCGGCGAGGGCAATCCGGCCGCGGCGGGGGTGCGCTTCCGCATGGCCCAGCACGCCTTCCTCAGCCACATGGACTTCCGCCTGGGCTCGGCCTTCGCCGGCGTCTACCAGGCCGGCAACATCATGGAGGATGTCCACTTCCAGGGCGGCCGCTACGGGATCGTCACCGAGAAGACCTCGCCGGCCTGGCAGTTCAGCCTGATCGACTCCAGCTTCGACGGCCAGCGTGACGCGGCGATCCGTGAGCACGAGGTCGACCTGACCCTGGTCAATGTGGCCATCAAGAACACGCCTGTCGGCATCGACATCGATCGCGGCTACAGCGACAGCCTGTGGGGCAAGAACGTCCGCTTCGAGAACGTCTCCAAGGCGGGGGTCGTGATCTCGGCCGAGGACAGCGTCTTTACCCAGGTTGGCTTCGACAACGCCGTGGCGACCAACACCCCGGTGTTCGCGAGTTTTCGTGACAGCGGCAGGACGGTGGCAGGCAAGGGCCGCGCCTACAGGGTGGGGACCTTCACCTACGGCCTGACCCTGTCGGGCCTGGGGCGGATGGGCGAGCACAAGACCGTCGCCGACGTGACGCCGCTGAAGGCCTTGCCCGCCGCCGCGTCGCCGGCCTTGCGCGCCCTGCCGCCGGTGGCCGACTGGATCAACGTCAAGAGCCTGGGCGTGAAGGGCGACAGCACGAGCGACGACACCGCCGCCCTGCAGAAGGCCATCGACACCCACAAGGTGCTCTACCTACCGATCGGCTTCTACAAGGTCACCGACACCTTGAAGCTGCGGCCCGACACCGTGCTGATCGGCTTGCATCCGGCCATGACCCAGCTGGTGATTCCCGACGACAACCCGCGCCACGCCGGCGTCGGGCCGGTGGCGCCCGTGCTGGAGACGCCCAAGGGCGGCGACAACCTGCTGGCGGGGATCGGCGTCTTCACCGGTAGGGTCAATCCGCGCGCCTCGGCCCTGCTTTGGCGATCGGGCGCGGCCTCGCAAGTCACCGACGTCAAGATCATGGGCGGCGGCGGCACGCCCACCATGGACGGCAAGTCGCTCGGCGCTTTGCAGGCCCGCAGCGGCGATCCCGTCGCCGACGGTCGCTGGGACGCTCAGTACCCCAGCATCTGGGTGACCGACGGCGGCGGCGGGACCTTCGCCAACGTCTGGAGTCCCAACACCTTCGCGTCGGCCGGCTTCTACATCAGCGACACCAAGACGCCGGGTCACATCTACGAGGTCTCGGTCGAGCACCACGTGCGCAACGAGTTCGTGCTCGACAACGTCGAGAATTGGGAATTCCTGGCGCCTCAGACCGAGCAGGAGGTCGGCGATGGGCCGGACGCCGTCTCGCTGGAGGTGCGCAACTCGCGCAACATCCTGTTCGCCAATTATCACGGCTATCGGGTCACACGGTCGTATCACCCGGCCGAGACGGCGGTGAAGCTGTTCAACTCGACCGACATCCGCTTCCGCAACGTCCATATAAACGCCGAGAGCGGCGTGGCCCTGTGCGACAAGATCGGCTGCGGCACCTATCTCCGCGCCAGCAAGTACCCGTTCGAGAACGCCATCCAGGACAAGAGCCGCAAGCAGGAGGTGCGCGAGCGCGAATTCGCGGTGCTGGATGTGAAGGGCGACGCCACGCCCGTCGCCACGGCCGTCGATCCAAAGGTGCGCAAGCTGGAGACCGGCTTCTGGTCCATCTCCGGCGCGACCGTGGGCGCGGACGGGGCGCTTTACTTCGTCGAGAAGCGCTTCCAGCGGATCTACCGCTGGACGGCGGCCAAGGGGCTGGAGGTGGTGCGTGACCATTCTCTGGACCCGACCAACCTGGCGGTCGACCGCTCGGGCAAGCTGCTGGTGGTGTCTTCGTACGGCCCGCAGGCCAGCGTCTATTCGATCGATCCGAACGGACCTAAGGACCAACTGACCGTGATCGCCCCGACGCCGACGGCCGCGCGCCCGGGCGCCACGACGCTCTTGCCGGTCAACTGGTGGAACAACGGCGAGTTCCGGGATCAGTACGATCCGGCCAGCGGGGAGTTTACGACCCTGGCGCAGATGTTCGCCCGCGACGTCGGCGCACCCAAAGCTCAGGAATACGTCTCTCCTGACGGCAGCCTGTCGCTGCCCGCGTTCAGGGTCTGGCAGCAGGGACCGCCCGACCATGTCGGCTGGCGCTGGGCCGACAGCCTGCAGGCCCACGGCCTGATCGGCGGCGCGATCGGCGAGCGGGTGTTCGTCACCAACGAGTCCGAGGGGCGGACCTACAGCGGCCAGATCGGCGCTGGCGGCGCCCTGACCGATCTGAAGGTGTTCGCCGAACGCGGCGGCGAGAGCGTCGCAGTGGACGGCCAGGGCCGGGTGTTCGTCGCCAACGGCCAGATCTTCCAGTACGGGCCCGACGGCAAGCCGGCTGGCCGGATCGACGTGCCCGAGCGGCCGCTGCAACTGGTTTTCGGGGGACAGGACAAGCGCACGCTGTTCGTCCTGACTCATCATTCGCTCTATGCGGTCACGCCCTGACTTGCGGCGTACCACGGACTTACGTTTGTTTTCGCGGCGGGCCGGCATCGGACGTTCCATCGCCGGGTAGGGGAGTTTCGCCATGAAGACTTGGCTGGTCGCGCTGGGCGCGGCTTCGATCGCTCTGGGCACGGCCGTGACCGGACCGGCCTGGGCTTCGGTGTCGGTCTTCGCGACCGCTCCCGATGATCCCGCAGCCGTTGTGGTCAGGGCCAAGGGCGATGGGCGGGCGGACGATGGTCCGGCCATCCAGGCCGCAATCGACGCCGCCGCGGCCAAGGGCGGCGGCGGCCTAGTCTTCCTGCCGTCGGGCCGCTACCGCATCACCAGGACCCTCTTCCTATGGCCCGGGGTGCGGGTGTTCGGCGTCGGCGCCACGCGGCCGCTGATCGAGCTTCCCGACTCCACGCCGGGCTTCCAGAAGGGCGTGGCCAACATGGTGATCTTCGCCGGCGCCAAGCGCGATCCGGCTCGCCGCGTGCCGTTCCCGCCGTCCGGCAGCGTGCCGTTCGACAAGGATGTGGCCGACGCCAATCCCGGCACCTTCTACAGCGCCATGGCCAATATCGACTTCAAGATCGGCAAGGGTAATCCGGCGGCCACGGCGATCCGCTTCCACGCCGCCCAACACGCCTTCGTCAGCCATATGGAATTCGACATCGGTTCAGGCCTGGCGGGCCTCTACCAGGTCGCCAACGAGGCCGAGGACCTTCACTTCAAGGGCGGGCGCTACGGCATCCTGGCCGAGAAGACCTCGCCGGCCTGGGGTTTCGTGCTGCTGGATTCCACCTTCGAAGGTCAGCGCGACGCGGCGATCCGCGAGCACGAGGCCGGCCTGACCCTCGTGAACGTGGCTATGCGCGATGCGCCGGTCGGAATCGAGATCGACCGCGGCTACGGCGACTGGCTGTGGGGCAAGGACGTCCGCTTCGAGAACATCTCCAAGGCCGGCGTCGTGATCTCCAACGAGAACAACGTCTACACACAGGTGGGCTTCGAAAGCGCGCTGGCCGCCAATACGCCGGTGTTCGCCCGCTTCCGCGACAGCGGCAAGACCGAGGCGGGCAAGGGCAAGGCTTACCGCGTTTCGTCCTTCACCCACGGACTGACCCTGCCGGGCCTGGGCCAGGTGGGGACCTACAAGACCGACATGAAGGCCGAGGCGATCCCAAGCCTGCCGGCGCGACGCGCCCCCGCGATCCGCGCCCTGCCGGCCACCGCCGACTGGGCGAACGTGCGTGCGCTGGGCGCCAAGGGCGACGACACCACCGACGACACGACCGCCATCCAGAAGGCGATCGACACCCACCGCGTGGTCTATTTTCCCGCCGGCTTCTACCGGGTGGCCGACACCCTGAAGCTAAGGGCCGATACGGTGCTGGTCGGCCTGCATCCGAACCTGACCCAGATCGTCTTGCCCGATCATACTCCGGCCTATCAGGGCGCCGGCGCGCCCAAGGCCCTGGTCGCCTCGGCCGACAAAGGCGACAACATCGTCTTCGGCCTGGGCCTCAACACCGGAGGGATCAATCCGCGCGCCACGGCCCTGCTTTGGACGGCGGGCGCCGACTCCCTGGTCGACGACGTCAAGTTCCAGGGCGGCCACGGCACCGACCTCTTCGACGGGACGCGGTTCAATCCGTACAACGCCAACGGCACGGGCGACGCCGATCCCGCCAAACGCTGGGCGGGGCAATATCCCAGCCTTTGGGTGACCAATGGCGGCGGCGGGACCTTCGCCAACATCTGGAGCCCCAGCACCTACGCCTATTCGGGCATCTACGTGTCGGACACCCAGACGCCCGGCCGCATCTATCAGGCTTCGGTCGAGCACCACGTGCGCACCGAGATCACGCTCAACCGCGTCGCCAACTGGGAACTCCTGGCGCCGCAGACCGAGGAGGAGGCCGGGGAGGGCGAAGACACCGTCTCGCTGGAAATCCGCGACTCCCACGACATCCTGGTGGCCAATTATCACGGCTATCGGGTGACCCGGACGCGGCGCCCTGCGCCGACGGCGGTCAAGGTCTACAACTCGCGCGACATCCGCTTCCGCAACGTGGCGGTGAATGGCGAAAGCGGCGTTGGGACCTGCGACGAGAACGGCTGCGCGACCTTCCTGCGCCTGACCAAGTATCCGTACGAGAACGCCATTCAAGACGCCACCAGCGGGTTGGAGGCGCGCGAGCGGCAGTTCGCCGTGCTGGACCTGCCGGCCAAGCCTTCACCGGTCACGTCCTCGATCTTCCCGGCGGGCGCGCAGCTGGAGAAGCTGGCCGACGGCTTCTTCTCGCTAGGCGGCGGCGCGGTCGATGGGGCCGGAACGCTCTACTTCACCGACCGCCGCCACCAGCGCATCTACAGCTGGTCGGAGGCCCGCAAGCTGTCAATCGTGCGGGACAACACTTTGGACCCGATCAATCTCGCCGTTGATGGTTCGGGGAACCTGTTGGTCCTGTCGTCCGACGGCCGTGACGGCACGGTCTACAGCTTCAAGCCGGGCAGCCCCGACACCGAGGTCACGGTGATCGCGCCGACCCCGGCGGCCGACCACCCGCGGGCGGCGACGGTGCTGCCGGTCAACTGGTGGAACAACGCCGAGTTCAGGGATCAACTGGATCCTGAGACCTATCAGTTCGCCACCCTGGCCGAACTGTTCGCCCGCGAGATGGCCGTGCCGAAGGTCCGCGAATACGTCTCGCCGGACGGCAGCCTGGTCCTGCCGGCCTATCGCGTCTTCCAGCAGGGCCCCTCCGACTATCGCGGCCTGCGCTTTTCGGATTCGCTGGATACCTACGGCTTCACGACGGTTCGGTCCGGTCAGCGGGTGTTCGTCGCCAATAGCTCCGAGAACAAGACCTATAGCGGTCTGGTCGGTCCGAAGGGGCAAGTGACCGACCTGAAGGTCTTCGCCGACCGCGGCGGCGAGAGCGTGGTGGTCGATCCCGAGGGACGGGTGCATGTCGCCAACGGCCAGGTCTTCGTCTACGCGCCGGACGGCCAGCCGTTGGGGCGGATCGACGTGCCCGAGCGTCCGTTGCAGCTGCTGTTTGGCGGACCGGACGGGCGGATGCTGTTCATCCTGACCCACCACGCGCTCTACGCCGTGCGCGGACGGTAGCCGCTGGCCTCTCCCGGTGGGGGAGGGCCTACGACCATGGTCTAATAGTTCGCTCGCGGCGAGCCTGACACAGTCCCCCTAGGTCATGTCGGTGGCCTCAAAGAAAAGAGGGAGATGGCGGGATGAATGGTGTTGGTCGCACTGGCGGGGGATCGGCTGGTTTAGGCGCTCTGTTCGCGACGAGCGCGATGGCTCTGATGGCGATGGCGGCGTCGGCCGCCGCCCAGACAACGCAGCCCTCGCCGGCGGCGGAGGCTCCTGACGCCACGTCCCTGTCCGAAGTCGTGGTGACCGGCTCGCGCATCCGCTCCACTGGCTTCACCGCTCCCACGCCGACCCAGGCCCTCGGCCAGGCCGATCTGGAGCGCAACGCCGAGCCCAACGTCTTCACCACCATCGCCCAGCTGCCGTCCTTGCAGGGATCGACAGGCGCGACGACCGGCACCTTCAGCACCTCGAGCGGTCAGCAGGGGCTGTCCTCGTTCTCGCTGCGGGGCCTGGGCACGATCCGCACCCTGACCCTGCTGGACGGCCAACGCGTCGTTCCGGCCAACATCACCGGCGTTCCCGATATCAGCCTGTTCCCGCAGCTGCTGGTGCAACGGGTGGACGTCGTGAACGGCGGCGCCTCGGCCTCCTATGGCTCGGACGCGGTTGGCGGCGTGGTCAACTTCATCACCGACAAGCACTTCGAAGGCTTCAAGTCGAACTTCGCGGCGGGCGTCACGACCTACGGCGACAACGAGCAATTCCTGGCCCAGGTCGCGGTCGGCAAGGCTTTCATGGGCGGCAAGCTGCACGTCCAGCTGAGCGGCGAATACGACGACGAGGACGGCGTTCCGGCCGGCGGCTTCGGCGAGGACGCTCCGGGAAGCCGCGACTGGTATACGACGGCCACTCTCGTCAATCGCGGCGTCACCAACGACGGCTCGCCGCAGTACCTCTATCGCGAGCACGCCCAAGCCTATCAGTACACCAAGTACGGCCTCATCAGCGCCGGGCCGTTGCAGGGCACGGCCTTCGACAAGAACGGCAACCCGTTCCAATTCCAGTACGGCTCGAACGGCGTACCGTCCAAGGCCGCGAACGGCGCGGTGATCGGCTGCTATACGAACGGCGGCTTCTGCGTCGGCGGCGACCTGTCGGGCAACGTGGGCGTGGGCACCTCGCTGCAGTCCGAGATCAAGCGCCTGAACGGCTACACCCGTGTCGCCTACGACATCGACGACAACAACGAGATCTACGGCACCCTGAACGTCGCGCGTGTCGAAAGCGCCAACCAGCCCAATCCGGGCGCGGCCACGACCGGCCTGGTCCTGCAGTGCTCGAACCCTTACCTGCCGGCCTCCGTCGCGGCGGCTTGCGCCACTGCCGGCATCACCCAGTTCACCTTCGGCACCAGCAATGCGCTGCTGCCTCGGAACATCTCGGTCCACCCGACGCGGACCCAGGTCCGGGCGGTGATCGGCGCCGACGGCAAGTTCAACGCTTTCGGCAAGGACTGGTCCTATGACGCCTACTATACGCACGGCCAGAACACGACGAACATCCACGTTCGCGACATCCTGCTGAACCCACACTATCGGCAGGCCGTCCAGGCGACGCTGCTCAACGGCCAGATCGTCTGCGCCGACCCCACCGCCCGGGCCAACGGGTGTCAGCCGATCAACGTCTTCGGCGGTCAGACGCCCAGCGACGCAGCCTTGGCCTACATCACGCCCAAGAACGGCCCGTACCAGCACTCGGTCCAGAAGCAGGACGTGGCCAGCATCAACATCAGCGGCGAGCCGATCCAGGGCTGGGCGGGCCCGATTTCGCTGGCCGTCGGCGCCGAGTATCGCCGCGAGGCCTATCACGTCCAAGGCGACCCCTATGGCGACGGTTCGGCGGCCTCGCCCTACACCGCCGACTATCCGGCCGATCCCGTCCTGAACACCCAGGGCAACAACTGGTATGCGGGCAACTATCACTCGGGCCGCGGCGAGTACAACGTCAAGGAAGCCTACGCCGAAGTGAACGTGCCGCTGGTCGACAACGAGGCCGCGGGCAAGGCCAACCTCAACGCCGCCGGCCGCTGGACCGACTACAGCACCTCGGGCACGGTCTACACCTGGAAGGTGGGCGCGACCTGGGACACGCCGATCGACGGCGTCCGCCTGCGGGCCGTCACCTCGCGCGACGTGCGCGCGCCGAACCTGTCGGAGCTGTTCGCCGCCCCGGTCACGACCACGGTCCCGAACTTCACCATTCCCTCGACGGGCGCTCCTGCGGGCCAACCCTCCGGCGGTTCGGTGTTGATCCTCCAGAACGTGATCGGCAATCCCAACCTGAAGCCGGAAATCGCCAAGAACGCGACGCTGGGCGTGGTCCTCTCGAACCCGAAGTGGCTACCCGGCTTCAGCGTGTCGGTCGACTGGTACAACATCGTGCTGGACGGCGGCATTTCCAGCCTGTCCGCCCAGCAGGTGGTCAACTTCTGCTACGCGGGCCTGTCGCAGTACTGCGGCCTGTTCGACCTCAATCCGCCGAACGCCTACGTCAACGCGCAGGTGTTCAACCTGGCCTCGATCAAGACCAGCGGCTTCGACATCGAAGCCAGCTACCGCTTCGATCTGCCCAGCGTGCCGGGCCACTTCGATCTGCGGGCCCTGGCGACGAACGTCCACAAGTACGTCACCAACCAGGGCTTCCCTGGCGGCTCTGTCATCGACACCGCCGGTCAGAACTCGGGCAACACGCCGGACTGGAAGGTGCTGGCCGTCCAGACCTGGACCTCCGACCGGTTCATGCTCAGCCTGCAGGAGCGCTGGTTCAGCGATGGCGTCATCGGCGGCCAGTACGTCGAGTGCGGCCCCGGAACCTGCCCTGTCGGCAGAAGCGCGGCGGACAACAACAACTATCCGACGATCGACTACAACCGGATGAAGGGCGCGACCTATGTCGACCTCAGCGGTTCGTACGAGATCAAGGACGGCCTGAAGGCCTATTTCAAGGTCGCCAACCTGTTCAACAAGGACCCCGTGCCGTCGCCCCAGACCAATACGGGCCTGGACGCCAACCCGGCGCTCTATGACCTGCTGGGCCGGTTCTATCACGTCGGTATCCGCTACGAATTCTAACTCGCGCCGCCTTTCCCCCCCAGTGCGGCTTCGCCCGGGCCGAAGCGGTCAGCCGACCGGCCCGGGCGAATTTTTCGTGGCCGGAAGTCCTATGTTGAAACGCGATCTGAAATCAGGCCCGTCTGGCGCAGCCGCGGCAACGAGCGTGAAAGTTCAAGAGAGATCTTCGCATGCCTGATCCGTCCCCCGACATGGAGCGCGCCACGGTCGGTCGGGTGACGCGGCGGCTGATGCCGCTGTTCTGCCTGATGTACCTCATCGCCTATATCGACCGGCAGAACGTGTCCTACGCCAAGCTGGAGATGGTCCAGGCTCTGGGCCTCAGCGAGGCGGCCTACGGCCTGGGTGCGTCGCTGTTCTTCATCGGTTATTTTCTGTTCGAGGCGCCTTCGAACCTGATCCTGGCCCGGGTGGGCGCACGGGTCTGGTTTGCGCGCATCATGTTCACCTGGGGTCTGGTCACGCTGGCCCTCGGATTCACCCAGAACGCGGCGATGTTCTACGTCCTGCGGTTTCTGCTGGGCGTCACCGAAGCGGGGTTCTTCCCCGGCGTGCTCTATGTCCTGACCCTCTGGTATCCACAGGCGCATCGCGCGCGGATGGTGGGTCTGTTCATGATCGCCAGCGCCCTGGCCAACGCCGTCGGAGCGGCGGTTGGCGGCATGCTGCTGGACCTCGACGGCCTGTTGGGTGTGGCCGGTTGGCAATGGGTCTTCCTGGCGACAGGCGCGCCGGCCGTGCTGCTGGCGCCCTATGTTCTTTGGCGATTGCCTGACGGACCGGATCAGGCCCGCTGGTTGGGGCGTGAGCAAAAGGCCTGGCTGTCGGAGGTCTTGTCCATTGAGCGCAACGGCGAAGCCGCCGACCATCGCGGGGCGTGGAAGGCCATGTTCGACCCGCGCGTTCTGTTGCTGGCGGGCCTCTACATCGGCATGCCGTTGGGCGCCTATGGCTTGAGCTACTGGCTGCCGACGATCGTCAAGTCCTTTGGCGTATCCAACACCGTGAACGGGCTGATCAACGTCCTGCCGTGGCTTCTGGTGGGCCTGGCGCTGTGGGCCGTGCCGCGTCATGCCGCGCGCCATGGGGCGAGCGCCTGGCACATCGCCGGACCCATCCTGCTGGCCGCGATAGCCTTGACCCTGAGCGTGATCCTGCCCGGCCCCGCGTTGAAGTTCGCCATGCTATGCGTCGCCGCCCCCGCGATCTTCGCGGCCCAGCCCGTATTCTGGAGCTTGCCGCCGAGTTTTCTCAGCGGACCCCGAGCGGCGGCCGGTATCGCGGCGATCAACGCCATCGGGAACCTCGGCGGCTTCATCGCCCAGAACCTTGTGCCCCTCGTGCGAGATGCGACCGGCAGCAACATCGCGCCGATGCTGGCCCTCGCCGCCATCCTCATGATCACTGGCGTGTTGATCCTGATCGCCATGGCTCGATTGAGCCAGTCGAAGCTGGGGCCGTTCGGTTGACGGTCCGATGGCCGCGACGGACCTGATCCGCACGATCGACTATGGGCGGGCGCGCCAGCGGATCCGCCAGGGCGGGTAAGTCTTCCCGGCCCGCGCGCGACCCTTCAGCGAAGAGCCTGCCGCAGGGTCGCGCCGGCGAGGCGCGCGCTCGCCAGCAGCCGTTCGACGTCATAGCCGTCGCGCGCCTTGGCGGAGAGGCCCGACATGGTGGTGCTGACGAAATCCGCGATGCTGTCCGCCGCCTCGGGGTGGCGCGTCGAAATGTAGTGGCGCACCACTTGCTCGGCGGCCCTGTTGTAGGCCCGCGCCAGCTCACGCGCCTCCGGATCGTTGCAGCGGGCGCCTTCCAGGACCAGGCAACCCGCAGCGTTCGGATCCGCATAGCGGCGGGCCGCTTCTTCCAGCACCTCGGCCAGCGCTTCGGCGACCGGCCGGTCGTCCCGGAGGATCTCCGAGAGAGGGATCGCGCCGTGGGTCCCGTATCGCTCGAGGGCGCGAGCATACAGTCCAACCTTGTTGCCGAAGGCGGAATAGAGGCTCGGGGGATGGATGCTGAGTTCCTGAGTAACGTCAGAGACGCTTACCGCGTCGTATCCGCGCGAATGAAACAGCCGCTGGGCGGTCGCCACGGCCTGTTCGGCGTCCAGTCGGCGGGGGCGGCCACGCGGTCGGGATATTTTTGTAATCATACCTATGAAATTCCTTGACGCGGCCGGGGCGGATTTTATGTAGCGATGACTAAATAAATGCTCAAGGAGCTAGTGATGGCTGTATTCAAAGGAAAATCCGTTCTGGTGCTGGGTGGCAGCCGCGGCATCGGAGCCGCGATCGTCAGGCGCTTCGTGGCCGACGGCGCCGACGTGACCTTTACCTATGCCGGCTCGCCGCAGGCCGCCGAGGCGCTGGCGGTCGAAACCGGCGCCGCCGCGGTGCTCACCGATAGTGCGGACCGTGACGCCGTCATCGCTCGCGTCCGCGACGCTGGGCCGTTGGACGTGCTGGTGGTGAACGCCGGCATCGCTGTGTTCGGCGACGCTCTGGAGCTCGATCCGGACGCCGTCGACCGGCTTTTCCGGATCAATATTCACGCGCCTTATCACGCCTCGGTCGAGGCGGCGCGCCAGATGCCGGAGGGCGGCCGCATCATCGTGATCGGCTCGGTCAATGGCGACCGCATGCCGGTCCCGGGCATGGCGTCCTATGCGCTCAGCAAATCGGCGCTCCAGGGTCTGGCTCGTGGGCTGGCTCGAGATTTCGGGCCGCGTGGGATCACCATCAATGTCGTCCAGCCCGGGCCGATCGACACCGACGCCAACCCGGCCGACGGCCCGATGAAGGATCTGCTGCACGGCTTCATGGCGATCAAGCGCCACGGCCGCCCGGAAGAGGTTGCTGGAATGGTCGCGTGGCTGGCCGGACCCGAAGCGGGCTTTGTCACCGGCGCGATGCACACCATCGACGGCGCCTTCGGCGCCTGAGCCGGCAAGAGAGGGAGGCCGGAACGTGAATGGTCCGGCCTCTCGCAATCATCGGCCTGCTTCAGCCGTCTCGCCGCCCCGCACGTCGTATGCGCGCCGGCACTCGTCGATGCGAGGCCAGTTGTCCCGGATCCAGGAGGTGAACCCTTCGAGGGCGGGCAGCATGCTGGAGCCAATTTCGGTCAGTTCGTATTCGACGCGCGGCGGCGTCTCGGCGAAGTAGCGGCGCGCCAGAAGACCGTCGCGCTCCAGGTTGCGGAGTGTGAGGGTCAGCATCCGCTGGGTGATCCCTTCGATGCCGTTCTTGAGCGTCGAAAAGCGCACCGGCCGGCCGTTCGCCGCCGCAAGATGGGACATGACGAGGATGGTCCACTTGTCGCCAAGCCGGGCGAGAACGGCGTGGGGCGCGCAAGGCCTGAAACGAAGGCCCTTCTCGGTCTCTTCATAGGGACGTCCATGGATCCGTTGGTCCAAAGGTATCAGCCTTGTGCCTGAGGTTGGAAAATGTGCCGTCTTCCAGTCGCCTCGCAGAGGTATAAATGAGTGGCCCTTGTTCAAGCACGAGGGTGTTTCATGTCTGACAGCAAACCGCCGATCCTGGTCTTCGGCGCCACCGGCCAGCAGGGCGGATCGGTCGCCGCCGCGCTTCGAAAGGCCGACTGGCCAGTCCGGGCGCTGGTTCGAAACCCATCGTCGGCGCAGTCCGTCGCCCTTCTTGGCATGGGTGTCGAGCTCCTGCCTGGCCAGTTCGCCGACGCCGATGCGATCCGTGCGGCGATGGCGGGCGTCCATGGGGTCTTCAGTGTGCAACCCAGCTCCGGCCAAGGACCGGTGCTCGGCTTGAGCGACGAGGAAGAGGAACGTTTCGGCGTGGCTATCGCCGATCTGGCGGTCGAAAGCGGCGTCGGGCATCTCGTCTACACCTCGGTCGGCGCCGTCGGCGACCAGCCTACGGGAATGGGGCATTTCGACAGCAAGGCCCGCATCGAGGCGCATATCCGCACACTGCCGATCACCGCGACCATCGTCCGACCGGCGACCTTCATGGAGATGCTGACGATGCCCGGCTTCGGACTCGACGCGGGGCGCTTCAACTTCTTCGTCAAATCGGATCAGTCGATGCAATTGGTAGCTGTGGAGGACATCGGTAGAATCGTCGCCGCGATCTTCGCCGATCCGGCGCGATTTGGTGGGCGGACGCTCGAGATCGCTGGTGACAGCGTCACGGGGCGGGATCTGGAAGCCCTGTTCACCGAAGCCGCGGGACGCCAGATCGCCTACGAGCGATTTTCCGACGAAGTGCTGACGGCCAACCCCTTCCTCGCAAAGTTGACCGCATTACTGGACACAGGGCGCCTGGCTGGCCGGGCGGATCTCGACGCGCTTCGCAAGATCAATCCCGACATGCTGTCCTTTCGCGAGTGGCTAGCCGGTAGTGGACGCGAGGCGTTCGAGCGGGCGCTCGGTACGGGGGAGGCTTGGGCGTACGGCGGCTCATGACGCGCTGACGATATCCGGCGCCGCAGCCCCGCTTCATGGATGGCGATCACCAGGACAAGGCCGTCCCCCGGATGCGGTGTTCATGAGATCGCGTCCTGCTTCACCTTTTGATGGAAGGCGGATCACCTCGTTCGGACCTTCGTTGTCTCAGGGCGATGATAGGAGACCGTCATGACCCAGACCCCCAAAAGCTCCGGCAACAGCGTCGGCCGCACGGAGAACGAAGCCGAGCCGCCGGGCGAGTTCACCGCGCTGGGCGGCGAGCGAAAGATCCGCAAGACGAGTGAGAAATCCCGAACCCAGGCGGGGCCTGATGGTCCTGACGCGGCCGAGGTCGGCGCCACGTTCAAAGGCGGGAAGGGCGACCCGGCGGAAGGCAAGCGGGGCTGATCTTGGATTGAAGTTTCGAAATTACTGCAGAGTTTTCAATCTATTACATTTGATATGGACTGAAACGGCGGCTCCCGGCCGCCGTTATCCCCGCCAACCCGACACGCCGCTCACGGCGTCTCGGGGATCAAGCCCAAAGCGGGGAACGCCCAATGGCCAGACAGGAAGAGACCGACGCTGCAACAGCGTCGACCAACGCCACGTCCCAGGACGACGACGATCGTGGCGGACGCGGCCGTGGGCGCGGCCAGGGCGGTTGGCTCGGAGACCGCGAAGGGCATGCCGAAGCCGCTCGCCGGGGCTGGGAGGATCGCCGCTAGGCCCGGCGCCTAGTTCCAGATGGCGCGCCCGCGCGAAACCCTCTGCGCGGGCGCGCCTTCTTCTCTGGCACGGGAGTTCTCACGATGGATACCGACGAGGCGATCGCCCAGGCTGATCCTGGCCAGCGCGGCGATGATGCTGCAGTTCATATCATTCAAGGTCGGGCGGATCGGACGGCTTTCCCGGCCGTTGCGCGAGGATGAAAGACAGCGAAACTCGCCCGATCAGCCCTCCGCCCGCAAAGGGGGCGCGGGGCGCGGAGCTGCCCGCCTATCTGTCGAACGGTCTTATCGGTCTTCGTCTGCGTGAGACCGTGATCCAGAGCGGCATGGCGGTGATCAGCGGCTTCGTCGGGGTTCATCCTGAGCGGGGCGTGGAAGCCATCGCCCAGGCGCCGTTTCCCTTCGGCGTGGACCTGGCCGTCGACGGCGTCTGGTCCAGCGACGCGCCTCAGGCTGTCGAGCCTCTCGAACAGGTCCAAGACTTCGCGACAGGCGAACTGACCACCCGCATCGCCTTGGACCTCGGGGGAAGGCGCCTGACCGTGGAAGCGATGGCGTTCTGTAGCCGCTCGCACCCGACCATCGTGGCCCAGGAACTCATCGTCACCTCGGACGTGGCCTGCCGACTGGATTGGCGCAGTTTCGTCGACGTCAAGGGATTAGGCGGGCGGCTGGCGGCCATACGGCAAGACACGCCGGGCGAGGCCAAAACGGTGGGCGACGGCGTTCTGGCCTGGGAGGGCGCGGGCGGCGTCAGTCGCTGTGGCGCTGCGTTCGCGTCGGAGGTTTCCGTCCGGGCGGAGCGGGGGCAGACGCGTGGTCACGAATTGGCTCCGATCCTGACGACCTATGGCCTGGATCTGCGCGCCGGGCGGCCTGTGCGGTTGCGCCAGATCGTCAGCCTGGTTCCCAGCGCGCTGCACGCCCAACCCGACTATCAGGCTGTCCGCCTGCTGGCCCGCGCGCAGGACGTGGGGTTCGATGCGTTGCGCGAGGAAAACCGCCGATGCTGGACCGACCTGTGGTTGGGCCGGATTCGCCTGATCGGCGCCGAGCGTCGATGGCAGGCCCTGGCGGATGCGGCCTTCTATTATCTGAACGCCTCGGTCCATTCGGCTTCGCCGTGTTCGACCTCGATCTTCGGCTTGGCCAGCTGGCACGACTATCACTACTACTTCGGCCATGTGATGTGGGACATCGACGCCTTCGCGATCGAACCTTTGTCCCTGCTTCAGCCCCAGGCCGCGCGGTCGTTGCTGGATTTTCGCAGCAGGGGCCTGGTCGCCGCCCGCAACAACGCCAAGCTTCTAGGGCGCAATGGGTTGCAATTCCCGTGGGAGGCCAGTCCGCTGAGCTATGAAGAGGCGACGCCGGGCGGCGCCAGCGGCGCGTGGCGCGAAGATCACGTCAGCCTGCATGTGGCCAGAGCCTTCGCCCAGTACACGGCCGCCACCGGCGACGCGCGTTTTCGTCGCGACCAGGCTTGGCCGGTGTTGGCGGGGGTGTCCGACTGGATCGCAGGCCGGGTGACTTCGGGCGAAGATGGTTACGCCTTCGTGCGGCACGGCGGTCCCGCCGAACGCAGGGAGCCCGTCGACAATGACGCCCTGACCATCATGGCCGCCACGGTGGTGCTGGATCACGCAATCGCAACGGCCGGCGTCCTTGGCGAGCCGGTTCCCGCCGTCTGGTCACGTCTGGCCGAGGGGCTAAAGCCGCCGATGCGCGCAGACGGCGCCATCGCCGCCCACGACGGCTATCGCCGGACCGAAGAGAAGGGAGCCACGCCGTCGCCGCTGATGGGTCTCTTTCCCTACGGGTATCGCGCCGAACCGGCGACGGCGAGCAAGACCCTGGCCTTTTATCTGGAGCAATGGCCCGGCTATGTCGGCTCTCCCATGCTGTCGGCGCTGTACGGAGCCTGGGCCGCCATGAAGGGGGATCGCGACCTGGCGCTGAAGCTGCTGGAGGAAGGATACGGACGCTTCGTCGTTGGTCGCTTCGACCAGACGCTCGAATATCGCGCCGACAAGTCTCCGGAGGACGTGCCGGCCGGCCCCTTCTTCGCCAACATCGCCGGGTTCATCTCCAGCCTGCTGTTTGGCTTCACAGGGCTGAGGATCAAGGAAGGCGATTGCGCTTGCTGGCCGGATCGGCCGGTCTGTCTTCCCGAGGGGTGGACGGCCATCGAGGTGGACCGGCTATGGGCGCGCGGGAGCGCCATGCGACTTCGCGCGCGCCATGGCGAACTGGCGCAGTTGCGGCCTGTCGAGGAGACATCTTCGTAGGCCCAGCTCGAACCGAGGAGCCTCGCGCATCGATGCGGGGATTTTCCACGCTCAAGCCGAACGACCTTTCTTGGAAGACGTTTCGCTCCCACGCCGCGTTGGCCGCCATACATCAAGATCAGGTGCGGCGCGGCGTGGGACGGAGCAGACCATGAGACAATCCGCCGTGCGGTCCTGGTCCATCGGGCCTCGAGCGTCATGCTAGCCGCCCTCGAAGGGCGCGCGATCGATAGTGCGTACGTGCGCCGATTGCGGCGTTTCGGGTCTCTTCTGGACGAGGACCTGGCCTTGCTCGAGGCGCGGCTAGGGAGGATCGAAAGCTATCGGCCGGGCAGGGATTTGGGGCTTGTCGGCGCGCCGCCGATGTTCCTGCTTTCGGGGTGGGCTTGCCTGGCCCATACCCTGCGTGACGGACGCCGGCAGATCGTGGCGTTCTTCTTGCCCGGCGATGGCGTAGGCTTTGACCTCCTGACGGGTTCCCAGCGCTCCCTCGTGGCCATGGCCTTGACGCCCCTGAAGGTGCGTTACGCCAAACCTGGCTTCACGGTCGGCGTCGAACGACTTGGGCGGGTCTTCGCTGGCGCAGCCGCGGCCCAATTGAGCCGAATGATCGATCAGGTGGTGCGGCTGGGCCGGCAGACCGCTTACGAGAGAATGGCTCACCTGCTGCTCGAACTGCACGGGCGGTTGGCGGAAATCGGCGAAACGCGCGGGGAAGTGTTTCACCTGCCGGTCAAGCAGGAAATCCTGGCCGATACGTTGGGGTTGAGCCTCGTGCACGTCAACCGAACCCTGCAACAGATGCGGCGTGACCAATTGATCGACATTCATGGATCGCAAATGACGCTTCTGAACCGAGCGGCTTTGACGGAAGCCTCCGACCAAGGTTCGTAGGTTCCGGCACGGCGGCGCGTCATGCCCCCGCTCGGGTCCTGGCGTCGGATCGGCGGGCGAGATAGGCGCGGATGAGGTCAGCGTCGGCGGTCGAAGCCGGATTGTAGACCATCATCGCCAGCTCGGGGCGACCGTCCACGGCGAAGGCCGAGAACTCCAGCTGGAGGAGACCGAGGTGCGGATGCCGCAACCGCTTGACCCCGTCGGCGTGAGAGCTGACGTCGTTGTCTCGCCATAGGGCCTCGAACTCGGGACTGGTCGCCGAAAGTTCGTCCACCAGCCGCGCGATCTCCTCCGATGCGCCGGCGCGTACGGAGTCGGCGCGTACAGCGCCCACTACGTATCGGGCGACGGTCAACCAGTCCTCCTGGGCGTTCTTGGCGCGCGCGTCGCTGAACATCATGCGCAGGATATTGCGATCCTTGGCCGGCATGGCGCCGTAATCGGTCAGGATCGCGGCCGCAGGCCGGTTCCACGCCACGACGTCCCAGGTCGCTGTCTTGATGATCGCTGGACTGACCTCGAAGGCGTCGAGCACGCGCTGCAGGCGGGGGGAAACGCCGTCGACAGCCTGGTAGCGGACCTCTGGCGGGCGGCCCAGGCCAAGCATGAACAGGTGCTCCCGCTCGGGTTCGGTCAGCATCAATCCCGCGGCGATGCGGTTGAGCACGTCGGCCGACGGCGCGCCGCCTCGACCCTGTTCAAGCCATGTGTACCAACCCGGGCTGATGTTGGCGCGCTGGGCCACCTCCTCGCGGCGCAGCCCCGGAGTGCGGCGACGGGTGGCTGGAAAGCCGAGGGCGGCCGGATCCAGCCGCTTGCGCCGATCCCTCAGGAAGGCGCCCAGCGAGGCGATATCGTGCAAGGGCGGAAGCCTGTTACTGATTATAATAGGATAAGGTCACTACTATAACACCATATAGGAGCGGTTTACAGGGCAGGCATTCCATTTGGAGAACTTGCCATGCGCATCTTTCTGACTGGGGCGACCGGCTTCATCGGCTCCAGGATCGTCGCCGAGCTCTTGGCGGGGGGGCACCAAGTGCTCGGCCTGACCCGTTCGGACAGCGGCGCCCAGGTCCTGGCGAAGGCCGGAGCCGAGCCGCACCTGGGCGACCTGGAAGCTCCGGACACGCTGCGCGCCGGCGCGGCGAAAGCCGACGCCGTGATCCATACGGCCTTCGACCACGACTTCTCGAACTTCGTGGCGAACTGCCAGAAGGACGCTCGGGTCATCACCGCGATGGGAGAGGCGCTGGCCGGATCTCTTCGTCCCCTGATCATCACCTCGGGTGTCGGGCTAGGACTGGCCGAGCCGGGCGAACTCGCCAGGGAGCACGTGGTCAATCTCGAGCACGGCAATCCACGAGTGGCGTCGGAAGCGGCGGGCCAGGCCCTTTCGAACGCCGGGGTCAACGTGCAGGTGGTTCGGTTGCCTCAAGTCCATGACGTTCGCAGGCAGGGCCTAGTGTCGCCTTACATCGACGTGTGTCGCCAGAAGGGCCGCGTCGCCTATGTGGGGGAAGGGCTGAACCGCTGGTCGGCCGCCCATGTCGATGACGTCGCCCGGCTCTACCGCCTGGCGGCCGAACAGGGCCGTCCTGGAGAGCGGTTCAACGCCGTGGCCGAAGAGGGCGTGGCGGTCCGCGACATCGCGGCGGCGGTCGGCGCGGGTCTCGGCGTGCCGGTGACCAGCCTGTCGCCGCAGGAAGCGGCCGAGCATTTCGGCTGGCTGGCCATGTTCGCGGCCATGGACCTTCCCGCCTCCAGCGCCTGGACGCGGTCCCGCCTCGGGTGGAGTCCAACAGGGCCGGGTCTGCTGGCGGATCTGGGCGCGATGGACTACGCCGCCTGACAGGTCCCTGGCGGCGCGATTGTCCAGGCGCGATGGCCGGCGCGGTGCGCGCCAGCACAGGCGGCTTCCGACGACGCCGGGGTTGACCAGGTCGATCGTCAGGCCTCTCAGGTCTTCCGGACCATGGAGGTTCTCGCTCGTTCGGGGCGCGTCGCTGCTCGCGAGGCAGTTGACCCGGAAGCCTCAAAACAGAGCCCGCCTTTCGGGTCTGACGTTCAAATCAAAGAACCCTGATTGCCGAGGCGGGATTAGGGGCGCTATGCGGTGGGTTCAAGCCTGCTCGACCGGAGGTCGACGCCCGGTCGGCCGTCATCTCTATGTGGCCGACAAGTCAGTACGAGATGAGTGCATGGCGGAAAACTCGCCCAAGATACCTTTGATCCGCTTTTCGACAGACGAGTTCCCCGAAGCTGAACGTTTCGACGCCTGGCACCGCGCCATGGCGCCCATGTTCGAAATCCCCGCCCGGGAGCTCGACCGTCCCTTCAGAGGCACGGCCTTTACGTATCTGATGGGGCGGATGGCGTTCGGCGGCACCGATGTCGACGCCCTGGCCTATTCCCGCACGAGCGCCAAGATCCGCGCGGACGGCATCGACCACTATCTGATCCGCCTGGATTTCACCCCCGAAACGCCGGAAGGCATGCTCTTCGTCATCGACCTGGGTCAGCCGATCGAGTTGCCGCTGGCGCCGATGAATTGCCTCTGCATCTTCATCCCGCGCGACATGGTGGACGGTGCCATGCAAGGTGTCGCCTCGTTGCATGGGCGGGTGATCACCGGAGCGCGCGGCCGGATCTTCGCGGACTTCATGAAGGTGCTGGCCAGCCAGGCGGGCGGGCTGGCCAACCAGGACGGCCCAGCCATGGCCGACAGCACGGTCGCGCTGATGCGATCCTGCCTCGAGCCGCATCAGGACAGCGACAGCCCGACGCGCAGCGTCTTGGACGCCACCCAACTGGGACGCGCCCGGCGATTGATCGACGCGCATCTCAGCTCCCCTGATCTGGGCCCGGAGATGCTATGCGACGGTCTGGCCATGTCGCGGGCCAGCCTCTATCGCCTGTTCCAGCCCGTGGGCGGCGTGGCGCGTTACATCCAGCAGCGCCGCCTGCAACGCATACACGACCTGCTGTGCAGTCCCGACGAGCTTCGGCGGATCAGCGAGATCGCTCTGAGCCACGGCTTCGCCGACGAGGCCGCCTTCAGCCGCGCGTTCCGCCGCGAGTACGGCTACACCGCCAGCGAAGCCCGGGCGACGCGCGGCCTGCAGAAGGTGGAACGGATCGCCGGCGCGCCCGAGCGACTGGCCGCCTCGCCGCCTGTCCGCCCGATGCTGTGGGGCGATTGGATGAACCGCCTCGCTGACTGAAACGCGTTTGTCGCCTTTCCGACGAACTGGCTTCTCGTCTCAGAGTTCTGTTCATGTGTCTCAACTCCTGGGCGCCGCAATTGACGGCGCGAGGCCGTCGCCGCACGGCACTACCCTAGATCGACGGCGACGAACCGGGGGCTTCCTTGAACATTACCGAACCATCCTCGGGCGCCTGCGCCTGACGGGCGCCTAAGCGGCGCGCCGACCGACAACGAAACATCGAGGCGCGCCGGGCGCGCGCCTTTTTTCCAGCACTCGCACGACAGGGCGGGGCCGCGGTCGCGCGCCCCGACGGGGACGACCTATGACCAAATCCAGCCGCAAGCCTTCCATGTCCAACGTCGCGCGCCTGCGCCTGGCCTTGCTCGGATCGACGGCGTTCATGTCCCTGGCCGCGAGCCTCCCCGTTCACGCCCAGGTCCCCGACACCCGGGTCGAGGCAGGGACCACCACCACGCTGGTCGCGAACGATCAATTGACCGGCGGCCTGGTGATGGCCGGCGGCACGCTGGCCATGGCCGGCTGGCAGGAGACGATGTCCTCTCTGACGGGCAGTGGCTCGATCCTGCTGCAGAACGGCGCACTGAGCGTCGATCAGGCGATCAACTCGACCTACTCCGGCGATCTTGATGTCAGCGGCGCGGACGAGGCCGCTGTATTCGAGAAGCGGGGCCTGGGCGCCCTGTCCCTTACCGGACGCATCACCGGCGGCTGGGGCACGGTGGCGGTGCGGGGCGGCGCGCTGGCCATCACCGGCGACAACGACTTCACAGGGCAGGTGGACCTCTACGGCGGAACGCTGCTGGTCGGCCGCAACACCGCCCTGGGGGCGTCCGAGATCTACGCTTGGCAAAGCGCCGCTGTGATCGAGGCCAGCCGGGACGTCGTGCTGTCGAACAACATCGTCATCCGCAGCCCTTCCTCGGGCTCGCTGACCATCGGCGGTGACTACGACATCCAGTTGGACGGATCGATCAGCGGCGCCGGGCGCAAGCTGGTCAAGCAAGGCGCCGGCGCACTGATCCTGAACAACTACAACAGCTACAACGGCACACTGCTGCAGCAGGGTACGATCTCGGTCATTCATAACCAGGGGATCGGGCTGAGCCAGCTCACGGCCTCGCAGGGCACGACATTGAAGCTGGCCGACGGCATCGCGCTGGCCAACTACAATCCGCTGACGCTGGCCGGCGACATGACGCTTGATGTCGCCGCCGGCGAAGCGACGGTCGATGGCGTCATCTCGGGCGCCGGGGGGCTGACCAAGACCGGGGCTGGCAAGGTGACCCTGACCGGCAACAACACCTATGCCGGGACGACCCACTTCAATGGCGGGACCGTGGTCATGGCCGCGCCTGGCGCGCTTCCGCCGTACGGGGCGATCGACTTCAACGGCGGTAAGCTGGTGGTCCACAGGTTCGGCCGGATCATGGGGGCGCTCAGCGGGACCTCGGGCGAGATCGAACTGGTGGATCCCAACTATCGCCTGGTGATCGACCAGGCCACCGACACTCGCTACGCGGGCGCTGTAGGCGGCACGGGTATCTTCGCCAAGCAGGGGACCGGCTCGCTGACCATGGCCGGCGTCATAAGCGGCGACACGATGGCGGTGGAGGCCGTGCAGGGTACGCTCGTGCTCGACGCGGCCAACACTTACGCCGGCGGGACTGCCCTCGACAACGGCTCGCGGCTGATTGTCGGCGACGGCGCGGCCCTTGGCGTGGGCGCATTGTTCGTAGGCAACCTGGAAGGCAAGCTCGAGTCCAACAAGACTGTCGCCTTGGCCAACGACGTCTTCATAGCGCGCGGGACGTCAGTCTACGCCAACCTTGCGATCGAGGGGGCCAACGACCTGAGGCTCGACGGTGTGGTCGGTGAGCAGGGCTCCACGGGCTATGGCGGCGTGCTGATCAAGCGCGGCGCGGGCGTCCTGACCCTGGCCGGCCACAACACCTACACTCAGGGCACGGTCCTTTCCGGCGGCGTGGTGCGGGCGCTGACCAATGACGCGTTCGGGACGGGCGGGATCACCGTGAGCGCGCCTAGCGGAATCAGCCTTGCCGAGGGGCTGACGATCGCCAACGCGGTGACCCTGGACGACACCCTGACGGTGAACGCGGAAGGTGCGGGCGCTGCCTTGTCGGGGGATTTCGACGGCGCCGGCGGCCTTCAGGTCAGCGGGGGCGCGCTGACCCTGACCGGTGCGCTGAATTACGCCGGCGCGACCACCTTGATCGACGACGCCAGCCTTACGCTGGGCGTGACCGCGACCGGCGGCATGCTGGGCCCGATCACGCTGGGCGGCGGCACGTTGACGGTGAACCGCGCCGACGACTTCACGATCGAGAGCCTGAACGGCGACGGCGCCTTCGTCCAGAACGGGGGAGGGGTCACCCGCCTTTATCGCCAGGGCGATTTCACCGGCTCGGTGACCATCGCTGGCGGCGCGCTGCGGTTCAGCGATCCCAACGCGATCGATAGCGCGTCCTCGGTGGCGATGACCGGCGCCAGCGCGGTGCTGGACCTGAGCGTCTACGACATCATCGGTTCGATGACGACCGTCCACAATTTCTCCGGCGTAGCGGGAAGCAAGGTCAAGCTGGGGCTATTGGGGACGCTGCATGTGGTCAACGACGGCGAGGGTGTCTTCGCCGGCACGATCCAGGGCGCGGCCAATCCCGAATGGGTCGGCACGCTTTATAGCGAGGGCACGGGCAAGCTGACGCTGACCGGCCAGAACGACTTGCGCAACGTGTGGGTGGAACTGGGAACCCTGGCGTTGGCGGACGCGGGAACGCTGGGCGAGCGGGCGTGGGTGTCGATGTACGACTCCGTTCTGGATCTGAGCGGGCTGACGACCGGCGGCGCGACGATCGCAGGGGTGTCGGGCAGCAGCGGCACGATCGCCCTGGGCGCTTCGACCCTGACCCTGGTCGACCCGGGTGATGAGTTTCTCGGGTCGATCACCGGCACGGGGGGCCTTCACCTGCTGGGCGGGTGGCTGGGACTGACGGGAACCCAAGCCTATACCGGCGATACCGTGATCGATGCGGGGGCGACGCTCTACACCGCGGCAGCCGACTTCGCGAGCGCGATGCGGGTCGAAGGGATCCTCGATATTGGCCAGTATTCCTACGACACCGCGATCGGTGGCCTAAGCGGCGCGGGTGATGTGCTGCTGGGGACCAACAAGCTCACGATCAAGGGCGGAGGAAGGTTTACGGGCGCGATTGGAGGCGACGGGAGCGTGCGCCTGACCTCGGGAGCCCTGACCTTGACCGGGGCGAACACATATGGGGGCGGCACGGAGGTGGGGGGCGGCGCGAGCCTGCTTCTGACCGGCTCGCTGGGCGGCGGAGCACTGACCATCGATGGAACGCTGGACGCTCGTGACGCGGCCGCGCCGCTAACCGTGGCGGGCCTGTCGGGCGGCGGCCTGGTGATCCTGAAAGACACCCTGACCCTGACGGATGGCGGTGCGTTTTCCGGAACAATCCAGGGCGACGCAGGCGTCACCTTCGCGGCCGGCTCCAGCACGCTGAGCGGCGCCAACATCTATACCGGCGCGACCACGGTCGCGAACGGTGCGACGCTGGCGCTGTCCGGCGGCGGTTCCCTGGCCAACTCGTCGGTGACCGCCGACGGCGGGTTTGACATCTCCGGTGTGACCAACGGCGTGACGGTCGGGAGCCTGACGGGGAGCGGCCGGGTCTCGCTGGGCGCCAACACCTTGCTCCTGGGCGGTGACAACCGAAGCACCACGTTCTCAGGCGTGATCGACGGTTCTGGCGGCCTGACGAAGACGGGCGCGGGCGTTCTGACCCTGACGGGCTCCAACACCTATTCGGGCCTGACCCGGGTATCGGGCGGCACGCTGCGACTGGGCGCGGCGGGCGTCCTGGCCGACGACTCCACGCTGGAGGTGCTGAACGGGGCGATCCTGGACCTGAACGGCTTCGATGAGATCGTCGCCAACTTCACCATCCAGGGCCATCTGGTGGGCGGCGGTACGCTGAACGCGGTGCTCTACAAGTTCCTCGGCGGATCCATCGATCACGACCTGGGCGGCGGAGCTATCTACCAGCAGGACGGCGTCACTCTGCTGAACGGAACCTCGGGGGGCTCAGCCGTGCATGTCGACGGCGGCGCGCTGCGCCTGGGCGCGGACGAGCGCCTGGCCGACACCGCGGTCGTGACCGTGGCCGCCGGCGCGACGCTGGACCTGGGCGGTTTCCGCGAAACCGTCGGATCGGTGGCCTTGGGTGGCGTGCTTGCAGGCGGTGGGAGCCTGTCGGCCGGCGCCTACGTCCTCGACGGCGCGACGATCGACGCCAACCTGCGCGGTGGCGTCGTGACCCAACAGTCCGGCGCGTCGGTGCTCAATGGAGAGATCACCGGGGCGGGCGTGCGGGTCGAAGGCGGTTCGCTGACCGTGGCGGGGCGGGTGGACGGAGCGCTGGAAGTTCGGGGCGGAACCCTGACCGGCGATGGCGTCATCGAGGGCGGGGTCTCGGTGGCCGACGGGGGGCGTCTGGCGGGCGGATCGGGTCGCACGCTTTCGATGGGCGCGCTGACCCTGTCGTCGGGTTCGGTGGTCGATGTCTCGCTCTCGCGGTTCTCGAGCCCGGCGTTGTTCGATGTGGCGGGAGATCTGACGTTGGACGGCGTGCTGAACGTGACGGCGCTGCCGGACTTCGGGGCGGGAGTCTATCGCCTGTTCGACTATGGCGGTCGCCTTATCGACAACGGCCTGGTGCTGGGCCGCGTTGAAGGTGTGGCGGCTCAGGAATTGGCTGTGCAGACCGCGACGGCGGGCCGGATCAATCTGGTCAACGCCACCGGGACGCCGCTCGCCTTCTGGGACGGCGGAGCCGCGGCGGGTCACGACAACAACCAGGTCGACGGGGGAACCGGGGTCTGGAGTCTTGGGGGGCGGAACTGGACCAATGCCGACGGCCTGTCGAACGGTCCTATGAGACCGGCGCCGGGCTATGCCGTGTTCCAGGGAGCCGGCGGCGTCGTGACGATCGACAATGGCGACGGTCAGGTCGGCGCCACGGGCATGCAGTTCGCCTCGAACGGCTATAGCCTGGCGGGCGGCCCACTGGCCTTGGCGGGCGAGCAGGCGGTGTTCCGCGTCGGCGACGGTAGTGCAGCAGGCGAGGCGATCACGGTCACGATCTCCGCTGTGCTGACGGGCGGGGCCAAGCTGGTCAAGACCGACCTGGGCACGCTGGTCCTTACGGGAACCAATACCTATACGGGCGGCACGGTGGTCCAGGGCGGGACCCTGGTCGGCGACGCCAGCTCCATCCGCGGTGCGGTCCGCAATGAGGGGCGGGTGGTGTTCGATCAGGCCGTTGACGCCACCTTCGAAGGCGCGATTGACGGCTCGGGCGCGATGGTCAAGGCGGGGGGCGGAATCCTGACCCTGGCCGGCGCCAGCAGCGCCGACTGGCGCGTGACCGGTGGGAGCCTGGTTTCCAAGTCTATGCTGTTCACAGGCGATGCGGATGTGGGGCAGGGCGCCAGTTTCGTCTTCGATCAGGCGACCGACGGCGTCTATGCCGGCGCGCTCAGCGGCGCGGGCGCTGTGCTGGTGCGCGGTGGAGGCCTCGTGCGTTTCACGGGCGACAGCTCGGGCTTCCTGGGCGTGACCCGTGTGGGCGGGGGAGGCGCCGATCTGCTGTCGGTCAACGGCTCGTTGGGTGGAGTGGTCGAAGTCCTGACCGGCGGGCGTCTGCAGGGCTCGGGCATGATCGGTGCGGGCCGGATCGCCGGAACCCTCGCGCCCGGCAATTCGATCGGAACGCTCACGGTCGCGGGCGACCTGAGCTTCCTGGCCGGCAGCGTCTTCGAGGTGGAGACCAATGCAGCCGGACAGGGCGACAAGGTTGTGGTCAACGGCGCCGCCACGATCCAGGGCGGGGCCAAGGTCAGCGTTCTGGCGGCCAACGGCTCGTACGCCGCCAACACCAACTACACGATCTTGACCGCCGCCGGCGGCGTTACAGGGACGTTCTCCGAGGTCACCTCGAACCTGGCCTTCCTCTCGCCGACCCTGGCCTATGGGGTCAATGCCGTGACCTTGAACCTCAAGCGCAATGGTCTCGATTTCAGCGCCGTGGCCCAGACGAGCAACCAGGGCGCGGTCGCGCCCGCCGTCGAGGCGCTGGGCGCGGGCCACGCGGTTTACGATGCGACGGTGGCGTTGACCGCCGCGGAGGCCCGGGCGGCTTTCGACCAATTGTCCGGCTCCGACTACGCCACTTTCCGCGCCTCGCTGGTTGAGGACAGCCGCTTCATGCGCGAGGCGATGCTGGCGCGCGAACAGGCGGCGGGCGTGGAAGGCCTGGAGGGCTGGGGCAGGGTGCTGAGCTCGCGCCGCAAGGTCGATGGTACGGCCGAGGCTCAAGGCTACAAGCGGTCGATCGACGGGTTCGTGACGGGGATGGACGGTTCGTTCAACAGCCGTTGGCGCGGCGGAGTGGCGTTCAGCTACGACAGCAGTGAATTCCGTTCGAACAACGCTACCCAGAAGTCCGACAGCTATCAGGCCGGTGGCGGCGTGTTGGGCGCCTATGGGGCGGTGTCGATCCAACTGGGCGCGGCTTACGGGCGTCACACCATATCGTCGCAGCGGCAGGTGGCGTTCGGCGAGCTTAGCGAACGATTGGCCGACAAATATGGCGCGAGCACTTTCCAGGGCTTCGGCCAGGTGGCTGTGAAGACCCGCTTCAAGGGCGTGGGCTTTCGACCGTTCGCAGGACTGACCTACGTTTCGCTGTTCGACGCCGATATGGACGAGCGTGGGGGAGCGGCCGCGCTCCATGGCGGCCAGAAAGGTTTCGAGACGGTCTATGGCGAATTGGGCCTCAGGGTCCAGACGGGCTGGGATCTCGGTGGGGCCCGGCTCGGGCTGGACGCCTCGGCGGCGCTGCGGAACGTGCTGGACGGCCGCACGCCGGAAGTCGATCTGGCCTTCGCTCGCGGTGCGGCGTTCCAGGTGCGAGGCTTGCCGATCGATCGAACCCAGGCGGCTGTCGATCTCGGGCTGAAACTCGAGTTCGGCTCGGGCCTTCAACTCGGCGTCTCGTATAGCGGCGCCTATTCCGATCGTTCGACCGACCAGGGCGGGCGAGCCGAGCTCAAATGGCGCTTCTGAGCCTGAGAAGCGCCATCGGTGAGGCTATGGAAGCACGGGCAGCCTGACGGTGAAGGTGGATCCCATGTCGGGGCCCGGACTTTCGACGGTGATCGAGCCGCCATGGAGCGAGACCAGTTGCTTGACCAGGGCGAGGCCGATGCCAAGACCCCCCTGGGCCTTGCCGAGGTGATCCTCGACCTGGGCGAAGATCTCGAAGATCTTCGACTGCATGTCGGCCGGGATGCCGACGCCCGTGTCCGAGACGATGATCCTGGCCGCCCCGTCGTGTAGGCCCGCGATCAGCGAGACCGTGCCGCCTGATGGCGTGTACTTGGCTGCGTTGTTGAGCAGGTTGGCGACGATCTGGGCCAGGCGGGTGTGATCTGCGTCCAGCCAGATCGGGGCCTGAGGCATCTCCACGACGAACTGGTGCCCCCCGGCGTCAAGATTGTGCTGGCTGGCCTCGATGGCCGAGCGGAGCGCCTGGTTCAGTTCGATCCGCTCCTTCTTGAGCGAGATCTTGCCCTGGCTGACCCTGGACACGTCCAGCAGATCGTCGACCAGATGGGTCAGGTGCTCGAGCATCCGGTCCATGCGGGAGCGGATGTCCTTGGCGCGCTCGGGCGGGATGTCCTTGTTGAGCAGGTGCAGGCCGCCGCTCAACGCCGCGACGGGGTTGCGCAGCTCGTGGGCCAGCACGGCGAGGAAACTGTCCTTGTGGCGATCGGCCCGGCGCAGGGCGTGGGCGGCGGCCTCCAGTTCGTCGCGCTGGGCTTCGATCTGCTGGCGCTGCCGGTAGAGGTCGAAGAAGACGTTCGCCTTGCTGCGCAGGACGTGGGCTTCGATCGGCTTTTGGATGAAGTCCACTGCGCCCGCTTCATAGCCTCGGAAGCGGCGCTGGCTGTTGGCCGCGCCGGCGGTGACGAAGATGATCGGGATATGGCGGGCCCGTTCGCTGCCGCGCATGAACTCGGCCAGCTCGAAGCCGTCCATGCCGGGCATCTGGACGTCGAGCAGAGCCAGGGCGACCTCGTGCGCCAGCAACAGTTCCAGCGCCTCTTCGCCCGAACGAGCCTTGAGGCAACGCAGGCCTTCGCGCTGGAGCAGCGCCTCGAGCGCCAGCAGGTTTTCTTCCAGGTCGTCGACCAGCAGAAAGTTGATCGGCTTCTCCGCGCTCGTCATGCGGTTTCCAAACTCGACAGATAGGACGCGATCGCATCCAGGTTCATGGTTAGGGCGGTGGGGCTGGCTTCCCGCGCCGCATCGGGCATGGCGGTGGCGTAGGCCTCGCCGGAATCCTGAACGATCGCCACGCCGCCAGCGTCGGCCACCGCCTTGAGCCCGGCGGCGCCATCGTGGTTGGCTCCGGTCAGGATCACCCCGACCAGTTCTTCGCGATAGGCGTCGGCCGCGCTTTCGAACAGCACGTCGATGGAGGGGCGCGAGTAATTGACGGGCTCGTCGGCGGAAAGGGCCAGGGTCCGGTCGGGCTCGACCAGCAGATGGTAGTCGGAGGGAGCGAAGTAGATCACGCCAGCGGCGATCGGCTCCTTGTCCTCGGCCTCCTTGACCGGAAGGAGACATTTGGCGCGCAGCAGCGGCACCAGCACGTTGTCGCGATCGGGCGGCACATGCACAACGACCAGCACGGTCAAGGCGAAGTCGGCGGGCAGGGCGGGCAGCAGGACCAGCAGCGCCTGGACAGCCCCCGCCGAGGCGCCGATCACGATCGTGCGGGCCGGCGTCATGGCTCGCGCCTCTGGTAGATCTTCTCGGAGGGTACGAACTCGGAAAAAGCGCCGGCATGGGCCGAAAAGCGCAGGCTTTCCTTCGATCCAAGCCCCAGGAAGCCCTTGCGCGCCAAGGATTCATGGAAGAGGCCGACGGCGCGGTCCTGCAAGGCTCGGTCGAAATAGATCATCACGTTGCGGCATGAGATCAGGTGCATCTCGCCGAACACCGCGTCGGTCACCAGACTGTGGTCCGAGAAGACGACCCGGCTGCGCAGGCCTTTGTCGAACACCGCGCGACCGTAGGCGGCGGTGTAGTAGTCCGAGAGCGATGATTTCCCGCCGGACTTTTGGTGGTTCTCGGTGAACTTGCGGATGCGTTCCAGGGTGTAGACCCCGGCCTCGGCCGCAGCCAGCGCTTCGGGGTTGATATCCGTCGCGTAGAAGATCGTCCGATCGTAGAGGTCTTCCTCCTTGAACAGGATGGCCAGGGAATACAGCTCCTCGCCGGTGCTGCATCCGGCGATCCACACCTTCAGCGACGGATAGGTGCGCAGGTGCGGAAGCACCTTTTCACGGAGCGCCCTGAAGTACGACGGGTCGCGGAACATCTCGCTGACCTGGACGGTCAGATAGTCCAGCAGGCGCGGCAGCATGGCCGGATCGTGCAGGACGCGATCCTGCATCGCCGAGATCGTGGGAAAACCCAATTGGGCGCGGGCCTGGGTCAAGCGGCGTTTGATCGACGCCCGCGCATAGTGGCGAAAGTCGTAGTGGTAGCGCTGGTAGAGCGCTTCCAGCAGCAGCTGGATCTCAAGGTCTTCGATCGCTTCGGGCACGGCTGGCGGTTACCTCGGCATCCAGACCCGCACGAGCGAGAGCAGCTTGTCCACGTCGATGGGCTTGGCCATGTAGTCGTTGGCGCCGGCGGCGATGCAGCGCTCCTGGTCGTCGGGCATGGCCTTGGCCGTCAGCATCAGGATGGGCAGCTTGGCCCATCGAGCGTCGTCGCGGATCTTGCGGGCGGCGGTCAGGCCGTCCATCACCGGCATCATCACGTCCATAAGGACCAGGTCTATGACCTGGGAGGGATCTTGCGCCGAGCGGTCCAGGGCCTCGATCGCCTCCTGGCCGTTGCGGGCGATCTCGACCACGGCGCCGCGCGGCTCCAGCACATTACTCAGCGAATAGACGTTACGGATGTCGTCCTCGACGATCAGTACGCGCCGGCCCTCCAGCACCGCGTCCCGGTTGCGCGCCTTCTGGATCATCTTCTGCTGCTCGGGCGGCAGTTCGGCCACAACCTGGTGCAGGAACAGAGAGACCTCGTCCAGGAGCCGTTCGGGCGACTTGGCTCCCTTGATGATGATGGAGTTGGAATAGCGGCGCAGGCGCTGCTCGTCGTCGGGAGACAAGTCGTGGCCGGTATAGACGATCACGGGAGGGAAGGCGTGGTCGTCGTCCTGGCTCAATGTTTCCAGCAGCGAGAAACCGGAGGCGTCTGGCAGCGACAGGTCCAGGACCATGCAGTCGAACGTCTGGGTCCGCAGCTGTTCCAGGCAGTCTGCCGCCGTTCCGACTCCGACGGTCTCGACGTCGCCCGACGACAGCAGCTTGCCGACAGCCTCGCGCTGCACAAGGTCGTCCTCCACGATCAGGACACGTCGCACGCTGCTGGTCAGCTTGGCCTCCAGGGTGCTGAGGACCTCGGCCAACTCCTCCCTCTTCACCGGCTTGACGCGGTAGCCGATCGCGCCGAGCGACAACGCCGTCTGGCTGTGGTCGGTGGCCGAGATGACATGGATCGGGATGTGACGCGTGGCGTCGTCACGCTTGAGACGATCCAGCACCATCAGGCCGGACTCGTCGGGCAAGCCGACGTCCAGCACCACCGCGCTGGGCTTGAACTGGCGGGCGAGCTTCAGGGCCTCCTCGGCCGTGCCCGCGACCAGGCACTGGAACCCCATTTCCCGGGAGAGATCACGCACGATGGAGGCGAAGGTGTCGTCGTCCTCGATCACCAGCAGCACGCGTCGGGCGCCAGCCAGGTTGTCGCGATCGTCGTCCACCGCGCGGGGCAGGGGAGCGGGGCGCTGGGCCGGGGAGGCCGGCGCGGCCGCGCTCGGTTCGGCCATCGACAGCTCGCGCGGCGCCACGCGGGCGGCGTCGTAGGCCTGGGGGACGGTGACGGTGAAGGTGCTGCCCTGGCCGGGGACGCTCTCCAGGCCGATCTTCCCGCCCAGCAGGCGCGAAAGCTCGCGGGATATCGACAGGCCCAGGCCGGTGCCGCCGTATTTGCGGCTGATCGTGCCGTCGGCCTGGCGGAAGGCCTCGAAGATGCTCTCCTGCTGCTCGCGGGCGATGCCGATCCCCGTGTCGGTCACGGCGAAGGCGATGTCATCGTGGCCATAGAGGGCGATTTTCAGCCGCACCCCGCCGGTCTGAGTGAACTTGAAGGCGTTGGACAGCAGGTTTTTCAGCACCTGCTCAAGCCGCTGGCGGTCGGTTTCGATGACCGCGGGGCAGCCCTCGGCGATCTGGATCTCGAAATCCAGGCCGCGTTCGCGGGCCACCGGCTCGAACAGCTGGCGCAGGTCGCGGGTCAGGCGTTGCAGCGGCACGGCTTCCGGACGCACCTCGACGTGGCCGGCCTCGATCTTCGACAGATCCAGGATGTCGTTGATCAGGGTCAGCAGGTCGTTGCCGGAGGACTCGATGGTCTGGGCGAAGCGCACTTGCTCGGCCGTCAGGTTGCCGCCGGGGTTGTCGCTCAGCAGCTTGGACAGGATCAGCAGCGAATTGAGCGGCGTGCGCAGCTCGTGGGACATGTTGGCCAGGAAGTCGGACTTGTACTGACTGGCCTGCTCCAGTTCCCGCGCCTTGAGGGCTATCGCGGCGCCGCTACGTTCCAGTTCGTCGCGCTGGGTCTCCAGGGTCAGGGCCTGTTCCTCCAGCTGGCTGTTGGTCTGTTCCAGCTCGACCTGCTGCTGTTCCAGTCGGGTCTGCGACTCCTTGAGCGCGCGGCCCTGCTCTTCCAGCTCCTCGTTGGAGACGCGCAGCTCCTCGCTCTGCACCTGCAGTTCCTCGGCCTGGCGCTGGGTTTCTTCCAGGGCGTTACGCAGCTCCGAGCGATAACGGGCCGAGCGCAGGGCGATGCCGATGGCCGGCGAGGCCTGATCGAGCAGTTCCAGCGCATCGTCCTGGACAGGATGCAGGAAGCCCATCTCGATCACGGCGTTGACGCGCTCGTCGGCGTGGGTGGGCACCAGGACCAGGTGCTTGGGCTTGTCCTGACCCAGGGCCGAGCCGATGGTCATGTAGCCGTCGGGCAAGTCGCGCACGATCGTCGAGCGGCCCTCGGCGGCGGTCTTGCCGAGCAGGCCTTCCTTGAGATTGAAGCGGAGCGGCGTCTGGGCGTCGGGCGCCATGCCCAGAGTCGCCATGCGTTCGAAATGACCCCGCTCGCTCTTGAACAGGGCCGCGGCCTGGAAGCCGAGATAGTCGGCCAGGAACGTCAGGATGCTGTCGGCCAGGTCCTCGACGGACTTGTCGCCCATCATCGCCGCGGCCAGCCCCATCTGGCCGGACTGCAGCCAGGCTTGCCGCGCCCTTATGCGGGCGGCCCTGCGGATCAGCACGAATACGGCGCCGGTCAGCACCGCTCCCAGCAGGCCCGACATCACGCCGCTGGCGGTGGCGGTCTTGTAGGCCTCTTCCATCTCGGCGATGCGCATGAGGCGCAGGCGCACCTCTTCCCGCCGCATGACGTCAAGCTGGCTGCGAATGGCGTCCATTTCGACCTTGCCCCGGTCGGTGGCGACGACGGACAGCGCAGCCTGGGCGCCAGCGGTGCGGCGCAAGTCGACCGTTTGGCGCAATTCCTCGAGCTTGGCGTCGATATGACGGCGCAGTTGAACGATGTTCGCCTGCTGGGCGGCGTTGTCCTTGGTCAGGGAGGCCACCGTGTCGAGGCGAGACGTGACGTCGGTGACAGCCCGCTGGTAAGGCTCCAGGTAGCGGTCGTTGCCCGTGAGCAGATAGCCGCGCTGGCCCGTTTCGGCGTCCTGGGTGGTCGACAGCAGGTCGTCGATCGCGATCAGCACCTTGTGGGAATGCATGATCGCCTGGTTGTTCGTCCGCAGCATCTGGATGTTGCGATAGGCGATGGTCCCGCTGATCAGGAAGAAGGCCAGGACAAGAGCCAGCGCCAGGCTGCTCCAGATCTCGACGTTCGACCGAGAGGCCTGGGCGCGAGGGTGGGCTGCAGACATAGTTATCTCAAAACTCAAGAAATGCGCTTCGCCAGAGAAGCTATGCTTTATGGTCTAGGAAGGTCGCGCCAGGGAAGTCCTCGCGGGCAAGCGGCGCGCGGGAAGGCGCGATCGGATGGCCATCCGCGATGAAATTTGCCGATCAGAAGTCATGTTCCCCCCAAGGCCCGAACGAAAAAAGGCGCGGGGCCTCAACGCTTCATCGAGCCAAGAGTTGCGCCCCAACCCAGGCTGCCTTGCGACAGAGAGAGTCCCGAATGTCGAGGGGATGGCTTAATCGTTGCACGGGGAATTGGCTCTAAGGCTGGCGTTCTCGGCGCGCCCGCGTTAGCAGACCGCCCCATGATCCGCCTCGACAACATCTCCAAGCAGAACGGCCACCAGATCCTGTTCATCGAAGCCTCGATGGGCATCCAGAAGGGCGAGAAGGTGGGGCTTGTGGGCCCCAACGGCGCCGGCAAGACGACACTGTTTCGCATGATCACCGGTCAGGAGCAGCCCGACGACGGGCTGGTGACGATCGATCCCGGCATGAAGATCGGCTATTTCAGCCAGGATGTCGGCGAGATGTCGGGCCAGAGCGCGGTCGCCGCGGTGATGGATGGCGTCGGTCCCGTCAGCGCCCTGGCCGCCGAGATGGCCGAGCTCGAGGCCGCCATGGTCGATCCCGACCGGGCCGACCAGCTTGACGCGGTCATGGAACGTTACGGCGAGGTGCTGGAGCGCTTCCAGGAGCTGGACGGCTATGCGCTGGAGGCGCGGGCCCGCGAAGTGTTGGCTGGCCTGAGCTTCAGCCAGGAACGCATGGACGGCGATGTCGGCATGCTCTCTGGCGGTTGGAAGATGCGCGTGGCGCTGGCCCGCATCCTGCTGATGCGGCCTGATGGCATGCTGCTGGACGAACCCTCCAACCACCTGGACCTGGAAAGCCTGATCTGGCTGGAGGCGTTCCTGAAGAACTATGACGGCGCGCTGCTGATGACCTCGCACGACCGCGCTTTCATGAACCGCATCATCGGCAAGGTGGTCGAGATCGACGCCGGCCAGCTGATCACTTACTCCGGCGACCTGGACTTCTACGACCAGCAGCGCGCGCTCAGCGAGGCCCAGCGCCAGGCGCAGTACGAGCGGCAGCAGGCGATGCTGGCCAAGGAAATCAAGTTCATCGAGAAGTTCAAGGCGCGCGCCTCGCACGCCGCCCAGGTGCAGAGCCGGGTCAAGAAGCTGGACAAGATTGAACGCGTCGAGGCGCCGCGCCGCCGCCAGGCCGTTCAGTTCGAGTTCCAGACGCCGCCGCGGTCGGGCGAGGATGTGATCAGCCTGCGCAACATCCACAAGGGTTACGGCGACAAGCCGATCTACGAGGGCTTGGATTTCCTGGTGCGTCGGAAGGAGCGCTGGTGCGTGCTGGGCGCCAACGGCGCGGGCAAGTCGACGCTGCTGAAGCTGGTGGCCGGAGACACCAAGCCCGACCAGGGCGCGGTCAACATCGGGGCCAGCGTCAGGATGGGCTATTTCGCCCAGCACTCGATGGACCTGCTGGACGGTGAGGAGACGATCTTCGAGTCCCTGGAACGTTCGTTCCCGCAGGCGGGGCAGGGCGCGTTGCGCACCTTGGCCGGATGCTTCGGCTTCTCCGGCGACGACGTCGAGAAGCCTTGCCGTGTCTTGTCAGGCGGCGAGAAGGCGCGCCTGGTCATGGCCAAGATGCTGTTCGACCCGCCGAACCTGCTGGTGCTGGACGAGCCGACCAACCACCTGGACATGGCGACGAAGGAGATGCTGGTCGCGGCCCTGGCCGATTTCGAGGGCACCATGCTGTTCGTCTCGCACGACCGCCACTTCTTGGGCGCGTTGTCGAACCGGGTGCTGGAGCTGACCCCCGAGGGCGTCCATCAGTACGGCGGCGGCTATACCGAGTATGTCGCTCGCACAGGCCAGGAAGCGCCGGGGCTTCACCCGGGCGGATAGCCGCGCCTTCTGTTCTTCAGGAGTCCGCTTTCGCTCCGCCAAGGCTGCCGTCCAGCCCATTGAAATAGTCTTGCGTCACCTCCAGAAGCGCGCTCGCCAGACGGCCGGGCGGAGCCAGGGCCGAGGTCATGAACGCGTAGTCGTGCAGGATCTGGGGCCTGAAGACCCTCAGGGTCATGCCAGGCCGGACGGTGGCGCCCGCCAGCAGGGCGTTGACGATTGCGATCCCCAGTCCCGCGGCGGCGAAGGCGCAGGCCGATCCGACGGTATGGGTCTCCAGCTTGACCTCGGGGCGCACGCCGCGCTCGCGGAAGGCGTCGTCGATCTGGCGCCGGGTCCAGGTGCCGTAGCCAAGCAGAACCAGCGGTTCGGAGCGAAGGAGTTCCGGCGTCAGGACCTCATGCGCCGCCAGGGGGTGATCCTCGGGCAGCACGCAGACGGTCTCGCTGGACGACAGCAGGACCGTGGAAATGTCGGCCCGGTCCAGGGGCAGTTTCACGAAACCGCAATCGGCGGTTCGGTTGGCGACCATCGCGCGGGCCGTCTCGGTGCTGCGGGAGTCGATGGTTACGCGCACCTTCGGGAACTGGGCCATGAACCGCGGAAGGATGGCCGACAACACGCCCTCCGAGAGGCTTGGCGGCGCGACAATCTTCAGAATCCCGGTGTTGAAGGTCGCCAGGTCGCGCACCAGCGTGTCGACCCGTTCGAGCCCGCCGAAGGCCAGGTCGATTTCCTCGTAGATGATGAGGGCTTCGGGCGTCGGGTTCAGCCGACCCTTCTCGCGATAGAACAGTTCGAAGCCGGCGTCCTGTTCCAGTTGGGCGATCAGGCGGCTGACGGCGGGCTGGGTCAGGCCCATCCGCGCCGCCGCCGCTGTGGCCGATCCGCTCAGCATGGTCTCCCGGAAGGCTTCCAGGCTGCGCAGGTTCAGCTTCATCAGGCCCTCGGCTTGCGCTCACTGCGCCTGGATCGGCAGCAGCAGGCGCGAGCGTCGCGCCGCATCCATATAGACCCGATTTCGCGCCGGCCGGGGAGAGCGGCCGTAACCCTCGGGCTCGCCCGAATTCGGATTCACGTCGAAATGCGGGAAGTTGCTGGACGCGACATCGAGCCGGATACGGTGTCCCTTCACGAACCGGTTGGCGGTGGGAAAGGCCTCGACCGTGATGGCGTAGACCTGGCCGGGCTCCATGCGGGTCTCGTGGTCGAAGCCCTCGCGATAGCGCACGCGCAGGATCCCATGGGTCAGGTTCATGGCGTAGCCGTCCGGATAGTCCGGGCTGGGCGGATGCACGTCGACCAGCTTGATCGTGAAGTCGGTGTCCACGCAGTCGGAGGCGACGAAGAGTTCGGCCCGAATGGGACCGATCGCTTCGAGGTCGGCCTCCAGGGGGGAGGTCTGGAAGACCAGTACGTCGTCGCGGTCGGCGAGGGCGTGATAGGGCGGCTCGCAGCCGAATACTTCCGGTCCCTCGCGCTGGTCGTAGGCGCCAGCCTCCATGACCGGGGCGCCCGAGGCGATGGCCCCGCCGATGGTCGGCACCGGGCTGGCCGGATCGTGGACGTATTCCCGGAACGCCTCGTCCTGCGTAGGGGCCTCGGGCGAGAGGTCTCCATCGGCGTGCAGGAAGTAGTCGACCGTTTCAACGCCAACCGGCGGCCAAGCGGTCTCGTCGCGCCATTCGCCGCCATGGTCCAGCCTGCCCTCGGGCGTCTTGCGGCCCGAGCCTCCGCCCATGACGAACAGCTTGACCGGGGGCAGGGGATCGGTCCCGCCCGGCGACTTCAGCCAGGCGTCGAACCAGGCCAGGCGCAGGGCCACGTAGTTGCCGGCGAGGGCCCCGTCCAGTGGCGCGGCGGGTCCGAAGTCGACGTCGCCGGCGAAGGTCACCGAGCGCTGGCCGTGGGTCCAGGGTCCCAGGACCAGCTTCACCGGAGAGGTCTTGCGGGCGGTCAGGCCCAGGAAGTTCTCGGTCGCCGTCACAGAATAGGGGTCGAACCAGCTGCTCATGTGCACGACCGGTACGTCGGCGTAGGCGTCGTAGGCGCCGCGGGCGTAGATGCCGTTTTGCTCCCAGTAGGGGCTGAACAGGCCGTTGCGCCATTGATCCAGCAGATACTTCTCGTATTCCGGCGCCGCACTCAGCGGCGAGTGGCCCTCCGACCATGGCATCCGCTTGAACCAGGCTGTCAGATCCTGGGCCTTCAAGGCCTTCAGGCGCTCGGGATCGGCCGCCGTGGCGGGACTGAGCAAGGCGTGCTTGTACGCCCAGGTGGCCTGTTTCAGCTCGAACGCGCCGCCCTGGCGGATGCCCGAGTGGAAGGCGCTGGAGAAGCCGCCGGAGTCCAGGAACATGGCCGCCAGGCCCGGCGGGTTCAGGCAAGCCAAGGCGCTTTGCACATGGGCCCCGTACGACAGCCCCAGCGTCCCGATCCGGCCGTCGCACCAGGGCCGGGTGACCAGCCATTCGATCGTGTCGACGCCGTCAGGTCCCTCGTTCAGGTACTTCTCGAAGGCGCCTTCAGAGGCGTAGCGGCCCCGGCAATCCTGAAGGGCCACGACGTAGCCGCCACGCACGAACTCGACCGCCAGTTCCGGCTTGGATTTCGGAACCGGATCCTCGCGCGTGCGGTCGCCGTGATTGACGCCCAGCTTGTCATAGGGCGTGCGCTCCAGCAGCACCGGCAGGGCGACGTCCAGCGGGACGCTGTTCCTGGCGGGACGGTAGATGTCGGTCGCCAGGCGCACGCCGTCGCGCATGGTGACCATCACGTCTCGCGTGACATGGACGTCGGAAGGCGGGGTGAAGGCCGGGGCCTGGTCGATCATAGCCGAGCCGCTCACAGGTGGATGCTCGCCAGGGCGAGGATCACGACAGCAAGCGCGACCAGGATCGCCAGCAGCGGAGCCACGAAACGGACCCACTGGCCGTAGCCGACCTTGGCGGTGGCCAGATAGGCCAGCAGCATGCCCGAGGTCGGGGTGACCATGTTCATCAGGCCGCTGCCCAGGAGGAAGGCGATGATCAGCGTCTGGCCGTCCAGGCCGGCGGCTTGGGCGATGGGGGCCAGGATCGGGATCGACAGGGTCGCCTTGCCGGAGACGCTGGGGATGGCGACGTCCAGGCCCATCTCGATCGCCATCAGCGCGTTGGCGACGACGGGCGGAGCGTGGCCGGAGGCCAGGCTGGTGGCCTTGGCGATGATGGTGTCCAGCACCTGGCTGTCGCGCAGCATGATCTCGACGGCGGCGGCCAGGCCGATCAGCAGTCCGGCCAGCATCATCGACTTCATGCCTTCGACGAACAGGTCGGCGGTCTGGCCGGCCTTCAGGCCGCCGACGGCGGCGATGGCCAGGGTGAGGGCGACGTAGAAGGCCGCCAGCTCGGGATTGCCCCAGTCCCACAGTTGGGCGCCGACAACCAGGGCCACGCAGCCCGCGAGCAGGGTGACCAGCACGCCGGTCTGGCGGACGGTCAGTTTCTCGCTGGGCAGGTGCTCGGCCGCGAGGGCCGCATCCTTGGGCGCGACCTTGCGCACGTACATCAGGACGAAGGCGACGCCGATGGCCAGGAACAGGGCGAAGACGGCGAGGCGGGGGCCCATGCCGCTGAACACGGGCAGGCCAGCCAGCGGCTGGGCCACCCCCAGGGCGACCGGATTGGTGACCGAGGCGGCGTAGCCGATCTTGGCCGCCACCCCGACCACAGCCATGGCGAAGAGGTTGGGCAGGCCCATCCGCTGGCCGATCACCGACACGATGGGAATGATGACCAGATATTCGGAGATGAAGCCCAGAAAGGTGCTGCCCAAGGCGACGACCAGCATCAGGATCGGCGTCAGGACGTAAAGATTGCCGGCGGTCGCGTGCAGCAGCCGATCGATCCCGCGGTCGATGGCTCCGGTCGCCCGCATGACGGCGAACATGCCGCCGACGAACATCACCATGAAGATCAGCGGAGCGGTCTTGGCCAGGCCGGCCGGTATCACCGTGACCAGGGAAACGACGCTGGCGGCGCGGGCGGGCTTCTCCTTGGCCGAAGGCGGCATGGGGGCCAGCAACGCCCTGGGGCCCGCGACCTTCTCAACGGCGTGATAGCTGCCGGGCACGACCAGTTTGCCGTGGCGCTGGAATTGGCCGGCCGGGATCAGGTGGGTCAGGAGCGCCGCCAGCAGCAGCACCCAGACCATGACCAGGGTGGGGTGGAGACGCATCCCTTCCGGGCGGGCGTGAGGATCGGTGGAATGGCTCATCGGGTCCTGGGGCGTGTCGGGTGCGGAGGAAGAGGGAGGCGGCCTTGGCGGAAGGGGCAAGGACCGCCTCCCACCAGGTCTAGAACTTGGCCGAGACCCGGACGTAGCCGTACCGGCCGCGCGCGTCGTAGGTGTAGATGTCGTAGTTGATCGGGGCGTTGGCGTACGAGGCCGGCGGCGCCTTGTCGAAGATGTTGCTGATCCCGACGCTGATGGCGGTGTCGTACTTCTCGAACTGATAGCCGCCTTCGAGGTCGTTGTAGAAGATGGCCTTGGTCTTGGCGTCCTTCACCGTGTTCACGACGTCGGTCGTGGAGCCGATGTAGCGGCCGCGCCAGAGCGCATTCCACGACCCGTTGTTCCAGCTGAACGAGGTCTGGCCCTTCCAATGCGGATAGGTCGAGCGGGGCTGGTCGCCCTTGCCAGCGCGTTCATCGAAGATCGCGGGGCCGCCGGCGGGGTTCGGGCTCGTGGTCTTGAAGCTCTCCAGGTAGGAGGTGTCGAGCACGGCGGCGAAGCGGCCCAGGTCGTTGTGGAATTCATAGCGCAGGGTGCTGTCCACGCCCGAGGTCTTAATCTCGGCCAGGTTCTGCACGCCCTGCAGCAGGTTGGTGATGGCGCCAGTCGAACTGTCACGCGTGACCAGGTCGCAGAACACGCCCCCGCGCTGAGCGCACAGGCTGAGGATCTGGGTCGCCGATTGGCTGGCGATCGCGTCGTGGACGGTGATTTCGTACCAGTCGACCGTCAGGCTGAGGCCGGGCGCGAACCGCGGCTTGATGGCCACACCGGCGCTGTAGGTGTCGGCGGTCTCGGCCTTCAGCTTGGTGTTGCCCGAGATGGTGCCGGCGATCAGGCCGTTCAGATTGTAGTTGGCCTGATTGTAGCCCGTCGGCACGCCAGCGCAGCCCGGCAGGTTGGGATTGGCCGAGGCCCCGCCGTTGCAGGGGTCTGCGCCCTGGAAGCTGGTCTGGCGCGCGCCTTGGTACAGCTCCAGGATCGACGGAGCGCGGAAGCCCTGGGCGTAGGTGCCGCGCACCAGGATGTCCTCGATCGGCCGCCAGCCGGCGCCGACCTTGATCGTGCTGTCGCCGCCGACCGTGTCGTAGTCCGAGTAGCGGGCGGCCAGGCTGAGATCCAGGCTCTTGGCCAGCGGCATGTCCTTGAGCAGGGGTATGGCGGCTTCAGCGTAGATTTCGTTGAGGCTGTACTCACCCGCCGTGGGGCTGCGGGTCTGGACGGTGGTGGTGGTGTTGCTGGCGTAGGCCGACCCCTGGGCCGGCGTCGGGATGTATGTGGGCAGGGCGTTGACGAACGGATCGGGGCTGTCCGAAGCCTTGTTCTTGCGGTGCTCGACCCCCGCGGCGATCGAAAGCGGACCGGCGGGCAGTTGGAAGAGTTCGCCGGTGATGTTGGCCGAGACGTCGAAGATTTCGGTCTGGTTGGATTCCAGCGCCGTGTAGCGGATGTAGGCGGCCTGTTCGGCGGTCATGGGGCCGAACAGGTTAATCGGCACGCAGCCGGCGGTGGTGGCGCAAGCCGAGCCCAGCCCCAAGGCAAGCTTGTCGTAGTTGACGCCGTTGAGCGCCTTAGTGTCGATCTTGTTCTTCGAGTAGAGGGCGTAGACGTCCCATTTCCAGTCGCGGCCCAACAGGTTCAGGTCGCCGTCGAAGCCGCCCGCGACGCGGTAAGTCTTCACGTCCTGGACGTTGTCGCGGTTGCCGACCTCGGTCATCACCTTGCGGATGCGCCAGGCCGAATTGGCGCCGAACGCCAGGGCGTTGGCGGTTGGAACGCCGTTGGCCGTGCCGAATGGATTGTAGGTCTGGTTGTTGGGAATGGCGAAGCCGCGGATCGTGCCGGCCGAGCCACCGATGTCCAGAAGGACGGGCGAGAACAGCTGGTCCGACTTGCGCTCGTTCAGCAAGCCCTCGGCCTTGAAGCGGACCTTGTCCGTGAGATCGGCCGTCCAGCGGGCATAGACGCCGTAGCGTTCGCTGGGGCCGGCCGAATAGATGCCCTGGGCTTGGGTGTTGTAATAGTCGCCGGGCAGGGTGGCGGTGTGGAAGGCGTTGTCGGCCTGGTTGCCCGCGCCAATGGTCGAGCCCGGGGTATAGGCGATTGGGCTGGCCGACGAGCCGAAGCCGGCGGCGGTGCCGAAGTAGGCGTTATTGGCCAGGCCGGGCAGGATATAGAGGCCGTTGGGACTGGTGCCCACCGCCGTGGCGGGAACCAGGGTGACGCGCGTCAGGTCGCGGGCCGAGGTAAGGATCGGCTTGTCCTTCACGTAGCTCAGCGAGACCAGCAAGGCGCTCTTCTCGAAGCGCTTGCCGTAGTTCAGCACGCCCGAATAGGACTGGCCGTCCCCATGGGTCGTGCCACCGTACTTGGCCTGAACCTTGAAGCCGTCGAAGTCGCGGGCGGTCTTGATATTCACGACGCCGGCGATGGCGTCGGAGCCATAGATCGCTGAAGCGCCGTCCTTCAGCACCTCCACGCCCTCGATCATGCCCAGCGGCATGGTGTTGAGATCAACGAAGTCGCGAAAGCCGCGCTGGCCGACGCCGTCGACCCAGCGGTGGCCGTCCACCAGCACCAGCACCCGGTTGCCGCTGCCCTCGGCCCCGCCGAGATAGCGCAGGTTGATCGAACTGGCGCCGTACGAGGTGCCCTGGGTGCCGTTGCTGCTGAGGCTGACCCCGGCGGAGGGCAGCTTCTGGAGCAGTTCGCCCACGGAGCCCGCGCCCGAGTTCTTGAGGTCCTGTTCGGTGATGGTGGTGACGACGCCCACAGTGTCGGCGTCCTTGCGCTGGATACGCGAGCCGACGACGATGACTTCCTCGACGGCGGCGGCGCCGTCGGAGGCGGCGGCCGGGGCGTTCTGGGCCAGGGCGGGGGTCGCGAGGCCACCCGTCAGGAGCGCGGCGTAAGCGGTTCCGGCGCACAGCGCGCGCAGCTTCAGCGGATGCATGGAGTGATTTCCCCTCATGTTGTTATGTGCGGCGCGCGGATCATGGCCGGCGCTCGCCCCCTCAGTGTCGAAGCCTAGGTGCGGGCGATTTTCCGGCGCAACGGCATTGGTCAAGCTGATTACCCCATGCGCCTGACGTATGGGGTCGATTATCTGGCGGCCCAAAAACATGACCTGGGCGCCCCGCGCGCGGGCAAGTCCATCCCCCGGTCATTGGCGGATCGCATGCCGTCATACCGGACCTGCATGACGTGGTTCTTTCGAGGGGAACCGGCCTAGGCTGTAGTGAAACAAGGGGGCGAAATGGACCGGAGAAGCTTCTTGGGCGGGAGCCTGGCGCTGGCTCCCGCATCGGCCTTGGCAAGGGCGCGGCCGCTACGGGTGACCTTGCTGGGCCAGGCCCTGATCGAACATAGCCCGACCGACGCCGAATGGCCTGGACGCAAGGCCTTGGCCCGGCGGCTGGCGCGCGCGGATGCGGTCTTCACGGACCTCGAAACGGTCATCAAGGGGCCAAGGGCGCAGGCGCCCACGCGCGAAGCCTTGACCCTGCACGCAGCCGACCCGACGGTCTTGGCCGCCTTGCAGGGCGTCGGCGTCAATCTCGTTGCGACGGCCAACAACCACGCCTTCGACCTGGGCGCCGGCGGTGTTCTGGATACGGTTTGGGCTGTAAGCGAGGCCGGCATGGCGTTCGCCGGCTCCGGACCAGACCTGACCCACGCCGCCGCGCCGGGCTATCGTCAGACAGCAGCGGGCAAGGTGGCGCTGGTGGCCTTCGCCACGGGCAAGATCCGCGAAGGCGGCGCGGCGACCGTCACGCGTCCAGGCGTCAACGAACTGCGTCGAGACGTCTTTGGCGCGCCAAAGGCGGACGATCTGGCGCGAGTGCTGGATGCGGTCGCGGAGGCGCGCGGGCATGCCGACGTCGTGATCGTCTGCCACCACGATCACGACTGGGAGCCGGACATGGGCCAGGTTCCGGATTGGCAGCGGGCCTTGGCGCGACGTTGCGTAGACGTCGGCGCTTCCGTCTTCGCTGGCCACGGAGCGCCCGTGTTGCAGGGCGTGGAGCGCTATCGAGGCGCGCCGCTGTTCTACGGTCTGGGCAATTTCGTTTTCCAAACGGAGAAGCCGGTCGGAGCGTATCCGCCTCCGGCCTGGCGCGGCGCGATCGCCGAGTGCGAGTTCGCGAACGGCCGCTGCGTCCAGGCGCGCCTGGCGCCCATCGTCCTCAACGAGACGGGTCTGGGCGGTCCGCAGGACCTGGCCACCCGGGGACTGCCCAGGTTGGCCGGGCACGAAGAGGGGCAGGTGGTTTTGCGGGACTTGCGCAGCCGCAGCCTCGCCCTTGGCGCGCGCCTCACGATGACGGGCGACGAAGCGCGCTTCTAGGGGGCGAGCGGACGATCATCTTCGGCCCACCTTCAGGGCCAAGCCGCCTAGAGCGCACACCAGCATGCTGAGCCCCGCCACGAGGAAGGCGTCGCTGTAGGACTGGAGCAGCGCCTGATGATGGACCAGGCGGTCCATCAGGGCCAGGCTGGCCTGGCGAGCCGACGCCGCGCCTTCCCCGTAGAGCGCGGCGTGCCGGTTCACGTGCTGGCCGCTCAGCAGGTCGACCATTTCGCCCATGCGCTCGCGAAAGGCGATGGAGAAGGGAGTGACAGCCTCGCCGATACGGCTGGCGTGGAGTTTCTCGCGCTCCACGACGAACTGTCCGGCCAGGGCGATGCCGATGGCGCCGCCAACGTTGCGGACGGTCGAAAACAAGCCGGAGGCCGAGCCCACCTCGGACTTTTCCAGGCCGTTGACGGCCATGACCCCAAGCGCCACCACGATGAACGACTGGCCGACGCCCCGCACCACCAGCGATGGCACGATGACGTTGGCGGCGGCGTCGGCGTCCAGATGGATGTTCATCAGGCAACCGGCGGCCATCACGACAAAGCCCAGGATAATGATCGCGCGCACGCCCGCCCAGCGCATCAGCCGCGGCGTGGCGAACGACATGACCAGTTGGATCAGCCCATAGGGGATCATGGTCAGGCCGATGGCCTGGGCGTTGTAGTTCTGGGTCTCGGCGAAATAGTTCGGCACCAGAAAGACCACGCCGAACACGGCCGCGCCGAACATGAACTGCATCAGGCTGGCGAGCCCGAAGTTATAGCGGCCCAGCAGGCGCAGGTTGATGAAGGGCTCCCTGCGTCGCAGCTCTATGATGACGAAGGCGGCCAGGCCCACGGTGGCGATGATCGCGGTGTTGACGACGAAAGGTGAGGCGAACCAATCCTTTCGGCCGCCTTCTTCAAGCATGATCTGCAGCGCCGAAAGGCCGATGGCCATGGCGGCGATTCCGGCCCAGTCGCCGTTGCGCAGCTTTTCCAGGGCAGGGGGCGTGCGCGGAGTCGCCCAGCCGATCGCGGCCAGCAGCAGCAGGCTGGGCGGGACCTGGAGGTAGAAGATCCAGCGCCAGTTGTGGGTCTCGGTCAGCCAACCGCCCAACGACGGGCCGGCGGCCTGGGCGACGTTGTTGGCCACGGCGAAGAGCGCCATGCCGAAGGGGTGTTTCGACGAGGGCAGTTCGGTGGCGATGATCTGGAAGGACAACGGGATCAGCACCCCGCCGAACGCGCCTTGAAGCGCTCGGGCCAGGATCATGACGCCTATGTCCGGGGCCAGGGAGCAGACGATCGAGAAGGTGACGAAGCCGGCTGCGCCCACCATCAGCACCCGCCGCATCGAGAAGACCGAAACCAGCCATCCTGTCATCGGAATGATGATGATCTCGGCCACCAGATAGGCTGTGGTGATCCATGAGCCCTCCTCGAACGAGGCGCCCAACGCGCCGCGAACCTGGGGCAGGGAGGCGTTGGTGACATGAACGTTCATGCCGGCCATGAAGCAGCCGACCACGCCGGCCAGCACCGCCACCCAAGCGCGCAGCGAGACGGCTTCGGAAGGGGCTTCGATCGTTCGTGTCGCGACGCTCACGATCGGGCGTCCCGTGTGTCGACCTGCGTTTCGACCGACATGCCGGGGCGAAGGTCGGCCGCCCGCGGCTGGCCGGCGTCTATCCGGATGCGCAGCGGGAGGCGCTGGACGATCTTGGTGAAATTGCCGGTCGCATTGTCAGGCGGCAGCAGCGCGAACTGGGCGCCCGAGGCGGGGGCGGCGCTGTCGACGTGGCCCCTGAGGACGGCCCCGCCGAACGCATCAACCTTGATCCGGACCGGTTGGCCCGGTCGCATGCGATCGGTCTGGGTCTCCTTGTAATTGGCGACCACGTAGGCGTTGTCGGGCACCACCGCCATCAACGGCATGCCGGCCTCGACGTAGTGGCCGGGCCTGACGGTCCGCTGGCCCACGCGCCCATCGACCGGGGCGCGGAGAAGCGTGCGCTCCAAGTCCAAGCGTGCGGCCGCCAGGCCCGCCGTCGCCAGGCGAAACGCGCCCCGCGCCTTGTCGAGCTCGGCCGTCGCTTCGGCGCGCTCGGTCGCCAGGATCGGCTGCTGTTCGCGAGCAGCAGCCAGGGCCGCCTGGGCCTCGGCCACGCTCGCGCGCATTCGGTGGGCCCCGGCCTCGGCCGCCTGCATGATCTGGTCGCTGGTCACCTGCTGGCGGGCGAGGTCCGCCTGGCGCCTGTATTCGATATCGGCCAGGCGAGCGTCGGCCTGGCGCGCGGCCATGGCAGCCGCGGCCTGGGCGATCGCGCTCTTCTGCTGGGTCGACCGGGCGTCGAGATTGGCGATACGAGCCAGCTGGGCCTCGACGGCGGCCTGGGCCGAGGCGAGGGCGCCTTCCGCCTGCTCGACCTTCATCCGGTAGTCGCGATCGTCGATGCGGGCCAGCACGTCGCCGGCCCGGACTCGTTGATTGTCGGCCACCTCGACCACGAGGACGCCGCCGGCGACGCGCGGCGCGATCGTCACCACGTCGGCGCGGACATAGGCGTTATCGGTGTCCACCAGGAAGCGTCCCGTGGTCCAGTGGTGAAAGCCCCAGCCTGCGGCGGCCGCCAGGGCGACGGAGCAGCCGCCGATGGCGAGCTGGCGGCGGGTGAGGCGAGAGGCCGTGGAGACAGCCGAGGCGGGCTTGGCGGCGTTATCGGTCATGGCGGTGGTCACTTCGCGAAGGCCGCCGACGGTGCGGCGGAGGCTGTTTGGGAGGGAGCGATCAGGGCTGCGGACGGGGCGTCTTCCCAGCCGCCGCCCAGGGCCTTGAAGAGGACGACCTGGGCGGCGGCGACCTGGGTGTCGGCGACGGCCAGCGCGGCCTGCGCCTCGATGTCGGCGCGCTCGGCGTCCAGGGCCTCGAGGGCGGTCGCCGCGCCCGCCGCGCGCCGGGTTCGGGTCACGGCGTCGGCCTGGGCGCTGCTTTCGGCCGCCTGTCGCAGCTGGGACCGGCGATCCAAGGCGGCGTCGTAATCGGCGATGGCCTGGTTGACCTCCTTCAGAGCGGTCAGGACGGTGGCGTCGAACCGGGCGAGAGCCGCCGCCTCGCCAGCCCGGGCCTGGGCGACGCGTGCGCGGGCCAGGCTGGTGTTGGGGAAACTCCAGCTCAGCAGCGGGCCCACGCGCCAGACGTGATTGCCGCGGACGTCCAGGCCCTCGATCGTCGGCGATGAACTGGCGACGCCGCCGTCCAGCATGATGCGCGGATAGAGGTCGGACAGCGCCACGCCGACCCTTGCCGCGCTTGACGCCATCCGATGTTCGGCGGCCCGGACGTCGGGGCGGCGGCGGAGCAGGGCCGCGCCATCGCCGACGGGAAGGGCGCCTTCGATCGAGGGAAGTCGACGACAGGCCGAGGCTGACGCTGGCGCATCGGTCGGCGATCGCCCCGTCAGGACGGCGAGCTCGACCAGGGCGCCATGTCGTTCGGCTTCGAGCGGAGGAACGTCGGCGCGGGTCTGTGCGACCAGGGTTTCGGCGCGCAGCACGTCCATCGGCAGGCCTGCGCCGGCCGCCCGCAGGCGTTCGGCCAGATCGCTTGCGCGCTGCGCGAGCGCGACGTTGGCTCGCGCGACTTCAGCCTGTCGGGCGAAACCGCAGGCGCGGAGCCAGGCGTCGGTCACCTGCGCGGCGACCAGGACCCGCACGCCATCCTCCTCGGCCTGGACGGCTTCGGCTTCCGTTCGCGCCATCGTCACGCCGGACCGCAGGCGGCCGAAGAGGTCAAGCTCCCACGATATCTTGGTCCCGAGGTTGAAGCGCGACCCCGTGCGGATGGAGGAGCCGTCCTTCGCCGCGGCGGCGATCTGGTCCTCGAGGGTGCTGCCGTGGCCCGCGCCAGCTGTCAGCTCGGTTGAAGGGATGCGCCGGCCGCGGGCCTGATCCAGCATCGCGCGAGCTTCCAGGAGGCGGGCGGACGCGACCCGCAGGTCGAGATTGTTCACCAGGGCTTCCGTGACCAGGGCGTCCAGATCCGGGTCCTGATAGAGGCGCCACCAATCGGAGGGCGGCGCTTCAGGACGAACCCCCATGCTGTCGGTGAGCCGGTCAGGCGGAGCTATGGCGGTCTGGCGGGGAGAAGGCGGCGCATGCGCGCAACCGGCCAGGAGCGATGGCAGGAGAAGACAGGCCCTCAGGCCGGGAAAGCGTTTGTGCATGGCCTCTGCTCAGCGGTGAGGCTTGCCGTCTAAGGTGGACGGCCTTGTCGTTCTCTCGCGAAACTGACATTCGTCGTCGCCAAATGGACATCATGCGCACTTTTCAGGACTGCGAGGCTTCGCCACGAGCCGTGGCGGCGTTCGCGAGCGAACACCCCGATGGTGAACACGTCGCGCCGCATCGCCACGGGCGGGCCCAACTGATCCACACCTTGAGCGGGGTTATGACCGTGAGCAGCCCCGGAGGAAGTTGGGTGGTGCCGCCCGGCCGCGCGCTCTGGATGCCGCCGGATCAGGATCACGCCATCCGGATCGGGGGCCTCGTCTCCATGCGCACCGTCTTCGTCCGGGAGGACGCGCGCCCCGTGTTGCCCTCGAACTGCGAGGTTCTGGAGGTGTCGCCTTTCCTGCGCGAGGCGATCGTCGCGGCGACGCGCATTCCGCTGGACTATGCTCTCGGAGGACGGGACGAGCGGGTGATGGACCTGATCCTCGACGAGATCGAGGCCGCGCCCAGGCTGAGCCTGCACGTGGCCTTGCCGCGCGATCCTCGCCTGGCTCGCCTGTGCGAGCGGTTGATCGCCGACCCCTCGACGCCGGTTACGCTGGAGAGGCTTGCGGCGGAGTTGCACGTCAGCGGCCGCACGCTGGCACGCCTCTTCCATCGCGAACTGGGCATGAGCTTCGGCGCGTGGTTGAGACGCATGCGCCTGCTGCTCAGCCTGCCCCGGCTGGCGGCGGGGGCCTCCGTTCTGGAGGTGGCCTTGGAGCACGGATACGAAAGCCCCAGCGCCTACACGGCGATGTTCCGTCGCACCTTAGGCGTCGCCCCGACGGTCTATCTGGCCAGCAGGTCAGGCTAGGTCAGAACGTGAAGTTCAGGCCGATCAGGGGGCCGCTGAACGAAACGTCGTAGTCCAGACGGCGATCGGCCCACTTGGTGGAATAGTAGCGATATCCCGCCAGGGCGGTGGCGCGATGCGAGAAGCGGTAGGTGGCGTAGGCCTGCAGTTCGTAGAGGGAGTCCGAGTCCCCGCCGCCGCCGTAAGTGGCCAAGCCACGCACCCCGAAATGCTTGCTGACCATCGCCTGGCCGCGCACGCCGATCACGGGGTCCCAAAGGTCCTTGTCGACATCGCCCGAGAACGAGGCGTCGGCGATGTTGACCGTGGCGCCGACCTTGACGCCCAAGTAGTGGACGCCGGCCAGCAGGTCGAGATTGGCCCGGTCGCCGGCATGGACGCGCCAGTAGCCCACCATCAGGCCCTTGGTGCCGGAAACCTTCACTTCGCCGTTGATGGCGCGGATGGGCCCCACGAAGACGTCGCTGTCGGACTTGATCTCGTAGTAGGTCAGGTCGCCCAGCACGCCGAAGCGCTTGTAGCGAATATCGCCCGTGCCGGTGAACACGCCCGACAGCTTCACGTCGTCGAAACTGGCGTTGATGATCGAGTCGCCGCCCCCTCCGCCTCCACCGCCGCCGCGCCTTTCGCCCTGCACGTGGACGTCGCCCTTCGGGAAGGCGACCCAGACATAGGGGGTCAGGTTCACCTCCCAGTCCTTGTCCTGTGCCTGGGCGGCGGATCCCAAGGCGAGGGATCCCAGGCCGGCGGCCAGGGATGCGGTGAGGAGACGCGGCGCGTGCATGGTCGGAACCCCTTGGAGAGGACCATGATGCTGACCGGGAAATCGGGGGCGCTCTATCCGGCGAAACCCGTCTGCCGGTATCGGCCCCACCTCAGGCCGAGGTGGGGGATCGCCCCAAAAGGGCGCCGGCTCCGTTATCCAGCTCTTTCGGTCTCTCGGCGTGGCCGCCCCGTCGGGATGGCCCAGGACGAGCGATCCAGGAAGCCGAACATGTGGGCGGGGCCGATGATCCGCACCCCTGCGCGAGCCTGCTCCTCGCGCGTGGCGTCGCGCAGCGCCTTCATCTGGGTCCAGTGCCGTTTCGGCTGGTGATGATGTTCGGCGTGGTAGCCGTTGTTGAGAAAGAGAAAATTGTAGATCGGGCCATAGGTCGAAACCCCTGTGGCCACGGGCGTCTCGGGATCGGCTCCCAGGTGCTCGTAGTAGGCAATCAGCATCGAGAGGCTTTGGCCGAGGTAGTAGAACGGAGCCAGCACGACGACGAATTGCCAATGGATCAGGGCCATCGCACCGTAGAGAGCGATCATCGCCCAGAACTCCTCCAGCGCTCGGCGGGCCTCGGCCGGACGCTTGGCGCGGATCCGCCGGGCCACGGTGAAGGGACCGTCGTCGCGCCAGAACTGCAGGAAGACGTAGGACAGCATAGGCTCGGCCTTGCCGTCGGCGCCGTACCTGTAGATCGAGATCGGGTCGAGGGTTTCGCCGTCGGGCCCCGGTCGGTCCGAATTGCCGGCGTGATGGCGCATATGAACGTAGCGATACATCGTTTGCGGCGTGCCCAACGAGAACGTCAGCACGAACTCGGTGATCCGGTTCAGCGTCTTGGACCGGAAGAACGGGTTGTGGATGAAGTTGTGGGACACCGAGTCCAGGTTCCAGCCGATGGAGAGGGCGTACAACGCTCCGCCGGCCAGGCGCGCCGGCCAGGACAGGGCGGGCCACGCGACGAAGAACGCCAGGATAAGGGCCAGGTGGAGATAGGCCAGCAGGGCCGGCGCGGCGTCCCAGGCCGTGTAGCGGAAGATGAACCCGCCCTTGGCGTTCGTTGTCGGCGCGGCCATGGTTACGGCTCTCCTGGTTCCGCCAAGCGGCCGAACCGATAGGTCAGGCCCAGGCCGGCGGTGACGATGTTGCGGCTGGCGAGCAGGGGGCTTTCCCATTCCTCGCCCAGGATGCGGTCCTCGCTGATCGTCGCCACGATCGACAAGCGCGGGCCGATCGCGCGCGCCGCGTCCAGTTCCACGCCGGCGCTGTAGAAGTCGTTCTCGCCGAAGCGCGGCAGCGACATGGATCGAGCCGGATTGCGGCGCAGGCCGAAATATTCCCGGGAGAAGCTGCTGTCGGCCCACGAAAGGCGGGCTTCGGCGCCGACCTTCCAGTTCGGGGCGACCTGACCGCCGGTGTCGAAGGCGAGATCTCCCGACCATCCGTCGTAGCCGGACACCGCCTTGCGGGTCCGCAGTTCGAACTCGCCGATCGCGGTGCGGCGCTTGATGAAGCCGCCGATCTCGACCGCGTCGTCCATGGTGTAGGCGCGGCGCGGAAGACGGTCGTTGTACGATTGCCGGTACTCGACCACCGGGCCGGCCGACCAGCCGCCGCTGCGCCAGAGCGCCAAGGTAAGGCCGTCGTCGAGGCTGAACGTGAGGCGGTCGCCGTAGTTGACCTCGAGGATGGGCAACAGGTCGGTGGTGTAGCGGCTGGCTCCCAGGTGCACGGGGCGCAGGCGAGCCGCCAAGCCGACATCCACCGTCCAGGGACCGTAGGACGAGGGCGCCTGTTCGGCCGCCAGGCAGGGTTCTGCGAGGCAGGCGAAGAGCGCCGAGACGATCGCGATTATCCTGGCCCGCGCGGCTGTCGAAGTCGGGCTCATCGGGCCGGCTCTTCGGAAGAGGGCTCGCTGGAGCGGCCAATCAGCCAGACCCCGGCCATGATGGCGGCGCCGCCCAGGACTTGCAGCAGGCTGGCGGGTTCGTGGAAGAAGGTCCAGCTGGCGGCCACGACCAGCACATAGCTGAGCGCCGACAGGGGAAAGGCTTCGCTGAGCTTGACCTCTGACAGCACCACCATCCAGACGGCGAAGGCGAGGATTTCCAGCGCCACCAGGGCCTGGGCCCAGGGCAGGCGTAGCGCGGTCAGAAGCCAGCCGGCGCCGAACGGGACGCCCGTCATGGCCCGAGCCGTCTCCATGGCGGTGACCTGGTAGGCCAGGCCCAGCAAGGGCAGGGCCAGGAAGAGCAGGCGACGGGCCCAACGGGAGCGGAAGGTGGCCGGAACGGGAGGTGGGTCCGACGGTTTCGGGAGCGTCGCGTCGGGCGCATCAGGCGCCAGCAGCGGCGCGAGCGCGCGCAGTACGCCATCGACGAACGGGTTGCGGTGGCGGAAGTACATCGTCACCGGCGTCAGGCGACTGCCTAGCCGCACCTTGTTGACGTAGGCGGCCTGGCCGCTGCGGTAGCCGCGCAGACCGCGATCCAGGCACAACTGGACGTTCGTGAACCAGCTCAGGAAGTAGAGATTATGGTCGCGCCCCTGGGCGCTCATGCAGAAGAACTTGTCGAGCAGGATCCCGTTGTCGAGCAGGACGAGGTTGGCGGCCAGCAGCCTGTCCTCGACGAAATAGAGCACGCATGCCGCGCGTTCGCCCATGCGTTCCAGGACGCCCGTGAAGTAGTCCGCGGTCAGCGTCTCGAATTGCAGGTCGCCGCGAGCCCGTGTCTCGGCATAGAGCGCGAGGACCTGATCCTCCAGGCCATCGAGGTTGCGGCGGATTTCGATGCGGACGTTTCCGGCGGCGCGCAGCTTGCGGCGCATGTCCTTGCGCGTGGCCGGCGACAGGCGCGACAGGTAGGTCTCGATGTCCGGAAAGTCGATCTCGAGCTCGGCCGACGGCAGGCCGGTCACGGAATGGTAGCCGGCATGGGCCAGGGAAGCGCCCCACGCCCCGACTTCGAGGGCGGGGAGGTCCTTGATGGAGCTCAGGCTGCAGCGGTCCGCGCGGGCGGCCGCGTCGAAGGTCGCCAGAAGCGTCCGCATCAGGAGTTGGCGGTCGGCGCTTCCGCGCTTGTGCTCGGCCAAGCCGATCTGCGCGGTTTCGGTGCAGGGTGAGCCGAGGCAGGCCATGCGCAGGGAAACCAGACCTGGCGCGATACATCCGAGCGCTCGCAGCACGCTCCGGGTCGCGCCCTCAACCGTGGTTTCCAGGGCGTACCGGGTGATGAAGGCAGGGGCGGCGGCCAGAAGCCGACCGTCCTCCTCGACCAGGACATAGCGCCAGGCGAAGCCGTCCAGCCCCGCGGCCTCGACGGCGGCCAAATAGTCGTAGCGCTCGGTCTCGCCCGGAAAGAGCGCGTCCCAGGCGTCGCGATCGATCGCGGCCAGGGTGTCGACAACACGGCCCTCAGCCATCGGACGGCTTCCCCTGCGAGTGCTCCAGGAAGAAGGCTCCCGTCTGGTCGGCCACCAGGGCGCGTTCCCGGTCGACGTGGACCATGTGGTAGCTGTCCTCGAGCATTCGGACCTGGGCTTGTTCGCCCAGGGCCCGCCGCAGTCGCCAGGCGTTGCGGGGATGGCTCATGTCGTCCTCGCGGGCGTGCAGGATCAGGCAGGGCGTATCGATGCGCCCGCCGATCCGTTCCAGGTGGCGCCCGAGGCGATACATCTGGAACAGCGCCCCGAACGGCAGCCGGTCCAAGGCTCCGTCGATGAAGTTCTCCGGCGTCTTGGCGACGCGTTCGCGCAGGCGTTCGTCCTTGAGGCCGTAAGGGTAGGGCTCGGCGAAGCTGATTTCGCGCACCAGGGGCAGGTTTGCGACGGCCTGGATCAGGAAGGCGCCCTTCATCCAGCCCTGCATGTTCCAGCCGTCATACTCGAAGGTCATGGAGTAAACGGCGGCGGCGGCGATCTCGGGACGTTGAGCGGCCAGCTCAAGGCCCAGCGCTCCTCCCACGCAGATGCCGGCGACGAAGACCTCGTCGACCTCCCTGCTGAAGACGTCGTAAGCGGCGATGACGGAATCCAGCCAATCGCGCCAAGTGCTGGCCAGCAGGGTTTTCATGTCCGCGCCATGGCCCGCCAGTTGCGGAACCATGACGTCGAAGCCCTGGCGATGCAGGCGCTTGGCCAGGAACTTCATCTCGTCGGGCGCGCCCGTCAGGCCGTGAACCAGCAGGGCTCCGCGGCGGCCTTCAGCCCGCAGGCGGAAGCCGCGATCGGTGGGGCAGGTCATAATCCGGAAGCTCCCACCAGAACCACCCCGGCCGCGATCAGGGCCGCGCCGGCCACCTGGCCGCGGGTCAGCCGTTCGCGGAAGAGGAGGGCGCCGGCGATGGGGATGCCGGCATAGGGCAGGTTGGTGATCGGGTAGGCCACCGACAGCGGCACGGTTTCCAGGACCAGCACCAGGCTGATCGCCTCGCTGATCCAGAACGCCAGGCCCAGCCACATGATGGGCTGGGCAGCCAGCGCCAGCGCATAGTTGGATGCCGTTTGGGCGCGGTCGGCGGCCGCCTTGAAGCAGAGTTCGCGGGCGATCTCGGCGGCGACGCAGTAGGCCAGCAGGCCAGCGGCGGAGGCGAGCGAGCCGTTCATGCCGCAGTCTGCACGAACATGCGCAACAGTCGCCGGTTGACGCCTTCGTTCACCTGGCGGAGCGCCGGGCGCGGCGGCGACCAGGGCTGGTCCAGCATCGCCTCCGCCCGCTTGAGCAGGCCCGCGGCCAGGCCGCCGCCGTAGCGGGGGCGCGTCCAGTCGCCGACGACGTCGGCTCCGATCAGGCGGTGTTCGTCCAGGATCCGGGCGAGCATGGCCTCCAGGAACGCCAGGCTAGTCCGGCCCTGGTCCCAGTTGGTGGCCGCGTCCTCGTGGCGCAGCACATCCTTGTCGATGGTTACGTAGACCGCGTCGGTCTGTATGCGCGCGGACAGGAAGTCGATGAAGGCGTCCTCGCCTTGGCTCTCGACCGTCGGCCAGGCCGCCCGGCCGACGCGCACGGTCGAACCGCCGTCGGGGGCGCGGTAGGCGTAGAGCTCCAGCCGTCCGTCCTCCACCAGGTCCAGGTGCGCGCTCCTGGACGTGGGGTGTGCGATGTCGCGGCTGCAGACGCCGACCGTGATGACCTTGGCCACCCCAGGCAGACGGGCGGCGCGGCCCACCCACGATCCGCAGTGCATGCCGTTCTCGAACCTCACCCAATCAGGGTGGTTGTCGAAGTGCAGCACCGTCACCGGCCCGCTCCATGACGCCTCGATCGCCCGCTCGATCAGCAGCGGCGAGACATGGTGGAAGTCGCCCGAACCGGTGAAGACCAGACTTGGGCCGGCCGGAGCCGACTGGCGAAGGCGATCGCGCAGGGCCTCCAGGGCCGGGGGGCGGCTCCACAAGCGCAGCGCCGGGCCCAGGTCGCGGGCGGCGACCTGGTCGCCGCCAGCCGCCAGGGTTTCCTCGACAAGCGCGCCCTGGTCCTCGAACGCGCCGTCGAGGTCCAGCAGCACCGGGGTCAGGCGATCGCTCAGTCGACGCACCGGCGCAGCACCGCATCCAGGAGCTTCAGGGCCAGGTCGATCTCATCCTTGCTGATCTCCAGCGAGGGCGCGAGCGTGATGACGTTCTTGTGGTAGCCGCCGACGTCGAGGATCAGACCCATGGTCTTGCCGTCGACCTCGAGTTCGCCCGACATGGCGACCTCTTCCATCTTGTTCAGCAGGGCCTTGTTGGGCGTGAAGCCGTCGGCCTGGCAGATCTCCGCGCGCAGGGCCAGGCCCAGGCCGTCGACGTCGCCGATTTGCGGCCAACGCTTCTGGAGCTCCTTCAGGCCGTCCAGGAAGTAGGCTCCCTTGTCCATGACCTGGGCGCCGTAATCGACCTCCGAGACCATCTTCAGGGCTTCCAGCGCCACCGAGGTGCCCATGGGGTTGGAGTTGAAGGTCGAGTGGGTCGAGCCTGGCGGGAAGACTTCCGGATTGATGAGCTCCTCGCGGGCCCAGACGCCGGACAGGGGGTTCAGGCCATTGGTCAGGGCCTTGCCGAACACCAGCACGTCGGGCTGCACGCCGAAGTGCTCGATCGACCAGAGCTTGCCCGTGCGGAACATGCCCATCTGGATCTCGTCGACCACCAGCAGGATGCCGTACTGGTCCAGCACCTTTTTCAATTCAGGGAAGAAGTTCATCGGCGGGATGACGTAGCCGCCGGTGCCCTGGATAGGCTCGATGTAGAAAGCCGCGTACTCGGCCTGGCCGGTCTTCACGTCCAGTACGCCGTTGTATTCGGTCTCGAACAGGCGGGCGAACTTCTGAACGCAGTAGTGGCCGTATTCTTCCTTGCTCATGCCCTTGGGGCCGCGGAAGTGGTACGGGAATTCGATGAACTGGGCGCGGTCGCCGAAGTGGCCGTAGCGGCGGCGATAGCGGTAGGACGAGGTGATCGCCGAGGCCCCAAGGGTGCGGCCGTGGTAGCCGCCCTCGAAGGCGAACATCAGCTGCTTGCCGCCCGAGGCGTTGCGCACCAGCTTCAGCGAGTCCTCGACGGCCTGGGCGCCGCCGACGTTGAAGTGGACGCGTCCCTTGCGGCCGAACTTCTTTTCGGCGTCCTGGGCGATCATCGCGGCCAACTCGACCTTCTCGCGGTGCAGGTACTGGCTGGCGACCTGGGGCAGGGTGTCGAGCTGGCGGTGAGCGACCGCGTTCAGGCGTGGATTGCGATAGCCGAAGTTCACGGCCGAGTACCACATCTGCAGGTCCAGGTACTCGCGGCCGCGCGCATCGTACATGAACGAGCCCTCGCAGCCGGCGAAGAACTTCGGGTCGGGCAGGTAGTGCACCGTGTCGCCGTACGAGCAGTACTCGGCTTCGAGCGCGCGCAGGCGGGCTTCGTCGGCCGACAGGTCGGCCGCGTGTTCAGAATCGTACATGGAGGATCTCCAGGGGGATTAGACGGCCGCGCGTCGGGGCAGGCGCTGGCGGATCGAGGCCAGGGTCGTGGTGATGACGTGGAAGTCGGAAAACTCGTGATGGGGCATGGCGCGCGAACGGGCGTAGGCGGCCAGCTTGTCGCGGGCGAACAGCAGGTCGGCGCGACCTGCGACGCAGAAATCGGAGCGCCCGTCACCGACGAAGACCATCAGCTCATCGGTCTGGCTGGCGCGCTCGTCGGCCTTGGTCGCGACCTGGCACTTGCAGACGCCGGACCCGGCGGCGCAGCCGGCGCGCGACCAGGGCTGCTCCAGCCGCCGCCCGATCTCGGCGTTGCCGACCAGCCGATTGGCGATGACCGGCAGGTGCCCCAGGCTGTGGCGGTCGAGGATCCGGGCGATGAAGTAGTCCACGCCGTCGCTGACCACGGTCAAGGGCACGCCGTTGGCCTCGCACCAGGCGACGAAAGCCGCGAAGCCTTCGGTCAGCTCCACGCCGTCCAGTACGGCGTCCAGCGCCTGATCGTCGCCGCCGATCAGCGCGACCTGGCCGCGCATGCACTCGGCCGCGGTGATTTCGCCGCGCGCCCATTGCGCCTCAAGATCCTCCCAGGCCGGCGCAGCCAGCTTGCTCAGGACCAGATCGGTGGTGTCGACCTTGGCGATCGTGCCGTCGAAATCGCAAAAGACTTGCATGCGCCGCTCCAACTCACGGCGAAGTTTGGTCTGGCAACCTGACGCCAAGCTGAAGCAAAAGAGGCGACGATAAGACCTTGTGGCGGCTAGGGTCCGTACTCAATAAGCGCTGGC
>JAGHZU010000039.1 GCA_017745235.1 Caulobacter sp. | reverse complement strand
GCGCAGCGGATATTCCATGTTCGACTGGCCCGAGCACAGCCAGACGTCGCCGACCAGCAGGTCCGACAGGGTCTGCTGCTCGCCGCCGCTCCGGGCCGTCAAGGTCAGGGCCGCGCCCGGTTCGCGGGCCGGGAAGGTCGCCGACCAGCGGCCCTGGGCGTCCGCCGTCGCCGAGGCCTTGGCCTCGCCCAGCGACAGCTCGACCGCCTCGCCCGGCCGCGCCGCGCCCCAAACGCGGATCGGTTGGCCTCGCTGGAGGACGGCGTGGTCGGTGAAGACCGGGGCCAGGATCGGCGCGGCGTGGGCCGTGACCGGACCCAATGCGGTTAGAGCTGTGGCGGCCATAAGGCCGAGGAACTTCGAGCGCATGGGCCTTCTCCCAAAAATCCGCTCATCCCGGCGAATGTCGGGACCCAGATGGAATGGCTTCGAGATGGGCTCCTTGAGCTCTGAGGTTATCCAGCCCCACACTCCGCTATGGGATCTGGGTCCCGGCATTCGCCGGGATGAGCGGACTTGTTTGGACTAGTTATCCAGTATCCGCTCCAGCACCTCCACCACCAGCGCGTGGTCCTCCACCTGCGGCAGGCCCGAGACCGTGATGGCGCCGATGCAGCCGAGGCCCTCCAGGCTCAGCGGAAAGCCGCCGCCGTGGGCGGCGTGGTCGCGGGGGGAGAGGCCGTAGCGTTCTTCCAGGGTCTCGCCGGAAGCCTTCAGCTTCAAGCCCACGGCCAGGGTGCTGGTCGCCAGGGTCAGGACGGTATTGCGCTTGCGGCGGACCCAGTCGGCGTTGTCGGGACCCGCGCCCGGCAGGGCGGCGTGGAACAGCGGGCGATCGCGCAGGCTGATGTCGATCGCCACCGGCGCGCCCCGGGCCAGGGCGGCGTCGCGCAGGGCGGTCCCCAGCGTCCAGGCGTCGTCCAGGGTGAAGCGCGGGAAGACCAGGGCCTTTTCCTGGACGGCGATGGCGGCCAGCAGTTCGGTATCCGTCACAGCGAGAGCTCGCGGCCTTCGGCGGCGCTCCGGGCGGCCAGGTCGATCAGCTCCATGACCGCCAGCGCCTCCTCCGGCGGGACCGGATTGACGCCGTGGCCAGACAGGGCGTCGCGGACGCCGGCGTAGTAGGCGAGATAGTCGCCCGGTACGCCCTCGACCACGCGGCTGGCGGTCCCTTCACCGTCAGGGACGGTCAGAGTTCCCGGACGCGGATCGGCGCCCCAGCCCTCCGAGCCCGGCGCGCCGCCGGCCTTGAGGGCGTTTTCCTGCGCGTCCAGGCCCTCCTTGTGGAAGCTGCCCTTGGTCCCGTGCACGGTCAGGCGCAGGCGAGAGTCGATCGTCATCTGGCTGGCGTGCAGCAGCACCCGCAGGCGCGGATAGCGCAGCACCAGGTGGAAATAGTCCGGGGCCTGGCCGCCGTCCTTCTGCACCGCCAGGTCGGCGTAGATGGCGTCCGGCGGGCCGAACAGCTTCAGGGCCTGGTCGATCAGGTGCGGGCCCAGGTCCAGCAGCACGCCGGCACCCGGCTTCTCGCGCCAGCGGTCGCGGACCACCGGGCGGAAGCGGTCGAAGTGGCTCTCGTACTGCACGATCTGGCCCAGCGCGCCGTCGGCGATCAGGGCCTTGAGGGTCAGGAAGTCGCTGTCCCAGCGGCGGTTGTGGAAGATGCTCAGCAGCTTGCCGGCCCGCTTGGCGTGGTCGGCGACGGCGCGGGCCTCGTCCAGGGTGACCGCGAACGGCTTGTCGATCACCACGGCCTTGCCGGCGTCCAGCGCGGCATGGGCCTGGGCCGCGTGCAGCGGGTCGGGCGTGGCGATGACGACCAGGTCGATCTCGGGATCGGCCAGGGCGGCTTCGAGGTCGGGCGCGACCTTCACGTTCGGATGGTCGGCCAGAACCTTCTTGGGATCGCTGGAGACCACGGTGTGCAGCAGCAGGCCGGGCGTGGCGGCGATCAGCGGCGCGTGGAAAACCTTGCCGACGAAGCCGTAGCCGACCAGGGCGACCTTGAAGGGGAGGGGGGAGGACATCGAAAGCTTATAGCCCTCTCCCTCTGGGAGAGGGAGCAAAAGAGAAAAAGCCCCCGACCTTTCGACCGGGGGCTCATCCTTCGGAGGCTCGTGACCGCGACCTAGATCTTCACCGGCTCCATCTTCGGGCTCAGCAGGTGGACGACCAGCAGGGCCACCAGATAGGCGGTGCCGGCGACCACGAAGATCGGGCTGTAGGTGCCGATCCGGTCCAGCACCTGGCCGATGTACTTGGAGAACACCATGCCCCCGACGGCGCCCAGCATGCCGCCGATGCCGACGACCGAGCCCACGGCTCCACGCGGGAACACGTCCGACGGCAAGGTGTAGAGGTTGGCCGAGAAGCCCTGGTGGGCGGCGGTCGCGACGCCGATGATCAGCACGGCGGTCCAGAGGCCGCTGACATTGGCCGCGAACATCACCGGCACGGCCAGCAGGGCGCAGACCAGCATGGTGGTCTTGCGGGCGTTGTTGATGCTCCAGCCCATCTTCATCAGTTGCGATGACAGCCAGCCGCCGGCCACCGAACCGACGTCGCTCATCAGATAGATGGCGATCAGCGGCGGACCGAAGCTCTTGAGGTCCAGGTGATAGCGCTTGCCCAGGAAGTCGGGCAGCCAGAACAGGAACATCCACCAGATCGGGTCGATCAGGAACTTGCCCAGGGCGAAGGCCCAGGTTTCCTTCTTGCCCAGCAGCTTGACCCAGCCGATCTTCTCGACGGGGTCGGCGGGGTCCTGCTCGATGTGGGCCAACTCGGCGGCCGACAGGCGCTTCTGCTCGCGCGGGCGGCGATAGACGATCAGCCACAGCGGCAGCCACAGCAGGCCGGCCACGCCGGTGACGATGAAGGCCATCTGCCAGCCGAAGGCCAGAACGATTCCCGGCACGACCAGCGGGGTGACGATGGCGCCGATGTTGGTGCCGGCGTTGAAGATGCCGGTGGCCAGGGCGCGCTCGTTCTTGGGGAACCACTCGGCCACGGCCTTGATGCCGCCCGGGAAGCCGCCGGCTTCACCGATGCCCAGACCCATGCGAGCGAAAGCGAAGCCGCCGAAGCTCTTGGCCAGGGCGTGGGCGATGTGGGCGCCTTGCCAGATCAGGAAGGCGACGCCGAAGCCCCAGCGCGCGCCGATCTTGTCCATGATCTTGCCCCAGGCGAGGTAAGCCACGGCGTAGGCCAGCTGGAAGTAGAAGACCAGGTCGGCGTAGTGGGTCTCGTCCCAGCCGAATTCCTTCGACAGGTCGGCCTTCAGCAGGCCGATGGTCTGGCGATCGACGTAGTTGATCACCATCGCCAGGAACAGCAGGCCGACGATAACCCACCGATACCGCCCGATTTTCGCGGACGGTGTCGGCATTGTTGGAGCGTCCATGGACGTCACATCCTCACCCTTGGGCTTGTAGTTATTCCGACGCCCCCGCCGGTTTCCGATCGTTAGAAGGCCTCCGGGCGAACCGGCTGCCGGCTCGCTCGAAGGCCACGCGTATAGAACAGTTGGGCCGCAAGCACGACCTTGGCTCTAAGCAGGCACCGCGACGCAGGCGACGCTTCCGAACGGACCGAAGTCTACGCGGGAGCTCTCGCCGGCGGCAATGTCATGAATGCCGGTGCTGGCGCCGGTGGTCACCAGCATTCCCTTTTTGAGCGGTCGGCCGCGCGAGGCGACGTGGCCCAACAGGAAGGCCAGGGCCGCCAGGGGCGAGCCGGGGATCGAGGCCGCGCCGCCCTTGCCGACGGACTTGCCGTCGATGAAGGTCTCGGCCGGCATGTCTTCCCAGGCGATGTCGCGCCAGTTCTCGATGACCTGGCCCAGGATCTGGCCGTCGTTGTTGCCGAAGTCCGAGGCGACGATGGGCGGGCCCAGCTGGTTGATGGTGGCCAGCGGACTGCCGGCGATCTCGACGCCGACGATCAGCTCGCCGACGTATTCGGCGGCTTCCTCGGCGGTCCATTCGGTCTTGTCGGCCGGGGCGTCCTTGCCCAGACGGATGATGAACTCGGCCTCGACGGCCGTGAAGCCGCCGACGATGGCGCGGAACGGGGTGGGCTCTTCGCCGGCGTTCCAGACCTTGGTCTTGAAGATGCAGCCGGCCAGGCGCTCGGCGCCCAGGCGTTCACGGTGCTGCGGGGGCACCAGACCGACTTTCCAGCCGACCAGCTCGTCAGGCCACTGGTCGATGGCCAAATCCTGCACAGCATAGCCTTCGGCCATGGACTGAGGGAGCACGCCGCCGGGATAGCCAGGGACCGACACGCCCTTCAGGCGTGCTTCGACGAATTGCTTTGCGATGGACGCCGGTGCGAACACCTCGCTCTCGGCCTCGGAAACGGTCACGCCGCGAATCCTCCCTCGCGAAACACACTACAGTCCCGTTAAACGGGCTTTGCTCGTGCATAATGGAAACCGGTGTCATTGACAATTGGGCATACGACACCGGTGGCGCCGGATTGTCATACCCTCGACATAGGGATTTCATCCGGCTTTATGATCGATCATCCCAAAATCCGCCGCGCGATCCTGGCCTTACCCGGGATTGAGGCGAGCGAATCCGAGGATTCGCTGAGCTTCGGGGTGGGCGGCAAGGGGATGTCCTGGCCTTATCTGGCTCGGGCCACGCCGAAGGGCAAACGCGAGCTCGTGCCGGGCGTCCTGGCCGTGCGTTGCCGGATGGAGAAGAAGGAGCTGCTGCTCGAGGCCGCGCCCGAGACCTTCTTCGACGACGCCCACTATCGCGGCTATCCGGCGGTGCTCGTGCGGTTGGACGCGGTGGAGACGGACGAATTGACGGCCCTGCTGACCGACGCCTGGCGGCTGCAAGCGCCCAAAGCGGTGGTCAAGCGGTTCGACGCGGGAGGCTAAGGGAACCGCCGGCCCGTCACGCGCCTTCAAATCAGGCACGAAACGGAGCCTCGTCATGGCCCAGGGACAACTCGCCGAATACCGCCGCAAGCGCGATTTCCAGAAGACCGCCGAGCCCAGCGGCGACGCGGCCGTCGCGCCTGCGCCGCACCTGCGGTTCGTGATCCAGAAGCACGAGGCCACCCGCCTGCACTACGACTTCCGGCTGGAGCTGGACGGGGTGATGAAGTCGTGGGCGGTGACCAAGGGCCCGTCGCTGGATCCCGCTGACAAGCGGCTCTCGGTGGAGGTCGAGGATCACCCGCTGGACTATGGCGACTTCGAGGGCACCATCCCCAAGGGCCAGTACGGCGGCGGCACGGTGATGCTGTGGGATCGCGGCTACTGGTCACCCGAGCCGGGCTTCGAGGACGTGGCCAAGGCGCTCAAGAAGGGCGAGTTGAAGTTCGTGCTGGAGGGCGAGCGGCTGCGCGGCTCTTGGGTGCTGGTGCGGATGAACTGGGACCGCAACGCCAAGGACGGGAAGGGCAAGCGCTCCAACTGGCTGCTCATCAAGCACAAGGACGAGGCCGCGCGACCGGGCGAGGGAACGGCGGTGCTGGAGGAGGACGCCTCGATCGCCTCGGGGCGGACCATGGCCCAGATCGCGGCGGGCGAGGGCAAGGGGCCGACGCCGTTCATCCTGCGGAAGAAGGGCAAGGGCGACGCCGTGTGGACCTCACGGACCAAGGCCGAGCGCGAGGCGCTGCAGAAGGAGGCGCTGGAGACGCGGACCTTCGCTGAGCCGAAGGCCAAGAAAGCCGCCAAGACGAAATCCACCGTGCTGCCCGAGTTCATCGAGCCCCAGCTGTGCAAGTCGCTGGATCGTCCGCCGTCCGGTCCCGGCTGGGCGCACGAGATCAAGTTCGACGGCTATCGCGTCCAGCTGCGCGTCGAGGACGGCCGGGCGGTTTTGCGCACCCGCAAGGGCCTGGACTGGACCGAGAAGTTCGCCGCCATCGCCGAGGCCGCCGCCGACCTGCCCGACGCCATCCTCGACGGCGAGGTCGTGGCCCTGGACGCGGCGGGCCAGCCGGACTTCGCCGGCCTACAGGCGGCCCTGTCCGAAGGCGACAGCCGCGACCTGATCTTCTTCGCCTTCGACCTGTTGGCCGAGAGCGGCGAGGACCTGCGCGACTTGCCGCTGCGCGAGCGAAAGGCGCGACTGAAGGCGCTGATGGGCGAGGACGAGCCGCGGCTGCGGTTCGTCGATCACTTCGAGACCGCCGGCGACGCGGTGCTGCTGTCGGCCTGCAAGCTGGAGCTGGAGGGGATCATCTCCAAACGGCTGGACGCGCCCTACCGCTCGGGCCGCAGCGAAAGCTGGGTCAAGGCCAAGTGCCGGGCCGGGCACGAGGTGGTGATCGGTGGCTGGACGACGACCGGGACAGCCTTCCGCTCGCTGATCGCCGGCGTCTATCGCGACGGCAAGCTGGCCCACGTGGGCCGGATCGGTACGGGCTTCGGGCGGGACAAGGTCGCCAAGCTGCTGCCCAAGCTGAAGGCCCTGGAGACCAGCAAGTCGCCGTTCGAGGGCAAGGGCGCGCCGCGCAAGGCCGACAACGTCCACTGGGTGAAGCCGGAACTGGTGGCCGAGATCGAATATGCCGGCTTCACCGGCGACGGGGCGATCCGCCAGGCGGCGTTCAAGGGCCTGCGCGAGGACAAGCCCGCCGCCGAGGTCGAGGCCGAGGTTCCGGCGTCGGCCGAGAGCGCCGAACTGGCCGAGCCGACACCCAAGGCGGCCCCCAAGGCCAAGGCCGCCGCCAAGCCGGTGACGGTCGTCACCGCCAAGGAGGACAGCGTCGTCCTGGGCGTGCCGATCTCCAAGCCCGACAAGCCGCTATGGCCCGATGTCGACGGTGCTGCGGGGACCAAGATCGACCTGGCCCGCTACATGGCGGCCGTGGGCGCGTGGATGTTGCCGCACATCAAGGGTCGCCCGGCCTCGATCATCCGCCTGCCCGACGGCCTTGGCGGCGAGACCTTCTTCCAGCGCCACGCCATGCGGGGCATGTCGTCCCTGATCGAGCAGGTCAGCGTGCGCGGCGACCGCCAGCCCTACATCCAGTTCGACCGGGTCGAGGCCCTGATCGCCGCGGCCCAGATCGCGGCGATCGAGATCCATCCCTGGAACTGCCAACCGAACGATCCGGAAGTGGCCGGCCGGCTGGTGTTCGACCTCGACCCGGCGCCGGGCGTGACCTTCGAGGACGTGATCGTCGCGGCCCGCGAGATCCGCGACCGGCTGGAAGAGCTGGGTCTGGTCAGCTTCTGCAAGACCACCGGCGGCAAGGGGCTGCACGTCGTGACCCCGCTGTCGGACAAGGTCCCGTGGGACGCGGCCAAGGCGTTCGCCCGCGAGGTCTGCGCCCGCATGGCCGCCGACGCGCCGGACAAGTACCTGATCACCATGAGCAAGAAGGCGCGGGAGGGGCGGATCTTCCTGGACTATCTGCGCAACGATCGCACCTCGACCGCCGTCGCGCCGCTGTCAGCCCGGGCGAGGCCGGAGGCGACGGTGTCGATGCCCCTGAACTGGACCCAGGTGAAGGCGGGGCTGGACCCGACCAAGTACACGATCCGCACCGCCCCCGACCTGATCGCCAAGAGCACGGCCTGGGAGGACTATTTCGACTCCGCCAAGCCGTTGAAGGCGGCGATCAAACGGCTGGGCTAGGCGCGGCGCCTAGCTCGCCTTCTTGGCCTCCGCCGCCAGCTTGTCGGCCTGACGGTCCAGGTCGTCGGCCTGGTCGGGGAGGCGCTTGGAGAGCTCGACCAGCTCGGCGTCGGTGACCGTGTTGCCGCGGGCGCGGTTCTGTTCGATCTGCTTGGCGCGATAGGCGGGGTCCCGCAGGCGAGCGGCTTCTTCGCGCATCTGCCGGGCGCCCCGGCGCATGTCCACCGCGCCCTGGGCCATGTGGGCGCGAGCCTGGACCATGGCGCGGGCGGCCTCCCGGCGCGCCTGTTCTCCCATTTGGCGAGCCCACTCGCCGTCGGCGCGGGCCTGTTCGGCGTCGGCCCGGGCCTGCTCGGCTTGAAGGCGGGCGTCCTCGGCGGCCTGACGGTTGAGGCGCGCCTTGGCCCGAGCGTCGGCGGCGTGACGGCGGGCTTCCGCCGCTTGGGCCCGCGCCTCGATGACGGCCTTGGTCTCTTCAGGCGTGCGGTAGCTGAAGTAGCTGAAGGTGTGGCCGGCGGCTGGGGGAGGCGGGGCCGGAGGCGCCGGCGGAGCCGGGGGCGCGGCCGGCGGCGGAGGCGGTTCCGGCGGAGGCGGAGGCTCGGGCGCGTTCAGCGGCGGCAACGGAGGCAGGGGCGGCAGGGGAGGCGACAGCTCGCTCATCGCGATCGCTCGATGGGGCGCAGCGGGCGGCGCAGGGGGCGCGGGCGGAGCCGGAGGAGCAGGCGGGGCCTCGGCGGTCGGAGGCGCGGGCGGAGGGGGCGGCGGCGGAGGCGGCTCGACCCAGTCCTGGCGAGTCACGGCCAGGGCGGCCAGGGGCGTGGCGACCACGGCCATGGCGGCGATGGCCAGGACCACCGTCAGCGGCCGGCGGCGAGGGGAGGTGTTCGTCATGATGCAGGCGATCCTCGTCTTCAGCGTCCGGGCGTCGGCGGCCATGGCCGTCGCGGCGATCCGGGCGGGGTGGGCGGAAGGGATGGGACAGGCGGCCAGGCCGATCAGGGCCTTGGCGTAGACGGCGCGGTCGATGGTCTCCAAGGCCAGGGCGTCGGCGGCCTCTTCCGAGCGCTCGATCAGGGCGGCGTGCAGCCGCCAGACCAGCGGGTTGAACCAGAACATCGCCAGCGCCAGGCGCGACAGCAGCAGGAAGATCCAGTCGTGGCGGCGCAGGTGGGCCAGCTCGTGGGCCAGGATGGCGGGCGCGGCGCGGCGCTCGGCCAGGCTGGCCGGGTCCACCACGATGAAGCCCGGGGCGACGCCCCAGCTGAGCGGACTCAAGACGCGGTCGCTGGACACCAGGCCGGGGCGGTCTTCCGGCGGCAGGCGGTCCAGCGGCGCCAGCCAGTCGGGGCAAGTCACCGCGCGGCCCTGGCGGGTCCAGCGGTTCAGGGTGTGCACCCCCAGCAGCAGCCGGCCGACCACGGCGGCGAAGCCGAGCAGCCACAGGCCTCCGATCAGGCCCGTCGCCGGATGAGGCCACGACCAGGACGATGCGGCCGGGGCGGCGGAGATGTCCAAGGGGAGGGCGGGCAGAGGAACGGCCGGAGGCGGCGCGATCGCGGGCAGCAGGGCCAGGTTCAGCGCCGGCAGCAGGCTCATGATCACCGGCAGAGCCAGCAGCAGGCAGACCGTGGCGCGCAGGATGTCCACGCGGTCGACGGCGCGCTGGGGCAGGAAGCGGGCGCAGGCCAGGCCGACGGCGGCGATCAGGCTGGACTTGACCAGCAGGGCGGCGAGCAGGGTCCAGGTCATGGCTTGGGCTCCTCTCCGGCGGCCTTGTCGATGGCCTCTTCCAGGGCCGCGACCTCTTCCGGCGTCAGGCGCTGGCCCAGACCCAGCAGGGCGGTGGCGGCGCTGGCGGCCGAGCCGGCGAAGAAGGTGTCGATCATGCGCTTCAGGGCGCCGGCCGCGACGGCCTCGGTGCGCTGGACCGGGCTGTAGAGAAAGCCCTCCGGACCGGACGTCCGCTCAACCAGGCCCTTGGCCTCCAGGCGTGAGAGCATGGTGCGCACGGCGGAGTCGCTGAGCGGATCGGACAGGGCGGCGCGGACGCCGGACGCCGTGCCCCCTTCCAGCCGGCAGAGGGTCTCGAAGACCTCGCGTTCGCGTCGGGGCAGGGATTCGATCACGGCGCGCTCCCAATTCGCTGCACAGGCGTTTTACTGCACATGTGTTCGCTACATGTGTAGCGTTACATGTGTAGTGAATAGCGTCTGGAATGAGGCGGGCGCGAGTGAATTCGCCGTAACCTGTTCGCGTCCTGGCCGTTCTGCATCCATCAAAGGCCCTTGCTCCGCCTCCTCTTCGCCTCCGCATGGTCAAGATTGGGCGCGATAGGAAGATCATGAACACGCGCGCCCGACTCCTAACCCTCGCCGCCGTCCTCGGCCTGGCCTTGGCCGGCGCCGCCGAGGCCGCCTCGGTCGCGCCGAAGCTGATCGAGACGCCCGCCGCCGCGCCGGGCGAGGCCATGGCCGTGCTCTATTCGGGCGACGGCGGCTGGGGCCCGCTGGACCAGGGCGTGGCCAAGGTGCTGGCCAAGGACGGCGTCCCGGTGCTGGGCTTCAATTCGCTGCGCTACTTCCTGGACAAGCGCCCGCCCCAGGCCCTGGCCGACGACCTGGCTGACCAGCTCCGCAGCCACCAGGCCAAGTGGGACCGCCGGAAGATCGTGCTGGTGGGCTATTCGTTCGGGGCCGACGCCCTGCCGGCCATCGTGCCGCTGCTGCCGGCCGATCTGCGCGACCAGATCCAGAGCGTGGTGCTGATTGGCGCCGGCCCGCATGGCGATCTGACCTTCCGCCCGGCGAGCTGGCTGAACCGTCCGACGGCCCACTCCTTCCCGGTGGCCCCGGCCGTCGAGGCGATGAAGGGCCTGCCGATGACCTGCATCTATGGCGACAAGGAGCGGCTGGACATCTGCCCCAGCCTGCCGATCCGCCAGGTGAAGCTGCGCGGCGGCCACCACTTCAACGGCGACTATGCCGGCCTGGGCCAGGCCGTGGCCCAGGCGGCTTCGCTCTAGGCTCCGCGGTAACCGGCGCCCGCGCACATTGGCGTGAGCGCATCGTGACTCGGCCCGCGGGGATCAAAACCCCGCCAACGCGCGTTTTGAAGGCCTGTACACATCGGAGAGGGCCTTCTCGCCATGACCGCGTTCGGGTCGGTCGTTCGGCATGCGCCGAGCGATCTGCCGCCACCACCAGTCGCCTTGCCGCCGCGCGCGGCGTTGTTT
>JAGHZU010000038.1:12076-12331 GCA_017745235.1 Caulobacter sp. | reverse complement strand
GTTCTGGTCGTCGGCCAGGCGGGCTGTGATCTCCTCGGCCGTCAGGGGGCTTTCGGCCCACAGGGCGCGCATGATCTCGCTCTCGGCGGCGCTGATACGCATGGCGGTTCTCCTCGCCGCTACGATTACGAACATAAACGCTGGCGTCAACCAGCGATTATGGTTGTAAACGATCTGTAATGAACCGGCGCGCCGCCCCGGCGCGGGCCGCGACTTCCCGCGCGATCCGTGCTAAGCGCCCCGCCAACGAAATCC
>JAGHZU010000038.1:0-12066 GCA_017745235.1 Caulobacter sp. | reverse complement strand
CCCTGACGCAGACCGCCGCGGCCCAGGCCGCCAACTATCCGTTCTGCACGATCGAGCCCAACACCGGCGACGTGGCCGTGCCCGAGCCGCGCCTGGAGGCCCTGGCCAAGATCGCCGGCTCCAAGGAGATCATCCCGGCCCGGATCACCTTCGTCGACATCGCCGGCCTGGTGCGCGGCGCGTCCAAGGGCGAGGGCCTGGGCAACCAGTTCCTGGCCAACATCCGCGACTGCGACGCCGTGGCCTTCGTGGCCCGCTGCTTCGAGGACGGCGACATCACCCACGTGGAAGGCCGCATCGACCCGATCGCCGATCTCGAGATCATCGAGATGGAGCTGATGCTGGCCGACCTGGAAAGCCTGGAAAAGCGCCTGCCGGCCATCGAGAAGAAGGCCAAGTCCGGCGGCGACAAGGAAGCCGCCAACACGCTGCGCCTGATCAACCTGGCCCTGGCCCAGCTGCGCGAAGGCCGCCCCGCCCGCGCCGCGACCGTGGACAAGGAGGACGAGAAGGCCTGGCACATGCTGCAGCTCCTGACCTCGCTGCCGGCGCTCTACGTCTGCAACGTCGACGAGGGCAGCGCCGACAAGGGCAACAAGTTCTCCGACCTGGTGGCCGAGCGCGCCGCCAAGGACAACGCCAAGGCCGTGGTCATCTCGGCCCAGATCGAGAGCGAGATCGCCCTGCTGGACGCCGAGGAGCGCGCCGAGTTCCTGGAGACCCTGGGCCTTGAGGAGCCCGGCCTGAACCGCCTGATCCGCGAGGCCTACAACCTGCTGGGCCTGCAGACCTATTTCACGGTCGGCCCCAAGGAAGCCCGCGCCTGGACCATCCACGTGGGCGACACCGGCCCGCAGGCGGCCGGCGTGATCCACACCGACTTCGAGAAGGGCTACATCCGGGCTGAGACCATCGCCTACGAGGACTATGTCCGCCTGGGCGGCGAAGGCCCCGCCAAGGAAGCCGGCAAGATGCGGGCCGAGGGCAAGGAATATGTCGTCAAGGACGGCGACGTGATGCACTTCCGCTTCAACGTCTAGAACCGTGCGCCGCTCTGGCCGGTCGATCGCGACCTTGGCCGGGGCGGCGCGGCTTCCACCCTAATGTGACGGGGTCTGGACCCTAGGCGTGCAGCCGCGCCAGCTTGTCGGGGTTGCGCATCGTGTAGACGGCGGCGATGCGGCCGTCGACGATCTCCAGGCCCATGGTCTGGAACACCACCCCGCCCTGCGACATCACGATGCCGGGCGCGCCGTTGATGCGCGCCAGGCGGGCCACGGTGTCTTCGGGGGCGGGCCACTTCTTCTTCACGCCCATCAGCAGGCGCACGGCCTTCTCCAGCCCATAGACCGGGTTCATGGTGGCGTTGACCTTGCCGCCGCCGTCGGCGTGCATGACCACGTCCTGAGCCAGGATCCCGCGCAGGGCCGCCTCGTCGCCGCCCAGCGCCGCGGCCAGGAAGGCGCTGGTCAGGCGCTGCTCCTCCTCGGCGCTGGGGCGATAGCGCGGCTTGCCGGCCTTGACGTGCTCGCGGGCCCGGGCGGCCAGCTGGCGACAGGCGGCCTCGTTGCGGCCCAGCACGCGGGCCACTTCCGAGAACGGCGCGTCGAACACGTCGTGCAGCAGGAACGCCGCCCGCTCCAGCGGGGTCAGCCGCTCCAGCGCCAGCAGGAAGGCCACCGACAGGTCCTCGCCAAGGCTATCGTTGTCGTCGTCGACCACCGGCTCTGGCAGCCACTCGCCGACATAGACCTCGCGCCGCGCGCGCGCCGACTTCAGCCGGTCCAGGCACAGGCGGGTGACGATCTTGTTCAGGAAGCCGGCCGGGTTGGAGACCGTCCCGGCCTCCACGCCGCGCCAGCGGATCCAGGCGTCCTGGACCACGTCCTCGGCGTCGGCGCGCGAACCCAGCATGCGATAGGCCAGGCCCGTCATCGCCCCGCGCCGCGCCTCGAACAGGTCGTCCGCGCCGTCCATGTCGAAAGCCTCGCTCATCCCGGCAGCATCGAACAGATCCGCATGGACGCCAAGGTCGCCAAAGGCAAGGTCGCGCTTCGAGATCGGGATCATGTCCGCGCCTCGATCGCGCGAAGGCCGGCGGCCGGGAACGCCGCGCCGATGTCGCGGATGAAAGGGTCGCCATAGGGTCCCGTCCCGTCGCCGCCCAGGATCGCGGCCAGCAGTCCCTGGATCCCTCGCATCGTCGCCTCCTCGCCTGTGTCCGAGGAGGACGAGGCAGGCTGCGCGGACGTGACATGGAGCGGCGAAAAAACGCGCCCCTCGTCCCAACCTTGATTCCCGAAGGCCGCGCGACTAGGTTCCGCGCCCGATCTTTCTTACCGCCGCACGCATGTCCCCCGCCGTCGCGCCTGCGCGCCGACGCCGCGCAGGGGGTTCTATGAGGATACCTGCCTTGCCCACGCCTTCCGCCCTTCTGAACGTGATGATCGACGCCGCCCGCAAAGCGGCCCGTGGCCTGGCCCGCGACTTCGGCGAAGTCACCGAGCTGCAGGTGTCCAAGAAGGGCGTGGGCGATTTCGTCACCAACGCCGACATCAAGGCCGAACAGACCATCTTCGAACTGCTGACCAAGGCCCGCCCCGGCTACGGCTTCCTGGGCGAGGAGCGCGGCATGGTCGAGGGCACCGACAAGACGCACACCTGGATCGTCGACCCGCTGGACGGCACCACCAACTTCCTGCACGCCATTCCGCACTTCGCCGTCAACATCGCCCTGCAGCGCGAGGGCGAAGTGGTGGCCGGCGTCACCTACAACCCCATCACCAACGACCTGTTCTGGGTCGAGAAGGGCAAGGGCGCCTTCCTGGGCGCCGAGAAGCGCCTGCGCGTGGCCGCCCGCAAGCACCTGGACGAGAGCCTTCTGGCCACCGGCGTGCCGTTCGTGGGCAAGCCCGGCCATGGCCAGTTCCTGAAGGAGCTGCACCAGATCAGCCAGAAGGTCTCGGGCGTGCGCCGCTTCGGCGCGGCCTCGCTGGACCTGGCCTGGGTGGCCGCCGGCCGTTTCGACGGCTTCTGGGAACGCAACCTCAAGCCTTGGGACGTGGCGGCCGGCGTGCTGATGGTCACCGAGAGCGGCGGCAAGGTCACCACGATCGAGGAGCACGGCGACCCGGTCGAGGGCGCCTCGATCCTGGCGGCCAACCAGGAACTGCACCCCCAGATCCTCGAGCGCCTTCGCGCCGCCCAAGGGTGAGGCTGGAAGCCTGAAGGACGAAGGGCGCGGTCATCGAGACCGCGCCCTTTTCGTTTGCGCAAAAAGAAAGGGCGCGGCCTCCACAACCGCGCCCCTCCCCGTTCCGGTCCTCGCCGCGATCAGCGGCAGACCGTCCGTTCGTACACCGAGCCGCTCCAGCGGTCGTATTCGCGGGTGCTCCAGCAGTCGCGGCCGTAGCCGTAACCGTAGCCATAGGGACGCGGCGCGTAGCCATAGTCGTAGTAGCGCGGCGGCGGCGGCGGCGGGGGAGCGTAGCCGTAGCTGTAGCCGCTGCGGTAACGGGTGTTGCTGTTGCCCGCGATCGCCGCGCCCAGGGCCAGGCCCACGATGCCGCCGGCGATGGCCGCGCTGGTCTCGTCACCGCGATGGCCGCGGTAGTAGCCGTGGCGATACGGGTCGGCCGAAGCGGCGGTGGCGCCGGCCACCATGGCCAGGGCCGCGACGCCGGCGGCGACACGGCCGATTTGGGTCTTCAGATTGCGGTTCATGACGCTGTTCCTTTCGGAGGTCGGCGCGATCACGCCCGCCTCCATCTTGGGACCCATCCTCCGCCCCGGCGGCTGAACGCAGCCTGAACGGACTGTCGCACCCTCCCGCAGGCCGCAAATCTTTGAAACGGCGACCGATTTGTTCACCTTTGCCGGGGATGCTGCGCCCCACGACGGCGTCCAGAACGGGCGCCCCGCAAGCTGAAGGCGACCAGGCGATGTCCAGCAACATGGCTTACACGGCCGGCGAGGCCCTGCAGATCCTCTCGTTCGAGGTCGGCGCCCAGACCTATTGCGTTCCCGTCGGCGCGGTCCGCGAAATCCGCGGCGTGACCCCGCCCACCCCTCTGCCCGACGCGCCGCCTTACGTGCGCGGCGTCATCAACCTGCGCGGCCAGGTGATGCCGGTGATCGACCTGTCCGAACGCCTGGGCAAGGGCGTGGCCCAGGACAGCGCCCGCCAGGTGATCATCGTGGTCGAGAACCACGACGACGTGGCCGGCCTGCTGGTCGACGCGGTCTGCGACAGCTTCATCGTCCCGGCCGACGCCATCAGCCCGCCCCCGCCGCTGGGCGACGACTTCAACTCGCCCCTGGTCTCGGCGGTGATCACCACCGAGGCGGCCATGGTCATCCTGCTGGCCATCGAGGCGGTGCTGCCCGAGCGAAAGATCGCCCTGGCGGCCTGACCGCTTCCTTGTGCGCGCCCCGGCCTTGAGCGCGCCCTGGCAAGGCCGGGCGAACATTTGTTCGAATAGCCCCTTCCCGACGCCCCGCCCCTGCCGGTAGGGTCCCTGCCAACGAGAAGCAGGGAGAAGTCGATGAAGGCCGCCGTACTGCGCGAGGTGGGCAAGCCCCTCCAGATCGAGACCGTCTCGATCGGCAAACCGGGTCCGCGCGAGGTGCTGATCCGCACCAAGGCCGCCGGCGTCTGCCACTCCGACCTGCACTTCGTCGAAGGCTCCTACCCCCACCCCCTGCCCGCCGTGCTGGGCCACGAGAGCGCCGGCGTCGTCGAGGCGGTCGGCTCGGAGGTGCGCACCGTCAAGGTCGGCGACCACGTCATCACCTGCCTGTCGGCCTATTGCGGGCACTGCGAGGTCTGCCTGACCGGCCACATGAGCCTGTGCGTCAGCTCGGAAACCAAGCGCGGCAAGGGCGAGGAGCCCCGCCTGTTCAAGGAGGACCTGTCGGGCGGCGGCGACACCAAGATGGCCCAGTTCCTGAACCTGTCGTCGTTCGCCGAGCAGATGCTGGTGCACGAGCACGCCTGCGTGGCCGTGCGCCGCGACATGCCGTTCGACCGCGCCGCCCTGATCGGCTGCTCGGTGATGACCGGCGTGGGCGCGGTTATCCACACCTCCAGCGTCCGCCCGGGCGAGACCGTGGCCGTGATCGGCTGCGGGGGCGTGGGCCTGGCCACCATCAACGGCGCGGCCATGGCCGGCGCGGGCCGCATCATCGCCATCGACCGCGTGCCCTCCAAGCTGGAGCTGGCCAAGCAGTTCGGCGCCACCGACGTGATCCTGGCCGGTCCCGACACCGTCAAGGAAGTGGTCGAGCTGACCGGCGGCGGCGTGCACCACAGCTTCGAGGCCATCGGCCTGAAGGCCACCGCCGAGCAGGCGTTCAAGATGCTGCGCCGAGGCGGCACGGCCAACATTATCGGCATGATCCCGGTGGGCACCATGATCGAGCTGCACGGCCCCGACTTCCTGGGCGAAAAGAAGATCCAGGGCAGCTTCATGGGCTCCAACCGCTTCCCGGTCGACATGCCCCGCCTGGTCGACGCCTACATGGCCGGCAAGCTGAAGCTGGACGAGCTGATCTCGCGCCGGATCAAGCTGGAGGACGTCAACAGCGCCTTCGACGAACTCAAGCGCGGCGAGCTGGCGCGGTCCGTGATCGTGTTCGACTGAGGTCGCGGACGCCCCCTCCGGCCCTGCGGGCCATCTCCCTCGCTGGCGGGGGAGGTGGCGCGGCGCGCAGCGTCGTGACGGAGGGGGCCGCCGCCCCTACACCAGCCCGTTCATCCCCGTGCCGCGCGAGGCCTCCGCATCCTCCGGCCGGACGGCGCGCAGGTTGTTCTGCACGTTCTCCACGCCCGAGACGCCCTCGGCGATCACCTCGGCGCGGCGCTTGTCCTCGCGCGAGCGGACCTGGCCGCTGAGGGTGACCTCGCCGTTCTCGACGGTCACCTCGACGCCGCCGGCGTCCAGCCAGCTGTCGTCGGTCAGGCGGTCGTTGACGTCGTCGCGGATGCGCTCGTCCGAGCGGCGGTAGTTGCGGGGGCCGCGGCCGCGGTGCTCGCCCAGGCGGGCGTCGACGTTGCGGCGGGCCTGGGCGTCGTGGTCGCCGGTCCAGGCGGCCACCTCGTCGCGCGCCCGGTCGAACCAGCTGCGCTCCTCGTGTCCGCCGTAGCGGTGGCTCTCGTACGGACGGCCGTAGTCGCCGCGATGCTCGCCTGGTGGCTCCCCCCTGGGCTCACGACGCTCCTCGAAGCGGCCGTCGTCATGGCGCGGGCGCAGGCGGGCGTAGCCGCCATAGCGGTCCGTGCCGACGCCGTAGTCGAAGTCGCCCACCGCGCCGTAGTCGCCCGGCGCGTGGAAGGCGTCGCGCCCGGGACCGTAGCCCGCGCCCGAGCCGACCCGGCCATAGCCGATGTCGCCGCCCTGGGCCTGGGCGCGCAGGAATTCGCCGCCGCGGCGCCCTCCGTGACGATGAGCCTCGTACCGCTCGCGCGGCGGACGCCCCCAGCCGGGCTCGTCGATGAAGTCGTGGTCGCGGTCGATCTCGAACCGCCCTTCGCGGTCGTTCCAGCGGCTCTCGGGCATGGGTCTTCTCCGTGGCTTCCGAAAAACGGGGACGCCTGGACGCGTCACCCCGAGGAAACGCACGCGAGGTCGGCCAAGGTTCGAAAGCCCCGCTCGCGCGAGATCCCCGGCCGCAACCCTTTCTTGAACTCTGTTACGGCAAATTGTCGCACCAAGCGTGTGGCCAGCGGAGCGAGCGGTGCGGCTGAGCGAGTTTCTCGACGACGGCCTGGAGGGCGCGCTGCTGATGATGGGCCAGCGCAGCCGGCCCGTCCGGGCCGCCATCGCGCTGATGGTCGGCGGCCTGCTCTGGGCCAATTTCGGCCTGCCCGCCGCCGGCGCCTGGACGGTGGTCAACATCGGGCTGGAGTCCTGGCTGGCCTTCAACCAGTTCCGCTATGGCAAGGGCCGGGGGGCGTACGCCTCGGCCGTCACGCGGCTGTCGACCGTGGCGGCGTTCAGCGCCACCTGGTCGGTGATGGCCGCCCTGACCTGGCTGCACGGCTCGCCGGCCATGAAGTTCACCGCCCTGGTGGTGCTGTTCGGGCTGCTGATCGAGGCGCTGAAGTACGCGGTGCTGAGCCGCGCGGCCTTCGTCACCCTGGCTCCGTTCCCGATCGCCGCCCTGGTGCTGGCTCCGCTGACCTTCGGGACGTTCAAGGGCCGGGAGCTGCTGTTCGCGGCGGCGGCCCTGGCGGGCCTGGGCGTCTACCTGGTCAACGCCGCCCGCCTGATGCGCGCCAACGCCCACGCCCTGGAGCGCGCCCGCGCCGAGGCACTGGAAGCCAATCGCGCCAAGTCGGCCTTCCTGGCGATGATGAGCCACGAGCTGCGAACGCCGATGAACGGGGTGATGGGCATGGCCCACGCCCTGGCCGCCACCGACCTTGACCGCCGCCAGCGCGACTATCTCGACACCATCCTGCAGTCGGGCGACGGCCTGACGGCGATCCTCAACGACATCCTGGACCTGTCCAAGATCGAGGCCGGGCGCCTGGACCTGGAGATCGTCGCCTTCGACATCGCCGAGCTGGGCCGCCAGCTGCAGCGCCTGTGGAACGAGACCGCCAGCGCCAAGGGCGTGGCGCTGACGCTGGAGGTCTCGCCCGACCTCCCGGCGTGGCTGGACGGCGACCCGGTCCGCGTGCGCCAGGTGCTGTCGAACCTGGTCTCCAACGCCCTGAAGTTCACCCTGGACGGCGAGGTCCGCGTGACGATCGCCCCGGCCCGCGATGGCGCCGGGGCGGGCGGCGAGGTCGAGATGAGCGTCTCCGACACCGGCATCGGCATGTCGGCCGAACAGCAGGCGCGCCTCTTCCAGCCCTTCTCCCAGGGCGAGGCCTCGACCACCCGCCGCTTCGGCGGCACCGGCCTTGGCCTGTCGATCTGCCATCACCTGGTGGCGATGATGGGCGGCAAGATCACGGTGGAAAGCCGCCAGGGCGAGGGCTCGACCTTCCGCGTGCGCCTGCCGCTGCCCGCCGCCGAACGGCCGGCCGGCGCGAATTCGCCCGCCGCGGCGGAGGGGCTGGAGGGCCGCCGCCTGCTGGTCATCGACGACAACCGCGTCAACCAGGCCGTGGCCCGGGCCCTGCTCGAGGCGGCGGGGGCCCAGGTGGCGGTGGCCGACGACGGCCGCCAGGGTTTGGAGCGCCTGGCGCTGGGCGGCTTCGACCTGGTGCTGATGGACGTGCACATGCCCGGCATGGACGGGGTCGAGGCCCTGGCCCGGATCCGCGCCGGCGAGGCCGGTCCTTCCGACGTGCCGGTTCTGGCCCTGACCGCCGACGGCATGTCGGGCGAGGGCGAGCGCCTGCTGGGGCTGGGCTTCGATGGCGTCCAGCCCAAGCCCATCCAGCCGGCGGACCTGCTGCGCGCGGTGGCCGCCGCCTGTCGCGAGCCCGCTTTGGCGATGCTGCGGGCGTCCTAGCCGCCGGGGGATGCGCGAGCGCCCGGCTGGGGATAGAATCGTGAAATCCGTTAACGGCTTTCGCGAAGGGCTATGACCGTCCCTGACGGACCGGCATGGTCTTCCGCCCAGCGCCCCGCAGTCCCACCTTCGCCCCTCGATGCGTTTCGACGACCATTTCCTCGACGAACTGAAGCAACGCCTTCGCCCCTCCGACGTGATCGGAAAGTCGGTGAAGCTGCGGCGGCAGGGGCGCGAGTATGCGGGGCTGTCGCCGTTCACGAAGGAAAAGAGCCCCTCGTTCTTCGTCAACGACGACAAGGGCTTCTATCACTGCTTCTCCAGCGGCAAGCACGGCGACATCATCAGCTTCCTGCAGGAGACCGAGCGGCTGACCTTCGCCGAGGCGGTGGAGCGGCTGGCGGCCGAGGCCGGCATGGCCCTGCCCGAGCCCGACGCCCGCGCCGCGCAGGAAGACAAGAAGCGCGCCTCGCTGGGCGACTGGATGGAACTGGCCGCGGCCTGGTTCGAGGCCGAGCTGCGCCGGCCCGTGGGCCAGGCCGCCCGCGACTACCTGGCCCGACGCGCCCTGCCCGAGGACCAGTGGAGCCGCTTCCGCCTGGGCTTCGCCCCCGGCGGCCGCACGGCCCTGAAGGACTACCTCGTGGCCAAGGGCGCCAAGCCGGGCGAACTGGTCGAGGCCGGCCTGCTGATCGCCCCCGAGGACGGCGGCCAGCCCTATGACCGCTTCCGCGATCGCATCATCTTCCCCATCACCGACACGCGCGGCCGGGTGGTGTCGTTCGGAGGCCGGGCCATGGATCCCGCCGCCCGCGCCAAGTATCTGAACGGGCCGGAGACCACGCTCTTCCACAAGGGCCGGCTGCTGTACGGCCTGTTCGAGGCTCGCAAGATCCTGCACGCGGCCCAGGCCGCCGCCCCCACCGAGCAGACCCCGCTGCTGGTGGTCGAGGGCTATATGGACGTCATCGCCTGCCAGCGCGCCGGCCTGCCGGCCGTGGCCCCGATGGGCACGGCCCTGACCGAGGAGCAGATGGAGGTGCTGTGGCGCCTGCATCCCGAGCCCACCCTCAGCTTCGACGGCGACAAGGCCGGCCAGCGCGCCGCCAGCCGCGCCATCGACCGCGCCCTGCCCCAGCTGAAACCCGGCCGCTCGTTCAAGTTCTCGATGGTGGTCGGCGGAAAGGACCCCGACGACGTCCTGCGCGAGCAGGGCGCCCAGGCCCTGAAGACCCAGCTGTCGCAGACCACGCCCTTCGTCGAGGCCCTGTTCGCCCGCGAGCGCGACCTGGAGCCGCTGGACACGCCCGAGCGCAAGGCCGGCTTCAAGCAGCGCCTGCGCGCGGCCGCCCAGAGCATCGCCGACAAGGACCTGGCCTCGGCCTATCGCGACGACCTCTACGCCCGGCTCGACGCCCTGTTTCCCAAGCCGGGCGGCGGCGGCGATGGCGGCGGTTATGGCGGCGGAGGGGGCGAGCGCCGGCCGTTCACTCCGCGCGGCCCGTGGAAGGGACGCGACCGGGGTCCGCCCGATCCTGGCATCCGGGGCGTGGCGCGCGAGGAGATCGGCAGGCGGGTCAATCCGTTCCACGCCGCGGTGGCCCTGGCCGCGCTGAACAATCCCGGCTGGGCCCGCCCCTACGACGAGGCCATCGAGCGCGCTGGCTTCGGCGACCCGCGCCTGGCCCCCTTTGCGGCGGAGCTGTTCGAGGCCCTGGCCGACGGCGTCGGCGACGACACCCCGTTCCGCGACATCCTGACGCGCAAGGGCCTGGGCGGACACCTGGCCGAGATCGAGCGCGTGGCCGCCACCCTGGGCGCGCCCTTCCTCGACCCCAAGTTCGACCCGCACCAGGCCCGGACCCTGTGGTCTTCGTGTTACGAGGCCCTGGTCGAGATCGCCGACAACGAACGCGCCCTAGCCGCCCTGCGCCGCGAACCCGTCACCGCCGGCACCCTGCAGGCCACCCGCGACCTGCGCGTGCGCATCGAATTCCTGGAGCGCCGCATCAGCGGCCTGGAGTTCTGGCGCGCGGCCAGCTGAGGGCGTCCGGCCAGGTTCGCCGCCCTGGCGACGGAGAGACGCCCGCGACACGCTGTGAACGGAATACGCCGTCCACGCCCTTGTCCCATCTTGACTCCCGCGTCAGGCAACGCCATCTGGCGACTCAAGGATTTGCCACGCTGCTGATTGACATCGCCCGGGCCGCCGTCGCGCGCGCCCTCCCTGAAACAGGATGTCACCCTCGCCGCCGACAGGTCCCCAGCCACCGTCGAAACCTCGCCAGGGGTCGCCGGTCGCGTTTGAAGACGTCCCCTCCGCAATGGGCCCCGCCCGCGGAGCGATAGGACATGGCTCTTCGGCGCGGCTCGAGCGTTACCCTTGAAGATTTTTTTTCACGGGGGCCGGGTGTCTTGACCGGACGGCATGGCGCGATGTGCGAGCGGCCTTTCACTTTAGCGTTTTTCGACCCGCACCGGGGCGCCGGGGCGACGTCGATTTCGGAGACCTGAATGAGCACGACGACGACTGACGGGGCGGAACCGCCTGAAACCGGTGGCGGTGACGGTCCCCTGCTCGACCTGACCGACGCCGGCGTAAAGAAGTTCATCAAGCAGGCCAAGGCGCGCGGCTACGTCACGATGGACGAGCTGAACAAGGTCCTGCCGTCGGAAGAAGTCACCTCGGAAGCCATCGAGGACACCCTCGCCATGCTGAGCGAGATGGGCGTCAACGTGGTCGAGGCCGAGGAAGACGCCGAGGGCGCGGAAGGCGGCGAGGTCGCCACCCGCGAAGAGAACACGGCCGTCATCGCCAGCGACAAGCCGGCCGCCTACGACCGCACCGACGACCCCGTGCGCATGTACCTGCGCGAGATGGGTTCGGTGGAGCTGCTGTCGCGCGAGGGCGAAATCGCCATCGCCAAGCGGATCGAGGCCGGCCGCGACACCATGATCCGGGGTCTGTGCGAAAGCGCCCTGACCTTCGAAGCCATCATGGTCTGGCGCGAGGAACTGGGCACCGGCCGCATCCTGCTGCGCGAAGTCATCGACCTGGAAGGCACCTACGCGGCCATCAACGGCGGCGCGGCCGCTCCGGCGGCCGAGGACGACGACGGCCCGGCCGAACCCGTCGACGACGAGGAGGCCAAGGCCGAGGGCGAAGGCGGCGAGGACGAGGACGACTTCGACGACGGCGCCGGCCCGACCGTCAGCGCCATGGAAGGCGAGCTGCGCGAAGGCGTGATGGCCATCCTGGACGCCATCGCCGGCGAGTTCGAGACCTTCCGCAAGCTGCAGGACAAGCTGGTCGGCAGCCGCCTGAAGGGCGAGGACCTGTCGGACAGCGACCGCAAGGCCTACGAGACCCTGTCGGCCACGATCATCCAGCACCTGAAGACGCTGAAGCTGAACAACGCCCGCATCGAGGCGCTGGTCGAGCAGCTGTACGCGATCAACAAGCGCCTGATCGGCCTGGAAGGCCGCCTGCTGCGCCTGGCCGACAGCTACGGCATCAGCCGCGGCGAGTTCCTGAAGGCCTATTTCGGTTCGGAGCTGAACCCGAACTGGATCGAGCAGGTCAAGGGCATGGGCGTGCGC
>JAGHZU010000037.1 GCA_017745235.1 Caulobacter sp. | reverse complement strand
AGATCTCGGTCATGCAGACCGAGAAGAAGATCCGCTCGCGCGTGAAGCGCCAGATGGAGAAGACCCAGCGCGAGTACTATCTGAACGAGCAGATGAAGGCGATCCAGCGCGAGCTGGGCGACCCCGACGATCAGCGCGACGAGCTGATCGAGCTCGAAAAGCGCATCAAGAAGACCAAGCTTTCCAAGGAAGCTCGGGCCAAGGCCGAGAGCGAGCTGAAGAAGCTGCGCAACATGAGCCCGATGTCGGCCGAGAGCACCGTGGTCCGGAACTATCTGGACTGGATGCTGTCGATCCCGTGGGGCAAGGCCAAGACCAAGAAGATCGACCTGAGCGAGGCCGAGAGCATCCTCGAGGAGGATCACTACGGTCTGGAGAAGGTCAAGGAACGGATCCTGGAGTACCTGGCCGTCCAGGCGCGCACCAACTCGCTGAAGGGGCCGATCCTGTGCCTCGTTGGTCCTCCGGGCGTGGGCAAGACCTCGCTGGGCAAGTCGATCGCCAAGGCGACCGGCCGCGAGTTCGCGCGTATCTCGCTGGGCGGGGTGCGTGACGAGGCCGAGATCCGCGGTCACCGCCGGACCTACATCGGCTCGATGCCCGGCAAGATCATCCAGACCATGAAGAAGGCCAAGACCACCAACGCCTTCGTTCTGCTGGACGAGATCGACAAGATGGGCAGCGACTATCGCGGCGACCCGTCGTCGGCCCTGCTGGAAGTGCTGGACCCGGCCCAGAACTCGACCTTCGGCGACCACTACCTGGAGGTCGACTACGACCTGTCGCAGGTGATGTTCGTCACCACGGCCAACAGCCTCAACATGCCCCAGCCCCTGCTGGACCGCATGGAGATCATTCGCATCCCCGGCTACACCGAGGACGAGAAGGTCGAGATCGCCAAGCGTCACATCCTGCCCAAGCAGATGAAGGACCACGGCCTGAAGGAGTCCGAGTTCGTGGTGCCCGACAAGGCGATCCGTGACCTGATCCGCTACTACACCCGGGAAGCCGGCGTGCGGTCGCTGGAGCGGGAGCTGGGCGCCCTGGCCCGCAAGACGGTGCGTGACCTGGCGCGCGAGAAGGTGTCGACCATCACGATCGATGACGATCGCCTGGCCAAGTACGCCGGCGTCCGCAAGTATCGCTACGGCGAGACCGACGAGGTCGATCAGGTCGGCATCATCACCGGCCTGGCCTGGACCGAGTTCGGCGGCGACATCCTGACCATCGAAGCCGTGAAGATGCCGGGGAAGGGCCGCATGACGGTCACCGGCAACCTCAAGGACGTGATGAAGGAGTCGATTTCGGCCGCCAACAGCTACGTCCGTTCGCGAGCCCTGCACTTCGGCATCAAGCCGCCGGTGTTCGAGAAGACCGACGTGCACATCCACGTGCCGGACGGCGCCACGCCCAAGGACGGTCCGTCCGCCGGCGCGGCCATGGCCACGGCCATCGTCTCGGTGCTCACGGGCGTCCCGATCCGCAAGGACATCGCCATGACCGGCGAGGTCACCCTGCGGGGTAGGGTCACCGCTATCGGCGGCCTGAAGGAGAAGCTGCTGGCCGCTCTGCGCGCGGGCGTGAAGACCGTCCTGATCCCTCAAGAAAACGAGAAGGATCTGGCCGATGTGCCCCAGAGCGTGAAGGACGGCCTGGAGATCATCCCGGTCTCCACGGTCGACGAAGTGCTCAAGCACGCTCTCGTCGGACAGCTCACGCCAGTGGAATGGAGCCCCGAAGACGAGCCGATTGCTGCAACTGCGAAGGTTGATGACGGCGATAACGACGCCGTACTAACCCACTAGTAGTAACTTACTGTTGATAACTTAGGCGGCGCGGAGGTTTTCCGCGCCGCCTTCGTTTGACGGCTCGTCCGAAGCCCGCATACTCCTTGCGAGCGAAGCGGCGTGAGTGCGCCAGCGCCGCCGCTTTCATGCTGGGAGAAACACATGACCACAAAGGCCGAACTCGTCACGGCGATCGCCGAAAAGGCGGGCATCAACAAAAATCAGGCTAAGGACGCTCTGGAGGCTTTCATCGACGCCGTGAGCGCTTCGCTCAAGGCGGGCGAGGATGTCCGCCTCGTTGGCTTCGGCACCTTCAAAGCCGTCGCCCGCGCCGCCGGTACGGCGCGCAATCCGCGTACGGGCGAGACGGTCAACCGTCCCGCGTCGAAGACGGCTCGGTTCCAGGTCGGCGAAGGCCTGAAAACCGCGCTCAACGGCTAGTCGCGTATCAAGGTTTCGAGGGCGGGTCGCCTCGTGGCGGCCCGCCCTTTTCTATGCAGGACTTTCCGGGCGGGACGGGGTATCTCCCACGTCGCCGTCCGGCCCGGACGGTCCAACCCTGGTCGAGGGGGCAGTTAGCTCAGCGGTAGAGCGTCTCGTTTACACCGAGAGGGTCGGGGGTTCGATCCCCTCACTGCCCACCAGACCGGTCCCGGCCGGTCGCCGATGACAAAGATTTACATTCGCGCAAGTCGCGGTCGATCAACGACTATTCCGCAGGTCGAGGCCTGCCGTGGACCGCGCCGAGGGGCGGCGTGCTTCTCGACCGGCGCCCCCCGTGACATAGCTCGGCAGGGTTAACGGCGCAGGCGAGCATGTCCACCATCCGGATCGAGGCCACCCAAGGCGGCTGGCGCGTCCTGCACGGCAAGGCGCTCGTGACGACTTTGGCCGACGAGGCCGACGCCTTCCGGGCCGCCCTCGACTATTGCAGCCAGCTATTCCTGCTGGGCGTCCGGGCCCGGGTCGAGCTCGACAAGCCCAGCGCCTTCGCAGCCTAACGACGGATCAGCGCTTCCAGGGCTTCCGGCGCCGAGCGGGCCGTTTCGTCCGCCCGGACCGCCGCGCCCAGCGCCTTCGCCGCCCCGCGGAAGGCGGGCTCGTCCAGCAAACGTCGGACCGCCGCCCCGATCGCTTCGGCCGGAGCGTCCTGCGGCAGAGTCAGGCCGGCTCCGCGCAGGGCGACCCGCGCAGCGTTGTCATGCTGGTCGCGTCCCATCGGCAGGCACAGCAGGGGAACGCCCGCCATCAACGGCCGCAGTGTCGAGCCGTGCCCGGCGTGGGTGACGAACGCCGAGGCCTGCTCCAGCAATCGCCCGTGCGGTGCGGCCCGGACGATCGCCACGTTGGGGGGAGCCTTGAACTCGGCCGGATCCAGGGTCGGCCCCGTGGTGACCACGCCGCGCACCGGCAGTTCGCCCAGCGCCGCCACGACCGCCCCCACCGCGCTCTCCTGGCGCTGGTAGAGACTCGAGAACGACACGACGATCAGCGGCGCATCCCCGGGCGGCGCCTCGAAGGGCTCGGTCCAGGCCGGATCGGCGAGATAAGGGCCGACATAGACGAACGGGGCGGGCAGGGGCTCCGGCGCAAAGTCGAAGGCTGCGCTGGTGGCCAGCAGGATCTTCTCGGCGGCGTCGACCTGCCCGAACACGTCGGCCAACGGCTCGAGGCCCAGCGCCTGTCGGGCGGCGTTGAGGTCGGGCAGGCCGGCCTGGAACAGGCCCCGGCTCATCTGGGCGACCATGGCGTGCATGGCCCGCTCCTCGTCGCTGGCCGCCGGTGGCATGCCCGCCCCGAACGGCGGCGCGCCGGCGAGGGTCGGCAGCGACCAGATGTTAGCCGCCAGCACCGCCAGCGGCAGGCCTCGCGTCTCGGCAGCCGCCATGGCGCCCAGCAGCAGCTCCTGGCTGACCACCATGTCCGGCTTGAAGGCATCGATCGCGGCCAGGGTGTCGGTGGCGTAAGCCAGGGCTGGGCCGGTCATCACCCGGTCCAGCAGGCGCTGGATCACGGCCATCGGATTGTCGGCTTCGAAGTCCTTGAGCCGATCGTCCTCACGGCGCTTGCCGGTTTGGAACGGCGCTGACGTCCAGGGCGCGTGCGGAACGTCCAGCGCCTGGGCGTCGGCCGCGTTGCACGGATCGCTCAGTATCAGGACCTGGTGCCCTCGCGCGGCCAGGTCTCTGGCGACCAGCAGCATTGGCTGAACGTGGCCGCCGCCTTCCCAGGTGGTGAACAGGAATCGCGCCATCGGGACCTCGCTTGCTCGCCATCCTGGTAAGGGGTGGGCGACCAACTTGCCATAAGCGATCAAAGTGATATCACTTTGAGATCATCTCTGCTGTTGGTGGAGCCACCCATGTCCGACATTCCGAACATCAACCGATCGACCGAGCGCAAGCACGGCGGAATGGGAGGCGGGGCGCCCCTGCTGGCCATCCCTCTGCTCGGCGTCGCCGCGTTCTGGGCTTTCCGCGCGGAGCTTGGCGCGGCCGGTCCGGTGATTGGCGCGTCCTTCATCGTCCTCCTGGCCCTGGTCGCCAGCGGATTCTACGCCCTGCAACCGAACGAGGCGGCGGTCATCACCCTGTTCGGCTCGTATCGTGGAACCGACCGGGCCACGGGCCTGCGCTGGGTGCTGCCGTGGTACGGGCGTCGCAAGATCAGCCTGCGGGTGCGCAACGTCACCAGCGAGACCCTGAAAGTCAACGACAAGCGAGGCAATCCGATCGAGATCGCCGCTAACGTGGTCTGGCGCGTGTCGGACACGGCCCAGGCCCTGTTCGACGTCGACGACTATGTGGCTTTCGTGAACATTCAGATCGAGACGGCCTTGCGCGAGACCGCCTCGCACTACGCCTACGATCACGACGACAGCGGCGAACCCACCCTACGGGCCGATGCGGACCAGGTGGGCGAGCGCCTGCGGGCCGACCTGCGGGCCCGGACGGCCGTGGCCGGCGTGGCCATCGACGAGACGCATCTGATGCACCTGGCCTATGCGCCTGAAATCGCCGGCTCGATGCTCAAGCGCCAGCAGGCCGAAGCGGTGCTGGCCGCGCGGCGCACCATCGTCGCCGGCGCGGTCGGCATGGTCGAGAACGCCTTGCAGCAGCTGAACGAGCGCGGTGTGGTCAACCTCGACGAGGAGCGTCGAGCGGCCATGGTCTCCAACCTGCTGGTGGTGCTATGCGCCGACCGCGAGGCGCAGCCCGTGGTCAACACCGGCACGCTCTACGGCTAGGCCGTGGCCGAGAATTCTCCCGAAGGTCGAGGCGGGCCCCGCCGCGCGTTCCTGATGCGGGTGCGCCCCGAGGTGCTGGCCGCCGTCGAACGTCTGGCGGCGGCCGAGTTGCGCAGCGTCAACGCCCAGGTCGAGACCTTGCTTCGCGAGGCCCTGGGGCGTCGAGGCGCGCTGCGACCGCTGGACAGCGGCTCAGCTTCGGAGGAACCTCCACGCTCGTGAGCACCTTATGACTCCGTGATCGCGAGAGCGACGGACGCGGACGACTAGCGAGGTTCGGCGTGATGGATATGGGGTTCGAGCCTCAATCGGTGTCCAATCAGCCCGAGGAGCCCGTGATCCGGGCCTCCTGGGCGAAGGGCAAGCCGGTCAGGCTCGTCGACACGACCATGTTGTACGCGCCTCGGAGCGGCGGCGTGCGTCGCTACCTCAATTCCAAGCGGGCCTGGATCGGCGCGAATCTTCCCGAGATTCGTCACACCCTCGTGGTGCCTGGACCGCGCGACGCTCACGACGGTCATGGCCGGGTCTCGATCTACGCCGCGCCTCTTCCGTTCGGCGACGGCTATCGATGGCCGGTCGTGAAGACGGCCTGGATGGAGCGCCTGATCCGCCAGCGGCCCGACATCATCGAAGCGGGCGATCCGTATACGCCGGGCCTGGCGGCGCTGAAGGCCGGACAAGCCTTGGGCGTTCCGGTCGTAGGTTTCTGCCACACCGACCTGGGCGCCCTGGCGGCGCTGCACATCGGCGAGTGGGCGGAAAAGCCCGTGCAGAAACGGTGGGCGGCGATCTATCGCCAGTTCGACCAGGCCGTGGCTCCCAGCAAGTTCATCGCCGGCCGCCTGATCGAGGCCGGAGTCAAGGACGCCATCGGACTGCCGTTGGGCGTCGACACCGGAATCTTCCACCCGGCCCGGGGAGACCGTGAAGCTCTGCGCCGCCGCCTGGGCGTGAACAGCCGTCACCGAATCCTGGTGTTCGCCGGCCGGCCCGCGAAGGAAAAGAAGCTGGACGTGCTGGTCGAAGCCGTCGAACGGCTGGGCGACCCTTATGTCCTGCTGTTCGTGGGGGCGGGGGCCGGCGCGCCGTTCAGCGACCGTGTGATCTGCATGGACTATCAGCGTGATCCGCAGAGCCTGGCAGCTGTCCTGGCGGGCTGCGACGCCTTCGTGCACGCCAACGACAACGAGCCTTTCGGCCTTATCGTGCTTGAGGCCATGGCCTGCGGCCTGCCGGTGATCGGCGTGGCGGCGGGCGGCGTGGCCGAGTCGGTCGACGATTCGGTCGGGGCGCTGGCCATCGCCTCAGAGGCGCGAGCGTTTGCCGAGGCGGTCGAGTCCGTCTTTGCGCGCGATCTGGCCGCACTCGGCCGTGCGGCGCGGCTGCGCGCCGAGGAACGGCACGGCTGGGCGCCGGTGTTCCGTAAGCTTTCGGGAATCTATGGCCGGCTCACGGGCAGCCCAGCGTTCCTGCAGCAGGCCGAGGCGATCGCCCCGGCCCACTAGGGCGGCGTCATGCGGCCGCCCGCGTCAGGCCCGCGCGCACGTCCGCCAGGATGGCGTATGACTTCAGCCGCGCGGCGTGGTCATGGATCTGCGAAGCGGCCATCAGCTCGTCCGCGCCCGTCTGATCCAGCACCTGCTGAATCTTGGCCCGCACGGTCTCCGGACTGCCGATCGCGGCATAGCGGAAGGTATGGTCGAGGCCCGCCAACTCGCTTTCCGACGCCACGGACCGGATGTCGTCGACGGGCGCCGGCAAAAGGCCGGGACGGCCACGGCGCAGGGCGACGAACTGCTGCTGGGTGGAGGTGAAGAGACGACGGGCCTCTTCGTCGGTGTCGGCCGCGCATACGCCGATGCAGACCAGCACATAGGGCTGGGCCAGCGCCTGGGACGGTTTGAAGGTGCGGCGATAGATGGTGATCGCATCCATCAGCTGGTCGGGTGCGAAATGCGCGGCGAAGGCGAAGGGCAGGCCGAGCGCCGCGGCGAGCTGGGCGCTGTAGGTGCTGGAGCCCAGCAACCAGAGGGGAACCTCCTGACCTTCGCCAGGCACGGCCCTGACGGCCTGGCTTTCGGCGGCCGGCTGGAACCAGGCCTGCAACTCGACCACGTCCTGGGCGAAGGAATCGACCGCTCCCATGTAGCGGCGCAGCGCGCGCATGGTGGCCTGGTCGGTGCCAGGCGCGCGGCCCAGGCCCAGCTCGATCCGTCCGGGATAGAGCGCGGCCAGGGTGCCGAACGCCTCGGCCACCATCAGCGGCGCGTGGTTGGGCAGCATGATCCCGCCCGATCCGACCCGAATTGTCGAGGTGGCGGCGGCCACCTGACCGATCACCACGGCCGTCGCGGCGCTGGCGATGCCCGGCATGTTGTGATGCTCGGCCAGCCAGTAGCGGTGGAAGTCTAGTCGCTCGGCATGCTGGGCCAGGTCGATGGTGTTGCGAAGCGCCTGGCCGACATCGGTTCCTTGGGGAACGGGAGCCAGGTCGAGGACGGAAAAGGGCAGGGGGTGTGCGTTCGACATGCACGCTACATCGTGGCGCGTATCGACAAGCTCAAGGCGCCGAACTCACTATGCTCGCGTCCGGTTCGCCGGCATCAATCGTTCGGCGACGCGATGGAGGCCGCGATGACTTTGAAATGCACTCATCTGGACCAGATCCAGGTCGTCACGCCGCGAACGGCGGGTTGCGAGGAATGTCTGAAGAGCGGCGACGCCTGGCTTCACCTCCGCCTTTGCCGCATTTGCGGCCACGTGGGCTGCTGCGACCAGTCCAAGAACAAGCACGCCACCAAACACTTCAAGGCCACCGCCCACCCGATCATCGAGGGCTATGACCCGCCCGAAGGCTGGGGCTGGTGCTATGTCGACGAGGAATTCTTCGAGTTCGACGCGCCGACCCCGCATCCGGGGCCGATCCCGCGATTCTATTGAACATGCGCGGATCGCAGTCAGCCGGAGGCGGCTGCGATCAGAAGTCTCGAAATGTCAGGGGAAAGGAGAAAAGGTGGCGCGAATGACGGGGCTCGAACCCGCGACCTCCGGCGTGACAGGCCGGCGCTCTAACCAACTGAGCTACATCCGCGTCTAGAACCGATCGAAACCGGCCCGGACCTTTATAGTCTTGCCTGCGGTGGGAAGCGACACCTTCGGGAAGGTGGCGCGAATGACGGGGCTCGAACCCGCGACCTCCGGCGTGACAGGCCGGCGCTCTAACCAACTGAGCTACATCCGCATTGTGCTCTCGCCGAAGCGAAAGTGCGACCCGCCGTGCGGCGAGGGGCGTCTGATATGTCGGGCCGCTGTGTGTGTCAACGGCCATGTCACAGAACCTGTGGGCGAATGCTAGTTGCGATCGTTTCTCAATGTGCCGGAGGCGTTTGAAGCCTCGGCGACACTGAGCTACAACCCGCTCGATTCAAGCCAAGGGCTGTCATGAACGCCTTCCTCCTTCAGTATCTGCCGATCGTGATCTTCCTGGGGATCGCGGCCGTTATCGGTATCGTATTCATCCTGGCCGCCGCGGTGCTCGCGCCGAAGGCGCCGGACCCCGAAAAGCTGTCGGCCTACGAATGCGGCTTCAACGCGTTCGACGACGCCCGCATGAAGTTCGACGTCCGGTTCTACCTGGTCTCGATCCTGTTCATCATCTTCGACCTGGAAGTGGCCTTCCTGTTCCCGTGGGCGGTTTCGCTGATGAAGCTGCCCCATGACGTGGCGGCCTTCGCCTTCTGGTCGATGATGACCTTCCTCGGCGTTCTGACCGTCGGCTTTATCTACGAATGGAAGAAGGGCGCCCTCGAATGGGAGTGATCGTTCCCTCCAACAGCTCGCCCCTGGTTCCGGCCGGCTCGGCTGGGCGCTCGACGGTGCAGGGCTATGACCCCAAGCTACACGACCCCTATTTCGACGGGCTGTCGGGTCAGCTGGCCGACAAGGGCTTCGTCACCGCGGCCGCCGACGACCTGATCACCTGGGCCCGCACCGGTTCGCTGATGTGGATGACGTTCGGCCTGGCGTGCTGCGCCGTCGAGATGATGCACTCGGCCATGCCGCGCTACGACCTGGAGCGCTATGGCTTCGCCCCGCGCGCCAGCCCCCGTCAGTCGGACGTGATGATCGTGGCCGGGACGCTGACCAACAAGATGGCCCCGGCCCTCCGCAAGGTCTACGACCAGATGCCGGAGCCCCGCTACGTCATCTCGATGGGCAGCTGCGCCAACGGCGGCGGCTACTACTATTACAGCTACAGCGTGGTGCGCGGCTGCGACCGCGTGGTGCCGATCGACATCTATGTCCCCGGCTGCCCGCCCACCGCCGAGGCCCTGGTCTACGGCGTGCTGCAGCTGCAGAAGAAGATCCGTCGCACGGGGACGATCGAGCGATGACCGACGTTGTTTCCACCGACGCCGCCGAGGCGCCGGTCCTTTCGCCGCTGGAAGTGCTGGGGCAGGCCATCGTCGCCAACGCCGCCGGCGCCATCACTGCGTTCCACGTCGCCTTCGGCGAGCTGAACCTGCTGGGTCCGTCCAATCGTGTGGTCGCGGCCCTGACCTTCCTGCGCGACCATCCCGACTATCGGTTCCACCAGCTGGTCGACCTGACGGGCGTGGACTATCCGGAACGCGAACGTCGTTTCGACGTCGTTTATCACCTGCTGTCGCTGGTGAAGAACCATCGCGTGCGCTTCAAGGTGCAGACCGACGAGGACTCCGCCGTACCCAGCGCGACCCCGGTGTTCCCGGTGGCCGACTGGTTCGAGCGCGAGGCGTTCGACATGTACGGGATCTTCTTCGAGGGACACCCCGACCTGCGTCGGATCCTGACCGACTACGGCTTCCACGGCCATCCGCTGCGCAAGGACTTCCCGATGACGGGCTATGTCGAGGTGCGCTACGACGACGAGCTCAAGCGGGTCGTCTATGAGCCGGTGAAGATCACCGAGTACCGCGCGTTCGACTTCCTGTCCCCGTGGGAGGGCGCCAAGTACGCCCTGCCGGGCGATGAGAAGGCCGAAAAGCGGGCAGGGGATAAGTAAGTCATGACCGGTTCCAATTCCCCCGCGGCTTCGACCGACTTCTTCCACGACACGCCGTCGCTGCCGGCCGTGCCGGAGACGCCGGTCCGCAAGTTCAACATCAACTTCGGTCCCCAGCACCCGGCCGCGCACGGCGTGCTGCGCCTGGTGCTCGAGCTGGACGGTGAAATCGTCGAGCGCGTCGATCCGCACATCGGCCTGCTTCATCGCGGCACCGAGAAGCTGATGGAGGCCCGCACCTACCTCCAGAACATCCCTTACTTCGACCGCCTCGACTACGTGGCGCCGATGAACCAGGAGCACGCCTTCTGCCTGGCCATCGAGCGCTTCCTGGGCGTCGAGGTGCCCAAGCGCGGCCAGATCGTGCGTGTGCTGTTCTGCGAGATCGGCCGCATCCTGAACCACCTGCTGAACGTGACGACCCAGGCCATGGACGTCGGCGCCCTGACGCCGCCGCTCTGGGGCTTCGAAGAGCGCGAAAAGCTGATGGTGTTCTACGAGCGCGCCTGCGGCGCCCGTCTGCACGCCAACTACTTCCGGCCGGGCGGCGTCCACCAGGACCTGACCCCGTCGCTGATCGACGACATCGAGACCTGGGCGAAGGCTTTCCCCAAGATCTGCGACGACATCGAAGGGCTGATCACCGACAACCGCATCTTCAAGCAGCGCAACGTCGACATCGGCGTGGTGACCAAGGAAGACGCGCTGGCCTGGGGCTTCTCGGGCGTGATGGTGCGCGGTTCGGGCCTGGCCTGGGATTTGCGTCGCAGCCAGCCCTACGAAAACTACAACGACTTCGAGTTCGACATCCCGCTGGGCAAGAACGGCGACTGCTACGATCGCTATCTCTGCCGCATGCAGGAGATGCGCGAGTCGACCAAGATCATCCTGCAGGCCGTCGCCATGCTGCGCGCCACGCCCGGCCCGGTGATGACCGAGGACAACAAGGTGGCTCCGCCGCGCCGCGCCGAGATGAAGCGGTCGATGGAAGCCCTGATCCACCACTTCAAGCTTTACACCGAAGGCTTCCGCACGCCGGAAGGCGAGGTCTACGCGGCCGTCGAGGCGCCCAAGGGCGAGTTCGGCGTCTATGTGGTCAGCAACGGCACCAACAAGCCGTATCGCTGCAAGATCAAGGCTCCGGGCTTCTCGCACCTTGCGGCCATGGACTGGATGAACCGCGGCCACCAGCTGGCCGACGTTTCGGCCATCCTGGGCTCGCTCGACATCGTGTTCGGCGAGGTGGACCGGTGAGCCTTGAAGCCATCGCCCAAGCCCAGCTGGACGCCTACAACGCCCAGGACCTGGACGCCCACTGCGCCCACTTCACCGACGACGTCGTGGTCGCCGGCCTGAACGGCGACGTGGCGCGTACGGGCATCGACGCCTATCGCGCCTGGTACGAAGCCGCCTTCGCCCAGTTCCCGAAGAACCAGGCCAAGCTCCTCAACCGCATCGTGGTCGGCTCGAACGTGATCGACCACGAGCACGTCGATCGTGGCAACGGCGACGTGCCGTTCCAGGTCGCCGCCATCTACACCTTCAGGGGCGACAAGATCGCCCGCGTGGATTTCGCCCGATGAGCGTCCGTCGTCTCGCTAAAGAGCAACCCGCCAGCTTCGCCTTCTCGGCGGAGAGCCAGGCCAAGGCCGACTGGTGGAAAGCCAAGTATCCCGCCGAGCGCAAGCAGTCGGCGGTGATCCCGATGCTGTGGCTGGCCCAGAAGCAGGAAGGCTGGGTCTCCGAACCCGCCATCCAGGAGATCGCGCGTCAGCTCCAGATGCCGGTCATCCGCGTGCTGGAGGTCGCCACCTTCTACGTGATGTTCCAGCTGCAGCCGGTCGGCAAGGTGGCCTTCGTCCAGCTGTGCGGCACCACGCCGTGCCAGCTGCGCGGAGCCCTGGACCTGAAGGCCGTGCTGAAGGCCAAGATCGGCGAGGCCAACGAGGTCTCGGCCGACGGCAAGTTCAGCTGGGAAGAGGTCGAGTGCCTGGGCGCGTGCTGCAACGCCCCGATGGCCGCCATCAACGACTACTATTACGAGGACCTGACGCCGGAGAGCCTGGCCCAGATCCTCGACGACTTCGCCGCCGGCAAGTCGCCCCAGCCGGGCAGCTATGAAGGTCGCGGCGCGTCGGAGCCCAAGGGCAAGATCCAGACCCTGACCGATCCGAAGCTGTACGACGGCTCGGCGGCCAAGAAGATCAAGATCCCGAACCTGCCCGAGAAGCCGAAGAAGGCTCCGAAGGCGGAGCCCGCCGCCTGATGCAGCACGCCGACGCCATCCAGAAGAAGCGACTGACCGCGATGTTCGCCATCGACGCGGTCTGCTTCGTGCTGGCCGGCGTGGCGGTCGTTGGTTACGTGGCCTTCGGGCAGGGTTGGCTCGCGCCGGTGTTCATCGGGGCCATCGCCATCGGCCTGGGGGCCCAGATCTGGTTCATTCTGGGCTGGATGAAGGCAGCCCGGCAAGAAGAGGAGGGCAGGGCGTCGTGACCGACGATACTGAATTCCTGGCCAAGCGCCTGGCCTATGTGAAGACCATCCGTGGTCTTTACCGCAACGAGCGCATCGCCGGCCTGCTGGGCGGTGATCTGTGGCTGTCGCCCAGCGCGCACGGGGCCTGCTTCGTGCTCGATCTTCC
>JAGHZU010000036.1 GCA_017745235.1 Caulobacter sp. | reverse complement strand
ATCGAGCGGGTCACCGACGCGCTTTCGGGAATGGGCCGGCGGCGGCGAATTGCGATAGGGCATCGGCGCAGCACCCTGGAGCAGCGGCCCCTTGCCGTCGATCGGCTCGCCCAGCGGGTTGACGACGCGGCCCAGCAGGCCCTTGCCGACCGGCACGTCGACGATCTCGCCCAGGCGGCGGACTTCGTCGCCTTCCTTGATCTCGGCGTCGGCGCCGAAGATCACGGCGCCGACGTTGTCGCGCTCGAGGTTCAGGGCCATGCCCTTCACGCCGGCCTTGGGGAACTCGACCATTTCGCCGGCCTGGACGTTGTCCAGACCGTAGATGCGGGCGATGCCGTCACCGACGGACAGAACCTGACCGACGTCCGAAACGGCGGCTTCCTCGCCGAAGTTGGCGATCTGCGACTTGAGGATGGCCGAAATCTCGGCGGCGCGGATGTCCATGGCTGTTTGGGCTCTCTGCGTTTTGTCTTTTGGGCGCGCTTATACGCTTAGGCGCGCTTGAGGGCGAATTTCAGGGAATCGAGCTTGCTGCGGAGCGAAGCGTCGAAGAGGCGGGAGCCGACGCGCACCTTGATGCCGCCGAGGATCGACGGGTCGACGCGGGTCGAGATTTCGGGGGTCTTGCCCACGGCCGAGGCGACGGCCGCCGAAACGCCCTTCAGCTGGGCGGCGGTCAGGGCCTTGGCGGTGACGACCTCGGCGGTCACGACGCCGCGGTGCTTGGCCGACAGTTCGACGAACGCGGCAATGGCGCCGAGCAGGTCGGCGGTGCGGCCGTTGGTCGCGATCAGGCCCAGGAACTTGGTGGTCAGCAGCTGGAACTTGGCCTTGGCGGCGACGGCGACCAGGCCCTTGGCCTTGTCCTCGGCCGAGAAGGCGGGGCTGTCGATCAGGCGGCGCAGGTCGGCGCTCTCGGCCGCCATCGCGCGCAGCGATTTCAGGTCGGCCTCGACCTTCGCCAGCTGGTTGCTCTCGATCGTCAGTTCGAAGAGGGACTGCGCATAGCGCTGACCCGCATCCGTCGCCTTGGTTTCGTCCGCCACTTGTTCCGCCCGGTGCGTTGCAATCGCCGCGAACAAGAAGTTTAACCCTCATCCCGGCTTAAAGGCTTGAGCGCGCTCTAGAAAAGCGCATGCCGGGCCTGCGCTGACGCGCTGCCCTGTCCCAAGCCGCGCGCCTGATAACACGCAGCCTTCGCACTCGCAACCAAGGCCAATGCGTAAGGTCCGGCGCAACTTTCGTAATTTCGGTCCGCTAGGCCGAAGTGACCTTACGGAACACGCCCGAGGCGCTGGCCACCAGCGCGCCGTCGGCGGCGCGGGCCTCGGCCTGGGCGAAAACCAGACTGCGGGTCGCCCGCTCGATCCAGGCCTTGGTATCGACGGTCGGCGCGGCGCTCCCGTAGTCGATGGTGATAGAGGTGGGATGGGCGCCGGCCCCGGCGAGGTCGCGGAGGGCGTCTTCCAGCTGGGCGGCGACGGATGCGGTCATGCGGGCTCCTTAGTCCCAAGCCGGACGGCCGGGCAAAAGAAAAAGGGCGACGGGACCGGCCCGCCGCCCCTGTCAGGCGAATGCTCGAGGAAACAGCCGGACGGGGCGAGGGTGCGCCCCTGGGCGTCCGGTTACTAAGCCGCCTATTTGGCGGCGGTCTGCACCGCGGCCTTGGCCGAGGCGTTGCAGCGGGTGATGTCGTCGGCGTCCAACGACTTGGTCTCGCCGCCGAAGGCGGCCACACGCCCCACTTCCTTGGCGAGGGTCTTGCAGGCCACGGTGGTCAGGGCCCGCGAGGGGGCGGTGCTGGCCACGCACTCGGAACCGTCGCAGACGAACACCGCGCCGCCGGCCACGACCTTGGTCTTGGCGGCCACGGGGCTTTCCAGGGCGGCGGCGATGCGGCCGTCGGCGAACGCCGCGCCGGCGAACATCGAGACGGACAGGGCGGCGACGGCCGCCAGGGAACGGAGCTTCATGAGAAAGCCCTCCAGCGTGTACGGGAAGTTGGAAAGATCGATGATCGGGTGAAACGCTGTACTGGTCTGGTCCGGAGCCGGGGATGACGGCGCCGATATCCCCACCGGCGCCTCGGATCTGAACTAAGCACTGCTTAGATATCAGTGTTCACAAATTGCGCAAGCGAAATTATTTCGCATGAGCATTTTAAAGGTGGAGCCTTCCGGGCGGCCTTCAAGGGCCGCCGCGCGGAAAAGTTGAGCTTCAGAGGCCGAGGGTGGATTCGAACCGGCTCTCGGCGGCCTTCCGGGCCGGACGCTCCTCGACCATGCCCTCCATGCGGGCGTAGCGGCCATCCTTGCCGACCTTGCGCCGGATGCCGTCGGCGGTGACCACCGCCGCGGGGCGGTCCTTGTCGGTCAGCCCGCCGAGGGCGGCGGCAAGGACGCCGCCGGCGAGGGCGGCGGCCACGGGCGGAACCGAGCCAATCAGGCCCGTCCCGAAGACGTCCTGAAGACGCTCGATCAGCAGGTCGCGGTTGGGCTGGTCATCGATCAGGCCGACCACCATCAGCACGCCGCCCTCGACGGCCGCGGCCAGGCCCACGGCGATCGCCACGCCCAGCCAGCGCGGCTTGACGTAGAGCCCCAGGGCGGCGCCCAGAACGGCGCATATGGCCATCACGATCATGGCCCAAGCTTGCGCCCTCATTCTTCCGATCCGGTTAAGACCCCCGCCTCCCCCAGGGGCAATCTTGGCGGCGACCTGTCACGGGGCATACTCGCCTGCGCGGTCCCGCCAGTGGGCCGGTTCCAGGGAGACGCGGCCATGGACTTCAACACGCCGCCCGAGCTGACGGCCTATCTGGGCGCGCTCGACGCCTTCATCGCCGACGCCATCGCGCCGCTGCAGGCCGAGCACGACAACGAGCGGTTCTTCGACCACCGCCGCGAATGGGCCCGCACCGATTGGGACGGCGGCGGCCTGCCCCGGCGCGAATGGGAGGAACTGCTGGGCAAGGCTCGCGCCCTGGCCGACGCGGCCGGCCACTACCGCTTCGCCCTGCCCCGGGAATACGGCGGCCAGGACGGCTCCAACCTCTGGATGGCGGTGATCCGCGAACATCTGGCCAGCAAGGGCCTGGGCCTGTTCAACGACCTTCAGAACGAACACTCGATCGTCGGCAACAATCCGTTCGTGCTGATGATCCGCGACTTCGGCCGGCCCGACCAGCAGCACCTGATCGGCGACATGCTGGACCGCCACGCCTTCCGCCCGACGTTCGGCCTCACCGAGCCGGACCACGGCTCGGACGCCACCTTCATGGAGACTCGCGCCGTGCGCGAGGAGCGCCATGGCCAGGCGGGCTGGCGGATCAACGGCGAGAAGATGTGGACCACGGGCATGCACGCAGCCACCCATTGCTGCCTGTTCGCCCGCACCGGCGGCGAGGACGGCGACGCCCGGGGGATCACCGCCTTCCTGGTGCCGGCCCACGCGCCGGGAGTGAAGATCGAGGAATATCTCTGGACCTTCAACATGCCCACCGACCACCCGCGCGTCAGCTTCACCGACGTCTGGGTTCCGAACGAGGCGATGTTCGGGCCTGAGGGCGGCGGCCTGGCCCTGGCCCAGCACTTCGTGCACGAGAACCGCATCCGCCAAGCGGCCTCCAGCCTGGGGGCGGCGGTCTACTGCATCGAGGAGAGCGTGAAGTACGCGCGGGCGCGCAAGCCGTTCGGCAAGGCGCTTTCCGAGAACCAGGCCATCCAGTTCCCGCTGGTGGAGCTGTCGACCCAGGCCGAGATGCTGCGCCTGCTGATCCGCAAGACCGCCTGGGAGATGGACCAGATGTCCAAGCCGGAGGTGGAAAGGCGCCTCTCCGACAAGGTCTCGATGTGCAACTACTGGGCCAACCGTCTGTGCTGCGAGGCCGCCGACCGGGCCATGCAGGTGCATGGCGGCATCGGCTATTCCCGCCACAAGCCGTTCGAGCACATCTATCGCCATCACCGCCGCTACCGGATCACCGAGGGCAGCGAGGAGATCCAGATGCGCAAGGTCGCCGCCTGGCTGTTCGGCTATGTCGGGCCGCGCAAGGCCGCCTTCGCCGGAGGATAGCCGCCCGCCGCAGCTGGAGCCTTGACCGGACGGCGCAAACCGGACCCCATGTAGCCGCGTTACGTAGAACCAACTGTCGCGGAGGGCTCCGATGAATCGCCTGGCCAAGTCTCTGGCGCGTCTCGCCCTGCTGGTCGCCATCCCCGTGGGATTGGCGGGCTGCGGGATCAACACCATTCCCACCCAGGACGAGGCGACCAAGACCGCCTGGGCCGAGGTGCAGAACCAGTATCAGCGCCGGTCCGACCTGATCCCCAACCTGGTGGCGACCGTGAAGGGCTACGCCGCCCAGGAGAAGGAGGTCCTGACCGCCGTCACCGAGGCGCGGGCCAGCGCCACCCAGGTCAAGGTCGACGCCTCGACCATCACCGATCCCGCCCAGTTCCAGCAGTTCGCCGCCGCCCAGGACAAGCTGTCGGGCGTGCTGGGCCGGCTGATGATGGTGCAGGAGCAGTATCCCGACCTGAAGTCGAACCAGAACTTCCTGGCGCTGCAGAGCCAGTTGGAAGGCACCGAGAACCGGATCGCCATCGCCCGGCGCGACTACAACCAGACCGCCCAGGTCTACAACACCACCCTGCGCACCTTCCCCAGCATCCTGTGGGCCAAGACCATCTACAGCGGCCAGAAGCCGGCCCAGCTGTTCCAGGCCACCGCCGCGGCGCAGTCGGCGCCGACCGTGGACTTCGGAACGCCGGCGGCGCCGAACGCCAACACCCAGCCCGGCCCGGGACAGTAACTTGCGTCTTCCGCCCCGCTCATCCCGGCCAAAGCCGGGACCCAAGCCGAGCATCCGCTCGGGGCGCCGTGCTCCGAACGGTCCCGCCGCATGGGTCCAGGCTTTGGCCGGTATGAGCGGAATACTGATGGCGCTGGTGCTGGCGTTCTCCCTGCCAGCCCTGGCCGCCCCGACCTTCCCCCCCCTCACCGGCCGGGTGGTCGACGACGCCAAGCTGCTGTCGCCCCAGGTCGAGGCCCAGCTGACGGCCAAGCTCCAGAACCTGGAGCAGACCACCGGCCGCCAGTTGGTTGTGGTCACCCTGCCCAGCCTGCAGGGCTACGAGATCGAGGACTACGGCTACCAGCTGGGCCGGGCCTGGGGCATCGGCGAGAAGGGCAAGAACAGCGGCGTCCTGCTGATCGTGGCCCCCAATGAGCGCAAGGTGCGCATCGAGGTCGGCTACGGCCTGGAACCCATCCTGACCGACGCCCTGTCCAGCGTGATCATCCAGAGCGCGGTGCTGCCCAAGTTTCGCGAGGGCGACATGGAGGGCGGGGTCGTGGCCGGGACCGACGCCCTGGTCCAGCAGCTGGCCTTGCCCGAAGACCAGGCCAAGGCCCGGGCCCAGCAGGCGTTCACCGTTCCCGCGGAATCCTCCGGCTCGGGCGGCTCGCCGTTCGTGGCCGTCATTGTTCTGTTCGTCGTGATCTTCATCGTCAGCCGGATCTTCCGGGGACGCAGGCGCGGCGGCCTGGCCTCCGCCCTGCCCTGGATCATCCTGGACGGCCTGGCCAACAGCGGCCGGGGCGGCGGCGGCGGATGGGGAAGCGGCGGCGGTGGCGGCGGCTTCTCGGGCGGCGGCGGCTCGTTCGGCGGCGGCGGCTCCTCGGGCAGCTGGTGAGGCGATCGCGATGACCAGGCCCCTCCTTTCCGAACTCGACCAGGCCCGTATCGTGCAGGCGGTGATCGAGGCCGAGCGCGCCACGGCCGGCGAAATCCATTGCGTCCTGGCCCCCGAAGTGGCCGAGGACAGCGAGATTCCGTTGATCTGGGCCGTGGCCGCGGCCCTGGCGCTGCCAGCCCTGGCCCTGCTGGCCGGCTTCCGGCCCGAGATGCTGACGCGACTGTTCGGCGGCTGGAGCGTGGGGCACGCCGCCGCCCAGGACGGTGCGATCCTGTCGGCGCTGCTGACCTATGTGGGCCTCCAGGGCGCGACCTTCCTGGCGGTGGCCCTGCTCGTCTCGCTGCCCTCGGTGCGACGGGCCCTGACCCCGCCCAACATCAAGAAGGCCCGCGTGCGCCAGGCGGCGATGGACTATTTCCTGGCCAAGGATCTCCACCGCACGCGGGATCGGACCGGCGTGCTGATCTTCGCCGCCCTGGCCGAGCACCGGGTCGAGGTGATCGCCGACGAAGGCATCCACGCCATGGCCCCCGACGCGCCCTGGAACGCCGTGGTCGAAGATCTGGTCGCGGGTCTGCGCCGGGGCGCGATCGCCGACGGCTTCGTGGAAGCCATCGCCAGCGCCGCCACCATCCTGGCCGCCCACGTGCCGCCGCGGCCCGACGACCTCAACGAGCTGCCCGACGGTCTGACCATCCTGCCGCGCTGAGGCCTGGCCACGTCCGCTGAGTTCGCGCGTTCTAGCCTGGGAGCAGGAGGATCCGATGAACCTGGACGACGACTTCACCGCCTTCCTCGAACGGCGACGAGCCGTGGCCCAAGCCTATGTCAACGGCGACGCCGGCCCGCTGGGCGAGATCGCCACCCAGTCCAACCCCGCCAGCTTCTTCCCTCCGAACGGCGGACGCGAAACCGGCGCGGGCCATGTCACGGCCGTCAATGCGCGAGGGTCGCGAAGCTTCGGCGAGGGCGGGGAGACCACGCTGGAGATCCTGCACGGCCAGGCCAGCGGCGACCTGGCCTACTGGACCGGCCTGCAGCATGCGGTCGTGCGCCTGAACGGCCATTCGGATCCCGTCGCGACGCACCTGCGCGTCACCGAGGTCTTTCGCCGCGAGGACGGCGAGTGGAAGATGATTCACCGGCACGCGGATACGCTGGTGGAGGCGGCCGCCAGGTAGCGACTCCGCGTGGCTACTCCGCCGCCAGGGCGGCCGGCGCCGATCTCGCCCCACGCACCAGGCGGCCCGGCAGGGCGCCCGTCGGCTGGCCGTCGCGGCGGGTGACGACCCCGCCCACGATGGTGGCGACGTAGCCGTGCGCCTTCTGGACCAGGCGGCGCCCGCCGGCCGGCAGGTCGTAGGCCACGCGCGGCGGTTCCAGCCGCAGGCCCGCATAGTCGATCACGTTGAGGTCGGCGCGATAGCCCGGCGCCACCAGCCCGCGATCGAGCAGGCCCACGGCCGCCGCAGTGTCGCGCGTCTGGGCCGCGACCATCTCTTCCAGGGGGATGCGCGGACCGCGCGTGCGCTCGCGGGTCCAGTGGACGAGGTTGCTGGTCGGAAAGCTGCCGTCGCAGATCATGCCCACATGCGCGCCGCCGTCCGACAGGCCCGGCACGGTGTCGCGATGGGTCAGCATGGCGAAGCTGGGATCCAGCGCGCCGTCCGCATAGTTCAGGAACGGGTGGTAGAGCATTCCCCGGCCGCCGTCCGAGAGCATGTGGTCCAGGGCCGTGACGGCCGGGTCGCGTCCCTCTCGCGCGGCGATCGCGGCCACGGTCTTGTCGGCGGTCGGCTCGTAGTCAGGCTCCGGCTCCATGGGAAAGAGATTGTCCCAGGCCCGCAGGGCGCTGCCCGCGAAAGGCCCCTTGGCGTCGCCGTCGTGGGCGAAGAGGCGCGCGCGGAAGTCCGGATCGGACAGGGCCGCGACCTTGTCGGCCAGCGGCAGGCCGGCGATCTCGGCGAAGACCGGGTTCTGGCTGAACGGGTTGAGGGTCAGCTCCAGCCCGAACAGCACGCCCACCGGCCGGCCGCACACCTGGGCCTTCATGGGCAGGCCCTCGTCGACCGCCGCCGCCAGTCCCGCCAGCATCGCCTTCCAGCCGTCGGGCGCCTTGGGGCTCTGGACCAGGGAGAACGACAACGGCCTCCCCGAGCGCTCGACGATCCGGCGCAGCATGGCGAATTCGGCCGGACCGTCGGGGAAGAAGTCCGACACCACCTGCAAGACGCCCTTGCCGGCGGCGGCCAGGCCCAGGGCGATGCCTGTCAGTTCGTCCTCGCCCGCGGTCAAGGTTGGCGTCGGCTGGCCGTCGCTGGTGCGATGGTTGAGCGTGCGGGAAGTGGAAAAGCCCAGGGCTCCGGCCTCGACCGCCCGCCGGGCGATGGCGGCCATGTGGGCGATGTCGGCCGGCGTCGCGGGCTCGCGATCGACTCCACGCTGGCCCATCACGTACACCCGCAGCGCCGCGTGCGGCAGCTGGGCGGCCACGTCGACGTCGAAGGCGCGAGCGTCCAGGGCGTCGAGATAGTCGGGAAAGCTCTCCCAGTTCCAGGGCAGCCCCTCGGTCAGCACCGGGAACGGAATGTCCTCCACGCCCTCCATCAGCCGGATCAGGCGCCCGCGGTCCTCCGGCTTGCAGGGCGCGAAGCCGACGCCGCAATTGCCCATGACCACGGTCGTCACCCCGTGGCCCGAAGAGGGCGTCATGGCATGGTCCCACGTGGCCTGGCCGTCATAATGGGTGTGGATGTCGACGAAGCCGGGCGTGACCAGCCGCCCCGTGGCGTCGATCTCCTCGCGGCCCGGGGCGAGGTTCGGCCCGACGGCGACGATGAGGTCTCCGCGTACGCCGACGTCGGCGCGGACGCCCGGCGACCCGCTGCCGTCCAGCAGGGTTCCGCCGCGCAGCACGAGATCGTAGGCGTGATCAGCCACGTCCGCTTCCTCCCGGTGTCTTATCGTTGTTCAGGATCGTTGGACCGGATCGCCGGACCGTCAAGGGTGGCGCAAGGGAAGGCGCCTCCGGAGTCCGGGCGGAGAGCTGCTTTCCCTTTACGTGATCTTTCCCGCGCGGAAATCCCGGTCTAGGGTGGCCGCCAATTCAAACTAACGTTTAATGGGGAGTGCGCCCTATGCGCGAAGCCGTCATCGTCTCTTACGCCCGCACGGGCCTGGCCAAGTCCAACCGCGGCGGTTTCAACAACACCCACGGCGCGGCCATGGCCGGCCACGCCATCCAGCATGCGGTGTCGCGCGCGGGCCTGGAAGGGGCAGAGGTCGAGGACGTGGTCCTGGGCTGCGGCGGTCCCGAAGGCGCCACCGGCATGAACGTGGCCCGCAACGCCGCCATCTGGGCCGGCCTGCCGGTGACCACTTCGGGCCAGACCGTCAACCGCTTCTGCTCCTCGGGCCTGCAGGCCATCGCCACGGCGGCCAACTACGTGCGCAACGACGGCGCCAACGTCGCCATCGGCGGCGGCGTGGAGTCGATCTCGCTGGTGCAGGGCGGCGGTCACATGAACCGCTTCCACATCACCGAAGAAAAGCTGATGCAGATCAAGCCGGCGCTGTGGATGGCGATGATCGACACCGCCGACATCGTGGCCAAGCGCTACAACGTCAGCCGCGAATACCAGGACGAATACTCGCTGCGCAGCCAGCAGCGCATCGCCGCGGCCCAGGCCGCCGGCCTGTTCGACAACGAGATCGTCCCGATGGCCACCAAGATGAAGGTGGTCAACAAGGAGACGAAGGAAGAGAGCCTGGTCGACTACGTGGTGACCAAGGACGAGTGCAATCGTCCAGACACCACCCTGGAAGGCCTGGCCAAGCTGGAGCCGGTCAAGGGTCCGGGCAACTTCATCACCGCCGGCAACGCCAGCCAGCTGTCGGACGGCGCCGCCGCCGTGGTGGTGATGGACGCCAAGGAAGCCGCCCGCCGCAACCTCGAGCCGCTGGGCCTGTTCAAGGGCTTCGCCGTCGCAGGTTGCGAGCCCGATGAAATGGGCATCGGTCCGGTCTTCGCCGTGCCGCGCCTGCTGGAACGCCACGGCCTGAAGGTCGACGACATCGACATCTGGGAGCTGAACGAGGCCTTCGCCTCGCAGTGCCTCTACAGCCGCGACCACCTGGGCATCGATCCGGAGAAGTTCAACGTCAACGGCGGCTCGATCGCCATCGGCCACCCGTTCGGCATGACCGGCGCCCGCTGCGCCGGCCACCTGCTGCTGGAAGGCAAGCGCCGCAAGGCCAAGCTGGGCGTGGTCACCATGTGCATCGGCGGCGGCATGGGCGCGGCGGGCCTGTTCGAGATCTTCTGATCTCGAGCAAGTCTCCAGCCAGGAAGACGGCGCGCCTCCCCACGGAGGCGCGCCTCTTTCGTGTCAGGCGGCCGAGGCCAGGGGGCGAGAGGGGCGCCGGCGGGCCAGCAGGCCGTTCAGGAACCGACGGGCGGGCTGCTCGACCCCGTAGAAGCTGACAAGGGCCGCCAAGACCGCCAGCGGCAGCAGCAGCAGGCGGTCGGCCAGGTGGGCGCCGGCCTTGTAGAAGGGCTGCTGCCACAGGTAGAGCGAATAGGAATAGAGGCCCGCACGGATCAGCAGCGGATGCTCGAGCACCGCCAGCAGCCGGGCCGGCATGCGGTCGGCCAGGACCAGGCTGAACGCCACGCAGGCCGTGCCCAGGCTGTATTTCACCGGGTCGGGCACGACGTCGAAACTCAGCGCCAGGCCCAGCGCCGCCAGCAAAGGCGAGGCCAGGGGGAAGTCCAGGAAGCGCGGCGGACCGTTGCGGCGCACGGCCAGGTACAGCGCCACCGCCAGCAGGATCGACGCGCCCCGCACGTCGCTCTTCCAGTAGACCTCGAAATAGTCGCCGCCCATCAGGGTGCGGACCAGGCCGTTGACCATCGCCGCCAGGGCCAGGGCGAAACAGACGTGCATCACCGGCAGGGAAGAGCGCCGCGCCCACAGGGCCAGCAGGCCCAGCAACACGTACATGTGCTCCTCCACGCACAGCGACCAGATGTGGTCGACGGCCGGCGCGGATCCCACGAAGTCGCGGGCGTAGTTGGCCGTGAAGGTGACCGCGGCCAGGAACTGAGGCCAGGTCACCGTCTCGACCGCGCCCAGGTGCGAGGCCGCGAAGATCACGACGCAGAAGACGAACAGGGCCGGATAGACCCGCGAGATCCGCCGGGGAAAGAAACTGGTTAATGGCGCGTTCTTCTCGAAGAGGATCTCGGCCATCAGGCGGCCGCTGAGCACGAAGAACAGCTCCACGCCGAAACGGCCGAGATTGAGCCACTTGGCGGTGACGAAATGCCCGATCAGCACCGACAGGATCGCCAATCCACGCCAACCGTCGAGATACCGGATACGCCTCTCGGCGGCCTCTACGCTCATGACTGCACCCCTTCGGCACGAGCTGGATCCCCGCCCCTGCCGTTATTCCTAGCGCCTTTCCGCGACACCTTTTCGGCGGTCGCGGAACGTTCGCATGTGCGAAACAACCTGAGCCGGCGAAGGGATGCATGGGTCCGGGCGAAATCTGATAACGGACGCCCGTTTGCCGCCTTAATGATCAAAGACGTCATAAAACAGACAAGCGGATGAAATATCCGTCGGAAATCGGCTTCCGGCTTGGATGCCCACTAAATATGCCTTGAAAGAAACTCTTCTATTGCGGCGCTTTTTGCGCTCGCGAAGCGGGTGGTGTCTCGACTAAACTTAACGCCGTCGGTGGCGGGCTCGAACGAGCGTTCCAAAGCGAGTGGCATGACGATGACAAAGATCAACGAAAATCTCGATCCCGCGGCCGCCCTCGCGGGCGAACGCGTGCTGATCACCGGATCCTCGGGCTTCATCGGCACCCACCTGACCAAACGCCTGGCCGAGCGCGGCGTGACGGTGCTGGGCGTGGACCTCAAGCCTCCGCGTGAACGCCTGCCCGGCGTCACCTACGTCACCGGCGACGTGCGCGAGCTGAGCCAGCTGCAGCTGCCCAAGGCGGACCGGATCTTCAACCTGGCCGCCGTGCACACCACCCCCGGACACCCCGACCACGAATATTACGACACCAACGTCAACGGCGCCCTGGAAGTGGTGCGGCTGGCCGAACGCGACGGCGTGCGCCACGTGGTGTTCACAAGCTCGATCTCGGTCTACGGCCCTTCAGAGGACCGCAAGACCGAGACCAGCGATCCCGCGCCCGTCTCGGCCTACGGCAAGTCCAAGCTGATGGCCGAGAAGATCCACGAGGGCTGGCTGCGCAATGGCGAAGGCCGCTCGCTGACCGTGGTGCGTCCGGCCGTGGTGTTCGGCGCCGGCGAGGGCGGCAACTTCACGCGCATGGCCACCCTGCTCAAGCGCGGGGTGTTCGTGTTCCCCGGCCGTCGCGACACCATCAAGTCGTGCATCTATGTCGAGGACCTGATCGACCTGGTGCTGGCCGCCGCCGCCTCCGAACCCAACCACGTGGTGTTCAACGGCAGCTATCCGGAGTGCCCGACCCTGGAGACCATCGTGGTCACCTTGCAGGAGCGCTTCTTCCCCAAGGCCAAGCTGATCGACGTGCCCCTGGGCGTGGTCATGGCCGCCGCCAAGGGCCTGTCGACGCTGAACGGCCTGGGGGTGGGCGTCCATCCCGACCGGGTGACCAAGCTGGTGCGCTCGACCCACGTGTTCCCGGAATGGGCCGTGGAGAACCAGATGTTCGCCGACCGCAGCTTCACCCGCGGCGTCGAGCGCTGGTCGACCGCCACCGGCCAGACCTTCGTCTGAATCTGACCCGTCGGAACTGAGATCCGGGCGGCCGCCTCGCGCGCCGCCCGTTTTCTTTGACCTTCGTCAGGAGGCTGCGTCAGGCCGCCGGCTGGACCGGCGCCTTCTTCTGGCGCTTGAGCACCGACAGGCCAAAGTCCAGCAGCTCGTTGAACATCGCCTTGTTCATCAGCCGCAACACTCCCAAGAACACCCCCGCCCCGACCGGAACCATCGCCGCCAGCCGCACGACCGGCGGCAGGCCCTCGGGCAGAACATAGCGCACCGCCGTCACGGCCACGGCCATGCCCAGGGCGGCCGCCAAGGGCGTGCGCACCTGGGTGAACTGGTCCTTGAAGCTGAGGCCCGTGGCCTTCTTCAGCATCCAGCCGAACAGCGGCGCATAGACCAACTCGCAGCTGGCCCAGACGCCGATGGCCACGTAGGGCGTGGCCAGCCGCGTGGCCAGGATCGCGGCCGTCAGCCAGGTCAGGCCGGTGATGTAGCCGATCATCACCATGTGCGGGCGGCCCACCGCCGTCAGCATCGGGGTCACGAACAGGCGCGGCGCCTGCAGGAGCACGATGAAGCCCAGGATCGTCACATAGGGGGCCGCCGGCAGCCACTTGGCCCCGAACAGCAGCTGCACCACCTCGGGCGACGTCACCGCCAGGCCGACAAAGCAGGCATAGAGCGCCGCGCACGCCAGCGAGATGGCCGCGCCATAGGCCCGCCGCAGGCGCGGCAGGTCGGACTGCAGGCTGGACATCATCGGCAGCACCACCTGCGACAGGGCCGTGGCCGAAACCGCCCAGAAGGTGTCGATCGTGCGGAAGGCCAGGTTCAGGAAGCCGGCCACGCCCGTCCCCAGGAAGACGCCGGCGAAGAAGACGAAGATCCGCTTGATGGCGAAGTTGACGAACAAGGCCCCGACCGACAGGGCGCCGAAGGCGGTCAGCTGCCTGAACTCCTGCACGTGGAAGCGCAGGCGCGGACGCGAACTGCTGGTGAACCACAAGACCGCCGAGCCGAGGAAGGTCATCAGCAGCTGCTGCGCCACCAGGGCCCAGACGCCGGCCCCGAACGCAGCGACAGAGATGCCGATCACCGCGCCGGCGAGGCGCCCGGCCAGAGAGCGCAACGCCAGGGCCCGGAACCCGAACTCCCGGCGCTGCCGCGCCACGAGCGTGGCCGTGAAGCCGGTGAACAGATAGGTCAGGCTGAGCCATTGCAGGAGGACGCCGGCCTTGGGCTGGTGGGTCCAGACGCTGAACAGCGGCGCGATCGCCCAGGAAATCGCCGTCAGGGCCAGGCTGATGCCCAGCGAGGCGGTGAAGGCGGTGTCGTAGTGGCTCTCGGCGATGTCCTTGCGCTGCACCAGGGCGTCGTGAAACGACATGTTGGCCAGGATGCCCACCAGCTCGACGATCGCCAGCACCATGGCGAACAGGCCGAACTCCGACGGCGAGAGCAGCCGCGAATAGATGATCAGCGAGGCGAAGGAGACCAGCGAAAGACCCCCGCCCTCCAACGCGCTCCAGAAGACGGATTTCGATGCACGCGCTCGGTCGGTGGCCATGATACTCGGTCTGTCGGTCGGTTGGCGGGCCCGCCGGTCCGACGGATCCCTGGTAATGGTTCAGCCGGTCAGCGTCTGGCGGGCGCGGCCTTCTTCCGCGCCGTTCCCGCCACGACGAACGCGCCCAGCAGGTAGGTCATGATCGTCTCGTTGGCGACGTTGGTCATGGGCTGGATGAACAGCACCTGGACGATGATCATCAGATAGAGCGGCGCGGACCTGTAGGTGCGCCCGAACGCCCGCAGAATGAGCGCCACGTAGAGGATGGCGCCGAAGACGCCGTACTCGTAGATGCTCAGGACGATGGGATTGGGCACCAGCTCGATGCCCGCGCCGCTCTCCAGACGATCGCCCGCCCCGGGGCCGCGACCGATCAGGATCTCGCGCGGGGTCGCCGTCTCCAGGCTCCGGTTGAGCATGTTGACCGGCGCCACGAAGCGGAAATAGGCGCTGGAGTGGTCGCTGCCGAACTCGCCCCCGCGCCGCGCCCCGTAATCGCCGATTCCCAGGAAGGTCCACGAGATGGCCAGCAGCAGGGCGATCACTCCGGCCAGGATCAGGTAGAGGGGCCGCACGCGCTTGAAGAAGGCGCGCGGGGCCAGGGCCAGGGCGGCGCCCACGAAGCAGAGGACGGTGGCGAAGCCCAGGCCCGAGAAGGTGATGGCCAGAGCCACCACCTGCAGGCCCAGAGCCAGCCACGAACCGTGGAACCAGTAGGTGAAAGCCACCGCCCGGCTGAAGAAGGCGCCGGCGTAGGAGGGCTCGGGGAAGAACACCCCGTTGGATCGATAGACGTTGCCGCCATACTCCAGCGGGTTCACGGCGGCGAAGCGCTGGTCGATCAGGATCTCGTTGGGGAAGATCGTCGACAGCTTGAACCAGTGCGGACCGGGATTGACGAACTGGATGGCGAACTGGATCAGCGAGAACACCGCAAAGACGGTGAACATCTTGATCGACCAGCTGCGGAACTTGTCCCCGTCGGCGTCGGTCAGGGGCGCGCACAGGCAGTAGAGCAGGTTCAGCAGGATCGTCATGAACATCGCCGTCGGTTTGACGTAGAGGTCCTCGGTGGTCATGAAACTGACGATCTGCAGCGACGACAGCGCCACGAACAGCATAAGGGCCACGGCGTCGAACTTCACCCCGCGGAAGAAGTACATCACCGCAAGGGCCGGAAAGACCACCAGCATCGTCAGCGAGATCGGGAACGGCCCGGCCCAGAAGCCGAAGCGCTGCGCCACGATCGAGAAGACGATCAGGATCGTCGCGAACTTCAGCGCGCGGCGCGAATCCGCCGCCGCGACGGCGGCCTGCGCGGTCGCCGTGTGGCCCCTGCCCATGCGTGGTCTCCCCCAGGTCGGCTGCGCGGTCACGTCGGACATGGCTCAGCTTCCGGCCACGGTCTTTACAAGACGATGCCCCGCCGTAACCAGGGGCTTTTCGAGCGCCAGGTGGCAGATCCAGCCGGCGACGACCGAGGCGAAGAAGCATGCCGCCACGGCGACCCAGGGCATATCGGCCGGACCCAGGTGGGCCTTGCGCATGACCAGAAGCACCGCGCCCAGCACGAACGGGTGGCAGAGATAGAGGCTGTAGGAAGAATCCCCGATCTTGACGAGCAGGGTCGACAGCGGGCCGCCCCCGCCCCGACCCTGGCTCACGTCCGGCGCGCCGACGAAGGCGGCCACGACGGCCACGGCCGCCAGGCCGCGGAAGACCAGCATGGCGGTCGACTCCTCGGCGCCGAACCACGCGCCGCCCGCCAGGATCACCGCCAGGACCGCCACCAGCAGCGCCGTGGGCGCGTAGATGTTGGACACCCAGCCGCCGCCTTTCTGGCGAATGGCGTAGGCGATCCACGCGCCCGCCACGAACTCCAGCACGAAGTAGCGGCCGTAGAACTCGATCGGCGGCGCGTTCACCACCATGCGCAGCAGCACCATGGCCACCAGGACCGCAGAGAGCACGATCAGCCCGCGCAGCCGCGTGAACAGCAGGCACACCGCGAAGATCGCGTAGAAGAACATCTCGAAATTCAGCGACCAGCCCAGAGTGTAGGTGGGCATGTAGCCCTTGTCGGCGTCATGCCAGGGCACGAAGAACAGCGAGGCGACCAGCTTGGGAACGTCGATCCCGGCATGGGAGACCATGCCCGAGAACAGGACCGCCGAGGCCACCCACAGGCCCGTGAAGATCCAGTAGAGCGGCGCGATCCGGACGATGCGGTTGAGCAGGAAGGTCTTGATGTAACCCGGCCGCCCGAACTTCTCGTACGAGATGAACAGGATGATGAAGCCGCTGATGACGAAGAAGATTTCGACCCCGAACGGACCGGGGATGACAGTCGGCAGGAAGGCGCGTCCCTGGCGCACGGCCTCGTCGCCGACCTCGTGCACGGCGTGGGCGAAGACCACCAGCAGGGCGGCGACAGCCCGCAGGATCTGCAGGTTGTTGAGCTTGCCCGCGGTCTTGGTCTTGGCGCCCGCGACCGGGGCGGCCGCCCCGCCGACCACGGCCTCGCCGGCCGCCTCCAGTTGAACCGTCGAAGTCATGCGAACGCCGCCTCCGGGGTCGATTTGGCCGAAACGGCCTTGAGGTGGTCGGCCAGGCGCATGCCCAGGGCCACCAGGGTCAGGGTCGGATTGGCGTGACTTGATGTCGGAAAGACGGCGGCGCTGGCGACGAACAGGTTGTCGATGTCGTGGACCTTGAGATCGGCGTCGACCACACCCTGGCGCGCCGTGGCCCCGATGCGCGCCCCGCCGATATGATGGCCGCCCACCGGCACGCTTTCGCGGACCTGGTCCTCGAGCGTGGCGTCGTCGAACTCGACCGTGCCGCAGCCCGAGGCGTCGAAGCGGTCGCGCATCAGGCGAAGGCCAGCGGCCACGGAATGCACGTCCAGCTCGTTCATCCGCCAGTCGACGCGGATGCGCGGCTGGTCGTGACGGTCGCGGCTCGCGCCCAGCGTCAGGCGACTGTCGAAGTTGGGCGCCTGCTCGCCGTTCACGTCCAGCGGATAGACGCCCCGGCGGCTATGCAGCGCCACATAGGGAAGCTTGCGCTCGACCAGGTAGCGTCGCCACGTCCAGTCGGCGGTGAACAGGGCCAGGCGCGGCGAGCCCAGCACGATGTTGCGCAGGTGCGAGGCCATGAAGGCCGCGCCCTGGGACGACCGGCGGCGGCTGTCGTGCTCCAGCACGGAGAACTTGCGCCGGTACTCGGGCAGCAGGAACTGCTTGGCCAGGAACATCGACGACAGGATCGGGTCGCCGTGATCGGGATCGATGACGCTGGCGTGGTGCAGGCGCGCCGAGAAGTTCAGCATGCCCAGCCGCCGCTGGGCGTCGGCGCCGATGATGAACTTGCGGCGCACATAGACGCCGTCGCGAGTGCGATCGAAACCGTAGCGTACGCCGCGCCCGGCCGGCGTCAGGCGCAGCGTGCCGATCGAAGCCTCGACGTGGCACATGTAGTAGCGACCCAGCACGTCGTGCGGATTGCCAAGACCGGCCTTGTGCTCGTCGTTGGAATTGAACAGCAGCCTCACGCTCTCCATGCCGCCGGCGGCGACCACGTAGCGCCGGGCCACGACCGACAGTGAGCGGTCCGCGCCGGTGACGCATTCGGCCCCCACCACCCGGCGGCCGTCGCGCGTCTTCAGCCGCAGGCAGGCGGCGTTGGACACGACGGTGACGTTGGGATGGGCGACCAGGCTGTCGCGCAGCTTCTTGAAGAGGTTGGTGGGCAGGCTGAAGCGTTCCAGCGTCTGGTCCCCGACGTCGGGATCGGAGAAGCCCTCGACGAACGCGCGCTGCTCCGCCGGCAGGGCTTCGCCGGCGTCATAGGCGAACTCGCCCGCATCCAGATAGGCCTGGGCGCGGCGGTAGAAGGGGACGAGGTCCTCGTAGCCGAAGGGCCAGCCGCTGAGCGGCACGTAGTCGCGCGCCTCGAAGTCGATCGGGTCGAACGGCACGCAGCGACCGCCCCAGATCGTGGTCGAGCCGCCCAGGCGGCGCTGGCGATACATGTGCGGCGGCGGGTGAGGATAGTCGCGCTCCAGCTCGCCCTCGTAGATTTCCTGGGACTGCGGGGTCTGCTTGTCGCCGCCCGCCTCCAGCACGACCACGTCGCGACCGGCCGCGGCGAACTCGGCGGCCAGGGACAGGCCGGCCGCGCCGGCGCCGACGATGCAAAGCTCGGCCTCCAGGAGGCGGCCTTCCTCAAGCGTTCTAGCGTCGATGATCATCGGGTGCTCCCGTCAGGCCGCGCCGGACACGGCGGCGACGGCGAAGGCCAGGTTGCGCGGATTGGTGGACCCCAGTAGCGCGACATCCACCCCGGGATGGCGGGCGGCGAACCGCACCGCTTCGGCGACAGTCTCCGGCTGGCCCATCCGCTCTCGCACGCCCGACAGGATCTCGCGGGCCACCACGGTCTTGCCGGCCGCCGAGGCCGCGGCGATCTCGGGCGCGAAATCCTCGCGCGACAGGCCGAACGGGAACTGAACGAAGTCGACGCGCGCGTCCTCGACGGCCAGGCGGGCCTCCTCGCGGGTGTCGCACGACACGCCCACCCAGCGCAGCTTGCCCGCCGCGCGCAGGTCGGCCAGGGCGCCGACGGCCTCGCCGGCCCGCAGTTCGCCGGCGCTGGGGCCGTGCAAATAGAAGACGTCGACATGGTCTCGGCCCAGCCGGCGCAGCGAGGCTTCGACCGCGCGGCGGATGCTGGCCGGGTCGAACTCGGTGGGCAGGCGCTTGGCGCGCTCGGAGGCGACCCCGGCCTTCAGCCCGGCCGACAGTCCCACTAGCTTGGTCAGCGGCTTCTTCAACGGCACCAGCAGACGCTTGGCCAGGGGCAGGCGCTGGCCGACCTTGGACGCCAGCAGCACGCCCTGCGGCGCATCGCGCAGCACCCGGCCCAGAACGCGCTCGCTGTCGCCCTGGCCGTAGATGTTGGCGGTGTCGAAGTGGCGCACGCCCATCTCGATCGCCTCGCGCACCAGGCGCTCGGCGCCCTTCAGGTCGCCCCCCGTCAGCACCGAGCCCAGGCGGCTGCAGCCCAGGCCCAAGGCGGCGACGGCGGGCGCGGGTTCGGGCGCCAGGACGACGGCTTCGGACTCACGCACGCTCGAAGATCTCCAGATAGCGCGACAGCGAAACCTCGGCCCCCCGATCGGTCAAAAGCTCGCCCATGTGGTCCTGGTCGATGCCCCCCAGCCCCTCGGCCGAGATCGCACGGTTCAGGGCGCGGGCCAGATCGGCCGCGTCGTTGGGCGCGAACAGCCAGCCGGTGCGCCCTTCGACGATCGACTCGGGCATGCCCCCCGCCCGCGCGGCCAGCACCGGCACCCCATGGGCGTAGGCCTCGGGAATGATGCGGCCCGCCGGTTCCGGCCAGATCGACGGGGCCACCAGGAAGTCGATGCGGGCGAAGAAGTCCTTGGGCGAGATCCAGCCCATGAACTCGACGCGCTCGGGATCGACGGCGCGGGCCTTCAGTTCGGCCAGGTATTCGGGCGAGGCCTTGCCCGCCACCAGCAGGCGCACGGGCTTGTCGGCCAGCAGGTTGATGGCGTCGATCAGGCTCTCGACACCTTTCTCGGGCGTCAGGCGGCCGATGAAGCCGACCGTGATCGGACCCTGGCCGGCGTACAGCGGCTTGCGCGGACCCAGCTTGGCCACGTCGATCGTCGGCGGCACCACATAGCGTTCGGCGCGCGGGAAGTAACCGGCGCTGGTGTGGGCGTCCAAGGCGTACTGGCTGTTGCCCACGACCGCGTCCACCGACTTGCTGAAGTGGCTGCGCGGCATGGTGAAGGTGCGGCAACCGCCGCACTGGCTCATGCAGATCTTGCCGTTGGCGTACATCAGCGACTTGGGGCAGAGCAGGTTGTACTCGCGGATGCTGTGCACCACGCGCACTCCCGGCCGCTTGGCCACCTTCCAGGCCAGGGCCGAGACGCCCATCAGCCCCTGGGTGGAGACGACGTCGGGCCGCACGGTGTCCATCACCTGCTTGAGCTTGCCCGCCGCGTCGAGGTTGGCGTTGTCCCACAGGTGGAAAGCCAGCTTCTTGTGCACCGGCCGGCCGCCGCCCTCGAAGGGCCAGTAAGGCAGGGCCGCGGGCACGCGAAACACGTCCACCCCGTCCTCGTGCGCCTGCTCGGCGGGACCGCCGTCGGTCAGGGTCAGCACGGCCACGCGCCGCCCGGTCTTGGCGATGCCGGTCGCCAGGGCGTGGGTGGAAAGCTCTGCGCCGCCGTAGACCTTCGGCGGATAGACGTTCGAAACGAACAGTACCGTCATGCCATCCCCCCGCGCGCCTAGCGCCACACCGTTCCACCGCATTCGCGGATGTAGTTCACGGCCTCGCGGCCGATCGGCGCCCGCGCGATTCCCCGCGTCCGGACGGCCGAGACAAAGTCGCCGAACGACTTGAAGACGTTGATCTTGCCCTTGTTGAGCATGAACACGTAGGCCGAGAACAACACCATGTTCATCGGCACATAGATCGCGGGCATGTATTTGTAGGTGATGATCAGCTTGTTGGTCAGCCGCATCTCCTCGACATGCTTCTTCGTCGCCCGGCCGCCGGGGTCGTTGTACTCCACGACCCGGATTTCCGGCTGGTAGAGAATGTGGTGGCCGGCGTCGACGATGCGGTAGGCGTAGTCGATCTCCTCCAGCCCGTAGAAGTACTCCGACGGCAGCGGACCGACGGCCTGGTAGACGCTCTTGCGGATGGCGAAGGCGTTGCCCTGGAAGCGAAAGGTCTTGAACGGCTTGTCCTGGGGCAGGCTCTTGTCCGTATGCGGAAAGGCCTCGCGCGGGGTCACGCCGGTCACATGGTCGATGTGGCGGGCCCCGACGATGGCCAGGCGCGGATCGGCGGCGAAGCTGGCCTCGTAGATCGACAGCGAATCGTCGCGCTCCAGCAGGGCGTCGTCGTCGAGGAAGATGATCAGGTCGCCCCGCGCCACGGCCGCGCCGTCGCTGCGGGCCGACACGCCCTTGTTGACCTTGTTCTTCACGTACTGGCGGTGCGGGAAGGCGGCGATGAAGGCGCCGCGATCGCGCTCGTCGGGATTGTTGTCGACCAGCACGAACTCGACGTCGTCACGTTCGCCGACGACCTCCCGGACACGGTTGATCGCCTTCTGGGCCATCTCGTCGCGAGCATAGGTCACCATCACGATGGTGATCGACAGAGGCGGGCCGTCCTGCGGGGTCATGCTTTACTGCTCGTCTGGCGCGAGAGCGCGGTGAAGTTCCGATCACGACCGGGACAATAGCTCGCCATCACGACAAAACCGTCGTCGGGCGCCGCAACCGCGAAGGCTTTTTCGCCCACGTCACCCATACGCCCAACCATCGGGCAAGATTTGGGAGACACATGGGCGCCTTTGCCCGCCGCGGTTAAAATCCGGCCGGATCGAAAGTGCGGCGCAGCCTTAGCCCAACCCGGAAGCCGAGATAAGGCAAAGATCGCTGCAATGCGAAAATTAGTTTCCGGGAAAGCTCGGCCGTAATGAGCCATAGAACTAGACTTTGACACGGCGTCTCAGGACTGTGCGCATTTCGCGGTCAAGTTAACAGCGGTAGGTTGGGCGTCGGAGAACGCTTCCTGGAACGCCTTGGCCGCGTTCGGGCGAAGATTTGTCGAGAGCAGGGCGTTGTAGTCCGAAGCCGGATAGTCCCAATAACCGGCATAGGCGACGTTGTTCTGCTTCATCCAGGTGGCCATCTGTCCCACGAAATAGGGATCGTCGCCGCCGCCGTGGCCGTCGGGTCGGGTGCCCGTGCCCCACTCCGGAAAGCTGAGCGGCTTGTCGTGCTGGGCCGCAAAGTCGCGCATCCAGTTCAGGCCATAGGGCCGGGTGAGCATGTAGCTCCAGCGCTTGACCGGATCCTTGTCGATGTCGGTCCAGATCTCGTTGTAGAAATCCCCGCCGATGGTGTCGACGTAGTCGTCGCCGGGATAGGCCGCCGCCAGGTCGGCGTCCTTGGCTCCCACGGTGATGTTCCAGGAAATCGAGAAGCAGCTGCCCGGATAGGTGCGGAAAACGTTGACGACACGACGGAAGTACTCGGCGTAGTCGGCTTCGTTCCCGGCCGCCTTCCAGGGGAACCAGCCGCCGTTGAACTCCCAGCCGATGCGCAGGATGGCGTTCTTCGCGCCTGACGAGACCAGGGCCTTGGCCAGGGTGCGGAAGTGGGCGTCATAGGCGCCCTGGGCGCCCTCGCGCAGCGTACCCGAGCCGTCAGTCGGCAGCAGCGGCACGCCCAGCGAGATCCTGCGGCCGTTGTCGGCCCAGCACTTGGCGATCCACCAGGAGGAGGCCTCCATGGCGCTCCACGAACGGGCGTCGAAGAAATCGGTGGCCCCGTCGACCTTGCGCCCCAGGAAGGACTCGAACTGGGCCAGGCCCTTGACCCCGTCGCAGCCGGCGCCGCGATAGACGTACATCGCCGGCTCGCCGGTCGAGGTAGGCGAAGCGCGCGCCCATGCCGCGTCGCCGAGAGCCCCCGCCATCAGCAGGGCGAGGAGAAGGGTGCGGGCCATCGAGTTTCTCCGAACTCTCCCGACGCCCGGCACAAAGGGGGCGGGATGGAGCTTCAAGGGCGTTGTAGGGCTTGGGGCGGAGGCGACTCTTGCGGCGCCTTTGGGGGTCACAACGCCGCTCCGCCCGAGCCGTTCCGTCAGAAAATTCGCCTGAGACGAGAATTTCTCGGGCACGCCGAAGACGCCCGAAAAACAAGCCTCAGGCGCCCGCCGAAGCGCCGGCCGGAAGCTGGGTTTCGGGCCGCCACGGCGCTTCGCGGACGAAGGCCATCCCGGAGAAAAAGCCCAGCGCCCAGGCCGTGTGCATGACGAAAGCGGCTGGCGCGGCGAACAGGCCGCAGACCGAGCGATGCTTGACCGCCAGGGCCACGCCCGTCGCCGCCAGGATCGCCAGGTACAGCACCGGCCAGGCCGCCAGGATCGGATGGATCGTCAGGCCGGCCACGATAGACAGCACGAACACCACCAGGTGCGCCGGCACCGCCATCTGCCGCAGCCGCATCGAGCCCGGATGCTTGCGGATGGTCCGCGAACGGCCTCGCCCGTAGTTGAAATACTGCTTCCACATCCCCGCCAGGGTGGCGCGCGGGAAATATTCCTGGCGAATGTCGGCGTCGAGGAAGATGCTCCCGCCCTGGGCGCGCAGCCGGCAATCGAACTCGGCGTCCTCGTTGTGACTGAAAGTCTCGTCGTAACCGCCGGCCTTGCGGAAGCTGTCCAGCCAGAAGGCGGCGTGGTGGCCGTGGTCGACATAGGCGCTGGTGCGGCCGGCCCGGTGAGCCGAGCCGCCGGTGCCGACCGGGGTGTTGGACACCCAGGCCGTGGCCTTCTGGACGCAGTTGGCGCCCACCGAGTCCATGGGCACCACTACCGAGTCCGAGCCCTCGCGCGCCATGGTCTCGGCCAGGCGGCGCACGAAGCCCGCCGGATAGGCGCCATGGGCGTCGCAGCGCACCAGGATCTGGGCGTCGGCGCCGAAGCGCTCGACCGCCAGGTTCACCGCCGCGCTCTGCAGCCGCTTGGGATTGGGCAGCAGGCGCAGGTCGGTGCGGCCAGCGGCCATTTCCTGCACGATCGCCACAGTGCCATCGGTGCTGCCGCCGTCGGCGACCACGAAGGTCACGTTCTTGTCGGCCGGCAGGTCCTGGCCCAGCCGCTCCAGCACGTCGCGGATATGGGCGGCCTCGTTCAGCGTCGGGATGACGACGAGCAGGGCCGAGGCCGTGCGCCCGCCGCTCATGCGCCGCGCCCGATGGAGGCGTAGGTGAAGCCGGCGCGGACCATCTCGGCGGTTTTGTAGACGTTGCGCAGGTCGACCACGACGGGGGCCTTGAGCAGGGTCTTCAGGCGCGGCAGGTCCAGGGCCCGGAACTGGTCCCATTCGGTCAGGATCAGCAGCACGTCCGCGCCCTCGGCCGCCTCGTACGGGCCGGACTTGAACGTCACCCCCGGCAGCAGCTTCTCGGCCTCGTGACGGCCTTCCGGATCGAAGGCCTGCACCTGGGCCCCGCGCGCCTGCAGCGCCGGCAGGATGTCCAGGCTGGGCGCATCGCGCATGTCGTCGGTGT
>JAGHZU010000035.1 GCA_017745235.1 Caulobacter sp. | reverse complement strand
AGGCCGCCGCCGGCGGCGGCGGGCGCGGCATGAAGGTGGCCCAGACCCGGGAAGACCTGGCCGAAGCCGTCTCGACCGCTCGCGCCGAAGCCCGCGCCGCGTTCGGCGACGACACGGTCTACATGGAGCGCTATCTCCAGAAGCCGCGCCACATCGAGCTGCAGGTCATCGCCGACAGCCATGGCAACGTGGTGCACCTGGGCGAACGCGACTGCTCGCTGCAGCGTCGGCACCAGAAGGTTCTGGAAGAAGCCCCCTCGCCCGCCCTCGACGCGGCCGGCCGCGCCAAGATCGGCAAGATCGTCGTCGACGCCGTCAAGGCCATCGGCTACCTGGGCGTCGGCACCATCGAGTTCCTGTGGGAGAACGGCGAGTTCTTCTTCATCGAGATGAACACCCGCCTGCAGGTGGAGCACCCGGTCACCGAAGCCATCACCGGCATCGACCTGGTGCGTGAGCAGATCCGCATCGCCGCGGGCCTGCCGCTGTCGTTCACCCAGGAAGACGTCGTCTTCGAAGGCCACGCCATCGAGTGCCGGATCAACGCCGAGAACGCGCGGACCTTCACGCCCTCGCCCGGCACGATCACCGACTTCCACGCCCCGGGCGGCCTGGGCGTTCGCCTGGATTCGGCGATCTACACCGGCTACGCGATCCCGCCCTATTACGACAGCCTGATCGGCAAGCTGATCGTGCATGGCCGCGACCGCGCCGAGTGCATCGCGCGCCTGCGCCGCTGCCTGGGCGAAATGGTCGTGGGCGGCATCGAGACCACGATCCCGCTGTTCCAGGACCTGCTGGTCCAGCCCGACATCCTGGCCGGCGAATACGACATCCACTGGCTCGAGCGCTGGATCAAGGCGCAGGGCTGAGGCGAAAGCCTTGCTTGAGGCTCTCCTGACCGCGGCGCCGGGACCTGGATCGTGAATCCGGGTCCCGGCGTTGGCGCTTGGGGCTAGGATGCCGACGGCCCGCTGGAACGAACTGACACGCGCCCATGGATGACGACGCCTTCTCGGTCGATGATCTCATCGCCTGCTACGAGCGCGGCGTCTTTCCGATGGCCGACGCCCGGCACGACGAGAGCATTTTCCTGATCGACCCTGAGCGACGGGGCGTTCTGCCGCTGGACGGCGTGCACGTGCCCAGGCGGCTGGCGCGCACGATCCGCTCCGAACCCTTCGAGGTGAAGATCGACACGGCCTTCGACGCCGTGGTCGAAGCCTGCGCCGCGTCGCGGCCCGGGCGGCTGGAAACCTGGATCAACGGCCCCATCCAGCGCATGTACGGCCAGCTCTACGCTCGAGGCCAGGCCCACAGTGTGGAATGCTGGGACGGCGGCGAGCTGGTGGGCGGCCTCTACGGCGTGTCGTTCGGGGCGGCGTTCTTCGGCGAGAGCATGTTCTCCACGCGTCGCGACGCCAGCAAGGTGGCCCTGATGCACCTGGTCGGCCGCCTGATCGTTGGCGATTACCAACTGCTGGACACCCAGTTCATCACCGAGCACCTGGAACAGTTCGGAACCGTCGAAATCACCCGAGCCGACTACAGGCGGCGCCTGGGTCGGGCCTGGTTGGGCCAAGCCGACTTCTATCGGCTGGCGGCGGGCGCGGCCGGGACCGAGGTCTTGCAGGCGATCAGCCAGGCGTCATAGACCGGGTGCTGCAGCGGGTTCAGGCCCGCCGAATTGGCGTACATCCAGCCCTTGTAGATCTGGCGCCCCGGCGGCGCCACGCGGCCCGGCAGCGCCTTGGGCTGGGTGTCGACCGTGACGTAGGCCATCGAATCCGGAGCATCCTCGTCCGGCGTGGTGGTCTCGCACGCGCGGACGGTGAAGATCAGCGTCTTGTAGCGGATCGGCTGGCCCACGGGGGCCTCGAACTTCATGGTCTCGGTCGTGACCTTGTCCAGCGCCTGTATAATGGCCACCGAATAGCGCGGGCGCTTGACCGGCTCGGCCGGCTTTTCGGGCGTCGTGGGCGTGGCGGCGGCCGGCTTGGCCGCGCCGGACTGTGTGGCGGCTGGCGTGGCTGGCGAGGTGGTCGCAGGCTTCGCGCCGTCCGTGACGGTCGGCGGCTGCGACGTGGTGGGCGTCGGGGCGCGCGGGGCGGCCGGGGGCGTAGGCGCCGGCCGCTGGGATTGCGGCACGATGATCGGCGCCTGAGCGGCGGGGGGCGACGGGGCCTGGGGCGGCTGCTGGGGCGCGGCTTGCCACGCCCAGGCCGCGCCGCCGGTCAACGACAACGCCGCGGCTGTCGCCAGGACCATCGGGAAGACCCGCCGCGGGCTCATCCTATTCGGGCGACCAGGGCTTGTAGTCGCTGGTGGCCACGGCGCGCTCGCCGCCGCGGGCCAGAGAACCCTTCGGACGCCAAGCGTGAATGGTGCCGGTCAGATTGGGAAGGTGGTCCTTTTCCCAGGCGCGACGCTTCAGCGGCGCCGTGGTCGGCGGCTCGTCGAAGGTGTAGTGCAGCCAGCCGCTCCAGTCGGGCGGGACCTTGGACGCCTCGGCGTAGCCGTCATAGATGACCCAGCGGCGCTTGCGCTGATCGTAGCTGTCGCTGTTGTCGCGAGCCTCGAAGTAGCGGTTGCCGTACTCGTCCTGACCGACGAACACGCCTCGTTTGGCGATATGGAACCGCTGACCCAGGGTCGCACCGTTCCACCACGTGAAGATCGCTTTCAGCACCGCGTCAGCACCCAATTGCACAAAGGACCGCGCAGCGCGGAAGACGCTGCGAAGCGGCCGGACTATAGGTCGGCGGCCGGTCAGCGTCCAGCTTTGGCCGCGCGCGATCGCCTTCAACATCTTGTGGATCAAGGGGCGTTGGCACCCCACATCTATTGAAGAGGGTGAATGGTCGATCTAGGGTGGGCAATTCCTGGCGACCACACGCGGAATCGGCCATGCGCATTCAGTCCCGACACCCCGGTCCCGGTCCCCGGATCGAGCTCCGCGAGCTGGAACGCAGCGACAGCGTGATCGAGGTTCTGGCTCCGGCCGACTGGACCGACGCCCGGGTCGAGGCCTGGCTGGACTGGGCGGACGGCGCCCCGGACGACGAAGCCGTCCTGGGCGGCGGACCGGCCCGCTACGCCGAGCGTCTGGCCAAGGCGGGGCTGGATGACGGCCTGTTCGGCGACAAGGCCGACGCGAAGGCCTTCGCCGACGCCCTGCTCGCCACGATGCTCGCCGGCCAGGCCGCGCCCGCCGGTTCGCGCCCGAACGCCCAGTTGTTGCCCGACATCGCCGAGATCGAATTCCGCCGCGAGATCCAGGAGCACCTGGCCGGCGCACGCTCGGCTCGCCTTTCCGCCAAGGCCGCCGCACGGCTGGACCAGGCCCTGACCCAGGTCGGCGACGCGGTCCTGCGCTGCCAGGGCGACACAAAGGCCTGCGCTGATCCGCGCAAGAACACCGCCCTGGGCCGCGCCGCCCGTAAAGCACGGGACCTGGGCGCCGACGACCAGATGATCCTGGACGCGATCGCGCTGGCGGGTGCGCCGCGCACCGCCCGGATCGACGCTGATCCCCCTGCTCCCGCCCAACTGGTCGCTTCGGCCTCGCGCCAGGGCGTCGCCGCCGCCGACGAGGCCGCCGTGTTCGCCGCCCAGGCCGGCTGGGAGTCCGGAGCCTTGACCCTGGCCCTGTCGCCCGACGACGCCGAGACCCTGACCCGGGGCGCCCCGGTGCGCGCCGCCATCGCCGTCTCGGCGTTCCAACATGAGGACGGCTTCGACTTCGCCGGTTTCAACCAAGTGGTGGGCCTTTGGGCCACGGCCCTGGAGATCGAGCGCGGCGACCGTCCGGCCGAGATCGGTCTGGCTGGCGTTGGGGACTGGCTGATGGCTCAGGGCCTTTCGCCCGCCACCGACACAGGCCGCGACGCCGCTTCCGCCCTCTGGGCCCTGGGTGTCGGCGCGGCCCTGTCCGCCAGCGCCGAGGCGGCCGCCGCCCTGGGCGTGGACCCGACCTTCTCGCAGGAGCGCCAAGGCCTGCTGCGCGGCCTGGCGGAACGCCGCGTGCGCGCCGCCGCCCTGCGCTCGCCCCTGGCGTCGGAAGCCGCGGCCGCCTTGGCGGTGGCTCACGGCCTGGCCCGCAAGCACGGCCTGCGGTCGGCCCGGATGGTCGGCGCGTTCACCGACGCCGAGGCCGCCCTGCGCCTGGGCGGCCAGCCCCTGGGACACGCCGCGGCGACCGCCACAGTCTCCGCCAGCCAGACCGAGGACGGTCTGCTGGTTCCGACCTTCAGCGCCGCCGCCCACGCTTGTCTGCTGGGCGCGGAGGCGGACTTCGACGCCGCTCGCCGCCATGCCGTGGGTCACGGCGTCCTCACTGAAGCCCCGGCGATCGATCACATGGTGCTGCAGGCCCGGGGCTTCACCGCCCACGAGATCGAACAGGTCGAGGAGGCTCTACGTCACGTCGACGACCTGCGCGCCGCCTTCGCTCCAGCCGTGATCGGCGCAGGCTTCCTCAGCGACGTGCTGGGCGCGTCGGCCGAGGTTCTGGCCGACCCGAACTTCGACACCTTGGCGTTCGCCGGCTTCTCCAACGCCGAGGTCGAACAGGCCCAGCGCCACGCCTTGGGCGCGCGGCGACTGTCGGACTGCGAGGGCCTGGACAGCGACATCCGCGCCCTGTTCGCCGCCTTCGAAACGCCCCTTCTGGCCGATCGCCTGGCGATGGTCGCCGCTGTCGAAGTTTTCACGTGCGTGGCCACGCCGGTCGAGCTGGAGCTGGCGTTCGACGCGCGCCCCGCCGACGCCGCCCGCCTGCAGGCCGCCGCCGCCCGTTCCGGCGTTCGAGCCCTGCGTTTGAATCGCCTGGCTCCGCCCCTCGGCTTCGTTCTGTCCCTGCCGGAAGCTGAGGCCGAAGCGCCCCGCCTCCCGGCGCCGGAACCGGAAGCCAAGCCCGCCGTCGCTCAGGAACGCGTCGTCGAACGCGTGGTGGAGCGGGTCGTCGAGCGCGGTCCGCGTGTCGGCCGCCGTAAGCTGCCCGATCGCCGCAAGGGCTACATCCAGAAGGCCGCCGTGGGCGGTCACAAGGTCTATATCCACACGGGCGAATACGAAGACGGCGAGATCGGCGAGATCTTCATCGACATGCACAAGGAGGGCGCCGCCTTCCGCAGCCTGATGAACAACTTCGCCATCGCGATCTCGATCGGCCTGCAGTACGGCGTGCCGCTGGACGAGTTCGTCGACGCCTATGTCTTCACCAAGTTCGAACCGGCCGGTCCGGTGACGGGCAACGACTCCATCCGATCGGCCACCTCGATCCTCGACTACATCTTCCGTGAGTTGGGCGTGTCGTACCTGGGGCGCGACGACCTGGCCAACGCCGATCCTGGCGAGTTCAACGCCGACGGGCTGGGGCGGGGCGAAGGCCTGGAGGACGCCGAGGCCGCGCCCGAGCCGCTGCCGGCCAGCCGCTTCATCTCCAAGGGCTTCTCGCGGGGCGCCGCGCCCGACAACCTGGTGTTCCTGCCCTTCGGCGGGCGACGCGACGCAGAGGCCGCCCCTCCCGTGGCTCAGGGCGAGGTCTGTCCGGCTTGCGGCGACCTGGCGCTGAGCCGGATGGGCGGCATGGTGGTCTGCGACAGCTGCGGCGCCCAGGCGGGCGGGCGCACCGAGGGCGACGGCGCCGGCTGAAGCCAGCTGGGCCGTTGTCTTGGCTTTAAGTTTGCGAGGTCATGGTCGACCGACGTTTTCGCCGAGAGACGCGTGCCACAATGAAACCGATCGCTCCCCTACTCGCCGCCCTGCTGGCCGTCGCCCTGGCGCCCGCCGCGCCGGCCCTGGCCCAGAACGCCGGCCAGATCGCCCAGGTCCGCGGCGGAGCCAACTGCCCGCGCTGCAACCTCTTCCAGGCCGATCTATCGGGCCTGACCCTGCGCGGCAGGAACCTGGCCGGGGCGCGGTTGCGGCAAGCCGACCTGAGCCTGGCGGTGATGAACCGCGCCAGTTTCGCGGGCGGCGACCTGCGGGACGTCAACTTCTACGGCGGCGTGTTCGGCGGCGCCAATTTCGCCGGCGCCAACCTGACCAACGCCACCTTCGTCGGGGCCTACCTGCAGGGGGCCAACTTCCGAGGCGCGACCCTGGCGGGGGTGAACCTGTCGGGCGCCGAAATGGATCGCGCCATCGGCCTTACCCAGGCCCAGCTGAACCGGGCCTGCGGCGACGGCTCCACCAGCCTGCCGCGCGGCCTTTCGGTCCCGGGCTGCCGTTAAGATCCTGTCATTACCGCGATTTAAGTGGCGCCGAGCAGGCGTTGGCCCCAAATCGTAACCCGTACGGTCACCCAATGGCTGGCCGGTCTGGAGGTTTCGATGTCCCGTCTCGGGGTCCCTGTCGCCGCACTTTTCCTGGCCGCCATGGCGCTGGGCTCGCAAGCCCATGCCGGCGTCGAGGACAAGGACGTGGCCCGGATGATCTCGTTCGGCGGGTCGTGCGTGAACTGCGAACTGTCGGGCCGCAAGCTGACCGGCGCCCGCTTCATGGGCGCCAACTTCGCCAAGGCCAATCTGATCGGAGCCGACCTGCGCGGAGCCAGCTTCTTCGGCTCCAGCTTCCCCAACGCCGACCTGTCGCGGGCCGACCTGCGCGGGGCCGAGATGCGGGGCGCCAATTTCGTCCACGCCGTGCTGACGGACGCCAAGCTGTCGGGCATCGAGAGCAGCGGCGCCAACTTCCAGAGCGCTGATCTCAGCCGCGCCGACCTCTCATCGTCGGAGCTGCACGGCGCAAACATGGTCGCCGCCAACCTCGAGCGGGCCAATTTCTCCAGCAGCGAGCTGATCGGCGCCAACATGCAGAGCGCCAGCGCCCGGGGCGCCAACTTCACCTCGGCCGAACTGAACGCGGCCAACCTGATCGGGGTGAACTTCAGCAACGCCATCTTCCGCAACGCCGAGTTCACCGGGTCGACCCTGCGCGGCGCGATCTTCACCGGCGCCGACTTCCGGAACGCGGACCTGTCGGGCGCCAACCTCGGCGGCGCCGACCTGTCGGGCGCCAAGGGCCTGGATCAGGACCAGCTGGACGAGGCCTGCGGCGACGCGGGCACCCGCCTGCCCCCGGGCCTGAGCATCCGCAACTGCTCGGGCCAGAACGTCCGGGTGCGCGTCAGCCCCGACTTCCGCCGCGCCCAGGCCGAAGCCGCCCGCGCCGAAGTCGAGGCGCATCGGGCCGAGATCGAGGCCGCCGCCCGCATGTCGGCCGCCGCGGCGATGGCCAAGCCGCCCAAGCCGCCCAAACCCCCGGCCGCGCCCAAGCCGCCGAAATACTAGACCTCCGAAACAGAAAGGCCCTCCGGTTGGCGAAAACCGGAGGGCCTTTTTCGTTGGGCGCTTCGCCCCGCCTTACACCTTGATCGGCGGCGCGGTGCGGATGTGCAGCTCCTTCAGCTGCTTGTCGAGCACGTTGGCCGGGGCGTTCATCAGCAGGTCCTGGCCCTGCTGGTTCAGCGGGAAGGCGATGACCTCGCGGATGGCGACCTGCTCGGCCAGCAGCATGACGATGCGGTCGATGCCGGGCGCCAGGCCGCCGTGGGGCGGAGCGCCGAAGCGGAACGCGTTCAGCATGCCGCCGAACTGCTCCTCGACCACTTCCGGACCGTAGCCGGCGATCTCGAAGGCCTTGAGCATGATCTCGGGCTTGTGGTTCCGGATCGCGCCCGAGCACAGCTCGTAGCCGTTGCAGACGATGTCGTACTGGTAGGCGCGGATCGTCAGCGGATCCTGGCCTTCCAGGGCCTCCAGTCCGCCCTGCGGCATGGAGAACGGGTTGTGGGAGAAGTCGACCTTCTTCTCTTCCTCGTTCCACTCGAACATCGGGAAGTCGACGATCCAGCAGAACTTGAACTGCTCCTCGTCGACCAGCTTCAGCTCGGTCCCGACGCGGGTGCGGGCCAGGCCGGCGAACTTGGCGAACACGGCCGGATCGCCGGCCACGAAGAAGGCGGCGTCGCCCGCCTTGAGGCCCAGGCTCTCCATCAGGGCCTGGGTCGGCTCGCCCAGGTTCTTGGCGATCGGGCCGCCCCAGCCGCCCTGGTCTTCCGACCAGAAGACATAGCCCAGGCCCGGCTGGCCCTCGCCCTGGGCCCAGCTGTTCATGCGGTCGCAGAAGGCGCGGCTGCCGCCGGTCGGCGCGGGGATGGCCCACACCTTGTTCTTGGCGTCGGCGCCCAGGATCCTGGCGAACAGGCCAAAACCGCCGTCGCGGAAGTGCTCGGAGACGTCGGCCATCTTGATCGGGTTGCGCAGGTCGGGCTTGTCGCTGCCGTACCAGGCCATCGACTGGGCGTAGGTCAGGCGCTCGAAGCCCTTGTGCTCGAACGTCTGGCCGAAGTCGTTGGTGAAGGTGTGCACGCCGTCGATCGGCGAGACGGGCTTGCCCGAGCCGAACTCCTCGAACACGCCGTGCATCACCGGCTCAATGGCGGCGAAGACGTCTTCCTGGGTCACGAAGCTCATCTCGACGTCGAGCTGGTAGAATTCCAGCGAACGGTCGGCGCGCAGGTCCTCGTCGCGGAAGCACGGGGCGATCTGGAAGTAGCGGTCGAAGCCCGAGACCATCAGCAGCTGCTTGAACTGCTGGGGCGCCTGGGGCAGGGCGTAGAACTTCTCCGGATGCAGGCGCGAGGGCACCAGGAAGTCGCGCGCGCCTTCCGGCGAGCTGGCCGTCAGGATCGGCGTCTGGAACTCGTTGAAGCCCTGGGCGAACATGCGGTTGCGGATCGACTGGATCACGCGCGAGCGCAGGACGATGTTCCGGTGCAGGGTCTCGCGGCGCAGGTCGAGATAGCGGTGCTTGAGGCGGATCTCTTCCGGATAGTCCGGCTCGCCGAAGACCGGCAGCGGCAGTTCGGCGGCCTCGGACAGCACCTCGACGGCCGAGACGCGGATCTCGATCTCGCCGGTGGGCAGGTTGGGGTTCACCACGCTGGCGTCGCGGGCGATCACCTCGCCGTCGACGCGGATCACGCTCTCGGCGCGCAGGCGCTCGACGATCGCGAAACCGGGAGTTTCGGGGTGCAGGACCAGCTGGGTCAGGCCGTAGTGGTCGCGCAGGTCGATGAAGACCAGGCCGCCGTGGTCGCGCTTGCGGTGGATCCAGCCGGACAGGCGCACGTTCGCGCCGGTGTCGGTGGCGCGCAGGGCGCCGCAGGTGTGGGTGCGGTAGGCGTGCATCGTGGTCATGGGAAAGGCTTTGAAACGCGGTGATTTGCGAGGGCCGGAAAGGCGCATGGGGGGGCGTGGATGTCAAGGATTCTGGCCGGGGTCCACGCCGTTCCACACGTCGCGCTGCTCGGCTCGCTTGCGCTCCAGCAGATCGGTAATGCGCTGAATTGACTCCGCAAGGGCGATGTGAAGGGCGGCGCTCCGCGCCGGCTTGCGCGCGGCGCGACGGGGCTTGCGGGAAGGTTTGGGCGTCTTGCGGGTCATGGCGGGTCCTTTCTGTGGAGCCTTCCAGAGGGAAGATGTCGGCGAAGCCGGCGGGGATGAGCGGTGGAGAGAGGTTGCGAGCCCACTTGCCCCCTCCGCGCCTTCGGCGCTCCTCCCCCGGAGGGGGAAGAATGATCCGCCCCTATGGGGGCGGACAGACCGCGAAGCGGTCAGGTGGGGGCAAGCGTCGACGCACGGGTTCTCGTCCTCGCGCCTTGGCTGCGAAGTTGGGGAAAGGGTCGCGGAGCGCCGGACGACGTCCGGGGTTGTTTAGACAAATACCGTTTCGACGAAGCCGACCGCTCCGCGCCATCGTTGTCCGCCAGCATCCGGTAGGCAGCGCTGTTGACGCTTAGCCGGACCGGACCTTCGCCTTTCGGCTCGGGTCCGCCGCCGGGGACGCGGGTCGAGGACTGCTCGCGTTGTACCCCCGGCGAAGCCGACGGCGGGCGGGTCCCGCGACGACGGGATCCCCGGACCGCGTGGGTTTCCATCCCACGCCCTGTCCCGCTCGATAGCCCCCCGCCGCCGCATCGGTCGCCGGCCATGCGCCCTTTCCACCGCGACGAGGTGGCTTAAGAATAGCGCAGCCTGAAACAGGGCGGAGGATAGGCGTTCGACCTCAACGATTTCAGAGGGTTGAGGCTGTTTAGGCTGTGCATATCCGCCCCCATGCCGTCTCCCCGGCGAAGGCCGGGGCCCAGGTCGTAGGGTGGCGAGGGGCCAGGACGGCCGCCTCGGGGGCTGGATCTGGGTCCCGGCCTTCGCCGGGAAGACGGGGTGGGGGAAACTCAGCGCTTTTCCGCTAGACACCCAACTATCCGCCATCGCACTCACAACATCCAATCATCCCGGCCTTCGTCGGGATGATTGGATCGTGGGACGTGACGCGCGTGGCGTCCTCAGAAACCCCGCTCGTCCATCCAGCCGCCGATGGCGCCCACCGCCTGGGGCAGGAGATCCTTCCGCTCGACGTAGTAGTGGTCGGCGCCCTGGATGCGGACCAGGGTCTTGTCCGCGGAGGCCGCGGCGGCGAACAGCCGGGCGGCGTGGCTGGGCGTGCAGGCCAGGTCGGCGGTGTTGTCGACCACCAGGACGGGACAGGTGATCCTGGCGGCGTTGAGCACGCCGTTGGCGCGGCTTTCGTCGAAACTCCATTGCGAGAGCCACGAGCGCAGGGTGGTGAAGCGGGCCAGGCCCACGGGACCGTCGTTGGCGATGCGGGGGTCGCCCAGGTAGCAGGTTCCGGGGCGGCGGTCGGAGCGGTCCTGCGTCGGGTCGGTCCAGCGCACGTCGCACATGGTGCCCTGGACGACGAAGCAGCGCTCGGCGTCGGGGTCGCCCGAGGCCCTCAGCGCCGCCAGCTGGTCGCGGGCCCAGGCGGTGATACGGCGGTTGCGGTTCAGTTGGGCGGCGCGAAAGCGGGCCACGAAGGCGTCGTCATAGGGCGGCTGGTGCGGGCAGGCGGGGTCGTAGATGGCCAGGGCGACGTCGCGCTCGAAAGGACGGGATTCGTCGAGGATCGAAGGGTCGAGCCACTCGGTCATGGTGACGGACCGGCTGACGTGGGCGGCCAGCAGCAGCACGCCGTCGGCCGGCTGGAGGCCCGCGCCGACCAGGTCGACCGCGTCGCCGGCCGGGGTTTGGGTGATGGTCGGGTTCTGGGCCTGATCCTGGTAGAACAGCGACAGCGAACCGCCGCCGGACCAGCCGCCCAGCAGCACCTTCTCGTAGCCGAAGCGGGTCTTCAGGTCGGCGATGCAGGCGCCCAGGTCCAGCACGCACTTTTCCAGGATCAGGGCGGTGTCGTTCCCCCGGTAGCGCGGGTTGCAGTAGATGACATGACGGCCGGCGGCGGCCAGGGCGGTGACCAGGGGCAGGAACGCCCCGCCGCCGATCGGATGGCTGAAGACGATGACCGTGCGGGACGCCGTGTCGGCGGGGCGCACCCGCATGCACTCAACGAACACCTGGCCGGAGGGGCCGCCATAGACCTCCTTCAGCGGGCTCTTGTCCTGGTGGACGAAGCCGTAAGGTTCGCGAAGCACGGCCATGGAGATCTCCCGGAAGGCTCGACTTGTGAGAACGTCGATTTCTGACTACAAAATCAGGAAAGCTGATCTGGAAGTCAATTTCGATGGGCGACTCGGCCGCGCCGACAGCAACGAAGAAGGGCGACGCCAGCGCCGCGCGCATCCGCGAGGCCGCGCTGGACCAGTTCTCGCGCCTGGGCTTCGAGCGGGTGACGATGGGCGGCATCGCCCAGGCGGCGGGCGTGTCGCAGGCGACCCTGCACTACCACTTCCAGGACAAGGACCAGCTGTGGCGCGCGGCGGTGCTGGGGCTGAGCGCTGTGATCGCCCAGGAGGAAGAGGCGCTGGCGGCGGTGGCGCGCGACGCGCCGGTGCTGGCGCGGCTGCGCATGGCCATGCGGCTGTTCCTGCGGATCAGCTGGAAGCATCCGGCCCTGGGACGGATCGTGGCGCTGGAAGGCATGGCCGGCGGCGAGCGGCTGAAGTGGCTGGACGAGAATCTGTCGGGACCGCGCAACCGCCTTTTCCTGGCCCTGCTGAACGAGGCGATCGCCGCGGGCGTGGTGCGGCCGTGCCCAGCGGAGCTGCTGCTGGTGACGCTGCAGGCCGGGGCGGCCGGGGTGATCAACCTGGCGCCGATGCTGCGCGAGGTCTTCGGGGTCGATCCGGACGACGAGGCCGCGCGGGCGGCGCATGAGGACCTGGTGGTGGACGGGCTGCTGGGCGGCGTGCTGACGGGGAGGTCGGGATGAGCCAGCAACCGACGGGCGTGCACCACCTGGCCTTCATGGCCGCCGACATCAAAAAGCACATCGCCTTCTTCTCGGAGGTGATGGGCTGCCCGCTGGTGGCGCTGTTCGACATGCACGGCGTGCCGGGAGGGCTGCACGCCTTCCTGCGGCTGAACGACCAGAGCTACTTCTCGATCGTGCAGTTGCCCCAGGCGGCGGACATTCCGATCGAGCTGGGGCGCACCCATGCCGGGTCCGGGGCCCTGCCCAGCGCGCCGGGCACGCTGCAGCACCTGGCGTTCCGGGCCGAGGGGATGGACGCGCTGCTGGCCCTGCGCGACCGCATCCGCAGCCATGGGGTCAACGTGGTGGGGCCGATCGACCACGGCATGTGCCAGTCGATCTACTTCGCCGGGCCCGACCAGATGACGCTGGAGGTGGCGGCGGGCGCGGGGCCGATCGACCCGGCCCGCTGGATCGATCCGGGGACGCTGGCGGCGGCGGGGATCTCGGCGGAGGAGGCCGAGCGCTACAAGGCGCCGGCGGCCTATGCCGGGCCCAGCCCCGTGCCGCAGCCGCCCTACGACCCGGACAAGCCGCACATGGCCTATCCGGAAGCGGCGTACCGTCAGATGCTGGCCTTGCCCGACGAGATGCTGGGCAGGATGGCGTCCTATGCGGAGCCGCCGGTGAAGGCCTGACGAGACGAGCCGGGGTCCAGGGCTGGGGCCCCGGACAGGGGATACGCGTCGCCTGGCTCGGGGGAGCCGGGCGCTCTGGGAGGAGGGCGCGTAATCCCCAAGAGAAAGGCGCCGCTCGGGGGAGCGGCGCCTTTCGATCATTTCGGCGTCGAAGGTGAGCGGCGCCTACTGGCCCTTCAGCTTGCGGTCGAAGAACTCCAGGTGGGTCTTCAGGACGTGCAGGCCCTTGGTCTTGCTGCCGGGAGCGCTGTGGCGCTCGCCCGGATAGAGCATGGTCTCGAACGGAATGGCCTTCTTCTGCAGCGCGGCCATCAGGCGGGTGCTGTTTTCGAAGATCACGTTGTCGTCGGCCATGCCGTGCAGAAGCAGCAGGCTGCCGGGCTTGAGGGCGTCCAGGCGGTTGAGGATGTCGGAGCGAGCGTAGCCCTCCTTGTTCTCCTCGGGCTTGCCCATGAACTGCTCGGTGTAGTGGGTGTCGTAGAGGCCCCACTCGGTGGGCGGCGCGCCCGCGGCGCCGGCCTTGAACGGGGTGTCGGGCGCGGTCAGCAGCATCAGGGTCATGAAGCCGCCGTACGACCAGCCCATCACGCCAAGCTTGTCGGCGTCGACATAGGGCAGGCCGGCCAGGAACCTGGCCCCGACCAGTTGGTCGTCGACCTCGACGGTGCCCATGCGGCGGTCGAGCGCGCGCTTGAACTTGGCCGAGCGGTTGGCGCTGCCGCGATTGTCCAGCATGAAGACGACGTAGCCGGCCTCGAGATAGGGGCGGTCGGCGACGCGCTGCCAGGAGCGGGTGACCTTCTGGGCGTGCGGGCCGCCATAGACCGAGACGATGGCCGGATACTTCTTCGACGGGTCGAAGTCGATCGGCTTGAGGATCTCGTAGTGCAGCGTCTCGCCGTCGGCGGCCTTCAGCGTGCCGTACTCGGGGACGGGCAGGGTCGCGGCGTAGGGCGCGTAGGGGTGGCTGGCGTCGAGCCTGTTCTCCTCGATCCAGCGCACGCGCTTGCCGGTGTTGTCGTAGAGCGCGGTCTGGGTCGGGGTCCTGGGGTCGCTGTAGCTGGCCGCGAAGGCGCCGCCGTGCTCGGCGACCTTGGGCGTCCACCAGCCGCCGGCGGGCGTCAGGGCCTTGGGCGCGCCCGGCTTGGCGTAGGAGACCTCATAGACGCGGCGCTCCAGCGGGGTGTCGATCGAGGCCGAGAAGATGGCGACCTTGCGGGCCTCGTCCACGCCTTCCAGCTCGCCGACCGGCCATTCGCCCTTGGTGACCTGGGCCAGCAGCTTGCCGTCGCCGTCATAGCGGTAGAGGTGCTTGTAGCCCGACTTCTCGGACGACCAGAGGAACGTGCCGTCCTCCAGCGGCTTGAAATCGTCGTTCAGCTCGATCCAGTGGGCGTCGGTGTCGGTGAGGATCGTCCTGCCCTTGCCCGTGGCGGGGTCGTAGGCGATCAGCTCCAGGGTCTTCTGGTCGCGGCTCTGGCGCTGGACATAGAGCGTCTTGCCGTTCTTCGACCAGTCGACGCGGGCGACGTAGATGTCCTTGTTGGCGCCCAGTTCGATCTGGATGGTCTTGCCGGTGGCGATGTCCTGGACGAACAGGTCGACCACGGCGTTGGGGCGGCCGGCGCGGGGATAGCGCTGCTCGACCACGGTGGCGCCGCCGGGGCCGATGTCGGCGCGCGGGATGATGTCGACGCCGCTCTCGTCGACGCGGGTGTAGGCCACCAGCCTGTCGTCGGGGCTCCACCAGTAGCCGGTGAAACGGTCCATCTCCTCCTGGGCGACGAACTCGGACGTGCCGAACGACAGGGCGTCCTTGCCTTCCGTGGTCAGGGCCTTCTCGGCGCCGCCGTTCAGGGGCTTGATGTAGAGGTTCTGGTCGCGGACGTAGGACACGTAGCCGCCCAGGGGCGAGACCTTGGCGTCGACCTCGTCGCCAGGGGTGTCGGTCAGGCGGGTCACCTTGCCGTCGGCGATGGTGTCCAGATACAGGTCGCCGTCCAGGGGCACCAGGATGAAGCGGCCCTGCTCATCCCAGCTGTATTCGACGATGCCGCGGGCCGAGACGCGGGCGCGCTCGCGGCGGGCCTTCTCGGCCTCCGACAGCTCCTTGGCGCCTGACGACAGCGCCGCCGAGTCGATCAGGCGGTAGGGCTCGCCGCCCTTCACGTCGGCCGCCCACAGGTCCTGGACGTTGGCCGCCTCGGCCTTGCCCTTGAGGTAGGTCACGCGCTTGCCGTCGGGCGAGAGCTTGACGCCCTTGGCCGTGGGGCCGTTCAGCGACGGGTCGGCGAAGATCCGCTCGGGGGTCAGTTTTTCCGCCAGAACAGGAGAGGAAAGGGCGAGGCAGGCCGCGATGGCCAGGAGCGAGGGTCTGATCATGGCGCGGGACGCTAGTGGCGAGCGTGGCCGTTGTCAGCAGGATTCAACGGCAGACCTGAGCCAGATAGGCCAAATCCGGCACGCCCGGGGGAGGTGCGAGGCCCTTGGCGCGCATGGCGGCTTCCAGGGTGGTCGGTTCGGGCGGCAGGCCAGGATCGACGTCGGTGCGATAGAAGGGATCGGCCTCGGCCTTGGCCAGGGTGGTGAAGGAAAAGCCCTTGTCGCGATAGAGCCTGAGCAGGCGGGGCATCATGCGCGCGTCCAGGGCGCCGGCGTGCATCAGCAGCACATAGGGGATGTCACGGCCGTAGAGCGCCTTGGACATCGTCCGGGCGCGGTCGGCTTCCTGGGCCGCGGCGTCCAGCCAGCGGGTCTCCAGATCGGCGATGGCGGCCTGGTCGCCCTTGGCCACGCAGCGGGCGTAGGGTTCATTGAAGGCCCAGTCGTTGAAGCTCATGGTGACGCTGGCGATCTTGTATTTGTGGGCCGCCAGCCAGCCGCGCACGGCCTGGCGTTTTTCGGGGGTGTCGCCTTCGGAGAGGTAGGGATAGCGCAGCCAGCGCCAGTCTTCCCGGCCCGTCAGCTCGCGCAGCATGGGTTCGTTGCGTTCGATCTCGTCCTGGAACTGCTCGGGCGTGGCGGCGGCCAGGTTCATGTGGCTCCAGGTGTGATTGCCCAACGGGCGTCCGCTGTCGCGCCAGGCTTTCAGGGACGGGGTCGAGGCGGGTTCACGCTCGGTCTGCACGCCGTTGATGAAACCGACGGCGGGGGCCTTGGCCTGGTCCAGCGCCTCAAGAATGCCGGCCACGATCCCGACGCGGGTGTCGCCCTGCGGCAGGGGCGCGTGGGCGGGCAAGTCGTCGAACGTGAAGGCGATCACCGGACCGGTGCCCGGCTTTTCATGAGCCTGGGCGGGCGCGACGGCGAGGGCGCCCAGGGCGAGGGCGAGCAGCAGGCGGGACATGGGAGGCCTTACTTGAAAAGGGACAGCGGAATCGCCTCGCCCATCACCTTGTAGCCGGCGGGCGAGGGATGCAGTCCATCGCCGCTGTCATGGGCGGCCAGCATGTGGTCGGGACGGGCCGGGTCGCGCATCACAGCGTCGAAGTCGACCACGGCGTCGAAGTTGCCGGGCGTGCGGATCCAGGCGTTGATGGCCTGGCGGTCGGCCTCGTTCTCGGCGGTCGGGTGGTAATAGCCCGAGCCGCCGTAGGGAAGGATGGTCGCGCCGATCACCTTGATCCCGCGGGCGTGGGCGCGATCGATCATCTGGCGATAGGCGGCGGTGACCTCGGCCACGATGGCGGCGTGGGCCTGGGGCGGGACCGGCTGGTCGCGGGTGAGCACGCCCAGATCGTTGACCCCCTCCAGCAGGATCACCCAGCGCACGCCGGATTGCGAAAGCACGTCTCGCTCGAACCGCGCCAGGGCGTTGGGGCCCAGTCCGTCGCGCAGCACCCGGTTGCCGCCGATGCCCAGGTTCAGGACGCCGACGTGACGCGTGGCCGGCGAGGCCTGCAGGCGGCGGGCCAGGGTGTCGGTCCAGCGCGCGTTGGTGTTGGGCTGGACGCCGTAGCCGTCGGTGATGGAATCGCCCAGGGCGACGATGGCGCTGGTCTGGGGAGGAGCCTTGCCGGACTGGACGTCGATGGCCGCGATCTGGAACCAGTGGTCGGCGGTCTTTGCGTTCGGCAGGTCGGCGTCGGCCAGGTGGTCGCCGGCCAGGACATAGGAGGTCGCGCGCGAGCCGGGATGGCCGGTCTGGCCGGTGGGAGCAGCCTCGTAGCGCAGGCTGACGGCCAGGTCGGCCAGGGGGGCGACGTTCAGGTCGACGGGGTCGGACCAGTAGTCGGCGCCGGCTGGAATGGTCACTTCGGCGCGGCCGGAGAAGGTGAGGGCGCGGTCGCCGGCCGGGTCGATGCGGGCGGTGTCGCCGGCGGCCGACGGGGCCAGGTGCGCGCCGAGGATCCGCAGGGGCTCGGTCCCGAAGGCGTTGGACAGACGCACCCGCACCCGCTGACCGCCCATGCTGACCCGCACGACCTGACGCAGGGTGGCGCCGGCGTAGTCCTCGGCCGCGAGGGCGTTCTTGGCGTCCGGCGCCATCTGTGCGCTGGCCCAGGTTCCCGCCCAGCGCGCGGGCTCGGCGGCGACCGCCAGGGAAGCGGAGAGGGAGACCGATAGGGCGAGCGCCAGGAGGGCGCGGCGTTGCAGCTTCATCAGGCGTGTCTCCCCAGCCGCTCTTGAATGGCGGTAGCGGTACCAAGATTGGCCGGGCCGCGCGTCCAGGTAAAGGGGCGGGTTCAGTATTTCGGCGCCCGGCCAGAGGATATTTCGCATGACCCTCGCCGCGTTCCGCGCCTAGCCTCCCGGCCGTTCTGGAAGGGAGAGACCCCCATGTCGCTGCGGATCAACGCCGAGGCGCCGAATTTCACGGCGCAGACCACGCAAGGGCCGATCGACTTTCACGAGTGGATCGGGGACGGGTGGGCGATCCTCTTCTCGCACCCCAAGGACTTCACGCCGGTCTGCACGACCGAGCTTGGCTACATGGCGGGGCTGAAGCCCGAGTTCGACAAGCGCAACACCAAGGTCATCGGCCTGTCGGTCGATCCCGTCGAGAACCACGCCAAGTGGGCCGCCGACATCGAGGAGACCCAGGGGCACGCGGTCAACTATCCGATGATCGGCGACACCGACCTGAAGGTGGCCAAGCTGTACGACATGCTGCCCGAGGGTGCGGGCGACACCTCGGACGGGCGCACCGCCGCCGACAACGCCACGGTGCGGGCGGTGTTCATCATCGGGCCGGACAAGAAAATCAAGGCGATGCTGATCTATCCCATGACCTCAGGCCGCGACTTCGACGAGGTGCTGCGCCTGCTGGATTCGGTCCAGCTGACAGCTCGCCACACGGTGGCCACGCCGGTGAACTGGCGTCCCGGCCAGGACGTGATCATCCCGCCCAGCGTCACCGACGAGCAGGCCAAGGCCAAGTATCCGGAAGGCTGGAAGACGCTGAAGCCGTACCTGCGGGTGGTGGCGCAGCCGAGGGACTGAGCTTGCTGGGCGCGGATTCATTCTTCCCCCTCCGGGGGAGGAGGACCGTAGGACCCGGAAAGGCAAGTCGGCTCGCACGGCGCTGGGGTTGGGCGGGTTACGGTGGGTCGACACTTGCCCCCACCTGACCGCTTCGCGGTCTGTCCGCCCCCGTAGGGGGCGGATCTTGCTGGAGCGTGGTGGTTCTTCCCCCTCCGGGGGAGGAGGGCCGCAGGCCCGGAGGGGGCAAGCCGGCTCGCACGGCGCCGGGGTTGGGCGGGTTACGGTGGGTCGACACTTGCCCCCACCTGACCGCTTCGCGGTCTGTCCGCCCCCGTAGGGGGCGGATCTTGCTGGGGCGTGGTGGTTCTTCCCCCTCCGGGGGAGGAGGGCCGCAGGCCCGGAGGGGGCAAGTCGGCTCGCACGGCGCCGGGGTTGGGCGGGTTACGGTGGGTCGACACTTGCCCCCACCTGACCGCTTCGCGGTCTGTCCGCCCCCGCAGGGGGCGGATCTTGCTGGGGCGTGGTGGTTCTTCCCCCTCCGGGGGAGGAGGGCCGCAGGCCCGGAGGGGGCAAGTCGGCTTGCACGGCGCCGGGGTTGGGCGGGTTACGGCGGGTCGACACTTGGCCCTACCTGTCCGCCCCTCCATAAGGACGGATCTTGTTTGAGATTACTGTCCCGTAATCAACCTCTCGCACCCGTGATGCGCCTTTGATCGTCCCGTGATTGTGCGCGGAAAAGGCGCGCATACCTGAAGCGTGGCCGCTCATCCATGGGGCGATGATCGCTCTTCAGGCGGCCGCATGGGGCTACCTACATGTCTAATCTGATGGCGTTTGGACCGCTGGTCGGTTCGGCGCTTTTCGTCGTGCTCGCCGCGGCGGGCTTCGTCATGGCTTCCGGCATGGTCCGCTACATCGGCAACAACCGCGTGGCGGTGGTCGAGAAGCTGTGGAGCCGGCGGGGCTCGATCGCCAAGGGCCTGATTGCGCTGAAGGAGGAGGCGGGCTTCCAGCCGGCCGTCCTGCGCGGCGGCCTGCATTTCTTCTTCCCGTTCCAGTACCGGCTGCACGTGCAGACGCTGGTGACGATCCCGCAGGGGCGCATCGGCTACGTGTTCGCCCGAGACGGACGTCCGCTGGAGGCCGACCAGGCCCTGGCCGCCCATCCCGAAGGCGTCGATTTCCAGGACGCCCGCGCGTTCCTGGAAAGCGGCGGCCAGAAGGGCCCGCAGCGCAAGATCCTGCGCGAGGGCGCCTACGCCATCAACCTGGCTCAGTTCGTGGTGGTGACCCGGGACCGCACCTTCGCGCTCAGCCTGGACCGCAGCGAGGCCGAGCTGCTGGAGCAGATGGCCGAGATCATCGAGGAACGCGGCGGCTTCGAGCCGGTCGTGATCAAGGACGCCGACGACCAGATCGGGGTGATCACCGTCCATGACGGCCCCGGCCTGCCCGCCGGCGAGCTGATCGCGCCGCTGGTCGGGGCCGACCCGGAGGATGTCGCGACCTTCCACAACAGCTTCCAGGAGGCCGGCAAGTTCCTGGCCGCCGGCGGCCGCAAGGGTCGCCAGCTGCAGGTGCTGGTCGAGGGCACCTACTACATCAACCGCCTGTTCGCGACCGTCGAGCGGATCAACAAGACCGTGGTCGAGGTGGGTCAGGTAGGCGTTGTGGTGTCCTATACAGGCGCGGTCGGCGCCGACACCTCGGGCGAGGGCTATCGCCACGGCGAACTGGTGGCCAACGGCGAGCGCGGCGTGTGGCGCGACCCGCTGCTGCCGGGCAAGTACGCCTTCAACACCTATGCCGGCCGCGTGACCATGGTGCCGACCACCAACTTCATCCTGAAGTGGGAGACCAGCGCCGTGGGCTCGCACAAGTTCGACGAGAACCTGGCGGAAGTGTCGCTGATCACCCGCGACGCGTTCGAGCCGACCTTGCCGGTCTCGGTGGTGGTGCATATCGACTATCGCAAGGCGCCGCTGGTCATCCAACGTTTCGGCGACATCAAGAAGCTGGTGGAGCAGACCCTGGACCCCATGGTCAGCGCCTACTTCAAGAACATCGGCCAGACCCGGACCCTGATCGAACTGCTGCAGGACCGCAGCGCGATCCAGGGGCAGTCGAGCGAGGAGATGAAGACCAAGTTCGGCCTCTATAACCTGGAGCTGCAGGAGGTGCTGATCGGCACGCCGCGTCCGGCCGCCAGCGGCGACGACCAGATCGAGAAGATCCTGACGCAGCTTCGTCAGCGGCAGATCGCCGACGAACAGGTGGGCACCTACGAGCGGCAGAGGATCGCCGCCCAGAAGGAGCGGGAGCTGCGCGAGGCCGAGGCCTTCGCCAAGCAGCAGACGGCGATCACCGAAAGCCAGTTGTCGATCCAGGTGCAGCAGAACCAGGGCAAGGCCAACCTGGCCCGCTCGGAGCAGGAGGCCCAACAGCGCCGGACCCTGGCCAAGGCCGACGCCGACGCCACCCGTCTGCTGGGCGAGGGCGAGGCCGGCAAGGTCGTGGCCCTGGCCCGGGCCGAGGCCGAGAAGGTGAGCAAGGTCGGTCTGGCCACCGCCGAGGCCATCGCCAGCCAGGTCGAGGCCTCGGGCGGAGCCCGCTACCAGCTGGCCCGCCAGGTGGCCGAGCGCTTCGCTCAGGCGCTGGAGACCAGCGGCGTGGACGTGGTGCCCAAGGTGCAGATCAGCGGGGCGGGCGGAACTGACGGCGGGGCCTCGGGCGGGGTGATGCAGGCCCTGCTGACCCTGCTGATGTCGGAGAAGCTGGGCCTGGCCGTGGACGCCGCGCCGGTCCAGTACGAGGAGGTGGAAGCGGCGGAATAGCCGCGTTCCAGGAAGAAGGGCCGGAGGTCTCCCTCCGGCCCTTCGACTGTTTCCCGACGAGCTTAGAACGTCTTCTTGATCGTCACGTAGGCTTGGCGCGGAGCCCCCGGAAGCAGGGTCATGGCCGTGCCGGACGGGTCGGCCTTGGAGGCGCCGCCCGAACCGACCGTGGCGATGTAGTCCTCGTCGGTCAGGTTGGTGATGTTGCCCTGGATCTCCAGTCCGTGCAGCAGCGAGCCCTCGGCGCCGTCGAAGCGATAGCCCACCGTCAGATCGGCGGTGGTGTAGCCGTCGACCTTTCCGCCGTCGTTCTCGAACGTGTACCAGCGCGACGAGACGTAGCCGACGCCGAGGGCGCCGAAGAGGCCGGGGCCCTTGTCGTAGCCGATCGAGGCCTTGAGCAGGTGCTTGGGCGTGAAGACCACGTCCTTGCCGTCGGTGTGCATGGCCACCGAGCCGTTCACGCCGGGGACGTCGTCCTTGTACTTGGAGGCGTTGTAGGCATAGGAGCCGTACAGCGACCAGGCGTCGGTCAGGCGATACTGGCCGGCCAGCTCCACGCCCTTGGTCTCGACCGATCCGACGTTCGAGAGCACCGCGGGCAGGCCCTTGATGGGCGGAGCGGTGTTGGCGCTGTCCAGGCGGTTCTCGAAGTCGACGTGATAGACGGCGGCCACGCCCTGGAAGCGGTCGTTCCTGTAGCGCGCCCCCAGCTCGACGGTCTTGGAGGTCTCGGGCTTGAGGTTGTCGCGGACGTAGTCGACGACGGCCTGGCTTTGCGAGGCGAACGGGCCGGAGGTGGCGGCCGAGACGAAGGCGGCCATGTTCTCGGTATAGCCGCCGAACACTTCGAAGCCGTTCTTCAGGTCGTAGACCGCGCCCACCTGCGGCAGGAAGCTGTCCTTGCTCTCGATCTCGGCGTTCAGGGCGCCGACGACCGAGGCGACCTTGTTCTTCACGTTCATCGCCTTGAAGCCGAAGTTGACCTTCAGGGCGTCGTTCACGGTCCAGACGTCCTGCAGGTAGCCGGTCCAGGTCTTGGTGTTGAACTGGAACTCCCAGGCGGTCTTGAAGGGGTTGGACTGGAAGTCCAGCGGGTTGCGGGACGGGGCCGACAGGGTCTCGGCGTAGAAGCGGCGGGCCTGGTGGAAGTCGTTGTCTTCGTACCAGAAGCCGCCGCTGAGGGCGTGCGCGCCCAGGTCGACGTAGAGGTTGCCGATCAGGCCCTTGCGGTCGATGTCGTACTCGGTGGTGCGGATCGACAGCGGGGCGGCGTTCGAGCCGGCCGTTCCGTAGCCAGGGCTGACCTGGTAGGGCGTGTACCACAGGCCCTGGCCCTGGTTCTGATGGCCGTAGGCGGTGGCGTCGAAGCGGGCGATCGAGCCCAGGTCGTGCTTGATCTTCACGGCGTAGACGTCGTCGTCACGGATGCCCGCGCCGGCGTAGTAGGCGTCGTCGGGGGTGGCGACGCCGTACTGGGCGTAGGGATTGACGCCCACGCCGGTCCAGTAGCCGCCGTTCAGGATCGGGTTCGGGCCGGCGTAGTAGGCCGGGTTGTTGAGGACCGCGGCGACGCCGATCGCCTTGTTCCAGTCAGGCTGGAAGTTGTCCCAGTCGCGGCCCAGGCGGTTGATCATGTCGAACGACATGTCCTGGTAGTCCTGCTCGCGGCGCTCGGAGTGGGTCCAGAAGGCGCTCAGCTCGCCGGTGTCGCCCAGCGGCAGGACGGCCTTGAAGTCGTACTGGCGCTGCTTCTGCTTGCCGCCGCCCTTCCACTTGTCGGCCTTCTGGTCGGCGGCCGAGACGTAGGCGCGCAGGCCGCCCAGCTGCTCGATCGCGCCGGTGTCGAGGCGGGCGAACACCCGGTACATGTTGTCCGAGCCGCCAGTGGCGTTGGTCTGGACCTGGAAGGCCTGAGACGGGTCGCGGGTGAAGAACTGCAGCGTGCCGCCGAGGTTCGAAGTCGAGGCGGTCGACAGCGAGCCGGCGCCCTGGGCCAGCTCGACCCGGCCCAGGTTCTCGCTGGTGACGGCGCGGCTGATGTGCAGGCCGTTGTAGTTGCCGTAGCTCATGTCGCCCAGGGGCACGCCGTCCAGGGTGAAGCCCAGGCGGCTCTGGTCGAAGCCGCGGATGGCGATCCGGGTCGACCACTCGTAGGCGCCGAAGGCGTCGGCGGACTGGAAGCTGACGCCCGGCAGCTTCTCGACGGCTTCCAGCGGGCTGGAGCCGGCGGCCAGCACCTGGAGCTGGGTGGCCGAGATGGTCTGGACCTGGCGGCTCTGGCCCTGGCCCAGCACGATGACGGCGTCGACTTCGTTGGCGGCGTCGGCGGCCGGGGCGGGCGCGGGGGCGGGAGCCTCGGCCGCGAGGGCGGGCGCCGCGAACAGGATGGCGCACGCGGCGGCGCCCAGCATCAGATGCGTTTTCATGGTTTGGGACCCCAAGCCGGCGCTCAGGGAGGAGCGGCGCCGGTTGGGAGCCTCGGGTAACAGCGCTCGGCGACAGTTGGCCGACGGATTGGTGTCGGGTGTCCGACAGAGACAAGACGGATCCATGACGCACGCGCGTCGGAGGCGTTACAGGGCCTCGCAGTAATAGCTCGGGCGAGGGGCCTCGGGGTCGAGGAAGCGGTAGCAGACCAGCAGCCAGTCGGCGTCCTCCAGGCTGACGCCCAGGGCGGCGGCCACCCATTCGGCCGAGGGCTCCTCGCCATCGGCCAAGGCTGGCGGGGCCGGCGACGTGGGAGCGGTCAGTCCCATGCGGGGAAGGGGTCGGGCAGCTTGGCCCAGGCCCTGGGGCCGAAGCCGAACTGCAGGTCGGAGACCAGGCAGTCGTCGAAGCCCTTCTTCAAGGCGTCGCGATCCATGTTCTGTCCGATCAGGACGATCTCCTGGCGGCGATCGCCATGCGGCGGGTTCCAGACCTTCATGATCGCGTCCAGCCAGGCCGGATCGTCGGGCCAGCGGTCGCGCGGGGCGGTGGCCCACCATCGGCCGTGAGGGCCATGGCGGGTGACGGCTCCGGCCTGGCTCCAGCCGCCGACGCGGTCTGGGCGCGTGGCCAGCCAGAAGAAGCCCTTTGAGCGGATCACGCCGGGCCAATCGGACTCCAGCCAGGCCTTCAGCTTGGCCGGATGGAACGGCTTGGCGGCGCGATAGACGAAGTGGCCGATGCCGTATTCCTCGGTCTCGGGCAGGACTTCGCCCATGAGGGCCTTTTGCCAGCCCGCCGCGCCCTCGGCCCGCTCGTAGCTGAAGAGGCCGGTGTCCAGGACGGTGTCGAGCGCCACCGCACCCTGTTCGGAGACGACGATCCGCGCCTCGGGGTTGAAGGTGGCGATGACGCCGCGCAACCGGCCCAGGTCGCCGGGCGCGACCAGATCGGCCTTGTTGAGCACGATGACGTCGGCGAACTCGACCTGTTCGACCAGCAGGTCGACGACGGTGCGTGCGTCGCCGTCGCCCGCGGTCTCGCCCCGGTCGGCCAACCGGTCGCGCGAGCCGTAGTCGCGCAGGAAATTGAAGGCGTCGACCACGGTGACCATGGTGTCCAGCCGCGCCACGTCCGACAGGCTCTCGCCGGTCTCGTCCCGGAAGTCGAAGGTGGCGGCCACGGGCATCGGTTCAGACACGCCGGTGGATTCGATCAGCAGGTAGTCGAAGCGCCGCTCGGCCGCGAGACGCCGCACCTCCTGCAGCAGGTCGTCGCGCAGGGTGCAGCAGATGCAGCCGTTGGACATCTCCACCAGGGCCTCGTCGGTGCGCGACAGGTTGGCGCCCCCCTCGGCCAGCAAGGCCGCGTCGATGTTCACCTCGCTCATGTCGTTGACGATCACGGCGACCTTCCTGCCCTCGCGATTGCCCAGGACATGGTTGAGCAGCGTGGTCTTGCCCGCGCCCAGGAAGCCCGAAAGCACGGTCACGGGCAGGCGTTCGTCGGTGCGGCGCGCGCCGGCGGAGGGAGGCATGGGAAGCTCCTTGGTGTTATAATATAACAACACCTATCCGCGCCGGCCGGTCGGGGCAAGTTTAATGTTATTGTATAACACTTTTGGCGTCGCGCCTGCGACCAACCGGCCCGCGTCATTGCGCAAAGGGGCGGCGACCGCTATTTCAGCGCCCAATCCCCGATCCCGTAATCCAGCGAGAACCGACGCCCCCCATGGCTCAGCAATACATTTTCCAGATGCAAGGCCTGACCAAGGCCTATCCCGGCGGCAAGAAGGTCTTCGAGAACATCTGGCTGTCGTTCTATTCGGACGCCAAGATCGGCGTCGTGGGCGTCAACGGCTCGGGTAAGTCGACCCTGCTGAAGGTGATGGCCGGGATCGACAAGGAGTTCTCGGGCGAGGCGCGCGCGGCCGACGGCATCAAGCGCGGCTACCTTCCGCAGGAGCCGGTGCTGGACCCGAACCTGGACGTCTGGGGCAACGTCATCGCCGACTGCGAGGACAAGAAGGTCTTCGACAAATACAACGAACTGGCGGCCAAGCTTGGCGAGGACTACTCCGACGAGCTGATGGAGGAGATGACCAAGCTCCAGGAGATCATCGACGCCAAGGACCTGTGGGATATCGATTCCAAGGTCGAGATGGCGATCGACGCCCTGCGCTGCCCGCCCAACGACAGCAACATCGAAAGCCTGTCGGGCGGTGAGAAGCGCCGCATCGCGCTGGCCCGCCTGCTGCTCAGCAAGCCCGACATGCTGCTGCTCGACGAACCGACCAACCACCTGGACGCCGAGTCGGTGGCCTGGCTGCAGCACCACCTGGAAGAGTTCCCGGGCTGCGTGATCCTGGTCACCCACGACCGCTACTTCCTGGATCAGGTCACCAAGTGGACGCTGGAGCTGGACCGCGGCAAGGGGC
>JAGHZU010000034.1:28618-51882 GCA_017745235.1 Caulobacter sp. | reverse complement strand
CTGGCTCAATTGAGTCCAGACCCTAGGGCAGCGCCCGGATCGCCGCTTCCAACCTGTCGGCCATCATCTTCTGGTCCGCGATCGAGGGGTGGGAGTGGCAGGCCTTGCTGTCCATGCCCGTGATCCGCACCGGCGTGGCCCCCGTCGCCTTGGCCACCTCGGCCACGTCGTCGGCGAAGGTGTCGCCGGCGATCAGCAGGAACCGCGCGCCCGGCCGGTTGGCCGCCAATCCCTGGACGAAGGCGATGTAGCTCTGGCGATAGGCTGCGTGCAGGGCCGCCTGGTCCGGCCAGGCCTCGCCCGCGTGCAGGGGCGTTGAGAAGTCGTTGGTGCCCAGGCCGATCACGACCCAATCGGGCTTCCAGGCGTCGCTTGCGGCCGCCCGCGGCTCGGCCTGTCCGGGAATGACGCGCGGGAACAACACGGGCAGCGGTTCGCCCGGCGCGATTCCGTCATAGTTGCGCACCACGCCCCGCCCCGAGAAGGCGATCACGCGATAGTCGGCGTCCAGTCGCCCGGCCAGCACCGGCCCGAACGCCAGGCTCGTGTCGGTCAGGTCGTGGACCTGCTGCTGGCTGCAGATCGGGGTCGCCGAGCGCACGCCATAGCCCACGGTGTGGGAGTCGCCGATGAACTCGATCCGATGCGGACGCGGCGCGGGCGGCAACGCCTTGCCGTCCCCGCCGACGAAGAAACCCAGGAATCGGGCCGAGCCCGACTGGCTCTCGGTCAGCTTGTCCAGCCGCACCACGTGCTCGCCGGCGCCCAGATTCTCCAACTCGACGCGCGTGCGGCCCGACGCCGTCAGCTCGGCCTTGCGGACGCCGTCGACGCTGACCGCCAGGTGCTCGGCGCCGGTGTCGGCCGCCACCGCGATCGAGGAACCGGCGAAGCGGCCCTCGAAATAGACCCCCGGCCAACCGAAATCGTAGGCGCCGCCCGGCGCGGGAGCCACGCGCCCGCCGATGTTCAGCGGCAAGGCCGTGGCGGCGGCGGGGGCCTGGGCGAGGGCGGGCGAGGACAGCGCCAGAACGGCGGCGGCGAAGACGAGGGAGCGCATGGCCCCTCTTCCCATGACCCGGCCGCCCGCGCCAGCGGCCAAGCTGGTCGAACGGCGCCTAGAAGCCGAATTCGGGCTGGGCGGCGCCGGGCTGCTGGGTTTCGGGCAGATGACAGGTGAAGGTCGAGCCCGATCCCGGCTCGCTTTCCAGCGCCACCCAGCCGCCGTGCAGCTCGACCAGCGCCTTGACCAGGGCCAGGCCCAGGCCCGGACCGCCCCGGTCGCGACCGACGAAGCGGTCGAAGATGTGGGCCTGGACGTGGAAGGGCACGCCTCGCCCGGTGTCGGAAACGTCCAGCCGCACCTCGCCCAGGGCCCTGCGCGCCGAGAGGGTGACAACCCCGTCGGGCGGCGTCTGGCGCAGGGCGTTCTCGATCAGGTGGTCCAGGATCTGCGACAGGCGCTTATGGTCGCCCCGGATCAGGCCGACATCCTTGTCGCACTCGACCGCCAGGGTCACGCCGCCCAGCTGGGCGGCTTTGAGGCCCCGCTCCTGGGCGTCGGCCAGCAGGCTGGCCACGCGCACATCCTCGATCTCAAGCGCCATCTCGCCGGCGTCGATCTGGGCCATGTCGAGCACGTCGTCGATCGAGCGGGCCAGCTGCGTGGCGGCCGCCCGCACCGAGGCCACATGCCCCCGGCCGCGCTCGGACAGGCCGTCGGCCCGTTCCAGCAGCTCCGAATAGCCGATGATCGTCGTCAGGGGCGTGCGCAGCTCGTAGGAAACATTCCCCACGAAGTCGCGCTTGAGCCGTTCGGCCTCGGTCAGGGCCGCCGAACGATCGGCCAGAGCGCTTTCCAGGGACCGCGTATCGGTGACGTCGGCGAAGGCGATCAGGGTCGCGCCGTCCGGCAGGGGGCGCGACTGGTAGACGATGATGCGGTTGTCCGAGGTGCGGGTCTCGCCCGAGGTCGGGGCGCGCATCTGCGGATCGGGATCGGCCACCCGGCCCTTCAGCTCGCGCCAGAAGGCCAGGTCGTGCAGGCGCGGCACGCACAGCTCGACCACGCCCTCGAAATCGACCGCCGCTTCGAGCGCCTGGGCCGAGACGTTCCAGAACGCCTCGAAGGCCTCGTTGTGCAGGCGCAGACGACCGTCCGAGCCGAACACGGCGACAGCGTCGTTCAGCTTGTCCAGCGTGGCCTGCTGCACCTGGATCAGGGCGTTGTACTGGGCCTTCAGTCGCAGCTCGCCGGTGATGTCGGCGAACAGGATCAGCATGCCGCCCAACGGGTGAGGCTGGCGCACGACGCGCAGGGTGCGGCCGTCGGGCAGGTCCCACATCTCGTCGGGCTGAGGACCCAGGTCCTCGTAGCGGGCCAGTTCGTCGGCCTTCCAGCGGGCGTAGTCGACCGTCTCGGGCAGGCGTCGGCGCTGGCGCAGGCGGTCCAGCACCTCCCCATGGGTCGGGCGCTCTGCCAGCCAGGCCGGCTCCAGGCCCCAGAGGTCGGCGAAGGCGGTGTTGTGGAAGGCCAGGCGCCGGGTCTGGCTGAAGATCGCCACGCCGTCGGCGATGTGGTTCAGGGTCTCGTCGTGGGCCGCCACGTGCTTGCGCAGCGCGTCGCGCATGTCCTCGACCTCGGTGACGTCGGCGCTGAACACGCCCACCCCGCCGCCTTCCAGCGGCTGGGCCGAGAAGCGCAGCGCCCGGCGGCGGCCGTCGATCGGCACCCAGCGGACGATCTCGCGCAGTTCGCCCGCCCGGGCGGCCTCCATCGTCACCGCGTCCACGGCGCGATCCACGCTCTTGCCGCCCTTGGCCGCTTCGATCGCCGAGGCCGAGCCCACAGCCCGGAGGTAGGCCGCATTGCCCCAGGCCGGCACGCCGTCGGCGCTGGCGATCCACGCCGGCTCGATCAGGCCGTCGACGAAGGCGGCGAACCGCGCTGCGTCGGGCAAGCCGGTCTCTTCGGCCGAGGCCGCGGTCAGGCGCAACCACGCCAGGGCTCCGCCCGCCCGGCCCTCGACCGTGACCGCCCCGCCGGCGCCGCGCGCCTGGAAAGCGCAGGCCTCGCCGCGCTCGAACAGGGCTGTCAGCCTGTGGGCGTGATCGGGATCGGCGGCCGTCAGGGCGTCGACCACCGCCTGGGCGTCGGTCGTCGCCTGCAGGATGCGGGCGCAGGCGGCCAGGGCGTCCTCGCCGGACACCAGCCGCGCCAGGCCGTGCTCGACCGCGATCACCACGGTATCGAAGGCCTCGGCCGAGGCCTGGGCCGACAGGTCGCCGCTCTCCAGAGCGTCCAGGCGCGCGCGCATGTGCGCCATCTGCGCCTCGAACCGCCGCCGCTGGGCCATGGCCCACAAGGTGGCGCAGAGGGCGAGGCAGACCGCGCCGGCCGTGGCGGCCAGGATCATGTCGGGCGAGGTCATCAGGCTGGTCGTAGGTCCCAAGCGTGTCGAATCAGCTTCACAGATTAAGCCGCCCGTGGCCAGAGGGCGATCAGCGTGGTCCGGCCTGCTCAGATTGGTCTCCGGCCGATTCGATCTCTGGCGCGCCCCGGCAATCGGACTATGTACGCCCCATGACCTGGACAGACCGCCTCGCCCCGTCCCTGGACGACTTCGCCGCCCTCGCGCGACAGGCCTTCGACGACCTCCCCGCCGACTTTCGCCGCCAGGTGGGCGACGTGGTGTTCCGCGTCGACGACTTCGCCAGCGACGAGGTGCTGGACGACCTGGGCATCGAGGATCCGTTCGAGCTGACCGGCCTCTACCAGGGGGTGGACCTGGGCCGGCGCTCGGTGCTGGATCCCTCGCCCCAGCCGTCGATGGTGTTCCTCTACCGCCGCCCGATCCTGGACGAATGGTGCGAACGCGGCGACGTCACGCTGGGCGAGCTGATCGCCCATGTCCTGGTCCACGAGATCGGCCACCATTTCGGACTGTCGGACGACGACATCCATCGCATCGAGGACGACGCATGAGCGCCACCCTGTTTGACGCCGACGCCTGGCGCGAGCGCATGGACGAGCGCTGGTTCGAGACCGGCAAGGCCATGGCCGAGAAAGGCGACGTCGACCTGGTCGCCATTGAGGACGACCGCGTGACCGCCCACGTCACCGGCAGCGTCGGCGACCTCTACGTGGTGGAGCTGCGCGCGCCCGCCGGCGATGGGGCCTGCACCTGCCCAGGGTTCGAGAAGTTCGGGGCCTGCAAGCACCAGGCGGCGGTCGTGGCGGCCGCCAACCTGCTGGACGCCACCGGCCGCCAGTACGTGCAGGGCCGTCTGGCGCGCCTGCGCGACGGCCTGGCCCTGGAGGACAAGACCGCCCTGATCGAGCGGATCGTGGACCTGTCGCGCAAGCACCCGGCGGTGCTGGCCGAGCTGGAGCGCTAGGCGCCGCGGGCCACGAACCAGCCGTTGCGGAAACCCTGGTCGGCCTTGCCGTAGAGGAACGGCTCGCCTTCCGGCGTGGTGAAGCGACCGCCGGCGGCGACCAGCACGGCATGGCCCGCGGCCGTGTCCCACTCCATGGTCGGTCCATGGCGCGGATAGATGTCGGCGGCGCCCTCCGCGATGCGGACCATCTTGATCGAGCTGTCCATGGGCGCGCGCAGGGTGAAGCCGTACTGGGCGGCCAGTTCGGCGGCGCGCTCTTCCTTCATCGTGTGGCTGACCAGCGCCAGGGCCTGCGCCGGCCAGGGACGGGCATGAATCGGCGTCTCGACGCCGTCCGGGCCCTCGCGCTTGGCCGCGCCCTCGCCGGTGGTGAACCACACCTCGCCCGTCGCCGGGGCGCAGACCGCGCCGGCCACCGGCGCGCCGTTCTCGATCAGGCCGATATTGACCGTGAAGTTGGGATCACCGCGCACGAAGGCCTTGGTGCCGTCGACGGGGTCGACCAGGAAGAAGCGCGGCCCGATCGAGTCCGGCGTGCCGAACTCGCAGGCGTGCTCCTCGGAGATGGCCGGGATTTCGGGAAAGCGCTCGGCCAGGCGGGCCAGGATCACCTTCTCGCCGGCCTTGTCGGCCTCGGTCACCGGGCTTTCGTCGGCCTTGCGCACCACGTCCAGTTCGGTCCGCCAGAACGGCAGGATGACCTTGGCGGCCTCCTCCACGATCAGGGCCAGTTCGCGGCCCATGGCGGCCAGGTTCTTGTCGTTCATATGCTCGGTCTCAACTGGCCCGGGGGTCGTCGCCGACAAAGACCAGGGTCACGCGCGTGGCGTCGATCGTCTGCTTGCCGGCGTCTTCGAAAGTGACGGTCACGCGATGGCCGATCACCGACTGCACCTGCCCCAGGCCCCAGTCGGGCTGGTCGGGATGGCGCACCAAGACGCCCGGTTCGAGAAACGGATCCATGACCCGCTCCTGATAGGCGACCAGCCCCGTTTGCCAAAGCGTCAAATCACGCCAAAGATCGCGCCATGACCGACGCCGACGCCGCCCAGACCGCCTCGACCGCCCCGTCGTCCGAGCAGGACGTCAACGGGCCGCAGTTCGCCGCCCTCCTGGCCGCGCGCCTTTGTCACGACTTCATCAGCCCGGCCAGCGCCATCGTCTCGGGCCTGGACCTGCTGGAAGACCCCTCCGCCCAGGACATGCGCGACGACGCGATGAGCCTGATCTCGTCCAGCGCCCGCAAGCTGGCCGATCTGCTGCAGTTCACCCGCGTGGCGTTCGGCGCCTCGGCCTCGGCCGAGAATTTCGATAGCCGCGAGCTGGAAAAGCTGGCCCAGGGCGTCTTCGCCCACGTGCGGCCCAACCTGGTCTGGGACATTCCGCCCACGGTGATGAACAAGGCCAGCGCCCGGGCGATCCTCAACATCGCCCAGATCGCCGCCAGCGCCCTTCCCGCCGGCGGTTCGGCCACCCTGCGCGCCGTCAACGCCGACGGACGCGTGGCCATCACCGCCGACGCCGGGGGACCCCGCGCGCGGCTGCGCCCGGAAATCCTGGCCGGCCTGAAAGGCGAGGCCCTGGGCGAGGGCCTGGGCGGCCCCTGGGTGCAGGCGGCCTACCTCCACGCCCTGGTCCGCGCCGCCGGCGGCCAGCTGGGCGTGGCCGTGGAGGACGACAAGGTCAGCCTGGCCGCCTGGGTTCCCGCCTAGTCCCTCCACGAAAATTCGCCCGCGTCGAATAACCGCGCTCGGCCGGGCCCGCCGTCACCGCTCCTTAACCCCCTTGGCGACAAGCTGTCGGCCTTGGATTGGAGCGTGCCGTGAAGACCTGTCTCGTCGTCGACGACAGCCGGGTGATCCGCAAAGTCGCCCGGCGCGTCCTGGAGGACATTGGCTTCGAGATCGCCGAGGCCGCCGATGGAGTGGAAGCCCTGGCCTGGTGCCGCGCGGCCATGCCCGACGCCGTGCTCCTGGACTGGAACATGCCGGTGATGAACGGGATCGAGTTCCTGCGCCACCTGCGCGGGGAGCCGGGCGGCGACGCCCCCATCGTCGTGCTGTGCACCGTCGAAAACAAGATCGACCGCATCCGCGAAGCGCTGGACGCGGGCGCCGACGAATACATCATGAAGCCGTTCGACGGCGACATCATCGCGGCGAAGTTCGCCGAGGCGGGCCTGCTGTGAGCCCCGAGGACATGGACCTGCTGGCCGCCCTGGCCCGCCAGCGCGCCGGCCTGCGCATCGAGAGCGACAAGGCCTATCTGGTCGAGAGCCGCCTGAACCCGCTGGCCCGCCGCGAAGGCTTCGAGTCGATCGAGGCCATGGTCGCGGCCCTTCGCGCCAAGCGGGAAGAGCGCCTGATCTGGGCCGTGGTCGAAGCCCTGACCCTGAACGAAACCGCCTTCTTCCGCGACCGCGAGGTGTTCGCCCACCTGCGCGACGAACTGCTGCCGGCCCTCTCCCGCCTGCCGCGCGAACGGCCGATCCGCATCTGGAGCGCGGCCTGCGCCACCGGGCAGGAGGTCTATTCCCTGGCCATGACGGCGGCGGAGTCGCGCGAGATCGCGCCCGGGGCCCGCTTCGAGTTCTTCGGCTCCGACATCTCCGAGCGCTGCCTGGAGAAGGCCCAGAGCGGCCTCTACACCCAGTTCGAGGTCCAGCGCGGCCTGCCGATCCGCCTGCTGGTCAAGCATTTCGAGAACCAGGACGAGATGTGGGCGATCAGCCCGCGCATCCGCCAGGCCGTGCGCTGGCGACGGATCAACCTGCTCAGCGACCTCTCCAGCCTGGGCAAGTTCGACGCGATCCTGCTGCGCAACGTCCTGCCGGGCATGGACCCCGCCGTCCAGGGTCGGGTCATCGAGAGCCTGGCCGCGCGGCTGGAGGATGACGGCGTCCTGTTGCTGGGCGCGCGCGAGGCGCTGCAAGGCGTTTCGGCCGTACGACCCACGGGCGTGCCGGGCCTCTTCGCCCGCGATCCCTCGTTCAGCGCGGCCGCCTGACAGCTCAGGCCCGGACCGGAGCCCTCACCTCGTCCAGCCACGCCTTCCAGAACGGTTGGCGCACCGGCGGCTCGGGCATGGCCTTGACCAGCTTGGCGCGCAGCGTCTGGGCCGGTCCCAGCGAATTCAGGGCCGGGCGCAAGTCCAGCGCTTCGACCATGCCCACCGCCTCCTTGCGATAGTCGACCCGCGCGCGATCCGGATGCGGGGCCGGTGTGCGGCAGTCGCTGAAATCCAGCCGCACACCGGTCAGCACCGCGATCGCGGTGGCCATCGTGCGGGCGTAGTCGGGGTCGGAACCCAGGCGATCGACGTCGATCACCAGATCGGCGCGCGGCAGGGCGGCCAGGTACGAGAGCATGTAGACCGCCACGAAGGCGGCGAACGACACCCCCGCCGGCGCCCGCTTGAACTTGCGGCGCACCTGGCGAATGCGGGTCCACAGGTCGCCCTTGCCGGCCTTCAGCCCAAGCCGTCGCGCGCCCACCCGGCCCTGGGGGGCCTCGGACAGGATCACATACTGGCACAGCTCGAAATAGGTCGGCCGGGGTCGCTTGCGCAGAGAATAGAACGAGCCCCACTGCTGGACCGGGTCGCGGATCAGCACGATGTGGGTGCCCCCGAACCGCCGTCGCAGCCATCCTACCTTCCCGAGGGTGCGGCAGCAGGCCAGAACCGGCGTGCGCCCCTCGGCCTGGGCCGCGGCGATCAGGGCCCGGACATAGGCGCTCTGCGCCGGATCCTCGACGTCCGCGGGCAGGAAGTAGTCGTCCAGGGCGAAGCGCTGTTCGTAACCGCGCACGCCGCCGCCCTCGCGCAGCAGGCCCGCGAATTCGTGCAGATAGGGCAGGCCGTCGGCGGGATGGCGCAGGCCGCTGGTCTCGGGGCGTTCGCCGGCGATGCGCTCGGGCGTCATCTCGGCCAGCTGTTCATGCCAGGGTTCGTAGAAAGCCATCACCTCTGGCGCGGCGCGGAACCGGCGCCAGACATAGGTGCTGGAGCACCGCCAGCCGCTGTGGACGAAGATTGGGGCGGAGGACGGACGGGGCAAATCGGACCGCAATCTGAAACGGGGACCGTTACTGTCATCAATCCGCTTGTCGCCCTTATCTCCGCCATGTTCGCAAAGGGCCGAATTGGGTGTCGACCTTGTTGGCCAACGGCAACAATCGACATGAAGATCGCCTCAAGCTTGCTGAAGCGACTTTAAATTGCATTTTCGAAATACAATCCATGAGGGTTCTTGCGTCCCAACGCGCACGAAAAAGCCCGCCGGCTCGAGCGAGCGGCGGGCTTCGAACGGATAGGGGCAGGACGGGTTACTTGGCGTCCTTGGCCGTATCCGTGACCGCGCGTCCGGCCGAAGAGACGTCCTTGCCGGCGCCTTCGACGGTGTTGCAGGCCGCGACGGTGAGGCTGGCGGCCAGGGCGGCCAGAATGACGAACTTGCGCATGTGGGTTCTCCGCTGATCGCCCGGCGGGCGTTCCGATTCGTTGCCCTTGGAGAACGTGACGGGCGCGAGCCGGTTCCGGCTCAGCCTGCTTCCGGCGGCGGGGCCAGGGGCGTGGGGAAGATCAGGCGCACCAGCAGGCCGCCCGCCGGCGACGTCTCGAACAGCAGCTTGCCGCGCAGCTGGCGGGCGAAGGCGGCCATCAGGGTGCGCCCCACCCCTTCCACCGGCCCCTCGGGCGCCCCCGGACCGTCATCGCCGATGGCCAGTTCGGCTTCCTCGCCGCGGACGAAGAAATCGACCGTCAACACGCCGCCACGCTCGGCCAGGGCGTGTTTCTGGGCGTTGGTGATGGCCTCGACGGCGAACAGGGCCAGGGGTGCGAGACGATCGGGGTCGATGACCAGGGGATCGGCGTGCACCTCGGTGCGGATCGGCCCGCCGCCCCCGACGTCGCCAGCCAGCAGCAGGGCGGTCAGCTCCTCCAGGAACGGGCGCAGGTCCACCCGCTTCAGGTCCGGCCCCTGGTAGAGCGCGCGATAGATCTGGGCCAGGGCGGTGATGCGTTGGCGGGTGTCGTTCAGGGCCGTGCGGGCCGCCGGGTCGGTCAGCGCCCTCTGCTGCATGTTCAGCAGGCTGGAAATGATCTGCAGGTTGTTCTTCACCCGGTGGTGGATCTCGCGCATCAGCGCGTCCTTTTCCTCCAGGCTGTCGCGCAACGAGGCGTCGCGGGCGACGATGCCGGCGGCCATGTCGTCCAGCGTGGCGGCCAGTTCGCGGATTTCCGGAGGGGCCCGTTCGGCCTGCAGCGGGCGCACCGAGAACCGCCCCCGGGCGTAGATCGCCGCCACCCGGCGCAGGTAGACGATCCAGCGGATCACCGCCTGCTCGGTGGCGTAGAGCACCGCCGCCAGGGCCAGGACGAAGGCCAGCAGGGGGGCCAGAAGGCGCAGCATCGGATTCAGCCAGGCCCATGAGGCCAAGCCCGGCGCCTTGGCCGACAGGATGACGAACACCTGCTCGCCCACCAGGGGCGCGGCCGAAAAGTCGCGGTGGCGACGGTCGGCGTCGCGACCCGACCACAGGGCCGAACCATTGCGCGCCGCACGCTGGCGCCAGTCCGCCGGCGGCGCTCCGAACGCCCGGGTGTCGGTGGCGGCGAAGACGTGGCCCTCCGAATCGGCCAGGGCCACCTCGGCCCCGCCGGGCAGATAACGGTTGGCGGTCTCGGGCTTGAGGCTGGAGAGGGTCAGGACGGCGGCCATGGCGCCGTCGAAGCGCCCGTCGCTCTCCTCGGCCCGCACGGCGGTCAGCACCGAAGGCTCGGAGGCGTAGGTCGCGCCGGGACTGCTGGCGACCACCATGTGCGTGCCGCCCGCCAGGTCCAGGAACCATCGCCGGCCCGAGCGCACGGGGTCGGGCGGGGTGGTGGCGGCCGCGCACGAGACGCGCCCGTAGGCGTCGAAGCGGATCAGGTTGGCGTAGCCCGGCAGGCGCCGCTTCACCGTGTCCAGGCGCTGGGCGCACTCCAGCCCGACCGAACCCGGCCCCAGGGTCTGGAGCAGGACCCCGGCCGCCTCGATGCGCGCGCGGGCGATGGCGGCGCTGCGGCCGGCGGCCAGTTCCAGGCTCTGGCGGCGGGAGTCGGCCTCGGCCTTGAAGGCGAACACCGACTGCAGAACGCCCAGGACCAGGACGGGCAGGAGGGCGATGAACAACGCGCCCGCCAGCCGGACCCGAATGGATCCGGCCGCGTCGGCCCCGCGCCCTAGGAGGGACTTCACCGCAGGGTGCTCAGTCGCTCCGCGTCGGCCAGGATGGCGTACATGGCGTCGCCGGCGGCGGCGCCGTCGCGGTCATAGGCGCCGGTCTCGAGGATGGCCTGCAGGGCCCGCCGCGCGCGGCTGACCCGGCTCTTCACCGTGCCCACCGCACAGCCGCAGATCTCGGCCGCCTCTTCGTAGGCGAAGCCGCCGGCGCCCACCAGGATCAGGGCTTCGCGCTGTTCCGGCGGCAGCATGGCCAGGCTCAGGCGCAACTCGTCCAGGGCCACGGGGGCTTCGGGATCGTCCACCGCCACCAGGGTGCGCTCGGCCGCTTCCTGGTCGAGCTGGCTCTGGCGCCACGAGCGGCGCTTTTCCGAATAGAACTGGTTGCGCAGGATCATGAAGGTCCAGGCCTTCATGTTGGTGCCCAGCTGGAAGCTGGCCCGCGCGTCCCAGGCCTTCATCATGGCGTCCTGGGCCAGGTCGTCGGCGGCCGTGGGGTCGCCGGTCAAGGTGCGGGCGAAGGCGCGCAGATGCGGGATGAGCGTGACGAGTTCCTTCTTGAAGGCGCCGTCACGGGCCGGGTCGAAGGGCGAGCGGCCGACTTGGGTTTCGCTCATTCTCAACGCTCTCCCGCAGGGGCTTCGGCCCTGCGCAGAATGTCCAGGAACTCGTCGGGCACAGGCTCGTTGACGACCTCGTCGAACATCTGACGAAGCTTCACGCCGATAGCCTGCTGGCGGAGCCGGGCTTCGTCGAGCGCGGCCGCCCCTTTACGGTGATCTTCCATGGGTACGTGTTCGATCATGTCCTCGACGCCGGAAAACCGCGGCGCCCGCCCCCTTTGGCCGAATGAATGTACGCCGGATGACAACGTTGAATCCCGTATCGAGTTCCACAAGCTTGAGCATATGATGCCAAAAATCTTTACGGCTTGGAACACGGACGGAACCCCCGTCCCGGGGCCGCGTTTAGGTTCCTGATGGCTGAACGGCCCAGCTTCACCGCACCGTTCGCTTTTTTGTTCGAAGACACTCAACGGGAGGGGTCATGAGTCTTCTTGCCAGGCTGGCGCCGCACTTGCCCTACGTTCGTCGCTATGCCCGCGCGCTTACCGGCGATCAGACCACCGGCGACCATTATGTCCGCGTCGCGCTCGAGGCCCTGGCGGCCGGCGAGCGGTCGCTCGACGCGAACCTGTCGCCGCGCGTGGCGCTGTATCGCGTCTTCCACGCCATCTGGCTGACCTCGGGCGCCCAGCTCGAAGCGCGCCGGGACGAAGGCTCCGCCCACGCCGACGACGCCTCGCAGCGCCTGCTGCGCATCGCCCCGCGCTCGCGCCAGGCGTTCCTGCTGACGGCGCTGGAAGGCTTCACCCCCACCGAGGCCTCGCAGATCCTCGACTGCGACTTCGCCGAGGTGGAGCGCCTGATTTCGGAGGCCCAGGCCGAGATCGACGCCGAACTGGCCACCGAAGTCCTCATCATCGAGGACGAGCCGGTGATCGCCGCCGATATCGAGGCCCTGGTCAAGGAACTGGGCCATGAGGTGATCGACATCGCCGCCACGCGTGGCGAAGCGGTCGACGCCGTCGCCCGCCGCACCCCGGGGCTGGTCCTGGCCGACATTCAGCTGGCCGACGGCTCGTCGGGCATCGACGCGGTCAAGGACATCCTCTCGCGCATGGACGTGCCGGTGATCTTCATCACCGCTTTCCCCGAGCGGCTGCTGACGGGCGAGCGTCCGGAACCGACCTTCCTGATCACCAAGCCCTTCCAGCCGGAAACGGTGAAGGCGGCGATCGGCCAGGCGCTGTTCTTCCACCCGCGCCGCACCCAGAAGGCGGCCTGAAGACGGGAAACGCCCTCCTGAACGACGAAGGCCCCGGCGGTGGACCGCCGGGGCCTTTTTCGTACTACGGACCGGCCGCTAGCCGGCGGGACCCTGCTTGACCGGCGCCTGCGGGGTCGTGCCCTGCTGGGCCTCTTCCTGGGTGGTGGCGCCGCGCGTGTGATCGACCCTGGCCAGGTCGCCCGAGCGCATGCTCCAGGCTCCGAACAGCACCAGGGCCGCCAGGACGGTTGAGATCACCAGGACCCAGAAGACGTGGCTGCCCCAGCGGCCCTGGCGCGCACGGGTCGCGTTCAGGCTGGGGGACGGGTGGTTCAGGTCGGCGGGCATTGGGTCGCCTCCTATTGCGAAGTCGAAAGGACGCTCCACGCCGGGGAGGGCGCGGGCGGGGACGAACTGGCGAGAAAGCCTTGGAGCACGGCCGCTGACACGGCCACGGCGGCGATCACCGCGACGGCGGCCAGACGCTGGCGAAACGTCCTTTGCCGACGGGTCGGCAGACTGTCGAAGACCAGGCCGCCGTGCTGGGCCTGACGGACGCGGATCATGACGTCGCTCCCCGGTTACCAGGGCCGTTCGGCCCTCGGGGAATCAACGTGCCGTCGCGGGCCCTGTTCCGCTCGACGGATCCGCTCAGGAACCAGGACAGGAAAAATCACAGCGCCGAAAAAAATTCGGACAATGTCGGGAACCGGACTCCAGGAGGCCCGTTCTGGATATGCGGAGGCGGCGACGCCCCCCCGACTTGAGGCTGGCGAAAGCTAGCCTTGCCGCCTCCGCACCCCCTCTTCATCCAAGCCGGTCAGGCGGATCCGCAGGATCCGCCTTCTTCATGTCGGCTATCCGCAAATCAGGGCAAGGGCCCGTCCAGGTCGAAGCGCACGTCGGCCTGGCGACGCAGGGGCCTGGCCTCGCCCGAGCCCGTGACGGCGCCCGCATCGCCGGCGGCGCCCAGGTCGAACTCGACATTGCGCACCCCGGCCTTGCCCAGGGCCCGCGCCACCGCGCCGGCCCGCTTCTTGGAAAGCTCCAGATTGGCGTCCGGCGCGCCCTTGGCGTCGGCCAGGCCCAGCACGTTGACCGACTTGATCTTGCAGCCCTTGGTCATGGCCCCGGCGTCCTTCAGCACCTGGCGGGCTTCGTCGGTGATCACCGCGGAGTCGCGATCGAAGTAGATCTGGACCGAGAAGTCCTGGCACGTCACCGGCGCCTTGACGATCTGCGACCGTGACTTCGGCCAGGGATTGGTGGTCGTGCATCCGGTCGCCGCCAGCCCGATCGCCGCGACGACGCCCATGGTCGCCAGTCCGCCTTTGTTCATCGCTTGCCCTCTCTGACGCTGCGGCCACGCAAAAGGCGGCCGACGCATGTCGACCGCCTGCTTCCGGTAGTTCGGCCGCTCCGCCTCAGCGGGGGCTGCCGTCTTCCCAGTAGTAACGACCGCTGCGCGAGTCATAGTAGTAATACCGTCCGGCGCGCTCGTCATAGTACTGGCGGCGATTGACGTTCGTCGCACCGCAGCCGCCGTCCTCGCGGCAACCCTTCACGGCCCCCACGGTGCCGCCCAGGGCCGCGCCGACCAGGGCGCCGGTCGTGGCGCTGCCGCCGCCGACATTGTTGCCGACGACCGCGCCCGCCAGGGCGCCGATGGCCGCGCCCCCCGCGGCGTTGCGTTCGGTGTTTCCGGTGGCGGTGCAAGCGCTGGCCAGCACGCCGACGCCCAGGAGGGCGATCAAGGTCTTGTTCATCGTGGCTCTCCGTTCGAGCTTGTCCCTGCTCCCGCAAAGCAAACGACCTCGCGAAGCCAACGGTTCCGGAACCCCTCCCAAGCGCCGCCGTTTGCTTGCTGCAACGCCGGCGTCTCCGCGCGGCGAGTTCTCGGATGCGGCCATGCGCGTGGAAGTCGTCACCAATATCGCTTCAGGCTCGGTGGGCCGCGACGCCCCCGAGCGGGCCGAGGCGATCCTGGCCGAACACGGGGTCCAAGGGCGGGTCCACGCTCCGGCCGAAGGCGAGTTGACCGATTGCCTGCGCCGGGCCATCGACGCCGCCCCCGACGCCCTGCTGGTGATCGCCGGCGACGGGACCGCCCGCGCGGCCGCCGAGATGTCCGGTCCCGAGGGTCCGCCCGTCTCCCCCCTGGCTGGCGGCACGATGAACATGCTGCCCCACGCCCTCTACGGCGTGGTCTCGTGGCAGGAGGCCATGGCCGACTGCCTGCGCAGCGGCCGGCCCCGCATGGTGTCGGGCGGCGAGATCAACGGCCGCCTCTTCTTCGTGGCCGCCATCCTGGGCAGTCCGGCCCTGTGGGCCGACGCCCGCGAGGCGGCCCGCGCCGGCCGCGCGGACCTGGCCCTGTTGCGCGCCCAGCGAGCCTTGCGCAGGGCCTTCTCCAGCCGTCTGCGCTACGTTCTGGACGGCCGCCCCCGGGGCAAGACCGAAGCCTTGAGCCTGATGTGCCCCCTGGTCTCGGCCGACCTGCCCGACGACGAGCAGGCCCTGGAGGCCGCCGCGCTCGATCCCGCTAGCGCGATCGACATCTTCCGCCTGGGCGTCAACACCGTGGCCGGCAACTGGCGCAACGACCCTTCGGTGGTCGTGGGCCGCTGCCGGGTGGGCAAGGTCTGGGCCGGCGGGCGCATTCCCGCCATCCTCGACGGCGAGCCGGCCCGCCTGGACGAAGTCGTCGCAATCCGCTTCCGGCCCAAGGCGTTCCGCGCCCTGGTCCCCAGCGACCGGAGCGCCGACGCGTGAACCGCCCCCTCAAGCTGGTCCAGGTGTCGGACATCCACTTCGGCGGCGAACACGTCGCCGCGGTCGAGGCCGCGGTCGAACGGATCGCCGAAGAGGCGCCGGACCTGCTGGTCGTCGCCGGCGACCTGACCAAGGACGGCAAGACGGCCGAGTTCGACGCCGCCCGCGCCTGGCTTGACCGCCTGCCCGGCCCCCGCCTGGTCACGCCCGGCAACCACGACATCCCTTTCGCCGGCCCGCGCGAGCTGCTGGCCCGTCTGCTGGCGCCCTGGCGACGCTACGAACAGCGGTTCGGCGGACGGGAAAGCCAGGATTGGGACGATCCTCGCGCCACCGTGGTGACGCTCAACAGCGCCCGGGCCTTTCAGTTGCGGATGAACTGGTCGAAAGGGGCGGTGTCGCGGCGCCAGGTGCGGCAGGCGTGCGCCCATCTGAAAGCCGCCGCGCCGGACGCCTTGAAGATCGTGGTCTGCCACCACCCCCTGATCGAGATGATCGGCGGGCCGATGACCGCCAAGGTCCACGGCGGCACGGCCGCGGCCCTGGCCTTCGCCCAAGCCGGCGTCGACCTGGTCCTGACCGGCCACATCCACGCGCCCTTCGTGCATCCCTACCCGTTCTCGGACGGCTGCACCCAGGCGGTGGGCTCGGGCACCCTGTCGGTGCGCGAACGCGGCGTGCCGCCCGGCTTCAACCTGATCGAGGTCGACGACGTCGACATCCGCATCACGGCCCTGGCCTGGGAGCGGACCCGGTTCACGACCTTCCGCACTTGGTCGGTCCCGCGTCGCTGCGTTCCCCAGACCTCAAACGAAAACGGCGCGACCGAGGTCGCGCCGCTCGTCGTCTAGAAGACGGAAGCCGCTAAGGCCGACGGGTTAGGCCGACTGGGGGAAGGTCCAGACCGGACCCTGGCCCTTGGCCGCGGCGAACTGGGCGTCGGCGAAGGCCCAGTTGGGCAGCACGTCGAACCAGGCTTCCAGGAAGCCCTTCCGGTTGTTCTGGTGATCCAGGTAGTAGGCGTGCTCCCACACGTCGCAGACCAGCAGCGGCGTGATGCCGTCCTTGGTCAGGGTGTCGTCGGCGTCGTGCGTCGACAGGATCACCAGCTTGCCGCCCTGGACGGCCAGCCAGACCCAGCCCGAACCGAAGTGGCCGACGCCCTCGGCGACGAACTTCTCCTTCAGGCCGGCCAGGTCGCCGAAGGCCTCGGTGATGGCGGCCGACAGCTCGGCGCCGGGGCCGGCCTTGTCGGCGCTCATGCATTCCCAGAAGAACTGGTGGTTCCAGATCTGGGCGGCGTTGTTGAACACCTTGCCGGGGCCGGCTTCCTTGATGACGGCTTCCAGCGTGCGCGTATCGCCTTCCGGCAGCAAGCAGTTCAACGCGTTCACATAGGCCGCGTGGTGCTTGTCGTGGTGGAAATGAAGCGTGTTGGCCGAGATGGTCGGCTCCAGGGCTTCATAGGCGTAGGGGAGGTCGGGGAGTTTGAACATGATCGCTCCGAGGCAAAACGCCCCTGGGAAGATGGGCGGTGAGGCCCGGATTGCCAGGGGCGGAAAAACGGGTCTTGTCGAATTAGGGCGGACTAGCGGGACGGAGGCCTCTGCGAGTCGACCAAGGCCTTGGCGACGATCGCCGCCAGGGCCGGATTGCGGAACGCAATGATCCCCGCGGCCAGGCCCGCCCCGACCGTCAGGATCGGGCGCGCCTTGACCATGTCCAGCGCCTTCTCGGCGAAGAACAGGGCGTCCGGCGCGGGCGGCGGCTTGGCCCTCTCCTCGGCCTTGCGCGCAGCGATCAGGCCGGCTGCGCCGACGATCACGGCGGCGACGGCGGCGACGATCGCCGCGGCTCCGGCCGCGCCCACGTGGGGCGACAGCACGGCGAACAGGGCGAAGGCGGCGGCGAAGACGCTCACGGCAGCGGCCGCGGCGATCGCCGCGGCCGCTGCCAGGGTCGTCAGGGTTCTTTCAAAGATCACTTGTGGCGGCCGCCGCGGCTGCCGCCGGCCAGGAGCAGGCCCAGGAGCACGCCCACGCCGAGACCCGCCAGCGTGGCGGTGATCGGACGTTCGCGCACGCGCTCGCTGACATAGCGGCCGGCTTCGTCGATCTGCTGGCTGGCGGTGTCGGTGTAGGTGCGGCTTTGGGCGCGCAGCGTCTCCAGGCCTTGGGCCAGCGACTGCTCGATGCGCTTGGCGGCGTCGGCCAGGTTGGCCTTGGCGGCCTGGGCGGCGTCGCCAAAGCTGCGCTCGGCGTGTTCGATCGCCGCGCCGGCGTTGGCGGAAGCCTTGCCGGCTTCCTTCAGGGCGGGGTTCAGGACGTTCTCGGGCATGGCGATCTCCGGTTGGCGGCTTGAGCTTGTGTGGGGGCGGGCAGCCGCGAAGCTGCGCCCGCACAACGCCGAGCCAAGGCGGCCAGTTCCATTGTAGCGCCAAGGTTGAAGCTTCACCACAGGTGATCGGCGGCTCCTCCCCACTTATCGTCCTCGCCTGGGCTCGCGCGGGGCGCGAAGCCAGTCTATGGTCGAATCATGGACGATGCGGGCGGAACGCTGGCGGAGGATCAGGAGGCGCGGAGATTGCGCGCCCTCGACGCCCTTCGCGCGATGGACGGCGACCCCGACGACCCCCGTTTCCAGCGAATCGTTCGTCTGGCCGCCCGCCTTTTCGACGCCCCTCGCGCCGCGATCCGCCTGGTGGGACACGATCGCGTCTGGCTCAAGGCCAAGGTCGGTTTCGATCATCTGGAAGAGCCCCGCCCCGCGGGCCTCGCCGAACGGCTGCGCGAATATGGGGTGGTCTCCAACCCGGACGTCGCGGCTGATCCCGACCCGCCGGTCCGCCCCTGGAACGCCGACAGCCGGTTCTTCGCCTGCGCCCCGCTGCGCGATCCCGACGGCAATGTGCTGGGCCTGTTGACGGTCGAGGACCCCCGCCCCCGGGACGCCATCGAGCCGGGTTTGACCGAGGCCCTGGCCGATCTGGCGGCTCTGGCGATGGAGGAACTGCTCCACGACGCCGAGACCGCCGCCAACGCCGAGCGCCGCGCCCTGGACAGCGAGCGCATCGCCCTGGCCCTGCGCGCGGCCAATCTCGGCGAGTTCGCTTGGGACATCGTCGGCGACACCGTCGAGGTCAGCCCGCGCATGGCGCGGATCACCGAGATCCCCGAGGGCGAGGCGCCGGCTGAAAACGGCCAGGCCCTCTACGCCTTCGTCCATCCCGACGACCGCGAGGCCGTGCGCGCCGAGGTCGAGGCCCAGCTCAAGGCCCGCGGCCGCTACGAGGTGGAGTTCCGTCGCGTCTCCAGCGATCCGGGCCGCACGATCTGGAACCGGGTCGCCGGCCTGCTGGTGCTGGACGGCGAGCATCATCCGGCGCGGCTGATCGGCGTCGTGCAGGACGTCACCGCCCGCCGCGACGCCGACGAACAGCGCGAAAACCTGCTGACCGAGCTGGATCACCGGATCAAGAACATCCTGGCGGCCGTGCAGTCGGTGGCGGCCCAGTCGGCGCGGCGGGCCTCGTCGCTGGACGGCTTCCTGAAGGCCTTCACGGGCCGGCTGAAATCGATGAGTTCGGCGCACGACCTGCTCAGCGCCGCCCGCTGGCGCGGCGCCACCCTGGCGCGCATCGCCGCGGCCGAACTGGGCGGCCTGGCCCCCAGCCAGACCCGCTGGGACGGGCCGGAGCTGTTCCTGACCCCGCGCGCGGCGGCGGCCCTGTCCCTGACCCTGCATGAATTGGCGGTCAACGCCGTCAAGTACGGGGCCTTGTCGGTCGAGAGCGGCCGGGTCGAGGTGGTTTGGCGTCACGCGCCCGAGGGCGGCTTCAATCTGGAATGGCTGGAGACCGGCGGGCCGCTGACCGCCCCGCCCGAACGGCGCGGTTTCGGGGCCACCCTGATCGAGGACGTGGTCGGCCGCGAACTGGGCGGCCGGGCCACGATCGAATACCGGCGCAGCGGCGTGACGGCGATGATCCACGCCGCCGCCGACGCCCTGGTCGATGCGCCCGAACCCGAACCGGCCGCGCCCGAGGATGAACGCATCGTCGAGACCTTCGGCGCCGGCGACGACGCCTTTAAGTCCGGCGACATCGCGGGCCTGAAGGTGCTGATCGTCGAGGACAGCCTGCTGCTGGCCATGGAGTTGGAGGCGGGCCTGGAGGATTCGGGCGTGGAGGTCGTCGGCTGCGCCGCCGAGCTGTCCGAGGCCCTGCAGATGCTGGAGCTGCCGTTCGACGCGGCGGTGCTGGACGCCGACCTCAACGGCCAGTCGGTGGCCCCCGTCGCCGAGGTGCTGCGCAAGGAGGGGCGCCCGTTCGTGTTCGCCACCGGCTACGCCGACAAGGCCGCGCCGATGGGGTTTGACGCCCCGATCGTGCGCAAGCCCTACAACGTCCACCAGATCGCCCGGGCCTTGGCCTCGGTGACGGGACGCTGAGGGCGGCGGCGGGAAGAACTAGTGCTGGCTTTCCGGCAGGCGGACCACCAGGCCGTCGAGGGCGTCGGAAACCTTGATCTGACACGACAGGCGGCTGTTGGGCTCGACGTTCTCGGCGAAGTCCAGCATCGACTCCTCCATGGCCGACTTGTCGCCGGTCTTGTCCAGCCAGGCCTGGTCCACATAGACGTGGCAGGTGGCGCAGGCGCAGGCGCCGCCGCAGTCGGCGTCGATGCCCGGGACGTTGTTCTTCACCGCGCCTTCCATGACCGTCAGGCCCGGCTTGACGTCGATGGCGTGCTCGGTCCCGTCGAACTCGATGTAGGTGATCTTGGCCATGGGTCCCCTGGACTGTTTTTGAACGGTCGTTTTACGCCGCTACTTCTTTCATGGAAATCGTCGGATCGGCCAGCTTTTCGAGGCTGACCGGCGTGCGCTTGGCGATCAGCTGCTTGCCCGCCATGAATTCCGGGGGCGCGTTGACCGCCTCGACCGCCTGGATCAGGTCGCCCTTCAGGTGGAAGACGGCGAACTTGGCTGCGGCCACGTCACCCCGCACCACCTGGGCGTCGGCGTCGAACGGCAGGCCGGCGATCTGGAGCTTGAGGTCGTACTGGTCGGACCAGAACCACGGAATCTCGTGGGGCGGCGGGGCGCGGCCGACGATGGCGGCGGCGGCCTGCTTGGCCTGTTCCAGGGCGTTGGGCACACTCTCCAGCCGGAACTGGCGCTCATAGGTCGGCAGCGGCCGGTGGGTGACGTCGCCCACGGCGAACACCCGCGGATCGCTGGTGCGGGCCTCAAGGTCGACGACGATGCCGCCCGAGCATTCCAGGCCCGCGTCCTGGGCCAGCTCGACGTTCGGATAGGCCCCGACCCCGACCAGAACCGCGTCGCAGGCGATCACCTCGCCGCCCTTCATCCGCACGCCGGTGACATGCCCGTCGGCGCCTTCGAAGGCCTCGACATTGGCGTTGAGCACGAAGTTCACGCCGCGCGCGCCGTGATAGTCCTGGAAGAAGTGCGACAGGGTCTCGCAGGCCACCCGCGCCAGCACCCGGCTTTCGCGCTCGATGATGGTGGCTTCCGCGCCCAGGGCCCGGGCCGAGGCCGCCGCCTCCAGGCCCACATAGCCGCCGCCGACCACCGCCAGCCGCTTGCCCGGCCCCAGCGCGCCCTTCAGGGCCTCGGCGTCGGCCGCCGTGCGCAGGGCCAGGACGCCCGCCAGGTCGGCGCCGGGGATCGGCAGCTCGCGCGCCCGAGCGCCCGTGGCCAGGATCAGGAAATCGTAGGAAACGGTCTCGCCCGAGGCGAGGATGACGGTGCGGGCGCCGCGATTGATCTCGACGGCTACGGCCTGCAGCCGGAGCGAAACCCCGGCCTCGGCGTACCAGGCGTCCGGCTTGAGAGCCAGGCTCTCGGCGTCGGCCTCGCCCTTCAGCCAGGCCTTGCTGAGCGGCGGCCGCTGATAAGGCAGAAGCGGCTCCTCGCCGATCAGAACGATCGGCCCGGTATGCCCGTACTGGCGCAGGAAAGCGGCGGCCGAACCGCCTGCGTGGCCGGCGCCGACGATGACGACGCGGGACTCCAAACTCGCTTCACTCAACGCCATCGTCCTCCCGTTCGAGCAAAGATGACGACAGCGTCACCTTTTTGCAAGCCGATCGGCCTTGGGCTCGGAGCGCCGGCGAAGGCGCCCCTGCGGCACTTGAATGAATCCTCGTCCCGAGCCCGTCGAAGGACGAGGCGCGAACACGCCGTCCTTAGACGACGCGCTCCACCAGCATCTTCTTGATCTCGGCGATCGCCTTGGCCGGATTCAGCCCCTTCGGGCAGACCTGGGCGCAGTTCATGATGGTGTGGCAGCGATAGAGCTTGAACGGATCCTCGAGGTCGTCGAGGCGCTCGCCCGTGGCCTCGTCGCGGCTGTCGATCAGCCAGCGGTAGGCATGCAGCAGGGCCGCCGGGCCCAGGTACTTGTCGCCGTTCCACCAGTAGCTGGGGCACGAGGTCGAGCAGCAGGCGCAGAGGATGCACTCGTAGAGGCCGTCGAGCTTGGAACGGTCCTCCGGCGATTGCTTCCACTCGGTCTGCGGCTCGGGCGTGGTGGTGTGCAGCCACGGCTCGATCGAGGCGTACTGGGCGTAGAACAGCGTCAGGTCCGGGATCAGGTCCTTGACCACCGGCTGGTTGGGCAGCGGGCTGATCTGCACGGCCTTGCCGGGCGTTTCGGCGTGGCCATGGGTGCAGGCCAGGGTGTTGCGGCCGCCGATGTTCATCGCGCAGGAACCGCAGACCCCTTCACGGCACGACCGACGGAAGGCCAGCGTCGGGTCGATGGTGTTCTTGATGTACAGCAGCGCGTCCAGGACCATCGGCCCACAGGCGTCGACGTCGACGTCGTAGGTGTCCCAGCGCGGATTGCCGCCCGCTTCCGGATCGTAGCGGTAGATCTTGAACGACCGCACGTTCTTGGCGCCGGCCGGAGCGGGCCAGTGCTTGCCGTTCTTGACGGTGGAGTTCTTCGGGAGGGTGAGTTGGACCATCGAAGTACCCTCAGTACACGCGTTGCTTCGGCGGGATGTAGTCGATGTCCTTGGACATCGTGTAGCTGTGCACCGGACGGAAATCGATGCTGACCTTGCCCGTGGTCTGGTCGAGCCAGGCCAGGGTGTGCTTCATCCAGTCCTTGTCGTCCCGGTTCGGGAAGTCCTCGCGGGCGTGGGCGCCGCGGCTCTCGGTGCGGTTGGCCGCGCCGTTCACCGTCACCACCGCCTGACCGATCAGGTTGTCGAACTCCAGCGTTTCCATCAGGTCGGTGTTCCACACCAGGCCGCGGTCGGAAACCTTGACGTCGCCCTTCTTGTCCCAGACGGCCTGCAGGCGCTTGACGCCGCTTTCCAGGCTTTCGCCGGTACGGAAGACGGCGGCGTCTTCCTGCATGGCCTTCTGCATTTCCAGGCGCAGACCCGCCGTCGGCTGGCTGCCGTTGGCGTTGCGGAAGCGGTCGAAGCGGTCGAGATGAGCCTCGGTCTGGCTGGCCTTCAGCTCGGGCTGGGTCGCGCCCGGCTTGAGGATCTCGGCGCAGCGCAGGGCCGCGGCGCGGCCGAACACCACCAGGTCGATCAGCGAGTTCGAGCCCAGGCGGTTGGCGCCGTGCACCGACACGCAGGCCGCTTCGCCCACGGCCATCAGGCCGGGGATCACCTGGTCGGGGTTGTCGCCCGACTTGGTGACGACTTCGCCGTGATAGTTCGTCGGGATGCCGCCCATGTTGTAGTGGACGGTCGGCAGGACCGGGATCGGCGCCTTGGTCACGTCGACGCCGGCGAAGACCTTGGCGGTCTCGGAGATGCCGGGCAGGCGCTCGTGCAGAATCTTCGGATCCAGGTGGTCCAGGTGCAGGAAGATGTGGTCCTTGTTCGGGCCCACGCCGCGGCCTTCGCGGATCTCGATGGTCATGGCCCGGCTGACCATGTCGCGCGGCGCCAGGTCCTTCACCGACGGGGCGTAGCGCTCCATGAAGCGCTCGCCTTCCGAGTTGGTCAGGTAGCCGCCTTCGCCGCGGGCGCCTTCGGTGATCAGG
>JAGHZU010000034.1:0-28577 GCA_017745235.1 Caulobacter sp. | reverse complement strand
CATAGACGGCGGCCGGAGCGTTGCGGGTCAGGTACTCGATGGCGTCCTGGTCGCCCAGCCAGTCCGAACCCTTGACGGTGTCGAACATGTGCCAGCGCCAGTCGTCCTGGCCCATGTTGCCCAGCGAGGCCGAGATCCCGCCTTGGGCGGCGACCGTGTGGCTGCGGGTGGGGAACACCTTGGTGATGCAGGCGGTCTTCAGGCCGGCCTGGGCCGCGCCCAGCGCGGCGCGGAGGCCCGAGCCGCCGGCGCCGACGACGACGACGTCGAACTTGTGATCGATGAACTTGTAGGCCGACATCAGAAGGCTCCGGTGAAGGCGACCTTGAGGATCGAGACGACCCCCACGGCGCCGCCGAGGACGCAAAGGAAGAGGTTGCCGATCACCAGGGCCGACTTGGCCACGAAGCCTTCGACATAGTCCTCGATCACCACCTGGATGGCGGCTTGGAGGTGGATCAGCGCCGTCACCAGCAGCAGGCACAGCAGGACGGTGTTGAGCGGGATGGCGACCCACTCGGTCGCGCCCTCGAAGCCCAGGCCCGCCAGGCGCAAGCCGGCGAACACGCCCCACAGGCCCAGCGGGATCAGGGCCAGGCTGGACAGGCGCTCGGTGAGGAAGTGGCTGACGCCGTGCTTGGAGGCGCCCAGGCCGCGGGCGCGCGACAGCGGGGTGCGGAAGCGGGCGGAGGAAGGAGACTTGGCCATCTTAGAGCGCTCCCGTTTGGGCGGCGATCACCCACACCACGATCGTTGCGACGGCGGCGAAGGCGATGGCGCAGGCGCCGGTCAGGTCGGCGAACTTCGGCGCGAAGCCCTTGCCCAGGTCCCAGAAGCTCTGGCGGACGGTGTAGGCCAGGACATACAGCAGCGAGAAGGTCTCGCCGAACAGGACGACCTTGCCCAGGAACGAGCCCAGCAGGCCGGTATAGCAGGCGTAGGCGTCAGGACCCGAGGCCAGGGCCAGGGCCCAGCCGGCCAGCAGCAGGGCGCCGACATAGAGGGCCATCAGCGTGCCGCGGTGAAGGATCGAGCAGGCCATGGTGACGTGCCAGCGCCAGACCTGCAGGTGAGGGGACGTCGGGCGCTCCGGGAGCCCTCCGCTCGTGTCGGTCATGGGAAAATGTCCAACCTATGGCTTTGTGCGTTGCGGGATGCTTTTAAGCTTGGCGCCCCCCGTGTCAACGCGAGCCCCCGTTGTTGAGAAACGTTCGCATCGCGTGAAGTAAAGCCCGTTCAGGAATGTTCGCGCCCGCGCCCTATCGCGACGCTGGAGCCGTGACGATCGCGCGATCCTGGGTGGAGCCCGCCCCCCGCTTCGAAGGTTCAGCCCCGGAAGAGGTTCAGCGCGGCCCACTGCAGCAGCATGATGGTCTTGGCGTCGCGGATCTCGCCGGTCTCGATCATGGCCAGGGCCTGGTCGATGGTGCGCTCCAGCACCTCGATCTCCTCGCCCTCCTCGGCCAGGCCCCCGCCGTCCGAGACCTTCATCGAGGCGTCGTACTCGGCCACGAAGAAGTGCAGGGTCTCGGTCACCGAACCCGGACTCATGAAAGCCTGGAACACCTTGCGCACGTCGGTCAGGCGATAGCCGACCTCCTCCTCGACCTCGGCGCGGATACGGTCCTCGGGCGAGGCGTCGTCCAGCAGGCCGGCGGCGGCCTCGATCAACAGGTCGTCGTAGCCGGTCACGAAGGCCGGATAGCGGAACTGCCGGGTCAGCAGCACCGTCCGGGCGGCCAGGTTGTAGGGCAGCAGGGTGGCGCCGTCGCCGCGGTCGTACGTCTCACGGCTCTGGGTGCTCCATGTCCCGTCGGCCCGCCGCCAGTCGAAGGTGGTGGTCTTCAGCACATACCAGTTGTCGGACAACAGGCGGGTCTCGCGGACGCGGACGCGGTCCTTCACGCTCATCTAGGCGCTCCTAGTCTCGGATCCTGGCCACGTAGTCGGCCGAACGCATTTCCTGCAGGCGCGAGACCGTGCGCTCGAACTCGAACGCCCCGTCGCCGGCCGGATAGAGGGCCTCGGGCTCGCCGGCCGCCAGGGCTGCAAGCTTGGCGTCGGCCTCGTAGAGGGCGTCGATCAGGGTGTTGAAGCGCTTGGCCGCGTCGCGCCGCTCGGGCGTGAGCAGCGGCACGTCCTCCAGGAACAGGGTGTGGAAGCGCGCGGCGATCGCCAGGTAGTCCTGAGGACCCAGCGCCTGCTGGCAGAGGCTGGCGAACGAGGCCCGCAGCAGGCCCCCGGCCGCGCGGGGGAAGTGCATCTTGCGCCCCAGCACCTCGAGCTTGGCCCCGGTTTCCTCGGCGCCGTCGAGCATGTCGGCCCACAGGCGGTCGAATTCGGCGATGTTGGCCTTGTCGATCGGCGCCAGCCAGGTGCGCGCCGCCCGCAGGCGATCCAGGCGGAAATCCACCGGCCCACGCACGGCCACGACTTCCAGCTTGTCCTTCAGCATGGCGATGAACGGCGTAAAGAGCTGGCGGTTGAGGCCGTCCTTGTAGAGGTCGTCGGGCGGCCGGTTGGACGTGACCACCAAGGTCACCCCCTGGGCGAACAGCGCCTCGAACAGCCGGCCCAGGATCATGGCGTCGGCGATGTCGGTGACCTGCAGCTCGTCGAAGCACAGCAGGCGGGCCTGGCCGGCGATCAGGTCGGCGGTGGGCGCGATCGGATCGTCGCCCTTGTGCTGGCCGAAGCGGGCCTTGCGGGCGGCCGCATCGCCCTTGCGCCAGGCGTCGATGTGCTCGTGCACCTCGGCCATGAAGGCGTGGAAGTGGGCCCGGCGCTTGCGGGCCACGGGGGCGCTGTCGAAGAACAGGTCCATCAGCATGGACTTGCCGCGCCCGACCGGTCCCCACAGGTAGACCCCCTTCTGGCTCTTGGGCTTGCGGCCGAACAGCGAGAAACCGGGCTCGCCGGCGTTGTCGAGGTCGGCCTCCAGGCGGGAGAGGGCCTCCACCGCCGCCGCCTGGGCGACGTCGGGCCGGATCTCGCCCTGGGCCAGGCGTTCACGATAGGCGGTGCGGACGGACGTAGGCATCGGCAGGGGGTTAGCGCGCCCGGGCTCCCGAGGGAAGGGTTCCGGAGGGTCGCCCGCCTCGCCGGGACGGTTGCGCTCACGCTCCGATCTATAGAACGTTCGACCGCAACCAGGGGGGACGCGCGGCCTGGGCGGCAACATCCGGCCGCCGCCCTGAAACCAGGCCGAAACGTCGCCGGAGGTCTGGTCGTTGTTTTCCTGGAAAGGAGAACCCCCATGGCCCAGCCGCAAGACCGCACTCCGTCCACCGTCGCCCCCGAAGGCGAGACCCGCGCGCTCTACGAGGACGATGACAATCTGGACCTCGACGCCGGCGCCCGTCCCCATGACGGCGACCTCGACCACGCCCACGGAGCCAAGACCCGCCGCGCCCGCAAGGACGAGATCAGCCGCCGGCCGGTGTAGGTTCGCGCCCAACCCGGCTCTCAGAATTCAAGCCGTCATCCGGGCCGAAGCGCAGCGCAGCGCAGAGCCGGGCCCGGGGCGGCGGCAGCGCGTCGCCTCCGGGGCTTCCGGGATGACAGGAGGCTGGAGCGCCGCCCCTTTAGACCCCCAGATCCTTGCGCACGAAACGGTACGTCTCGCGGCGCTCGCAGGCGCAGGCCTTCATCTTGCCGTCCTTGGTCCACCAGACCAGCAGCGGATAGGCGAAGTTGACGCCGTTCTTCTTGAGCAACGGGCGGAGGTCTTCGACGCTCTGGCGGCCGGCCTCGATCACGGCCGTGCGGGCCACGTCGCCGTCGGCGGGGTGGATGCCGGCGGCGGTCCAGGCCTCGACCGGGGTGGCGTCCCACTTCTCCGACAGGGCCCAGCTGCGGTTGACCCAGAGTTCGGCGACGGTGGCGCGTTCGGCCGGCGTCGACTTGGGCACGCCGTTGCGATCGGCGCGGGCGATCTCGATCAGGCGCGTATCGACGCCGGCGGCGTGGAGGTCGGGATATTCCTCCTTCTTGAACCGCACGCAGTCGGGACAGGTGCGGAAGCTGACCATGTAGAGCTTGGGGCCCTTCAGTCCGGGCGACACCCAGCCGGCCCCTTCCAGGATCTTGGCGATCTCGGCTTGGTTGCGGGTGATCGTCTTGGGCCGCCAGCGCAGTTCGAAATTCCAATAGGCCCAGGTCCCGGCGCCGATCACGGCGACCGCAAGGGCCAGGACCAGCCAGCGGCGGAAATTCTTCATGAGGCGCTCCTGTCCGACGCGGCCAAGGTTCACCGGCGCGCGGCGGACGTCAAATGCTCCGGGAATCTTGGAACCGGTCCAGGCCTTGTCTAAGCTTCGCCCATGCCCCTGCCGCAGGCGGCCGCGCCCGCCCGTCCCCACATCGTCGACACCCTGATCGCCGAGCGCGCGCCCAGGCTCACCGGCTCGGCGGCGTGGCCGCTGGCGCGCAGGCCGCTGCACGCCCTGCTCAGCTACGACCGGGCCCGGGCCATGGCCGACGCCATCGCCCCGCTGGGCGGCCGCGAGGCGATGGAGCACCTCTCGCGCCTGCTGGCCCTGAAGGTCGAGGTCCGGGGGCTGGAGCACCTGCCTGTCGCCGGCCGGACCGTGCTGGTCTGCAACCACCCCACGGGCGTGGCCGATGGCCTGGCGGTCTACGACGCGCTCAAGACCCGCCGCCCCGACATCACCTTCTACGCCAACGCCGACGCCTGCCGGATCTGCCCGCGCCTGGAGGAGGCGCTGATCCCGGTCGAGTGGGTGGAGGCCAAGCGCACCCTCGAGCTGACGCGCCGGCTGCTGGAGCGCACCAAGGCCGAACTGAAGGCCGGACGGCCGCTGGTGATCTTTCCGGCCGGGAGGCTGGCGATCGTCCAGGAGGGCCGGCTGACCGACAAGCCCTGGCAGACCTCGGCCGTCTCGATCGCCCGCTGGTGCGACGCGCCCGTCGTGCCGCTGCACCTGAGCGGACCCTGGTCGGCCCTGTTCCACCTGTTCGACGGCCGCTTCCAGGAGCTGCGAGACATCACCCTCTTCCACGAGATGCTCAACAAGCGCGGACGGCGCTTCACCCTGACCCTGGGCCGTGCCATTGCTCAGCAGGCGCTGGACCCCGATCCGGCGATGGCCGCCGGCGCCCTCAAGCATTTCGTCGAGCGGGTGCTGCCGGCCGATCCCGACGCGAGGTTCGCATGACCCAGATCCACCTGGCGGACGAGGCCGCCACCCGCCGCCTGGGCCAGGCCCTGGCGGGCGCGCTGCGCCCCGGCGACGCCATCTGCCTGACCGGTCCCCTGGGCGCGGGCAAGTCGACCCTGGCCCGCGCCCTGGTGCGCGCCCTGACCTCGCCGGACGAGGAGGTGCCCAGCCCGACCTTCACCCTGGTGCAATTCTATGACGGCCCCGATTTCCCCGTGGCCCACTTCGATCTCTACCGCCTGACCGATCCCGACGAGGCCTACGAGATCGGCCTGGCGGAGGCGCTGGAGGACGGGGCGGCCCTGATCGAATGGCCCCAGAGGCTGGAGGGTCGTCTGCCCCCGGACCGACTCGATATAGACATCGCCCCGATCCCCGGCGATGGAGACGGCGAGGCGCGCCGCGCCGTCGTCACGCCGCATGGCAGCTTCGAAGGACGTCCGCTTGAGCTCTGATCGCGAAACCGCCAAGGCCGAGTTCCTGGCCCGGCACGGCTTCGGCGACGCCCGCCGCCAGCCCTTGAGCGGCGACGCCTCGACACGCGCCTACGAACGCCTTCACCGCGGCGGCGAGAGCTTCATCTTCATGGACCAGCCGCCGGCCCTGGAGAGCGTGGTCTGCCCGCCGGGCGCCAGCGAGGCCGAGCGCGTGGCCCTGGGCTACAACGCCGCCGCGCGCCTGGCCGCCGGCTCGGTGGCCGCCTTCGTCGCCACCGCCGCCTACCTGCGCGAGCGCGGCCTGTCGGCCCCACGCATTCTGGCCGCCGACGTCGAGGCGGGCCTGGCGGTGCTGGAGGACCTGGGCGACGGCCTCTACGCCACCCTTATCGCCCAGGGCCAGGACGAGCGCCCGCTGTATGAGGCCGCCGTCGACCTGCAGGCGGCCCTGCACGCCGAGACCCCGCCGGACGTCCTGACCGCCGAGGGCGGGGTGGAATGGCCGCTGCTGACCTACGACACCCTGGCCCTGAAGGTCGCCACCGACACCTTCCTGGAGTGGTGGCCCAAGTTCTCGGGGATCGCGCCGTTCTCGCCGGAGGCCGTCGCCGAGTGGGACGCCCTGTGGGCTCCGGTCTGGGTGCGCGGCGAAGCCGGGGCCGAGGTCTTCACCCATCGCGACTTCCATGCCCAGAACCTGCTTTGGCTGCCCGAGCGCGAGGGCGTGGCCCGCGTTGGCCTGCTGGACTTCCAGGACGCCCTGCGCGCCCACCCCGCCTGGGACCTGACCCACCTGCTGCAGGACGCCCGCCGCGACGTCTCGCCCGAGCTGGAAGGGGCCATGCTGGACCGCTACCTGGCCGCCCGCCCGGGCGTGGAGCGCCAGGCCTTCCTGGCCGACTATCGCGCCCTGGCCGCCTCGAACGCCGCGCGCATCCTGGGCCGGGTCTTCGCCCGCCAGGCCCTGCTGGGCCGCCGCCAGTACGAGAGCTTCATGCCCCGCACCTGGGGCTATCTGGAACGCAATCTGCGCGATCCCGCCCTGGCGGGCCTGAAGGCGTGGTTCGATCGTTACGTGCCCCGGGAGGCCCGCCGATGACCACCGCTCCGCAAACCGCCCCGAAGATCGCCATGGTCCTGGCGGCCGGCCTGGGCACCCGCATGCGCCCCCTAACCGACGACCGCCCCAAGGCCCTGGTCGAGGTCGGGGGCAAGGCGCTGATCGATCACATGCTGGACCGCCTGGCCGCCGCCGGGGTCGAGACCGCCGTGGTCAACGTCCACTACTTCGCCGACCGGCTGGAGGAGCACCTCGTCCGCCGCGCGGCGACCCATCCCCTTCCCCACATCGTCATCTCCGACGAGCGGCCCCAGGCCCTGGAGACCGGCGGCGGCGTCAAGCACGCCCTGCCGCTACTAGGCGAGGCCCCGGTCTTCGTGGCCAACATCGATTCGGTCTGGATCGAGGACGTCCCCGCCATCGAGGCCCTGGCCCGCGCCTGGGATCCCGAGCGCATGGACGTGTGCCTGATGCTGGCCTCGACCCGCGAGTCCTCGGGCTTCCACGACACCGGCGACGTGTTCCTGGGCGAGGATGGCGTGGTGCGCTTCAAGGATCCGGGCGAGACCGCGCCGCTGGTCTATGTCGGCGTCCACATCTGCAAGCCGCGGGTGGTGGCCGACGGTCCCGAGGGACCGTTCTCGCTGCTGCCGATCTGGAAGGCCCTGGCCGCCGAGGGCCGCGTCCACGGCGTCACCCCCGAAGGAGTGTGGATGCACGTGGGCGACCCGGCCGCCCGCGAGGTGGCCCAGGCCCGGCTGGCCGGAGAGCCCTGAACTTGTCCGGCCCCTTCGACCGTCCGGGGCCACGCTGGTTCTCGATCCCCGCCCACCGTCCGTTCGTCGAGGACCTGGCGCGGGGCCTGCTGGCGGCGCTCGCGTCCCTGGGCCCCGAAGCCCTGCCACGCGCCACGGTCCTGACCCCCACCAAGCGCGGCGCCCGCGCCCTGGCCGACGCCTTCGTGGCGGTAGGCGACGGCCGCGCCCTGCTGCTGCCTCAGATCCGCCCCCTGGGCGACCTGGACGAGGGCGAGCCGCCGTTCGAACCGGCCGAGGTGTCGCTGGACATCCCGCCCGCCGTCTCCTCGCGCCGCCGCCGGTTCGAGCTGGCCCGCCTGGTCGCCGAACACGCCCACCTGCTGGACTTCCGCCCCCAGGCCGGCGCCGCCCTGGAGATGGCCAAGGCCCTGGCCGACTTCCTGGACAGCTGCCAGATCGAGGAGGTCCTGGCCGACGACCACCGGCTGGACGCCCTGGCCGAAGGCGATCTGGCCCGCCACTGGCAGGTCTCGGCCCGGTTCCTCAAGGCCATGCTGGCGGCCTGGCCAGCCCGCCTGCGCGAGATGGGCCTGATCGACGTCAGCGACCGTCGCGTACGGCTGCTCAACGCCCTCTCCGACCAGTGGATCGCCAATCCGCCCCAAGGGGTGATGGTCGCCGCCGGCTCGACCGGCACCGCGCCCGCCACGGCGCGCCTGCTCGGCGTGGTCGCGGCCCTGCCCCAGGGCGCGGTCGTGCTGCCCGGCCTGGACGAGGGCCTGGCCGAGGAGGCCTGGAGCAAGATCGAATCCGTCCAGGGCGAGCAGCACCCGCAGGGCGCCATGAAGCGCCTGCTGGACCGCTTCGGCGCCACCCGCGCCGACGTGCGTCCCTGGTGGCCCGAGGCCGACAGCCGGGGCCGCTGGCGCCGCCGCCTGATCAACGAGGCCCTTCGCCCGGCCGAGGCCACCGCCGACTGGCTGGCCCAGATCGACCGCCTGCGCGCGGAGTCCCAGGAGGTCGACCCTATCGCCGAGGGGCTGAAGGGCCTGTCGCTGGTCAACGCCCGCACCGAGGAGGAGGCGGCGACCGCCTGCGCCCTGCTGCTGCGCGAGGCGCTGGAGACCCCTAACCTCACCGCCGCCCTGGTCACGCCCGACCAGGAGCTGTCGCGGCGCGTCGCCGCCCGCCTGGCCCGATGGGGCGTGGTCGCCGACAGTTCGGCCGGCGCGCCCCTGGCCGCCAGCCCCGCCACGATCCTGGCCCAGCACCTGGCCGCTCTCGCCGTTCGGCCGCTGGACCCCGTGCGCCTTCTGGCCGTGGCCAAGCACCCGCTGCTGAAGGTCCCGGCCGAAACCCTTTCCGCCCTGGAGCTCAAAGGCCTGCGCGGCGCCGCGCCCCGCGACGAGGCCCACCTGCTGGGGCGTCTGGCCGATCACCCCGAGGCCGCCGCCCTGGTCCGCCGCGTACTGGACGCCGCCCACCGCGCCGCCGCGCCCTATGTCGACGACCAGGGCGCGCCCGCCGACGCCGCCCGGGCGCTGGTCGAGGCGCTTGAAGGCCTGGCCGAAGCCCGCGACCTTTGGGCCGGCGGGGCGGGCGAAAGCCTGGCGGGCCTGCTGTCGTCGCTGATCAACGACGGCGTGGCCCTGCCGCCCGCCTCGACCCAGGGCTTCGCCGATCTGTTCGACCGCCTGGTCAACGAGGAGACCGTGCGCGTCGGCGGGGCCACCCATCCGCGCCTGCGCATGCTGGGGGCCATCGAGGCCCGCCTGGTGCGCGCCGACCGCCTGATCCTGGCCGGGCTGGAGGAGGGGATCTGGCCGCGCGGCGCGCCCATCGACCCGTTCCTGTCGCGCCCCATGCGCGAGCGGCTGGGCCTGCCGCCCCCCGAACGTCGCATCGGCCTGACCGCCCACGATTTCGCCCAGGCCGCCTGCGCGCCCGACGTGATCCTGGTCCATAGCGAGCGGCGCGGCGGGGCGCCCGCCGTCGAGAGCCGCTGGCTGTGGCGGCTGAAGACCCTGGCGCGGGGCGCCGGCCTGAGCCTGGCCGAGCGCGCCGACGTGCTGGCCTGGGCCCGCGATCTCGATGCTCCGGGCCCCTACGCCCCGATCCGTCGTCCGGCCCCCACGCCGCCGGTCGAGGACCGCCCGCGCAAGATGGCCGTCACGCGCGTGGAGGCCCTGACCCGCGACCCCTACGCCGTCTGGGCGCGCGACATCCTCAAGCTCTACCCGCTGGACCGCCCCGACGAGCCGGTGGAGGCCCGCGCGCGCGGCACGGCCATCCACGCCGCGTTCGAGAAGTTCGCCGAACGGCATCCGGGCCCTGTGCCGCCGAACGCAGCCGAGATCTTCGCCGCCCTCTATCTGGACGAACTTGTCGCCGCCGGCATGCCGCCCACGGCGCTGGCCCGCGAACGCGCCCTGGCCCGCCAGGCGGCGCTGTGGGTGGCGGATCTGGAGACCCGCCGCCGCGCGGAGGCCGAACGCATCGTGGTCGAGGCGCCGGGCGAACTGACCTTCGACATCGGCGGACGACCGTTCACCGTCACCGCCAAGGCCGACCGCATCGAGCCCACGGCCGAGGGCCTGGCCCACATCCTCGACTACAAGACCGGCGCCGCGCCCTCCAAGAAACAGGTCGAGACCGGCTTTTCGCCCCAGCTGACCCTGACCGCCGCCATCCTGCGCGAAGGGGGCTTCCCCGAGATCGGCCCCCGCGAGCCCGGCGACCTGACCTATCTGCGCGTCACGGGCCGCAGGCCGGCGGGGGTGGAGGAGGTGCGCGCGAGCGCCGGAGTCGAGTCCCAGGAGGCGGCGATCAAGGCCCTGAATGGCCTGCGCGAGCTGATCGAACGCTACGACAATCCGCGTCAGCCCTACCTGTCGCGAGTGGCTCCCCAGTTCGTCCACGACCATGCCGGCGACTACGGCCACCTGGCCCGGGTGTTCGAGTGGTCGACCAGCGGCGACGACGGCGAGGGCGGGGAATGAAAGCGTTGGCGAGGAACCTCTCCCTGAGGGGGGAGGTGTCGGGGAAACCGACGGAGGGGGAAGTGCGACGCGGCGGGGAAAACACCCCCCTCCGGCGCTGCGCGCGCCCTACCCCCTCAGGAGGAGGCCGCGCATGATCGACCCCCAGCGCGTCGCCGCCGACCCGGCCATCTCGGCCTTCGTCACGGCCAACGCCGGTTCCGGCAAGACCAAGACCCTGATCGACCGGGTCGCGCGCCTGCTGCTGGCCGGCTCGTCGCCCGAGACGATCCTGTGCGTGACCTACACCAAGGCCGCGGCCGCGGAGATGCAGTCGCGCCTGTTCCAGCGCCTGGGCGAATGGTGCGTGACCCCCGACGCCGAACTGCGCCGGCGGGTGGGCGAACTTGAGGGCCGCGACCCGGCCGACTTCGGCCACGCCGAGCTGTCTCGCGCCCGAGGCCTGTTCGCCAAGGCGCTGGAGACGCCCGGCGGCCTGAAGATCCAGACCATCCACGCCTTCTGCGAGAAGCTGCTGCGGCGCTTCCCGCTGGAGGCCGGCGTCTCGCCCGGCTTCGTGGTGATGGACGACAGCGCCTCGGCCGCCATCGCCCAGGGCGCCCTGCGCCAGGTCGCGGCCTGGGTCACCACCCACGACGACGCGTTCGCCCAGGCCTATGCGCGTTTTTCCGTCGCCCTGGACTTCCAGAGCTTCGAGGCGATGTTCGCCACCTTCGAAACCCAGCGCGGCGCGATCGGCGAGTATCTCGACAGCCGGGGCGGTCTCTCCGGCGCCATCGCCGACGCCTGGAGCGTCTGCGGCTTCCCCGATGGCGAAAGCAGCGTCGAGGCGGTCGAGGCCGAGGCCATGGCGGGGCTCGACCGCGCCTTCTGGCGTTCGTGCGCCGACGTCCTGGCCGGCGGCGGCAAGACCGACGTCAAGTGCGCGGGGCTGATGCGGGCCGTGGCCGACGATCCTCACGCGGGCCTGGAGGACTGCCTAGCCGCCCTCTTCACCGAGAAGGGCGCGGGCACGCCCGCCACCTGGCCGGCCAAGACCTCGGGCCTGAAGGCGCGCGAGGACCTGCGCGTACGGCTGCTGGCCGAGCAGGAGCGGCTGGAGGAGGCTCGTGAATGGCTGCGGGCGGCCAAGGTCGCCCAGGACAGCGCCGACGCCCTTCGGCTGGCGGCGCTCTACATCCAGGCTCACGGCATCGAGAAGGCCGCGCGCGGCGCCCTCGACTTCGCCGATCTGATCGATCGCACCCGCACCCTGCTGACCGAGAAGGTGGACGCCGCTTGGGTGCTCTACAAGCTGGACGGCGGTGTCGAGCACATCCTGCTGGACGAAGCCCAGGACACGGCCCCCGAGCAGTGGGCGATCCTGCGGGCCCTGACCTCCGACTTCTTCGCCGGCGAGGGCGCGGCCCGCTGGCGCAGCGGCGGCGAGGACACCCGCACCCTGTTCGTGGTCGGCGACGAGAAGCAGTCCATCTACTCGTTCCAGGGGGCCGATCCCCAGCGCCTGCTGGCCGAGACCCAGAGCTACATCGCCCAGATCACCGCCGCCGGGCGCGTGGGCCAGGCCGTGCCCCTGACCACCTCCTACCGCTCGACCGTGCAGGTGCTGAGCTTCGTGGACGCCCTGTTCTCGGCCCCGGAGACCCGCTCGGGCGTGCCCGCTCCGGCGGGCGAGGACATGGTGCGCCACGAGCCCTTCCGGATCGACCACGCCGGGTGCGTGGACCTGTGGCCGCTCGAGCGTGAGGCCCCGGGCGAGGAACGCGAGGCCTGGGACGCGCCGCTGGACGCCGAAAGCGCCCAGGGCGCCAACCGGCGCCTGGCGGAGAAGATCGCGGCCGAAATCCAGGCCCTGGTCCGGCGCGGCGACGCGGTGTTCGACAAGGAGACCCGCCAGTGGCGCGCGGCCCACTGGGGCGACGTGCTGGTGCTGGTGCGGCGGCGCAAGGCGCTGTTCGAGGAGGTGCTGCGCGCGCTCAAGCGGCGGGGCGTGCCGGTGGCCGGCGCCGACCGCCTGTCGCTGTCGACGCACATCGTCTTCGACGACCTGCTGGCCTTGGGTCGCTTCTGCCTTTTCCCAGGGGACGACCTGACCCTGGCGGCCCTGCTCAAGAGCCCGCTCTGCGGCTTGGCGGACGAGGACCTCTACGCCCTGGCCAAGGGCCGGCGCGCCACGCTGTGGGCCGCCCTGAACGCCCGCGCGGCCGAGCAGCCGACCTGGACCGCCGCGCGAGACCTCCTGGCCTGGGCCCTGGCGGAATCGCGCCGCCGCCAGCCCTTCGAGTTCTACGCCCTGCTGCTGGGCCGGGTGGACGACACCGCCCGCTCCAACCGCGCCAAGGTGCTGACCCGCCTGGGCGAGGAGGCGGCCGAGGCGCTGGACGAATTCCTGGCCCAGATCCTGGCCGCCGAGCAGCGCGGCGTACGCGACCTGGAGGCCCTGGTCGCCGATTTCGCGGGACTGGACATCGTGGTCAAACGCGAGATGGAGGGCGCCCGTCGCGAGGTGCGGGTGATGACCGCCCACGGCTCAAAGGGGCTGGAGGCGCCGATCGTCTTCCTGCCCGAGACCACGATGAAGGGCGGGGCGCGCGGCTCGCCGCTGATGAAGACCGCCGACGGCGGTTTCCTCTGGAGCGCGTCCAAGACCAGCGACTGCGCCGCCTCGGCCGAGGCCCGCGCCCTGCGCGAGAAGAAGGACGCCGAAGAGGCCCTGCGCCTCTACTACGTGGCCCTGACCCGGGCCCGCGACCGGCTGGTGCTGTGCGGACGGATCGACGCGCGAACCAAGGACGAGAACGTCGGCGGCTGGTACGCCGCCGCCAGGGCCGCCTTCGCCCATGAAACCATCGCGCCAGGCGTACGCGAAATCTCCGACGACGGCGCCCTGCGCTACGGCCCCGATCCGCTGCGGATGGAGGCCCTGGCTCCGCCGCGCCCGGATCTCGTTCCCACGCCCGCCTGGACCCTGGCCCCGGCCGAGCCGGAGACCCCCGCCGCGCGCTACGCCGCCCCCTCCACCCTGGAAGACGAGGCCCGGGGCAGCGCGCCCTCTCCCCTGGCCGTGATCGAGGGCCTGGGCCGCTACCGGCGCGGAGAGATCGTCCACCGCCTGCTGCAGCTGCTGCCCGACCTGCCGACCGCCGACCGCCGCGCCGCCGCCGCGCGCCTGTTGGAGGCCGAGCGCGACCTGACCCCCGCCCAGCGCGAGGAGATGGCGGCGGCCGCCTTCGGGGTGCTGGAGGACGACCGGTTCGCCCGGGTGTTCGGCCCGGGGTCCCGCGCCGAGGTGGCCCTGGCCGGCGGGTCGCGGAAGCTGCCGGCGGAACTGGCCATCTCCGGCCGGGTCGACCGGCTGGTGGTCGCGCCCGACCGCGTGCTGGTGGTCGACTACAAGACCAACCGGCCTTCGCCCGACCGCATCGAGGACGCCGATCCGGCCTATCTGTCCCAGATGGCGGTCTATGTTGCGGTGCTCTCGGAGGTCTTCCCCGACCGGCCCATCGAAGCCGCGATCGTGTGGACGGACGGTCCCAAACTCATGGCGGTTCCAGAAAAGGTGATGGCCCACGCCCTGGGCCGGCTGTTCTAGATCATTGCCGAGGGGCCCCGGGGCGCCTAAATCTTGCGGCAAGACGGGGAGCGAATCCCCAGCCACGCCATTTCTGGAGCGCCCATCCCCCGGGCGCAGATGGAGCAACCCATGAGCACCGTGAAGGTGACCGACGCGTCCTTCGAGCAAGACGTCCTGCAATCCGACAAGCCCGTGCTGGTCGATTTCTGGGCCGAGTGGTGCGGTCCGTGCAAGCAGATCGCCCCTGCCCTGGAGCAGATCTCCGAAGAGCTCGCCGACCACGTGATCGTGGCCAAGGTCGATATCGACGAGAACCCGATGACCCCCGGCCGCTACGGCGTGCGCGGCATCCCGACCATGATGCTGTTCCGCGGCGGGCAGATGGCCTCGATGAAGGTCGGCGCCATGCCCAAGACCAAGATCGTGGAATGGCTGAACGAAGCCGGCGTCAAGCAGCCGGCCTAGGAGCCGCCTCGCGCTGAACGACGAAGGCCTCCCGACCGTGACGGTCGGGAGGCCTTTTTCATGTCCGTGCGCGGAGGATCAGGCGGCCTTCTTGGCGGCCTTGTCCTTCTTGGGCTTCTTGTCCTTCTTGGCCGGCTTTTCGGCCTTCTCGGCCTTGGACTTCTTGGCCTTGGCTTCAGCCGGGGCGGCGTGGACGTCGGTGGACGCCATGTCGCGCAGCAGTTCCAGGAAGCCCTCGCGCTTGGACGGCTTGAGCATGGCCAGGATGCGGGCGTCGGCCATGGCCACCTTCGGACGGCTCTCCTCCAGCACCAGGGCGCCGGCGGCGGTCAGGCTGACGGTGTTGGCGCGGGCGTCCTGGTCCGAGCGCTGGCGCTCGAGATGGCCCTTGCTGATCATGCGGGCGACCATGTCCGCCAGGGTCGAGCGGTCGATGCCAGTGGCGCGCACCAGGCCCGTCTGGGTCACGCCGTCATGTTCGGCCACGGCCGCCAGCACGGCGAACTGCCGCTGGGTGACCCCCTCCGAACCGCTTTCCTCGGCATAGATGTCCAGGGCCAGCTGCAGCACCCGGTGAAGCAGGTGGCTGGGCGAGCGATCCAGGACCCCGACGGTGGTCGTCGTCGTCCTGCCGTCCTTGTCGCCCTTGATCTTGGCCATGATCCGTCGCCCCTCGTTTCCGTCGACGGACGTCCAGATAACACGCTTACACGTCGTTTTGACGACAGATGGTCCGTGGGCGGCGGGTTTCGATCCGACCTAGAAGCCCGCGTCCGGAGGTTCCGGCGTCTCGGCGTGGTCTCCCTTGGCCATGTGCTTCATCATGAAGGGGACCTGGCTGAGCGAGAACACGATGGCCAGCGGCAGCAGGGCCAGCCGGAACTTGACCCACATGTCGGTGCCCTGGGTCAGACGGACCACTTCGTTGGCCACGGCGGCGAAGGCGAAATAGCCGCCGTAGCGCAGGGTCAGGGTGCGCCAGGCCGCGTCCGACAGGTGCACGGCCTCGCCTATGAGGGCCTTCAGCGGCGCGCGGCCCGTCAGAACCCCGCCGATCATGAACACGGCCAGGGCGCCGTTCACGACGGTCACCTTGATCTTCACGAACACGTCGGTGTGGAACACCAGGCCCAGCGTGCCGAAGATCAGGGCCATCACGCCCGAGAACAGCGGCAGCAGGGCCACCCGGCGCTCGACCACGTAGCCCAGGATCAGGGCCAGGGCCGAGGCGGCGACCAGCACCCAGGTGGCGGTCTGGAAATTGCGGCCCGTCGCGAAGAAGGCCACCCCGAACGCGACCGGCGCGCCGTAGTCGATGGCGGTGCGCACCCAGGCGGCGTGCTTCTTCTTGGCCCCGCCCGGGGTCTCTTTCGCGTCGGGGGCGCCGTCGGTCGAGGGCATGTCGCTCATCGGGTCAGTCCTCCAGCCCGACCAGCGAGCGCGAGAAGGCGCGGGCGTCGAACGGTTGCAGGTCGTCCACGCCCTCGCCCACGCCGATCAGCTTGATCGGGCTGTCGCTGGCGCGGGCCACGGGCACCAGCACCCCGCCGCGCGCGGTGCCGTCCAGCTTGGTCATCACGATGCCCGAGACGCCCACCTGGTTGCCGAAGATCTTCTCCTGGGCCAGGGCGTTGCGGCCCACCGTGGCGTCCAGCACCAGCAGGGTCTCGTGCGGGGCGTCGGCGTCGACCTTCTTGATGACGCGGATGACCTTGAGCAGCTCGTCCATCAGGCCCTGCTTGTTCTGCAGGCGGCCGGCGGTGTCGATCAGCACCACATCATAGCCCTCGGCCCGGGCGCGCTCGACGGCCTCGAAGGCCAGGGCCGCGGCGTCGGAACCGGTGGGGCGCGACATGAAGTCGGCGCCGGCCCGGTCGGCCCAGACCTTCAGCTGCTCGACGGCGGCGGCCCGGAAGGTGTCGCCCGCAGCGATCAGCACCTTGGCGCCCTTGGCCGTCAGGTCCGAGGCGATCTTGCCCAGGGTCGTGGTCTTGCCCGAACCGTTGACCCCGATGAACAGCACCACATAGGGGCGCGGACCCGACAGCGGGTCGAACACGCCCTCGCGGTCGGTCAGCTCGGCGGCGACCAGGTCGGCCAGGGCTTCCTTGACCTCGGCGTCGGTCGAAGACTTGCCGAAACGAGCCTTGCCGAAGGCGTCGGCGATGCGGGCGGCGATGGTCGGGCCCAGATCGGCCTCGATCAGCATCTCCTCCAGCTGGTCCAGCTGTTCCTGGTCCAGCGGTTTCTTGGTGAAGGCGCCGGTGACCTGTTCGGTCATCTGCTGGGACGACCGGGCCAGACCGGCCGTCAGCCGCTGGAACCAGCCTTTTTTCTGCTCGGGCTTTTCGCTCATGGCGTTCCTTTAGAGCGTGACAGCCGAAAGTGTGAGCGGTTTCGGCGGCCATCACGCGCTTAGATCATAAAGACAGGCTCTACCGGGCCGTGGCATGAAACACCAATGGACCCGCTTTCGACCACGCTATTTTGGCTGGATTACGCCGCCGTCGCCGTCTTCGGCGCGACCGGCGCCCTGGCTGCGGCCCAGCGCAAGCACGACATCATCACCTTCGGGTTCTTCGCCGCCATCACCGGCGTGGGCGGCGGCACCCTGCGCGACCTGCTGATCGGCGCGCCGGTGTTCTGGGTGCAGCGGCCCGGCTACGTCCTGGCCTGCCTGGCGGCCGCCGCCGTCGTCTGGCTGATGGGCAAGCGGGGATGGCGGTTCCGGGCGCTCCTCTGGCTGGACGCCCTGGGCATGGCCGCCTACGCCGTGGTCGGCACCGCCAAGGCGCTGAGCCTGGGCGTGCACCCGTTCACCTCGGTGGTCATGGGCGTGCTGACCACCGCCTTCGGCGGCGTGATCCGCGACGTCCTGGCCGAAGAGCCCAACCTGCTGCTACGCCGCGAGATCTACATCACCGCCGCCCTGCTGGGGGCCAGCGTCTTCGCGGGCCTGACCCTGCTGCACGTGAGCTTCTGGCCCGCCGGAATCGCCGGGTTCTGCGCGGGCTTCGGCCTGCGCGCCTGCGCCATCAAGCTGGGCTGGAGCCTGCCCGGATTTCATGGCGGCGAGGAAAAGGCCTAGGCCGCACTCCTCCCTCAGCCGTTCTCATTAGATCGAATCTAGTAACAAATACCCATAAAATACAGATGGTTGCATCCCTGATACGACTCCCCGACCAAGGGGAGACGTTCCATGGTTCGCTGGCTCGTCGTCGCGGTCCTGTTCTCGCTGGTCCTGCCGCTGATCGCGCGGGCCGATCCCTGCACGGCCCGCCTGCCCTCGCCCAATGTCCGCTTCGAGGGGACGGTGCGCTATGTCGGCGACGGCGACAGCCTGTGCGTGGGACCCGGCGGCGATCCGTCGACCTGGATCGAGGTGCGCCTGGCCGACTTCTCCGCGCCCGAACTGCATGACCCCGGCGGGCGCCAGGCCAAGGCGATGCTGGCCGACCTGACCTTCGGGCGCCACCTCGTCTGCCGGGGCCAGAAGCACTCCTATGACCGGGTCGTGGCCTATTGCCTGCTGGGGAGCCGTTCGGTCGGCGATCTCCTGCGGGCGCGCGGCGGCGTCGAGGGCGGAAACTAGGTGTCGTGATCCGGATGCTGGCGGCTGACCACCGCCACGGCCGACCCGCCCGACGGCGGCCGCACCGGCATCTCGGCCAGGTGCTCGGCCCAGGCCGGACGCCCCTCGACGGCCAGCTGGACGCCGGGCGCCACCTGCGACGGATCGTCGAAGGCGAACACCGCCAGGTCGATCCGCTCGGGGCTCCACTCGTAGGTCAGGGGCGTGCCGCAGGCCGCGCAGAAGCCGCGCTTCACGGCGTCCGAGCTCTGGAACGTCGAGCGCTCGCCGCGCGTCCAGGTCAGGTCGGCGATATTGACGCTGACCAGCGCCCCGAACGGTCCGGCGAAAGCCTTCTGACACATGCGGCACCAGCAGATCGAGGAGCGGCCGATCTCGCCTTCCGCCCGGAAACGCACGGCGCCGCACTGGCAGCCGCCGGACAGAACGGAATGGGGCATGGCGTCCTCAGGGCTTGGCGTTGGAGGCCGCCTTGACGAGCGGCGTCAGGTGGAAGGTCACTTCATAGGCGTCATGATCGGACAGCACCGGGCCGCCGGTCGTCGAGCCGTCGAAGCGGGCTTCCACCCGGATGGGCCGGATGGCGACCTTCTCGCCCTGCTTGAAGCCGATCAGGTCCTGGGTGTCGAGCCAGGGTGCGTCGCCGTCGGCGCTGATCTTGGCGTCGCAGTCCTGCGGCTCCTGGAAACACACCTGGCTGACCACCTCGAACGGATAGCGGGCCATCACGTAGTCGTAGCGGTCGGGCGCGTGCATGACATTGAAGTCGCCGCCCACGATCAGGGGGGCGCCGGACGTGCGGTCGGTTTCCATGAACCGGCCCAGCTCCTCGGCCTGCAGGTGGTGGGCCATGCGGTTGCGGTTGCGCGGCACGCCCGAGGCGCCCTTGGAATTGAGATGGGTGTCGGCCACCTCGACCGGCGTAGGCAGGCCCGGCACGTCCAGGCTGACCAGCATCACCCCCTTGTTGGCCAGGCAGTCCAGCCCCGCGCAGTAGCGATAGGCGTGCGACTTCACCCAGTTGATCGGATGGTTGCTCAGCACCCACAGGCCGCTGGAGCCCCACTTGCCCCAGCCCTCGCCCTTGCTGCGGTACTTCACCCGTTTGAACGGCGGACGATCCTGCTTGGCGAAGGGATTGGCGTCGCGCTGCTTCTTGCGCGGCCCTCGGGCCACGTGCGGATAGCCGCTCAGCTCGATCAGGTCTCGAACCTCGCCGCGAAACCCCTCCTGCAGCAGCACCACGTCGGGCTCCAGCCCCTTCTCGCGCAGAGCGGCCAGTTCGCGGCCGATGGCCTTGAGCTTCTCGCCGCGCCCCGACCGCACCGGCCAGGGCAAGCCCTCGACGTTGTACGTCATCACGCTGAACTCGACCGGCTTGATCGGGCCGACGGGCCGGAACGGCGCGGGCGGGGTGTCCTCGGTCTTGGGTTCGGGCGTGGCCTGGCCCTGAGCCGGCGGGGCCGGAACAATCACAGGCGTCGCTTGCCGGGCCAGGGCCGGCGTCGCCAGCAGCAGTCCGGCCAGGGTCAGGGCGCGAACGGGGATCATTCCTGGTCAGCGAGCTCCGCGACGACCCGCGTCCCGTCATGGCCCACCACGCGGAAGGCGGCGATTTCACCTTGAACCGCAACGCCCTCGAAGGCGATTTCGGTGAAATCCTCGGCCCGGGCCAGGCCCTCGCGTTCGACCAGGCCCGACAGCACGCGGCCGACCTGGCGCTGCAGATGGCGCTCCAGTCCGGCCTGGCCGGCCTCGCGCAGGCGGCGGGCGCGCTCCTTGATGACCGGGCCCTTGACGGGCGGCATGCGGGCGGCCGGCGTGCCGGGCCGGGCGCTGTAGGGGAAGACGTGCAGGAAGGCCAACCCGGCCTCCTCGACCAGCCTCAGCGTGTTCTCGAACGCCGCATCGCTCTCGGTCGGGAAGCCCGCGATCAGGTCGGCGCCGAAAGCGGTGTCGGGCCGCACGCGGCGCACTTCCGACACCAGCCGCAAGGCGTCCTCGCGGCTGTGGCGACGCTTCATGCGCTTGAGCACCAGGTTGTCGCCCGCCTGCAACGACAGGTGCAGGTAGGGCATCAGGCGCGGCTCGGTTTCCAGCAGCCTGAAGAGGTCGGGGTCGATCTCGGCCGCGTCGATCGACGACAGGCGCAGGCGCGGCAGGTCGGGGACCAGCTTCAGGATCCGTCCCACCAGCTGCCCCAGGGTGGGCTGGCCCGGCAGGTCCGCGCCCCAGGAGGTGACGTCGACGCCCGTCAGCACCACCTCGCGATAGCCCTCCGCCGCCAGCTTGCGCACCTGCTCCACCACTTCGCCGGCGGGAGCCGAGCGCGAATTGCCCCGGCCGTAGGGGATGATGCAGAAGGTGCAGCGGTGATCGCAGCCGTTCTGCACCTCGACATAGGCGCGCGCCTTGTCTTTCAGGCCGTCGATCAGATGGCCGGCGGTCTCCTTGACCGACATGATGTCGTTGACCCGCACGCGGGCCGAAGTGTCCAGCAGGGCTCCCGGCGCGGCCTTTTCGGCGTTGCCCAGCACCAGGTCCACCTCGGGCATGGCGGCGAAGGCGGCCGGATCGATCTGGGCCGCGCAGCCGGTGACGATCACCCGCGCGCCCGGACGCTCGCGGCGGGCCTTGCGGATCGCCTGGCGCGCCTGGCGCACGGCCTCGTTGGTCACCGCGCAGGTGTTGAACACCACCGCGTCGGTCAGGCCGTCGGCCCCGGCGCGCGCGCGGATGGCCTCGCTCTCATAGGCGTTCAGCCGGCAGCCGAAGGTGACGACGTCGACGCCGTCCGGACCCGACACGGTCGTGGCCGGCCCGCCCTCCTCGCCGACCTGCGGCTTGGGCTGGGGCGTGGCCTTGATGACGGTGTAGACCGTCATGATTCCACGAACGCGGCGAACGCGTCCTTCCAGTCGGGATGCCAGCGCGACAGGGCCGGGCGGTTCTCGATCACGTCGCCCATGGCCCAGGCCATGCGCTTCTCGTCAAGCGCCCGAGGGGCCTCGTTGTCGGGGCACAGGATGTAGAAGTCGCCGCGGGCGATGCTTTCCAGCATGAAGGCGACGGTCTCTTCCGGCGTCCAGGCGGCCGCCGGCTTGGCCGCCCCGCGCCGGGTCATGCCCGTGAAGACGTAGCCGGGGATCAGCAGGCGGGCGTCCACCCGGCAGTCGACGATCTCGCGCAGGGTGTGGGCCAGCCCCTCGGTCAGGGCCTTCACCGCCGACTTCGACACGTTGTAGGCCGTGTTGCCCGGCGGCTGGGTGATGCCCTGCTTGGAGCCGGTGTTGATGATCAGGCCCGGGCGACCGCTGGCGGCCATCTCCTCGCCGATCACCTGCACGCCGTTGATCACGCCCCACAGGTTGACGTCCAGGATGCGCTTCCACGGGTCCTCGCCCGAGAAGGCGTCGCCCCCGCCGCCCACCCCGGCGTTGTTCATCAGCACGTCGACGGCGCCAAAGCGGTCGACGGCGGCGTCGCGCAGGGCCTGCACGGCCTGGCGGTCGGCAACGTCGGTCGGCACGGCCAGGGCGCGCTCGCCAATGGCCTCGGCTTCCTTCTTCAGGGCCCGGCCCATGATGTCGGCCATGACCACGTTCATGCCCAGGCCGGCGAAGGCGCGGGCGGCGGCCAGGCCGATGCCGTCGGCCGCGCCGGTGACGACAGCGGTCTTGCCGGGCCCGATGGCGGGATGGATGGAGGCGGTCATGCGACCGCCGCCTCGGGCAGCTTGCCGGCGAATTCCATCGCCACAGGGCCGGTCATGATCACGTGGCCGTCGCTCTCGCGCCATTCGATGGTCAGCGGGCCGCTGTCGAACTCGACCTTGGCCTTGCGATCGGTCAGGCCGCGACGCACCGCCGCCACCTGGGCCGCGCAGGCGCCGGTGCCGCAGGCCGCCGTCAGGCCCGCGCCGCGCTCCCACACCTTCAGCCGGATATGCCCGCGCGAGACCACGTGGGCGAAGCCGACATTGACGCCCTCAGGGAACAGCGGGTGATGTTCGACCAGGCTGCCGGTGCGGGTGGCGAACTCGTCGCTGACGGGCTCGTCCACGAAGAACACGACGTGCGGATTGCCCATCGAGACGCAGACCGGCGTGTGCACCCACGGCGCATCGATCGGGCCGACCTGCAGCTCGACCCGCGCGGTGTCCATCTCCTCGGCCAGGGGGATCTCGTTCCAGGCCAGACGCGGGGCGCCCATGTCGACGGTCACCAGCTTGTCGCCCGCCAGCACGCCCGACAGCCGGCCGGCCACGGTGTCGAAAGCCACCGAATCCTTTCGACCCGACTGCATCAGCAGCCACGCCACGCAGCGGGTGCCGTTGCCGCAGGCTCCGGTCTCCTCGCCGTCGGAATTCCAGAACCGCACATAGGCGCTGGCGCCCTCGGCGCGCGGAGGGTCGATGGCGATCACCTGGTCGCAGCCCACCCCGCCTTCGCCCCGTTTCGCGATCGCGCGGATCTCGTCCGGCGTCGGATTGAAGGGCTGGGTGGCGGTCTCGAGCACGACGAAATCGTTGCCGAGGCCGTTCATCTTGAGGAAGGTGCGGCTCATGGTGGGGCTATATAGTGGAAAACCGCGTGCGAGTCAGAGCCCTGCGGCCGGTTGAAGGCGGACTGCGGCGTTTTGATCGCCGGAGACGGGCATGAGCGGATCGGCTGGGGAAGGACGGCGATTGCACGACCACGACGGCCAGGACCCTCATCCGCTGCGCCTTCGCGCCCGCCTGCGGGCGCTCTATCATGGCTCCACGCCCACCGCGGTGCGGTTCCGCTACGGGATGATCGTGGTCGACCTGGCGATCATCGCCTTCTTCATCGCCGCCCCGGTGATGCGTGACCAGGGCCTGACCTTCTATCTCACCGACTATTGCGTGGCCGCCTTCCTGGCCGCCGATCTCGCCGCCCGCGCCATCGCCTGGGGCGACCTGAGGTCGTGGCTCAAGCGCCCGATCGTCTGGATCGACCTGTTCGTTCTGGCCACCCTGCTGTTCCCGGGCTGGCTGCTGAACCTGGGCTTCCTGCGGGTGCTGCGCATGTGGACCATGGTGCACAGCGACTTTTTCTGGCGCACCGTCGGCCGCCGCTACGACGACACTCGCGTCGAGCAGATCGCCAAGGCGGGGGTCAACCTGGTGACCTTCGTCTTCGTGGTGACCGGCTTCGTCTATTCCAGCTTCGCGGGTCGCTACGAGGGCATGGCCGGCTATGTCGACGCCCTCTATTTCACCGTCACCAGCCTGACGACCACGGGCTACGGCGACGTCACCCTGCCCGGCGTCTGGGGCAAGCTGCTGTCGATGGCGGTCATGCTGGGCGGGGTGTCGCTGTTCATCGGCCTGATCCAGTCGATCCTTCGCCCGCACAAGGTGACCTTCCCCTGTCCGCGCTGCGGCCTGCGCCAGCACGATCCGGACGCCGTCCATTGCAAGGCTTGCGGCCACGTCCTCAATATACCCAACGACGGATGAGCCCTGTCGCCGTCGCCGCCGGATCCCTAGATGCGTAGCCTGCTGATCGCCCTCGCCGCCTGCACGAGCCCCATGACCCTCGACATCGCCCAAGCCGCCGAACCCGCCGCCGCCGTAGAGGCCCGCACGCCCCTGGCCGAACTGGGCAGGGACGATCCCTTCAAGTGGATGGAGGAGATCGAGGGGGCCCGCGCCCTCGACTGGGCCAAGGCCGAGAACGCCCGCAGCCTGGCGGTCCTGCAGGGCGACCCTCGCTATGCCGGTCTGGAAGCCCAGGCGCTGGCGATCCTCAACGCCAAGGACCGCGTGCCTGGCGTCAGCTTCGGCGAGGGCGGCCGGCTGCGCAATTTCTGGCAGGACGGCGACCACGTGCGCGGCCTGTGGCGCCGCACCACCCTAGACAGCTACCGCACCGACGCCCCGGCGTGGGAGACCCTGCTGGACGTCGACGCCCTGGCCAAGGCCGAGAACGCCAACTGGGTGTTCAAGGGCGTGGACTGCCTACCGCCCGACGAGACGCGCTGCCTGGTGACCCTGTCCGACGGCGGCAAGGACGCCGTCACCGTCCGAGAGTTCGACACCACGACCAAGGCCTTCGTCCCCGGCGGCTTCGTGCTGCCCGAGGGCAAGCAGAGCGTCTCGTGGCTGGACCGCGACACCCTGCTGGTGGCCCGCGAATGGAAGCCGGGCGAGGTGACCGCCTCGGGCTACGCCTATGTGGTCAAGGCCTGGAAGCGCGGCACGCTGCTGGAGACCGCCCGGGAGGTGTTCCGCGGCAAGCCCGAGGACGTCTCGGCCCAGGCCTACGCCCTGACCGAACCCGACGGATCGGTGGCCGCCGCCCTGGTCCATCGCGGGGTCAGCTTCTTCGAGAGCGAGACCTATGTCCTGACGGACCGCGGCCCGGTCAAGCTGCCCTTCCCGCTCAAGCACTCGGTCCAGGCCTATGTCGCCGGCCAGCTGCTGGTCTCGCTCGACCAGGACTGGCCGGAAAGGGGCCTGCGCACCGGCGACCTCGTCAGCTTCGACCTGGCGGCCCTGCTGGCCCGGCCCGACGCCGCCCCGGCGACACTGGTCCTGCGCCCCACCGCCCGCCAGTCGATCGAGCAGGTCACGGCCACGCGCGAGCGCCTGGTGGTGGGCCTGCTGGACAACGTCACCGGCAAGGCCCTGGCCTTCGCCCACGGCCCCGGAGGCTGGACGCAGCAGGCTCTGGACCTTCCGGCCAACGCCACGCTCGCCCTGGGCTCGGCCTCGCGCACGGACGACCGCCTGTTCGTCAGCGTCACCGGCTACCTGACGCCCTCGACCTACTGGCTGGCCGACGCCGCTTCGCTGAAGCTGGAGCAGGTCAAGGCCTCGCCGGCCCGCTTCGACGCCTCCACGCACGTGGTCGAGCAGTTCCAGGCCGCCAGCAAGGACGGGACCCTGGTCCCCTACTTCGTCGTGCGCCCCAAGGCCGTGAAGTACGACGGCTCGGCCCCGACCCTGCTCTACGCCTATGGCGGCTTCCAGGTGTCGATGACGCCGGCCTATTCCGGCGTGATGGGCAAGCTGTGGCTGGAGCGCGGCGGGACCTATGTGGTGGCCAACATCCGGGGCGGCGGCGAGTTCGGCCCGGCCTGGCACGAGGCCGCCCTGAAGGAAAACCGCCAGAAGGCCTTCGACGACTTCTTCGCCGTCTCGGAGGACCTGATCGCCCGCAAGATCACCTCGCCGCGGCGCCTGGGGATCATGGGCGGCAGCAACGGCGGGCTTCTGATGGGCGTGGCCCTGACCCAGCGGCCGGAGCTCTACAGCGCCGTGGTCGTGCAGGTGCCGCTGTTCGACATGATCCGCTACAGCCAGCTGGGCGCCGGCGCCTCCTGGGTGGGCGAGTACGGCGATCCGGCCCTGCCCTCGCAGCGGGCGGTGATCGAGACGTATGATCCCTACACCAACCTGAAGGCCGGCCGGCCCTATCCCGAGGTCTTCATCGAGACCTCCACCAAGGACGACCGCGTCCACCCGGCCCACGCCCGCAAGGCGGCCGCGCGGCTGGAGGCCCTTGGCTATCCGGTGCTCTATTACGAGAACATCGACGGCGGCCACGCCGCCAGCGCCAACCTGGCCGAGACCGCCCGCCGGCAGGCCCTCGAATATGTCTACCTGTCGCGCAGATTGATGGATTGAGGCGCGACGGCGAACGGCGTTCGCCGTCGCGTAAACCCCCGGGCAATCTCTGGAGCGCATGATCCCCGCGAAATCCGGCGGGGGCCGGTTCGAGGACGCCTTGAAGATCGACGTCGTCTCAGCTTCGGAACTGTCGTCGGAGATCAGCGCCCGCTGGTCGACCGCGCAGGCGGCTGACGCGCGCTTCGACAGCCCCTTCCTGTCGCCGCGCTGGGTGGCGGCCGTCGATCGCGCCCAGGGCCCGGCCAGCGGCGTGCGCGTGGCGATCCAGCGCGACATGGCCGGCGATCCGGCCGCCTTCCTGGCCGTGCGCCGTCGAGGCTCCACCGCCATGCCGGTGGGCGCGCCCATGTGCGACTACCAGGCCATCGTCACCCGAGACGGTTTCCCGGCCGACGCCCGCGCCATGCTGCGCGCGCTGGAGGTCTCGCGCTTCGATTTCTGCCACATGCTGGAGGAAGACCCGGCCTTCGCTGGCCATGAGCGCGGCCGCAACACCTCCTGGGTGATCGAAGTTCCCGACGGCTACGCCGCCTATGAGGCCCAGCGCCGGGAGGCCGGGGTCGGCGTGCTCAAGGACATCGACAAGAAACGCCGCAAGGCCGAGCGCGAGGTCGGCCCCTCGCGCTTCACGGCCCTGTCCGACAGCCGCGCTGACTTCGACCAGCTGGTGGCCTGGAAGCGGGCCCAGCTGGCGGCCACGGGCCAGACCGATCTTTTCCGCACGCCCTGGGTGATGCGGCTGATCGAAGAGCTGCGCGAGACCCGCGACGCCGATTTCGGCGGCGGCCTCTACACCCTTCACCTGGGCGACGAACTGGCGGCCGCGCATTTCCACCTGCGCGGCGGCGGCACGATCCACGGCTGGCTGATCGCCCACGATCCCAGGTTCGAGCGCTATTCCCCCGGCCTGATGCTGTTCCAGGACATCCTCAGGACCCTGGGACCGGACGGCTATCGCCGCCTGGACCTCGGCGCGGGCGACTATCGTTTCAAGCGGGAACTGTCCAATCGCCAGCAGATGGTGACGTTCGGATTCCTGGGCGCGCCGTCGATCTCGACTCTGACGCGCAACGCCGCCTACCAGATGCGGCACGTGGCCGAGACCCTGCCCCTGGGGCGCTTCTCGGCCCTGCCGGGCAAGGCCATGCGCCGCATCGACGTGATCCGAGGCCTGCGCTAGAGCGCCACATACGGCCAAGCGCTGAGGAACGGAAAAGTCAGCGACCGGCCTGGACGTAGGCTCTCGGCCTGTCTCCGATGGAATCTCACACGTGCGTACGGCTCAGAAAGCCATCAGACACAGGGCGATGATCGCCGCCCACAGCGCCAGGTTGCATGCGACGGCCACCAGGAACCATCGGTACCGGCGAGGCCGGGCCGGATTTTGGGCACGAGAAGGCAGAACGCGAACCGCGTGAGCCATGACGCTTCCTCCAAGGCTCTCTACTGGAGCTTGAAGTGGATGAAACGCCCATTCGTCGGTCCACGCAAGCTTGACTTGACCGCCTGTCTCACGGTTTCGGTCGGTCACGCAAGCTCAGATCGCCATGGCGCGGCGCACCCGCCTGGTCGGAGGGTCGATGCGGCCGGCCTCCCAGGCGCGAGTCCAGGCCAGTCGCCGGTCCGGCTCGCGGAAGGCCAGGCGCAGCAGTTGCTCGGCCACCGCGTCCTCCAGGCGGGCAAGGCTCTCCAGGATCGGGGCCTCGACCGTCAGGTTCAGCCCCTCGGCCTCGGCCCGCATCGCGCACGACCCCAGGGGCAGCAGGACCCGGGCCGAGGTCGCGCCCAGCACGACCTCGAACTCGTGGCGCCAGCATGCAGCCAGCTGGGCCATGTAGCGGGCGGCCTCGCCGGTCGCCAGCAGGGCGTGGCTGCGCATGGGGTCAGATCCCCTCGATGGCGACGGCCGCGTCGTCCAGGGCCTTGGCGATCGCCGCGACCTGTTCGGGGGTCAGCTGTCCGGCCGTCAGCTTCAGGCGCAAGGCGGTCTTGAGGTTCTCGCGAGCCCGCATGATCTGAGGCGAGAAGGCCGCGCTGCGCGAGGCGGCCTCGGCCATGCGTTCGAAGAGGCTCGAAACCGGCTGGCTGTTGGCCTCCAGGAAGGCCTGGCCCTCGTCGGTGATGGCGTACAGCTTCTTGCCGCCGCCCGCGTCCGAGGCGGTGACGTAGCCCAGCTCTTCCAGCAGGGTCAGGGTGGGGTAGATCACGCCGGGGCTGGGCGTATAGGCGCCGCCGGCGGCGGTCTCGACGGCCTTGATCAGCTCGTAGCCGTGGCTGGGCTTGTCGGCGATCAGCTTCAGCACCACCAGGCGCAGGTCGCCGTGATCGAAGAACCGGCCCATGCGGCCGCCGCGGCGGTGGTGGCCCTCATGGCCGTGGAAGCCGAACGGATGGCGGCTGTGGTGCCCGCCATGATGGCCGCCGTGGCGACCGTGATGGAAATGATGACGTCCAAACATGTGATATTAGATCCTGTTTCGTTATATCGGAATTACAGATATATCGGATTGGCCGAGCGTCAAGAGCGATTTTCGATATATCGGTAGTGATCCTTCCGAGGGACGGGCGATCCGAACGCTCTCCCCCCACCCCCACCCCTGTCTTCCCGGCGAAGGCCGGGACCCAGATCCAGCCGCCGAGAGGGCCGTCCTGGCCCCTCACCGCCCTACGACCTGGGCCCCGGCCTTCGCCGGGGAAACGGCGCGAGGCGGATATGCACAGCTTGATCGACCTCAACCCTTTGAAATCACAGGACTGAAACTCGTATCCTCCGCCCTGTTTCAGGCCGCGCTATTCTCAGGTCACCTCGTCGCGGTGGAAAGGGCGCATGGCCGGCGACCGATGCGGCGGCGGGG
>JAGHZU010000033.1 GCA_017745235.1 Caulobacter sp. | reverse complement strand
CACCAAGGACGACACCACCATCGTGGACGGCGTCGGTGAGAAGTCGGCCATCGAGGCCCGCATCTCGCAGATCAAGAAGCAGATCGAGGACACCACCTCGGACTACGACAAGGAAAAGCTGCAAGAGCGTCTGGCCAAGCTGGCCGGCGGCGTCGCGGTCATCCGCGTCGGCGGCTCGACCGAAGTCGAGGTGAAGGAAAAGAAGGACCGCGTCGACGACGCCCTGAACGCGACCCGCGCGGCCGCCGATGAAGGCATCGTCCCGGGCGGCGGCACGGCTCTGCTGAAGGCCTCCAAGGCCCTGGCCACCGTGACCGGCGACAACGACGACCAGACCGCCGGCATCGCGATCGTCCGTCGCGCCCTGCAGGCTCCGATCCGCCAGATCGCCGAGAACGCCGGCGTGGAAGGCTCGATCGTGGTCGGCAAGATCCTCGAGAAGGACGACGCCACCTTCGGCTTCAACGCCCAGACCGAGCAGTACGTCGACCTGGTGGCCGACGGCGTGATCGACCCCGCCAAGGTGGTTCGCACCGCCCTGCAGGACGCCGCCTCGGTGGCCGGCCTGCTGATCACCACCGAAGCCGCGATCGTCGAAGCCCCGAAGAAGGCCTCGGCCGCTCCGGCCGGCGGCGGCATGCCGGGCGGCATGGGCGACATGGACTTCTAAGACGTCCAGGTCAGCTCAGGCTGAACAAGACGAAGGGCGGGACCGAAAGGTCCCGCCCTTTTTCCTTGCGGCGTCCGCAACGGCGTCGAAAGCGCCCGACGCATTGCGGCGCTCGATCGACGGCCGATGTCGTTCTCACGCTCGGCCTTGAAGGCCGCTCGTCCTCGGGTCAATTGTTCCTGTCTTCCTTTTCCTTTTTGGCCTGGTCGTGGTGCCATTTTATGGAAAAGAACATGCCGACCCCCAGCACTATGATTTTGAACGGGAAGAAGACAAAAGGAAACCAATCCGCCCAAGTCACGACATTACTCCCAGATGGCGTCGAAAACGATGCGCATCGCTTTTCTGGACAGCGGGGGGTGTATCAGCTTCATTCGTTTGAGCAGCCTGGACAAAGTGTCCAAGCCATCACGCCATGAGGCTGCGGTCCGGATACAGGGATACAGGGTCGACTTTCGACCTTAGTCGGACGTTGGTTGGGTCGGGGGGCAATGACAGAATCTACCTGTTGCGACATTCGCAGGAACTGCGACCGTCCGCCCATGAAGTGGACTCTTTTGCTGGCGATGGCTTTCCTGACTGGTTGCGGACCATCGGAGGAAGCGCCTCCGATCGCTCGTTCGCTCAACCTGTCGATCGGCAATCATGACCTGTGGGCGGCTCGGCTGGCGGAGCGTTTTCCGCCTGGAACGACTGAGACTGAAGTCGTGCGGGAGCTTCAAGCTCAGGGTTTTTCGGTCGATGGAGCGTCAAAATCGGCCAAGTTTCACTGGTCCCGTCTTCCCTGCCAGCATTACCTGGACGTTTCGTGGCGCACTGGTCAGGACGGGATGATTACACGCATCGGTGGGGACCATTGGCCGGCGTGTCCGTAAGCCCGCGTCCCACTCGTTGGAGAACGTTGCGAACGTCCGGCTGTGGCGTTGTTCGGATGACGGGCCGCTCTCGACCCTTAGCGGACCTAGTAGCTGCCGCCGGTCGCTTGTCCCGTCTCAAGGTCAATGACGAAGGGCACGGGCGGTCGGTCGTGAATGTCGTAAGCGAGGCCGTGCAGCGACCGTCCGGTTCGCTTCAACTCAGTAATCCCGTCCCACGACACACGACGACTGCGCCATTTGAGGCCGGATTGTCCCAGCGCCACGACCTCGCAGTTGTCAGCGATCACGAATAGCTCAAGGTCAGACTCGAACCGCACATCGGTGACCCACGGGAGTTCCAGGATCACCTGCTGCTTCTTGCTGTCGACTAAATAGACGTCGCCGCCTGCGACGACCAGAACCGCGCTCTCACCAAGATCGTCACGAACGCACTCTAGGGACCTTGAACCCGCTGCGAAATTGCCAACCCAGCGCTCGCCATCTGTTGGTGTGAATTCGACCACCAAGCCCTCCCTAAAAGCGTCTGCTTTTGGGAAGTTCTTTGCCGCATTTCCGTAGGGCGGGAGGCCGGGTAGCTTTCGGGCGATCATGTTTCCATTGTAGCGCTACCGCGCTGGGAATGTCTCCTAACCACCCCGAACAGACCTTCGCCAGGTCCGCTTATCGGCTTAGCGCCCAAGGTCCGGTATCAAGCGCGGTCCTCATTTCTGCACCCGACCCAAGTCGGCCAGTTCAGCCTGGCGCTTCGTCGATGGCGGTCGCCACCGCTATCAGGTCATCATGAAATCGATCGTCGCGATCGCGGACATCATCCCAGTGCTCGCTCGCATGGACCTGGAGCTTCGCTTCCGGAATGGAGAGGCCACGGTTCTCAACGAGAACTCGCATGGTCTCGACTTTTGAAAGGCCACTGTGTCGAAGGAAGCCGATCGCATCTGCAATCTCAGTCGGAAGGGCGCTGAGGTTTGGCGGCGTGATCTGCTTCATGCCCGCATGTTGACTGGATGCCCTTGGATATGTCCAGCGGACTAGTGTCCGACATCCACCCCGAACAGACCTTCGCCAGGTCCGCTTATCGGCTTAGCGCCCAAGGTCCGGTATCAAGCGCGGTCCTCATTTCTGCACCCGACCCGGAGCGGACGCTTCAGTCAGCGTTTGGTTTCGAGAGTGATAGCCGCACGGCCCGCACTACGAACGTCACCGCTATGGCGGCCCAAAGCAGCGCTCCGAGCCGGTCCCACAAACCCGCTGGCCCCTTCAGAAGTAGCAGCGCACAGGATGTGCCGGCGAAGAAGGCGAAGACGCACGACAGAAACACTTTGCCAGACATATCAGCCCCCGATTTTGCATAGCCATCATAGCCGGCTCGCGTCCGACAGCCACCCTTGGCGGACCTCGGGAGGGTCTGCCATTATGCTTGCATGGACAGGGCTGTAACACCGCTCACCACGACGTGCGCTTTCGTGGCTGTAGCCTCCACAGCAAGCCAATTTGCTTATTGGCAGGCATGGCCGGGGTTTCGCGCGGACCAAGGGCTCCTGATCGTCGCAGCGTTGGTCCTTATCTGGCTTATTCTCGGCGTTGTGGCCAGCAGGCGTTACGGCCGACGGGCCGCTTGGCTACTAGCAACGGTCCCGGTTGCTCTGATTGGTCTGGTTTTCATCCCAGTTGTGATGGTGTCGTGCGGCGTTCTCGGTAGGTGCTTGTAGCAAGGCGTCGAGGTCCGCTCCCCACCCCTTCCAGGCCTTGGCAGCGTCCGCTTCGCGGCTAAGGCGCCCCGGGGTCCGCTTCCGCACCCCTCGCCCTCAGGACAGCTCGCCCGAGGCCAGGCGTGCGCAGACCTGGGCGGTGTGGTCGTCGGCGGGGAAGGCGCAGTCGATGCGCAGTTCGTCCAGCGTCACGTCGCGCGGGGCCGCGAAGGTGGTGATGGTCTCGAAGAACCGCAGGGGGCCGGCGCGGCTGTTGAAGACCATGGTCAGCACCGGCTCGGACTCGGCGCTGAGGTCGCGGAAGCGCCATTCGGGGGGCACGCCGGGATAGGCCAGCACCTCCTCCAGCAGCGCGCGCGCCTTCTGGTCGGACGGGGCGGCGACCAGCTCGTCCTGCAATTGGCGCACGAACTTCGACGCCACGTCCGGCCAGTTGGCGATCACGCCGCGGAAGTCGGCGGGGTCGAACACCTGGCGCAGCAGGTTGGCGTGCGGGCTCTGGCGGCCCTCCATCAGGAAGGCGTTGACCCGCACGGCCGCCTCGTTGGCGCCCAGCACGTCGAAGTGGCGGCTGATGACGAAGGCCGGATAGGGCTCCTGGTGGCGCAGGATCAGGTCGATGGCCTGGGCCAGGTGGCCCATGCCCGGCGCGGCCAGAGCCCGCTCGCCGTAGTGGGGCGCGTAGCCGGCGGCCAGCAGCAGGGCGTTGTGCTCGCGCAGCGGCAGCGACAGGGCGCGGGCCAGGCGCGAGACCACCTCCCGGCTGGCCTGGGCGCGGCCGGTCTCGATGAAGCCCAGGTGGCGCGACGAGACGTCGGCCTCGTAGGCCAGGTCCAGCTGGCTCATCCGCCGCGCCGCCCGCCATTCGCGCAGCAGCACCCCGATCGCGGGTCGCTCGCTCGCGGCGTCGAGCGTCTGGGCGTGGGCGGTCATCGAGGCCATGCGTGTTCGTCTCCCCTTGGGCCAGGGAATTTGGGAAGGCGAGGGGCGGATGTCCACCGGTCGGCGAACGATGTGTGATCTGTTGGGCGGCGGCCGAACCCCACCTCGCGCCGAGCCTCCGCCTGGAAGCCCAGGCGCCGGCGCCCGAACGGCTTCTGCGAGGGGTCCGGGATGGCGACGATTGGCGTTTTGATTTTCCGGGATATCTACGGTGAACGCCGATCCTAGGCTTCCGTCCCCGCCTTCGCCGCGTCCATCCGCGCGATCACCTCGGCCGCCGCCCGGCCGGTCTCGTCGACCGGCTCGTAGCTCCAGCCGTGGAAGGCGCCGCCGTACGGCCGCGCCGCGCCCAGCCCTTCCAGTTCCTGGTGGAACAGGCGGAACTTCAGGCTCTGGCCCTCCATCTTCAGCACGAACACCGGCTTGCCCGTCGAGGCGGCCTCGGTGGCCATGTTGGTGGAGTCCTCGGTGACCAGGATGTAGTCGGCCGCCGCCAGGAAGGCGAAATAGGGGTTCTCGCCCTCGCCGTCCCAGATGATGCCCGGCAAGTGGCGCAGGCGGGCCGTCAGAAGGGCGCGGGCCGGTTCGGGCGTGCGCCGCGAGAAGGTCATCAGCAGGCTGCCGCCCTCCTGCTCCAGCGGCAGCTGGATCTGGTGGGCCATCTCGGCCGCGCGCTGCACGGGCAGGTCGAAGGCCTTGGACTTGCCGCCCAGCAGCACCGCCACGCGCGGATGCGGCAGGTCGTCGATCTGGTCCCGGAAGCGCTCGTACTCGCTGTCCAGCCGCCCTTGGGTCACCCGGTGGGGCGAGCCGGTGATCGGCAGCACGTTGTCGCCGGTCAGGCGGTCGTGCTTGGGCGGGATCACCAGGTCGAACATGTGGGCGGGCACGCGCGGATCCTGGATCTGCGCGACGAAGGTCTTGCCTCCCGACCAGCGCCTGGCGCGGATCGACAGGGGCAGGGTGGCGCGGCCGGCGGCCACCCACAGGTCCGGCCAGGGGGCCTCGATGCCGCTTTCGGGGGTGAGCCAGCGCTTGGGCAGCCAGTTCAGCCACCAGGGCAGGCGGCCCACCCGGCCCTTCCAGCCCACGCGCTTGACCACGATCTTGGCCGGGACCTGGCGGGCCACGGCCTCGGCCAGGCCCACGGCCTGGGCCTCGATCCCGGCCCGGCCGTCCGAGATGGCCCACACGGTGATCGGCTCGCGCGCGGGCGTGGCCGGCGTAGGGGCGGGGGCGGCCTCGACGACCTGGACGGGCGCGGGTTTCGGCGCAGGTTTCGGCTTGGCGGCGGCCGTGGGGCGCGGCGTCTCGACGGCCGGTTCGGCCGGAGCCGGGACGACCTCGCCAGGGCGCGACGTCATCTTCGGCTTGCGAGGCCTGGCCGCCGCCGCGACGGGCGCCGGTTCGGGCTGGGGAGCCTTGGCGCGGGGCTTGGCGGCCCGCCTGGCCTTGGCCGGCGCGGCGTCCGCGGGAACGCTTTCCGCGGGAACGGCCTTCGGGGCCTTGGCGCGCGGCGCACGCGGCTTGCCCCCCGCCTTGCCCGCGGCCTGGGCGGCGGTCTGGCCAGCGGCTTTGGTCGCCGCTTCCGGCTTTTTCTTCTCGACCACGTCGGGGTCCCGCATAGCAAAAACGACGCGCTGGCCAAGCTAAGCCGGCCGACGCGTCGTCTGCAATGAGCCTGGAATGGGGCCTAGGCTAGACCCATTCGACCTTGAGGATCTCGTAGGCCTTCACGCCGCCGGGGGTGTTGACCTCGACGACCTCGCCCACTTCCTTGCCGATCATGGCGCGCGACAGCGGCGAGCTCAGCGAGATGCGGCCCGACTTCACGTCGGCCTCGTGGTCGCCCACGATCTGGTAGCGAGCCTCTTCCTCGGTGTCCTCGTCGACGACGCTGACGGTCGCGCCGAACTTCACCTGCTTGCCCGAAAGCTTGGTCACGTCGATGACCTGGGCGCGGGCGATCTTGTCCTCGATCTCGGCGATCTGGCCCTCGATCCAGCCCTGACGCTCCTTGGCCGCGTGATATTCGGCGTTTTCCGACAGGTCGCCATGCGAGCGCGCCTCGGCGATCGCGGCGATCACGGCCGGTCGTTCGACGGTCTTCAAACGCTTCAATTCTTCGTCGAGGGTTTGATAACCCAAGACGGTCATCGGCACTTTTTCCATTGCGGATTTTAGCTCGGTTCGCCCAATGGGGAGGAAGACGCCCGGACGCTGGCGCACGCGACCGGGGGCTGAGAGGATAGGCGCCGCGCTGGCGATACGCAAGTACCGCTGCGGCAGCCAAGCTTGATCCGGTCCGGGCCTGGGATCAAGAGGGCCGGGCCGCGGCCTCGTCCGGCCGCGCATCTGACCTCCCGTCCGGCGTCGGGGCCGCCGCTCCTCGGCTCAGCGGGCGTAGTCGTAGGGGCCGCCGCGCGCCAGGGCCGCCTGGTAGGCCGGGCGGGCGTGGATGCGCTGCAGGAAGGCCTTCACCTTGGGCCGCGTCTGCGCCCCGGCCCGCGCCGCCGCGGCCTCCAGCGGGAAGCTCATCATGATGTCGGCGGCGCTGAACTCGGGTCCGGCGAACCATTCCGACTTGGAGAGCTCGGCCTCCCAATAGTCGATGTGGGCCTTCAGCTGCGGATCCACGAACCCGGCCTGGGCCTTGGCCGCGATGCTCTTGACCAGTCCCTTCATCAGGCCCGGCGCGCGGGCGGGCAGGGCGTTGAACACCAGCTTCAGCAGCAGCGGCGTCATGGCCGAGCCCTCGGCGTAGTGAAGCCAGTAGGTCCAGCGCAGCCGCTCGGGCGCGCCGGCCGGCGGGACCAGCCGGCCCTGGCCGTAGGTCTCGATCAGGTATTCGACGATCGCGCCGGTCTCGGCGATGGTCTTGTCGCCGTCCGTGATGACCGGGGACTTGCCCAGAGGATGGATCGCCCGCAGCTCCGGCGGCGCCAGCATGGTCTTGGCGTCGCGCTCGTAGCGCTTGACCTCGTAGGGAACCCCCAGCTCCTCCAGCAGCCAAAGCACCCGCTGGCTGCGCGAATTGTTCAGGTGATGGACGACGATCATGGCGCGGTTCCCCCGTTTTCGGTAGCTGGCACGGCGAAGCCCGCGTCAGTCAAGGGGCGAGCGTTCGCGCCCGCCATACCGCGAAGGCCACGATCGCCGCCGCCGCCTGCACGAACACGATCAGCAGCAGCCATGACCCGAACGGCTGCTTGCGGGTCTTGTGGCGGAAGGCCGGGCGGGCCAGCAGGGCGGCGGGGCTGCCGCCGATCGCCGCCAGCGTCAGAAGGGTGGCCTCCGGCACGCGCCGCCCGCCCTTGACCGCCGCCAGCTTGTCCCAGCCGAACAGCAGGAAGGTGAAGAGGTTCAACGCGCCCAGGGCCGTGGCGACGAAGACGCTCACGGCGAGGGCTCGCGCACGGCGGGCGGGGCTTCCAGCGGGGCCAGGTCCGGCTCCGCCCAGCCGCGCCGGGCCGCCACGCTGAACAGCCGCTCGCGCGACCAGAAGCCCAGCGGCCAGGCCTTGTCGCCCAGGGGCGTGGCCAGCAGCCGCGCGGCCGCCTCGCCATCGCCCACCCCGGCCGGCAAGGCGGCGACGAAGGCGCGGATGGCGGCCAGATAGGCCTGGGTGATCGTCTCGTGATAGCCGCTGACGTCGTCGTTCACCCCGCCGACAGCCACGTTGTAGGCGCGGATGATCCCCGGCATGTCGCGCTCCAGCCCCTCGTCGCGGGTGCGCACCAGCCGCAGCGTCGCCACCAGGTGCGCGGCGTGGGTCCATTGCGCCTTGGGCAGGGAGCGGTCCAGCAGGCGGCGGGCCAGGTCGGCGACGTCTTCGTCGGTGAAGGCGGGATGGGTCATGCGAGGCTGCTTAGCGCCTGGGACGACGAGGCTCAATCCACGCCGCCGGCCGTCGCCTCAGTCCCCATCGATGTCGCACGCCCAGTCCAGCGCCGCGTCCTTCTGCTCGGGCAGGAAGGCGCGGACCTGGATGCCCGGCAGCAGGGGATCGACCGCCTTGACCAGGGTCTGGATCCAGTGGCGGTCGCTGACCACGGCCTCGCGCCGGAACCGCTTCCATTCGGGGATCTTGGCGATGGCGTAGCCTAGGTCCTTGGCCGCCGCCTCCACGGTCAGGTCCTTGAAGCCGATGAGATCGGCATAGACCGCCATGCGCGGATTGCGGGCCAGCCGGGCCTCGACCTCGGCGAACATGCGGTCATAGTCCTCGGCGGTCAGGGTTCCGGAAATGCGGACGGCCAGGACGTGATCGGGGGCGTGCAGGAACTCGATCATGGGGACCTCGCTCGATCTGTGCCGGATGATAACGCCCCGCCAGCCCGCTCAGTCGCAGCCGTCGGCCAGCACCAGCCGTCCGTCGGTGGCGGCGTGGCGCAAGGCGAACAGGGGCTGGGCTTCCGGATCGTCCAGGAAGGCCTGGGCCGCCGCCCGCGAAGGAAACTCCAGCACCACCAGCCGCTCCGGCGCCCAGTCGCCCTCCACCGGCGTCGGCGTCTCGCCGCGCACCAGATAGCGCCCGCCGTGCCGGTCGATGAAGGCCGGGATCGCCGCCACATAGGGCATGAAGCCCGCCACGTCGCGAATGGCGAAGTCGAGCACCAGATAGGCCTTCATGCGCACGTCTCCCCCTGGACCACGTCCATCATGCCCTCGCGCCGATAGAGCCGCTCGGCGCCCCATGGATTGTCCGCTTCGACCTTGAGATCGACGAAGGCCGCGCCGCGGGCGTGGAACGCGACGAAGGCGGCCCGCAGCAGGGCCGCGCCCAGACCCCGCCGCCGCCAGCCTTCAGCCACCACCAGATCCTTGACGAAGCCGCTGGTCCAGCTTTGCGCCACGCCCGCCAGGACGCCGTCGCCATCCACGGCCAGCAGCACCAGGGCCGGATCGTACTCGGCGTCGGTCCGCAGCGCCTTCCACCAGTCCGCGAACGGTCCCACCCGTCCGCCGCCCCGGGCATAGGCTCCCGCCAGCAGGGCGTAGACCGCCTCCGCCTCGTCCGGCCCGAACGCGGCCTGTCGCACGCCGTCCGGCCAGACCGGAGCCTGCGGCGGAGCGTCGAGGGCTTTGCGCAGGCGGATGAAGGGCGGGCTCATCGCGCCAGTATCGCCGCCCGCGCCGCGCTCGTCACCGCCGTCCGCGCCGGCTGCTTTTCAGCTTCTCCAGCGCCCTCAGGGTATGCTCGGCCTGGGTGGCGGTGCGGACCAGCTCGGCGGCGCCGCCGGGCGCTTCCGCGCGCTCGGGCGACATCAGCGTCACCCGGCGGGCGGTGAGCGCCAGTTCGCCGCAGATTTTCGCCCGGGCGCGGGCCTGGGCGATCGCCTCGGGATCGTCGCTGCCCTCGATCAGCGCCCAGGCGGCGTCCAGGGCGGCCATCAGCCGGGCTTGCAGGGCCGCGCACCAGGCGGCGGGGGAGGAGAAGGTCTGGATCATGCCCCCATGATGCGGCCGTCCCGGACTCCGAGGACAAGAAACCTGCGTTTTCCTGCACGGGTCTGATTTCGTTGGGTTTGGTTCCGGCGGCCGCGGGGACGGGCGCGGCTTGGTCCCCGTAAGCGCGCAGCCTCTGAAGGGGCTTTGACGGCGACCCCCTGTGGATAACCTTGCCGATGGAAGACCGAAGGACCCCCAAACGAAAACCGCCGCGACCGGCCTTTCGGCGGATCGCGGCGGCTGACGTTTCAACTCCGAAGGAGAGGTTTACGCGTAGCTTTGCAGCGGGCGCACGTCCAAGGCCTCGTCCGGGGCGCCGGCGATGGCCTGGGCCGCGGCCAGGGCGCCGGCCGAGGTGGTGTAGTAGGGCACCTTCATCATCAGCGCCGTGCGGCGGATCTCGAAGCTGTCCTCCAGGGCCTGCTTGCCCTCGGTGGTGTTGAACACCAGCTGCACGCCGCCGTTCTTCATCACGTCGACGATGTGCGGACGGCCTTCCAGCACCTTCTTGACCAGCTCGACCTCGACGCCCTGCTCGGCCAGGTAGCCGCGGGTGCCGACGGTCGAGATCACCTTGAACCCGGCCTTCTGCAGCAGCTTCACCGGCTCCACGATCCACGGCCGGTCGCTTTCCTTGACCGACACGAAGGCCGTACCGCCGCGTGGCAGCTTCACGCCGCCGCCCAGCTGGCTCTTGGCGAAGGCGCGGGCGAAGGCGGGGCCCAGGCCCTGCTCGCCCTCGCGGATCCAGTCCAGGCCCATGACCTCGCCGGTCGAGCGCATTTCCGGGCCCAGAACCGTGTCGACGCCCGCGAAGCGGGCGAACGGGAACACCGCCTCCTTGACCGCGATGTGGTCGTAGGGGGTGTCGACCAGGCCGAAGCTGGACAGGGGCTCGCCCGCCATCACCTTGGCGGCGATCGCGGCCACCGGGCGGCCGATCGTCTTGGCCACGAACGGCACCGTGCGCGAGGCGCGCGGGTTCACTTCCAGCACGTAGATGCGCGGGTTGTCCGAGTGCGGCTCCTCGATGGCGAACTGCACGTTCATCAGGCCGCGCACGTTCAGGGCCAGGGCCATCTCGACGGTCTGGCGCTTCAGCTCGTCGATCGTCTCGGCGCGCAGCGAGAAGGGCGGCATCGAGCAGGCCGAGTCGCCCGAGTGGACGCCGGCTTCCTCGATGTGCTCCAGCACGCCGGCCACGAACACGTCGGTCCCGTCGCACAGGGCGTCGACGTCCACTTCCGTGGCGCGGCTCAGATAGTGGTCCAGCAGGATCGGGTGCTCGAGCGAGATCTCGCCGGCGCCGGCGATGTAGCGTTCCATCGCCTCCTGGTCGCGGATGATCTCCATGCCCCGGCCGCCCAGCACGTAGGACGGGCGCATCACGAACGGGAAGCCGATCTTCTCGCCTTCCGCCCGGGCCTCGTCCCAGGTGCGGGCGATGGCGTTCTCGGGCTGGGCGATGTTCAGGCCGTTCAGCAGCTGCTGGAAGCGCTCGCGGTCCTCGGCCAGGTCGATGGCGTCGGGGCTGGTGCCCAGGATCGGCACGCCGGCCTCCTCCAGGGCGTGGGCCAGCTTCAGCGGGGTCTGGCCGCCGAACTGCACGATCACGCCGGCCAGCGTCCCCTTGCTCATCTCGACATGCAGCAGCTCCAGCACGTCCTCGGCCGTCAGCGGCTCGAAGTACAGGCGGTCGGAGGTGTCGTAGTCGGTCGAGACGGTCTCGGGGTTGCAGTTGACCATGATCGACTCCACGCCGATCTGGTCCAGCGCGAAGGCCGCGTGGCAGCAGCAGTAGTCGAACTCGATACCCTGGCCGATCCGGTTGGGACCGCCGCCCAGGATCACCGCCTTCTTGCGGTCGCTCGGCTCGCTCTCGCACTCGGGAACCTGGCCCAGGGCGCCGGTCTCGTAGGTCGAGTACATGTACGGGGTCGAGGCCAGGAACTCGCCGGCGCAGCTGTCGATGCGCTTGAACACCGGACGCACCTTCAGGTCCTGGCGGGCCTTGCGGACGGCCTTTTCGGTCTGGCCGGTCAGCTTGGCCAGGCGGGCGTCCGAGAAGCCCTGGGCCTTCAGCGCGCGGAACGCCGCGGCGTCGGTCGGCAGGCCGCCGGCCTTCACCCAGCCCTCCTGGCGCACCAGCTCGGCGATCTGGCGCAGGAACCAGGGCTCGTAGCTGCAGGCGGCGTTGACCTCGTCCACGGTCAGGCCGTGGCGGAAGGCCTGGGCGATCACGCGCAGGCGGTCCGGCGTGGGGGTGCCCAGGGCGCGGATCACCGCGGCCTTGCCCGTGTCGGGGTCGTCGGCGCCGTGGATCTCGACCTCGTCGAAGCCCGCCAGGCCGGTCTCCAGGCCCCGCAGGGCCTTCTGGACGCTTTCCTTGAAGGTGCGGCCGATGGCCATGACTTCACCCACCGACTTCATGGCGGTGGTCAGCAGGGGCTCCGAACCCGGATACTTCTCGAAGGCGAAGCGCGGGATCTTGGTCACGACGTAGTCGATGCTGGGCTCGAACGAGGCCGGGGTCGCGCCGCCGGTGATGTCGTTCTTCAGCTCGTCCAGGGTGTAGCCGACGGCGAGGCGCGCGGCGACCTTGGCGATCGGGAAGCCGGTGGCCTTCGAGGCCAGGGCGGACGAGCGCGACACGCGCGGGTTCATCTCGATGACGACCATGCGGCCGTCCTTGGGGTTGAGGGCGAACTGCACGTTCGAGCCGCCGGTCTCCACCCCGATTTCGCGCAGCACGGCGATCGAGGCCGCGCGCATCCACTGGTATTCCTTGTCCGTCAGGGTCAGGGCCGGGGCGACGGTGATCGAGTCGCCGGTGTGCACGCCCATCGGGTCGATGTTCTCGATCGAGCAGACGATGATGCAGTTGTCCGCCGTGTCGCGGACCACTTCCATCTCGTATTCCTTCCAGCCCAGGACGCTCTCTTCCACCAGCACTTCGGTGGTCGGCGAGAGGTCAAGGCCGCGCTCGACGATCTCCTTGAACTCCTCGACATTGTAGGCGATGCCGCCGCCGGTGCCGGCCAGGGTGAAGGACGGGCGGATGATCGCGGGCAGGCCCACGAACTCCAGGCCTTCCATCGCTTCATCCAGCGTGTGGCAGGCGCGCGAGCGGGGGCTTTCCAGGCCCAGCTTGTCCATGGCGTCGCGGAACTTCTGGCGGTCCTCGGCCTTGTCGATCACCTCGGCCTTGGCGCCGATCATCTCCACGCCGAACTTTTCCAGCACGCCGGCCGCTTCCAGGGCCAGGGCGGTGTTCAGCGCCGTCTGGCCGCCCATGGTGGGCAGCAGGGCGTCGGGGCGCTCCTTCTCGATGATCTTGGCGACCATCTCGGGCGTGATCGGCTCGATATAGGTCGCGTCGGCCACGTCCGGATCGGTCATGATCGTGGCGGGGTTCGAATTGACCAGGATGATGCGGTAGCCCTCGGCGCGCAGCGCCTTGCAGGCTTGGACGCCCGAATAGTCGAACTCGCACGCCTGACCGATGACGATGGGCCCAGCGCCGATGATCAGGATCGAGGAAAGGTCGGTTCTCTTGGGCATGGCTAACTCGCGCAAAGACACGGTCGCGCACAACCGCGCGCCCGCTGTCGACCATCTTGCAGGTTAAGCCGCCCGTTTAGAGAGGGAGTCGGGTCGGCGCAACCCCTGACCCCGACCTTATCCCAAGCCGTGGCCGTCGGGGCACTCAGCGGCTGCTGATCGCCGGGGGCGCGGGAACCGCCGGCGGCAGGGCCACGGGCTCTTCCGGCCGGTCCGGAATGGCCCAGGCCCAGCCCGCCTCGGCCCGCTCCTCGCCCAGCTGGAACAGGGCCTTGCGGTTGTCGGAGGCGAAGTCCAGGCCCGAGGTGTCGACCTCGGCGCTGTCGGGGATGGCGCTGTAGAACAGCTCCCCGCCATTGCGCCGGGCGAAGCCGCTGCTGGCGGCCAGGTGGGTGCGCATCAGCGCCTTGCTCATCGAGTCCCACGAACGGCCCAGGATCGACAGCGCCCCGCCCTTGGTGAAGCCGAACGTGCCGCCGACCTTGCCGTTGACGATCACGTACAGCCGTCCCGGCCGGGCGGTGTTGCGGCCGGCCGTCCACAGCAGCAGCGATTCCGGGGCCACGAAGAACGGCGTGGTCACCCCGCCGTCCACGTGCATCTCCGACAGGTGGCGGCCGTGGCCCTCGACCTCGATCAGGGTGGGCGGGAAGACGCCGGGGATGCTGGCCGAGGCCACCAGCACCTCCTTGAACAGCTCGCGCGAGGGCTCGCCGCCCTCGCTGGCGATCGCGCCCATGTCCCAGATCACCGTCTCCTCGGTGTCCAGGTTGGTGGTGGCGATCAGCAGGCGGCGGCCCCGCCGGTGCTCCTGGGCGACGGCCTGCAGCATGTCGTCGTCGACATAGGCGTCGACCAGCTCGCGCAGGGCCGAGTTGCTGTAGAAGCTGGGATGGAACAGCACGCCCAGACCGCGCGGCTTCAGGATCCGGCCGGCGGCCTTGCCGGTGTAGGCCTGGGTCAGGCGATCGTCCCAGGTGGAGCCCAGGAAGGCGAACGGGGCCGTCAGGGCGCCGGTCGACACGCCGGTGACGATGTCGAATTCGGGCCGCTCGCCCCGCTTGGTCCAGCCCACCAGCACGCCCGCGCCATAGGCCCCGTTCGAGCCGCCGCCCGACAGGGCCAGCACGTCGAAGGTCTTCTGGGCCAGGGCGCGCTTGCGGGCCGGATCGCCGAAGTGGATCGCCGCGTCCTTGTCGCTGGCGTTGAAGCGGATGTCCGACAGCCCCTTGGGCGGCGGGCCGGCCAGGTCGGCGGCCTCGAAGGCGCTGCGCGAGACCGAGCCGCAGGCGGCCAGGCTGATCGAGGCGGCGAGAAGGGCGGCGAAACGGAGAAGGCGCATGGATTAGCCGTGATCTTGCCGCGCCACGCTGGCCTCGCCGACGCGCGCTGGCAAGCGTTTGAAGCGCGGCGAAGGTTCCCGCGCAAACGAAAATGGGCCGGCGCGAGGTGCGCCGGCCCATCCGTATCGTCGAACCGTCAGGCGGATCAGGCCTGCAGGTTGCCCGCGGCCATCTTGCCGCTGCGGCGGTCCTGCTCGAGGTCGTAGGTGATCTTCTGGCCTTCATCCAGGCCGCGCAGGCCGGCGCGCTCGACCGCCGAGATGTGCACGAAGACGTCGGCGCCGCCGTCGTCAGGTTGAATGAAGCCGAAGCCCTTGGTGCCGTTGAACCATTTCACGGTGCCGGTAGCCATAGTCGTAGTCCTTGAAGTGCATAGGCGTCGGCGGAGACGTTCCGCGCGACGATCAAATTTCGTTGGGGGTCGGTAGGCGTGTCCGGCGTTCTCGCGAGGAGAACATGGAAAGGCAGGCCGAACAGCAGCGATTTCGATAAAGCCAGCATGAAGGTCCAAAGGGCTGGCGGCAAGTGAAATCGCTAAATTCTTCGGTGAAGCTTTTAATTTGGACCCCGAAGGTCGCTTCGAACGTTAGCCAAGTCTCTCGCGCTCAAGCGGGAGATTTTCAGCATTCAAGGAGCACCCCATGACCCTGATCGAGCGGATCCCGCTGCTGAACGACCAGGAACTGCTGTCGCTCCTGGCCAATGCTCGCCGGCTCGACATCGTCGGCACGCCGGCCCAGCGCAAGGGCGCGGCCGAGGTCTTGCCGCAACTGGAACTGGAGGCCTCCAAGCGTCGCGCCACCGCGCTCCAGGCTCGCAAGCGCCGCGCCGCGGCCCAGCGCGCGACGGCCGGAGCGGCCTGAGACGCCAAAGCGAAGGGCGGTCCGACAGGCGCCTTGCCTTGATCGTTTTTGAAAGTCATTCTCAACTTCCGACGGACTCGCCGGAGGCGGATCATGGTGTTTCAAACGATGGGGGCCGGCTGGCTGGCCCTGATGATGCAGGCCGAGCGCACGCGCAAGGGACTGCCCGGCCCCGCCGCCGAATGGCTGCTGCGCGGCCCGGGCGAGGTCGAGGCGGACCTGGAGGAAGAGCGCCTGCTGGCGGCGGAGTAGGCCCCTTTCCCAATGGGGCTCTGTCCTAGACCAGCGCCTTGCGCGCCGCTTCCCAGTACTGGGCGCCGGTCACCAGCGTCACCACGGCCGCCAGCCACAACAGGCCGTGTGTCACCAGGCTGGCCGGGCCGAACACGGCCGGGTCGTTGGGCAGGCCGAAGGCGCCCCACGAGACCAGGATCATCTCGGCCCCGATCGCCACCAGCTGCAGGGTGGTCTTCCACTTGGCCAGCAGGGTGACGGGCAGCTTCACGCCCTTGCCCGCGCCCACCTCGCGCAGGGCGCTGACGGCGAACTCGCGGAACAGGATCAGGCCGGCGGGCAGGATCACCAGCGGGTTGGGGCCCAGCGCCATCAGGCCCAGCAGGGCGCCGCAGACCAGGATCTTGTCGCCGATCGGGTCCAGGATCGCGCCCCAGACGCTGACCGCGTCCAGCTTGCGCGCCAGCCACCCGTCGAAGAAGTCGGTCACCGCCGCCACCACGAACGCCCAGAACGCCCAGCGCTGCAGCGACATCTGCTGCTCGATGCTCAGCCGCTCGCTCAGCCACGGCACGCCGCCGGCCGCCGCGGCCAGGGCCACGAACATGAACAGGGCGATGACCAGCCGGCCGGAGGTCAGGATGTTGGGAAGGGCTTTCATGGCCCGGGTTCTAACGCATGAAGCGGCCGCAGGGCTATGGGGGTGAAATGCTGGGGGCGCTATCGGATGATGTCATCAGAACATGGCCCAGCTCCTCGTGCGTGATGTTCCCCGCGATGTGGTCGAAGCGCTCAGGCGCCGCGCCTCGGCGCACGGCCGCAGCGCCGCGGCCGAGCATCGCCTGATCCTCGAAGCCGCCAACGCCTCTGGCGACGCAGCGCGGGGGGCGAGCTCAGCGCCGAAGAGGCGCAGGAACGGCTGTCGGAGCTGTTCAACGCCCCGGTGACCTCCATCCCGATCGAGGATGACCTGTCGGCCGCCCCCGCGCTTTTCCTGCGCCTGGGCGGCTCTGTCTGCGGCTGCTTCCCTCTGGCCCTCGCCGTCGCAAGCCTGTGCCGAAAAGGCGCGGACGGCGGAACGAAGATGGTCGCGGGTGCGGGCGAAAATGCTGCGCTTGGGGTCGTTTTTGTCCCTGGAGCGGTTGACGGCGGGCGTCGCGAGCGCCAAGCCATGGCGCAGTTTCCCGAGGGCGTCATGGCGAGCACCACCCAACCCACCGCGACCAACTCCACCCGGCGCGTGCTGACCGCCAGCCTCGTGGGCACGGCGGTGGAGTTCTACGACTTCTACATCTACGCCACGGCCGCCTCGCTGGTGTTCGGCCAGCTGTTCTTCCCGGCCAAGTCGGCCAGCGTCCAGCAGATGGCGGCCTTCGCCAGCCTGGGCGTGGCGTTCCTGGCCCGGCCTCTTGGAGCCGTCGCGTTCGGCCACTTCGGCGACCGGATCGGCCGCAAGTCCACCCTGGTGGCTTCGCTGATGCTGATGGGCGGCTCGACCCTGGCCATCGCCTTCCTGCCCACCTACGCCATGGCCGGCTGGATCGCCCCGGCCCTGCTGTGCCTGCTGCGCTTCGGCCAGGGCTTCGGCCTGGGCGGGGAGTGGGGCGGGGCCGCGCTGCTGGCCGTCGAGAACGCCCCGCCCGGCTGGCGCGCGCGCTTCGGCATGTTCCCGCAGCTGGGCGCGCCCGTCGGCTTCATCGCCGCCAACGGCCTGTTCCTGGTGCTGGGCCTGCTCCTGACGCCCGAGCAGTTCCTGTCCTGGGGCTGGCGCCTGCCGTTCCTGGGCAGCGCCGTCCTGGTGGGCGTGGGCCTGTGGGTGCGGCTGAAGCTGACCGAGACGCCCGACTTCGCCGCCGCCATCGCCCACGAGCCGCCCCCGGCCGTGCCGCTGGGCGAGCTGCTGCGCGACCACTGGAAGGCCACCCTGTGCGGCACCCTGGCCACCGTCTGCTGCTTCGCCGTCTACTACCTGATGACCGCCTTCGCGCTGGGCTACGGCGCCAAGGACCTGGCCTACGGGCGCACGGCCATGCTCAGCGCCCAGCTGGTGGCGATCCTTTTCATGGCCGCCGGCATCGTCGTGGCCGGCTACTGGTCCGACGCCACCAGTCCGCGCCGGGTGCTGATGGCCGGCTGCGCCATGGCCGTGGGCGTGGGCGTGCTCCTGCCGCTGATGATGGTTCCCGGCTCGCTGGCGACGATCGGCCTGTTCCTGGCCATCGGCCTGCTGGTGATGGGTTTCGTCTATGGACCGCTGGGCGCCTTCCTGCCCGACCTCTTCCCCGCCCGCGTGCGCTACACCGGCGCCTCGGCCGCCTTCAACCTCGGCGGCATCCTGGGCGGAGGCCTGGCGCCCATGCTGGCCCAGGCCCTGGCCGTGCGCGGGGGCCTGGCCCCCGTCGGCGCCTATCTGGGCGGGGCGGCCCTGCTGAGTTTCCTGGGCCTGCTGGCGTTGAAGCCCAAGGCTCGATAGCCCCTCCATCGCCGCCGCGGCGGCATGAGGGAGGCGGCGGTCAAACACTTGTTTGCCCTGGCCCCGCTTCCGCGCCAATCTGCCCGCCAACCAGAACATATCGGGAGGCGCGCTCATGAACCCTTCGGCCGAATTCGACCTCGTCGTGCATGGCGCCAGCGGCTTTACCGGCCGACTGGTGGCCGAGCACCTGGCGGCGCATCACCCGGAGGTCCGCTGGGCGATGTCGGGCCGCAACGCCGACAAGCTGGCGGCCGTGCGCGACGAGATCGGCGCCGCGGCCTCCACGCCCCTGATCGTCGCCGACGCCGACGACCCCGCCTCGCTGCGGGCCATGGCGCGCCGGACCAAGGCGGTGATCACCACCGTGGGCCCCTACCAGCTCTACGGTTCCGACCTGGTGGCCGCCTGCGCCGAGACCGGGACCGACTATCTCGACCTCTGCGGCGAGCCGGCCTGGATGCGCCAGATGATCGACGCCCACGACACGGCCGCCCGGGCCAGCGGGGCGCGGATCCTGTTCTCGTGCGGCTTCGATTCCATCCCCTTCGAGCTGGGGGTGTGGTTCGTGCAGCAGGAGGCGATCCGGCGCCTGGGCGCGGCGGCGGCTCGCGTGAAGGGCCGGGTGCGCGGCATGCGCGGCGGCTTCTCGGGCGGGACGGCGGCCAGCCTCAAGGCCACCCTGGCCGCCGCCGCCCGCGACCCGCAGATCCTGGAGTGGCTGAAGGACCCGTTCGCCCTGACCCCCGACTTCGCCGGCCCCCGCCAGCCGACCGGCGCCAGCGTCGGCTTCGAGGAAGACCTGGGCTCGTGGGCCGCGCCGTTCGTCATGGCGGCGATCAACACCCGCAACGTCCACCGCTCCAACTGGCTGATGGGCCAGCCCTACGGCGCAGACTTCGTCTATGACGAGATGATGCTGACCGGTCCGGGCGAGCAGGGCCAGGCCGCGGCCGAGGCGGTGGTGGCGATGAACGCGGCCATGGGCGCGGCCGGCGGCCCCCAGCCGGGCGAGGGGCCCGGCAAGGCCGAGCGCGAGGCCGGCTTCTACGACGTGCTGTTCGTGGCCACGGCCGAGGACAGCCGCCAGGTGCGCGCCGGGGTCAAGGGCGACCGGGATCCGGGCTATGGCTCCACCAGCAAGATGATCGCGCAGACGGCCCTGTGCCTGATCGGCGCCCCCGATGTGGCTGGCGGGATCTGGACCCCTGGCGCGGCCCTCCAGGGCCGTCTGGTCGAACGCCTCCAGGCCCGGGCCGGCCTGACGTTCTCCGTCGAGTAGAGCCTGCCCCCGCCTTACCGGGGCTGCGCCGGGGATTGGGCCAGGGTCCTCGGATAGGCCAGGGGCACGCTCGGCGCGCTGCGCGTGACGGGGGTGGAGAGGCCGGCCAGCAGGTAGTCGATCGAACCGCCCAGGGCGCAGCTCGCCAGCCCGTCCATCCGCGTCAGGTCGGGCGCGGGGCCGGCATAGACGGCCGCGACCTGGATCGACAGGTTGCGGGTGTTGCCCGACTGGGGTCCGTCGAACGAAACCGTGAAGGTCGGGGCGGCCGAGATCGGCGCCGACGAGGGGCAGGTCAGGACCAGGTTAGTGGTGTCCATGTTGTCGGTCGTCAGCAGGCGCGCATTGGCGTCGGTGACCAGCCGGTAGCTGATCCTCCAGGCCAACTGCGTGCTGGGCGCGGGGCCGGGGATGGGCGTGGCGCTGACCGGAACGGGACCGCCGCTGACATATTCCAGCGAGGGCCGCCGCGTGCCCTGGTAGGCGATCTGCGGCGCGGGAACCTTGATCGGCAGGGGGCTGCCGGCGCCCAGGGTGGTCTTGCTGGTCAGGCTGAACTTCAGCTGGGTTCCGCTCAGCATGTCGCCGGCCGTCGGCGTATAGACCAGCGAGAACCGGCAGATCGCGCGGTCGGGCGCGCCGGCCGATCCCGGCTGGACGCCCTGGGCGGCGTCGGTCACCACCACGCGGCTGTCGTCGGTGGCCCACAGCGAGCCGTTGCACAGCACCTTGGGAATGCTGAACGCGACGAGCGAGATCTTCTTGCTGGAGGTCAGCAGCATCAGGTCGTCGCTGCCGGCGCGATCGAACAGCACCTCGGATCGGGCCGCGACCACGCTGCGCAGCTCGTCCAGCTTGGGCAGGGGGAAGTACTGGCGGTTGGCCGAGCCGTCGGGGCGCAGCAGCACGGCCGCGGCGTAGTCGCTGGCCGAGGCGGTGGTCATCTGGGACACGCCCAGGGTGTTGGTGGTCGAGACCGAGGTGGTGGGGACCGAGAACTGGGCCGACAGGTTGACGTCGATCCGGGTGCGCTTCTTCAGCCCGGAGATCTTGTAGATCGAGACCCCGTCGAAATAGCGCAGGATGTAGTTGTCGGCGCTGATCCGCGTGCTGTTGCGCGTATACCAGTTCCAGAACAGCAGGGCGGCGTAGGCCGAGTCCGCCGGGCTGAACCCGTCCACGCCCACCCCCTGGTACATGGCCACGATCGGCGACTCGAAATGGCCCGACACCAGGCTCAGCGAGGTCGAGGCCGAGGTGTCGTAGTCGGCGTCCAGCCCGGCCTTCACCGTGGCCATGGGAAAGCTGTAGTCGCCGTCCAGGGTGGCCTTGGAGCTGAGCACCGTCGAGCAGGTGGCCACGTAGTTGGTCTGGTTCACGCCGACGGCGGGCAGCTGGTCCTGGAAGTTGGCGTAGTTCAGGGCCAGGGCGTTGCTGTCGGACTCGTCGAAGGCCGCGCCTGTGGTGTCGGGGCGGACGTAGCCGAATTCCCGCGTCAGGGTGCTGCCCTTCTGGAGCTGGATCTTGGGATTGGCCGTCAGGTTCAGGCCGTCGCGGATGATCGGGGGAATGGCCGATACGGACACCACGTCGTGCCCGCCGAACGACTTCTTCCTCAGCATCGTCAGCTCGCCGCCGATGCACTGGGTCATCATGGCCTGGAGGTTGTCCTCCACCCAGCCCGACAGGGCGGGGTTGGTGGTCGCGTCGAACGGCTTGGCGCGGGGCTCGGGCTGGGCGGCCTGGCCCGCCGAGGCGAAGGACAGCGCCAGCCCGCAGGCGGCCAGCCACGACAGAAGAGCGCCCTTGCGAGCCCGACCGATCATCCCCCGACATCCCCCGATGCTGTAGCAGCGTTCGGCGAACGTGATTGCCGCCTATGCGAGAGTCAAGCGGGGACGATCAGTCTGGGCTGCAAGGGGGCGGGGCCTACAGCCGGCCCAGATAGTCGAACTTGCCCAGCGGCGCGCCCTTGTGGCGCAGGATCGCGTAGGCGGTCGTCACGTGGAAGAAGACGTTGGGCAGGGCGAAGCCCAGCACGTGGTCCCGGCCCTTGAAGGTGAACTCGCCGCTGGGGGTCTTGAGCACCACCTCGGCCTCTTCGCGACCGTCGATGGCCTCGCGCGGCACGCTTTCCAGGAAGGCGAGGGTGGCCGCCACCCGGGCCTGCAGGTCGTCGAAGGAGGCCTCGGTGTCGGGCATGGCCGGCGCTTCCAGCCCGGCCACCCGGGCGACGGCGCCCTTGGCGCTGTCGCTGGCGCGCTGGATTTGGCTGACCAGGGCGCCCATGTCAGGCGCCAGGCGGGCCTCCAGATATTCGGCGGGGTCGATCCCGTTGTCGCGGGCGTGGGCCTCGCCCTTGGCCAGGATGGCCGAAAGGTTGCGCAGGGCCCGGCTCAGCGTGGGCACGGTCAGGTCGTAAAGCGAGGTGGACATATCGGCGTTCCCGCACTGAAGCTTGAGTATCGCTGCTATGTAGGGGACCCGCTCGCCGCGCCAAGCGCTTAAAGGCGTGGGGGACTTCAAGCCGGGAGCCGCAGGCCTTGCTGATCTTCGAATGGGTTCTGGCGCTGCTGCTGGGCGCGGTGCTGCTTTCGGGCCTGGCCCGGCGGGTGGGCGCGCCCTATCCCGCCCTGCTGGCCCTGGGCGGCGCCGTCGTGGCCCTGGTCCCTGGCGCGCCCCAGCTGGCGCTGGAGCCCGAGTTGATCCTGGCCCTGTTCATCGCCCCCGTGCTGCTGGACGCGGCCTATGACTCGTCACTGCGCGACCTGAAGGACAACTGGCGACCGGTGGCCTCGCTGGTGCTGGTGGCCGTGGCGCTGACCACGCTGGCGGTGGCCGCGACGGCCCGGGCGATGTTTCCGGCCATGCCCTGGCCGGCCGCCATCGCGCTGGGCGCCATCGTGGCCCCGCCCGACGCCGTGGCGGCCCTGGCCGTGCTGCGCCAGGTCCGTCCGCCCCACCGGGTGCTGAAGATCCTGGAGGGCGAGAGCCTGCTCAACGACGCCTCGGCCCTGCTGATCTACCGCCTGGCCGTGGGAGCGGTGGGCGGCGGCTTCAGCCTGGCCCACGCGGCCCCGACCTTCGCCCTGGTGGCGGTGGGCAGCGTGGTCGTCGGCTTCGTTCTGGCGGTGCTGGGCGGGCGGATGCTGCGGCGGGTCAACGACGTGCCCAGCTCCGTGGTGCTGCAGTTCGTCTGCACGTTCGGCGTCTGGATCCTGGCCGAACGGCTGGGCCTGTCGGGCGTCATCACCATCGTCGTCTATGGGCTGACCGCCGCCTGGCGTCCCGGCGCCCTGGCCGCCCGGGTGCGCATCCCCTCGTTCGCGGTTTGGGAGACCGTGACCGTGGTCCTCAACGTCCTGGCCTTCACCCTGATCGGCCTGCAGATCGGTCCGATCCTGGAGGCCCTGACCCGGCGCGAGCGGGTGGAGTACTTGGGCGCGGCCTTCGTGGTGCTGGCGGTGGTGATCCTGGTCCGCCTGGTCTGGGTGATGACCTACAACAGCGGCGTGCGGCTGAAGAACCACCTGTTCGGCGTCAAGCTGGCGCGCGAGAGCATGGCGCCGCCCACGGCGCGCGGCGGCCTGGTGGTGGGCTGGTGCGGCATGCGCGGCATGGTCAGCCTGGCCGCCGCCCTGGCCCTGCCGTCGCGCTTCCCCTACCATGACTTCATCGTGCTGACGGCCTTCGTGGTGGTGGTCGGCACCCTGGTGATCCAGGGCCTGACGCTCAAGCCTCTGATGGCCCTGCTGCGCCTGCCGGCCGACGATCCCGTGGCCGACGAGCTGAAGCTGGCCCGCGCCAAGGCGCTGAAGGCGGCCCTGGCCGAGCTGGAGGGCGACGACAGCCCCGCCGCCGAGTCCCTGCGCCGCGAGTACGACAAGGCCCTGCACCTGACCAAGAAGGGCCGCGACGGGCGGGGCACGGCCGAGAACGCCCTGCGCCGCCGCGTGGTCGAGGCCTCCCGCGCCGCCATCTCCGACCTGCGCCGCCGCGGCGAGATCGGCGACGACGCCTACCGGGCGCTGGAGGAGGAGTTCGACTGGCTGGAGCTGTCTTCGCGGGAAGGGTAGGGGCGGGAAGGGTAGGGGCGGAAAGGGTAAGGGCGATGCGTCGTCACTTGCCCCCACCTGACCGCGTCGCGGTCTGTCCGCCCCCGCAGGGAGCGGATCGCGCTGGTCTCGTTCTTCCCCCTACGGAGGAGGAGGGGCGAAGGCCAGGAGGGGGCAAGCCGGCGCGCATGGCCTGCATGCCGGCCCTCATCCCTTCCGGAAGAACGCGTGGATCCGTTCCGCCAACGCCTGGCTGACGCCCTCGACCTTCACCAGGTCGTCCACGCTGGCCCGCCCGACGCCCTTGGCCGAACCGAACGCGTGCAGCAGGGCCTTCTTGCGGCCCGGACCTACGCCCTCGATCTCGTCCAGGGGGTTCTTCTTCAGGTCCATGGACCGCCGGGTGCGGTGGGCGCCGATGGCGAAGCGGTGGGCCTCGTCGCGCAGGCGCTGGAGGTAGTAGAGCACCGGCGACTTGGGCTCGAGCATGAACGGCGCGGGCTGGCCGGGCAGGAAGAAGCGTTCCAGCCCCGCGTCGCGGTCGGGGCCCTTGGCCACGCCGACCACGGCGATGTCGTCCACGCCCAGGTCGGCCATGATCTCCAGGGCCGCGTCCAGCTGGCCCTTGCCGCCGTCGACCAGCACCAGGTCGGGCCGGGCGCTGCTGTCGCCTTCCTCCTCCTCCTTGACCAGGCGGGCGAAGCGACGGCGCAGCACCTCCTTCATCATGCCGTAGTCGTCGCCGGGGGTGAGCTCGGTCGAGCGGATGTTGAACTTGCGGTACTGGCCCTTCATGAAGCCTTCCGGCCCGGCCACGATCATGCCGCCCACCGCGTTCGTGCCCTGGATGTGGCTGTTGTCGTAGACCTCGATCCGCTCGGGCGGACCTTCCAGGCCGAACGCCTCGCAGACCCCGGCCAGCAACTTGGACTGGGCGCTGCCCTCGGCCATTTTCCGGCCCAGGGCTTCCTTAGCGTTGGTCAGGGCGTGGCCCACCAGGTCGGCCTTCTCGCCGCGCTTGGGGGTGGCGATTTCGACCTTGCGGCCGCTCTTCAGACAGAAGGCCTCGGCCAGCAGGTCGCGGTCGGCCGGCTGCAGATTGGTCAGGATCAGGCGCGGGATCGGCTTGTCGTCGTAGAACTGCCCCAGGAAGGCGGTCAGGATCCGCTGCTCCTCGGTCGTGGTCTCGCCCTCGCCTTCGCCTTCCTCGGCGTTGCCGGTCACGCGCGGGAAGTAGGCGCGGTTGCCCCAGTTCTGGCCGGCGCGGAAGAAGAAGACCTGAACGCAGGCCTGGCCGCCTTCGACGTGCAGGGCCACCACGTCGGCCTCCTCCACGGTCTCGGGGTTGATCTGGGTCTCCTGGGCCACGGCCGACAGGGCGCGGATGCGGTCGCGCAGGCGGGCGGCGCGCTCGAACTCCAGGTCTTCGGCCGCGGCCTCCATCTGCTGGGCGATGGACGCCATCACCGCCCGCGACTTGCCCCGCAGGAAGGCCTCGGCCTGGTCGACCAGGGCCTGGTAGTCCTCCTTGCCGATCAGTCCCGTGCAGGGCGCGGCGCAGCGCTTGATCTGGTGCAGCATGCAGGGCCGCGAGCGGGTGTCGTAGACGCTGTCGCTGCACGAGCGCAGCAGGAACGCCTTCTGCAGGGTGTTCAGCGTGCGGTTCACCGCCCCGGCGCTGGCGAAGGGCCCGAAATAGTCGCCCTTGATCGTGTGGGCGCCGCGATGTTTCCGAAGCTGCGGCGCGTCGTGGTCGCGGCGGATGACGATCTCGGGAAAGCTCTTGTCGTCCCGCAGCAGCACGTTGAAGCGCGGCTTCAGCTGCTTGATCAGGTTGATCTCGAGGAGGAGCGCATCGGCCTCGGTGCGGGTGGTGACGAACTCCATGGCCCGCGTGGCGTCGACCATGTGGGCGATGCGGTTGGTGTGGAACCGGCCCTGGGCGTACTGGACGACGCGCTTCTTCAGGCTCTTGGCCTTGCCGACATAGAGGACCTCGTCCCCGTCGCCGATCATGCGGTAGACGCCCGGCGCGTCGGGCAGGCGCGTGACCTCGTCCTTGATCAGGGCGGCGCCGGAGAGGCGAGGGGAGGCGTCGGTTTCGGCGGTGGTGTCGGTCACGTGGGAGATATAGGCGAGTCTGGGAGGTTCAGCGACGTTCCAGGCTGTGACGGATGCGCATGATCACCACTTCGGAGCCCTGCACGCGATACTGCAGAACGTAGCTGTGGGCGCCGAACGGAACGTGGAGTTCGCGCATGCCATGGTTCCTGCGGCGACCGCGGTCTGGATATTCGGCGAGCGATCTCGCGCTTTTCATGACCCGGTCGATGGCGCGTTCAGCCGCGGTAGGCGCGCGGTTGACCAGCCAGCGGCGCAACCTGATGAGGTCCCGCTTTGCATGGTCGTCGAACGTGATGGACTTCATCCGCGCGCTTTGACCTTGGACTCTGGCGGCGGCAGTTCGTTCTCTGTGTCCCACGAAGCGACCCAGCGCTGGACGTCCTCGAACGGAATGCTGCCCTCGCGCAGGGTATTGTCGGCCTGGGCGCGAAGCTCGCGCCAGTAGGCGTCGTCGTCGGTATAGCCCCAGTCCTCGTCCGACGTCAGGTGTAGGATGTCGATCGCATAGCTCTCGATATCCCGGCCTTCGGCTTCGGCGAACGCCTTCAGGCGCGCGGCGAGGTCGGCTGGAATGGTGAGTGTCATGGCCATGTTCCGACTATGTTCCATCGCCGGTTTGTCGTCAACGCGCGCGGGCGCTATGACGCGGCCATGACCACGCGCCCCCTCTTCGTCACCCCGCTCTACGAAGCCAGCCTCGCCGGCGACAAGGGTTTCGAGACCTTCATCGACGACCTGCACGACGCCTGCGTCGCCGTGGCCGAGGACGACGAGGCCGGACAGGCCTGGGCCGAGAGGAAGAACTATCTCGGCTACACCTCCTACGCCTCGCTGGACGACCTGCCCCAGCGCGACAGCCTGTTCGCCGACCTCAAGAAGAAGCTCGACCGGCACGCCGCCGCCTTCGCCAGGGACCTGCGGTTCGACCTGGCCGGCGGCAAGCTGGTGATGGACAGCTTCTGGATCAACATCCTCGATCCCGGCGGCCAGCACACCGGCCACATCCACCCCCACAGCGTCATTTCCGGCACGGTCTACGTCACCATCCCGCCCGGCGCCTCGGCCCTGAAGTTCGAGGACCCGCGCCTGCCGATGATGATGGCCGCCCCCAACCGCGACGAGGACGCGCCCGAGAGCCTGCGCCCCTTCGTCTACGTCCAGCCCCAGCCCGGCACGGTGCTGATGTGGGAAAGCTGGCTGCGCCACGAGGTGACGCCCAACCTGGCCGAGGAGCAGCGGATCAGCATCAGCTTCAACTACGCCTGGCGGTGAACCGGCCGTTCGGCTCGGGGGTTCTGTCCTGCGAAGGAGCCCCCCGATGTCCCAAGCCCAGACCCCCGGCCACTCCGGCGAGGCGATCGTCTCGCTGAAGGTCCGCCCCTATGGCGAGCGCAGCCTGATCCTGACCACGCCGGCCCTCGATCTGGACGACCGCCTGCCCGATCGTCACAGCGCCTATCACGACAACCTCTCGCCGCCTCTGGTCTGGACCCCGGTCGAGGACGCGGCGGCCTACGCCATCGTCGTCGAGGACCCGGACGCCCCGCGTGAGCGGCCGTTCGTGCACTGGCTGATCTGGAACATCCCCGGCGAGGCCACCAGCCTGCCGGAGGGGCTGCCGAACGAGGCCAGCCTGGGCCTGATCGGCGGCGCGACCCAGGGGCGCAACGACAGCGGCTCGATCGGCTGGTTCGGCCCGCGCCCGCCGCCGGGCCATGGCGTCCACCACTACCACATCCAGATCTTCGCCCTGGGCGCGCGCCTGCCGTTCGGACCCGAGACGCCGCTGGCCCAGCTGGTCGACGCGCTGAAGGGCGACGCCCTGGCGTCCGACGACCTGGTGGCGACCTACGAGGCCGCCGGCGCGTAGGCGGGTTCGGCGTCCTCGGACGCGGGAGCGGCGGGCCGCGCGCGCCAGTGGCGGTCCAGGGCGAACGCGACGATCGCCAGCCACAGCAGGCCCAGGAACGCGTGGCCGCGCTGCCAGAAGCCGACGTCGGCGCCCGTCCGCACGTTCCACACGCCCGTCAGCAGGGCGAAGACCAGCAGCAGGAAGAAGAACCAGCCCAGCGAGAACCGCGCCAGTCGCGCATGCTCCGGCTTGCCCCACAGGGCCCAGGCGGTGAACAGCGGGGCGAACTGGATGGCCAGGCCCACGCCGCAGGCGCGGTGCATGGGGTCGGGCCAGTGGAAGAGGCCCGCGAACAGGGCCCCCAGGCCCGTCAGCGCCACCCAGAGGCCGGCGAAGGCCGAGACCCGGCGACGGCCGCCGGCGTGCTCCAGCGCCTGGGCGAAGCCCGCGCCCGCCGCCATGCCGGCCAGGCCCGCCAGCACCATGCCCACGTTGAAGATCAGGGGATTGGGCGCGGCCGGCCCGCCCAGCTCGCTGATGAACTGGGCGCCGGGATTGAAGCCGGGGAACATCCGCTGGGCGAGCCAGACGTCGGCGACCATCGCCGCCGGCACGATCAGGCCGATCCTCAGCAGGGATCCCACGCTCAGCACTCGTCCCGCCTCCGGATGATCGGACGGCGGCAAAATCGCGCCGGGCGGGGGCGGGGTCAAGGATGGATGCGGAGGAGAGCCCCCTCCGGCCCGGCGCCATCCCCGGGGCGCGCTTTGCGCGACCCGGGGGGCTTCCCGTCCCCTACTTCCCGCCGAACAGGTCGCCGAAGAAGTCGTACTGGTTCCAGCTGGGCCGCGCCGGCGCGTCGGCCAGTTCGCGGGCGATCTCGTAGTTGACCAGGGCGAAGCGGGCCGCGGCGTTGTAGTCGATCGGCTGGTTCAGGTCGTCGTTGGGCTTGTGGTAGTGCGTGGCCAGGAAGTCGCGGAACGCCTTCTCGCCGCCGTTCTTGAAGCCGGTCATCAGGAACACCGACGGCACGCCCTGTTCGACGAAGCGGTAGTGGTCGCTGCGGGTGAACAGGCCCTCTTCCGGCATCGGGTCGTCCGACAGGCCAACGCCCACGCGGCCGGCGGCGCGCGCCACGGCCGGGCCGATGCTGGAGCGGTCGGCCCCGAAGGCGATCACGTCCTGGAAGTCGTACAGCAGCACCGGCATGTCGAGGTTCACGTCGGCGGCCAGGTCGGCCTTCGGCACGGTCGGGTTGTAGGCGAAGTACTCCGAGCCGATCAGGCCCTTCTCCTCGGCGGTCACGGCCAGCAGCAGGATTGAGCGCTTGGGGCGGACCTTCGATTCCTTGAAGCCGCGCGCCACCTCCAGCAGCGTGGCGACGCCCGAGGCGTTGTCCAGGGCGCCGTTGTTGATCTTGTCCGGGTTGGTCCCGTGGTCGCTGATCCCCAGGTGGTCCAGGTGGGCCGACAGGACCACGGTCTGGGCCTTCAGCGTCGGGTCGGAGCCCTCGATCAGGCCGACCACGTTGCTGCTCATGCGCTGTTCGATCTCGGTCTTCAGGCCGATGGTCGCCTGGCTGGGCAGGTCGAAGCCCTTGACCAGCCCCTCGGGCGTCTCGGCCGTCTCCAGCACGCTGTCGAGACTGATGCGGGAGCCGGCGAACAGCTTGGCCGCGCCCTGGAGGCTGACGCTGGCCAGGCTGGGGGCCGAAGCGGCCCGCACGTGGGCCACGCCCTGGGCGTCGCGCCAGGTCATGCGCCATTCCTGGTAGCCGGGCACGCCGCGCGAGAACGGACGGCGCTTCTCGCCGCTGGCGGTGGGGATGGTGATGACGCCGACCGCGCCGCGCTTGGCGGCCTCGGCCCGCTTGGTGTTGGGGTTGCCGTAGTGGGCGCGGATCTCGGTCTGGAAGCCGGTGGGCGCCCCGCTCAGGAAGACGACGATCTTGCCCTTCACGTCCAGGCCCGCATAGTCGTCGCGGCCGCGCTCGGGGGCCACCACGCCGTAGCCGACGAAGACCAGCGGGGCGGTGATGTTGGCCTCGGCCGTCTGGGCCAGGGCGGCGGGCAGGTAGTCCTCGCCGAAGACCAGGGTGCGCTTGCCGTCGACGCCGTTCACCGAGAACGACCCCTGCGAGGCCGAGCGGTAGGCCGTCAGCGGCACGGGCTGCAGGTACGAGCCGTTTCCGCCCGCCGGCTTGACGCCCAGCTGGGCGTACTGCGATGCCACGTAGAGGGCGGCGATGTCATAGCCCCGCGTGCCCGACTCGCGGCCTTCCAGCAGATCGTCGGCCAGGAACGACATGTGGGCCTTCAGCGCCTCGGCCGAGGGCTTGAAGTCCGAGGCGGGCGCGGTGGCGGCTGCTGCGGGCTTGGGCTTGGCGGCGGACGGGGCGGCGAGGGCGGGCTGGACGGTCAGCAGCAGGGCGGCGCCGACGAGGGCGGCGCGACGGGAGAACGACATCGACAATGGGCTCCGAGGCGGGGCTCTCCCCGCGAAAGCGCGAACCTTGGCCGGAGTGTGGCGGTCTTGTCGAGGTTTGCCGACCTGAACGTTTTGTAATGCGCCATGAAATCAAGGCCGAAGACGCCGGATCGGCGGACGTGAAGGCCGCATTTACCGTGTTTGGTCAGCGGGGCTTAAGGGTTGGCCGCCAGTTTGGCGCTGTCCCGAAAGGGAGCTCCCAAAGGACTACGCCGTGCAGGTTTCCGCCTCTTCCGCCGCCAGCTTCGCCCAGCGCGCCCCGGCTCCGGCCCAGAGCGCCCCGCCGCCGGTCGACCTGACCCGGCTGGCCGTGGCCCAGGACGCGGCCAAGGCGACCGCCGCCGCCGGCGCGGCCCTCGGCCAGGTCACGGGCGAGCTGACCGGCGTCCTGGTCAACATCAGCGCCTGACGACGCACGGGACCCGACGAAGGGGCGCGGTCTTTCCCGCCCGTCATCCCGCGCTTGTGCGCGGGAACCATGGCTCAGCCCGCCACCTGAAGTCGCCGACGGATCTCTGACCTAACCCCACCCCCGAACTGCACCAGACAGATAGGGCCCGCGCACAAGGCGCGGGATGACGGCTGGGGAGGTCGGCGGTTAACCGCATAACTTCACCGTCTTTCGTCAGTCCCGATTAACCGGCGCGCCCCACAGTCGCCTCGGACACCAAGGGAGACGGACGTGCAGGTTCTCGCCACCGCCGGCGCCGGCATGATGGCCGCCGCCGATCGCCTGAGCGCCAGCGCCCAGCGCACCGCCGCCTGGGCCAACGACCTGGACCTCGGCCGCGAGGCGGTCGAGCAGGTCTCGGCCAAGACCGACTTCAAGGCCAACGCCGCTGTCATCCGCACGGCCGACGAGATGACCGGCGCGCTGCTGGACATGATCGCTTAGGGCTCCGCACCAGACACCGGCCCAGCCGGTTCGAGCCGGTCCGAGCCTACCCCCGCATTCCCCCCTGCGAGGGCTCGGACCTGCCGCCTTCCGGATCGACCTCAGTCCGTCCGGGAGGCGGCGCCTTTGGCAGCCTTCCAGCCGGCGGCCTTGGCCCTGGCCTCGGCGCCGGCGTCGAGCGGGGCGCCGGCGATCATCGCGTCCACCGTCGATAGCACTGCGGCCGGGGTTTCGGAGCCGGCCGTGCGGTAGTCGCCGGTCTGGGCCGGCGAGGCGGGCACGACCGCCTTCACCCGCCACATGCGGCCCTCGCGGCAGGCCACGCCGGCCTTGGGCGCCTGGCCGTCGGCCCGGAAGGTGCGGCAATAGGCGCCGGCCTGGTTCTGGAAGGTCAGGCCGATGCGAACCGGACCCTGGTCCTGGCCGGAGACGCGTTCGTTGAGGGCCTGGGCCAGGGCGCCGCCGGCGATCGGCGCGGGATCGTCGGCCCCGGTCAGGGTGGCCGCCGGCGGCATGGCGGCGCGACCCAGGAACAGGCCCACGGCCAGGCAGGCGGCCAGGCCCAGCCAGACGCCCAGCCCCCTTCCCATCGCGCCCGCGTTCTTGTTGAAGATCGGTTCGCGCGGACCGGGGCGGGGAGGCTTGGGCGGCTTGGCCTTGGTCTTGGCCTTGGCGCCGGGGAAGGCGATCACCTCGGCCGGGCGGACCGGCTTGGGCGCCTCGCCGCCGGCGGTGGCCGTCAGCCGCTCGGGCGGGGTCTCGCCCATCACCCCGGCATGGGCGCCCGACAGCAGGCGGCGCAGGGCGCGCTGGGTCTCGACCCGCAGGGCGAGCTGGGGATCGGTGGCCATGGCCGCTTCGATGCGCGCCATGTCCTCGGGCGGCAGCTCGCCGTCCACGAAGGCGAAGACCTCTTCGTCCGGCACGGTCATGGCAAGGCTCCTTGCTCGGTCAGCGCAGTCTGCAGCGTGGCGCGACCCCGCGCCAGGCGGCTGGTCAGGGTGCCCATGGGCACTTCAAGGCAGTCGGCGGCCTCCTGGTAGGACAGGCCCTCGATCAGCACCAGGGCGACGGCCAGGCGCTGGTCCTCGGGCAGGGCGTCCAGCGCGCGTTCCACGGCCGAGGCGGCCAGCCGCGCCTCCAGGGACGGAACAGCCGGATCGGCGGCCAGTTCGGCCAGGTCCGAGCTTCCGAACACCTGGCTTCGCCGCCGCCGGCTTCTCGTCTCGTCTATCCAGGCGTTGCGCATGATCCGAAACATCCAACTGTCCAGCCGCGTACCGGGACGCCACTGGTCGCGCCGGAGCAGGGCGCGCTCCAGCGTCAGTTGCGTCAGGTCGTCGGCGTCCGCCGGCTCCCAGGCCATCACTCGCGCCATCCGGCGCAGGCGGGGCAGGAGGGCCAGCATGTCTGTCTGGAAGGAATCCAAGGTTCGCCTTCGTCACCTGCGGAAGAAACGATCGGTCATGGGCGTTTCGTCCATGAGGCCGGAACTGTTTCTCCGACTATTCCATGACTGTCGCGGCCCGGCCATCATGGACATGGGGTAGGCGAGATCACGTGAGAGTTAGAACAGGTCCGATGACGCGCGCGCCGATCGCTCTTCTGATGTCGATGTTGCTGGCCCTGGCCGGAACGGGGGCCGCGCGCGCCCAGCTGCTGCCCTCGCCCTCGTCGGTGCTGCGGGGCCTGCCGGCGCCCTTGCCCGAAACGCCGCTGGGCGAGGCGGCGCGCGAGCCGGCGACCTCGGTCGAGCCGCTGATCGACCGCCTGTCCAAGGCCGGGCAGGACCTGTCGCCCGGGCGGCTGGTCCCCGAGGCGCTGGAGGCGGCCCGGCTGGACCGGCTGCGCGCCCGTGTCGCACAGGACCCCCGGGCGCTGGACCGCGACGACCTGGGCCAGCCGGTGGTGCGCGGCCAGGTCCTGGCGGTCTCGCCTTCGTCCCAGGCCCTGGCGCAGGCGAAGGCGGAGGGCTTCAAGGTCGAGCGCCGCATGGCTTCCGGCCCTCTGGGGCTGGAACTGGTGACCCTGGCCCCGCCCAGGGGCATGGATGTCCGGGCCGCGGTGGCCCGGCTGCGGGCGCTGGACGCCGCGGGCGACTACGACTTCAACCACCTCTACGCCGGGGCGGGCGGCGCGGGCGCGGGCGCGGCGCCGGCGGCTTCCGGGCCAGCGGCTCGGGCGGGCCGGGTGGGGCTGTTGGACGGCGGGGTGTCGGCGGGCGAGCGGGCCTTCGCCGGCGTCAAGCTGACCCGGCGCGGCTTCGCCCCCGGCGGCGGGGCGCCCAGCGCCCACGGCACGGCGGTGGCCTCGCTGCTGGCGGGCGGCGGCGCGCGCGAGATCCTGGCGGCCGACGTCTATGGTTCGGGTCCCGCCGGCGGCTCGGCCGAGGCGATCGTCGGGGCGCTTTCGTGGATGGCGCAGGCCAGGGTCCCGGTGGTCAACATCAGCCTGGTGGGACCGGCCAACGGCGCCCTGGGCGCGGCGGTGCGGGCGCTGGTGGGCCGGGGCGTGCTGGTGGTCGCCGCGGTCGGCAACGACGGCCCAGCGGCCCCGCCGCTCTATCCGGCCTCGTATCCGGGCGTGATCGCCGTCACCGGCGTCGACCGCCAGCGGCGCCTGCTGCCCGAGGCGGGACGGGCCCTGCACGTCGACTTCGCCGCCTACGGCTCGGAGGTGAGGGTGGCTGCGCCCGGCGGCGGCGGCGCCAGCGTGCGGGGCACCTCCTACGCCGCCCCGGTGGTGGCCGCGCGGCTGGCCGCCCTGGCGCCGGCGCCCGACCCGGCGACCGCCGTCCGGGCCGTCGCGCGCCTGGCCCAGGCGGCGGTCGACCTGGGGCCGCCCGGACCTGACACCCAGTTCGGCAAGGGTCTGGTCGAGGCCGGGCGCTGAGTCCTTCGAGAAAAAAATTGCGGCGACCGGGATGAAACGCCGGGGGCGGGTCGTTGGACGGGGCAGGACGCGGAGGAAGCCTCCGCGCCGCAGGTTCCAACCCGAGGAGAAACCCTATGCGCAAGACCTCGATCATCACCGCCGCCGCCGTCGCCGTCCTGATGGCCGCTCCCCTGGCCGCTGAAGCCCAGATCCTGGGAGGTTCCGCCGGCGGCGGCCTCACGGGCGGGCTCGGCGGCGGCCTCGGGGGCCTGGGCGGCATGGGCGCCGGCCAGGTCGGCGGGACCCTGGGCGGGGCGGGCCAGATCGGCGCCCCGGACGTCGGCGCCGCCGCTTCGCGCGTCGGCCAGCGGGCCGGCGAGACGACCGGCCGGGTCCGCGACACCGCCGGCCGCACGGCGGGCCGCGCGCGCGGCGCCGCTGCTGGGCGCCTTCATCGGCGGGGCGGCGCTGTTCCTGTTCGCGCGGCGCTGGCGCGGCGAGGCCGCGGCGCGCTGCTGGGAAGCAGGCGCCTGTGTCGTCCACGTCCACGCGCGCGGTCCGGACGGGCTCAACAGCGGCGAC
>JAGHZU010000032.1 GCA_017745235.1 Caulobacter sp. | reverse complement strand
TCATCGCCCTGATCCCCGGCATGCCGATCGTTCCGTTCGCCGCCCTGTCGGCCGGCGCGGGCTTCCTGGCCTATCGCCGCGCGCAGAAGGCCAAGGAGCCGCCGCCCCTGGATCCGGCCGCGCTGGAGGCCGCCGCCGCGGCGGCCGAGCCCGAGGAAGAGCCGATCAGCGCCTCGCTGGCCATCGACGACGTCAAGATCGAGCTGGGCTACGGCCTGCTGACCCTGATCAACGACCTGGACGGCCGCAAGCTGACCGACCAGATCCGCGCCCTGCGCAAGACCCTGGCCACCGAGTTCGGCTTCGTCATGCCGCCCGTGCGCATCCTCGACAACATGCGCCTGGCCAACCAGGGCTATGCGATCCGCATCAAGGAGATGGAGGCGGGGGCCGGCGAGGTGCGCCTGGGCTGCCTGATGGCCATGGACCCGCGGGGCGGCCAGGTCGAGCTCCCCGGCGAGCACGTGCGCGAGCCGGCCTTCGGGCTGCCGGCGACCTGGATCGAGGACGCCATGCGCGAGGAGGCCACGTTCCGCGGCTACACGGTCGTGGATCCGGCCACGGTGCTGACCACGCACCTGACCGAGATCCTCAAGGAGAACATGGCCGACCTGCTCTCCTACGCCGAGGTGCAGAAGCTGCTCAAGGAGCTGCCCGAGGGGCAGAAGAAGCTGGTCGACGACCTCATTCCGTCCGTGGTCAGCGCCGCCACGCTGCAGCGCGTGCTGCAGTCGCTGCTCAAGGAGCGCGTGTCGATCCGCGACCTGCCGCAGATCCTGGAAGGGATCGGCGAGGCCGCCCCGCACACCAATTCGGTGGTGCAACTGGTCGAGCAGGTGCGCGCGCGCCTGGGCCGCCAGCTGTGCTGGGCCAATCGCGGCGACGACGGCGCCCTGCCGATCATCACCCTGTCGGCGGAGTGGGAGCAGGCCTTCGCCGAGGCGCTCGTCGGGCCGGGCGAGGACAAGCAGCTGGCCCTGGCGCCCTCGCGCCTGCAGGATTTCATTCGCGGCGTGCGCGACGCTTTCGACCGGGCCGCCATGGCCGGCGACGCCGCCGTCCTGCTGACCAGCCCGGGCGTGCGCCCCTACGTCCGCTCGATCATCGAGCGCTTCCGCGGCCAGACCGTGGTGATGAGCCAGAACGAGATCCACCCCCGCGCCCGCCTGCGCACCGTGGGCATGGTCTAGGCTCCCATCAGGCCTGTCATTCCGGCCCTTACGTCCGCGCGGGGCGTTCCGCAAGGTGTCCGTGAGATGGGTTGCGTGTAATCGCGCGCATACGACAGCAACGCTTGGATTTCCATCCAAGCTGAGCCGCGGACTGAAGCTTTGGCCCAGAAAATGCCGGGAAACGCCCCGAAATGGTCACGGGTTATTACTGATTATTTCGGAACCGAGGCGGAAAGGTCGCGTTCGTTTCTGCAAGGCGGGGGCCTTCACGACGGAGCGCAATTTATGAAGACCAAGATCGCCATGTTCGCCGCCGCCGCGACTCTCTCGCTGGCTGGCGCCGCTTTCGCCCAGCAGTCCGCCCCGGCCCAGACGCCGTCCGCGCAGACGCCGCCGGCCTCGACCTCGTCGACGACGACGACCACGACGGCTCCTGATCCGGCCACGGGCGCCCAGACCACCACCTCGAGCACCACCACCCAGGCCAACGACGCCGCCGCCGCGGGCGCGCCCTCGTCGGCCAACGTCGCTCTCGACCTGAAGGTCGGGTCCGAGGTCAAGGATCCCTCCGGCGCCGTGGTCGGCACGATCGCGGGGACCACGGCCGGCGCCGACGGCTCGACCAACGTGGTCGTGACCAGCGGCGAGAAGAAGTTCGCCCTGCCCAAGGCCAGCTTCAGCGCCGCCGCCGACGGCGGCCTGCAGACCACGGCCACCAAGGCGCAGATCGACGCCACCCTGGCCGGCGCCAAGCCGCAATAAGCCGTCCGCATCGTTAGGGACGGCCGGAGGCCCGCTCGGCATTGCCGAGCGGGCTTCTCGCTGCTAGCGATGGACCCTGACCCGGCGGAGCACCCGCTGATACGAGGGGTGTCCGGATGGCTCCGGCCAGAAAAACCAAGGCGCGTGGCTCGAACGGTCTGTTCTGGGACCTGCTGACGTTCGATCGACTCGTCACGGGGCCGGTGATTCACCTGATCTATTGGGCCGGCCTGGGCGTGGTGGCCCTGTTCGCCTTTTCCGTCGTCGGCGCGGCCGTGGGCCTGGCGCTGAAGGAGCCCGGCCTGGGTTCGCTGCTGCTGGCCTTCCCCGTGCTGATCGCCGGTCTGCTGGTGGCCGCCGCGATGGTGCTGCTGTGGCGCGCCTTCTGCGAGTTCTACGTGGCCATCTTCCGCATCAGCGAAGACCTCCGCGCCCTGCGCCAGGCCAGCGACGCCGATCACGCCGTGGCCGTCGCCACCCGGCCTCCGGCGACCCAGTCGGCCCCCAAGCCGCAGGCCTGATCCGAGGTCTGCGCCGAGGTCTGCTCCGGGGGCGCGACGCCGCCGCGACGAAATCGCGCAGTTCACGGAAAAACACCTTCCCCGGTTGAGGGGCGGCCCTTTCCCCGGCGTCTAATCCGCGAGGGACGGCCTGTCCGCCGTCTCCGGGGAGACAACAGCCTTGGCCGCCGACCACGAACCGCACCTCGTCGACATTCATGTGGGATCCCGCGTGCGCATGCGCCGCCGCTCCTTGGGCCTGAGCCAGACCGAGCTGGCGTCCAGCGTCGGCCTGACCTTCCAGCAACTCCAGAAGTACGAGCGCGGCGCCAACCGGATCAGCGCCTCGAAGCTCTACGGCATGGCCAAGACACTGCAGGTGCCGCTGTCGTGGTTCTTCGAGGGCCTGTCGTCCGATGCGGCCAGCGCCGGCGAGGACCAGGAGGCTGACGAGCGCAAGGCGCGCATGGTGCAGGTGTTCCTGGCCTCGTCAGAGGGGCTGGACCTGGCCACGCTGTTTCCGCGCATTCCTCCCCATCAGCGCCGTCAGATCCTGGCCCTGGCCCGTTCGCTGGGTCAGATGGACGGCGGCCAGGATGAGGAAGAAGCCGGCTGAGGTTGGGTCTCCAGCCAACCTGTCGTCCAGGCTGAGGCGCAGCGCAGAGCCGGGACCCCAGGAGCTGTCGCTCTGCTTTGGCCCAGGGGCCAGGGCAGCCTCCTGAGGCTTCCAGGACGGCAAGAATTGAGGGGACTGGGGGCCCTAAGCCCTGAACGTCCGGACCAGCGCCGCCGCCCCGGCCTTGGGGCGGCCCTGCTCGTCGAATGGGGCGGGGCTGTCCGACGCGTTCTCCTGGTGAAGCCACGAGTCCTGGTCGCGCAGGCCCCACAGCGTCAGGGCGAAGCGCTGGCGTTCGGGTAGCGCCATCATCGCCTCGGCCGCCTCGCCATAGACCCGAGCCTGGCGGTTACGCAGGTCCTCGCGCGACAGCAGCCTGTTCTCCGACCGGGTGATCGAGACGTCCAGCTCCGACAGGTGGATCGGCAGGCCCAGGCTCGCCAGGTCGCGGATCATCTCGGCGATCTTGCCGGGCGTGATGTCGGCCGCCACGTGGGTCTGGGCGCCCAGGCCCGTCAACGGCGCGCCTGAGGCCAGCAGCCGCTCGGCCAGCTTCAGGAACGTGGCCCGCTTCCGGGGAATGTATTCGAGATTGTAGTCGTTCAGCAGCAGCGGCGCGTGCGGGTCGGCCTCGCGCGCGAAGCGATAGGCCAGGGCGATGTGCTCGAACGCCCCCAGGCGCTGGGACCACAGGCTGTCGCGCCAGCCGTTCCCGTCCTCGGCCACGGCCTCGTTGACCACGTCCCAGCCCACCACCCGGCCGGCATAGCGGCCGGCCACGGCCAGGATGTAGTTGCGATAGGCCTGTTCGAAGCTGACGCGGCGCTCGTCCAGCCGGGCGAAGGCGTCGGGGGCCTGGGCGTACCAGACAAGCGTGTGGCCCAGCAGGCCCATGCCGTTGGCCTGGGCGAAGGCGGCGATACGATCGGGGGCGTCGAAGCGGAAGGTCCCGTCCGGCTGGACGATGTATTCCATCTTCATCTGCCACTCGGGCGTCAGCTGGTTCACCTGCCGCCGGGCCAGGGCCACGAAGCTGGGATCGTCCAGGTGCAGGGCCTGGACGCAGGTTCCGATGCGGAACGGAGCCACCGCCTTCAGCGGCGGCAGGTCGGCAGGAACCGTCTGGCTCTTGGCGCCGGGACCGCAGGCCGACAGGGCTAGGGCCGACCCCAGGACGGCGCGTCGGTGCAGGCTTCCTGCGGCGCTTTGATCCTGGTGAGGGGATGCTCCCGCATCGGGGGAGCTGTCGCGGAACGACCGAGAGGGACTATCGCCCACCGACGGCCGCCCGCCGCAGGCCCAGCTCGTCGAGGGCGGCCGTTTCCAGCTTGCCGAACTTACGGGCCATGGCGACCTTGGCGGCCTCGGCCACGTGCTCGTACTTCTTGAGGTTCTCGAAGGCGACGGCCAGGGCGTCGCGCGCGCCGGCCTCCTCGATCAGGGCCTCGTCGATGTCCAGCAGGGCCTGGTCGCGGCGGATCTTGAAGCCCTGGCGGAAGCCGATCATGTACCAGCCGGCCTCGATGTCGCCGTCGGCGCGCAGGGCTTCGGCCTCGGCCTCGGCGTCCAGGGCGGCGACCTTCATCTCGGCGGTCTGGCGACGTTCGACGATATCCGCCAGACGCTTCTGCAGCGTCTCGACCTCGTGGTTGGAGATGCGGATCAGGGAGTCGGCCCATTTGGCCATGTCAGGTCACCCTCAGGCGGCGTCGCTTTGGAGAATGTGGCCGAGATACCCAAACGAATCGTCAAGACTGGTGGCCTCGTCGGGGTTCTGGCTGAGGAAGGCCTCGACCGCCGGGTTCAGGCGGATGGCCCGGTCCACGGTGGGATCCGCGCCGGCGCGATAGGCGCCGATGCGGATCAGTTCCTCCATGTTGGAATAGGCCGCCAGGGTCTGGCGGGCGGCCTTCACGATCTCGCGCTCGTGCGGCAACTGGCAGCCCGGCATGGTCCGGCTGATCGACTTCAGCACGTTGATGGCGGGGAAGCGGCCGCGCTCTGCGATGGAGCGCTCCATCACGATGTGGCCGTCCAGGATGCCGCGCGCGGCGTCGGCGATCGGCTCGTTGTGGTCGTCGCCGTCGACCAGCACGGTGAACAGGGCGGTGATCGGGGCGGCCACCGTGCCGTCGGCGCGGATAGGGCCGGGTCCAGCCCGTTCCAGGAGCTTGGGCAGCTCGGTGAAGACGGTGGGGGTGTAGCCCTTGGTGGTCGGCGGTTCGCCCGCGGCCAGCCCGATCTCGCGCTGGGCCATGGCGAAGCGGGTGACGGAGTCCATCAGGCACAGGACTTCCTGGTCCTGGTCGCGCAGGAACTCGGCGACGGCCAGGGTCATGTAGGCGGCCTGGCGGCGGGTCAGGGCCGGCTCGTCCGAGGTGGCCACCACCACGATCGCGCGCTTGAGGCCTTCCTCGCCCAGGGTCTCCTCGATGAATTCGCGCACCTCGCGGCCCCGCTCGCCGATCAGGCCGACGACGACGGCGTCGCAGGTGGCCTCCTTCGCCAGCATCGACAGCAGCACCGACTTGCCCACGCCCGAACCGGCGAAGATGCCCAGGCGCTGGCCGCGGCAGGTGGTGGTGAAGACGTTCATCGACCTCACGCCCAGGTCCAGGCGCTCGCCCACCCGGCCGCGAGCGTGGGCGGGCGGCGGCGGGGTCTTCAAGGGATAGGGCACGTCGCCCTGGGGCAGCGGGCCCAGGCCGTCGATGGGCTCGCCGAAGGCGTTGATGATGCGGCCCAGCCACGCCTTGGTCGGACGCACGACCGCGCCCTCGGGCATGATCTTGATCTCCGCGCCGGGGGCCACGCCCTCGACCGGTCCGAAAGGCATCAGCAGGGCGCGGGTTTCGCGGAACCCGACCACTTCGGCCGGCAGCGTCGGAGCGCCGATCCGCTCGATCTCGACCCGCGCGCCGACGGCCAGCCGGGTCAGGCCGCCGCGAGCCTCGATGAGGAGGCCGTTCACGGCGGCGACGCGACCGAACACGGTCAACGGGTCGATGCGCTCGACGGCGGCGATCAGACTACGCAAGCAGGACTCCCGACGCAAAGCCTAGCTTCGGCCTCACGTAGGAAGGAGTAGTCGAAACATGGTTAATCGGCTCTTGAGGCTCCCGGCCCTGACCCGCCCCTGCGTCCTTATGTCAGAGGGGCGGGAGCCGGGGGCGCGCCGCCTAGGGCCGTTGCAGCGTGCGCTGGAAGAAGTCGACCACGGCCTTGTCGAAGTCGCGATGGAAGGCCGCCCGGTCGAAGTCGGGCGCGCTCTTGCAGATGGCCGGAACGTTCTTGCGGGTGAAGTCGTCGCAGGGCGCCAGGAAGTCGAAATGGCCGGCCTTGGGCACGACGTGGAATTCGGTCGTGGCCGCGGGCAGGGCGGCGCGCACGGTGGTGGCGTGGAACGGGTCGGGCAGGATCTCGTCGTCGGCGGCCCGCCACAGCTGCACCGGGACGGCGATCCCGGCCAGGGTCTGCGGCTTGAACGCATAGCCCAGGGCCGGGGCGGCCGACACCACGGCGCGGATGCGCGCGTCGTGCGTCCAGACCGCGGCGCGCTGGGCGGACGTTGTGGGAACGCGGGCGATCAGCTGGCAGTCGTAGTGCTGGGGATAGTCGCGGCAGTGGGCGGGGATGCGGCTGAAGTCCAGCTCGCCGCCCGCCGCCGCCAGCACGGTGAAGCCGCCCGACGAGAAGCCGAAAGCCCCGACCTTCGCCGGATCCAGCCGGGCGTGGTCGCTCCAGTCGGCCAGCATGTAGTCGATCAGCACGTGCAGCTGCCGAGGACGGTCGGCCATGTCGGTGGCGTGGCTCTGGTCACGGTAGTTGTCGCCGGCGTGGGTCAGGGCGGCGGCCACGAAGCCGGCCTTGGCCAGGGCGATGGCGGTGTCGTAGTGGCCGCCGAACCAGCCGCCGTTGCCGTGCGACATCACCACCAATGGCAGGCGCTGGCCCGCGACCGGCGCGACCGCCGCCACCGGCAGGTCGCCCATGCCCCGCGCCGGCGCCGTGGCCGCGACGTCGGTGGGGTACCAGATTCCGACCTCCAGGGGCTGCCCTTGCGGGTCGGGCACGGAGATCACCCTGAAGCCGACCTCGCCGGCGGACGCGCGGGCGGCGGGCAGGGCCAGGCAGGCGAGGGCGGCCAGGGCGAGAAGCAGGAAAGGGCGAGGCATCAGAGGGGCTCCGACAGGATGGAATGGCCGCTGGATGCAGCCTCGCCCGGGCCTTCGCCATGGCTCCTGCGCGAATGGGCGAATGGGTTCGCGAACCGGCGATCGGTCGCTATAGAAGCGACATGACCTCCAAGGCCGCCCTCCTGGGCGCTCCGCGTGACTGGGCCATCGACATCGCCGTGGCCACGGCGGTGGGCGCGTTCCTGGGCGTGGTCGGCCCCTATGGCAGCTTCTTCAACGGACCCCTGGTCGTTCGCCTGGCCTACTGGATCACGGCCATGTGGATCGGCGTGGCGCTGTTCGGCGTCTGCGTGCGCCTGGCCCTGGAGATGGGCCGGCGCTCGGGCCTGCCCGCCTGGTTCATGGCGGCGGTGGCGGCCCTGGTCGGGGCGGCGATCCAGACCCTGATCGTCTCGCGCATCGCGGTGTGGCTGTGGCCCAGGCTGGCCAGCTTCACCATGATGACCTGGTTCGGCCAGTGCCTGGCGATCTCGATCCCGCTGGTGGCCGGCTATCTGCTGATGCGCCCCCGCCTGCTGCCTCCGGTCGAGGCGGCGCCTTCGGTCGCTCCCGAAACGCCGGCCGTCGCGGGGCCGGTCGTGTGCCTGAGCATGGAAGACCACTATGTGCGGGTCCACACCGCCACGGGTTCGCGGCTCGTGGCCGGACCGCTGGAGCGGGTGGTCGCCGGTCTCGGCGGGCAGGAGGGCATGCGCGTGCATCGCTCATGGTGGGTGGCGCGCGCCGCCGTCGTCGACGTGGCCAGCCAGGGGAGGAACCTGCGTCTTCGCCTGTCGAACGGCGTCACCGCCCCGGTCTCGCGGGCCTCGGTGGCCAGGCTGAGGGCGGCCGGCTGGCTGCCCGAAGCGGCGGCGCTGGAAAACTAGGGTGAATCCGCCGCGACCGGACGTCGCGGCCTTGGCTGGGTCTGGTAGGGTCGGCCGCGTGCGATCGTCGGAAAGCTCCGTAGCCAAGGCTGTAAACTTCTCGCGACAGAACGCCGCAATTTCGCCTCACAGATGAATTGTCCCGTTCGGCGAACGTCGGCCGCGGCGTTAATCGCTTCCTTTACAGGACTGGATTTTCGCGCCTCGAGGGTGTGAAGGAATCGGCTTGACGATCTGTCCACAGGCCCCTGCGACCTTTGCGCCAAACGAGTCGCTGGCCGCTTGCACCCGATTCGCAAATCAGATTAACCATTTTCCCAACGAGATCATTCACCATTAACCAGTCTTAAATTAACTGTCCCGCAGAGTGCAGGACGGGTTTCACCGGCGGATTCCGCCTAGCTGTCGAATATATCCGCCGAGGGGCGGGGAGGGCTGCATGCGCGTACTGTTGATCGAGGATGACAGCGCCACCGCGCAGACCATCGAGCTGATGCTGAAGTCTGAAGGCTTCAACGTCTACACGACGGATCTGGGCGAGGAAGGCGTGGATCTGGGCAAGATCTATGACTACGACCTGATCCTGCTCGACCTGAACCTGCCGGACATGAGCGGCCTGGACGTCCTGCGCACGCTGCGCGTGGCCAAGGTCAACACCCCGATCATGATCCTGTCGGGCAGCGCCGAGATCGACACGAAGGTGAAGACCTTCTCGGGCGGCGCCGACGACTACATGACCAAGCCCTTCCACAAGGACGAGATGATCGCCCGCATCCACGCGGTGGTCCGTCGTTCGAAGGGCCACGCCCAATCGGTCATCAAGACCGGCGACATCATCGTCAACCTGGACGCCAAGACGGTGGAAGTGAACGGCAACCGCGTTCACCTGACCGGCAAGGAATACCAGATGCTGGAGCTGCTCTCCCTGCGCAAGGGCACGACCCTGACCAAGGAGATGTTCCTCAACCACCTGTACGGCGGCATGGACGAGCCGGAACTGAAGATCATCGACGTCTTCATCTGCAAGCTGCGCAAGAAGCTGGCGGCCTCGGCCCAGGGCAAGCACCACATCGAAACGGTCTGGGGCCGCGGCTACGTGCTGCGCGACCCGAACGAACAGGTCAACGCCGCGTAATCCTGTTCGACGCGAAACCCGAAAAGTTGAGCGCCCGCCTCTTGGAGGCGGGCGTTTTTCTTTGTCTGGACAACGGGTTAACCATGTCCGTGACAAAACGCCCGAAGCACCGAATAGTCCTTGATCGATAGCGGAGTCATCCGCCACTTTCCGGCGCGACGTTTGCTGGGGGGGCTTCCCAGCCGTGTCATTCCTGACCACACGGCGAGTATCGACGGGGGCTTGATGCAGGAATTCGATCCCAGGCGGCCGACCATGCGCCTTGCGCCCAAGGTGTTCACGGCCGTCGCCGGCCTGGCCGCGCTGGGCCTGGGCTGGAAGCTGACCGCCTCCGACGCCCCCGCCCCCGTGGTCCGTCCGCCGCTGGACGCCGCCGCCCTGGCCTCGCTGCAGCACGCCGCCTTCGCCAGCGCCGAGGCCCAGCCGGGCTTCGAGCGGCCCGAGAGCATCGCGGTGAAGGTCCGTCCCGGCGAGACGCTGGAAGGCGCGGTCCTGCGGACCGGCATCGCCCCGGGCGACGCGCGCCAGGTGGTGGCGGCCCTGCAGGGCGCTATCGACACCGTCAACATCAAGGCCGGCATGGCCTTCGAGGCCGCCGTCGCCGAACGCCGCGGCCCAAGTGGGAAGATGGGGGCCGGCTCGGCCCGCCTGATCGGCCTCAGCATGCGCACCGGCCCGTCCTCGACCCTCACGGTCTCGCGCACCTTCGACGGGGCGATGAAGCTGCGGGAGCTGGAGGAGAAGGTCACCGACGAGACCAAGGTGGCTTGCGGCGAGATGAAGGGCTCGTTCTACGAGAGCGTTTCGAACGTGGGCGGCACGCCCGCCATCGTCAGCCAGGCCGCCCAGCTGTTCTCGCACAAGATCGACTTCTCGCGCGACATCCACGAGGGCGACAAGTTCTGCCTGGTGTTCGGCCGCAAGGTCACCGAGAGCGGCCGCACGGTCGAGGCCGGGGACCTGGAATACGCCGAGGTGAAGGGCCAGAAGTTCTACGCCTTCGATCGAGACGGAAAGAACGGGAACGGTCCTGACGGCAAGCCGCAGTTCTTCGACGAGCTGGGCAAGAACATCAAGGGCTTCCTGCTGCGCACGCCGGTCGACGGCGCCCGCATCACCTCCACCTTCGGTCAGCGCAAGCACCCGGTGCTGGGCTACACCCGCGCCCACCAGGGCGTGGACTTCGGGGCCGGCACGGGCACCCCGATCCTGGCGGCCGGCGACGGCGTGGTGCTGGAGGCCCGCCGCTGGAGCGGCTATGGCAACTGGCTGCGCATCCGCCATTCCGGCCAGTGGGACACCGGCTACGGCCACATCTCGCGCTATGCTCCCGGCATCCGGCCCGGCGTCCGCGTGCGGCAGGGCCAGGTGGTGGCCTATGTCGGCTCCACGGGCCTGGCGACCGGTCCGCACCTGCACTACGAGGTCTGGCTCAACGGTCAGCGCGTGAATCCGATCGGCGCCAAGGTGCCCCAGGGCACCATCCTGGCCGGCGGCGAGCTGTCGCGCTTCAAGACCCAGCGCGCCCACATCGACGCCCTGCTGGCCAAGGGCGGCGGCCCCGTCGAGGACCCCTCGACCCCGCGCCTGGCCCTGGCCAGCGTCGAGAAGAAGCCGCCGCAACTGCGATAGGCGCGGCGCAATCGCGCCACGGGGCAGGGGGCTCCGGAACGACGGCCTCCCCCGGCTTCGCCACCCCACCTTGACCATTGTTCTCCCTGGTTCCATCCCAGGGGGAATGAAAGCCTTCCCCGCCCTGAAGCCCGATTCCGAGGACATGCTGCACCTCGACGCCCTGCGGATCGTCGGGGCGGTGATGATCGTGGTCTTCCACTTCAACCGCTACATCAACCTCGACGGCCGCTGGCAGGCGGCGGACGACATGGTCAAGGGCTTCAGCCTGATCGTGGACCTGTTCTTCCTGATCTCCGGCTACGTGATGGCGGCGATCTATACCGGCCGCCTGACCAGCTTGAGCAAGTACGGCGTGTTCCTGAAGAAGCGGGTGGCGCGGCTGGGGCCGCTGCATTGGGCGACGCTTCTGGTCTTCGTGGGCGTGTGGGCCGCGGGCCTGGCGGGGCTGGTCGCCGACCGGGACCCCAAGCGTTACGACCTCTCGTGCATCGTCCCCAACGTGGTTTTCATCCACGCCTGGCATGTTTGCCACGCCCAGACCTGGAACTTCGTCAGCTGGGCCATCAGCGCCGAGATGGGTCTTTATCTCGCCTTGCCGCTGCTGTTCTGGATCACCGCGCGCGGGCGTGTCGCGACGGCCCTCGTGGCGGTGGGCAGCTTCGTCGTGCTGCTGATGAACCCCGACGGCGACATGCCCTTCCACCAGTGGACCTGGAACTTCGGGGTGCTGCGCGCCGTGCCGGGCTTCCTGCTGGGCATGCTGGCCTTCCAACTGCGGCCGTGGCTGGCCCGCCTGCCGGGGGCGCGGTGGTGGATGTGGGGCCTGCTGGTCCTGTTCCTGGCGCTGTCGATGCTGCGGATCGAGCGCACCCTGCTGCTGCTGGTGATCTACGCCGTGGGTCTGGCTGGCGTGGGCGCCGACGCGGCCGGTCCGACGGGAACCGTCGCCCGCCGCCTGGCTCCCTGGGCCCAGCTGAGCTTCAGCCTCTACCTGCTGCACCCGATCGCCCTGAAGATGGGGCTGAACTGGGTGGGGGTGAGCATGCTGCACCTCAACGGCGACGCCATGCGCCTGTGGGTGCTGGCCTGGATCGTGGCCCTGTTCCCGATCGCCTACCTGTCGCTGGTGTTTTTCGAGCGCCCGGCGCGCGACTGGATCAGCGGACTGACCTTCTCCCGGCAGAGGGCTCCTGTTTCGTAGGGAGAGGCGCAGGGTTTCGCCTTGGCCGGTCGCACGGCGACGAGGGGACGGGGTTTGTCGGCTTCGGCGAGCATCACCCGCGTCCGCCGCGCCCCATGCCGGAGGCGTCCAGGACAGGGGTCGACCAACGGCCTTCCAGAGTCTGACATGGGTGGTTTGCGGCCATCAATTCTCCGGTGCTTTGCTCAGGCCGTGGGAACCGGCTCCTGTGTGTCGCGCCGTGAGGACCACTCAACTAAGAAGTCCCAAGCCTTCGCGTTTATCCCTGACGAGAGCCCGCGAAGAGAGGGGTCTTGGCGTTGATAGGCGGCCACCAAGCCGTCGAGGGTCTGGGGAAGGCCTTGAAGCCGCGACTTCACACGATCGACCCAATCGTCGAACGGCGCCTCTTCACCTTCAACCGTAAGAAAATCAAAGTCACGATCGTTGGCGAGAAACCAACTCACAAAGAAACCGCGAAAAAAGCCTTGTTTTGCGGCAGGGTATCGGGCGTTTAGCCACTCTCGAAACTCCGGAAGTTCAACCGCCACTGAGCCAGTCAGGTTGAAGCCCCACGCTCTCCGAATTTCTTGGGGAAAATAGCGCGGCACAACTTCAACGCCGGCCAGTTCCCATGTAGCTGGCAAATTCGGCCCCAACGTCCTCCGCTGAAACCCATGCGCTCGCAAAGCCGTGTGTAGGCCGTCACGAAACTCTTTGATGTTTTTAGGGGCCATTAAACGCCTCTGGGTTGCGGCTCAACAATGAGCGGTTTCCAACCGGGTCGGCAAGGCGCGTTTCTAAATGTCAGCAATGGGTGGAAAGCGGTCATGGGTAATGGCCAAGCCGACCCACCGACCGCTCATAGCTTCAAACAGAGCGCTCATGACTCAACTCCGCATGACGGCCAGCGGCGAACGATAGTGGGGCGGTGCTAACGGCGAGTTTCCACCCCAAACGGACCTTGGGTGTGGCCTAAAGGTGCTCTTCAAAGCGCCATGGCGTAGGCATAGTTCTCAGTACCTACCGCTTCAGCGCACCTACACCCAAGTACGCAACGACCCTTGGAAGGTACAGTTTGGCCGCACTTAGCGCGCCGCCAACCGCGTGCTCCTGGGGCCGGCGCTCAGTTCACAACCGGACCGTCGCAATGTCCGCAAAGGGTGACCTCCCTTAGTGCAGGTAGCCTGTGGCGGGGGGGGACCGTCCCGGGACAGGCGCAGGGCGGAACGTGTGGCGTCAGAAGCGGTCGTGGGGTGGCGCTGATCAGTATCTTTGGGAGTTGGGGCGGGCGATTCTCATGTGATGGTCAGGCAACCGTCGGAGCCGTGATGATGACATTGAGGATCAATCAGACTGACCTGGATCTGGGACAGGACGAGCATGCGCTCCTCCACGAACTGTGCCTTGATATCGACGAGCTCGTGCGCGCTCAGCCAAGGGAGGTGACCCAGAACGGGGAAAGGGTGCTGACCCTCCTGGCGGCGCTGGAGGCGCGTGGAGCCATTCCCGAGCATCGTGTTCGTTACTTCACGCACCCCGACTATTATCCCGGGGGTCGGAAGAGATCGCTCAAGGAAATATACGAGGACAATGGCACGCGGGGCGACGACATCGCTCGCCATCCGCCCTTCGTCAAAATCATGCGCTACTTCTTAAATGGCCCGGATCTTTCGGCTTCGGTGAAGCGGGAGTTCAGCGATGCGGTCCAGCACGCTGGCGGTGAAATCACCGGCTCCGAGGTCATAGAGGTTGCAAACGCCGCACGCCGTATCACGCGGGAGCACGGACTTCAGCCCCATGCAGCGTCCGACGAGTTCTTCAAGTTGGCGCTTGAGCATGGGGCTCATCCTATGTGGGCCAAGTCTATTTACGAGCGTGTACGAACGACCCGCGTCAGGTAGCGCAGCGCATGAACCGTGCTTCGCTCTTCGGGACGGCGCGTTTGGCGGGCGAATTCAACGTGCCGGTCGATAGGAGCGGAGGGACCCGATGACGAGCGAGCTGCGCCGCAATCTCGAACCGACCTCCGGCCCCGTGTTCGGCTTTCGCGAAGACCGGGGCGCTGTTTCTTGGTTTCACCGCAACAGCGCCCGCTCCAATCGCCATTGTCTCTATTGCTCCCGGCTGGTCGGAGAGGGCTCGGAAATAGCAAGCGACCGAGAGCATCTGATCGCCCGGCGCCTGGTGCCGCCCGACAGCTTTTCCGACCCGCTCGCGTTCAACTTCCTGTTCCGCGCCTGCGTGGAGTGTAACGCCGAGAAGGCATTCGTGGAGGAGCACGTCTCGGCGCTGACAATGATCTACAGTCCGGGGCGCCGGGACGAGGCGAGGGTGGAGGAGGCTGCTCGCCGCAAAGCCGCCAATTCTTTTGATCCCCGCCATCCGGGCAAACCCGTGGGCCAGCTGCGCCATAGGACGGAGGTCAATATGGGCGGAATATTCAAGTTTGGCCTGGTGTCGGGACCCCAGCTAGATCCACGCAAGGTCGACCTGTTGGCCTATCGCCAGATTCAGGGGTTCTTCTCTCTGGCCACGAGCCTTGACCCCCGCACCACCGAAGGCACCCGTTTACTCCCCGGAGAGCATTTCGGCCTGCACGGATTTTATCCTCACCAGGACTGGGGCAATCAGCATCTTGTCGAAATCGCCGCCCGTACCCGGTCGCTGCCAAGCATTGCCGAAGTCGTCACGGCCAACGGCTATTTCCGCTGCGCCATGCGTCGGGCGGGCCCTACTCAGCCGTGGTTTTGGGCGTTGGAGTGGAACAAGAGCTTGCGATTGGTGGGCTGGATCGGCGAGGCGTCTTCACCACCGCCCTGGTTCCAGGACCTGCCGGACCTGGGCTGGTTTAGCCAGGGGCCGCAGTTTCGGGCTCGCGAGGAGATACCTTTAGGGGATCGGCCAGATCTTCTCTTCGATCCCGATGGTGGATGGATTTAGTTTGAAGCTGGGCTCATAGGCCTGCGCCTTTAAGGTCGTATCGACGTGCCCGTATGGCAGGCGCTCCGCGTTTAGCTAGGAGCGGGCGAAGGCAAGAAGCGGCGCAAAATCGTGTCGACCGCTGGCACGGACGGCATCGATCTAGACCCGCATAGCTGACCAGCTAAGTGGGCAGCAATCTGATGGTTGGCTCCGATGAGGTGTTAGAGCGCCATCGCGTCGGCGTAGTTCTCGGTACCGACCGCTTCAGCGCACCTACGCCCAAGTACGCAACGCCCCCCGGTAGGTACCGTTTGGCCGCATTCGGTACGCCGCGAGCCACGTGCCCTAGGTCCGGTGCTCACTTCGCAATTGGACCGTCGCAATGTCCGCAGAGAGTGGCGAGCTGCCATTGCCTCGAAGGCATCATGGCGAAAGGGGACGTTCGGCGACGGAGAGGTGTCTTAAGGCGCGCCCTTGAAAACATAGTCCGTGCCGTTCTGGCGCACGACCATGGCCTTGCTGCCGCCGACTCCGTCGCGGAAGGACAGCCGAGCGTCGGATTCCCTGGCAAAGAAGGCGGCGGGCCCCATCGGGTATAGCGTCGTCGCCGGCTGGTTACCGAAGTAAGCCGCCAAGCGCGCGTCGCGCCTGATCACCTTCACGGAAAAGCCGTCTGCGTTGCGGTAATCGCCCGTGAAAGCGTCCAGCGCCTTGGGCGCCAGCGTGACCTCGGCCGGATAGACCGAGGCGCCCAGGCACAGACCCGCCAAGTCTGTGGCCAGCTTCTCCGAGACGCCGAGCTCCGAGTTGGACAACGCCGCCACGGTCAAGCGCCGATCCGGATAGCGCTGGAAGGAGGCCTGGAACCCAGGCGTGGCTCCGCCGTGGCTGATCCGTCTCGCGCCCCAGGCTTCGTCGACCTGCCAGCCCAAGCCATAGTGGTTGCGGTAATCAGCGAACATCAGATCTCGGCCGCTCTTTGAAACCAGCCGGTCGCCGTAGAGCGCCTGATCCCACTTCAGTAGATCATCGACAGTCGACAAGAGCGCGCCCGCCGCATAGGCCGCGCTAGGCGCTATAAACGGCCCCGCCGTCCATCCGTCCCGAGTGCGCATGTAGCCAAAGGCCCGACGCGGCGTCACCGTGTCCTCGGTCTCGTAGCCGGTGTCGGCCATGCCTAGCGGTTTGAAGAACGTCTCGCTCAGATAGGTGGCGTACGGGCTTCCGGACGCCTTCTCGATCACCATGCCCAGCAAAACAAAGCCGGTGTTGCTATAGCGCCAGCCAGCGCCCGGCACGAAATCGAGCGGCTTGTCGCGCACCAGAGCCACGAGGCTTTCGGGCGTCTGGACCAGCCGAGTCTCGCGATCACGGAAGGTCGGAGCATAGATGTAGTCCGGTACGCCGGATGTGTGGCTGAGCAGCATCCTGATCGTCACGCCGGCCCAGGCTTGCGGAAGGCTCGGTAGGTATTTGGCGACGGGGTCGTCCAAGGCGACCTTTCCGTCGTCGACCAGCCTCAGGACCGCCACAGCCGTGAAGGTCTTCGTCGCCGAACCGATCCGGAAACGGGTGTCGACCGTATTGGCTACATGCCATTCGCGATTGGCTTCGCCGACGGCCCGCCGCAGGACAGGCTTTCCATCGACCGCCACCAGTACCGCACCGGTGAAGGATTGGGAGGCGGCGAGCGTGTCGATGGCTTGCCCAGCAGCTGCTTGGAAATCCCGCGCCGGGCAACGCGCTGGAGTTTCGGCCCTCGCCGCGCTGATGCCAACCAGCGCCGCGCCGACCGCGATCAAGCCCACAAACCGCATCCTCGATTCCCCCGTCCGATCGGCGAACCTTGGCGATGGAGCCCTTGGTTGTACAGTTATCCGACCGGCCACGAGACCGTCCCCTCGGGTGAGAGGGGCCAGGCCGAACGTCAGTCAAGCGAGGGGCGGGAGTCCGCAACGGGTCGAAGACGGACTTGGGGTTTGCGAAGGGGACGAGGGCTGGCATTCGGCAGGCTCGGTTCTCGGTCCCGCTCGGCCTGCGAGCGGGCGCTCTCAGGCCGCGCCCCCTCGCCGGTCCTCTTTCGAGGATGGAGCGTCTATTCCAGCCCGTCCACCCAGGCCGGCAGCTCGCCGATCGAGCCCAGCTCGACATAGCGCTCGTGTTCCGAGGGGGCGGTGGCGGCTTCGTGGGCCCAGACCAGGGGGTAGGGGATCAGGGCCGCCCAGGCGCCGGCCTCCAGCGCCGGGATGATGTCGGACTTGACCGAATTGCCGGCCATCACCGCCTGCTCCGGCCCCGTGCCGTGGCGGGCGAAGACGCGGCGATAGGTGTCGGGGTCCTTCTCCGAGACGATCTCGACGGCGGCGAACAGGTCGCCCAGGCCCGAGGCCGCCAGCTTCTGTTCCTGGTGCAGAAGGTCGCCCTTGGTCACCAGCACCAGGCGATAGCGCTTGGAGAGTTCGGCCAGGGCGTTCTCGACGCCGGGCAGGGGCTCGACCGGCTCGGTCAGCATCTCGCGGCCCGAGGCCAGGATCTGGCGGATCACCCCGATGCTGACCTTGCTGTCGGTCAGGTCCATCGCCGTCTCGATCATCGACAGGGTGAAGCCCTTGGCCCCGTAGCCGTAGAGCCGCAGGTTGCGCTTCTCGGTCTCGGCCAGGCGGGCCTCGATCTGGGCCTCGTCGCCATACGGCGCCAGCAGCTCGACGAACCGCTTGTGGGTCAGGCGGAAGATGGTCTCGTTGTGCCAGAGGGTGTCGTCGGCGTCGACGCCGACGGTGGTGACGGGCATGGCGGGCTCTCCAGGACGGAGGCGGGTGATACGCCGCTCGTGGCCGGCGGGAAAGTCGCTAGCCGCCGTCGCAATCGTCGTCGCCGTCCTGGCCCTCCACGCCGTCGTCGCCGGGCGAGGCGTGGAACGTGCGCTCCTCCAGCTTGAACCGCTCCTCGTGATAGCGGTTGGCCAGGTGCAGCATCTGCTGGGTCAGGGTCGTGGACACGACCGCGGCGGCTTCTTCGGCGGCTTCGCGGGGCTGGGAGTCGTCGGAGGCGTCGGACATGCGCAAGCGTCGTCTCGTGGGGCGCCCCCGCCCTCGACCCAAGCAAACGATATCCCGCCCGTCGGGTTCCCGCCTTTGTCGGCTTTCCGACCTAGAAGGTCTTGAGCAGGAAGATCGCCGCGCTGACCGGCGCGATCGCCACCAGCATCATTCGCAGCCCGGCCTCGAGGAGGTCGAGCCAGCCGGCGCGCGCGGCGGGCGGGGCGACGATGCGGGTCAGGCTGGCGGCGGGCATGACGTCTCCTTCGAGAGCTCGACCGTGAGCCCTAAGGCGTTAACGCGTCGGTTTCTTGTCGGGATGCGCGGTCGCGGCGGTTTGATGCAGCCGTGGCCGAAATGTCGCTCTGAGGGTCAGGGACGGGGCGGGCGTCACGCCCAGGACGAAGGTCTCTCGCCCGAGGCGGAGCGTGGACGCGCGTCCACGCAGGCGGGATGGGCCTTGAACACCCGCTTCAGCGAGGCGGGGAAGCGGTGCAGGGCGCCGGCGGGCCGGATCGGCCGCGCCGTCAGGTCGCCGCCGCAGTTGGGGCAGACGCCGTGGAATCGGTTCTCCACGCAATCGGCGCAGAAGGTGCATTCGAAGGTGCAGATCCGCGCGTCCGGGCTGTCGGGCGGCAGGTCGCGGTCGCAGCATTCGCAGTTGGGGCGCAGTTCGAGCATGGGCCGTCCTCCCGTGTTCTATGTGCCTGAAGCCTGCTACGAGTAGGCCGGACGAGGCCTCGCGGCGAGGGGGCAAGTTCACCGATCACGGTAATGTGGCGGGCGGGGCCCGATCGCGTGATGGGAGGGGTTGACCCCCCCGCCGCATACCCCTAGACACGCCGCCGTTTGCGCGGCGGTCGGGCCTAAAAGCCCGACCGCTTTCTTGCAAGCAAAGTCCGGCGGTCGCCGGATGGGCGGGGGTGTGCCTCGACCCGTCTTTTTGCGACAATAGACACCCACCCAATGCGTTCAGGAGGCGCTACCGAGATGTCCCAAGACCTTCTCCCCGGCGTCACTGGCGTTCTGGTCCTGGCCGACGGCACGGTCCTGCAGGGCGTGGGCTGCGGCGCGACCGGCGATGCGGTCGGCGAGGTGTGCTTCAACACCGCCATGACCGGCTACCAGGAGATCCTGACCGATCCCTCGTACATGGCCCAGATCGTGGCCTTCACCTTCCCGCACGTGGGCAATGTGGGGACCAACAGCGAAGACCTGGAGCAGATGGCGGGCGGCGCCGAGACGGCCGCGCGCGGCGCGATCTTCCGCGACGTCCCGACCGAGCAGGCCAACTGGCGCGCCAACAGCGATTTCGACGCCTGGATGCAGCGTCGCGGCGTCGTGGGCCTGGCCGGCGTCGACACCCGCGCCCTGACCCGCAAGATCCGCGAGACAGGCATGCCTCACGGCGTCATCGCCCACGCGCCCGACGGCAAGTTCGACATTCCGGCCCTGCTGGCCAAGGCCCGTGAATGGGCAGGGCTGGAAGGCCTGGACCTGGCCAAGGACGCCTCCACCACCCAGACCTTCACCTGGGACGAGGGCCTGTGGTCGTGGCCGGAAGGCTACGCCAAGCTGGAGACGCCCAAGTACGAGGTCGTGGTGCTCGACTACGGCGTCAAGCGCAACATCCTGCGCGCCCTGGCCCATGTCGGCGCCCGCGCCACGGTGGTGCCGGCCGACACCAAGGCCGAGGACATCCTGGCCCGCAATCCCGACGGCGTGCTGCTGAGCAACGGTCCGGGCGATCCGGCCGCTACCGGCGAATACGCCGTGCCCGAGATCCAGAAGCTGGTCGCCAGCGGCAAGCCGGTCTTCGGCATCTGCCTGGGCCACCAGATGCTGGCCCTGGCCGTGGGCGCCAAGACGGTGAAGATGGAGCAGGGCCACCACGGGGCCAACCACCCGGTGAAGGACCTGACCACGGGCAAGGTCGAGATCGTCTCGATGAACCACGGCTTCACGGTCGACAGCGCCAGCCTGCCCGAGGCCGTCACCGAGACCCACGTGTCGCTGTTCGACGGCACCAACGCCGGCATCGCCCTGAAGGACAAGCCGGTGTTCAGCGTCCAGCATCACCCCGAAGCCTCGCCCGGCCCGACCGACAGCCTCTATCTGTTCGAGCGCTTCGCCGACCTGATGGGCGCGGCGAAGTAGCCACTTTCGAGGGCCGTCCCGCGGCCCGGCCTTCATAAAACGAAGACGGTGTTGTCATGCCCGCATCACGCTCTCCGAAGGGGAGCGTGATAGCGTTTGCGCGTTCCGGTTCGCCTCCGAATTCCCTTTCGACGAGGATTACCATGACCTTTGAACGCATCGGCGGCGAGGCCGTCGCCCGGGCCGCCCTCGACGACTTTTTCGCCCGCGCCGGCCGCGACGACCTCCTGGATCATCTGCTGGGCGCGCCCGACCAGGCCGGCCCGCGCGCCTTCCTCGAAGCCGCCCTCGATCTGGGCGCCGACGACGAGACGCGCCTGATCCCGGCCCTGGCCTGGCTGGGCGACGCGGGTCCCGAGGACGAGGATCTGGATCACATGATCGGCCACCTGGCCCTGGCGCTCGAGGCGCAGGGCGTAGCCGAAGCGGTGATCGCCGACATCGCCGACCGCGCCGAAGGCCTGCGCGACGCCGCCCTGGGCGTGTGGCCCGATGACGACGAGGAAGACGAGGACGAGGAGGAAGAGGTCGCGGCCTGAGCCGCGATCTTCACGTCCCGAACTGCGTGAACGGAACCTTGTTGAACAGCTCGCGCTCGGCCCCGCGCGGGTCGTCCGCCAGGCGCGTGGTGTTGTCCAGCACCAGGGTCTGGCGGCGGGGCAGGGTGTAGGGCTCCCATTTCGGGATCGCCGGGCAATTGGGATCGCCGGTGCGGGCGAAGGTCGTGAAGACGTCGGCCAGCCGCTCGTGCATGGCCACCGCGTCGGGTTCCGAGCCGGTGATGACGCCGGGCGCGTCGAAGTTGCCGAACAGCAGCTGCATGTCCAGCGTGTGGGGCGCGCCCCAGGCTCCGCCGTCCTTGGGCGCGCGCCAGTCCAGCTGATAGGCCCAGGCGGGCGCGCCGGCCCTGGCCCGTTCCTCGTCCTGGATGATCGCGGCCTTCCACGAGCGGCCCGCCGTGCTGGCGGCGAAATAGACGTCCGACGGGGTGTAATGCGGATAGATCCGGCGATAGGCCGCCACCACCGTGGCCGGGTCGATGTCGATGCGGGCGTTGAACTGGGCCGGCAGCTTCTCGACCACCTGCTCCCAGGTCATGTCCAGCAGGGCCTTGTCGTAGCCGACGAAGCCGCGCGTCTCGTCGTGGGTGTTGCCGCACATCATCGGCACCGACAGCCCCTCGGGCGCGGCGTCGGGGAAGAATGGGTGGCGGGTCAGGGTCCGCTCGTCCAGCACCGGGCCCATATAGACCCCGCCCGAACCGGCGATCGGGTCGACGGCCTTCAGGCCCGCCAGGAACTGGTCGGTGGGCAGGGCGCGCAGGGCGGCCAGGTCCCGGGTCCCGATCTTGTCGAGGAAGGCCCTGGCGCGCCTGGTGGCGTTGAACGGTCCGGCGGCGGTGACCTGCTGGCCGCTCATCGTCGCGGCGCGGTGGAAGAGCCCCTTGGCGCTGGGCATGGCCATCAGCGTGGCGATCTTGGCCCCGCCCCCGGATTGGCCGAACAGCATGACGGCGCCCGGATCGCCCCCGAAGGCGGCGATGTTGTCGCGCACCCATTGCAGGGCCAGCACCAGGTCCATCTGGCCGACATTGCCGCTGTCGGCGATCGAGGCGTCGTCGAACAGGCGCGGCAGGTAGAGGTAGCCGAAGGCGTTGAGGCGGTGATTGACCGTCACCACCACCACGTCGCCGCGCCTGGCCAGCTTCGTCCCGTCGTACCAGGGGCTGCCGCCCGAGCCGGTGTTGTAGGCGCCGCCGTGGATGTAGACCATCACCGGCCGCTTGACCCCGTCGGCCAGCCCGCCCGTCTTGCCGGCCCGGGCTGGCGTCCAGACGTTGAGGAACAGGCAGTCCTCCGACTGCGTGGCGTCCTCGCGTCCGCCGCCGATCTGGGGCGAGGCCGCGCCGTAGGCCAGGGCGTCGGCCACGCCGGTCCAGGGTTTGGGCGGCTGGGGCGGCATGAAGCGCAGCGGGCCGGTGTCGGCGCCGTAGCGCAGGCCCCTGAACACGTGGACGCCGTCGCCGCTGGCCCCGCGCACCTTGCCCAGGGTGGTGGCGACCACCGGGCCCGCCTTGGTCGCAGCCTGGCCCAAGCCCGGCGCCAGCCCGGCGGCGGTCGCGGCCCCGCCCAGGATCAGCAGGCGGCGACGATCGAGCGGGAACGGCGAATCCATGGCGTCTCCTCCGGCGCCTTGGCGGCGCGCTGGCCTTGTTCCGCCAACGATGACACCGGTGACAATCTGATAAAACCCCTTTTATGCAAGGGGCGGCTCCAGGCTCAGCGCGCCTTGGCGTGGGTGGCGGTCCAGTCGACGATCAGGTCCAGGGCGCTGGGCGCAATGGTCTCCTCGATCGTGGAATACTCGGTGGGCAGGCCGGTCTTGGTCGTCTGGAACAGGTGGTTCAGGCCCGGCAGCTCGCGCACCGTCGCGTCGGGATTGCCCGCCGTGGCGGCGCGGATGGCCGCCAGGTTTTCGGAGGCCGGCACCTGCAGGTCCTTGGACCCGCCCACGGCCAGGATCGGCGCCTTGACCTGGGACAGGGCGTCGGCGGGCTTGCTGGCCAGGAAATAGCGCCACCAGGGCGTGGCCAGGCTGCGGACCTGGGCGACGGTCGTGGCGTCGGTCGGTGCGCCCGGCTTCTGTAACAGGGCGTCCAGCCGGGCCAGGGCGGTGGCGTCGTCGGGCGCGGTGCGGACGGCGTCGAAGGCCAGCCTGTTCCTGGCTTCGCTCTCGTCGACCTTGGCGGCCGGGGCCCCGGACGCCAGGGCGATGGCGCGCCCCTGCGACAGGATCAGGGTCTCGCCGTCGACGCCGGGCCCGGCCATGAGCACGACGAAGGCGATCTTCGGATCCTTGGCCGCCACCAGCGGCGCGATCAGCCCGCCCTCGCTGTGGCCGATCAGGCCCACGCGGGCGGGGTCGATATCGGGCCGGCCGCGCAGGAAGGCCACGCCGGCCTCCACGTCGGTGGCGAAGTCGGCGCTGGTGTCGGTGGGCTTGCCGGCCTGAGAGCCGCCCACGCCCCGGTCGTCCACGCGCAGCACGGCCACGCCCTTGCGGGTGAGGGCGTCGGCCAGCACGGCGAAGGGCTTGTGGCCCAGGATGGTCTCGTCGCGATCCTGCGGTCCAGAGCCGGTGATCAGCAGGGCGGCCGGAAACGGACCCGGCCCCTGCGGCAGGGTCAGCGTGCCGGCCAGCTGCAGCTTCGAGACCGGGTTGACGTAGGCGACCTCCTGGCTGCGATACGGGAAGGGCGGCCTCGGCGTCTGCGGGCGGTTGAGGGCGGCGGGAGCCTTCCGGGTCAGGACCAGGGGCAGGGCGGCGCCGTTCTGCTTCCACTGGCCCGCCAGGCTTGCGCCGTCGGGCGAGAGCTGTCCTTCGAACACGGCGGCCGGCTTGGTCAGGGTCACCGTCACGGCCTTGCCCGACAGGGTGAAGGCGCCCGGCAGGTCCTTGGCGCCCTGGGCGGGACTGTCCACGCCCACCGAGCCGTCGGCCTTCAGGTGGAACACCAGCGGCAGGCTGACGCCGGCGTTCAGGGAGCCGTACCATTCGCCCAGGACGGGCTGCAGATCCCGGGCGGAAGCGGCTGGCGCGACCGTCAGGCCGGCCACCAGCGTGGGAACAAGGAAGGCCTTCACGGGAACCTCATGGCGTCGCTCCAGGCCTGGAGCGCGCGCGGAGCCTAGCCCGCCTTCCTCGTCCTTGGGTAGAGGCTATCGCATGGGCAGCGCCGCCACGGCCTTGGCGTGGTCGCGCACGATGGCCAGGGTCGAGGCGTCGGCGTCGAAGACGCCGTACAGGCCCTGTTCCTCCTGGGGCGGATCGCCCACGTACGACTTGTCGCCCATCTTGAACCAGGCGTCGGCGTGCTGGGCGCGGCCCTCGCCGTTCCAGGCCCAGAAGTTGGTCCCGGCCAGCGGCCCGCCGGCCTCCATGTCGGCCAGCACCAGGCCGTAGATCGTGCGATAGAACCGGTCGCGATAGGTGGTGGCGCCGCCGGGCGTGAAGGCGCGGTCGTCGCGCACCAGGCCGAACTCCTCGATCACCAGCGGCTTGCGCAGGGACCTGGCGATGGCGATGTGCCGGGTCACGTAGTCGCGGCACCGGGCCTCGCCGGCCGCATAGGTCTTGGCCTGGTCCTTCGGGTCGATCCAGCCCCAGTTGTTGGGCCAGACGTGCAGGGTCAGATAGTCGATGCTGGCGGGCTTGTGGGCCTCGACCACGCAGGCTTCGCGCTGCAGGCAGCCCATGTCGCCCTCGCTGCCGGTGGTGACCAGATGGTTGGGGTCCAGCTGCTTGATGAGGCCCGAGGTCTCGGCGATCCAGCGGTAGTAGGTCGGCAGGTTGGGCACGCCGAATTCGTCGCTGCCGCCGGGGCGCGGCTCGTTGGCCAGCTGCCAGGCCATGATCGTCGGCTCGTCGCGGTAGGGCCTGCCGGTCACGGTGCTGGTGCGTCCGACCAGGGACCGTACATAGGCCCGGAACAGCAGCTGGGCGTCGGCGTCGCCGTAGAAGCGGGCCGAATAGTCCGCGAAGGCGGGCCAGGGATGGGCCGGATCGCCCTGCTGGAACCATTCGCCGTTCTTGGTCCAGCGCAGATAGGCCGGCATGCCGCCCGACCAGTCCCAGAAATTGTTGACGTAGATGACGGCCCTCATGCCGCGCTTGCCCATTTCGGCCAGCACGTAGTCCAGGCCCTCCAGCAGGTCCTGGTCGTAGTCGTCGCCGGGGCCGCGGAAGGTGGGGTCGATGGCCACCTTGGCCGGCGACTGCTCGCCAGCGCCAAGGATGCGCAGGTTGGTGACGCCGGCGGCCTTCAGCCGGTCCAGTTCGCGCGCCAGGCGGGCGCGGTCGCCCGACCGTCCCGGCGAGCCCAGCCACGCCCCGTACCAGAGGTTCGCGCCGGCGAAGCGATAGGGCTTGCCGCCCAGGCTCAGGCGGCCGTCCTTGACGGTGACGAAGGCCGACGGCGGCGCGGCGCTCCATGCGGGTCCCGCCTGACCCGCCGCCAGGACGGCGGCTCCAGCGACCATCAATCGACGTCTCGACGGCATATTCGCCTCCCCGTGTTTTGGGGCAGCCTAGCGGAGGCCGACAGGGCGAGGGAAGGGAATAAATAAATTTGTTTTCGAAATGTCAGCGACGGTTTGCGCCCGGGAGCATCGCCCGCGGAAAAATGCTTTCGTGTGTCGGCGGGGGCCCACGCCGCGCGTCCTTCGGCAAAGGGCGAAGCGAGGACCATCGCCTTCCGCCGCCGGAGACCGCCATGCCCACGCCGCGCCCGACCATCACCGCCTTCAAGGCCTCGCCCGACCGTGGTCAGGGCCTGGCCCGCGACATGCGCGTGCGCTGGGCGCTGGAGGAGGTGGGACAGCCCTATGACGTCCGGCTGGTCACCTTCGAGGAGCTGAAGAAGCCGGCGCACCGGGCGCTGCACCCGTTCGGCCAGATCCCGACCTACGAGGAGGGCGACCTGGCGCTGTTCGAAACGGGCGGCATCGTCTTCCACATCGCCGCCACCCATGCGGGACTGCTGCCCGACGAGCCCGACGCCCGGGCGCGGGCGATCACCTGGATGTTCGCCGCCCTCAGCACGGTGGAGCAGTCGATCGTCGAGCTGCAGTTCGTCATGTTCATGGAGCGCGGCAAGAGCTGGCAGGGCGAGCGGCTGGCCATGGTCCACGACCGCATCCGCGGGCGGCTGGGCGAGCTGTCTCAGCGCCTCGGCGACGGCGAGTGGCTGGACGGCGCCTTCACCGCCGCGGACCTGATGATGGCCTCGGTGCTGCTGAGGACACGCGGCTCGGGCCTGCTGGACGAATATCCGAACCTCGCCGCCTACGTCGCCCGCGCCGAAGCCCGCCCCGCCTACCAACGGGCCTTCGCCGCCCAGCGGGCGGTGTTCGAGGCTTCGCAGGCGGAGACCTGAACCCTTCTCCCGCAAGGGGAGAAGGGTTTGGGTTCGATCTACAAGTTCAACAGCGCCGGATCGCCGCCCTGGGCGGTGATGTTGACGCTGAGCGCGCGTTCGACGGCGTAGCGCATCAGGGCGTGGGGGCCGCCGGCCTTGGGGCCGGTGCCCGACAGGCCCTCGCCGCCGAACGGCTGCACGCCCACGACCGCGCCCGTCATCGAGCGGTTGACGTAGGTGTTGCCGGCGGGAACCAGGCGCTGGACGTCGGCCGCGAAGCTCTCGATCCGCGAGTGGACGCCCAGGGTCAGGCCGTAGCGACGGGCCGCCAGGGCGCCGGCCACCTGCTCGAGGTCTTCCGGCTTGTAGCGGACCACGTGCAGGATCGGACCGAACACCTCGCGCTCCAGGAAGTCGGCGGCCGGAATCTCGGCCAGCACGGGGGCGAAGAACGTCCCGCCGGCCGGCGAGGCCAGGCTGTGCAGGATCCGAGCCTCGTGGCGCAGGCGCTCAAGGTGCTTGTCCAGCGCGCCCTTGGCGTCGGCGTCGATCACCGGGCCGACATCGGTGACGGCGCTGGCCGGATCGCCGACCACCAGGGCGTCCATCGCGCCCTTCAGGCCCTCGACGATAGGCTCGGCGGTGTCTTCCGGCAGGAACAGCAGCCGCAGGGCCGAGCAGCGCTGGCCGGCGCTGCCGAAGGCCGACAGGATCACGTCGTCGATCACCTGCTCGCGCTGGGCGGTGGTGTCGACGAACATGCCGTTCAGGCCGCCGGTCTCGGCGATGAACGGCACGATGGGGCCTTGCCGTTGCGCCAGCGTCTGGTTGATCCGCCAGGCGGTGTCGGTGCCGCCGGTGAAGGCCACGCCGTCCAGGCCCTCGTGCGCGGTCAGGGCCGCGCCCACGGTCTCGCCACGCCCGGGCAGCAGGGCCAGCAGGCGGTGGTCCAGGCCGGCGGCGTGGTACAGCTTCACGGCCTCGAACGCGATCAGGGGCGTCTGCTCGGCCGGCTTGGCCAGCACGGCGTTGCCCGCCGCCAGGGCGGCGGCGATCTGGCCGGTGAAGATGGCCAGCGGGAAGTTCCACGGGCTGATGCAGACGAAGACGCCGCGACCGGCCAGGCGCAGGGTGTTGGTCTCACCCACCGGGCCCGTCAGCACCTCGCCGTCCAGGCTGAACTGGTCCTCGGCCAGCTTGGCGTAATAGCGGCAGAAGTCGACCGCCTCGCGCACTTCGGCGATCGCGTCCGGCAGGGTCTTGCCGGCCTCGCGCGAGAGGATGGCGCACAGGCGCTCGATATTGGCCTCCAGGGCGTCGGCCATGGCGCGCAGGACTTCGGCGCGAGCCGCGCCGCCGGCCTGATCCCATGCCGGCTGGGCCGCCCGGGCCAGCTTGAAGGCCTGGTCGATCTGCGGCAGCTGGGCCTCGGACACCACGCCCACCACGCGGCCGTGGTCGGCCGGGCTCTGCACCGGCATCGGCGGAGCGCCGGCGGTCAGCTTGCCGCCGATCAGCGGGCCGGCCGACAGGGTCAGGCCGTCCAGCTCGGCGACATGGGCCGCCAGGCGGTCGCGGTCGGCCTTGGTCGAAAGGTCCAGGCCCGCGCTGTTCTTGCGGCGAGGGCCGTAGACATCGATCGGCGTGGGGATCTTGGCGTGGCGATCGGGATGGGCCTCCACCGCGTCGATCGGATCGGTGACCACTTTCTCCACCGGCACCCGCTCGTCCAGCAGGGCGTGCACGAAACTGGTGTTGGCGCCGTTCTCCAGCAGGCGGCGCACCAGGTAGGGCAGCAGGTCCTCGTGGCCGCCCACCGGCGCGTAGGCCCGCAGGGTGACGCCGTCATAGAGGTCGTCGGCGGCCTTGTAGAGCGCCTCGCCCATGCCGTGCAGGCGCTGGTGCTCGATCTTGACGCCGGCGTTCTTGGCCATGCGCACCACGGCCGCCAGGGTATGGGCGTTGTGGGTGGCGAACTGGGCGTAGAGGTGGGGAGCGCCGTCGATCAGGGCCTTGGCGTTGACCAGGTACGACAGGTCGGTCGCCGGCTTGGTCGTATAGACCGGATAGTCGGGGCGGCCGGCGACCTGGGCGCGCTTGATCTCGCTGTCCCAATAGGCGCCCTTGACCAGGCGAACCATCAGGCGGCGACCGGTTTCTTCCGACAGGGCGCGCAGGCGGGCGATCACTTCGCCGCAGCGCTTCTGGTAGGCCTGGACGGCCAGGCCCAGGCCCTTCCATTCGCCCAGGGCCGGTTCGCGGCACAGCCGGTCCAGCAGCTTCAGCGACAGGGCCAGGCGGTCGGCTTCCTCGGCGTCGATGGTGAAGTTGATGTCGTGCTTGGCCGCGATCAGGGCCAGGCGCAGGGTGCGGGGATAGAGTTCTTCCCAGACCCGGGCCTCTTGCGTGGCCTCATAGCGCGGGCACAGGGCCGACAGCTTCACCGAAACGCCGTGGCCGGCTTCCGGGCCGGCCCTGTTCGACAGGCGGCCGACGGTCTCGATGGCGTCGGCATAGGCCTTCTCGTAGCGTTCGGCGTCGGCGGCGGTGCGGGCGCCTTCGCCCAGCATGTCGAACGAGCACATGGTGTCCTCGTTCGCCGCGCGCTTGATGGCCGCCTCGATCGTGCGGCCCAGGACGAACTGTTCGCCCATGATGCGGATGGCCTGGCCCACGGCCGCGCGGATCACCGGCTCGCCCAGGCGGCCGGCGATCTTCTTGATGAAGCCGGGCAGGTCGCGCTTGGCCTCGTCGTCGGGCTCGACGATCTTGCCGGTCAGCATCAGGCCCCAGGTCGAGGCGTTGACGAACAGGCTGTCGCTGCCGCCCAGGTGGCTGGCCCAGTCGGCCGAGCCGATCTTCTCGGCGATCAGCTTGTCGCGCGTCTCGTCGTCGGGCGTGCGCAGCAGGGCTTCGGCCAGGCACATCAGGGCCAGGCCCTCGCGGGTGCCCAGGCTGAACTCCTGCAGGAAGCTTTCGACCACGCCTTGCTTGCGCACGCTGCGGCGCGCGCCGCGCACCAGCGCCTCGGCCTCGGCGCGCACCGCGGCGCGATCCTCGGAGGTCAGGGGCTTCTTGGCCAGCAGGTCGGCGATGACGGCCGCTTCGTCGCGGTATTTGCCGTTATCGAGGGTGTCCCAATCGGTCATGGCGGATCTCACTAATGGATATCGTCGCTATATCGTCGGGTTGGCCGAAGGTGTTTCGTTTGTTGTGTCTCGTGGCCGTACGATCATCGGTGTTCGTGCCGAAAACACGCGTTCGCTCCAGGCCTGCGACGGCGCGTCGCGGCCTGGGCGCGCGGAAGCATCATGCGAGCGAAGGGAAGAGGTGGGAAGGGACGCGTTCTGGGGGGGACGTCGCGTCCCTTCCGCTCTTTCGGGGCGCCTTTGGGGGAAAAGCGCCGCGACTGCTCCCGGGGGGAGTGGGAGCCGTCCTGGCCGCTCCGCGACGTCTATGGGGGGACTGACGCCGAAAAGCTTGGCTAGGACGATCGAGGGTGTACGCGCGATTGCCCTGAAGGTGCTTTGTTTGTTAGCGTGATAATCCGAAGAATGTTCGGCAATATCGCGAGAATGACATGTCCAGCTTGGATGACACCGATCGCCGACTTCTGAAGGTTCTGCAGGTCGACGGGCGGATCACGAACGCCGAGCTGGCCAAGCGCTGCAACCTGTCTCCGGCCGCCACCTTCGACCGTGTGCGACGCCTGCGCGAGCGCGGATTCATCACCGGCTACGCGGCCCTGCTCGACCCGGCCAAGGTCGACCGCGCCCTGCTGATCTTCGTGGAGGTGGTGCTGGAGCGCACGACCGGCGAGACCTTCGAGCACTTCGCCGCCGCGGTGCGCCGGGCGCCCGAGATCCTGGAGTGCCACATGGTGGCCGGCGGCTTCGACTACCTCATCAAGGCCCGCGTGCGCGACATGGAGGCCTATCGGAGCTTCCTGGGCGATATCCTGGTCAAGATGCCGGGCGTGCGCGAGACGCGGACCTATGCGGTCCTGGAAGAGGTCAAGAGCACGGTGCAGCTGCCGCTCTAGCCTGGCTTCCTCCGCCTAACGCCGCGCGACCACCCCGTCCTCGCGCAGCCGTTCCAGCACCCGCCGGGCGTTGCCGGCGCAGTCGCCGTCGGCCTGGCGGCCCTCGATGTCGGCGATGGTGGCCAGCAGGTGGGTGCGGGTCAGGTCCAGCCGCGCCTGCAGCCGCTCGATCTCGGCCACCCGCGCCCGCAGGCTCGCCAGCAGTTCGTCGCGCCGCCGTCCGGTCAGGCCGTCCGGGCCGACCGGCAGCAGCTTGCGGATCTCCTCCAGCGAGAAGCCGGCGCTCTGGGCCGTGGCGATCAGCTCCAGCAGCCAGACCGTGTCGGGCGCGTAGTGGCGATAGCCGTTGGGATGCCGTTCGGCCGCGCCGATCAGTCCGCTGGCCTCATAGAAACGGATGCGCGAGGGCGTGAAACCGCTGCGCCGCGCCAGTTCGCCGATCTTCATCGCGGGCCTCGGAAGCCGTATTGACCTTAAAGTTCACTTTAATCTTAGGGTCGGGCATCTTCAAGCGAGACCGCCTTCATGACCCTTTTCGATCCCCTGGTCCTTCCGAACGGCTCGACCATCCCCAACCGCATCGCCAAGGCGGCGATGGAGGAGAACATGGCCGATGCCGACCACGCGCCGTCCGACAGGCTGATGCGCCTCTACCAGGCCTGGGCCGAGGGCGGGGCCGGCCTGCTGATCAGCGGCAACGTGATGGTGGACGGTCGCGCCATGACCGGCCCCGGCGGGGTGGTGCTGGAGGACGACCGCCACCTGGACCGCTTCGCCCGCTGGGCGCGGATCGGCCGAAGCCAGGGCGCGCAGTTCTGGCTGCAGATCAACCACCCTGGCCGGCAGATGCGCGCCAGCCTTGGCCAGCCCACCTGGGCGCCTTCGGCCGTGCCGCTGGACCTGGGCAGGATGTCCAGGATGTTCCCCACGCCCCAGGCCATGACCGGGGACGTGATCGCCGAAGTCGTCCGGCGCTTCGCCGCCACCGCGCGCCTCGCCGAGCAGGCCGGCTTCAGCGGCGTGCAGGTCCACGCCGCCCATGGCTATCTGCTGAGCCAGTTCCTCTCGCCCCTGACTAACCGCCGCACCGACGCCTGGGGCGGTCCGCTGGAGAACCGCGCGCGGCTGCTGCTGGACATCGTCAGGGCGGTGCGGGCGGCGGTCTCGCCCGGGTTCGCCGTGGCGGTGAAGCTGAACTCGGCCGACTTCCAACGGGGCGGCTTCAGCGCCGACGAGGCCAGGCGGGTGGTGGTGATGCTGAACGACCTGGCCGTCGACCTGGTGGAGCTGTCGGGCGGCAGCTACGAGGCTCCGGCCATGCAGGGCGAGGCGCGCGACGGCCGCACGCTTGCGCGCGAGGCCTATTTCGTGGAGTTCGCCAGCGAGATCCGCAAGGTCGCCCGCATGCCGGTCATGGTCACCGGCGGCGTCCGTCGCCGACCGGTCGCCGAGGCGGCGCTGGCGAGCGGCGTCGACATGGTGGGCGTCGCCACGGCCCTGGCCATCGATCCCGGCCTGCCGCGCGAATGGAACAGGGGCCGCGACGTCGCCCCGGCCCTGTCGCCGATCGCCTGGAAGAACAAGACGCTGGCGGGTCTGGCCATCATGGCGGCGGTGAAGTTCCAGCTGGAGAAGCTGAGCCGCGGCAAGGCGCCCAACGCCGCCGTCTCGCCCCTCAAGGCCCTGGTGCTGCAGCAGATCGCCGAGGCTTCCCGCACGCGCCGCTATCGCCGCTGGATGGCCCGCCGGGCGGCGGCCTAGGCCTTGGGATATCGGCGGCGGCGGACCCGAGGGCCACGGGATCAGCCCTTCTCTCGCGCCCGGAAGCCCGCCGCCTTGGCGCGGTTGCCGCAGGCGCTCATCGAGCACCAGCGCCTCTGGCCCTTGCGCGAGGTGTCCACGAACAGCACCGCGCAGGGCGGCCCCTCGCACTGGCGGATGCGGTCGGCGCTTTCGCCGCCCAGCAGCGCCACCCCCTCGCGCGCCAGCAGGGCCAGCAGGCCGGCCGCGTCGCCCGCCAGCCGGGCGCGGCCGTCCTCGCCCAGCCAGGCGGGGGCCGCGGGACGCGAGGCGATCTGGTTCAGCAGGTCGCGATCGTCGGCGGTCAGCTCGCGCCCCTCGGCGCGGGCCAGGGCCAGGCGATAGAGCGCCTCGCGCAGCTGGCGGGCAAGGATCAGGTCCAGCTCGCCCGCGCCCGGTGCGGTCTCGGCCAGGCCCGACGCGACCAGCCAGCGGTCCAGGTCGCCCGGCCCCGCCAGGTGGTCGCGCGGCGTCGCCCCCAGCCGCCCGCTGACCGTCGCCGCCAGGTCGAGAGCCGGATGCCCGCCCCTGAACTTGAAACCGTCGCGGATCTCCGCCTGCGTCGCCATGCCGCCTCCGAGAAAACCGGATTGACAGGTTAGGCGGTGACCCCGCCAATGCGCAACTAACCTGTTTGATAGGTTATGAACATGGAGCGCGAGATGAACGGGCGGATGGGAATGGGATTGGTGGCGGTCGCCGGCGCGGTCTGGGCGATCGCCACGGCCGCCGGAGCGGCCACGTCGCTGGCGGGAACCTGGACCCTGGCGGCGGCCGACGACCTGCACGCCGACGGCAGTCGCACGCGAGGCTATGGCCAGGCGCCGAAGGGGCGGCTGATCATCGACTCGACGGGGCGCTATTCGCTGCAGATCTTCAAGAGCGAGCGCGCGCGGTTCGCGGCGGGCGACAAGCGCAAGGGCACGGCGGCCGAGTTCGAAGGCGCGGTGCTGGGTTCCAGCACGCACTACGGCGCGGTCGCCGTCGACGAGGCGGCCCATGTGCTGGTCTTCCGCATCGAGGGCGCGTCCTATCCCAACTGGGAAGGGACCGAGCAGCGGCGGTCGTACCAGCTGAAGGGCGACGAGCTCAGCTACCAGGTGCCGCCGGCGCCGGACGGAACGATCCCGATCTCGGTCTGGCGGCGGGAACGCTAGGAGCGTTCAGGCCCGCCGAAGCGGGCGAGGTTGGAAGGGGCGCAAGGGGGGGGAAGTCTGCGCCCCTTCCGGCTCGGCGGCGTCCAGGGGGTGGACGCCGTCGGCGAACCCCCGCGTGGGACGGGGGATCTCCGTGGATCAGCCGCCGTTCGGCGCGGCCGGGGCCCCGCCGCCCAGGGCCTTGTAGAGCGTGGCCAGGTTGGTCGCCCGCACCAGGCGCGCGCCGATCAGGCCCTTCTGCGAGGTGTAGAGCGTCCGCTGGGCGTCCAGCAGGTTCAGCGAGCTGTCGATGCCGGCGTCGTAGCGGGCCCTGGACAGGCGCACGGAGTCGTTGGCCGCGGCCACCAGGCGCTCCTGCGAGCCCACCCGCTCGTTGATCGTGGACTGCACGGCCAGGCCGTCGGCCACTTCGCGGAAGGCCGTCTGCACGGCCTTCTCGTAGCTGGCCACGGCGATCTTCTGGCTGGCCTTTGCGCTGTCCAGACCCGCGACGTTGGCGCCGCCCGCGAAGATCGGCAGGCTGATCCGGGGCGCGAAGCTCCAGGTCCCGTGGCCGCTGTCGAACAGGCTGTCCAGGTCGTTGCTGGCCGCCCCGGCTGAGGCCGTCAGGGTGATGCGCGGGAAGAACGCCGCGCGGGCCGCGCCGATATTGGCGTTGGCGCCGGCCAGGTCATGCTCGGCGGCCAGCACGTCGGGGCGACGGGTCAGCACGTCCGAGGGGATGCCCGCCGGCAGGTCGGCCAGGATCTGGGCGGTGACCAGGCCGCCGGCCGGCAGCAGGTCGGCCGGCACGTCGGCGCCCACCACCAGGCGCAGGGCGTTCTTGTCCTGCTCGACCTGGGCCACGTAGGTGGCGACGTCGGCGCGGGCCGACTCCGTCAGGGTCTGGGCCTCGCGCAGCTCCAGTTGCGAGATGGCCCCGGCCGCGAAGCGCTTTTCGGCCAGGTCCAGGGTGTTGTTGCGGGTGTCCAGCGTCTCGCGGGCCAGGGCCAGCAGATCCTGGTCGGCCGCCAGGGTCAGCCAGGCGTTGGCCGTCTGGGCGATCAGGCTGATCTGGACCGAGCGCGAGGTTTCCCGGGTGGCCAGGTAGCTCTGCAGCGCCGCGTCCTTGAGGCTGCGCACGCGTCCGAAGAGGTCCAGCTCCCACGACGTGACGCCCACGCCGGCGGTGTAGTTCTCGATCTCGACCTTGCCCGTGCCCGTGCCGCCGGCGCCCGCGAGGGTGCTGAGCGGCTGGCTGCTCTTGCTGCCGGTGGCCGTGGCGTCGACGCCCGGCAGCAGGGCCGCGCGCTGGACGCGGTACTGGGCGCGGGCCTTCTCGATGTTCAGCACCGCCACGCGCAGGTCGCGGTTGTTGTTCAGCGCCAGGTCGATGGTCCCCTGGAGGCGGGGATCCTCGAACACCTCGCGCCAGCCCAGGTCGGCGGCGGTGGCCGCCTGGCCGGTGTTCGCGCCAGTGTTGTTGTACTGGGCGATCGGCCAGGCGTTGTCCACGGCCAGGGCCGGGCGGACGGTCTTGGGAGCCATGGTGCAGGCCGAAAGCGCGCTCGCGGCCAGCAGGGTCAGGGTGAGTGTACGCAGCATCTTAGTGGCTTTCCGCCGGAGTCGCGGGGGTGTCGTCTTCATGGTGGCGGGGCTTGGGCTTGAAGATCCGCTCCACCAGCACGAAGAACAGCGGGACGAAGAAGATCGCCAGGAGGGTGGCCGACAGCATGCCGCCGATCACGCCGGTGCCGATGGCGTGCTGGCTCCCTGATCCAGCCCCGTTGGAAATGGCCAGGGGCAGCACGCCGAAGACGAAGGCCAGCGAGGTCATGATGATCGGCCGCAGACGGATGCGGACCGCCTCCACCGTCGCCTCGACCAGGCCCATTCCGCCCTCGTACAGGTCCTTGGCGAACTCGACGATCAGGATGGCGTTCTTGGACGCCAGGCCCATGGTCGTCAGCAGGCCCACCTGGAAGTAGATGTCGTTGCTGAGGCCGCGCAGGCTGGTGGCCGCCAGGGCGCCCACGATGCCGAGCGGGATGACCATGATGACCGACAGCGGGATCGACCAGCTCTCGTAGAGGGCCGCCAGCAGCAGGAACACCACCAGGATCGAGATGCCGTACAGGGCCGGGGCCTGGTTGCCGGACTCGCGTTCCTGGGCCGACAGGCCGGTCCACTCGTAGCCGATGCCCGGAGGCAGCTTGGCGGCGATCTTCTCCATGGCGGCCATGGCCTGGCCCGAGCTCTTGCCCGGGGCCGGCGAGCCCTGGATGTTCAGCGACGACAGGCCGTTATAGCGCTCCAGGCGCGGCGAGCCGTAGATCCAGCGCGTGGTGGCGAAGGACGAGAACGGCGCCATCGTGCCGGTGCTGGTGCGGACGTACCAGTTGTCGAGGTCCTCGGGCCGCATGCGGAAGGGCGCGTCGGCCTGGACGTAGACCTTCTTGACCCGGCCGCGGTCGATGAAGTCGTTGACGTACGAACCGCCCCACGCGGCGCTGAGCGCGGCGTTGATGTCGGCCGTGGTCAGGCCCATCGCCCCGGCTTTCGCCTGGTCGATGTCGATCTTCAGCTGCGGGGTGTCGTCCTGGCCGTTGGGACGCACGCCGACCAGGGTGGGATCCTGGGCGGCCATGCCCAGCACCTGGTTGCGCGCGGCGACCAGGGCCTCGTGGCCGACGCCGCCGATGTCCTGCAGCTGGAAGTCGAAGCCCGACGAGGTGCCCAGCTCCGGCACGGCCGGCGGCACGATGGCGAAGACCATGGCGTCGCGGATCTGCAGGAACTTGCCCATCGCCCGGCCGGCGACGGCCTGGGCCTTGCGCTCGGGCGCCTTGCGCTCGTCGAAGTCCTTGAGGCGGATGAAGGCCAGGCCGGCGTGCGTCCGAACGGCCAGGACGACAC
>JAGHZU010000031.1 GCA_017745235.1 Caulobacter sp. | reverse complement strand
ACCCTGCAGGCCCTGGAAGAGGCGCTGGAGGAATTCGCCGGCTGCGCCGTGGTCATCAGCCACGATCGCTGGTTCCTGGACCGCCTGGCGACCCACATCCTGGCCTTCGAGGGCGACAGCCACGTCGAATGGTTCGAAGGCAACTTCGAGATGTACGAGGAAGACAAGAAGCGCCGCCTGGGCGCCGACAGCCTGATCCCCAAGCGGATTAAGTTCCAGAAGTTCGCCCGCTAAGGCGCGACTTCATCGTCGAACGTGAGACGGGGCGGCCTGAGAGGGCCGCCCCGTTTTCGTTTCCGCGCCTATTTGGGCTCAACCGGTTCGCCGGGGGCGGCGGAGCCGGGCAGGTTCGAGCCCGGGGAGGGCGTGGAGGCTTCCGGCAGGGTCGGGGGCGTGGAGGGCATGCTGGCCGAGCCGTCCGGCATGGTGGCGGGCGGCGGATTCACCGAGCCGTCGGGCATGGGCTTGGGCGCGGTGGCCGGCGCCGGGCTCCCCGGAACCGTGGCCGAGGTGTCGGTCGCGGCCCCGGTGGCGGCCGAACCGTTCCACCAGTCCTTGCTGGCCCGCTGCTTGGGCGAGGCCTTCAGGTAGGCGTCCAACTGGCCGTAGGGAATCGGCGCCTTGGGCGCGGCGACGGCGGCCCCGGCCTTGGCCCTGGGCTGGGGCGCGGCCGTGGCGGCGCCGGCGGCGAGCGAGGCGAGGGCGACGCAGGCGGCGAGCGTTCTGAGCATCATGGAATGGTCCTCCGGATCCTGGCGCGTCAGAGGGCGCGTCGATCCGAAGGAAACCCGCCTGGGGCGAGCGGGTTCACAGCTAGACCAGGGGGCGACTTCCGCGCGTCCTTCGGCGAAGCGAAACCTGTCGACGGTAGCGCCTTGCCGCAACTGGAGTAGCTTGATCCCCGGACGAAACGTCCCATCTCGAAGCCAGAGGACTTGGGAAGAGAACGAATGCCCCAAACGCCCGCCGACAAACCCCACATCCTGATCTCGCACGAGATGCTGATGCCGCTGCAGCCGCTGCTGGAGAGCGCGTATCAGGTGCACCGGCTGTGGGACTATCCGGACCATCTGGCTTTCCTGGACGGACCCGGCCGACAGGTGCGGGCGATCGTCCATGCCGGCGAGATGGTGCTGCCCAAGGACCTGTTGTCGGAGATGCCGCGCCTGGGCCTGATCGCCTGCGTCAGCGTGGGTTACGACGGCATCGACGTGGCGTGGTGCAAGGCGCACGGCATTTCCGTCAGCCACTCCACGGGGCTGAACGCCGCCGACGTGGCCGATCATGCGGTGGGCCTGACGCTGGCGGCCTGGCGCGGCATCGTCGAGGGCGACACCAAGCTGCGCACCGGCCACTGGACCAGCATGGAGCGGATGAGCCCCCGCCATGGCCTGCGCGGCCGCAAGGCGGGCATCGTGGGTCTTGGCCACATCGGCGAGGCCGTGGCGGAGCGGCTCGACGCCTTCGGCCTGAAAGTCTCGTGGTGGGCGCCGCGACCCAAGGAGACCGAGCGGCCTCGGGCCAAGAGCCTGCTGGACCTGGCCCGCGACAGCGACATCCTGGTGGTCTGCGCCCGCCCCGACGCCACCAACCGGCACATGATCAGCCAGGCGGTGATCGAGGCCCTGGGGCCGCAGGGGCTGTTGGTCAACGTGGCGCGCGGCTCGCTGGTGGACGAGGACGCGCTGATCGCGGCGCTGAAGGATGGTCGGCTGGGCATGGCGGCGCTGGATGTGTTCGATCACGAGCCCACCCCCGCCGCGCGCTGGGTCGGCGTGCCCCACACGGTGCTGACGCCCCACACGGCCGGCGCGACGCTGGACAGCATCCCGGCCATGGTCAACCTGACCCTGGAGAACCTCCGCCGGTTCTTTCACGGCGAGCCGCTGGCTTCGCCAGTGGAAGGTTAGTCCCGGAGTGACAGGTGACTTGGGCGGAGTGGCGGGCTAGTAACGCCCGCCACAATCGGTTGTGGACGATTTTCGTGGCCGGTCGCGTTGTTTGGGGACGATATTGCGCCCCCGGCCCCCGTTATCGCCAATCCCCAGGCAAGGTTTGCCGTCATCAGGGGCGGTCAAATCGCCCGGGGCGCGTTAAATTCCCTTGCCAAATCGGACATAAAGATATCTTTATGTCCTCATGACGTTGTCTTCCGAGCAGATGGTTGACCTGCTGCGCGCGGCCGGGGAGGCGACGCGTCTGCGCGTGCTGGCCCTGCTGGCGGCCGAGGAGCTGTCCGTGCTGGAACTGTGCCGCGTGCTGGACCAGAGCCAGCCGCGCGTGTCGCGTCACCTCAAGCTGCTGGCCGAGGCGGGACTGGTCGAACGGTTCCCGGACGGCGCCTGGGTGTTCTACCGCCTGGCGGTGAAGTCGCCGGGCCGAGACCTGGTGCTGCGCGTCCTGGACCTGATCGACCAGCAGGACGCGGTGATCCGCGCCGACGCCGACAAGCTGGCCCTGGTCCGGGCCGAGCGCACGGCCGGGGCTCAAGCCTATTTCGCCCGCAACGCCGCGCGCTGGAACCAGATCAGCGCCCTTTACGACGAGGCCGAGGTCGAGGCCGCGATTCTGGCGGCGGCCGGCGAAGGTCCGTTCGAGGAGATGGTCGACCTGGGCGTGGGCGCGGGCCGCATGCTGACCCTGCTGGGCAAGCGCGCCAGCAACGCCCTGGGCCTGGACCTGTCGCAGCAGATGCTGAACATCGCCCGCGACGAGGTGGCCAAGGCCGGCCTGGCGCAATGCGAACTGCGCCACGGCGACATCTTCGCCACGGGCCTGCCGGGCGGCTGCGCCGACCTGGTGACCGTGCACCAGGTGCTGCATTATCTGGGTGATCCCGCCGCCGCCGTGGAGGAGGCCGCGCGCCTGGTCACGCCGGGCGGCCTGCTGCTGATCGCCGACTTCGCCCCGCACGACCACGAGTTCCTGCGCGAGGGGCATCAGCACCGCCGCCTGGGCTTCGCCGACCACGAGATCGTGGGCTGGGTCGAGGCGGGCGGGCTGGTCATGGACCGCAATATCGCCCTGCCGCCGGCCAAGCCGGACGGCCTGACCGTGAAGATCTGGACGGCCCGCCGTCCTTCCAAGAACGCCGCCGAAAGAAACGCCGCATGACCCTTCCGCCCGTCAGCCCCCTCGGCCGCCGCGTCATCGGTCCGGTGGCCCGCGCCGGTGAGCGCACCGACCGCCCGCGCGTGTCGTTCGAGTTCTTTCCGCCGAAGACCGAGCAGATGGAAGAGAACCTGTGGGCGGCGATCAAGCGCCTGGCCCCGCTGGATCCGGCGTTCGTCTCGGTGACCTACGGCGCCGGCGGCTCGACGCGCGAGCGCACGCACCGCACGGTCAAGCGCATCCTCGAGGAGACCAGCCTCAAGCCAGCCGCCCACCTGACCTGCGTGGGCGCCAGCCGCGAGGAGGTGGACGAGGTGATCCGCGAATACTGGGACACCGGTGTTCGTCACATCGTCTCGCTGCGCGGCGACCCGCCTCCGGGCGAGGGCGGCATCGGCGGCGTCTACGTGCCGCGGGCCGACGGCTACGCCAACGCCACGGAACTGACGAGCGCGATCAAGGGCGTCGCGCCGTTCGAGGTGCTGGTCGGGGTCTATCCCGAGAAGCATCCCGAGAGCCCGTCGCTGGATCACGACATCGACGTGCTGAAGGCCAAGGTCGACGCCGGCGCCACCCTGGGCATCAGCCAGTTCTTCTTCGATATCGACGCCTTCCTGCGCTACGTCGACAAGGTGCGGGCGGCCGGGATCACGATCCCGATCGTGCCGGGCGTCATGCCGGTGACCAACTTCAAGGGCCTGGTGAAGATGTCGGCGGCCTGCCAGACCACCGTGCCCGGCTGGCTGGCCAATCTGTTCGACGGCCTGGACGAGGACAATGAGACCCGTCGCCTGATCGCCTGCTCCGTGGCCGCCGAGATGTGCGCCAAGCTGCAGGAGCAGGGCTTCTCGGACTTCCATTTCTACACCCTGAACCGGGCCGACCTCGTCTACGCCATCTGCCGCGTGCTGGGCGTTCGCGAGGCCGCGCCGGCGCCGTCGGAGGCCGCCGCATGACCGATCTTTCCACCCGTGCCGGCCGCATCGCCGCCCTGAAGGCCGCCGCCAGGGAGCGCATCCTGATCCTGGACGGCTCCTGGGGCGTGATGTTCCAGAAGAAGAAGCTGACCGAGGCCGACTACCGCGCCGAGCGCTTCGCCGACTACGACGGCCAGATGAAGGGCAACAACGACATCCTGTGCCTGACGCGGCCGGATCTCGTGGCCGAGCTTCATGACGCCTATTTCGCCGCCGGCGCCGACATCTCCGAGACCAACACCTTCTCGGGCACCACCATCGCCCAGGCCGACTACGGCCTGGACGCCGCCACCGTGCGCGACATCAACTACGAGGGCGCGCGCATCGGCCGCCAGGTGGCCGACCGCTGGCTGGCCGAGCACCCGGACAAGCCCCGCTTCATCGCCGGCTCGATCGGCCCGCTGAACGTGATGCTGTCGATGTCGTCGGACGTGAACGATCCCGGCGCGCGCAAGGTGACCTTCGACCAGGTCTACCAGGCCTATCGCGAGCAGGTGGACGCCCTCTATCAGGGCGGGGTCGACCTGTTCCTGATCGAGACCATCACCGACACCCTCAACTGCAAGGCCGCGATCAAGGCGATCCTGGACCTGCGCGACGAGGGGCACGAAGAGCTGCCGATCTGGATCAGCGGCACCATCACCGACCGCTCGGGCCGCACCCTGTCGGGCCAGACGGCCGAGGCGTTCTGGAACTCGATCAAGCACGCCAAGCCGTTCGCGGTGGGCTTCAACTGCGCCCTGGGCGCGGACCTGATGCGCCCGCACATCGCCGAGATGGCCCGCATCGCCGACACCCTGGTGGCGGCCTATCCCAACGCCGGCCTGCCCAACGCCATGGGCGAGTACGACGAGGAGCCGCACCAGACGGGCCACCAGTTGCACGAGTGGGCCAAGGACGGCCTGGTCAACATCCTGGGCGGCTGCTGCGGCACGACGCCCGATCACATCCGCCACGTGGCCGACGAAGTCGCCGGCGTGGCGCCGCGTCAGATTCCCGAGCGTCCCAAGGCCATGCGCCTGGCCGGCCTCGAACCCTTCGAGTTGGTGTAATGCGCCCCGTCTTCGTCAACATCGGTGAGCGCACCAACGTCACCGGTTCCGCCAAGTTCAAGAAGCTGATCGTCGAGGGGAACTTCCCCGAGGCGCTGTCGGTGGCGCGCCAGCAGGTCGAGGCCGGCGCCCAGGTCATCGACGTGAACATGGACGAGGGCCTGCTCGATTCCAAGCAGGCCATGATCACGTTCCTGAACCTGATGGCGGCCGAACCCGACATCGCGCGGGTGCCGGTGATGATCGACAGCTCCAAGTGGGAGGTGATCGAGGCCGGCCTGAAGTGCGTGCAGGGCAAGGCGATCGTGAACTCGATCTCCATGAAGGAGGGCGAGGACAAGTTCATCGAGCAGGCGAAGCTATGCCTGCGCTACGGCGCGGCCGTGGTGGTGATGGCCTTCGACGAGGTGGGCCAGGCCGACACCGCGGCCCGCAAGATCGAGATCTGCGAGCGCGCCTATCGCGTGCTGGTCGACCAGGTGGGCTTCCCGCCGGAAGACATCATCTTCGACCCCAACATCTTCGCCGTGGCGACGGGGATCGAGGAGCACGACAACTACGCCGTCGATTTCATCGAGGGCACGCGCGAGATCAAGCGCCGCTGCCCCTACGCCCGCGTGTCGGGCGGGGTGTCGAACGTGTCGTTCAGCTTCCGCGGCAACGAGCCGGTGCGCCGGGCGATCCACTCGGTGTTCCTGTACCACGCCATCAATGCGGGCATGGACATGGGCATCGTCAACGCGGGCGACCTGCCGGTGTACGACGACATCGACCCGGAGCTGCGCGAGGCGGTCGAGGACGTGATCCTCAACCGGCCCCAGCGGACCAACGTGTCCAACACCGAGCGCCTGGTCGACATGGCGCCGCGCTACAAGGGCGAGAAGGGCCAGCAGCAGGCGGCCAACCTGGAATGGCGCAAGGGCACGGTGAACGAGCGCATCACCCACGCCCTGGTCCATGGCATCACCGAGTTCATCGAGGCCGACACCGAGGAGGCGCGACTGTCGGTCGAGCGTCCGCTGCACGTGATCGAAGGCCATCTGATGGACGGCATGAACGTGGTCGGCGACCTCTTCGGCTCGGGCAAGATGTTCCTGCCCCAGGTGGTGAAATCGGCGCGGGTGATGAAGCAGGCCGTGGCCTGGCTGGAACCCTTCATGGAGGCCGAGAAGGTGGGCAAGCCGCGCGAGGCGGCGGGCAAGATCCTGATGGCCACCGTCAAGGGCGACGTCCACGACATCGGCAAGAACATCGTCGGCGTGGTCCTGCAGTGCAACAACTACGAGGTGGTCGACCTGGGCGTGATGGTCCCGGCCGACCGCATCCTGGACGAGGCCAGGAAGCACAAGGTCGACATGATAGGCCTGTCGGGCCTGATCACGCCGTCGCTGGACGAAATGGTGTTCGTGGCGGCCGAGATGGAGCGCCAGGGCTTCAACATCCCGCTGCTGATCGGCGGCGCCACCACCAGCCGCACCCATACGGCCGTGAAGATCGAACCGGCGTATCGCGCGGGTCCCACCACCTATGTGCTGGACGCCAGTCGGGCGGTGGGCGTGGTCTCGTCGCTGCTGTCGCCGACCGAGCGCGAGCGGGTGATCGCCGAGACGCGGGCCGAGTACGTGAAGGTGCGCGAGCAGTACGCGCGCGGCCAGACGGTGAAGGCCCGCACGGCGATCGGTGAAGCGCGCAAGCGCAGGTACGCCATCGACTGGGCGAGCTACACGCCGCCGAAGCCGCAATTCATCGGTGCGCGGACGTTCGAGCCGTCGCTGGCCGAGCTGGTCCCGTTCATCGACTGGTCGCCGTTCTTCGCCAGTTGGGAGCTGATCGGGCGTTTCCCGCAGATCCTGGAGGACGACGTGGTGGGCCAGGCCGCCACCGACCTCTATCGCGACGCCCGGGCCATGCTGGACAAGGTCGTGGCCGAGAAGTGGTTCGGGGCCAGGGGCGTGATCGGCTTCTGGCCGGCCCAGGCCGATGGCGACGATATCGTTCTCTACACGGACGAAACCCGCACGGCCGAGCTGTCGCGCCTGCACACCCTGCGCCAGCAGATGGACAAGTCGGAAGGCAAGGCCAACCTGGCCCTGTCGGATTTCGTCGCGCCTGTGGGGCAAGGCACCGACTATGTGGGCGGCTTCGCCGTCACGGCCGGCCATGGCGAGGACGAGATCGTGGCGCGCTTCAAGGCGGCCGGCGACGACTATTCGGCCATCATGGCCAGCGCCCTGGCCGACCGCCTGGCCGAGGCCTTCGCCGAGTGGCTGCACTACAAGGCCCGGGTCGAGCTTTGGGGCTATGCGCCCGACGAGCTGGAAGACGCCGACCTGATGATCGCCGAGAAGTATCAGGGCATCCGCCCGGCGCCCGGCTATCCGGCCCAGCCCGACCACACCGAGAAAGGCACGCTGTTCAAGCTGCTGGACGCCGAGGCGGCCACCGGCATGATCCTGACCGAGAGCTACGCCATGAGCCCCGGCGCGGCCGTGTCGGGCCTGTATTTCAGCCACCCGCAGAGCCATTACTTCGGCGTGGGCAAGGTGGACCTGGACCAGGTCGAGGACTACGCCCGCCGCAAGGGCTGGGACCTGGCCCTGGCCGAGAAGTGGCTGTCGCCGATCCTCAACTACGATCCGCTGGCCCGGGCGCGCGGCGAGGCGGCTTAGGCGGGGTCATCCCCCTCGGTCGCTACGCGGCGGCTCCCCTGAGGGGGAGCATCGTTCGGCTCAAATCCTCCCTTTGGAGGAGCGGCCGGAAGGCTGGATGGGGTTCAGCAGTTCACCGCCTTCAGCGCGACCGCGGGCGGCGTGTCGCCCTCCGGCTTGGGGCAGCGGTCGGCGGTGTCCTTCAGGCGCTCGATCATCCAGCGGCCGGCGGGCCCGGGCGGGGTGTCGGCGCGGTGGGCGGCGTACATCGGCATCAGCAGGCCGCCTGCGGGAAAGTCGCGGACTTCCAGGGCCTTGAGCGCGCCGGAATCCAGATCGGCCTGGACCAGGTTCCAGGGCATGCCGCCCCAGCCCAGGCCCGCGCGCAGGAACGAGAGCTTGGCGCCCAGGTCGGCCAGCCGCCAGGTCTTGGGCGACAGGACGCCGAACTCGCGTCCCTGAGTGAGAGTGGAGCGGTCGGTCAGCACCAGCTGGACGTGGCGCGACAGTTCCTCGGGCGGGATCGGGCCGTCGATGGCGGCCAGGGGATGGCCGGCCGAAGCCACCATCAGCATGCGCAGCGACAGCAGGCGCTCGCGCACCAGCTCGGGCGGGGCGTCCGGCAGGGATCCCATGACGGCGAAAGCGCAGCGGCCGTCCAGCACGGGCTGCAGCACTGCGCCCAGGGCCTCGACATGGACGCGCAGGGCGGTATCGGGGAAGTGCTTCTGGAAGTCGCTGATGGCATGAGCCAGCACATGCATGGGAAACAGCACGTCGATCACCACCGAGACCTCTGCCTCGAGTCCGCCGGCCAGGCTGGCGGCCTGGGCCTTGAAGGCGTCCATGCGGGCGGCGACCTCGCGGGCCTGGATAACCAGGGCGCGGCCGGCCTCGGTCAGCACTGGCATGCGGGCCGTGCGGTCGAACAGGCGAACGCCGATCTGACCCTCAAGATTGGCCAGGGTCTGGCTGACCACGGACTGGGCGCGACCCAGTTTTCGGCCGGCGGCCGAGAAGCTGCCTTCGTCGGCGGCGGCCAGGAAGGTGCGCATCTGGTCGAGGGTGACGCCGTCCAGCATCTATCGCTCCTGACGATGGATCGTATCTAATCATATAGGCTGCTGCGCTGGATGGAGAAGGCCTAAATCCCCCGTCGCGCCCAGATGGCGCTTCGGAGTTCGCAAGGTCATGAAACTTCTTCACATCGATTCCAGCATCCTGGGCGAAGGCTCGGTGAGCCGCACGCTGTCGGCCGCGATCGTCGCCGCGCAGGCCGCCCAGCATCCCGGCCTGGAGATCGTCCGCCGCGACCTGGCCGCCCAGCCCCTGGACCACCTGACGGGCGCCCATCTGGCCGCCGGCCAGGGCGCGACGCCGGAAAGCGCGGCCCTGGCGGCCGACATCGCCTCGGGCCAGGCGGCACTGGACGAGTTCCTGGCCGCCGACATCGTGGTGATCGGCGCGCCGATGTACAATTTCTCGGTCTCCAGCCACTTGAAGGCCTGGATCGACCGCGTGGCCGTGGCCGGCCGCACCTTCCGCTACACCGAGAAGGGCCCCGAAGGCCTGGCCGGCGGCAAGACGGTGATCATCGCCTCCTCGCGCGGCGGCTACTACGGCGCCGACACCCCGGCGGCCTCTTTGGACCACCAGGAGCCCTACCTGCAGGCGGTGTTCGGGTTCATGGGCGTGACCGACCTGCGCTTCATCCGCGCCGAGGGCGTGGCCCTGGGTCCGGAAGCGCGCGGCAAGTCGATCGAGACCGCCCAGGGCGAGATCCTGAAACTGGCCGCCTAGGCGCCGCGCTCGATCTTCAGCCGTCATCCCGGCCGGAGGACCGCGTAGCGGACCGCCTGGCGTCAGGGATGACGATGAATTGGGATGCTGATCACACCTTAGCCTGGTCGGGTCCGGGCCCCAGGGCTCGGGCCGGGCCGGCCACCAGTCCGTCCCAGCCGGCCATGACCGACCGGGCGACCGCTTCGAGCGTCGCCCGGTCGGCTCCGTCTCGAGCCTGGATCGACATGCCCTGCTGGACGGTGGCCAGATAGGTGGCCACGGCGCGGACGTCGGCTCCGGTGGGCACGTCGCCCTCGAGCTGGCCCCTGCGCAGCCGCGCTTCCAGCGTCGCGATCGTTCCGGCCCGGGCGCGCACCAGCTCTTTCCGCGCCGTATCGCTGAGGTCGCCCGCATGCAGGGCCGACAGCACCACCAGACAGCCGCTGGGCTTGTCGGGTCGGGTGAAGACCCGCGCCGTGGCCTCCAGCATGCCTACGCAGCCCTCCCGCGCCGTGGAGGCGGCCTCGATCCCGCCCCAGACGCCGTCGCTCTCGGTGGCCGCATAGAGCGCCAGCGCCTCGCGAAACAGCGCCTCCTTGCATCCGAATGCGGCGTAGAGACTGGGCGAGGCGATCCCCATGGCGGCCGTCAGGTCGCTCATCGAGGCGCCGTCATAGCCGCGCGCCCAGAACACCTCCATCGCCTTCTGCAAGGCCGCGTTGCGGTCGAAACCGCGGGGCCGTCCACGCTCCGCCATGCCGGAAATCGCAACTTTCAAGAATTCTGTACCGACCGACACATAAAGCGGTTGACGGGGTCGGGCAACCCGCCTCCATTTCCGTATCGATCGATACAGAAAGGAATCGAAATGAGCGACCTCACCGGAAAGCGCGCCCTGGTCACCGGCGCCAGCCGGGGCATCGGCGCGGCGATCGCCCTGCGCCTGGCGCAGGACGGGGCCGATGTGGCGATCACCTACGAGCGATCGGCCGACAAGGCCGCCCAGGTGGTGGCCGGCATCCAGGCGCTGGGCCGCAAGGCCGTGGCGATCCAGGCCGACGCCGCCGACCCGGCCGCCGCGGGCTCGGCCGTGGACGAGGCCGCGCGGGCGCTGGGCGGACTGGATATCCTGGTCAACAACGCCGGCCTCTACCGGGGCGGCGCGATCGAGGACATGACCCTGGCCGACGTCGACACGACCCTGGCGGTCAATGTCCGCGCCGTGTTGCTGGCCTCGCAGGCGGCCGTGCGCCATCTGCCGCGCGGCGGCCGGATCATCTCGATCGGCAGCTGCCTGGCCGAACGGGTCGCCCAGCCGGGCGCGTCGCTATACGCCATGAGCAAGGCGGCGCTGATCGGTTGGACCAAGGGCCTGGCGCGCGACCTGGGACCACGTGGGATCACGGTCAATGTCGTCCATCCCGGCTCGACCGACACCGACATGAACCCGGCCGCCGGGCCGATGGCCGACGAGCAGCGGGCGCGGATGGCCATTCCCGAATACGGCGCGCCCGAGGACATCGCCGCCCTGGTGGCCTTCGTGGCCGGCCCACAAGGCCGCTTCATCAACGGCGCGGGCCTGGCGATCGACGGCGGGGCCAACGCCTGACGGCGCGCGGCGGCTGCGCCCCGGCGCCGAACTGCGCTAGGAGTCGCTCCTGACTTTTGGAGGGACGCCGGTGAGCGCGATCAATCGACGTGAGGTTCTGGTCCTGGGCGCGGCCGCCGCGACCCTTGGCGGCGGTTCGACCCTGGCCGCCGCCCCTTCCGCCGACGCCGCCGCCGAGGCTCTCCTGGCCCAGGCGGCCGAGGACCTGATGCGGGAGTATCCCGAGAATGCATCCGCGCTGGGATTGGACAAAGGCGCCCGCGCAGGCCTGAAGGCCAGCCTGACCGACCGCTCCTTGGAAGGTCGGGCTCGCCTGGGCGCCGCCGCCCGCACCCGCTTGGCGAAAATGAAAGCGGTCGATCGCAAGGCGCTGGGGCCGGCCGCCGCCCTCGACCTGGGGGTGACCCAGACCGCGCACGAACTGGCCGTCGAGGGCTTCGATTTCGCTTATGGCGATCCCATCGGCCTGTCGTCGCAATGGTCTTACCGCAACGCGCCCTACGTGGTGGCGCAGAACACCGGGGCTTTCGTCGAAACGCCCGACTTCCTCGACAGCCAGCACGGCATCGCCAACGCCGCCGACGCGGACGCCTATCTGGCGCGACTGGAGCTGTACGCCGCGCAACTGGACGGCGAGACCGCACGGCTAAGGCACGACGGGGCGCTGGGGGTGATCGCGCCCGACTTCCTGCTGGACAAGACCCTGAAGCAGCAGACGGGGGCGCGGGCCCAGCCCATCGCCGAGTGGGGGCTGGTCGCCTCGCTGGCCAAGAAGACCAAGGACATTCCCGGCGACCACGTGCGCCGGGCGACGGCCATCGCGGCCGACAAGATCGCTCCAGCCATGGACCGCCAGATCGCCGAGCTGCAGGCCCATCGGGCCAAGGCCAAGAGCGACGCCGGGGCCTGGAAGCTGCCTGATGGCGAAGCCTACTACGCCTGGGCGCTGCGGGCGGGGACGACCAGCCGTCTGACGCCCGACGAGGTGCACGCCATGGGACAGGAGCAGCTGAAGGCGCTGTTCGCCCAAATGGACGGCCTGCTGAAGGGCCTGGGCCTGACCCAGGGCAGCGTCGGGGCGCGGATGAAAGCGCTGGGCGAGGATCCCAGGAACCTGTTTCCGAACACCGACGAGGGGCGGGCCCAGATCCTGGCCTATCTGAACGGTCGCGTGGCGGACATCCGCACGCGCCTGCCGCGCGCCTTCGCCACCCTGGTGAAGGGCAACCTGCTGATCAAGCGCGTGCCGGTCGAGATCCAGGACGGGGCGCCGGGCGGCTATGCCGGGGCCGGCTCGATCGACGGCACGGTTCCGGGCAACTATTACATCAACCTGCGCGACACGAGCATGTGGCCGCGCTACGGCCTGCCGACCCTGACCTATCACGAGGGGATCCCGGGCCACATCTGGCAGGGCGAGTACACCTACAAGCTGCCGCTGGTGCGATCGCTGCTGGCGTTCAACGCCTATTCGGAAGGCTGGGCGCTCTACGCCGAGCAACTGGCCGACGAACTGGGCGTCTACGACGGCGATACGTTGGGCAAGCTGGGCTACCTGCAATCCATCGCCTTCCGAGCCTGCCGCCTGGTGGTGGACACCGGCATCCACGCCAAGCGCTGGACGCGCGAGCAGGCGATCGAATGGTTCGTGACCACCAACGGCTCGACCCGCCAGGAGGTGCAGGGCGAGGTCGACCGCTACTGCGCCTGGCCGGGCCAGGCCTGCGGCTACAAGGTGGGCCACAGCGAGATCGTGCGCCTGCGCGGCAAGGCCCAGGCGGCGCTAGGTTCGCGCTTCGACCTGCGCACGTTCGACGACGCCGTGGTGATGGGCGGCAATGTGCCCTTGACCCAGCTGGAGGGCGTGATCGATCGTTATGTAAATACGCGCATAGGATGATGTAATCATAAATAGTGACTCATGCGGGAAATGCTTGGTTCGCGCGTTGGAGAGCTCCATGATTGTCTTCGGTGGACTTATCCATCGCTGCAATCACGGGGAAATCTCATGGCCCACATACTTTACGCCGTCGGCAACGCCACCGGCGTGGCGGCCAAGCTGACCAGCGTTGAGCATTCCGAAGACAATTGCACGCTTCCGGCGTGGACGGTCACGCACACGGGAGGGACGGACAACAACTGGATCTTCCTGCCCGACTGTTCCAGTTCCGACTATTGGCCCGATCACCACATCAGCGTGGTGGCCGTCGATGGCAGCTGGCAGGTGTCGTTCTGGGTGAACGACGACGAAGGGCGGATGCTCTACTGGTCGAACTTCGATGGCTTCTCGACCCAGAACTCGATCCCCGCGTCCAGGGACGTGACCGACTGCGCCCTCATGATCCGTCTGGACAACGGCCACCCCATCGTGACCTGGGCCGGCTGGTGAGCTGACCTTGCCCGCCGCTCCCCGGTGGAGCGGCGAGGCGCGTCCGTGGCGACTGGTCAACCGGGCCGTTTTCGGATCATCCTCTCAATCCTGCGAAGGCGGACGATCTTCGACGGGGGGAGCGATGGGCGACAAGGGCGTTGGCCAGGGCGGCGTCAGCCGCAGGGCGTTGGGCGTGTTGGCGGCCGGCGGAGCGATCGGCGCGGCGGGCCTGGGCTTGGGCGGATGCGCCGGCCCGGGCGAGACGGCGGTGGCGATCAAGTCGCGCCAGTTCCCGAAGGACTTCGTCTGGGGCGTGGCCACGGCAGCCTTCCAGACCGAAGGGGCTCCTACGGCCGACGGGCGGGGTCCCACCATATGGGACACGTTCGAGAGGCTGCCGGGCCGGATCAAGGACGGTTCGACCGCCGACGTCGCCACCGACAGCTATAACCGCTACGCCGAGGACGTGGATCTGATCGCGGGAGCGGGGCTGAAGGCCTTCCGCTTCTCGATCGCCTGGTCGCGGGTGCTGCCGACAGGGGCGGGCTCGGTCAACACCGCGGGGCTGGATCATTATGAGCGGCTGGTGGACGCCTGCCTTGCCAAGGGCGTGACGCCCTATGCGACGCTGTTCCACTGGGACCTGCCCCAGGCCCTGCAGGACAAGGGCGGCTGGAGCGCGCGCGACACCGCCCAGAGCTTCGCCGACTACGCCGCCGCAGTGGCCTCGCGCCTGGGCGACCGGCTCAAGCACTACATCACCCTGAACGAGCCGGCCGTGCACGCCGTGTTCGGCCACGTGCTGGGCGAGCATGCCCCCGGCCTGAAGGACATCGCCCTGCTGGGCCCGACGGTGCACCACATGAACCTGGGGCAGGGGTTGGCGATCAAGGCCCTGCGCGCGGCGAAAGACGGCCTGACGATCGGTACGACCCAGGCCCTGCAGCCCTGCCGCCCGGCTGATGCGCCGCTGGCTTTCTGGAACCGTCCGGCGGCCACGGGACTGGACGCGCTGTGGAACCGGGCCTGGCTGGATCCTCTCCTGAAGGGGTCGTATCCGCGCCTGATGGACGATTTCCTGAACGGGCACGTTCGTGACGGAGACCTGGCGACGATCCGCCAGCCGATCGACTTCCTGGGCGTGAACTATTACGCGCCGGCCTATGTGCGGCTGGACCTGAACTCGCCCAGCCACATCGCCCCCGCCTCGCCGCCCAAGGGCAGCGAACTGGACGCGTTCGGGCGCCACATCGATCCATCGGGACTGGCCGAGGTGCTGGAGACGGTGCGTCGCGAATACGGCAATCCGCCGGTCCTGATCACCGAGAACGGCTGTTCCGACCCGTTCGGAAATGGTCCGGGCGTTATCCAGGACACCTTCCGCAGCCAGTACCTGCGACGTCACCTGGAGGCGGTGAAGGGGGCGATGGAGGCCGGCTCCAGGATCGGCGGCTATTTCACCTGGACGCTGGTCGACAACTGGGAGTGGGACCTGGGCTACACGTCGAAGTTCGGCCTGGTGGCCATGGACCGCGCGACCGGCGTGCGCACGCCCAAGGCTTCCTATGGCTGGTTCAAGGGCGTGGCCGAGAGCGGAACCCTGCCGACCACGCCTTGATCCCGGTTGGCCCGATCAATCCGGCTTGCAGACCAGCACGTCCTTGCCGCCGCGCTTGGCGGGCACGAGGCTGCCGGCGCAGGGCTTGGGGTTGGCCGGATCGATGATCGTTTCGGTCGGGGCCGACTTGACGATCTGGGCCTTGGGCCGCGGGGCGGCTGGAGCGGTCTCGGCCGTCGCTTGCACGGTGGTCCCTGCCGGTTTGGCCGCCGGCTTGGTTGCGGGCTTGGTGACCGAAGCCTTGATCGGCTTGGGCGCGGGAGTCTCGGCGACCGGTGTCTCGGTCGCCGAGGGCGCGGCCTCGGCGGGCGGTTGGTTCGGCGCGGTTTCCGGCTCGGGCGGGATGGCGCTCTTGACGTTGTAGTTCAGGGCCTGGCCGAACAGGTTGGACTTGGTCTCAAGGGCCTTGGCGCGCGTCTCGCAGTCGCCGGGCGGGCTCCAGCTCATCCACACCTGGGCCAGACGCGCCTTGTCGACCTGGTCGGAGCCCCCCCAGACGGAATGGCCCTTCTTGATGGCGGCCGCGCCGTACTCCGAGATCGGACGGGGGCTGGCCTTTTCGGCGGCGATGATGGCCGAACGGTAGGTCTTCAGATCGGTTCGCGCCTGGTTGCGCATGACCGGATATTCCTTCATCGCCGCGGCGAAACCGTCCGGACCAGGGAAGGTCTTCTCGATGCGCGTCACCTCGGGCATCACCTTGTCGTACAGGTCGACATAGCCGCCCAGCGCGCCATAGCACCACGAGACATAGCCGTAGTCGTCGTTGGGCGGCGTGGCGGCGGGCGTGGTGCGGGGCGGGGGAGCGGAAGCCTTCGGCGCGGTGGAAACCGGGGCGTCCTGGGCCAGCATGGCCAGGGCGAGAAGGAAAGCAGTCGCCATGCGGGCGGAGATCCTCTTGATAAGGCGTCGTACGCGTCGATTAGAACGTTTCCGGCCGCAATGGGACCGGAGCATGGCGCCGGCGTCGCAATCGGCGCCAGACGGTCAAGCGCCACCATAACGAGCCAAGGGGCCGAACGGCTCCCGATCGATACAAAGATTCCCGCGCTGTGACGAAATCGACCGTTACAAATATTCAATGTGCGCCGCAGCAAGCGCCGGGTGGGGCGGCAGCGTTTTTGTGCTAGAAGCCGCGCCCGGAGCGTGGTCCTTAGGTCACGTTCCCTGGGGGCGATCCCCGGTCGGGCCTGCCCGCAACCTGATCGCCATAACTCAGCCACGCTACTGGACTGTCGTCGTCTTCATGACCTTCTGGCGCAACATCGCAAGCCTCGCCGCCCGTCGGCTGGACCTGGCGGAATGCCAGGAATGCCCGCCGGGCCTGCCAGGGCAGGATCCCGCCTTTTCGACGGCGGTCACGGCCCTGGGCGCCAAGCTGGCCAAGGCCGACGGCTCGGCCGACGGCGACGAATACGCCGCCTTCGCCGAGGTGTTCCACCCCGACCCCGAGTCGGAGAACAACATTCACCGCCTGTACGACTTGGCGCGACAGACGACTCACGGCTTCGAAAGCTACGCAAAGCGTTTGGCTAAGCGCTATCGCACCTGCCCGCAGATCCTCGAGGACGTGCTGGACGGGCTGTTCCACATCGCCAAGGCCGACGGGGCCGTGACGCAGGACGAACTGGCCTATCTGGAGCGGGTCGCCGACCTGTTCGGCATGTCGCCGCTCTCGTTCCGCCGGATGACCGCCACCCATGTGGGCAGCGACCCGGACGATCCGTACCGCATCCTGGACGTGCCGGCCGACGCCGAGGACGCGGTGGTGCACTCGGCCTGGCGCGCGGCGCTTTCGGAGGCCCACCCCGATCGGGCTCGGGCCCGGGGCCTGCCGCTGGAGTTCATCGAGGTGGCGGAGGCCAAGTCGGCCGCGATCAACGCCGCTTTCGCGACGGTGATGCGCGAGCGTCGCGAACTGGCGGGTCTGGCCGCCGGCTAGACCCGGTGAATTCCCGAACCGCCCTGGGGCAAAGCGCCTTTTGACGTCGATTTCATTTTACGGAACCATCCGTGGGGTGTTCAGTTGACGTTTAAGATTGGCGCCCCACCTTAGCTTGGAGGGCGGGGCACGCCTGCGAGGACGATGATGGAGACGCTCGGGACACCCAAGGCAGCCGGTTTCGCCTGGCGGAGTCTGGCGGCCGTGGCGGGTGGCGTGGCGACGTCGATCGCCGTGGCCGTCGCGGCGGTGCTGGCGGTGGTGTTCGCCGCGACCCTGGTGGTCATCGGCTTCATGGCCACGGCGCTGCTGGGCCTGGCCGCCTTCGCGTTCCGCGCTCGTCGCAACCCTGCTACAGCCCCGGTCGATCCGGCCCTGATCGAGGCCCGCCACATGGGCGGCCACTCGTGGGTCGCCTACGGCTGGAACGAGCGGCGCTAGGACGCCGAGGTCCGACTCAGCCGGGCCGCATCCAACGCCTGCCGCATCACCGATTGCGCCTCGGGCGTCACCGCATTCTGGACGCCCGCGAACACTAGGCTCGCCGGCCGGTCGATGAAGACCTGCGCCCACCACAGCCCGTTCGAACCCGTGTGACCCAGGCTGCCTTGGGCGTCGACGCCCCAGCCCAGAGCTGAATAGCCGCCGAACGGCGCTGTCTGCAGGCGTTCCCATGAAGCCTGGCTCAGGAAGGTCGCCGGCCGGTCCCGGTGGGCCTTCAGATAGGTCAGCAGATCGCCGAGGTTGATGTGCGCCAGTCCCGCCGGGCCCAGGACGACGGGCAGGTCGGCCTTGTCCCGCCGGGTCTCGGGATGCAGGAAACCGTCCGGGCCCCGGGCATGTCCCAACGGCTGCGAAGGCGGCCGGCTGGTCCGAGGAGGGCCGAAGCCCGCGCTCCCCAGGCCCAGGGGCGCGAAGACCTGCTCGCGCATCAGCCGCTCCCAGGACCGGCCCGTCACTACTTCGAGCATGGTCGCCGCCACGACGAACCCGGCATTGCTGTAGCTTTCGACCTCGCCGACCTTCGCCAGAGGCGGCTGGTTCAGGGCCGCACGCGCATAGGCCAGCCGCTCCGGACGCGGATCGCCGAGCGGCAATCGGCTGAACGTCGAGCCTGGATCGGGCGCATCGTGCGGCAGGCCGGCGCGGTGCGACAGCAGGTGCAGCAGGTTTGCCTCGCCGTAGGCCGGGTCGAAATCGAGGCGCGGGTCCAGAACCTGGGCGACCGTGGCGGTCCAGTCGATGTGTCCGGCCTCGACCAACCGCGCGGCCAGGGTGGCGGTCATCGACTTGGTGTCCGAGCCGATGTGCCACTGGTCCGAGGCCGTAACGGCCGCCGTGGCGTCGGCCGAGCGCCGGCCCTCGACCAGCACGTGATCGGGGCCGTCCCTGAACGCCCATCCCGCGCCGAAGGCCGGGGCGCCGGAAATCGCGTGCAACTGCGTCAGCCGCGCCGCGGTCAGCGGCCCCGGCGCCAGCACCGTCCGGTCGACCTTGAACAGGTCGCCACGCCGGAAAGCGGCCGGATAGGCCTGCCCGTCCTGGGTCACGACGCCGTCCAGCATGTCCGGCCCAGCGAGACGGCCCTTGAACGCGATGTCGTTCGTCTTCCATTCGAGGGTCAGGGTCGGAGGGGCCCATTCGAACCGGCTGGCCTCGATCGTCAGCTCGCCCATGTCGACGATGGTCAGGCTGGCCCGCCCGTCGGCCACGAAGATCTTCGCGCGATAGGCCCGGCCTTCGGCGTTCAGGGTGCCGGACCAGACGCCGACCGGCGGAGCGTCGGCGGCGAGCGCCAAGGCGGGACCGGCCATAGCGGCGGTCAGCGCCAGAGCTCCTCGAAGATGGTCTCGGCGCGTCGACGTCATATTGCCCCCGGATCGGCTTACTTTCGCTAGGCGCGACCCTGGGTTGTCAAGTCACGCAACGGCGCGCCGCGCCCTTGCTCTCGGCGACGTCTTGCCCGACAGTGGTTCAAACAACTGTTCGTGGGAGGACTGCATGATCGGCGTGGTGGCGGTGCTGAAGGTTCAGCCGGACAAGGCGGCGGATTTCGAGAAGGTGTTTCTGGACCTGGCGGCCAAGGTGAAGGCCAACGAGCCCGGCTGCCTGATGTACCAGCTGACCAAAAGCAAGACCGAGGCCGGGACCTACAAGGTGCTGGAGCTCTACGCCTCGGAAGACGCGCTGAAGGCTCACGGCGGAACCGACTACTTCAAGGCCGCCGGCGCGGCCATGGGACCGTTCATGGCCGGCCGTCCCGAGATCGAATATCTGGACGCGGTGGAGTAGGGGCCTTGGATCTCGCGTTTTCGCCGGAAGACCTGGCGTTCCAGCAGGAGGTCCGCGCCTGGATCGCCCAGGCCTATGACGACGACCTGCGTCGGCAGATGGCCCAGTCCAAGAACGGCTACCTGGACAAGGCCGGCCAGGTGAAGTGGCAGAAGCTGCTGTACGAGCGGGGCTGGGCCGCGCCGGATTGGCCGGTCGAGCTGGGCGGGGCGGGCTTCACGCCCTCGCAGCGTTACATCTTCAACATGGAGATGAGCCTGGCCGGCACGCCGCATCCCTCGCCGATGGGGCTTAAGATGTGCGCGCCGGTGATCATGGCCTTCGGGTCGGAGGCGCAGAAGGCCCAGCACCTGCCATCGATCTTGCGGTCGGACATCTGGTGGTGCCAGGGCTATTCCGAGCCGGGCTCGGGCTCGGACCTGGCTTCGCTGCAGATGAAGGCCGTGCGCGACGGCGACGACTACGTGCTGAACGGCTCGAAGATCTGGACGACCCACGCCCAATGGGCCGACTGGATGTTCTGCCTGGTGCGCACCTCGACCGAGGGCAAACCGCAGGACGGCATCTCGTTCCTGCTGCTGCGGATGGACACGCCCGGCATTCAGATCAAGCCGTTGCCCACGCTGGACGGTCCGCCGGACGGCGAGCAGGAGATCAACCAGGTCTTCTTCGACAATGTCCGCGTGCCGGTGGCCAACCGGATCGGCGAGGAGAACAAGGGCTGGACCTACGCCAAGTACCTGCTGGAATTCGAACGCGGCAACGCCTACGCGCCGGGGCTGATGCACGCCCTGAAGAAGGTGCGGCGCCTGGCTGAGGTGGAACTGGCCGACGACGGCGGGCGGCTGATCGACGATCCGGACTTCCGCCACAAGATCGCCAACCTGGAGATTTCGGTGGAGGCGCTGAACGCCAACGAGCTGCGCGTCTTCGCCGGTCGCACCACGGGCAAGGCGGTGGGTTCTGTTTCCTCGATGCTCAAGTGCGCGGGCTCCGAAGCCCAGCAGGCGATCAGCGAGCTGGCTGTCGAGGCGGTGGGCAGCTACGCCGCGCCGTTCGTGCAGGACACGTGGGCCCAGACGAACGAGGGCCGGGCGGGGCCGGACCACGCCGCGCCGGCGGCGCCGTACTACTTCAACTTCCGCAAGTCCTCGATCTATGCGGGATCCAACGAGATCCAGCGCAACATCATGGCCAAGATGGTCCTGGGCCTCTGAGCGAGGGCGCCTCTTCGGATCCGACCGGAGGGGCGCCGCCGCCTGGACCCGAAACAGCCACGGATGCAGTTTTTCTGATTAGTCTCTAATCGCAACTCACATCTATAGAGTTCCAATCCTTCCGCCCTTCGGAGCCGACCATGTCGCTGGACGCCCTGTTCAAGCCGTTCGAATTCAAATCGCTGAAGCTGCCCAACCGGGTGGTGATGGCCCCCATGACCCGCTCGTTCTCGCCGGGCGGCGTGGCCACCGACGACGTGGCCGCCTACTATCGCCGCCGGGCCGAGAACCAGGTCGGCCTGATCATCACCGAGGGCACGGGCGTGGCCCGTCCGGCCTCGCTGAACGACGCCAATATCCCGCGCTTCCATGGCGAGAAGGAACTGGCGGCCTGGAAGAAGGTCGTCGATGAGGTCCACGCGGCCGGCGGCCTGATCGCCCCGCAGCTGTGGCACGTGGGTTCGGCCAAGGGCCGGGACGTGCTGGGCAAGATCGACAGCCCCTCGGGAATTTCCAAGGCCGGCGGCGCGCCCTTCACCGAACCGATGACCGACGAGGACGTGGCCGACACCATCGCCGCCTTCGCCGACGCGGCGAAGAACGCCAAGCGGCTGGGCTTCGACGCCATCGAGCTGCACGGCGCGCACGGCTACCTGATCGATCAGTTTTTCTGGAACGGCACCAACGTCCGCGACGACGCGTTCGGCGGCCCCACCATCGGCGAGCGCAGCAAGTTCGCCGCCGAGATCCTGAAGGCCGTGCGCGCGGCGGTGGGGCCGGACTATCCGGTCATCATCCGCCTGTCGCAGTGGAAGCAGCAGGACTACGCGGTCAAGAACGCGGAAACCCCGCAACTGCTGGAGGCCTGGCTCCAGCCGCTGGCCGACGCCGGCGCCGACATCTTCCACTGCAGCCAGCGCCGCTTCTGGGAGCCGGAGTTCGAGGGCAGCGACCTGAACTTCGCCGGCTGGGCCAAGAAGCTGACCGGCGCCCCGACGATCACCGTGGGCTCGGTGGGCCTGTCGGGCGAATTCATCGCGGCCTTCGGCGGCGAGGGCAGCCAGCCGGCTTCGATCGACGGCTTGCTGGAGCGTCTGGAACGCGACGAGTTCGACCTGGTCGGTGTGGGCCGCGCCCTGCTGCAGGATCCGGAGTGGGTCGTGAAGATCCGCGAAGGCCGGACCAGCGAGCTGAAGAATTTCGAGCGCGAGGCGCTGGGGATTCTGTACTAGATCTTTTGTCGAGGCCTCCCCCTTCAGGGGGAGGCTCCTTCAAGCGCTTTCTAGGCGTTGAAGTTCAGCTTCAACCCCGGCCGGGGCCATCGCGCCTTGTAGAGCTTGCCCGTGCCCGAGGCCGTGATCCAGGCGTCGCGCATGTCGGCGCCGCCGAAGCAGATGTTGGTCACGATCACGTCCGGAAAGGCGTAGTGCTCCGTCGAGCCGTCGGGCGAGAAGGCCGTGATCCCGCCGTTGATGATGGTGGCCACGCAGACCTTGCCGCCGGCCTCGACCGCCAGGCTGTCCAGCAGCTGATAACCTGGCAGGTTGCAGACCACGGCGCCAGGCTGGAGCGGGGCGGCTTCGGCCAGGACGCCGGGCTCGGTCACGTCGAACGACCACAGGCGGCCCAGCATGGTGTCGGCCATGTAGACGGTTCTCTCGTCCGGCGAGAGGCCCACGCCATTGGGCGAGACAAAGTGGTCGCGCCAGCGCACGATGTGCGAGCCGTCCGGCTTGGCGTAGTAGAGCGCGCCATAGCGACGGCCGTCCGGCGTGCTGGCGCCGTGGTCGGTGAACCAGAACCCGCCCTGTTTGTCGAAAACCAGATCATTGGGCCCCACCAGCGGCTTGCCGTCGCATTCGGTGTAGAGGGTGGTCACCGCGCCTGTGGCGATGTCGACGCGCTGGATCGAGCCGCCGGTGTGGGTGGGGGGCGTCGGGCCGGGAATGTTCAGGCCGTTGGCCTCGAAGAACTGGAAGCTGCCGCCGTTGTTGGTGACATAGATCGCGCCATCGGGGCCGATAGCCGCGCCGTTGGGACCGCCGGGGACCTTGGCCACGGTTTCCTTGCGACCGTCGGGATGGACCCGCGTCAAGGCCTGGCCCTGGATCTCGGTGAGGATCACCGAGCCGTCGGCCATGGCGATCGGGCCCTCAGGAAACTGCAAGCCTTCGGCGACGAGTTCCACGTCCATTCGTCTTCTCCCTTGATCGCCTCTGACGGGCGTGATCCAGGGAGTAAACGTTCGTTTGAATGGAGCCGCAAGGACCTCAGTGAAGGTCGTAGAGCTCGTAGGCGATCAGGGCGCCGTCCTTGGCCAGGAAGGCGCGGCCGTGGGCCGAACGGACCAGGGCGTCGCGGTCGACCCAACGGGGGGACGAGTCCGATGATCCCGCGCCCTTTTCGGCGCACGGCACCACCAGGCGCACCGACTGGCGGGCGCGGTAGCGCGTGCCGCGCTCGGCGCGGATGGCGCGGCCCACGACCTTGCATGTGGCCACGTTGGCGCCGCCGGCCGGATAGACCTTGAGCACGTCGAACACCACGACCTCGCTGGCCGCGGCCCGAGCCAGGCTGTCGTCCTGGCCGGCGAAGCCGAGGTTGCGCGCCTGACTGGCGGCTGGGGCGGTCATGGCGAGGGACAGGGCCGCCAGGGCGATCAGGGAACGGACCATCAGCGACGCTCCAGCACGCGGAAGACGAACGCATGGTCGTCGTCGGGGCCTGCGGGGTGCTCTTCGCGGCGCACCTCGCTCCAGGCGCTTTCGTCGAAGGCGGGGAAGGTGACGTCGCCCTCGACCTGGGCTTGCACCTCGGTCAGGTAGAGGCGCCTGGCCTTGGGCAGGGCGGCCTCGAACAGGGCGCGGCCGCCGATCACGCAGACCTCGTCGACGCCGTCTTCCGCGGCCTGTTCCTTGGCCATCTGCAAGGCCTCCAGGAGGCTCTCGCAGGCCACCGCGCCCTTGGGGTCGAAGCTGCCGTCGCGCGACAGCACCAGGTTCATGCGGCCGGGGAGGGGCTTGCGGGGCAGGCTGTCCCAGGTCTTGCGGCCCATGATGACCGGCTTGCCCAGGGTGCAGGCCTTGAAGATCGCCAGGTCGGACTTCAGGCGCCAGGGCAGGTCATTGTCGCGGCCGATGACGCCGTTGAGCGAGCGGGCCACGGGGCCGACGGTGAGAATGACGGACATGGGACCCTGTTTACGCTGCTCCGCCGCGCGGGACCACCCGCCGTGTCGGGATCCCGACGCCGGTCATCCGCCGAACGGGACGACGATCTGCTGGGCCGACGCACGGGCGATCAGTTCGCCGTCCGGGCGGCGGAAGTCGGCCTCGACATGGATCATGCCCTTAGTGCGGGCGACCACGCGGCCCTCCAGCGCCAGCACTTCGGCCTTGCCGACGCGGATGAAGTCGACCTTGAGATTGCTGGTGCGGAACATCGCGTCGGCGGGAGCGGCGGTCATGGCGGCGAAGGCCAGGATCTGGTCGGCCAGGGCGGCCAGATAGCCGCCGAACAGCGAGCCGTCGCTGTTGAGCAGTTCGGGTTCGGGCGTCCAGGTCTTGCGGACCCAGCCCTGGCCCCAGTCGTCGAGGCCGCCCAGTCGCAGCGTCTGGACGACCGGCGGAAGGGCGGTCTGGCCGCCCTTGATCTGGTCGAGGCGATCGGCCGCCCAGGTCAAACCGAGACGGCCGCCTTGATGTGCGGGTGAGCTTCGTAACCTTCGAGCGTGAAGTCCTCGTACTCGAAGCCGAACAGGTCGCGCTTGTCGGCGATCCGCATCGTCGGGAACGGGAAGGGCTCGCGCTGGATCTGCTCGCGGGCCTGGTCCAGGTGGTTCAGATAGAGGTGGGCGTCCCCGAAGGTGTGGACGAACTCGCCCGGCTCCAGGCCCACCACCTTGGCGACCATCAGGGTCAGCAGGGCGTAGGAGGCGATGTTGAACGGCACGCCCAGGAAGACGTCGGCGCTGCGCTGGTAGAGCTGGCAGCTGAGTTTTCCATCCGCCACGAAGAACTGGAACAGGCAGTGGCAGGGCGGCAGGGCCATGTCCTCGACGTCGGCCGGGTTCCAGGCGCTGACGATGTGGCGACGGCTGTTGGGATTGGTCTTCAGGCCTTCGACCAGGTTGACGATCTGGTCGATCGACTGGCCGTCGGGCGTGGCCCACGAGCGCCATTGCTTGCCGTAGACAGGGCCCAGGTCGCCGTTCTCGTCGGCCCATTCGTCCCAGATGCGCACGCCGTTGTCCTTGAGCCAGGCGATGTTGGTGTCGCCCTTCAGGAACCACAGCAGCTCGATGATGATCGAGCGCAGGTGCAGTTTCTTGGTGGTGAGGACCGGGAAGCCCTTGGACAGGTCGAAGCGGATCTGGCGACCGAAGACGCCAAGGGTGCCTGTGCCCGTGCGGTCGCCGCGCTGGACGCCGTTCTCCAGGATATCGGCGAGCAGGTTCAGGTACTGCCGCTCGGGGTGGTCGGCGGGAGCCTGTTGGGCCAGGATCGGCGTGATGGCGTTCATGGGCGTCTCCCCGCTTGAGGGCGCACTCTAGCACCAGATCTAGTGGCCTGGCGGAGCTTGGCCACAAAATACCTGTGGATGGGTTAACCTTGCACGAATCGAGCGTGTAGCGATTCGGCGCGGGCGTCGCCCATCGGCGGGAGGAGCGGAAATGGCGGGCCAGGAGCCGTTTGAGCCGCAGATCGTCGAGACCGATACGCCGAGCCTGGAGTCCTACAAGCAAGGACTGGCGGTCCTGCGGGCCTTCACGACCGAGCAGGTCGGGGCGCCCGACAATCGCGACTTCGCCGTGCTGATCCGCAAGCCGGGCGGCGGCGCGGTGGAGGGCGGACTATGGGCCCAGTCGCGCTGGGGCACGTTCCATGTCGACATGGTGGTGGTGCCGCCGGCGCTTCGGCGCACAGGCCTGGGCACGATGCTGATGGAGCGGGCCGAGGCGGAGGCGCGTCGGCGAGGGTGTCACCTTATGTGGCTGGACACCTACGCCTTCCAGGCGCGCCCATTCTACGAGAAGCGGGGGTTCGAGGTCTTCGCGACGATGGACGGCCCCGAACCCTTCCATCCGCGGTGGTTCATGATGAAGAGGCTCTGAGAAGCCTCTTCATCATGGAGCCTTGGGCTTATTTCGCCGGTTCCAGGCCGGTGTTCAGCACCCAGCCGACGTTGTCGTTCTCGTCGGCCACTTCCCACCACAGGTCCTGCTTCTTGCCGGTCGGGTAGACGATGGCGCCGGCGGGCAGGGCGCGGATCACCTTGCCGCCCGCGACGGGGGTGGCGCGCATGTTGGTCACGCGGCTGGCCACGAACGTCTTGGACGGAGCGGCCTGGGCGGCGGGACCCTGCTCGGACACCAGGCCCAGGTCGGTGACCATCTTGCTGTAGGCGTTGATGAACGACAGCGTGATGATGCGGCCGATGTCGGTGTCTTCGTAGCCGCCGCCAACGGCGCCGGCGAAGGCGTAGCCGCCACCCGCGCCCCAGCCGATGTCGGTCTTGGCGGCATAGCCTTCCTGGACGGACATGGTTTCGGTGGTGCGCACGTTGGTCAGCGACAGGACGGTGTTGGCTTCCAGCTTCTTGGTCTTGAGGCCGCCGACCAGGGCGCCAGCGCGACCGCCGATCAGGCCGCCGAGAGCGCCGGCCACCGCACCGCCTGAGGCGTTGCTGTTGCTGCCCTGGACCTCGGCCACCAGCACGTAGTCGGCGGCCTTGACCTGACCCTGGCCGACGTTGGAGCCGCGCTGGAGGCCCAGATTGCCGCCGATGTTGCGTTCGGCCTGGGCGGCGTTGAGGCCCGCGCCCCGGTCGACCAGGTTGAAGCAGCCCGAGCGCTGGACGATGGCGCGCAGCACCTTCTGCGGCGAAGCTAGGTTGTATTGCATCCAGCCGCGCGGGTCGTCGCCGTCGGTGATCGACAGCGTGCCCAGCTTGCGGGTGCAGTGGGGGACCTCGTTGGAGGCTTGGGCCTGCAGCTGCTGGCCCTTGGTCGGCTTGGCTTGGGCCAGGGCCTGGACAGGCGCGACCATGGACAGGGCGACTCCGACAGCCGCCAGATTCGAAAACACTCTCATTTAGACTAGCCCCTAGTGTGGTCCCCCTCGACGGGGCGGCACCCTAGCTTGGCCCGCGTCTCCAGCCAAGGTTGAGACCTCGACTGAAGACGCTTAACGGCGCCGAAAAGCGCCTCAGGCGATGAGATACCGGATCAAGGCCGCCATGTTCTCGATGTAGGCCCCGGTCGAGACGCCCGGCCTGGGCGTGTCGGCGACGTAGGGGGAGGTGTCGGTAGGGTCGCCCACGCGGGTTTGCGAGAACTCCCCCGGGGTCACAGTGGTCGAACCGTCGCCGATGTAGGGGTTGCTGACCGCCTTCATCAGCGTGGGCCACCAGCCCTCGGCGTTCAGCCCGGCCATGAGCGTCGCGGCTTCGGCGGCCGAGGTCGCGCCATCGCCGGCCTTCAGCGCGCCGACGTTCAGGTCGGAGACCGAGAGATCGCGCGTGGTGAAATAGCGGGGCAGAGGCTTGCGGCCGCCCTTCAGCGGCGAATCCTTGCTGGCGACCTGGGGCGGTGTGGCCTTCAGCGTCTCGTAGCGCCTGCGCAGCTTGTCGATGTCGATCGCGCGGAACGACGAGTAGTGGACGACGGTGTTCTCCCAGCGCTTGTCGACGAAGTATTCGCCGTTGAACACGTTGGAGCCGCGACGATGCACGTAGAGCGGCTCGTTCGTGCCGATCTCGATGAAGGTGGGGTAGCGGGGCTTGCCCGGCGCGATCTTGTCGTCGAGCCTCAGCGAGGCCAGCCAGTCGATCGTCTCGGGGATGCGGTCCAGATACTTCGGATCGCCCGTCAGCTCGTAGAAGTCCATCAGGTTGTCGAGATTGCCGGCCGTGGTGTGGCTGGCGAAGGCCTTGGGCTCGTAGGTGCGCGCGCCGGCCGGCTTGAGATCGGCCACGGTGTGCTGCAGTCCCCAGCCAGGCTGGGGTAGGGGTTGGTGGGCGGCGATATAGACGTCCATGGCGCGCTTGATGGGATCCAGCACGCGCTTGTCGCCCAGGGTCTGCCAGACCATGACCAGGAACTTGATGTTCTCGTCGACCACGCCGTCGTTGAACGTGATGTAGCCGGTGTAGTCGGGGTGGCCCTTGTTTTCGAAGCCGCCCATCAGCGGGTAGCGTTGGGGCCAGCCGCCCGACGGGTACTGGCTGTCGAGAACGAACTGGATGGCCCTGTCCAGCGCCGGCTTGAAAGCCCTGTCCTTCTTTTCCAGGTAGATGCGCAGCATCAGCTGGCAGCTCTCCGCCGTGCCCTCGTCATCGAAGGTGGCGTTGCCGTAGTAGTGCTGGAATTCCTCCAGGCGCCAGCCGTTCTTGCCGATCGTGGCGTACCACCGCTTCAGGGACTCCTCGCCGGCGAGGTCGCCCATGTAGTTCCAGCCGCCTGCCGGGTGCTGGATCCTGACCAGCGCCAGGGCGGCCTTCTTCGCCGCCTCGTAGTAATATTCGTCGCCGGTGGCGTGGTAGGCGTCCAGGAACAGGTGGCCCATGGTGGCCGTGCCCGGCGGCTGGACCCAGATCATGGTGGGGAACGCCTCCATCTCACCGAACCGGCGCGAGAAGTCGGGCAGGTAGCTCCAGACATAGCCGCCCTCGTAGGCGGCCTTCTCGACCATGAAGGTCGAGGCCTTCTTCATGGTCGCGAGCACCTGGTCCTTGCTGGGCGCGGCTCCCTGAGCCAGGGCCTTCAGCGGCGCGAGAGCGGCCGCCGCGGCGAAGGCGGCGGTCGACGTCGCCAGCAGGCGGCGACGGGTCATGGGGCTGATCGGCATCGAAGTTCCTCCCAGGGTCTTTTCGCGCGAGGCGCGACGCAAGGACGCGGGGATTCGGCTGGGAGGCGGTGGGCGAAGGGACCTTCCTTCCCCGCGCTTCCCGTCGCGTCCTCCCGGTCCGGTTGCCCCCAAACCCTTGTCGCCCTTTGGTCGGCGCAGTGTTGGCGCTCCTTATGATACCGGTGTCATTTCTTGACTAGGCACTTTTGGCGTAGCTCTGTTATATGACGCCTCCGTCAACCTGCGACAGGCGGACGCGTTGTGCGCGTCCGGTCGTTCGGACAAATACGGGTCATCGCTTTCGAGGCGACGCCGCCGCGCCGGAATGGCAGAGGCCGACGCCGTCCTGTTGGGGAACAGGACGACGCCCCCGGGTCGGGAACGACCCGGGGGCGTTTTCATTCCTGCGACGGCGATAGGGGAGCTAAGCTTATGATTTTTATGTGATGTTACACCGTTCTGCGACCAGTGGTCGCATAGTTGTCCGCGTTAGTCTTCGGTAAACCCCCAACATGCCCACCCAGCAAGACCACATCATCGAAGCCGAACGGCTCGAGCGCCTGGCCGACGCCGCCGACAGCGACCACGCCCGCGACGCCCTGCGCCGGATGGCCCAGACCTCGCGTCTGTCGGCCGCTCTGGTGGGCATGCTGGAAGCCAGCCGCGAGGAACTGCCCGGCTAAGGTGTTTCCCTGATTGCTCCGCTAGAGGATTGCATTTTTCAATCGATTGGCGGTCCAATGCACGCGTCGCTTGAATTGGCTTCGATCCGACGGATCCTGGAGTCGACCAAGGAGAACTCGGTGACGCTTGAGGGATCCGACAAGGGCGTGTTGGAAGGGGCGGGGGCCTATTTCCTCAGCATCGTGGAAGCCAGCCAGGACTGCATCAGGGTCATCAGCGCCCAGGGCCTGGTCGAGTTCATGAACCTCCAGGGCAAGGCCCTGTTCGAGATCGATGATTTCGAAGGCCGCAACCACCTGAAATACTGGCCCGACATGTGGCCGCCCGAGACCCGGCCCGCCGTCGAGTCGGCCTTGCGGGAGGCGCTGGACGGGCGGGCCAGCGCGTTCCGTGGCTTCTGCCCCACGGCCAAGGGGGATCCACGCTGGTGGGACACGACGGTCTCGCCGATCATCTCCGACGACGGACGAGTGACGCGGGTGCTGGCCACCTCGCGGGACGTCACCGCCGAGATGCGGGCCGAAAGCCAGCGCCAGTTGCTGGTCAACGAGCTGAACCACCGGGTCAAGAACACCCTGGCCACCGTCCAGTCGATCGCGGCCCAGTCCCTACGCAACGCCGGCGTCGATCCGGCCGTGCGCGGGGCGTTCGAAGGGCGCTTGATGGCCATCGCCGCCACCCACAACGTGCTGACCGACGTCAACTGGTCGGCGGCCAGCCTGCGCCAGATCATCGATGGTTCGGTCAAACCCTACTGCTCGGAGGCCAGACAGCTGTCGATCGTAGGCGAGGACCTGATGGTCTCGCCCAAGCCGGCGGTGGTGATGGCGCTTGCCTTCCACGAACTGGCGATCAACGCCCTGAAGTATGGAGCGCTGTCGGTGACGGGCGGACGGGTCGACATCGCCTGGTCGGTGCAGGAAGGCGACCGCCTGAACATCGAGTGGCGGGAGGAGGGCGGTCCGGTCGTGGCGCGCCCCACTCGTCGGGGCTTCGGCTCGCGCATCGTCGAGATGGCTTTGCCGGGCGAACTGGGCGGCGAAGTGGCGCTGGACTATCGAGCCGAAGGGCTGTGCTGCTCGATCCGCTCGCCCCTGGCGGCCCTGGATCGGGTCGACGCCTTCATGTCGCTGGATTAGGCCGGGCGCGGCAACCGACTGGCCGCCCGTTCGTTTGGCAAGCTTGAGCGGCGCCAAGGCGCGTAGAGGCCCTGGTGCGCATGATCCTCGAGACGGCGAAGACCTGGCTGGTCGCGGCCTGGACGCGGACGGGCGGCTTCGTGCGCGCCCGTCCGCGCCTGATCGCGGGCGTCGGGGCCCTGGCGCTGGCGGCGGTCGCCATTTTCATCTGGGTCGGTTCCAGCCTCCCGCTTTCGCGGGCGCTCGAGCCGCTGCCCAATCGCGCGGTCATCCTGCTGGACGCCCAGGGCAAGCCCTTCGCGCGGCGTGGGGCTTACAAGGAAGCGCCCGTGGTGGTCGCCGATCTGCCGGCCTATGTGCCCGGGGCGTTCGTGGCGATCGAGGACCGGCGGTTCTATCGCCACCTCGGCGTCGACCTGAAAGGGACGGCTCGGGCGGCCTGGACCAACTTCCGGGCGCATCGCACCGTGCAGGGCGGCAGCACGATCACCCAGCAACTGGCCAAGAACGCCTTCCTGGCTCCCGAGCGCAGCCTGCGTCGCAAGGGGCAGGAGGCGATGATCGCCCTATGGCTGGAACTGCGTCTGTCCAAGGACGAGATCCTGTCGCGCTATCTCTCCAGCATCTATTTCGGCGACGGCGTCTATGGGCTGGGCGCGGCGTCGCGGCACTATTTCGGCAAGCCGCCCGAGACGCTGTCGATCGGCGAGGCGGCGATGCTGGCCGGCATGGTCAAGGCGCCCGTCGACCTCGATCCCGTCGACCACCCCAAGGCCGCCGCCGACCGGGCCCGCCTGGTGCTGGACGCCATGGTCGACACCAAGACGATCACCCAGGCGCAGGCCGACGCGGCGAGCAGGGTCAGCGTGAAGGCGGCGCGGGCCGACCTGCCGGTGGGCGGCTATTTCGCCGACTGGATCTCGCCGCAGGTGAAGGCGGCCTTCGACGGGCCGGGTTTCGGTGAGGTCCAGGTGGCCACCACCCTGGACAGCCGCCTGCAGCGCATCGTGGAGCGAGCGGCGGCCAGGGAGTTGGCGGCCAATCCCAAGGCGCGCGCGGGCCAGGTGGCCGTGGTGGCGATGCGGCCCGACGGGCGAGTGGTGGCCATGGTGGGCGGAACCAACTATCGCCGCACGCCCTTCAACCGCGCGGTCCAGGCCCGCCGTCAGCCCGGCAGCGCGTTCAAGCTGTTCGTCTATCTGGCGGCCCTGCGCGACGGGGCCAATCCGGACATGATGGTGGTGGGCGCGCCGATCACCATCGGCGGCTGGACCCCATCGAACCACGAGGGCGGGGGCGGTCGCGACCTGACCCTGAGGCAGGCTTTCGCCCAGTCCAACAACATCATCGCCGCCCGCATCTACCAGACCGCCGGCGGGCCGGCCGTGGCGCGGGCCGCGCGCGACCTGGGCGTGACTTCGCCGATCCCGGAGGACGATGCGACCGTGGCCTTGGGCACGGCCGAGACGACGCTGCTGGAGTTGACGAGCGCCTACGCCGCCGTCGCCTCGGGCCGGATGCCGGTCACGCCCTACGGCCGACCGCGCGCTGTGCCGATATCGGACAAGCCGCTGGAGCCTTTCGCCCGCGAGGCCCTGATGGACATGATGGGGGCGGTGGTCGAGGAAGGCACCGGGCGGGCCGCGCGCCTGGGCCAGCGCGCCTACGGCAAGACCGGCACGACGCAGGATTATCGGGACGCCCTCTTCGTCGGCTTCACCGGCGACCTGGTGGTGGGCGTGTGGGTGGGCAACGACGACCATTCGCCCACCAACCACGTGATGGGCGGCGGCCTGCCCGCCCGCATCTGGCGCGACGTGATGGCCGACGGCCTGAAGGCGGGGCTGGTGGCGCGCGACCGCGCGCCGGTTCCGCGCCTGTCCCCCCAGCCCGACGTGGAGGACGTCGAGGCCGGTCCGCGCCGCGATCATCTGCCACGCTGGCTGAGGCGCATTCTGGGGCTTTGAAGCGGGGCTGGTCCAAGCCTTGCTGCTGGAAGGTCACAGCGGCCCAGAATGGGACGCCTGGCCGGACGCTGATCGGGGGGCGCATCCGGACGGGCTTGGGCGGCTCTGGTCGGAAAGGCGCTAGGCATGAACCCGAAGAATGCTCTCCTGGTCGGAGCGGCGACGATCGCCGCCCTCGCGGCCACCTCGGCCCTGGCGGACGGCTATCCGGCGGTCACGCGGGCCAAGCCGGCGCGCAAGCCGGCCGTCCGCGTGAAGGTCATCGAAAAGCCGGTCTACATCGAGAAGAAGGTGCCGGTTTACATCGACCACCCGGTCGAGAAGATCGTGGAGAAGCGCGTCGAGGTTCCGGTCGACCGGATCGTCGAGAAGCCCGTCGATCGCCCCGTCTATATCGACCGTCCCGTGGATCGCATCGTCGAGAAGCGGGTCGAGGTTCCGGTGGATCGCCCCGTCTATGTCGAAAAGCGGGTTGAGGTGCCGGTCGACCGCGTGATCGAAAAACGCGTCGAGGTGCCGGTCGTGAAGGTGGTCGAGCGTCCCGTGGACAGGCCTGTCCCTGTGGACCGCCCTGTCTACATCGATCGACCGGTGCCGGTGGATCGCCCCGTCTATGTCGAGCGTCGGGTGGAGGTGCCGGTGGACCGGCCCGTTCCCGTCGATCGCCCGGTCTATGTGGAAAAGCGCGTCGAGGTGCCGGTCTATGTCGACCGTCCGCTTCCCCCGCCACCGCCGCCGGCGCCTCGCTATCGCTGTGGCTGTGAGCGCGACTACGGCTACGACTATGGCCACGCTTACGGCCAGGTTTCGGAAACGGTCGAGAGCTCGGAGAGCTACCGTGCGTCGGGCTGGAGCGACGAAGGGCGGGGCTGGAGCTACATGGGCAGTTCCTTGGCCGGCGACGGCTACGCCGCTTCGCTGCAGGGCGTTGGTTACGGCGGCTATTACGGCGGCCAGGGCGCGCGCTACGGCGTGGGCGGCGGCTGGCTGGGCGGCCAGTCCTGGGGCGGCGGCTATGGTTACGGCTCGAGCTATGGGTCCGGATACGGCTATGGCTCAGGTTATGGCTACGGCGGGGGCGGCGGCTACGCGTCGTCCAGCGCCAGTTCCAGCGTCTGGGTGTCGCGCGGAAGCCGCTATTCGAGCGGTTGCTGCGGGCGCTGACGATCCATGGTGGCGTTCCGCATGGCCGGAACGCTCGAATCGCGCATCATCAGGGTTCGGGGGATCGCATACGGCCGAACGCCGTGGGGATGATCAGGAGCTGGCCATGGATGCGATCATGGTTGTCACCAAGCCCTTCGACTGGAGCGTGGAGCGCCAGGGACAGGTCCTGTCCCGCCATTCCACCCAGGAGGCGGCCTACAAGGCCGCGCTCGACTACGCCAGCGCCCTGTTCGAGGAAGGGGTCGCCACGCAGGTGGCGATTAAGGCCGAGGCGCGCAGCTTCGGCCGACTGTCGATCGACTAGGCCAGGCACACCTCGACACAGCGCCGGGCCAGGGCCTCGGTCGCGTCGATGAAGGGGACGGCCAGGTCAGCCGCGCCCATCACCAGCGGCACCTCGGTGCAGCCGGCCACGACGGCCTGGGCGCCCTTGCCGACCAGGCGGTGGGCGAGGGCGGCCATGGTTTCGCGGGAGGCGGGGCCGACGTCGCCACGCTTGATCCGATAGAGCAGGGCCATGAACTCGACCTGCTCGTGGTCGTCCAGGGTGACGGCCTCCAGCCCCTGATGAGCGAATTCACGGCGATAGAGGGCCAGGGCCCCGGCCGTGCCCAGCACGCCCACCCGCGCCGCGCCCGCCGCCTTGGCGGCCAGTCCCGCCGTTTCGATCAGGTTGACCAGCGGCAGGCCGCTGGCGGTCACCGCCTCGGCGTGGGCGTGGGCGGTGTTGCAGGCGATGGCCAGCACCTGGGCGCCGGCGTCGCGCAGGCCGACGGCCATGGCGGCCAGGGCGGTCCGCGCGCCCTCGTCGTCGACGTTGCGGTCGGGAACCTTGGGGTTGATGTCGACCAGCACCCGCAGGTGGTCCTGTTCCTTGGCCACGGGCGTGGCGGCCTGCAGCTTGGCCAGGAAGTCCAGGGTGGCGGCCGGCCCCATGCCGCCCAGGACGCCGAGGGTCTTGGTCATCTGCTCAGCCTTTCAGGCAACGGTTTTCTGACGGCGGTTTCGAAGCTCAGCCCAGCGCCGGCTCCAGGACGCTCTGATAGCCGAACAGGCCCTGAGCGCCGCCGGTGTGCAGGAACACCACCCGCTCGCCCTTGAACGCGCCCTTGCCCGCCTGGTCGATCAGGCCCTTCAGCGCCTTGCCGGAATAGACGGGATCGAACAGCAGGCCCTCGGTGCGGGCGGCCAGGGTCAGGGCGTCGATCACGCCCTGGTCGACCAGGCCGTAGCCCTCGCCGACATAGTCGCAGTCGGCCACGACCCTTTCGCGTGTCACGCGGCCGGCCGCGCCGATCACCTCGGCGGTGGCGACGGCCAGGTTGAAGACGTTCTCTTCCTGCTTCGGCTTGGGGGCGCGGACGCCAAAGCCAAGGATCGGGATATCGACCGACAGGGCCGCGAAACCGGCCACGAGACCGGCGTGAGTGCCGGCGCTGCCGGTGGCGGTGACCAGGCGGTCGATCTTCAGGTTCATCTGATCGGCCTGGACCACCAGCTCGCGAGCGCAGTCGACATAGCCCAGGGCGCCGACGGTGTTGGAGCCGCCGCCGGGGATGACATAGGGCTTGCCGCCGCGCCGGCGCACGCTTTCGGCCGTGGCCTCCAGCTCGGCGACCATGTCGCTGCCGCCGGGGACATAGCGGATCGCCGCGCCCATCAGCTTGTCCAGCAGCACGTTGCCGTTGCCCATGTAGTCGGTCGCCTTGGAGCCGGTGCGTTCCTCCAGGATCACCTCGGTCTTCAGGCCGAAGCGGGCGCCGGCCGCGATAGTCTGGCGCACGTGGTTGGACTGGACCGCGCCCTGGGTGACCAGGGTGTCGGCGCCCTGAGCCAGGGCCTCGCCCAGGAGAAATTCCAGCTTGCGGGTCTTGTTGCCGCCACCGGCCAGGCCCGTGCAGTCGTCGCGCTTGACCCACAGGTCGATCCCGAGCTCGGCGCCCAGGCGGGGCAGGGGCTCCAGCGGGGTAGGCAGGTGGGCGAAGCGGGCGCGGGGGAAACGGGCGAGATGCATTGGCTGGGCCTTCTCGGAGGGGACGCGTACCTGCGTTCCCCTACAGCCAACCGCGCCCGCGTGCTATGCTTGCGCTCGCGAAAGCACGACCCGGCCAACCCGCCACGGCGGCGGGCCCGCCAGAAGGCCGCGCCCGTCCACGGGAGGAACGCATGGCTTCAGTGAAAACGCTTTCCGTCGCCCTCGTCTCGAGCCTGCTGCTGGCGGGAACCGGCGCCTCGGCTTCGACCCTCGTCATCGGAGGGGGATTGGCCAAGGATTGCGCCGACGCTGCGATCGACGGACGGTCGGACGAGGCCTCTGTCACCACCTGCACGGCGGCCATCGAGACCGAAATCCTGAGCTTTCGCGACCGGGCGCGGACCTACGTCAATCGCGGGGTGCTGCGGCTGCGCCAGCATGATTTCGACGCCGCCGTCCGAGATTTTGACGCCGCCACCGACATCGATCCCAACCTGGGCGAGGCCTTCGTCAATCGCGGCGCGGCCTATGTCGGCGCCCGGCGGTTCGGCGAGGGGCTGAGCCAGATCGACCGCGGCCTGGCCCTGGGCGTGAAGGATCCGCAAAAGGCCTTCTACAACCGTGGCATGGCCAACGAGCAGCTGGGCGATCTGGCGGCTGCCTATCGCGATTATGCCCGGGCGTCGGAACTGGATCCCGATTGGGCGGCGCCGAAGGCCGAATTGGCGCGTTTCACCGTCCGGCGGCCCTGAAAACGACGCGCTCGGCGCGCCATATGGGGCCTGAAGTGGAGTGAGACATGAGCCCGAAACCGATCGCTGTCCTGATGGGCCTCGTCCTCGCGGCGGGACTGGCTGGATCGGCCCTGGCCCAGGTCGACCTGCGGGCCCTGCGTGAGCGGGACCAGAGCCTGCAGCAGCAGGACATCGCCCGCCAGGACCTGCTGGCCGACCAGCGCCAGCGCACGGCGGCCCAGGCCCGCTACGAGGCGCAGCTGGCGCTGCGGCCCCTGTCCTCGGCGCCGACCGAACCCTCCGCCCTGGGTGAGTTGAAGCTGCGGCCCACCGTGCCGGCCACGCCGCCTCGCGGACCCGACGCCTCCGACCAGGCCGCAGAGGCCGCGCGGCTGGATCAGCTGATGGATCAGCGCTTGTCGGAGAGCAACGCGCGCTTGCGGGCCATCACGCCGGCCCACTAGGGTTCGAACGGGCAGGTCAACGGGCAGGCGCATTCGGGAGGCTGGTCAATGGAATGGGGCGGCGGGCGCCGGGAAGGCAATATCGAGGATCGGCGCGGGCAGGGCGGCGGCATCGGCGGCGTGGGCCTGGCCGGCGGCGGCATCGGCGCGCTGGTGCTGGCGGCGGTGGGCTATTTCGTGTTCGGGATTTCCCCCGAAACCACGCTGAACGCCGTGCAGGGCGTCCAGCAGGAGCAGCCTGCGGCGGTCGAGGGACGGCGTGGCCAGGTCGAGGACAAGGCCGGCCAGTTCGTCGACGTGATCGAGACCTCCAACACCGACGTCTGGGGACCGATCCTGGCTCGCGAGGGCATCCGCTATACCCCGCCCTCGTCGGTGGTGCTGTACGACCAGGCCACCGGCACGGGCTGCGGGACGGGTCAGGCGGCCATGGGCCCGTTCTACTGTCCGGCGGACCGCAAGGTGTACCTGGATCTCAGCTTCTGGAACGAGCTGGAGAGCCGGTTCGGCGCCAAGGGCGAGTTCGCCCGGGCCTATGTCATCAGCCATGAGATCGGCCATCATATCCAGACGCTGACCGGCGCCTCGCAGGAGGCCCGCCGCCTGGGCGCCCGTGGGGCCGAGAGCGGCTCGGTGCGGCTGGAACTGCAGGCCGACTGCTACGCCGGCGTCTGGGCCCGCCATGCGCCCGAGGCCTCGAACGGCGGCATCCAGATCACCAAGGCCGACATCGAGGACGGGCTGGGCGCGGCCTCGGCCGTGGGCGACGACGCGATCCAGGAGCAGGCCCAGGGCCGGGTCATGCCCGACAGCTTTACCCACGGGACCAGCGCCCAGCGCATGCGCTGGTTCGGCCGCGGCTACGACAGCGGCGATCCGAACGCCTGCGATACGTTCGGCGCCCGTACGCTCTAGACGCGAAATCCGATCTGCGCTGGCCTCCGGCGGACCCCGAAGGAGGTCAATCTTCAAAAGCGGCGTCATAGGCGACGACGCCCTTGGCCGCCGCATCCCTTCGCAATCTCAGGGACTGGAAGTACTCGCCGGGCACGCCCGGAAGCACCAGGTCCGGACCTGCGCGGAAGCCGAAACGGCGGTAATAGGCCGGGTCGCCGAGGACGACGCAGCCCCGGGCGCCGATCGCGCGCAGCTCCTGCAGGCCCTGGTCGACGAGGCTGCGGCCCACGCCTCGGCGCCAGCAGCCGGGCAGGACCGCCACTGGACCCAGGCCGTACCAGCCCGTCGAGCCGTCGCTGATCGTGACGGGCGAGAACGCCGCGTGGCCGACGACGTGGCCGCCATCCTCGGCGATCAGTGACAGGGTCAGGCGGTCGGCCGCTCTCAGGCGTTCCACGATCCGGGCCTCCTGGCCGCTGGCGTGCTCGGCAAGAGCGAAGGCGGCCCTGATCAGGTGGGCGATCGCCTCGTTGTCTTCGGCGGTTTCGGCGCGGATCTTCATCGGGAGCAGCTTGCCGGAGCCGTTGGCGGCGCTCAACGCTCCGTTTCACCGGGCTTGACCCGCGCGTCAGTCGGCCTAGTGTCGCCGCGTTCACCGGGGGGCCGCTTCGTGCGGCTGAGATTGGGCCTGGCCCTGACCCGTCGAACCTGATCCGGGTCATGCCGGCGAAGGGAGGGAACGCGGACCAGGGCTCGAAAACCCCCGTCCGTAAACCGACTTAGCGCGACACGTCCGGGTCTCCTTGAAGCTTGAGGAGCGCCCGAAATGAACATCCAGTCCACCATCAAGGCCGTGGCCGAAACCCTGTCGACCGGACCGATCCCCGGCTCGCGCAAGGTCTATCAGGCCGGCGAACTGTTCTCCGACATCCGTGTGCCGTTCCGCGAGGTGGCCGTGCACCCGTCGGCCAACGAGCCGCCGGTGACCATCTATGATCCGTCGGGCCCCTACAGCGACCCGTCGGTCGCCATCGACATCGAAAAGGGCCTGCCGCGTCCGCGCGACGCCTGGGTGCAGGCGCGGGGCGACGTCGAGGCGGTCCAGAATCCTCGGCAGGTAAAGCCCGAGGACAACGGCTTCGCGGCCGGCAAGCACTTGGCTCCCGAATTCCCCGACAACGGCCGCAAGATCTGGCGCTCAAAGCCCGGCAAGCTGGTCACCCAGCTGGAATACGCGCGCGCCGGGATCATCACGGCCGAGATGGAATATGTGGCCATCCGCGAGAACCTGCGCCGCGAACAGACCCGTCCGTGCGTCCGCGACGGCGAGGACTTCGGCGCCTCGATCCCCGACTTCGTGACCCCCGAGTTCGTCCGCCAGGAGGTCGCGCGGGGCCGTGCCATCATCCCGGCCAACATCAACCACGGCGAACTGGAGCCGATGGCGATCGGCCGCAACTTCCTGGTCAAGATCAACGCCAATATCGGCAACTCGGCCGTGCTGGGCACGGTGGCCGACGAGGTCGACAAGCTGGTCTGGGCCACGCGCTGGGGCGCCGACACGGTCATGGACCTGTCGACGGGCCGCAACATCCACAACATCCGCGACTGGATCATCCGCAACTCGAGCGTGCCGATCGGCACGGTGCCGATCTACCAGGCGCTGGAGAAGGTCAACGGCGTGGCCGAGGACCTGAACTGGGAGGTCTTCCGCGACACCCTGATCGAGCAGTGCGAGCAGGGCGTCGACTACTTCACGATCCACGCCGGCGTGCGCCTGCCGTTCGTGCCGATGACGGCCAAGCGGGTGACCGGCATCGTCTCGCGCGGCGGCTCGATCATGGCCAAGTGGTGCCTGGCGCACCACAAGGAGAACTTCCTCTACGAGCGGTTCGACGAGATCTGCGAGATCATGCGTGCCTACGACGTGTCGTTCTCGCTGGGCGACGGCCTGCGTCCGGGCTCGACCGCCGACGCCAATGACGAGGCCCAATTCTCGGAGCTGCGCACCCTGGGCGAATTGACCAAGGTGGCCTGGAACCACGGCGTGCAGGTGATGATCGAAGGGCCTGGCCACGTGGCCATGCACAAGATCAAGGCCAACATGGACGAGCAGCTCAAGCACTGCCACGAGGCCCCGTTCTACACCCTCGGCCCGTTGACCACGGATATCGCCCCTGGCTACGACCACATCACCTCGGCGATCGGCGCGGCGATGATCGGCTGGTTCGGCACGGCCATGCTCTGCTACGTCACGCCCAAGGAGCACCTGGGCCTGCCGGACCGCGACGACGTCAAGACCGGCGTCATCACCTACAAGCTGGCCGCGCACGCCGCCGACCTCGCCAAGGGCCATCCCGGCGCGGCCATGTGGGACGACGCCATCAGCCGCGCGCGGTTCGAGTTCCGCTGGGAGGACCAGTTCAACCTGGGCCTCGATCCGGAGACGGCCCGCAAGTTCCACGACGAGACCCTGCCGAAGGAGGCGCACAAGACCGCCCACTTCTGCTCGATGTGCGGACCCAAGTTCTGCTCGATGAAGATCAGCCAGGAAGTCCGCGACTTCGCCGCCGGCAAGGCGCCCAACAGCGCGGAGCTCGGGATGGCCGAGATGAGCGAGAAGTTTAAGGAGCAGGGCTCGGAGATCTATCTGAAGACGGAGTAGGGGGCTCGCGCCTTCGGGGACGGCTGGACGTTCGCGCCGCCGTCCCCGACAAGGGGCGTCTAACGCGCTGAAGACGGAGATTCCGAGCGTGCTGTCCCTAGTCATGGTCGCGGCCCTGCAAGCCGCGGCGCCGGCCGCCGCCGATCCGTTGGCCCCAGCTCGGATCGGCGACCTGCAGTGCTATCGGCCCGATCCGGTCCGCAAGACCTGTCGGGCCCTGGCCGGCTACGCCTTCGCGGCCGACGGCAAGATCCTGAACAAGGCCGAGGTGCTGCTGCAGGATTCGCCGCCGGTGACCATGACCACGGTCACGCCGGTGGCGCTGAAGAACGGCGCGGTCTGTGGGCCGCTCGAAGGCATCGACAACGCCCAGATCGCCTTCCGCGGCCGGCGCATCCCCGAGGCGGACGCGGTCCCGATCCGCGCCCAGATCGCCCAGTCGATGGGCGACACCCTGGGCCAGGAGGTCTGCACCACCTATCACCGCAGCGGCGACTGGTGGATCGCCGAGGTCACGCTGAACGGCGTGGCGCGGCCGGACATGGGCGACACCCTGATGTGGGTGCCGGCCTCGGCGGGCTACACCGTCCAGCCCTAGCTTGAAGCAGCGAACCGGGCGCGCATGGCCTCGTCGCGCTGCTCGCGCCAGTAGAAGTACAGCAACACGGCCATGGCGCCCGACAGGGTGTGCCACAGCAGGCCGTGGGGCTGGAACTTGCTGGTCGCGCTGCAGAACGGTCCGCCGGTCTGGGACAGGATCTGGAACATGGTGGCGACGCCGAAGCAGGCCGCACCCACCCACCAGAAGATCGTCGCCCGCTTGGACCAGCCGTCGTCCCAGTCCGCCTTGACCTGGTCCCAATAGGCCGACCAGCCGCCCAGGCGGACCATGTCGTAGATCTGCAGCGCCAGCTCGGTCAGGAAATAGATCCCGACCAGCGAGGCGATCAGCTTCATCGAGATCAGGTGCACGTCGGCCAGGATCCGGCTCAGCATGGTGAAGACGATCACGAGCACCGCATAGGCGCAGTAGAAGAACACCCCGATGTTGAACCGCCGCCTGACCGTGATGACCGGCAGGAACGAGGCGAAGACGTACATCGACATGCCGTCGAACCAGCTGACCGTTTCGGACAGCGAGGCGTGGAACCACATGCTGCCCAGCCCCAGGAACAGCACGGCGAAGACCCAGACCTCCGGGACCCAGCTTTCGGAACTATAGAAGACGTTGCGGACGTCGGTCTCGCCGTTCAGCGCCTTCTTGCGGTCCCAGCGGATGAAGAACACCAGGGCCAGCGAGGTGAACAGCGCGTAGTAGTTGCTGTTGGTGTTGATCGGCTGGCGGATGCCGGGTGCGCCGTGGGCGACCTGGTCGACGTCGAACTTCTCGCAGTAGCAGCTGTCGGGATGGTCCACGTCGGGCGTGGTGGTGCCCTCGATGTAGGGGATGACCTGCACGCCGGCCGCGTTGATGTTGGTGCAGCTGTCCGGGTGGGCCGGCCAGCCCAGCAGGGCGAAGAGGTAGAAGGGGATCAGGATCAGCAGCGCGCCGCCGCCCCATACGAAGAAGCCTCTGATCGGCGCCATGGCCTGTCCTCCGGCGTTCGTGACCGTGGAGCGTTCATTGCAAGGCGACGCTCCAATCGGTTGAGCAGAATGACATGGTCGCGCTTAAGTGCAATGGTCGTCGATCGGCGACCGACGCGGGAGGAAAGCGCCCGCAGCGATGATTTTTCCCGGCGCGGTGTCGGAACGCTTCGCCGTCGTGCGTCCTTCGGCGATCAACCACCCCAAGGGAGGACGTCATGTCCTATGTCGACGGTTTCGTGATCGCGGTCCCCAAGGACAGGGTCGAGGACTACAAGGCCATGGCCCGGCTGGGCGGGGAGGTCTGGAAGGAGTTCGGGGCGCTGTCCTACGTCGAGACCCTGGGCGACGACACGCCTTATGGCGAACTGACCTCGTTCCCGCGCGCCGTCCAGGCCAAGGACGACGAGATCGTGGTGTTCTCGTGGATCGTCTACAAGGACAAGGCCTCGCGCGACGAGATCATGGCCAAGGTCATGGCCGACCCGCGCCTGAAGATGAAGCCCGAAGACATGCCCTTCGACGGCAAGCGCATGATCTTCGGCGGGTTCGTTCCGTTCCTGGATCTGTGATGGGAAATGGAAACCCTCTCCCTTTGGAAGAGGGTTCACATTCAATAGAAGAACCGCTCCTCGACGATCTTGCCGCCGCGGATCGTGTAGAGGCCGACCTCGTCCAGGGTCGTGCGCTCGCCGGTGGCCTTGGGCGTCACCTCCATCTTGAAGCCGACGACGAACTGGTCGCCGTTTACGAACGGGCCGGTGATCTCGAAGGCGTGGACCTCGTTGTTGGCGGCCCACCATTCGCCCTTGCCGCGGACCGCGGCCTTGCCGGCGATGCGAGCCATGTCGCCGGGCATGGCCTCGATGCTGACCACGTCGTCGGCCCAGTATTTCTCGCCGGCCTCGTCGAATTTGCCGGCCTTGCAGAGGGCCACCAGGTCGGCGGCGATGTCTTGGATGCTCATGGGAGGCTCCTGGGCTGGGGGTTGCGGTGGGACCATCGACCGGCTGGGCGGGCCGCGCAATCGCGGCCGCGTCGGTTGATGACAGGGGGTGTCAGCAGGGACAGGCGGCCTCGTTCCGGTCTAGCCTCGGATCATGACTCACACACCCTTCTCCGGTTTTCCCGCCGCTGACCTGGCCTTCCTGACGGGCTTGGCCGCCCATAACGACCGCGAGTGGTTCACCGCCAACCGCGCCGTCTACGACGATCGTCTGAAGCCGACTCTGTCGACCCTGATCGACGCCCTGAACGGGGCCTTGGCGGCGCGCGACCTGCCGCTGGCGGGTGATCCGAAGAAGAGCGTGTTCCGCATCCATCGCGACGTGCGGTTCTCCAAGGACAAGCGGCCCTACAAGACCCATGTCTCGGCCACGCTCACCCGGGACGGCCAGAAGCTGTCGCCGGGCCTGGTCTATGTGCACATCGAGCCCGAGGGCGGGCCGCTGCCGGCCTTCGATCCCGAGACCATCGACCCGCTGGACCCCTCGACCCTGCCGTCGGCCCAGGAGGAGCAGGCGGGCTATGCCGGGAACGGACCCTTCGCGGCGGCGGGATTCTACCTGTCCGAGCGGCCGCATATCGACGCCTTCCGTCGGGCGATCGCGGCCGATCCGAAGGCCTGGCTGGCGGTCGAGAAGGCCCTGTCCGCCAAGGGGCTGCCGCTGGAGCCGGGCGAACCGACCAAGCGCATGCCCAAGGGCTTCGAGGCGCACGCGGGCACGACACTGGAGCCGGGCCTGAAGCGCACCCGCTGGCTGGTCCGTCGGCCGCTGACCGGGGCCGAGATCGGCGACGCCGAGCTGCCCGAACTGATCGCCGACTTCGTGGCCGACGCCCGGCCGCTGCTGATGTTCGGCTGGAAGGCCTTGGCTTAGGCCGGTTCGGCCCGAAACCGACGCCGCGCCGGCTGGGCCGCCGCCTGGCGACCGGCCAGGCGCGCTATGCCCCGGAAGCGCGGGCAGTCCATCAGGCCGGGCGCGGTGCAGGCCACTGCATGCAGCAGGCCGTCGCGCAGGCGGGCTAGGTCGTCGATGCGCCGGTCCAGCTCGGCGGCCTTGGCCCGCAGCTGGCCCCTGTCGATGGCCGCCCCGCCGCTGAGCATCCCCGCGATCTCGTCCAGCGAGAAACCCGAGGCCCGGCCCAGGGCGATCAGCGACAGGCGCTCCACCGTAGAGGGCGCGAACAGCCGCTTGAGACCGTGGCGGCCGGTCGAGACGATCAGGCCTTTTTCCTCATAGTATCGCAGGGCCGAGGCCTTCACGCCGGTCCGGCGCGCCAGCTCGGCGATGTCGATATCGAACATGCTTGACCTCAAGTCGGCTTGAACTTGCAGGATGCGTCCACGACCGCGAAACCGCAACGACCAGGAGACCCGCATGACCGCTCCAAACGCCCCGCAGACGACGATGACGGCCGAGTTCTGGAACGCCGAGGGCGGCGAGGTCTGGGTCCGCCAGCAGGGGATGCTCGATCGCCTGAACGCCCCGATCGGCGAGGCGGTGGTCGCCCGCGCCTTTCCGGGGCCGGGCAAGCGGGGGCTGGACGTCGGCTGCGGGGCGGGGGCGACCACCCTGGACATGGCCCGGCGCCTGGGTCCGGACGGCGGCTGCGTGGGCGTCGACGTCTCTGGACCGTTGCTGGACCTGGCGCGCGAACGGGCCCTGGCCGAGCCGTCGGTCGACGCGCGGTTCGTCCTGGCCGACGATTGGGCCTGGTCGAGATAAAGCAACATGGCTGGATGGGTGGAGGAGGCGACC
>JAGHZU010000030.1 GCA_017745235.1 Caulobacter sp. | reverse complement strand
GCCTTGGCGAGCGCGCGAACGACCTGGCCGCCGACGAAGCCGGAGCCGCCGAACACCGTGACCAGACCTTGCATATTGAACTCCGTCCTAAAGCCGTGAGCGGGGGATTAGACGACCCGGACGACAATCGCAACGAAATGCGAAATTAAGCGATTGACGCGGTCAGAACCTTTGCATAAACGTCCCGGCCTCGCGGCGGTCCACGGATCGCTTCGCAGGCCCAGGTGGCGGAATTGGTAGACGCGCTGGCTTCAGGTGCCAGTGACTGAAAGGTCGTGGAGGTTCGAGTCCTCTCCTGGGCACCACCCCCTACCAACCTTCGAAAGAAGGTCGGGGTGGCGCCGAAGATCCCACTCTTACAAAGATATCTTCATCCCTCCGGGAGCGCGGTTTCGCGCGTTTATCGGATTGGCTCGTCGGGCTGGCGGTCTTGTCGGCCAGGCGTTAGATATCCTGTTCATCCGGCCTACAGGGTCGGCGCCCCATTATTCAGGCGTGTCGGGAATTCGGGCGTCCGTGCGACGAGACCGACGCGCGGAGACGAGAAGCAGTTTTGGCCAACTTCGTTCATGAAGGCGATCTTCCCGACGGCGTCTTCGCCGGCGCGACCGCCGTCGCCATAGATTCCGAGACCATGGGCCTGCGGCTGGGCCGCGATCCGCTGTGCGTGGTGCAGCTGTCGGCGGGCGATGGCGACGCCCACGTGGTGCGCCTGGACCGCTCAACCTACGACGCGCCCAACCTCAAGCGCCTGCTGACCGATCCGGCCGTGCTGAAGCTTTTCCACTTCGGCCGCTTCGATATCGCCATGTTCCTGTTGCACCTGGGCGTCATGACGGCTCCCGTGTACTGCACGAAGATCGCCTCCAAGCTGGCCCGAACCTATACGGACCGCCACGGCCTCAAGGACGTGACGCGCGAGCTGCTGGGCGTCGAGCTGTCCAAGGTCCAGCAGAGCTCGGACTGGGGCGCGGCCAACCTGTCGACCGATCAGGTCGCCTACGCCGCCTCGGACGTGCTGCATCTTCACGCCTTGCGCGAGCGCCTGAACGGGATGCTGGTGCGCGAGGGCCGCATGGCCCTGGCCCAGGCCGCCTTCGACTATCTGCCCCACCGCGCCGCTCTCGACCTGGCCGGCTGGGAAGACGTCGACATCTTCGCCCACAGTTGACGAGGCCAGGATGACGGCCATCGACGCGGATCGGGGAGACTTCAAGCGGGACCTGCGCCGTTGGCGCCGTCGCTCGCGCCGGGTCCGCCTGGCGCGCGTCGTGCTGCCCGTCGCCATGGTCTCGTTGCTGGTCGTGGTCGGCGGCCAGGTCGGCTGGCGCACCTTGACCGCCGGCGAGCGCCGCCCGTCGGAGACCAAGGCCCAGATCCGCATGATCACGCCACGGTTCTATGGCGTATCGAGCGATGGCCGGCCTTTCGTCATCACCGCCCGCTCGGCGGTTCGCGACGACGCCGACCTCAAGCGCGTGTTTCTGGAGTCGCCCACCCTCACCCTGGGCGTCGGCAGCCCCGCCCCCACCCGCTCGACGGCGGACCGGGGCGTCTATCGCGAAGACACCCTGCTGCTGAAGCTGTACGGCAACGTGCGCATGGACGACGGAGCCGGTTATCGGTTCGCTTCGAACGAGGCCCAGGTCGATACGCGCAACGGCAACATCACCGGCGAGACCACCCTTCAAGGCGAAGGTCCAACTGGACAGGTGCAATCGAACGCCTACTCCGTATATGACAAGGGCGATCGCATTATCTTCCGGGGCGGCGTGAAGACGCGCGTCGACCGGAAAACGGGCCAAGCGGTCCCGCAATAGATGAGGACGTCGTTGATGAATCGATGGATGGCGCCGACGGCGATCGCCTTCAGCCTGATGGGCGCAGGGCTCGTGGCCGGTCCGGCCATGGCCCAGAGCTCTGGCGGCTCCAGCTCCAGCGCGCCGGTGGACATCTCCGCCGACGAGCAGGAAGTCATCACCAGCCAGTGCAAGACCATCTTCCGCGGCGCGGTCGAGGTTCTGCAGGACAAGGCCCGCATGCGCGCGGCCATGATGACGGTCTACAATCGCCGCAAGACGCCGGGCAAGACCTCGGCTCCGGGCGGCAACAACGACTGCGGAGATGTTGACCGGGTCGAGGCCGAGGGCAACGTGTTCTACGTCACGCCCGAGCAGACCGTGCGCGGCGACCGCGCCGTCTACGACTACGCCTCCGACACCATCGTGGTCACCGGCGACGTGGTGGCGGTGAAGGGTCAGGACGTGGCGCGCGGCGACCGCATGACCATCAAGACCAAGACCAACGACGTGAAGATGGAGTCCAACGCCACCGGCCGCGGCAAGCCGCGCGTACGGGCGGTGCTCTATCCCGACCAGAACAAAGACAAGAAGCCCGCCGCCGGCAAGCCGTAGGACCTCATGGCCTTCAACATGCAATCCCTGGGTCTGAGCAACGCCGACGACGGCCTGTTCGTCGACGCCATCGGCAAGTCGTTCGGCGACCGCCCCGTGGTCAAGAGCGTCTCCCTGCGTCTCAAGCGCGGCGAAGTTGCAGGCCTGCTGGGTCCCAACGGCGCGGGCAAGACCACCTGCTTCTACATGATCACCGGCCTGGTCGCGGCCGACTACGGCTCGATCTTCCTGGATGGCGAGGACATCACCGGCCAGCCGATGTTCCAGCGCGCCCGCATGGGCGTAGGCTACCTGCCGCAGGAAGCCTCGATCTTCCGAGGCATGACGGTCGAGCAGAACGTCATGGCCGTGGTCGAGCTGCGCCAGAAGAACCAGCGCAAGGCGCGCGAGCAGGTGACCAGCATCCTGGAAGAGCTGCGCATCACCCACATCCGCAAGTCGCCTGCAGTCGCCCTGTCGGGCGGCGAGCGCCGACGCGTGGAAATCGCCCGGGCCCTGGCCAGCGAGCCGTCCTTCATGCTGCTGGACGAACCATTCGCGGGTATCGACCCCCTGGCCATCGCCGACATCCGCGAGGTGATCGGCTACCTCAAGGGTCGCGGCATCGGCATTCTCATCACCGACCACAACGTGCGTGAGACGCTGGACATCATCGACCGCGCCTCGATCATCCACGCCGGCGAGGTGCTGTTCGAGGGCTCGCCGCAGGAGATCGTCGACAACCCCGAGGTGCGCCGCGTCTATCTCGGCGACAGCTTCGCCGAGCGCGTCTGACCTCGACCAGCCCGCGCAGTTCTTGCCGGGCAGGTTGACGAATCCACAGACAGTTTCACGGTCAAAGGTCCTCACGCTCCGGCGTGGTGGGCCTTTTTCTTATCTCAATCAGGGGCTTGCCGCTTTTCGAGGGCGGAACGTCGCACCGGCACGCTTTTTGCTGGCGTTGGCGCCCCGTTAACCACCCTGGCCTTTCAATGGCGTCGAACTCGTCGTTGATTTGCCCAGGAGGGCGCGTTGGCTCTCGGCCACAGATTGGAGCTTCGGCAGGGCCAGGGCCTTGTCATCACGCCGCAGCTGCAGCAGGCGATCAAGCTCCTGCAACTGTCGAACATCGAGCTCGACGCCTTCGTCGAGGCCGAACTCGAGCGCAATCCCCTGCTCCAGCGCGACGATTCCGACAATGAAACCCAGCGCGACGGCGAGGCCGACCGCGCGACCGAGAACCTGGGCCTGGATGCGGTGTCCGACAGCGCCGCCAGCAGCCAGATGGACGCCGTCCCTGACGACGTCTCTCCCGGCGAGCGCGCCACCGGCGACGGCCATGAAGCCGGGGCCGAGCAGGCCGGCGGCCAGATCGACTGGTCCCGTGCGGGCGGCGGCGGAAATTTCGAGGGCAACGACGGCTTCGAGAGCGCTATGTCGCGCGGCCCCACCCTGATCGAGCACCTGACCGACCAGCTGGCCGTGGCCGGCCTGTCGCCCGCCCGCAACGCCATCGCAGCCGTGCTGATCGACGCCGTCGACGAGGCGGGCTACCTGCGCGCCGATCTGCCGGAGGTCGCCGGCCGCCTGGGCTGCGACCTGGAACTGGTTGAGGACGTCCTCGCCGTTCTGCAGGGCTTCGAGCCTGCGGGGGTCATGGCCCGCGATGTACGCGAATGCCTGGCTCTGCAGCTGAAGGACGTCAATCGCTACGATCCCTGCATGGCCGCCCTGCTGGAAAACCTGGACCTGCTGGCCCGGCGCGACATGAACGGCCTGCGCAAGGCTTGCGGCGTCGATGACGAGGACCTGCGCGAGATGGTCGCCGAGATCCGCGCCCTGACGCCCCGTCCCGGCGCGGCCTTCCACTCCGATCCGCCCCAGACCCTCGTGCCCGACGTGCATGTGCGCGAGACGCCTGGCGGCCTGTGGCACGTGGAACTCAACACCGACACCCTGCCCCGGGTGCTGGTTGACCAGCGCTATCACGCCCGCGTCGCCAAGGGCGCGCGTAGCGACCAGGAGAAGACCTTCGTCTCCGACAGCTTCGCCAGCGCCAACTGGCTGGTCAAAAGCCTCGACCAGCGGGCCAAGACCATCCTGAAGGTGTCCAGCGAGATCGTGCGCCAGCAGGATGGCTTCCTGGCCTATGGCGTGGAGCATCTGCGGCCGTTGAACCTGAAGACGGTGGCCGACGCCATCGGCATGCACGAGTCCACTGTCAGCCGGGTGACGTCCAACAAGTACATCGCCACTCCCCGCGGGGTGTTCGAGCTGAAGTACTTCTTCACCTCGGCCATCCAGGCCACTGAAGGCGGCGAGGCCCACTCGGCCGCCAGCGTGCGCCACAAGATCAAGGGCCTGGTCGAGGCCGAGCGCCGCGAGGCCGATGTCCATTCCGACGACCGGATCGTGGAGATCCTCAAGGAAAGCGGCGTCGACATCGCCCGCCGCACGGTGGCCAAATATCGCGAGGCCCTGCGCATCCCTTCGTCGGTCGAGCGCCGGCGCCTGCTCAAGGAAGCCTGCTGATCCCCCAAGGCGCCGACCAGCGACGCTCGGACCCATGGCCCGAAGGCCGGGCTGGGCGTTCTATGACGGGTGAACAAGGGCCCGGCATGAGCACCGAAAGACTGTCCGACGTCATCGAGAGCTTCGGCGAGGACGAGCGTCCGGTGCTGACGGTGGACGAAATGCTGGAGCGGTTCGACAGCCGCGCCTTCGGGGCTGTGCTGCTGGTCTGCGGGCTGCTGAACTGCCTGCCCTTGCCGCCGGGTTCCTCGACCATCCTGTCCCTGCCGATCCTGCTGCTGGCTCCCCAGATCGCCTGGGGCGCCGATGTGCCGTGGCTGCCCAGGAGCATCGCCGCCCGGCCGTTGAGGCGCGACAGCCTGCGCGGTCTCTTTCGCAAGCTTACTCCGGTTGTGCGCCGGCTGGAGGTGGTGACGCGGCCGCGCCTGCGCATTCTGTTCGGCCCTGTCGGCGAGCGGCTGATCGGCGTGGTTTGCACCCTGCTGGCCCTGGTGCTGGTCCTGCCCATCCCGCTAGGCAACCTGGCTCCAGGGGCGACCGTCGCCGTTCTGGCCATGGCGTTGCTCCAGCGCGACGGCCTGCTGGCGCTGCTGGGCTATCTCATGGCGGCCGTCAGCGTGGGCCTGCTGGCCCTCAGCGCGGGGGTCGTCACGGCCGCGGTTCAGCGGCTCCTGCACATGATTCCGGGGCTGTTTTAAGTCGGTCAGGCGACGCTTGACACCCGGCCGAGACAGGCGCGTTGATAGGCTATGCAAGTCCAAGTCTCCGGCAAGCATGTCGACGTTGGTGAGGCTCTGCGAGCGCGAGTCTCCGACGAAATCGCCCTGAGCATCGGCAAGTATTTCGACCGCGGCGGCGACGCCGACGTCGTGATCAGCAAGGACGGCTACGCCTTCCGCGCCGATTGCTCGGTCAAGCTGGCTTCGGGCCAGCAGCTGATCAGCCACGGGTCGGGCGGCGACGCTCACGCGGCCTTCGACGCCGCCCTGGCCAAGATCGAGACGCGGATCCGCCGCTACAAGCGACGGCTCAAGAGCCACTCGATCGCCGCCAGCGCCAAGCAGGCCGAGAACGCAGCCATGTACGTTCTGCGGGTTCCGGAAGGTGAAGACGTCGAGGACGAGGATTGGTCGACGGAAGGCGACCACCCGGTCGGCGCGCCCTCGGCGATGATCATCGCCGAGACCCAGGCCTCGCTGAAGACCATGACCGTTTCGATGGCTGTCATGGAACTGGACTTGACCGAGTCCCAGGCAATCGTGTTTAGGAACGCCGCCCATGACGGATTGTCGGTGGTGTATCGCCGGCCGGACGGAAATATCGGCTGGATCGATCCCGAACGCACCAAGTCGCTGAATGGGCACGGACCGACCGCGAGCTGACCGAACTTCGGCTCGGGTGACGCGTTTCGGTAGGCCAGGACGGCGACGGCGCGAAGACGGCCGATAACGAGCGAGCTTCTAAGTCCATGACCATCGGCGATCTACTGGAGCCCGGCGCGGTCGTTCTGCGTGTCAGCGCCGCCAACAAACGCCAGGTTCTCGGCGTCATAGCCGATGTCGCCGCCCGCGTGTTCGGAGTCGACGCCGACCAGGCCCTGGAGGGTCTGGTCGAGCGGGAGGCCGCCGGCTCGACGGGCGTGGGCCAGGGCGTGGCCATTCCCCACGCCCGCCTGGCCGGCCTGGACCAGGTGCGGGCCGTGGTGATGCGCCTGGAAACGCCCGTGGAATTCGGCTCGGTCGACGACAAGCCCGTCGACCTTCTGGTGGCTCTGTTCGCCCCGCCCGAGGCCAATACCGGCCACCTGCGGGCCCTCGCCCGGGTTTCGCGCATGATGCGCCAGCCCGAGCTGCGCGAACAGCTACGCCAGGCCCGCTCGGCCGACGCCGTGCATGTGCTGCTGACCCAGGATCACGAAAGCAAGCCGACGGCCGCCTGAGGGGCCTTTCAACGCCCTAGCCCGCCTTGCGCGCCTATTGAGTTTCACGCGTCTAGTGCGGCGCTCAATCCAAGGCGGCGCCATGAGCGATTTTTCGATCTTTCACTGGCTGGTTATTCTGGGCGTGCTGGCGACCTTCGTCGTTGTGCCGTGCGGCCTGATCTTCAAGCGCGCCGGGTGGTCGCCATGGGTCGCGTTACTGACGGTGCTCCCTGGTGCGGGAATTGTTCTGTTGTGGGTCTTCGCCTTGGCTCGCTGGCCAAGCCTGGATCGAACCGACCGGACGGGCTGAGCGTCCTGCGGGAGAGCCGCTCGGCCATCCCGCCCGAGCAAGGCGAGATGGCGATAGCGACCTTGCGGTCCTAGTGCACCGAGACCGGGGCCAGCTCGTGCGCCAGGGCGGCGGCCACGGCCGAGTCCTTGTCGGTGAGCACCGCCAGCCGCGCGCCGTCGGCGCGGAACACCGCATACAGGGTCTGGTCGGGCGAGAGATCGAACTCCTCGGTGTCCATGGCCGTGTCGGCCATCACCTCGGCGGCCGTGATCGGGCGCACATAGACCAGGTCCGGCGCGCCAAGGGCCGCGAAGGCTTCGGTCGAGAAGAACGGGGTTTGCGGGTTAGGTGTCATAGGACCACCTCCTTGTAAGATGAACGTCCCTCAGCGGCTCCGGGTTCAGATGAAACCCCGGCGGCGAAAGGACGAGGGGCTTCAGCCCAGGGACCGGATCGGAATGCGGCGGACCAGCCGCTCAGGCTCTGGCCGAGCCAGGTCGACATGCAGCAGGCCGTGCTCGAGCGTGGCCGCGGTGACCTCCATGCCTTCGGCCAGCACGAAAGTGCGCAGGAAGCCTCGGGCGGCGATGCCACGGTGGAGGTAGGCGCGATCGGCCTCGGGCTTGCCTTCGCTCTCGCGCCGTCCGGCCACCACCAGCTGGCCGCCTTCGACGGTCACCTGAAGCTGATCGGGGGAAAAGCCGGCGACCGCCAGGGTGATGCGCACCCCGCCGTTCTCGGCCTGCTCGACATTGTAAGGCGGATAGCTCTCCGAGGCGGCCTTGGCGGCGCGCTCGATCAGGTCTCGTGTGTGTTCGAAACCCAGCAAAAACGGGCTGTCGAACAGGATCGTCCGGGTCATCGCGAAGTCCTCGCTCAAGCGACTTCGTGCGCGCGAGCCGGACCCAAGATCGGCGTCCTGCCCTGCGCCACAGACGTTAGGTGGCGACGGACGGACCCGTGTTCAAGATGTGGGACGCCGGGAGAGCGGCTAAAGCACGCGCCCTCCCGACGGGAAGCGACTTATTTCTTGGTCCAGCCGCCGTCCAGCGGCTTCCAGTACTGGCCGGGCGCCAGGCGGGCGTAGAGCTGCTTGGCGGTGGCCTGGCCGGCGGCCTCAGGCGTCACGCCGGTCTTCGCGGCGGTGTCCTTGTAGACCGCCGAGCGGCCGGCGTTGATCTCGGCCACGGCCGCGCGCAGGCTGGCGTCGCCGCCCGACACCACGCCCAGGAAACCGTCGGCCTGCTCGCCCACCGTGCCGGCGGCCTTGCCGGCGTCCACGGCGGCCTTGGCGGCGGCGGATTGAGCCAGGACCGGCAGGGCGACTGCGCCCATCGAAGCGGCCAGGGCCAGGACCGTCATAGTCTTGCGGATCATGTCGGTTCCTTTCTTAGAAAAGGTTGGGGTTCTGCTGGATGGCCGACTGGACTTCCTTGTCCAGCTGCACCCGCACGTTGGCGTCGAGCTTGGCGTAGATGTTGATCGGGTCGACCTTCACCCGCACCGTCGGCGTGCACGCCGCCAGCGCGGCGCCGAGGGCGCCCGCGACGAGCAAGGTTGGAAACAGGGCGCGGTGGGTCATGCGGTTCTCCATTTGGGCGTACAGTGCGGCGTCAAGGCTGAACCCCATCTGAACGCTGCGGCGCGATCGGCGCCCCCGCCGGCGAAGGCGGGGCCGCCGCGCGGGCCTGGGCGTCCTCCCAGGCGCGCTTGGCCGCGGCGATAAGCTCGTCGAAGTTGAGCGAGGAGTCGAGGGTCAGGTCGACCGGCGTCTTGGCCGGCAGGGGAATGCGACGGTTGAAGGCCTTGCCCCGGATCAGCTCCAGCAGGCCGATGCGAGCCTTCTCGGCGACCTTGGGATCATGCTCGCCCTTGATGTGGAAAATGATGCCCAGGCGCCCCTTGTCGGTGCTGTTGACGCCCGCTTCCAAGGTCTCGAAATGCAGGTTCTCCATGGCCTGGTAGGCGAAGTCCTGGATGGCGTTGACCTCGGCCGGCTTGGCCACGGTCAGCGGATCGTTCGGATCCACCGCGCCCTGGCCCGCATCGACCTGGCCAAGGGCTTCGCGCGCGATCGACAGCCGGCCGGGCTGGGTTGCGTAGATCTTGCCGTCCAGGAACCGGAAGCCGGCCTGGCTGAACTCGAACGGCAGCCGGCCGTCGATGATGGCCTCGACCTTCACCTTGTCGGCCAGGGACGAGCCGGCGACCAGTTCGCCCAGATCGAGGTGGGCGATGTTGATGACGCCCTTGACCACGCCCTTCCCGTCCAGCGGTACGTCGATCGGCTCGATCGAGATCGCGCCCTGGGCCGCCTGGAAGGTGGTCGACTGCATGTGCAGGGCCTCGGCGGCCAAGGTGAAGGACGTTTCCAGGGTCTGCAGCGGCACGATCGCCTCGATCCGTTCGACCTTCAGAGTCTGGCCGGGCGCACTGACCAGAGGGGCCAGGCTTGTGAACTCGACCTTGCCGGACAGCGTGGCCACGAAGCCTAGCGGGCTGGTGAAGTTCAGGCCGGGCGTGGAGACCTCGCCGCTGCTGGTCATGCCCTTCGGATCCCAGGCGAAGCGGCCAGTGAACGAGGCCGGCCCCTCGGCCTGACGGGCCACCGAGGCCAGGGGCGTCAAGCCGATCGGTTGCAGGCCGTCCTTTGCGAACGCCAGCCTCGACGCATCGATCACGGCCTCGCCCCGACCGCTGTCCATGTCATGGCGGATGTCGATGCGGCCCAGCGGCTTGCCGTCCGGCGTGACGGCGTCCAGCCCGCCGGTCCAGCGACCGCGCGCCAGGGCCAGGGCGCCGGTGGCGACCACCGGTTCGAACCGCTTGTCGGCCGCGCCTTCGACCAGCCGGCTGCTCGTGACGCGCACCTGGGCCTGGTCGAAGCCGCCGCGACCGCCGCCCACGAAGGTGGCCGCCACCCCCTCGATCCGAGCCTCGGCGGCGGGAACCACCGCCTGGCCGTCTTCGAACCGGGCCGCGGCGCGCCAGGCTCCGTTCGCCGCATGGATCAGGGGTTCGGCCGTGGGGCAGAGGGCGACCTTCACGTGGGTGATCGGCGGTTCGCCCATCTCCAGCGTTCGCGCCGAGAGCGGCGTGCAGCCCGATAGCCGCAGGGTGAAGTCGTCGCCCGCCAAGCGGGCCTTGCCGCGCAGGGTTCCGGTCAGCCCTTCCAATGGAGGAACGTCCAAGGTTCCCGCCACCACGAGGTCGCTGGTCAGGCCGGAGGCGTCCGCGCGCCAATTCGGGGCGTTCAGCGACAGTTCGGGCAATCCGCCGCCCGCGAGGGTCAGGGCTAGGCGCCCCGTGTTGACGCCGTTGCGTGAATTCAGAAGCGGGCCGCCGGGCGCGCTGAGGGTCGCGCGGGCGCCGTTGGCGGCGTCGATGCGAATGGGGACAGGCAGAAGAACGGTGGTCAGGCCTTCGCGCATCGTCAGGCGCAGGGCTGGCGCCGAAAGATCGAAACGCGCCAGGGCGGCGGCTCCGGCCTTGGCGTAAACAGGATTGGGCAGGCTCGCCGCCAGACGCTCGGCGTCGGGGCCGGCCATGCCGCCCCCCGAATTGGCCCGACCGTCGAAAGCGGCGACCACGCCGTCGGTTCCCGCCGAGAAGCGTCCCTGGGCCTGAGCCTTCAGATCGTTCAGTCCCAGTCCGCCGACGGCGACCCGCGACCCGCGCAGGCTGATCGCCGCCGGGCCGCTCAGCGAGGTCCGCTTGGCGTCCGAAAGGGCGGTGAGGCTGGCGGCGTTGATGTCGAGCGCTGCGCGGGACAGGGCCGTACCTCCGGCCACGGCCCGCTCGGCGGTGGCGGCCAGATGTGTGCGGGCCGAGCCACGCGCCCCGGCGTCGTCGTAGGTCAGGGCCAGGCCGGCCAGCTTCAGGTCGGCCACGACCGCGCGGCTGTCCAGGCCGCGGGCGGCCAGGCGGCCGGCGCGGGCGTGCAGATCGGCGTGGCCGTCCAGTCCGCCGCGCTTGAGGTCGCCGTTCAACAGGCCGGCGATCGCCAGATTGGCCTCCACATCACCCAGCGACGTCTCCGCCACCTCGGCCGCCCGCGCGCGCAGCGCCAGGCGCACGTCGGCGGGACCGGCGGCGGACAGGGCCTTGAGGTCGGGATAGGCGAGGTCCGCCTGCAGGGCGCCGTCCACCTCGGTCAGGTCGGCCTGGCCCGCGCTCAGCGACTTCAGGTCCAGCTTCACGTCCAGACTCAGCCGATCGTCCCGTTTGCGAGCCGTGACCAGCATGCCCTCGGCGTCGAAAGCCAGATCCTTGGTCGCATAATGCATAGGCCCCACTCGGCCGTCGAAGCGCAGCAGCTTGCCGTCGTCGAGGCTGGCGTCGCCGGTCACCCGCGCCGCGCCGCCCGGCGTGGTCACCACCACGCGGGCGTCCTCGACCAGGATCGCCGGGCCGGGCGCCTGGGGTTCGGCGGGCGATTTCAGCGCCTCGTCGATCAGCGGCTGCAGGGTTCCGAAGTTCAGGCCGTTCTGATCCAACCGCACGTTCAGGCGTGGCCGCACCAGGCGCACGGCCCGGGTGTTGAGCGCGAACTTCCCGCCTGTCCAGGGCGAGGCCAGGTCGTAGGCGACCTCGATCCGCTCGGCTGAGAACACCGGCGCGCCCTTGGGTCCCAGCCGGATCTTGCCCGCGAAGCCCGTGGCGTCCAGATCGTCCAGTTCGACCGCGGCCTCCACGCCCTTGTCGCGCAGCCACGCCAGGGCCAGTTCGCGGCTGATCTCGCGTCGGCCGGCATAGGCCGAGAAGCCCACGGCGACGAACGCCAGGGCGGCAAGGGACATCGCCTCCAGCCCTGCGTCGATCAACGCCGCGCGTCGAAGACGGCGGGGGGCGGAGGCGGGCGACTTGGCGTCGGATTTCGGGTCAGGCTGGGGGTCGGCCATCGGGCGCACAATGCCGCAAGCTGGGGCGATTGTTAGGCCTGATGGCCAAGGTCGCCCAGATTTTTTCAGGCCCGCAACAAATCAGGCTGTGAAGCCCAGCACGTCCTGCATGTCGTAGAGGCCGGGCGGACGGGTCGCGACCCAGATCGCCGCGGCGACGGCGCCGCGCGCAAAAAGGCCCCGGTCGGTGGCCGAATGCGACAAAGTCAGCACCTCCTCCTCGCCGGCGAAGATCACGCTGTGCTCGCCGATGATGCCCCCGCCGCGCACGACCGAGAAGCCGATGGCCCCTTCCTTGCGCGGACCCGTCATGCCGTCGCGCCCGCGGTCGGCGACCTGGCCAAGGCCCACGCCGCGCCCTTCCGCCGCCGCCTCGCCCAGCATCAGGGCCGTGCCCGAAGGGGCGTCGATCTTGCGCTTGTGGTGGGCTTCGTAGACCTCGACGTCCCAGTCGGCGGCCGGCAGGGCGGCGGCCGTCTGGCGCACCAGGCCCATCAGCATGTTCACGCCCAGCGAATAGTTGCCCGACTTGACGATGGCGACCTTGGTCGCCGCGGCCGCGATGCGAGCGTTCTGCTCGTCGGTGAAGCCCGTCGAGCCGATCACCAGGGCCGGCCCTCCATGGGTCGCCGCATATTCGGCGAGCGCGACCGAGGCCTCAGGAATCGTGAAGTCGATGGCCACGTCGGCGCCCTTCAGGGCCTCGTCGCGTTCCAGCAGCCCGTCCCCGGTCGCGCCGGGACGGTCGAAGCGGGAAAAAACGACGGCGTCGGATCGATCGGCAAGAGTCTTGGCCAGCGCCTGGCCCATCCGTCCGAGGGCGCCCGCGAGCGCAATGGTAACGGTACCTTTCGACAGGCTTTGCGGCGCGGCTAAGTCATTCTGGCTCAAGGCGATCTCCCGGGGTCGACGCGCGCGGTAGTCTCCCGAGACGCCTCCCCAGGTCAAGCGAACTCGCCCCGAATGACAACGTTGGACAGAAGCGCCCCGGGGGGTAAATCCAAGCAGAACAAGCGTTTGCGGCCGAAAACTTGCGCCGAGTAAGGTTGTGACCGACCCGCCCGATCGCTACGGTGCGGCCAAATAAGGACGCGTCGCATCGTTCGATCCGTCCAACATCATGTGACTGCAGGACAGTAGGACAGGGGACGCCGCATGAGCGACGCGGAAAAGAAGACCTTCACGGACGAGGAAGCGCTGAACTTCCACCGCTATCCGACCCCGGGGAAGATCGGCGTCGTCGCCACCAAGCCCATGGCCACCCAGCGTGACCTGTCATTGGCCTATTCGCCTGGCGTCGCCGTGCCCGTCCACGCCATCGCCAGGGATCCCGACACCGCCTACGACTACACCTCCAAGGGCAACCTCGTGGCGGTGATCTCCAACGGCACCGCCATCCTGGGCCTGGGCGACCTGGGCGCCCTGGCCTCCAAGCCGGTGATGGAGGGCAAGAGCGTCCTGTTCAAGCGCTTCGGCGACGTCGACAGCATCGACATCGAGGTGACCACCAAGGACGCGGATGAGCTGATCACGGTCGTCAAGAACATTGGCGTAACCTTCGGCGGCATCAATCTCGAGGACATCAAGAGCCCCGAGTGCTTCCGCATCGAGACCGAGCTGCAGGAGCTGCTCGACATTCCGGTGTTCCACGACGACCAGCACGGCACCGCCATCATCTGCGCCGCCGGCCTGATCAACGCCTGCCACATCACCGGCAAGAAGATCGAGGACGTGAAGGTCGTGTTGAACGGCCCGGGCGCGGCGGGGATCGCCTCGCTGGACCTGATCAAGGCCATGGGGGTCAAGGCCGAGAACGTGATCGCGGTCGATTCCAAGGGCGTGCTCTATCGCGGCCGCACCGAGGGCATGAACCAGTGGAAGAGCGCTCACGCTGTCGAGACCGACAAGCGCACCCTGGCCGAGGCCGTGGAAGGCGCGGACGTGCTGCTGGGCCTGTCGGCCAAGGGCGCCTTCACCCCCGCGATGATCGCCTCGATGGCCCCCAACCCGGTCATCTTCGCCATGGCCAACCCCGATCCCGAGATCACGCCGGAAGAGGTGCACGCGATCCGCAAGGACGCGATCATGGGCACGGGCCGCAGCGACTATCCCAACCAGGTCAACAACGTCCTGGGCTTCCCGTACATCTTCCGCGGCGCCCTGGATGTGCGGGCGCGCCGCGTCAATCACGAGATGAAGATCGCCTGCGCCAACGCCCTGGCCATGCTGGCGCGCGAGGACGTGCCTGACGAGGTGGCCGCCGCCTATCACGGCCGCCAGCTGAAGTTCGGCCCCGACTACATCATTCCCTCGGCCTTCGATCCGCGCCTGATCTGGTACGTGCCCCCGTTCGTGGCCCAGGCGGCCATGGACACGGGCGTGGCCAGGAAGCCCATTGCGGACATGGACGCCTATCGCGCCAGCCTGGCCCAGCGCCTGGATCCCACCGCCGGCTTCCTGCAGAAGATCTCCGGCTCGGTCCTGGCCAAGCCCAAGCGCATCGTCTTCGCCGAGGGCGAAGACCCGTCGGTGATCCGCGCCGCCTACGCCTACCAGAGCGCCGGCTACGGCAAGGCCATCCTCTGCGGCCGCGAGAACCTGGTGCAGGAAAACATGCGGGTCGTGGGCCTGGACCCCGAGACCGTGGGACTGGAAATCGTCAACGCCCGCCTCAGCGACCGCAATCCCGACTATGTCGAGGCGCTGTACAAGCGCCTGCAGCGCCAGGGCTATCTCAAGCGCGACGTCCAGCGTCTGATCAACCAGGACCGCAACAGCTTCGCGGCCTCGATGGTCACCCTGGGCGAGGCCGACGGCATGGTCACCGGCGTGACCCGCAGCTTCGACCAGGCCCTGGAGGAAGTGCTGCGAGTGGTCGATCCCGCCCCGGGCGGTCGCATCATGGGCATGTCGGTCGTGCTGGCCAAGGGGCGCACGGTCTTCGTGGCCGACACCAACGTCACCGAACTGCCCGAGGCCGACGAACTGGTCGAAATCGCCTGCGAGGCGGCCCGGGCGGTCAGGACCCTGGGCTTCAAGCCGCGCGTGGCCTTCATGAGCTACTCCACCTTCGGCAACCCGATGGGCGAGCGCTCCGACAAGGTGCGCGAGGCCGTGGCCATGCTCGACGAAATGGACGTCGATTTCGAATATGAGGGCGAAATGCCGCCCGAGCTGGCCCTGGACCCGGAAAAGCGCGCCAACTATCCGTTCATGCGCCTGACCGACAGCGCCAACATCCTGGTGATGCCGGCCATCCACTCGGCGTCGATCGCCACCAAGCTGGTTCAGTCCCTGGGCGGGGCGACGGTGATCGGGCCGGTGTTGCTGGGTCTGTCAAAGTCGGTGCAGATAGCGCCCCTGTCGGGCTCGGTCTCCAAGATCCTGAACATGGCGATGATGGCGGCCTACGAGGCGCCGGCCGACGGAACCCCCGCGGCGGAATAGCTAGAAGCCGGCAGGAGGGGGCGTGATCCCCTCCTGCGCGGTTTATCAGATTTCCTGGTTGTACTTGCCCACGCGGTCGCCCAGTCGCGGCTTGACCTCGTCGCGGAACAGCGCCCGCATGTCGGCGTCCGACCGGGTGCTCTCAACCACCACCACGATCTCAGGCTTGTTGGACGAGGCGCGGACCAGCACCCATGAGCCGTCCTCGAGATGGACGCGCACGCCGTTGACGGTGATGACCTCGGTGATCTTCCGCCCCAGGATCGAACCGCCGGCCGCGAACAGGTCCTGGTACTCCTTCACCACCTCGGCGACGACGCCGTACTTCACCTCGTCGCCGCAGTGCGGGCTCATGGTCAGCGAGGTGTAGGCCGTCGGCAGAGCCTTGCGCAGGTCCGACAGCTTCTTGCCGGGATTGCGGTCGAGCATGGCCAGGATGGCCGCCGCGGCGGTCAGGCCGCAGTCGTAGCCGTAGCCCAGCTCGCCGTTCAGGAAGAAGTGGCCGCTCTTCTCGAAGCCGGCCAGGGCCCCGAGCTCGGCGCTCTTGCGCTTCATGTGGCTGTGGCCGGTCTTCCAATAGACCACCTTGCAGCCATAGGCGGCCAGGACCGGATCGGCGGCGTAGAGGCCCGTGGATTTGACGTCGACCACGAAGGTCGCGCCGGGATGCAGCGGGGCCAGGTCGCGAGCCAGCATAAGGCCGATCTTGTCGGCGAAGATCTCCTCGCCCTCGTCGTCGACCACGCCGCAGCGATCGCCGTCGCCGTCGAATCCGAACGCCAGGTCGGCCCCCTGGGCGCGCACGGCGTCGGCCATGGCGTGCAGCATGACCGCATCCTCGGGATTGGGGTTGTATTTGGGGAAGGTGTAGTCGAGCTCGGTGTCCATCCCGATCACGTCGCTCACGCCCATGCGGCGCAGGCCTTCCACCGCGAACGCGCCGGCCGTGCCGTTGCCGCAGGCGGCAATCACCTTGAGGGGGCGGGTGATGTTGGCGCGCCTGGACACGTCGGCGATATAGCGCTCGGCCTCGCCCTCGACCCGGATCAGCTTCCCGCCCTCGCGTTCGACGAAGGCGCCCGACAGCACGATCTCCTTCAGGCGGCCCATCTCGTCAGGGCCGAAGGTCAGTGGCTTCTGTGCGCCCATCTTTACGCCTGTCCAGCCGTTTTCGTTATGGCTGGCGGTGACCATGGCCACGCAGGGGATATCTAGATCGAACTGGGCGAAATAGGCGGTGGGCGACAGGGCCAGGCCGATGTCGCGCACCTCGCATCCAGCCGCCAGCAGGCCAAGCGTCAGGGCCTGTTTGATCGACAGCGAATAACCGCGGAAGTCGTGGCCCACCACGATCTTCGACTGGCCCAATTCCTGGATGTAGGTTCCTAGACCTAGCCCCAGGGCCTGGACGCCCAGGAGATTGATCTCGGACCCGAACAGCCAGCGCGCGTCATATTCCCGGAACCCCGTGGCCTTCACGAGGGGCTCGTTCTCGTAGGCCGCGGTGTTGGGGACCAGATCGGCGCGGGGCTTGGGAAGCATCTGAGCTCGCGGATGGCTGCTGTTCCGCCCTGTCGCGAGCGGCCTGGGCGTCTTATTACCGCGATCGTCGGCTCAAGCCATCGTCCCGCGCCCCCTTGCGCTGCGGGTTCCCCGCACGTAACTCCACCTCATGACCCTGAAGGCCAAGATCTGCGGACTGTCCACGCCCGAGAGCGTGAGCGCCGCCCTCGGGGGCGGGGCCGCCTTCGTGGGCTTCGTATTCTTCGACAAGAGCCCCCGCAACATCACGCCCGAGGCCGCCGCGCGGCTGGCCACACCGCTTCGGGGCGGGCCCGTTCGGACCGTGGCCGTCACCGTCGATCCCGACGACGCCCTGATCGACCGCCTGACAGCCACGTTGAAGCCCGACCTGATCCAGGTCCATGGCAAGGAAACCCCCACCCGCGTCGCCGAGATCGGCCGCCGCTCGGGCGCGGGCGTGATCAAGGCCTTCTCGGTCTCGTCCGCCGCCGACGTCGACGCCGCCCGCGCCTTCGACGGGGTGGTCGAGCACCTGATGTTCGACGCGAGGCCCGTGGAAGGATCTGCTCTGCCTGGCGGCACCGGCGCAAGGTTCGACTGGGGCCTGCTGGAGGGACGGCGATTTTCTCGCCCGCATTTCCTGGCCGGAGGGCTCGATCCCTGGAACGTGGCGCAGGCGGCGCAAGCCTCGGGAGCGCCCCTGGTGGACGTTTCCTCTGGCGTGGAGCGTGGTCCCGGCCTAAAGGACCCGGCTCTCATCACGGCGTTCCTGGACGCCGTCAAACGCGCCTGACCCTCTGCCCGACCTTCTGGAAGAGCCCGTGAACGCTTCTAAGCCCAACGACTGGTCCGCCTATCCCGACGCCAAGGGCCGCTTCGGCGACTATGGCGGCCTGTACGTCGCCGAGACTTTGATGCCGCTCGTGCTGGAGCTGGACCGGGCCTACACCGAGGCCAAGAACGATCCGAAATTCCAGGCCGAACTGAGGGGCTATCTGACCCACTATGTGGGCCGGCCCTCGCCGCTGTACTTCGCCGAGCGCCTCTCCAAGCACCTCGGCGGCGCGAAGATCTACTTCAAGCGCGAAGAGCTGAACCACACCGGCGCGCACAAGATCAACAACTGCATGGGCCAGATCCTGCTGGCCCAGCGCATGGGCAAGACCCGGATCATCGCCGAGACTGGCGCCGGCCAGCACGGCGTGGCCAGCGCCACCGTCACCGCCCGCTTCGGCCTGCCTTGCGTGGTCTATATGGGCGCCGTCGACGTCGCCCGGCAGAAGCCCAACGTCTTCCGCATGAATCTTCTGGGCGCCGAAGTCCGCCCGGTGACCTCGGGCGCGGCGACCCTGAAGGACGCCATGAACGAGGCCATGCGCGACTGGGTCACCAACGTCGCCGACACCTATTACATGATCGGCACCGCCGCCGGCCCGCATCCCTATCCGGCCATGGTCCGCGACTTCCAGGCGGTGATCGGCAGCGAGACCCGCGAGCAGATCCAGGACCTGGAGGGACGCCTGCCCGACGCGGTCGTCGCCTGCGTGGGCGGCGGATCCAACGCCATCGGCATGTTCCACCCTTTCCTCAACGACGAGACGGTGAAGATCTACGGCGTCGAGGCCTCCGGCCATGGGCTGGACACCGACAAGCACGCCGCCTCGCTGACCGGCGGCCGTCCGGGCGTCCTGCACGGCAACAAGACCTACCTGCTGCAGGACGACGACGGCCAGATCCTGGACGCCCACTCGATCTCGGCGGGCCTGGACTATCCCGGCATCGGTCCGGAGCACTCGTTCCTGCATGACGTGGGCCGGGCCCAGTATCTCACCTGCACCGACGCCGAGGCCCTGGAGGCTTTCCAGCTGTGCGCTGAACTCGAGGGCATCATCCCCGCCCTGGAGAGCGCCCACGCCCTGGCCAAGCTGCCCCAGCTGGCCAAGGAGATCGGCGAGGGCGGAGTGATCGTCCTGTGCCTGTCGGGCCGGGGCGACAAGGACATCTTCACCGTGGCTGACGCCCTGGGACGTACGATCTGATGAGCTATCGCGACGGAACCCGCCTGGAGCGCGCCTTCCAGCGGGAAAACGACCACCGGGCGCTGTTCGTCGCCTATGTCATGGCCGGTGATCCGCACCTGGAGACCTCGTTCGAGCTGCTCAAGGGCCTTGCCGACCACGCCGACGTGATCGAGCTGGGCATGCCTTTCTCCGATCCGATGGCCGAGGGCCCGACGATCCAGCTGGCCTCGCAGCGCTCCCTGGCCGCTGGCACCAAGCTGCGCGACGTGCTGGGCATGGTCCGCCGGTTCCGCGAGATCAACACCGTCACGCCGATCGTGCTGATGGGCTACCTGAATCCGGTGATGTCATACGGCTTCGAGGCGTTCGCCAACGACGCCTCCGACGCCGGGGCCGACGGCCTGATCATCGTCGACTGCCCGCCCGAGGAAGCCGGTCCGCTGACCGACGCACTGGAAGCGGCCAAGATGAATCTGATCCGCCTGGCCACGCCCACGACCGACGACGCCCGCCTTCCGGCCGTGGTCGCCCGCACCTCGGGCTTCATCTATTATGTGTCGGTGGCCGGAGTGACCGGCGTGCTGGAGGCCGACGCCGACGCCGTGCGCGGCCCCGTCGAGCGCCTGCGCAAGGCGTCCGGCCTGCCCGTGGCCGTGGGCTTCGGCATCAAGACGCCCGAGCGCGCGGCACAGGTGGCCCGCGTCGCCGATGGTGTCGTCGTGGGTTCGGCGCTGGTGGATGAAATCGCCGCCGCGCTGGAATTGAACGAAAACGTGACCGACAAGGTTCTTTCCAAGGCGTCCGAGCTGGCTAAGGCTGTGCGATCGGCGCGACTCGAAATGGCGTGAGGCTGAAGGCTATGGCGATGGCTGAACCCCAGGGCCCCAAGAAGGGCGAAAAGAGCAAGGCGCCGGAAGGCCGCCGCGGCGGCTGGCTGTCGCGCATCGCGCCCGGCGTGCGCGGCGCGTTCTCCAAGCGCGAGACCCCCGAGAACCTTTGGGTCAAGTGCCCCGATACGGGCGAGATGATCTATCGCTCCGACCTGGAGGCGGCCCTGTGGGTCACCCCGGCCGGACGCCATATGCGCATTGGTCCCGAGGCGCGCTTCAAATTCACCTTCGATGACGGCCAGCATGAAGTGCTGCCGACGCCGCCGGTCGTCGAGGATCCGCTGCACTTCTCCGACGGCAAGTCCTACAAGGATCGCCTGGCCGCCGCCCGCAAGTCGACGGGCGAGCAGGACGCCATGGCCATCGCCTTCGGCAAGGTCGGCGGCGTGCCGGCCGTGGTGCTGGTCCAGGACTTCGCCTTCATGGGCGGTTCGCTGGGCATGGCCGCGGGCGAAGGCTTCATCGCCGCCGCCGAGGCGGCCAAGGCCCGCCAGGTACCGCTAGTGGTGTTCACCGCCGCGGGCGGCGCGCGCATGCAGGAAGGGGCCTTGTCGCTGATGCAGATGGCCCGCACCACCCTGGCCATCAACGAGCTCAAGGAGGCTGGCCTGCCCTATGTGGTGGTGCTGACCGACCCGACCACCGGGGGCGTCACGGCCTCCTACGCCATGCTGGGCGACGTTCACCTGGCCGAGCCGGGCGCCCTGATCGGCTTCGCCGGCCCCCGGGTGATCGAGCAGACCATCCGCGAGACCCTGCCGCCGGGCTTCCAGCGCTCGGAGTATCTGGTCGAGAAGGGCATGGTGGACCGGGTGACTGTCCGCAAGGACCTGCCGGCCGTGCTGGGCTCGATCCTGGGCACCTTGATGATGGGTCGCGCTCTGAAGGCGGCCTGAAAATAGAAATCTCCCTCTCCCTCGTGGGGAGGAGGGACCAGCGAAGCTGGTGGGTGGGGGCCACCGCCGCGGGGCGCTCTGCACCGAGCCCCACCCGACGGCTTCGCCGCCACCTTCCCCATGAAGGGGAAGGAAAACACTGACGATGACCGACCAACTCCGCGCTCACGACGCCGCGCTGGCGCGGCTGCAGGCCCTGCACCCCAAGCTGATCGACCTGTCGCTGGACCGCATGAAGCGGCTGTGCGCGGCCCTGGGCGATCCGCAGACGAAGCTGCCGCCGGTGATCCACGTCGCCGGCACCAACGGCAAGGGCTCGACCGTCGCCTACCTGCGGGCCATCGCCGAGGCGGCGGGCCTCAAGGTGCACGTCTTCACCTCGCCGCATCTGGTGCGGTTCGCCGAACGCATCCGTCTGGCGGGAACCCTGATCACAGACGACCAACTGGCCGCGATCCTGGAACGGGTCGAAACCGCCAACGCCGGCCTGCCGATCACCTTCTTCGAAATCACCACAGCGGCGGCCTTCCTGGCCTTCTCGGAGGTGGAGGCCGACCTGTGCCTGGTCGAGGTCGGACTGGGCGGGGTGCTGGACGCCACCAACGTGGTCATGCCGGCGGTCAGCGTCATCGCCCCGATCGACATCGACCACCGCGAATTCCTGGGCGACACCCTGGGCGCGATCGCCCAGGAGAAGGCCGGGATCATCAAGCCCAACATCCCTGTCGTCTCGGCCCGCCAGCAGGAGGAGGCCGAGCGGGTGGTCGAGCGCGAGGCCGACCTCTTCGAGGCGCCGCTGACCCTGATGGGCCGCGACTTCGACGCCTGGGGCGAGCGCGGCCGCCTGCTCGTGCAGATGCAGGATCGCCTGCTGGACCTCCCGGCGCCGTCGCTGCCGGGCGAGCACCAGATCGCCAACGCCGGCCTGGCCGTGGCCGCGATCCTGGCGCTGAGCGATCGGCGCATCGACGAGGCGGCGATCGGGCGGGGCGTCGCCGACGCGACCTGGCCGGCTCGTTTCCAGCGGCTGGCGGCCGGTCCGCTGGCGGAGAAGGCCCGGGCGGCGGGGGCGGACCTATGGCTGGACGGGGGGCACAATCCCCATGCCGGCCAGGCGGTGGCGCGCGCCCTGAGCGACCTGGCCGCACGCGACGGTCGGCCCGTGACCCTGATTTCCGCCCTGCTGGCCAACAAGGACGCGACCGGCTTCTTCACCCCGTTCGCGCCGCTGAAGCCCAAGGTGTTCACGGTGACCTTCGAGGGTCATGCGGCCGCGAGCGCGGCCCAGACGGCCGCCGCCGCCGAGTTGGCTGGCCTGCGAGCCCATGCCTGCGGGAACCTGGAAGAGGCGCTGGACAAGGCCCTGGCGATCACGCCGACGCCGCACGTCCTCATCTGCGGTTCGCTTTACCTGGCGGGCGAAGTGCTGGCGATGAGCCCGGAGACCTGGCCCGTCTAGCCCGCGCGGCGCTAGACCAGGATATTCAGCAGGGACCCCGGACGCAGAATCTTCTGCGGCGGCTCGGCGGGCTGGGTAAAGGCCCGGGGCGGCGGCTGGCGTTGAGGCTGCGGCTGGGTCTGAAGCTGGATCGTCGCCGGAGCCACGGCCGCTCGCGTGGGGGCCGCTTCCACCGCCGCCTGGAAGAACGCCGCCGCGCGCGAGCCGCCGGCCCCAGTCGCAACCGCCGAGGCGGAGCGCTGTGGTACGGCGGGGAGACCGGCGGGACGGATCGTGCTCATGAACGCGACTCTATCATGGTTAACGCAAGGTGCGCGACCATGGTCAACGCGTGGTTAATGGTCGCGGCGAAAGGCGGGCGGAAACCTGAACGCCAGATGAAGGGGCCGCCCCGAGGCGGTTCAGGAAGCGGGGGCTAGGATCTGTTTCAAGGTCGCCGGGATCGGGGTTCGGCGGCCGCGAAGTCTCGAAGCCAATCGAAGGGATAAACCCGATGAAGAAGACCATTTCCATGATCGGCGCCGCCGCGGCGACCCTGACCCTCCTGGCCGCCCCGTCGTTCGCCTCGGCTCATGACAGCCGCTACTACCGCGACCACCACCGCTACGACAGCCGTTACGATCGCTACAATCGCTATGAGGCCTGTCGCTCGGACCGCAAGCGCGGCAAGGCGACTGGCGCGATCATCGGCGCCGTGGCCGGCGGCCTGCTGGGCAACTCGGTGTCGAACGGCAACCGCACCCCCGGCACCCTGCTGGGCGCGGGCGTGGGCGCCTACGCCGGCAGCCAGATCGGCAAGGGCCATCGCTGCTAACAGCTGAAATTCAGGAATGACCCAGGGCCCGGACCGCGAAAGCGTCCGGGCCTTTCGTCGCTGTCAGCGCAGCTTGCGCAGCAGTTCTCGGGCTGCCGCGTCGTCAAGCGGGCCGCTATGCTTGGCCAGGATCGTGCCGTCGGCGCCGACCACGAAGGTCTCGGGCACGCCGGTGACCCCGAACTCGACCCCGGCCTTGCCGTCGCGGTCCATGACCTTGAGCGCGAAGGGATCGCCCAGCTCGTTCAGGAAGCCCTGGGTCTTGTCCGGCGCATCCTTGTAGGCCACGCCGACGATGGTCACGCCCTGGTCCTTCAGGGCCATCAGCTGAGGTTGCTCCACCCGACAGGGCGCGCACCACGAGGCGAAGAAGTTGACCAGGCGAGGCCCTAGCGGCTGGTCGCGCAGCGCCACCTTCCGGCCGCTGTCCAGGTCGAGCAGGGCGACGGCGGGAACGGGCTTGCCGACCAGGGCGTGCGGCTGAACATGGGGGTCACGCTTGAGGGCGTAGCCGGCGAACAGGGCCGCCAGGGCGATCAGCACCAGCAGCGGCGCAAAGGCGATCCAGCGGGTCATGTTCACGAGCCGCGCGCCTCTCGCTTGGCCCGCTCGGCTTGCAGGCGTTCGGCTTCGCGCCGCCAGCGACGCGCGGCGCCCAGGCTGTCGGCGATCATCCAGGCGAAGACCGCGGCCGTCAGGGCGAAGGCCGGCCAGACATAGATCGCATACTTGCCGGCGTCGAAGTCGAATTGCATGGGTTCAGGACTCCGCGGCCTGGAGGGCCAGGGCCCGGGCCTTTCGCCGCCAGACCAGGGCGCGGATGCGCACCAGCCACAGCGACCCGAAGGCCGACAGATAGGCCAGGCTCATCACCAGCATCGGCCAGGCATAGGCCGGCGGCAGGCCGTTGCCCGGCTTGGCGAAGAGGGTGGAAGAACCCTGGTGCAGGCTGTTCCACCAGTCGACCGAGAACTTGACGATGGGCAGGTTGATCAGGCCGACCAGGGCCAGGATGGCGGCGGCCCGGGCGGCCTTCTGTTCGTCCTCGAGGGCCGAGCGCAGGGCCAGGTATCCCAGATAGAACAGCAGCAGCACCAGGACCGAGGTCAGTCGGGCGTCCCAAACCCACCAGGTTCCCCACATCGGCTTGCCCCACAGCGAGCCGGTGGCCAGGGCCAGGGCCGTGAAGGCCGCGCCTAGCGGGGCGCAGGCGACGGCGGCCGCGTCGGCCAGGGCGTGGCGGAAGACGAGCGCCAGGAAGCTGGCGATCCCCAGGCACAGATAGACGAAGAGGCTGAGCGAGGCGGCCGGCACATGGATGAACATCATCCGCACCGTGTCGCCCTGCTGGTAATCCTCGGGGGCGGCGAAGGTGAGGATCAAGCCCGCGATCCCCAGTACTGCGGCGATGGCGCCGAACATCGGCGCGGCCCACCGCGAGAAGGCCATGAACCGCTCGGGGTTGCTCAGAAAGTCCAAGGGGTGATGAGGATCACGGGCGCCCATCCAGGTGCATTAGAACGCCCGGCGGACGCCCGCAATCGTCCAGCGAGGCCGTTCAGTCTTCCTTTTTCGCGCCGCCGGGCTTCGGACCGCTCCAGGCGCGCCGGAACTCGGCCCGGCGCATCATCGGTCCGCGACCGCCGGCCATGGGGCCCAGGGCGTCGAAAGCCTTCTGCTGGCTGGGCGAAAGAGCGGCGTAGAAGGTCCGGGTGGCCGCCGCGCGCGCCTTGAAGGCCTCACTGAAGCGGGCCAGGCGTTCGGCTTCGCGGTCGAGGCGCTGCGGCGTGGTCAGCGGCGCCTCGGAAGCTGGGCGAGCCCGCCGCTCGCCCTCGGCGGGACGGGGCGGAGCGATGGCGGCCAGGTAGGCCTTCAGGGCGCCGTCCTGATCCGGACGCAGTTGCAGGACGTCCCGCAGGTGCTGGGCGTGGGCTTCGGGATCGAAGCGATGGTGGAACATGGGCGGCGGGCCGCCCGGGCCTTCATCCATCATCGGGGGCGGTCCGGGAGGCGGTCCCGGATCCTGGGCGAGGGCTGCGGTCGAGATCGAGGCGGCGAGAGCGGCCCCGGCCATCAAGGCGAGGCGGCGCGTGGCGAAGCGCATGAGGATTGCTCCAGTGAATGTCCCTGGCCGCAACCTCGAAGGGCGATGTAACCCACGAATGTCAGCCTGCGAGAGGTTTGTTGCAGGATTGAAGGGACAAGCGCGGCAAGGGTCGCCAAGCCGGCCCGAATACGGCAAGAGGCCCCTATGAGCTCCATGACTCCCGCCAAGCGCCTGGCCTTCCTGTCCCTGATCCTGGCGGGCGTGTGCTGGGGGCTCGGCTTCCCGCTGGGCAAGCTGGTGCTGCGCGAGACCGACGCGGCCCACATGGTGCTGCTGCGCTTCGTCGTGGCGGCGGTGGTGGCCGCGCCCTTCGCCCTGCGCGACGCTGCGACCCGGGCCCTCTTCCGCTCGCCCGTTGTCCTGCTGGCGGGGGCTCTGTACGGCGTGGCGTTCATGGTCCAGTTCGAGGGTCTGGCCCATGTCAGCGTCACCCTGGCGGCCCTGCTGGTCGGCGCCATGCCGGCCCTGATCGCCATTTCGGCCAAGCTTCTGGGCGAAAAGGTCAGCCGCGCCTCGTGGGGCGGGGTCGCGGCCGCGACCCTGGGCGCGGCCCTGATCGCCGGAAAGCCCGACGGCGCCGGCTCGCCCCTGGGCGTGGCCCTGTCCCTGGGTTCGCTGCTGATCTTCCTGGCCTGGCTGATCGTGCTGCGCCGCGCGCCCAAGGCGCCCAACGCCATGGCCATTCCGGCGGTGACCGTGATCGTCGCCACCGTCACCATCCTGCCGATCGCCTTCGCCATGCACGGTCCGCCCAGGCTGGACCTGAGCCTGAACGCCTGGCTGGGCGTCCTGGGCCTGGGCGTGCTGGCCACCCTGCTGGCCACGGTCGCCTGGCAGTTCGGCTCCTCCCGCGTCGGCAGCGCCAGCGCCGGGGTGTTCATCAACATCGAGCCGCTGATGGGGGCCAGCATCGGCGTTCTGCTGTTCGGCGACCACCTGAGCTGGGCCCTAGGCGTTGGCGGGTTGATGATCATCGCCGGCAGTTTCGCGGTGGTGCTAGGCGAGCGGCACGCCGCCCCTACCGACCTGCAGGGGCCGTGTCCGCCGGAAATGGCCTGAGGATCAATCCAGGGCGTTGCGGCAAGCCGCGGCCATGGCGATCGGGCCCAGGGCGACGGCGGCGGCGGCGTAGGCCAGCAGCAGGTAGAGCCCGCCTGTCCAGGGAAGACCGCCGGCCAGGGCGTCCAGCGCACCGGCGCCGAAGATCACCGGCGGCACGTAGAGCGGCAGGACGATCACCGCCACCAGCAGGCCGCCGCGCTTGCCGCCCAAGGCCAGGCTGGCGCCCAGACCGCCGAGGAAGGAGAACGCCAGGCCGCCGGCCAGGGCGCAGGGGACCAGCAACGGGATCACCGTCGGCGAGGCGCCCAGGGCCAGGGCCGCGATCGGCGAGGCCAGGGCCAGGGGGGCGCCGGCCGCCAGCCAGTGGGCCAGACACTTGGTCGCGGCCACGAGCTCCAAGGGCGCGGGCCCCAGCGCCAGCAGGTCCAGGGCGCCGTCCTCGAAGTCGCGCTCGAACAGGCGCTCCAGCGACAGCAGGGCGGCCAGGGCCAGGGCCAGCCAGGCGATGCCGGGGGCCAGGCCCGACAGCCGCTCGGGCGCCCGGCCCGCCGCCAGCGGCAGCAGGGTCACGACGCAGGCGTAGAAGGCCAGGGCCAGCAGAGGACCGCCGCCCTTGCCCCAGGCCAGGGCCAGCTCGCGCCGAAGCAGGATCGAGAACGCCTTCATCCGCCCACCTCGACGATGTCGCAGGGTACGGGCAAGGGATCGTGGACGGCGGCCAGAACCATTCCGCCACCGGCCAGGTGCTCGGCCATCAGGACGCCGAAGCCTTCACGGTGTCCAGCGTCCAGCGGCGCCATCGGCTCGTCCAGCAGCCATAGCGGTCGGGGACTGGCCAACAGGCGGGCCAGGGCCACGCGGCGGCGCTGGCCCGCCGACAACCGGCGGATCTCAAGCCCCAGAAGACGGTCAAGATCCAGGCGCTCGGCGGCGCGGCGGGCCGACTCTTCGGTCCCGCCAGTCCACAGGGCCTGGAACAGCAATTCCTCCCAGGCCGAACGGGTCGACTTGAGGCCGTCGTGGTGACCGACCAGGTGCAGCGCCTCGGCACGGGCGGCTTCGGCCTCCAGCGCGCCGCCCTCGCCCAGAAACTCGACTTCGCCCTCGGCGGGCTTCAACAGTCCCGCCACGGCGCGCAGAAGGCTGGTCTTGCCCGCGCCGTTGCGACCGGTCAGGGCTATGGCCTGGCCAGACCGGATCTCCAGGTCGAACCCGGAGAACAAGCGACGTTCGCCGCGGACCAGACTTAAACCCTTTGTGCGAACGGCTCTCAACATTGTCCGATAGCGCCCAAAACCCTGTCCTGTGCATGGACGTTGCCAAAAACGAGGACTAAGAAGCCCTCGGCCGTCACCCTCCAGATTGATAGGGGCGTACGCGGCGCGAGGATGGACGCTGTGGGTCCGCCTCGATCGCGCGATCCCGGGAGAGGTTTTCCGGCGGCCGTGGACAGAGAAGGGATCCTTCGCAATGGCGTCAGTCGACAGCCTCAAAACCCGCCGCGAACTCGTCGTCGGCGGAAAGACCTATGTCTATTACAGCCTTCGCGCCGCCGAGGAAGCCGGTCTTGCCGACACCAGCAAGCTGCCGGTGTCGATGAAGGTGCTGCTGGAGAACCTGCTGCGCTACGAAGACGGCGTGTCCGTCCGTGAAGACGACCTGAAGGCCGTCGCCAACTGGCTGTCGAACAAGGGCAGCGTCGAGCACGAAATCAGCTTCCGCCCGGCCCGCGTGCTGATGCAGGACTTCACCGGCGTTCCGGCCGTCGTCGACCTGGCCGCCATGCGCGACGCCATGGTCGCCCTGAACGCCGACCCGGCCAAGATCAACCCCCTGAACCCCGTCGACCTGGTCATCGACCACTCGGTCATGGTCGACCACTTCGGCAACGCCAAGGCGTTCGAAGAGAACGTCGAGCGGGAATACGAGCGTAACCTGGAGCGCTACCGCTTCCTGCGTTGGGGCTCGTCGGCGTTCAACAACTTCCGCGTCGTGCCCCCCGGCACCGGCATCTGCCACCAGGTGAACCTGGAATACCTGGCCCAGACCGTCTGGACCGCCATGGTCGACGGCGCCGAAGTCGCCTATCCGGACACCGTCGTCGGCACCGACAGCCACACCACCATGGTCAACGGCCTGTCGGTCCTGGGCTGGGGCGTGGGCGGTATCGAGGCCGAGGCCGCGATGCTGGGCCAGCCGATCCCGATGCTGATCCCGGAAGTCATCGGCTTCAAGCTGACCGGCGCCCTGCCGGAAGGCGCCACGGCCACCGACCTGGTGCTGACCGTCACCCAGATGCTGCGCAAGAAGGGCGTGGTGGGCAAGTTCGTCGAATTCTACGGCGACGCCCTGGCCGGCCTGACCCTGGAAGACCAGGCGACCATCGCCAACATGGCCCCGGAATACGGCGCCACCTGCGGCTTCTTCCCGGTTTCGGCCGCGACCGTCGCCTACCTGAAGGGCACCGGCCGCACCGCCGAGCGCGTCGCCCTGGTGGAAGCCTACGCCAAGGAACAGGGCCTGTGGTGGGAGCCCGGCGTCGCCGAGCCGACCTTCACCGACACCCTGGAACTGGACCTGGCGTCCGTCCTGCCGTCGCTGGCCGGCCCCAAGCGTCCGCAAGACCGCGTCCTGCTGACCGAAGCCGCCCCGAAGTTCGCCGAAGCCCTGGCCGGTGAGTTCGGCAAGGCCGAATCGCCCGACGCCCGCGTGCCGGTGGAGGGTGAAAACTTCGACGTCGGCCACGGCGACGTGGTCATCGCCGCCATCACCTCGTGCACCAACACCTCCAATCCCTCGGTGCTGATCGCCGCCGGCCTGCTGGCCAAGAACGCGGTGGCCAAGGGCCTGAAGGTCAAGCCGTGGGTGAAGACCTCGCTCGCCCCCGGTTCGCAGGTGGTCACCGACTATCTGGCCAAGGCCGGCCTGCAGAAGCACCTCGACGCCCTCGGCTTCAACCTCGTGGGCTATGGCTGCACCACCTGCATCGGCAACTCGGGTCCGCTGCCCGAGAACATCAGCAAGGCCGTCAACGACGCCGACCTGGTGGCCTGTTCGGTCCTGTCGGGCAACCGCAACTTCGAAGGCCGCGTGAACCCCGACGTCCGCGCCAACTACCTGGCCTCGCCGCCGCTGGTGGTGGCCTACGCCCTGGCCGGCTCGATGAAGATCGACCTGGCGACCCAGCCGATCGGCCAGGACAAGAAGGGCAACGACGTCTTCCTGAAGGACATCTGGCCCTCGAACGAGGACATCGCCACCCTGCAGCGCAAGTCGGTGACGGAAAAGATGTTCGCCAGCCGCTACGGCGACGTCTTCAAGGGCGACAAGAACTGGCAGGGGATCAAGGTGTCCGGCGGCCAGACCTACGCCTGGGAAGCCGACTCCACCTACGTCCAGAACCCGCCCTACTTCCCCAACATGTCGATGACGCCGGCCCCGGTGACCGACATTGTGGAAGCCCGCGTCCTGGCCGTCTTCGGCGACTCGATCACCACCGACCACATCAGCCCGGCCGGTTCGATCAAGAAGACCAGCCCGGCCGGCCAGTACCTGATCGAGCACGGCGTCGACCCGCTGGACTTCAACGGCTACGGCGCTCGTCGCGGCAACCACCAGGTGATGATGCGCGGCACGTTCGCCAACATCCGCATCCGCAACAAGATCACCCCGGACATCGAGGGCGGGGTGACCAAGCACTTCCCCTCGGGCGAAGTGATGTCGATCTACGACGCGGCCATGAAGTACCAGGAAGAAGGCCGTCCGGCCGTGGTCTTCGCGGGCAAGGAATACGGCACCGGCTCGTCGCGTGACTGGGCCGCCAAGGGCACCAAGCTGCTGGGCGTCCGCGCGGTGATCACCGAGAGCTTCGAGCGCATCCACCGCTCGAACCTGGTCGGCATGGGCGTGCTGCCGCTGCAGTTCATCCAGGACGGCTGGCAGAAGCTGGAACTGACGGGCGAGGAGATCGTCTCGATCCGCGGCCTGCAGGACCTGGCCCCGCGCAAGCAGCTAATCGTCGAGCTGTACCGCCCGACCGACGGCCGCATCGCCCGCTTCCCGGTCCGCTGCCGCATCGACACCCCGACCGAGCTTGAATACTTCAAGAACGGCGGCGTGCTGAACTACGTGCTGCGCAACCTGGCCAAGGCCGACTGAGCGTAGGACGCATCGAACGTCTCTTGCGAGGCCTCGAAGGAACGAGCCGGACCCCTCCAGGGTCCGGCTTTTTCTTTGCGACGGCCCTGAAAGGCCGAAGATCGGCCCATTCACGGCCTCGTGAACGGCGGCGCGGCGCGATCTTGGCTTAAGTGCCCCGCACATGCGTCAGGCCGTTCTCTCTCTCTTCGTCACCGCCCTCGCGGGTCTCGCCACCGTCGTCCCGGCCCAGGCCAAGACGCCGGTGCTTGTCGAGCTGTTCACCGCCCAGGGCTGCTCGTCCTGCGGCAAGGCCAACCAGGCCGTGGCCCAGCTGGCCGACGACAAGGGCGTTCTGGCCCTGACCTACTCGGTCGACTACTGGGACTATCTCGGCTGGACCGACACCTTCGCCAAGCCGGCCTTCGCGGCCCGGCAGCGCGCCTACGCCCAGAAATTCTCGCTGCGCGACGTGCCCACGCCGCAGGTGGTGGTGGCTGGCCGTGAGCAGGTCTCGGGCGTCAAGGCCGAGACGGTGGAGGCCCTGGTGCGATCGGCCGCCAAGGTCCGCGCCAATGCGCCGGACATGGAGTTCGTGCGTGGCGGCGATCGCGTCGCCGTCGGCTCGGGCCCCGCCCCCCGCGGCGGCGGCGAGGTCTGGCTGGTGCGCTACGACCCGCGCGAGCAGGACATCGCCGTCAAGCGCGGCGACAACCGCGGCCAGACCCTGGTCCATCGCAATGTGGTGCGTGAGCTGGTGCGCCTGGGCCCCTGGGCCGGTCGTCCCAAGCTCTATCGCCTGCCCGCCAGCGCCAGCGACGACGAGTTGAAGACCGTCATCATTCTGCAGGGGGCCAAGGGCGGCCGCGTCATCGGGGTGCTGCAGGAAGCCGAGAAGTAGCCTTCTCCGCACGAGATCCCGTCGACAAAGAAAAGCCCGCGCGGCGAGGGGACACCGCACGGGCCTCTTAGGGGAGGGGATATGCGTCGGCCGACCCGGGCTTCGAACCAGGAGGGCTGGGGGGCAATCAGGGATCCGGGTCCGGAGCCGTCGATCAGCCGACGAAGACGTTATCGCCCCGCAAACCGGCAAGCGAAGGGCGCGATCAAGGTTGTTTCGCGGCGTTCGTGGCCGCCGTGTGTCCGGCTTTGCGCTCGCGTCACGTCCACGAAGACAGCCAAACGCGAAGACCCCGCGTGGAGAGGGCGGCCACGCGGGGTCTCGAGAGATATTCAGAGGGGTCTGTCGGCCGACCGGCCCACGATTGAGGGGGCTGGGGGGGCTGTTCAGGATCCTGAACCGCAGGATGTCCGATCAGCCGACACCGTCAGACTGGCCATGCAAGCAGGCGGCGACGGGTCCAAATTAAGGTCATTTCGTGTCTCGTAACGCGGGTCTTCGAGTCCGCCTGCCGATGGCGACAGGCTCGCCAGGACGAGTGATTTGGGGTTAGGATTCGTCCGATGTCCCCGGAGTCCCGTCCCGCCGGCGTGGTGTTCTTCGAGCGTCGCGAGATCGACCAGCTCTTGCGACTGTACGGGCGCATGGTCGCCGCCGGGGAGTGGCGCGACTACGGCATGGGCGGCCAGAGCGACCATGCGGTGTTCTCGGTCTTCCGCCACGCCGCCGAGGCCCCCCTCTATCGCATCGAGAAGCGGCCCGCCCTGGCCCGCAAGCAGGGCCAGTGGGCGGTGATCGGCCAGGGGGGCATGACGCTGAAGCGCGGGCACGACCTGGCGCAGGTGCTGCGGATGTTCGACAAGGGCCGATTCACGGTCGTCGACTAGCGCGTCTTTTCGACCCCGCGCGAGCGGAACCGGCGGTCGGCGGCGTTGCGATGTCATCAGGCGCGGCGCGCCTTCCGACTGGGAGTCCTGGATGACCGACCAAACCTTCTCGCTGTTCAACCTGCTGGGACGAGCCTGGTGGCTGGTCCTGCTGCGCGGCCTGGCGGCCGTGGTGTTCGGGGTGCTGGCGTTCCTGTGGCCGCACATCACCCTGCTGACCTTCGTGATACTTTACGCGGTCTACGCCATTTCCGATGGGATCTTCGCCCTGGTGGCCGCCATCCGGGGCGGCGAGGGACCGCGCTGGTGGCTGATCCTGGTCGGGCTGGTCAGTCTGGCCGCCGGGGTCGTGGCCCTGATCTGGCCCGGGATCACCGCCCTGCTCCTGGTCATGGTGATCGGCGCGGCCTCGATCGTGCGTGGCGTCTTCGAGATCATCGGCGCGATCCAGCTGCGCAAGGTCATCACCAACGAGTGGCTGCTGATCCTGTCCGGCGCAGTCTCGGTGCTGTTCGGGATCGCGGTTATGATCGCGCCCCAAGCCGGCGCGCTGGCCCTGATCTGGCTGATCGCGATCTGGGCGGTGGTCTTCGGCATCCTGACGGTGGGCTTCGGCCTGCGTCTGCGCAGCTTGAAGTCCTGAAAAAGAAAGCCCCGGCGGTTTCCCGCCGGGGCTCTCCGGATCCGATCGGCTCAGTGTCCTAGCGGCGGCTGCCGAAGATGCTGAGCAGGAATTGGAACAGGTTGATGAAGTTCAGATAGAGGTTCAGGGCCCCGTAGTTGGTGGCCACGGCCATCGACTGGCGGTCGCCGCCCATCTGGTAGTAGGCCATCTTCAGGTTCTGGGTGTCGTAGGCGGTCAGGCCCGCGAAGATGAACACGCCCAGGATGCTGATGATGAAGCTGAGACCCGGCAGGTGCAGGAACATCTGCGCCAGCGAAGCCAGCACCAAGCCGATCAGACCCATGAGCAGGAAGCTGCCGAAGCCGGTCAGGTCGCGCTTGGTGGTGTAGCCGAACAGGCTCAAGCCGCCGAAGGCGATGGCGGTGATCAGGAAGGTCTGGGCGACCGAAGCGCCCGTATAGGCCAGCAGCCACACGCCCAGGCCCGCGCCGATCGAGGCCACCAGGGCCCAGTAAAGCGCGCCTGACGAGCGGGCCGTCGGATTGCGCATGGCGAACATGGCCACGAACATCATCACGATCGGCGCGAAGCGGATCACGGTGCCCAGCAGGGTGAAGCCCACCAGGCGACCGCCTTCGATCACGTAGAGCTGGTTGGCGACCGGCGGGTAGGCGCTGGTCAGGAAGGCCAGGCCGGCCGAGAGGAGAAGACCCAGCGCCACCTTGTTGTAGACGCCGAGCATGAAACTACGCAGGCCGGCGTCAACCGACATGTCGGCGCGATCCGCCGGGATCGAGCGCGCGTAGCCGCGGTTGAGGTCGTTCATCGCGAAAAGCCCTTCGAAGTCAAAACGCGTCCGGGGCGGACGCCTGATGAATATCGGGTGAGCGGCAGCATCGTGCAAGATGTTGCGCTTTGCGTACGCCTTGCCCGGCCTATGATGCGGACAAGAACCGATACGGGGAACCTCATGAAATATGTCGAGCTGGGCCGCACCGGCATCAAGGTCTCGCGCTGCTGCCTGGGCACCATGACCTGGGGCTCGCAGAACAGCGAGGCCGAGGCCCATGCGCAGATGGACTACGCCCTGGGCCAGGGCGTGACCTTCTGGGACACGGCCGAGATGTATTCCAGCCCGCCCAATCCCGAGACCCAGGGCAATACCGAGCGCTACATCGGCTCCTGGCTGGCCAAGACCGGCAAGCGCCAGGAGATCGTCCTGGCTTCCAAGGTTGCCGGTCGGGGCAACGCGTTCGGCGGCCTTGCCTGGATGCGCGCCGACGGCGCCTCCACCCGCCACACCCGGGCCCAGATCGACGAGGCCGTCGAAGGCTCGCTCAAGCGCCTGCAGACCGACTATCTCGACCTCTATCAGCTGCATTGGCCGGACCGTCCGGTACGGGTGTTCGGCGGCCAGACCTTCAAGGACTATGAGCAGGACTACGAGTCCTTCGGCGATATCCTCGAGGCGCTGGACGCCCATGTGAAGAAGGGGACGATCCGGTCGATCGGCGTCTCCAACGAGTTCCCCTGGGGCGTGATGCGCTTCCTGGCCGAGAGCGAGACGAAGGGCCTGCCCCGCATCGCCTCGATCCAGAACGCCTACCACTTGGCCAACCGTACGTTCGAGTATGGCCTGGCCGAGATCGCCATGCGCGAACAGGTGGGTCTGCTGGCCTATTCGCCCCTGGCCCAGGGCCAGCTGACCGGCAAGTACCTGGACGGCAAGCTGCCGGACGGCTCGCGCAAGGCGCTCTACAATCGCATGCAGCGGTATGAAGGCCCCGGAGCCGAGCCTGCCATTCGCGGCTATGTGGACCTGGCCGCCCATTTCGGCCTGGACCCGGCCCAGATGGCCCTGAAGTTCTGCGACAGCCGCGAGTTCGTCACCGCCACCATCATCGGCGCCACCTCGATGGAGCAGCTGAAGACCGACATCGCCGCCTTCGACCTGACCTGGACCGAGGAACTGGAGAAGGCGGTCAACGCCCTGCACGCCCTGCAGCCGAACCCCTGTCCGTAGTCCCCGTCGGGGAGCTGTCGGCGAAGGCGACTGAGGGGGTTCTTCGCTGCCGTGCGATCGGGCTAGTCTCCGCTCCATGATCCGACTGTTCACCGCCATCGCCATCCCCCGCGACCTGGGCGAAGACCTCGTCCCGCGCCAATACGGCATCGACGGAGCTCGCTGGCGGCCGGTTGAGGCGTTCCACATCACCCTGCGCTTCGTGGGCGACGTGCCCGAGCCCGACGCGGCCGACCTGGACGAGGAGTTGGCGGCGATCACGGCGCCGGCCTTCGATCTGCGTCTGGCGGGGGCCGGCCACTTCGGCGAGGGGGCGGACATCCACGCCGTCTGGGCCGGGGTCGAGGACACGCCGGGCCTGACCCGGCTGCAGAAGGCCAACGAGGCCGCGGCCCGCCGGGCCGGGCTCAAGCCGGAGACCCGCGCCTATCGCCCGCACGTCACCCTGGCCTATCTGAAGCGGCCGCCGGTTCCCGAAGTCGCGGCCTGGATCCAGGGACACAACCTGCTGCGCTCGCCGCTGTTCCGGGTCGATCGCTTCGGCCTCTATTCCAGCTGGCAGACCAAGGAAGGCTCGGTCTACCGGCTCGAGCGGGAATATCCGCTGGTCTTGGAATAGGCCGGAGCGGCAGGAACATCCAAGAACGCTGTTCAGCCTTGCGGTTTTCTCGCCGCGCGCGCCAGATCCCGGCGACGCCCGGGAGTTCGACCATGACCCTCTACGTCTTCGCCTTGCTGATCGGCGTGATCGCCGGGCTTCGCGCCATGACCGCGCCCGCCGCCGTCGCCTGGGGCGCGCATCTGGGCTTTATTCCCTTGCAGGGCACGCCGCTGGCCTGGCTGGGCGGAAGCGTCGCTCCCTGGGTGTTCACCGCTCTGGCGGCGCTGGAACTGGTCGCCGACCAACTGCCCAAGACCCCCAGCCGCAAGGTTCCGATGCAGTTCGGCGCCCGAATCATCGCCGGCGCCTTCTGCGGCGCGGCGATCGGCTTCGCCGGGCATGCCTGGGTCGGCGGCGCCGTGGCTGGCGCCCTCGGCGCGGTGCTCGGCACGCTGGGCGGGGCCGAGGCCCGTGGGCGCCTGGCCCAGGCCTTCGGCAAGGACACGCCCGCCGCCCTCCTGGAAGACGCCGTCGCCATCGGCGGCGCGGCTCTCGTCGTGCTGGCCGTTCAATGAAGAGCTTCGACGCGATCATCGTCGGCGCCGGCCAGGCCGGCCCGTCCCTGGCCGGCCGCCTGACGGCCGCCGGCTGGACCGTGGCCCTGGTCGAACGCAAGGATTTCGGCGGCACATGCGTCAATACCGGCTGCATGCCGACCAAGACGCTGGTGGCCAGCGCCTATGCCGCGCATCTGGCCCGCCGCGCCGCCGACTACGGGGTGGTGCTGGACGGGCCGGTCGGCGTCGACATGAAGGCCGTCCACGCCCGGGCCCGCAAGGTCACGCTCGACGCTCGGAGCAACATCGAGAAGTGGCTGCGCGGCATGAAGGGCTGCACGGTGGTCCAGGGCCACGCCCGTTTCGAGGGACCGAACACCCTCCGCGTCGGCGACGAGGTGCTGACCGCGCCCCGCATTTTCCTCAACGTCGGCGGTCGCGCCAACGCGCCGGACATGCCCGGCCTCGACCAGATCGAGTACCTGACCAATGTCGGCATGATGGCGGTCGAGACCCTGCCGAGACATCTGGTGATCGTCGGCGGCAGCTATATCGGCCTGGAGTTCGCCCAGATGTACCGCCGTTTCGGGGCCGAGGTGACGGTGGTGGAGATGGGCCCTCGCCTGATCGGTCGCGAGGATCCGGAAATCTCCGACGCCGTGCGCGAAATCCTGGAGGCGGAGGGCGTCAACATCCGCCTCAACGCCGAATGCATCAGCTTCAGCCCTCGCGAGGAAGGGGTCTGCGTCCATGTCACCTGCCAGGACGGCGCGCCGCAGGTGGTCGGTTCGCATGTGCTTCTGGCCATCGGCCGCAAGCCCAACACCGACGACCTGGGCCTGGACAAGGCTGGAGTCGAGCTGGACAAGCGCGGCTACGTGGTCGTCGACGACACCCTGCGCACCTCGAACCCCGGCGTCTGGGCCATGGGCGACTGCAACGGCAGGGGCGCGTTCACCCATACCGCCTACAACGACTTCGAGATCATCGCCGCCAACCTGCTGGACGACGATCCTCGCAAGGTCAGCGACCGCATCACCTGCTACGGCCTGTTCATCGACCCGCCCTTGGGCCGGGTGGGCATGACGGAGGCCGAGGCCCGCGCCACCGGCCGCCCTCTGCTGGTGGGCCGGAGACCCATGACCCGCGTCGGCCGGGCGGTCGAGAAGGGCGAGACCCAAGGCTTCATGAAGGTGGTGGTCGACGCCGAGACCCAGGCGGTCCTGGGCGCGGCCATCCTGGGTCTGAACGGCGACGAGGCCATCCACGGCATGATCGACGTGATGTACGCCAAGGCGCCCTACACGGTGGTCCAGCGTGCGGTGCACATCCACCCCACGGTGTCGGAACTGGTCCCGACGATGCTGGGCGAGCTGAAGCCGCTGGAATAGCGGGCGGTCACACGACCGCATTGTCCTTGAGCACGCCCAGCGGCACCACCGCCAGCATCTCCTCGTGGGTGGCCTCCAGAACGACGGGCGGGGCGACGCCGGCGTCCAGCGCCTCCTTCCAGCGGCCCGCGCAGAGACACCAGCGATCGCCGGCCACCAAGCCCCGGAAGGCGAATTCGGGCCGGGGGGTGGAGAGATCGTTGCCCATCGCCCGCGAGAAGGCCAGGAACTCCTCGGTCATGACGGCGCAGACCGTATGCAGGCCCAGGTCATGGGGGCCCGTCTCGCAACAGCCGTTGCGATAGAAGCCGGTCACCGGATTGAGCGAGCAGGGGACCAGTTCCTGGCCCAGCACGTTCTTGGCGTTGTCGTCGTATCGCGTGGTCATGACGCCAGCTTAACCCCGTTCCGCCGATTTTCGACCCGGTTCGCGCCTCACGCTGCGTCACGACTTCTCGCGCCCCGCCTCGGGTGCTTTACAGGGCGTCATAAGCAGAAGACACCAAGCGGGAGCCCTCATGACCGACATCGCCCGTCCGCGCCGCAGCGCGCTCTACATGCCGGCCTCCAACGCCAAGGCGGTGGAGAAGGCCCGCACTCTGGACGCCGACGTCATCATCCTCGACCTCGAGGACGCGGTCGCTCCCGACATGAAGGAAATCGCGCGCGAAGCGGCCGTGACGGCGGTCAAGGCAGGGGGCTTTGGTCCGCGCGAGCTGGTGGTGCGAACCAACGGGTTGGACACGCCCTGGGGAGCCGACGACCTGCGGGCCCTCGCCGAAGCCGGACCCGACGCGGTGCTAGTTCCCAAGGTCAACGACGCCGCCGACGTCTACGCCTACCAGGCCGCCCTGCACGCCGCCCCGGCGGCCACGCGCCTGTGGACCATGATCGAGACCTGCAAGGCCGCCTTCCACCTGTGGGAGATCGCCGCGGCCTCGCGCACCACCCGCCTGTCGGGGTGGGTGATGGGCGTCAACGACCTGGCCAAGGAGATGCGGGCGCGCCAGACGCCGGGCCGCGAGGCCTTCCTGCCGATCCTGTCGCTTTCGGTCGCCGCAGCCCGCGCCCACGGCCTGACCATCCTGGACGGAGTGCACAACGACATCGAGGACTTGGATGCGCTGGAGAGCGTCTGCGGTCAGGCCGTCGACTTCGGCTTCGACGGCAAGACCCTGATCCACCCCAAGCACCTGGAGATCTGCAACAGGGTGTTCTCGCCCAGCGCCGACGAGATCGCCTGGAGCCGGGCGGTGATCGCCGCCTACGCCTTGCCCGAGAATGCGACAAAGGGCGCCTTGCGGGTCGAGGGCAAGATGGCCGAACGTCTGCACCTGGCCCAGGCCGAACGGCTGGTGGCGGTGGTGGCGGCCATCGCCGAACGCTCGGCGACCTGATAAAGCCAAGGTTCCTCTAGGATAGTCCACGGCCTGATGCGCGCGCTTCTGATCTTCCTGCTGGCCTTCTCCGCAGCGCCCGCCCTGGCCCAGCAGGCCGCGCCCACAGCCGAGATTCCGCTGGTGGCCGCCGCGCCGGCTCCGCAGAGCACGACCGCCCCCTCGGCGACCGAGGCCGTCGATCCGCTGGCCGACCTGATCATGCAGACGGGCCCGCAGACCACAGACGAAGAGGAAGCGCCGCCGGCCGCCCAGGCCGTGCCGCACAAGCCCACCATCCTGCCGATCCCCTCGCGCGATCCGGACGAGATCAATCCAAATCACGCCGTGCCCCAGGGCGGTTACATTCCGGCGGCCGAGGCCTACGACCTGCGGGTCAAGGGTTCGATCCTGGCCGCCCAGGGCCTTCAAGGTCCGCTGGATGGCGGCTGGGCCCTGGTTGGGGCGGATGGAACGCGCCTCTACGACCTGCAGATTGTGGACCCCGCCGGCGGCTACGGCGCGGTGGAGGGCGCCTGGCGCGACACTCGCCGGCCTGGGACCGTGGGCTCCACCGGCTTGCTGGACGTGGTGGATCGCGCCAACGGCGACATGGTGGTGCGCTTCTCGCCCCATCCGGGCACGACCGCCACGGCCACCTTGCGTCCTCGTGGCGACGGAACCTGGTCCGGCTCGCTGAACGAGGGCGGGGCCGATACGCCCGTCACCGCCCGTCGCGTGCCCCAGGCCGAGCTCCCTCCGGGCTATGTGCCGACGGGGCGCGGTCCCGTGATCTGGCCTCGCCCGGCCGCCGCTGCGCCGCGTGTTGTCGCCCGTGACGACGATCGTCCCTCCCGGGCTCCGGCATGTTCGACCAGGGGCAAGACCGGCAAGGCGCTCAAGGCCGCCAAGGCCAAATGCGCCGCCGCCGCCAAGAAAAGCGGCAAGGGGTCCGCTTCGGCCAAGGGCAAGAAGGGCGGCAAGGGCAAGACCGTCGCCTCGAAGGGCAAGGGGTCCGCAAAGGGCAAGGCGGCAGGTGGCCGCAAGAAAAGGCGTTAGGCGTCCAGGCTTCGTAGCGCCAGCCGGACGATTCCACGCAGGCGATCTAGACCGGCGCCGTCGCGGGCGGCGATCTTCAGTCCGGCGCGGGTGGCCAGCAGGAAGTCCGCAGCGGCCCGGACATCGAGGTTCGGCGCGAACTCGCCCGTCGCCACGCCCTGGTCCAGGCGCTGGACGAAGGCGGCCCGGAAGCGGGCGGCCGCGGCGTCGTTGACGGCGTTGATCTCGGGATCGGAACGGCCGAACTCGGCGATCGACCCCACGCCCAGGCAGCCGGACTGAGGCGCGGCGTCCGGCTCCGTCGCGAAGGCCAGGAGGGCGGCCTCGATCGCGTCACGTGCGGAATCGTGGGCCGCCAGGGCGGCCTCCATCTGGTCCAGGCTGTCGGCGTTGTAGCGGGCCAGGGCCTCGAGGAAGAGGCGCTTCTTGTCGCCGAACGCGCCGTAGAGGCTCTGGCGACCGATACCCATTCGCGCGAGCAGGACGGCGGTCGAGGAGCCCTCGAAGCCGTGATCCCCGAACACCGCGATCGCCTGATCGATCGCCGCGTCGCGATCGAATTCCACCGGTCTGGCCATGCGGCCTTATAGCATAATGGATCAATCTGTCCAGAACGTTCTTGACTGGCCGATCCACAATACCATATTCGGCGTCCGTTATGGACTAATCAGTCAAGAAAGAGCGAGCGATGGAACAGGAACTGAAGGACCCCGGACTGAAAGGCAGGGCCGCGCTGGTGCTCGGCGGATCACGCGGGATCGGAGCGGCGATCGTCGAGCGCCTGGCGCGGGACGGAGCCCGGGTGGCGTTCACCTATGCGTCCTCGCCCGACCACGCCGCCGCCCGCGTCGCGGCGATCCAGGCTGCAGGCGGCGAAGCGGCGGCCTTCCAGGCCGACAGCGCCGACGCCGACCAGATCAAGGCCGCGGTCGACCAGGCCGTGGAGCGTTTCGGGCGGCTGGACATCCTGGTGGTCAACGCCGGAGTCCTGACGATGGGCACGGTGGAACAGCTGTCGATCGCGGACTTCGACCGGCTGGTGGCCGTGAACGTGCGCGGCGTGTTCGCCGCGATCCACCATGCCGCGCCGCGCCTGGCCGACGGCGGGCGGATCGTCACCATCGGCAGCAACTCGGCCGAGCGGGTGGCCTTCGCGGGCGGCGGGTCCTATGCGATGAGCAAGGCGGCGGTGGCGACGCTGGTAAGGGGAGCGGCGATCGATCTGGCTCCCCGCCGCATCACCGTCAACAACGTCCAGCCCGGTCCGACGGCCACCGACATGACCAGCGGCTTGGACGAGCTGGTCAAGCCGCTGATCCCGCTTGGCCGCATGGGCGAGACGCGCGAGGTGGCGGGGCTGGTGTCCTACCTGGTGCGCGAGGAGGCGGGCTTCATGACCGGCGCCAGCCTGACCATCGACGGCGGCTACGTGGCCTAGGGCGAGCGGCGGCGGGACCCCGCCCGCCGCCCCATCCCTGGACGTCAGGTCCGCTTCCGGGCGAGGTTGGGTAGGAAGGCCGCCAGCAGGCCGATGGCCGGCAACCAGGCGCAGACCCGGTAGACGGCGTCGATGCCCTTGAGGTCGGCCAGCTCGCCCAGCACCGCCGCGCCCAGGCCGCCCATGCCGAACGAGAAGCCGAAGAACAGGCCCGAGATCATGCCCACCTTGCCGGGCGCCAGCTCCTGGGCGAACACCACGATCGCCGGGAAAGCCGAGGCCAGCAGCAGGCCGATGACCACCGTCAGCGGGCCGGTCCAGAATAGGCTGGCGTGCGGCAGCAGCAGGCTGAAGGGCAGGACGCCCAGGATCGAGATCCAGATCACCGGCTTGCGGCCGAAGCGGTCGCCCAGCGGTCCGCCCGCCACCGTGCCCACGGCCACCGACGCCAGGAAGACGAACAGGTGCAGTTGGGCCGTCTCGACCGACACGGCGAAGCGGTGGATCAGGTAGAAGGTGAAGTAGCTGGTCAGGCTGGCCAGGTAGACATATTTGGAGAAGATCAGGGCCAGCAGGATGGCGATCCCGCGCAGGGCCTTGCCGCGGGGCAGGTCGATCGGACCCACGCCGCGCCGGGCCGCCGCCCGCAGGCGCTCCAGTCCGTGATGGCGATACCAGATCGCCACGTTCCACAGGATCGCGAACATCAGCACCGCCAGCAGCGCGAAGGCCGCCAGGCTGGACTGGCCGAACCGAACCACCACCAGGGCGGCAGCCAGCGGACCCAGGGCCGAGCCGGCGTTGCCGCCAACCTGGAACAGGGACTGGGCCAGGCCATGGCGCCCGCCCGCCGCCATCCGCGCCACCCGCGAGGATTCCGGGTGGAACACCGACGAACCCATGCCCAGAAGGGCGGCGCCCACCAGGAGCAGGCCATAGGTGTGGGCGATCGACAGCACCAGCAGGCCGGCCAGCGAGAACAGCACCCCGCCGGGCAGGGCCATCGGAGTGGGCCGCTTGTCGGCGTAGAGGCCCACCAGCGGCTGCAGGATCGAGGCGGTGATCTGATAGGCCAGGGTCAGCACGCCGATCTGGCCGAAGCTCAGGCCCAGGCCGGCCTTGAGGTTGGGATAGATCGCCGGCAGCAGCGACTGCATCATGTCGTTGAGCAGGTGACAGGCGCTGATGGCCACGATCACGCCGAACGCGGTGGTTTCGGCCGGAGGCTGGGCGGGGGAGAAGTCGGCGGGCGAGGCGGCCCGCGCGGCGCTGTCGGTCATATCGAGGTTTCCCTTGCGGTGGCCCCGCGATAGGACTTGCCGGCGTGTCCCGCATTCCGAGATGGGACTTTCACCTTCGCAAGTGGGACATGGCCCAACCCTGGAAGGATCCCAGCGACTACGACCGCACGCCCCGTCCGGTGGTGGCCATCGGCAACGACTATCCGCCCTCGTTCGAACTGGACTGGCACTCGCATGGACGGGGCCAGCTGCTGTACGCGGCCAACGGCGTGGCGGCGGTGTCGACCCCGCAGGGCGCCTGGATCGCCCCGCCCGAGCGCGGGGTGTGGATCCCGGCCGGCGTGCCCCATGCCGTGCGCATGGTCGGAGCGGTGACCACCCGCAGCGTGCTGATCGACGGATCGGCGTCCCCGATCCTGGGCGATCCGACGTGCCGGGTGATCGAGGTTTCGTCCTTGCTGCGCAGCCTGCTGATCGCCGCCTGCGAGATCGTTCCGGAATACGACGTCGACGGCCGCGACGGCCTGGTGATGGATTTGCTGATCGCCGAGGTGGAGCGCGCGCCGCTGATCCCCCTGGCCGTTCCGTTCCCGGCCAATCCCGCCATCGCGCAGCGGTGCCACGCGTTCCTGGAGCGTCCCGCGCCGCACGACACGATCGACGGCTGGTGCGCAGCCCTGGGCATGGAGCGCCGGGCCTTCACCCGGGCCTTCCGCCGCGAGACCGGCATGAGCTTCGGCGCCTGGCGCCAGCAGGCCTGCCTGCTGGTGGCGCTGCCCCGCCTGGCGGCCGGCGAACCGGTCACCACCGTGGCCCTGGACCTGGGCTATGACAGCCCGGCGGCCTTCTCGACGATGTTCAGGCGCCTGACGGGAGTCCCGCCCAACCGGTACCGGAGCGGGGCCGCGGCCCGGAAGGGCGACTAGACGTTCAACGCGATCCGCGCGGCGGCGGCGGCCTTCGCCAGGTCCGCCTCGCCATAGGGCAGGGCGGGGGAGTGGCCCCAGACCGGCCCGGGCCAGGCCGGATCGCCCGCACGGCGTCCCAACACATGCACGTGTAGCTGCGGCGTGACATTGCCCAGCGCCCCGACGTTCAGCTTGTCGACCGCCAGGCCCAGGACCTTGGCCACGGCCCGCACGGCCGCGCCGGCCAGCACCGTCTCCTCGACCAGGCGAGCGCGGTCGGCGACCGATAGGTCCTCCAGCTCGCGCAGGCCCGGGAGGCGCGGGATCAGGACCACCCACGGATAGCGGGCGTCCAGCTGCAGGCGGACGTGGCATAGCGGCAGCTCGCCCAGGACGGCGGCGGTGGCCGCGAAGGCCGGATCGAGGACGAAATCAGCCACGTTTCGGAACCGCCGCCCAATGGTCGAAGTCCAGAATGACGCCCGGCGCGTAGGCGCCGGTCTCGTCCTTGTCGGGGAAGTCGCCGCAGGGCCGGTCCACGGTGGCCACCAGGCGCAGGCGCAGGGCGCCGACGGTCGGCGACAGCTCGGCCTTGTCCAGCACTTCCGACCAGGCGAACACCGTGCCGCCGGCGAAATAGGGGCTGACATGGCGGCCGCCGTTGATCGCCAGGATCAGTCCGGCGTTCTGGAGGCCATTGAACGACAGGGCCTTGGCCGTGGAGATCACCACCCCGCCATACACCAGGCGGCGGCCCGAAGGGTCCCTGGCGCGCTCGAACTGGTTGAAGTGCACCTTGGCGCTGTTCTGCCACAGCCGCGTGGCCATCTGGGCCTCGGCCTCCTCGACGACCATGCCGTCAACGTGGTCGATCTTCTCGCCGATCTCGTAGTCCTCGAAGGCGTGCGGGGCGCCGGCGTGGGCGAAGTCATGCTTGCGGAAATCCAGGCCGGGCGGGGCCACCAGGTCGGCGGCGGCCACGGCCTGGGCCAGGTCGGGCGTCGACTGCCCGGCCACCGCCGCGCCGAGGTCGCGCTTGCGCACCATCACCCAGCGCACGTAGCTGAGCACCGCCACGCCACGCTGGTTGGTCCCGGTGGTGCGGACATAGACCACGCCAGTCTTGCCGTTGGAGTTTTCCTTCAGCCCGATCACCTCGGACCTGGCGGAAAGCGTGTCGCCCGGATGCACGAGCGCCAGGAACCGACCCTCGGCGTAGCCCAGGTTGGCCACGGCGTTGAGGCTGATGTCGGGCACGGTCTTGCCGAAAACGACGTGGAAGGCGATCAGCGGATCGACCGGGGCGGTCTCCAGGCCGCAATCCCGAGCGAACGGGTCGGAGGAGAACAGCGCGAAGCGCGGACCGTAAAGCGCCGTGTACAGCGCCACGTCGCCCGCCGTGATCGTGCGCGGCGTGGCATGGACGATCACCTGGCCGAGCCGGAAGTCCTCGAAGTAGTTCCCGGGATCGGTCTTGCTCATGCCCGCGCCTCCTTATCGTTGTTCACGCAGTTTTGCCGCACTGCAGCGAAACGGGAAAGAGGGCTTGAGGCCGAGCCGTTGCAGGCGTAGACCGCGCCCCGACATTTCTCGTCCACAGCCCTGATGGAGACCCCATGGCTCGCGCGAAGATCGCCCTTATCGGCGCCGGCATGATCGGCGGCACCCTGGCCCACATCGCCGCTCGTGAAGAGCTCGGCGACGTGATCCTGTTCGACATCGCCGAAGGCACCCCGCAGGGCAAGGCCCTCGACATCGCCGAAGCCTCGGCCGTGTTCGGCAAGGACGTGGCCCTGAAGGGCGCCAACGACTACGCCGACATCGCCGGCGCCGACGTCTGCATCGTCACCGCCGGCGTGCCGCGCAAGCCGGGCATGAGCCGCGACGACCTGCTGGGCATCAACCTGAAGGTCATGAAGGCCGTCGGCGAGGGCATCAAGGCCCACGCCCCCAACG
>JAGHZU010000002.1 GCA_017745235.1 Caulobacter sp. | reverse complement strand
GCCAGCGCTTATTGAGTACGGACCCTAGGCCGAGATCGCGTGCAGCTCAGCCGCGTGGGCGCGCAGCCACGCGCGGTGCGGGGCCGGGTCTCCGACCAGCTGTTCGCACAAGGCCCAGAAGCGGGGGCCGTGATTGGCTTCGATCAGGTGGGCGCATTCGTGGGCCACGACATAGTCGGCCACCTCGAACGGGGCCAGCACCAGCCGCCAGCTGTAGCGGATCGCGGCGGGATGGCCGGGCCGGGCCGGGCGGCACGAGCCCCACCGCGCCTTGGGATCGGCCACCGCCACCGACGGCGTGGGCCGCTGCAGGGCGCCGGCGTGGTGGGCGGTGCGCTCGGTCAGGCGAGACAGGGCCTCGCGCTTCGCCAGGCGGATGATGCGCAGGCCCCAGGCGCTGTCTTCGGGCGCGACCAGGGTCTCGTCCGTCATGCGCGGACGGCCTGCGCCGACCTCCAGCCGATAGGGCTTGCCTAGCAGGCGCAGGGTTCCGCCGGGCGCGATCACCTGACGGCCGGGCAGGGCGGCCAGCTGATCGGCGATCCAGCGCGACTTTTCCTGGGCGAAGGCGACGGCCTCGTTCAGGCGACGGGGCGTCGGGGCCAGGGCGACGATCTCGGACTTGGCGCGATCGACGCGCAACGAGACCCGTCGCGCCCGGCCATCCACCCGAAGCCGGACCGGCCAGCCGCCGATTTCCAGGCGATCGCCGTCCGAGAAGCGTTGAGCCGAGCGTGAGAACATGCCCCCTAGATCGCGCGGCCTGGGCCTTCCCGCAAGGCGGCCCGTTGACGACAAATGCGCGCAACTCCACTCTGGGGCGAGCCTGCCTGCTGTAACCGCAAGGGGTGCGTTCCATGGCGATCCCACTCGACGTGCCGACCGGGGCCGAACGCAATGTCGCCATGACCGCGACGATCACCGAACATGTGGCCTCTGGCGCGCCTTTCGCCTCGGGCCACAAGGTGTTGGCGGCGCTCAGCGCCTGGGTCTACCGCTTCGGTCATCAGCCTCCGAGCGAGGCCACGGCGCCGTCCTGGCTCAGCGCCTTGGACCTGGATCCCCTTCTGCCGCCGGCCAACGACCGCGAGAACGGTTACGACGCATTCTGCTTCTACGCCCCAAAATCCGAGGAACTGGTCGTGGTCAATCGCGGCAGCGACAGCGAGCTGGATTGGATCCTGGATATCCGCGCCGGCGTCTTCGACTACGACCGCACGGCCGCAGCAGCCCTGGACTACGCGGTGTTGGCCTACGAGGCGGCGCGGGCCAAGCACCTGTCCATCCGTCGCGTCACCTTTACGGGCCAGTCGCTGGGCGGGGCCCTGGCCGAAGCCCAGGCGGCCCTGTTTCGTCCCCGGACCGGGGCGAGCCAGCTGCGTGCGGTCTGCGCGGGCTTCGCCTCCGCCCCATTCGGCGGAGCGGTCCAGGGCTTGGCGACCCGGCTGGGCCTGGCGATCGACGCTCCCGTCCTGGCCGACAGCGTCCACTACATCCGCAAGAACGATCCCATCCGGGTCGCGCGGCATTTCAGTTCATGGCTGTCGCCGGTGGTGTCGGACGACGTCAATCTCTACGCGGTGGTCCGGCAGGTGAACGGCGGCGGCAAGGACTCGTTTTCGACCTACACCCTGATGAACCTGCCGATCGCCCACGACTCCTTCCTCTACTACTGGTTCTGGGACAAGGCGGGGCCGTTCCACATCGTCAAGCACTTCAAGACCGGGTTCCAGCTGTGGGACGGCGTGGAGCCCCGGCGGCTCAGCCTGGGGCGCAGCCTTCCGCCAGCCTACAGATAGACGCCTCAGGTCGCCTGGAAGTTGGGATCGCTCCGGCGAATGAAGTCGCGCACGCGCGGATAGATCTCCTCGCGGAAGCGGCGACCGTTGAACACGCCGTAGTGGCCCACGCCCGGCTGGACGTAGTCGGCCTTCAGCGCCTCGGGCAGGGACGAGCACAGGGCGTGGGCGGCCTGGGTCTGGCCGATGCCCGAAATGTCGTCGTTCTCGCCCTCGACCGTCATCAGGCCGATGTCGGTGATCGCCTCCGGCCGCACCAGCCGGCCGCGATGGGTCAGCTCGCCCTTGGGCAGCAGGTGTTGCTGAAAGACGATGTCGATGGTCTGGAGGTAGAATTCCTCGGTCAGGTCCAGCACCGACAGGTACTCGTCGTAGAATTCCAGGTGCTTCTCGGCGCTGTCGCCATCGCCCTTCACCAGGTCCTGGAAGTAGCGCTGGTGCGCGGCCTGGTGCTTCTCGGCGTTCATGCTCATGAAGCTGGCCAGCTGGACGAAGCCCGGATAGACGCGCCGGCCCATGCCCGGATACGGCGCGGGCACGGTGTAGATCATGTTCGACTGGAACCAGGTGAACGGCTTGTCCTCGGCCAGCTGGTTGGTGACCGTCGGGGACAGGCGCGCGTCGATGGGCGAGCCCATGAAGGTCATGCTGGCCGGGCGCGAGGGATCGCCGTCCTCGGCCATCAGGGCCGCGGCGGCCAGGACCGGCGGTCCAGGTTGGCAAACGGCCACCACATTGGGGCGGGGACCCAGCACGTTCAGCATCTGGCGCACGTGGTCGATATAGTCGTGGAAGTCGAAGCGGCCCTCCAGGACCGAGACTTCACGGGCGTTGACCCAGTCGACAATGAAGACGGCGTGGTCGGGCAGGAAGGCCTCGACGGTACCGCGCAGCAGCGTCGCATAGTGGCCCGAAAGGGGGGCGACGATCAGCACCGCCGGGTCCAGCGAGAATTTTCCCGCACGGCGCATGTCGGCCATGTCGCGGTCGAACTGGATCAGCCGCGCCCAGGGGCTTTCCCACACCACGGTGGGACGCACCCGTACGTCGACCTGGCCGACCTTGACGCTGTCGATGCGCCAGTCGGGCTTGCCGTAGCGCTTGGTGACGTTGGCGAAGAGGTTGGCGCCGGCGTGCATGCGGCGTCCGAAATCGCTGTCGGCGGCCGGGTTCAGGGACGAGCCCCAGAAGTCGCGGGCCGCCAGGGCGGCGAGACGCAGGGGCGTGGAGGCGTAGAAACTCGCCTCATGCAGGGCGTACAGCATGGCGCATCCGGTATGTTGCAATGCAACATAACACGCCTGCTCCGAAGAAAGTACAGCCTTCCGGTAGCGATGCGTGGTCGCGGACCCGTTCCTGCCTAGCGACCGCTCATCGCGTCCTTGATCTGGCGCGCGATCTCGTCGGGCGGCGTGCCGTAGGCGATCGGCTTGACGAAGCGGCCCTTGGGATCGACCAGATAGACCACGGTGGAGTGGTCCATGGTGTAGCCCGGACCCTCGCCGGCCTTCTTGTAGTAGACGCGATAGGCCTTGGCCGCGGCGGCCACCTGGGCGGGCGTGCCCGTCAGGCCCAGCGTGTTCCTGGGCAGGTAGTCGGCCGACAGATAGGCCTTCAGTTGCTCGGGCGTGTCGCGGTCGGGATCGATCGAGACGAAGACGATCCGGAAATCCTTCGCCTTGGGGCCCAGCTGGTCGCTGGCGGCGGCCAGGGCCTGCAAGGTGCCGGGGCAGACGTCCGGGCAGTAGGTGAAGCCGAAGAACACCGCGTTCCACTGGCCTTCCAGCACCTTCTCGGTGACCGGCTTGCCGTTCTGGTCGACCATCTGGAAAGGGCCGCCGATCAGCGAGGGCTGGGGCTTGGGCTCGAACACGCCGGCGCGAAAGATCAGCACGCCGCCTACCGCCACGGCGAGGACGGCGGCCAGTATGGCGATCAGGCGATGACGCGGCATGGACGGGAAACCTTTCGCTATCGCCAGACGGGAAATTCTGGCCCTATGGTGCGGCATGGCAGACGCTTCGTTCAAGAACGCGCCGCAAGACTCGCCTCGGACGGGGCTCGATAGGCCCGACGGAGACACGGCGCAAGACGAGGACTGGTCCTGGGCTGGCCCGGGACTGCGACGAGGCCGGCTCAGGGTTCGCACCCTGATCGCCCAGCGATGGCTCATGGTCGCCGGCCAAACCTTTGCCGTACTGCTGGCCGGGGTGGTCCTGGACCTGAAAGTTCCCTTCACCCTGTGCTTCAGCCTGATCGCCCTGTCGGCGTGGCTGAACGTGCTGATCAGCCTGGCGTTCGGCGGCCAGCGCATGGCGCGCGAGGGCGAGGCGGCCGCCCAGATCGCCTTCGACGTCCTGCAGCTGGCGGGCATGATCTACCTGACGGGCGGGCTGACCAATCCGTTCTCCCTGCTGCTGATCGCGCCCGTCACCCTGGCGGCGGCCACCCAGCCGGCCCGCTACGCCCTGGCCATCGGGGTCCTGGCGATCGTCTGCTGCGTGATCCTGACCTTCTTCGGCATGCCGCTGCCCTATGATCCGGCGGCCGGCCCGACGCCACGTCCGAGCGCCAACATCCTGGTCCTGCTGCTGCTGTCGCGAGTGACCGGCATCGTCCTGACCGGGGCCTACGCCTGGCAGGCCGCGACGGAATCGGCGCGGATGGAGCTGGCCCTGAACGTCACCGAGACGGTGCTGGCCCGCGAGCAGCGGCTGTCGGCCCTGGGGGCGCTGGCGGCGGCGGCGGCGCACGAGCTGGGCACGCCCCTGGCGACGATCTCGGTGGTGGCGCGCGAGATGGTCCGTAACGCCCCGGACGAGCAGACCCGGGAGGACGCCGAACTGATGATCGGCCAGGCCGCCCGTTGCCGCGAAATCCTGCAGCGCCTGACCGAAATGCCCGAGGCCAAGGACGCCGTGCACGAGCGCATGAGCCTGGTCCAGCTGGTGCACGAGGTGATCGAGCCGCACATGATCCACGGCGTGCGGGTGGAGGCGGTGGTCAACGGTCCGCCGGGCGCGGCCGCCCCGGACATCTGGCGCCGGGCCGAGATCATCCACGCCCTGACCACGATCGTGGAGAACGCCGTCGACTTCGCCCGGGCCGAGGTCATCGTGGTGGCCCGCTTCGACGCGCGGGCGGTGGTGATCGAGGTGCGCGACGATGGGCCGGGGTTCTCGCCCGAGATCCTGGCCAAGCTGGGCGAGCCCTATGTCACCTCCCGTCCGGGGGCGGAGGGTTCGCGCACCGGCCACATCGGGATGGGGCTGGGCTTCTTCATCGCCAAGACGCTTTTGGAACGAACCGGCGCGACGGTGGATTTCAAGAATGGGCGGCGAGGCGGCGCAGTCGTGGCCGCCCGGTGGCCGAGGGCGGCCCTGGAAGCGCCGGACATGGTCGGCGCGAGCGAGCTGTGATGATGAAACACTTGCGACGTTCGAATTTTGGACGAAAAGATGACGGGCACGACACCCGGTTGAGTATTGGCGCGGGGAGGCGCTGAGTTCATGGCGGATATCGGTGAAATGGTCGCGGCCCTGCCCGACAAGTCCTTGCTTCTGCTTGATGACGACGCGCCGCTGCGGACGCGGCTGGGCCGGGCTCTCGAACAGAGGGGCTTTGCGGTCACGCTCTGCGCTTCAGTGGCCGAGGCGATGAGCAGCCTGCGCAGCCACGCCCCGGCCCACGCCGTGCTCGACATGCGGCTGGAAGACGGCACGGGGCTGAAGGTGGTCGAGGCCGTGCGCGACGCGCGTCCCGACGCGAAGGTCATCATGCTGACCGGCTACGGCAACATCGCCACCGCCGTGGCGGCGGTGAAGGCCGGGGTCATCGACTATCTTTCCAAGCCGGCCGACGCCGACGACGTGGCCCGGGCCCTGCTGGCCGCCAAGGACGCCGCCCCGGCCCCGCCCGAAAACCCGATGAGCGCCGATCGCGTGCGCTGGGAGCACATCCAGCGCGTCTACGAGATGTGCGGCCACAACGTGTCGGAAACGGCGCGTCGGCTGAACATGCACCGTCGTACGCTTCAGCGGATCCTGGCCAAGCGGGCGCCGCGTTGATGCTTCCTTCTTCCCTTGCGGGAGAAGGCGCCGCCTAGGCGACGGTCGATAGATGCGAGACGCCGCGACGGGTCGTTCGACCGTCGCGGCGTTTCTGTTCGTCAGACCCCTTACCGGTCTTTGGGCGACCCTGCCGCGCAAGGGGAAAGGGGAGTTGCGATCACATCGCCGAGATGCCGCCGTCGACCTTGATCTCGGCGCCGGTCATGAACTTGCTCTCGTCGCTGGCCAGGTACAGCACCGCGTTGGCGATGTCGTTCGGTTCGCCGATCCGGCCCATCGGCACCTGGCGGGCCAGCTTGGCGAAGGCCTCCTCCTTGCCGAAGCGGTTGGAGAACCCGTCCAGGATCGGGGTGTCGATGAAGGTGGGGTGGATGGAGTTGGAGCGGATATCCAGCTTCATCTTAGCGCAGTAGAGCGCGATGTTCTTGGAAAGCAGCCAGACCGCCGCCTTGGAGGCGTTGTAGGCCGGCGAGTTGCCATTGGCGATCAGGCCGGCGATCGAGCTGAGGTTGATGATCGAGCCGGGCTGGTGGGCGCGCATGTGGGTCAGGGCGTGCTTGGCGCCCAGGAACACCGAGTCGACATTGACCGACATCACCTTCTTCCAGAGCCCGAAGTCCAGGCTCTCGATAGGGCCGTCGCCGCCGATGCCGGCGTTGTTGACCAGCACCGACAGGCCGCCCATGTCGCCGGCGGCCTTTTCAAGCACCTCGATCCACTGGTCTTCCTGGGTGACGTCCAGTTGGTAGGCGAAGGCCGTTCCGGCGCCGTGCTCGGCGTTGATCTCGGCCGCCACGGCCTGCGCGCCGGCCAGGTTCAGGTCGGCCAGGGCGACCTTGGCGCCCTGGCTGGCCAGCATCCGTCCCGCCGCTGCGCCCAGGCCCTGGGCCCCGCCGGTGATAAAGGCCTTCTTGCCGGCGACCCGGCCCGTGCTCTGCGCCATTTTCGGCGTCCTCCCGATCATAATTCAAACGATAGTTTGAACTGGAAGCGGCCGCGACGGAAGGGGGTTGTTGGCGGCGTTTCCGCGTTCAGCCCGCGATCGCGTCCATGAACTGGGCCAGGGCGACGTCGCGCTCGCTGACCCCATCACAGTCGTGGGTGGTCAGGACCACGTCGACACGGTTGTAGACGTTGAACCACTCCGGATGATGGTCGCGCTTGTCGGCCTCGATGGCCACGCGGGTCATGAAGCCGAAGGCGGCGTTGAAGTCGGCGAACTTGAAGGTCTTGCCGATGGCGTCCTTGCCGGCGACGGCGGCCCAGCCCTGGAGCTGGGCGAGGGCGGTTTCGGCGCCGATCCTGTCGGGGCGGGTCATGGCGTCTCCTGGAAAGGTGTTTTCCCAGTCAGAACGCCAAACCGGTCGCGGCCGCAAGCTCGCTCAGCGCCTGGTCCTCGGTGGTGACCTTGATGGCGGTCATGCCCATGGCCGCCGCCGGCTTGCAGTTGACCCCCAGGTCGTCGAGATAGACGCAGTTCTCCGGCGCCGCTTCCAGAAGCTCGCACATCATCTGGTAGATGCGCGGGTCCGGCTTGCGGACCCCGGCCTTGGAGCTTTCGATCACCGCGTCGAACTGCTCGAAGATCTCGGCGATCGCCGCGGCTTTCTCGGCCGATCCGGCCATGCCCGTGCCGTGGCCGGTGACGACGTTGTTGGTGATGCACGCCACCTTGAACCGCGCCTTGCAGGCCTTGAGCGCGGCCACCACGCGCGGCCGCACGTCGCCCGACAACAGGGGCAGGACGTCGGCGCCGCGCACGGGGTGGCCCAGGCGGATCGACTCCTCCAGGAAGAGGGCGTCGAAACGGGCGGCGTCGATCTCGGAGCGTTCGAACAGCGCCCAGGCGTTGGTGTCGGGATCGGTGGCGTTGATCCGGCGGATGAAATTGGCCGGAAGGCCATTGGCCGCTTCGTAGCGCGCGAAGGCCTCGAAGGGCGAGGTGGTGAACACGCCGCCGAAATCCCAGATCACCGCCTCGATCGCCATCATCGCCTCAAACGTTTGTTTGATTTCACGCTAGGCGGAACCACTGCGCCTGGCAATGCTCGCGTGGCGGGCGAAAGGGGCGGCGAACCCGAACGGGCTCTGGTTTGTTAACACTTCCGGAGCGCCCGCCATGAATTCCCGTTTTCTGCTCGTCCCATCCGTTCTCGCCGCCCTGCTGGGGGCCGGCGCGCCGGCGGTCGCCCAGGATCGGCCAGGACTCTATCTCGACCCGCAGCTGCTGCCGCCGGACACCCGGCCGGGCGAGTGCGTGGTGCGCCGGATCACCGGCCCGCGCGGCGCCTATCGCTGGGAGCGGGTGGAATGCGAGGGCGGCTGGAGCGACTTCGATCGCTGGGGCTATGGCCGGCCTCTCGACGTGACGGAAGGGCCGCCCTATGGGGCGTGGCCCGATCGCTACAGCGCCCGCTACGACGATCGGGGCTACCGGGATCAATGGGGCTACGGCGGGCACGAGGACGATTACGGATACGGTGGATACCGGATCTATCGCGTAGCGGGACGCGACGAGGCCGGGTTCCTGGTGTGGCCGGGCAAGCGCCCCTGAGGGGGGCGGGCCTGGCGTGAAGCTTGCGGGGGAACGACGCTTTAGCGTCAAAACAGGACGGGGGGTCCTATCATCATGCGTTCGCCGAACGGGCCGCTTTTCAAGACCTATGAGATCATCGCCATCGTCGCCTTCGTCGTGGGCGCGGTGGCCGTCAGCAGCCTGAGGCTGGTCTATTAGCCGAGGGGCGGGAAGCGGGCCCGGACGGCTCGATTCGGAACAGAAGCGGCCGGGTCGCGCGTTGTTGGCGGGTACCAGGAGGAACCCGCCCTGTCGATTTCGTCCCAGAACACCGCTTCCACGCCCTTCGCCGGCCGGATGGCCGCGCGCTGGAACGGCCTGCCGCCGGGCGCGCGCTGGGGCATGTCCGGGGCGCTGGCGCTTCTGGTCGCGATCATCGTGTTCCTGGTACTGTTCGACTGGAACTGGTTCCGGGGGCCGCTGGGCCGGTTCGCCTCGGCCCGCCTTCACCGCGAGGTGGTGATCGAGGGCGACCTGCGGGTCCATCCCTGGTCGTTCTCGCCCAAGGCCGAAGCCCTGGGCGTGCGCGTGGCCCAGCCCGACTGGGCGCCGAAGACCGGACCCCAGGCCGGCCACATGGCTCGCGTCGACCGCATCGCCGTGCAGGTCAAGCTGCTGCCGTTGCTGAAGGGCGAGGTGATCCTGCCGCTGCTGGCTGTCGACCGGCCCGACGTGCGGCTGCTGCGCGATCCTTCCGGCCGCGCTAACTGGACGTTCGGCGATCCCAAGGCGCCGGCCAAGCCCATGAAGCTGCCGGCCATCCAGCACTTCGTCATCAACGACGGCCATCTGCGCTACGACGACCGCCAACGGGATATCTTCTTCCTGGGCACGGTCAGCTCCAACGAGCAGGCCACGGGCGAAGGGCGGGGACGGTTCGTGCTGGAGGGCAAGGGCCAGCTGAACCGCTCGCCCTTCACGGCCCTGGTCACTGGCGGGCCGCTGCTGAACATCTCGCCACGCCGGCCCTACCCGTTCGACGCCAAGGTCGACGCCGGCTCGACCCATGTCCTGGCCAGGGGCGAGGTGACCAAGCCGTTCAATCTGGGCCGGTTCGAGACCCAGTTGACCGTCTCCGGCGCCGACCTCAACCGCCTCTACGCCCTGACCGGTCTAGCCCTGCCCAACACCCCGCCCTATCGGATCAACGGCCGGCTGACCCGCAACGGCGGCCGCTTCGACTTCAACAAGCTGACCGGCCGCATCGGCGACAGCGACGTGTCGGGCGACCTCTTCGTGCTGACGCAGCGCGAGCGGCCCTATCTGGAGGCCGACCTCCAATCGCGGCGGCTGGATTTCGACGACCTGGGCAGCCTGGTCGGCGCGGCGCCGGCCACGGGCAGGGGCGAGACCGCTTCCGCCGGCCAGAAGGTCGAGGCGGCCCAACGCACGGCCACCCAGCGAATCCTGCCCGACGCCACCCTGCAGGTCGATCGGGTCAAGGCGATGGACGCCAAGGTCAAATACCGGGCTCTGGCGGTGAACGCCCCCAACCTGCCGCTGAAGAAGGTTCGCCTGGACCTGACGCTGGACAAGGGCGTGCTGACGATGGATCCGCTGGCCTTCACCTTCTCGCGCGGCGACCTGGCCGGGAAGGTGCGGCTGGACGCCAATCCCAAGGTTCCGCGCACCGATCTCGACATGCGCCTGACCAACGCCAAGCTCGAGGACTTCATCACCATCAGGAACGGCGACAAGCCGGCCATCGAGGGCGGCGTGATGGCCCGGGCCAAGCTGACCGGCTATGGCGACTCGGTGCATCGCGCCGCCTCGACCGCCAATGGCCAGGTGACCCTGGTCAGCCCCAGGGGCGAGATGCGCCAGGCCTTCGCCGAACTGCTGGGCGTGAACGCCTCCAAGGGGCTGCTGCTCCTGCTGAGCAAGAGCGAGCGCGAGACCAGCGTGCGCTGCGCCGTGGCCGACTTCAGCGTCAAGGACGGGATCATGACGTCCAACCAGATCGTCGCCGACACCGGCGTGGTGCTGGCGCGGGGCAAGGGGACGATCGATCTGCGCGAGGAGAGGCTGGACCTGAAGATCGACGGCGACAGCAAAAAGCCCCGCCTAGTGCGCCTGTTCATCCCGATCACCGTCAAGGGGCCGTTCCTGTCGCCGAAGATCGGGCTGGAGACGGGCGGGGCGGTGGCCCAGGGCGGGGTCGCCGCGGCCCTGGCCAGTTTCGTCAACCCGCTGGCGGCCATCCTGCCTTTCGTCACCGGCGGCGAGGCCAAGGACGCCGACTGCGCCGGCCTGGTGGCGTCGGCCCGGGCCGACGGGGCGCCGGTCAAGGTGACCCAGACGACGCCCGCCAGGCCGAAGAAAAAGTAGGCGTTCCACCGGCGGGGCGTTGCCGAACCGCCACAAGGGCCGATGTTCGGTCGGACCCAGGGTGTGACGCACCGCGCGGATGCGCTAGGGTCGGCCCGTCAAACTCCTGCGTGGTTTATGTCCGAGATTGTGTTTGAGGCCCGGGCCTAAGGCTACGGACCTTCGTCCGTAAGTCGATCAGGCCCCGATCCGTCCGCGCGCGCCGCTTCCGGACGCGCGAGCCCGTGCCTCGATCTCCGGACTATTTCCTTGAACATCTCCAAGCCGCAGCAACGCACGCTGCACGCGCTGGCGCAGGGCGCCCGCATCGAACTCCTGCGCGACGACCAGGGCCGCATCATCGCGGCCGACTGCATCACCCGCGAGGGCTGGCGCCTGACCGACTGCACCTTGTCTGTCTTCAAGGCGCTGAAGAAGCGCCGCTTCATCGCCAGCTCCGGCGGGGGTCCCTACCGCATCACGCGGGAGGGGGCGGTGAACCTGCGGGCCCAGCTCGACAACCGGGTGAGCCCGCGCGGCTGGTGAGGCCGCTCACCGCTCGCGCAGGCGCGCGGCGATGGTTCCGGTCCGCTTGACCAGCGTGACCACGCAGCCGGCGGCGATCAGCAGCAGGCCGCAGACCATCGTCGCGCCTCGGCCGCGCCATAGCGGCTCGACGGCGGAGGCCAGGCAGAAGGCGGTCAGCACCGCCATCCGCTGCTGCTTGGCCATGGGGCCGCTGAAGTCGGCGGGCAGGCCGAGCCCCCGGCCCAGCTCGCGGACATAGGCCGTCATCACCGCCAGCACGGCGGCCAGCCAGCCCAGGGCCTCGCCCGCGGGCTGGCCGGCCGTTCGCGCCGAATAGCCGGCCCCCGCCAGAAGCAGGACGTCGGCGACCCGGTCGGGCAGCTCGTTCCAGATCGGCCCGGCGGGCCCCGCCTTGCCGTGCTCGACCGCCACCATGCCGTCCAGCAGGTTGCACAGCAGCCGCGCCTGGATGCAGACGGCCGCCAGGATCCAGCAGGCGGGCCCTAACCCGCCCTGCAGCCCGCCAGCGGTCATCATCAGCGCCGCGCCCAGGACCGAGAACGCCACGCTGGCGGCCGAGATCGTGTCGGGGTGCACGCCGGCGCCGGCCAGCCGCGCGGCCAGGCGATGGGCGAAGGCGGCCTGGCGCACTTTCAGCGGGCGGCGGTTCTCCGGCTCGTCGGTCATGGCCTCTTCCTCGCCTTTCCGCGCATGCGGACGATGCGCCCTCAGGTCAGGCTCGCCGCCGATCAGAACTCAGCTATAGCTAAAAGGATTCACCACCGGGAGCCGCATGGCCAGTCTCGACAACCTCGGACCCGACACGTTTCGCGCCTTCCTCGCCGCTCAGCCGCCAGCCCTGCTGGCGGGTCTTGGCGGCGTGGTGGCTCTGCTGGGCGTGGCGGGGGCGATCTCGGCGGCGCTCAGCGCCTGGCGGCCGGGGACGAGGTTCCTGGAGCTGCGCCGGCGCATCGCCAGCTGGTGGGTGATGGTCGCTTTGCTGGCCGGGGCTCTGCTGGCGGGCTGGCAGGCCACGGTGGTGGTGTTCGCCGTGATCTCGTTCATGGCCTTGCGCGAGTTCCTGTCGCTGGCCCCGATCCGCAAGGAGGACCGCCCCGCGATCCTTGCGGCCTACCTGATCCTGCTGGCGGCCTACGGCTTCATCGCGGCCGACCGCTACATGTTCTACCTGGTGTTCATCCCGGTCTGGACCTTCCTGGGCCTGCCGTTCCTGATGGCGCTGCTGGGGCAGACGCGCGGGTTCCTGACGACCGCCGCGACCTTCCACTGGGGCCTGGTGACCTGCGTCTACAACCTGGGCTTCGCCGCCTTCCTGATGCGGGTTCCCGCCAGCGACCACCTGCCGGCCGGCGCGGCGGGGCTGGTGTTCTTCCTGCTGCTAGCCACCGAGTTCAACGACGTGGCCCAGTACGTGGTCGGAAAGGTGATCGGCCGCCACAAGGTCGTGCCCACCGTCAGCCCCAACAAGACCTGGGAAGGCTTCGTCGGCGGCTGGCTCCTGACGGCCCTGCTGATCTGGAAGCTGGGCCCGGTGTTCACGCCGCTGTCCGGCCGCGGCCTGCTGATCGTGGCCCTGGCCTTGCCGGTGGCGGGCTTCGCGGGCGACGTGACCATGAGCGCGGTCAAGCGCGACATCGGGGTCAAGGACACCTCCAACGCCATCCCCGGCCACGGCGGGGTGCTGGACCGCGCCGACAGCCTGACCTTCACCGCCCCGCTCTATTTCCACTTGCTGGCGCTGTTCGCCCTGCACAAGTTCTGAGCATGCGCTGGCTTCGCTTCCTGCTTCTGATCCTGGTCGCCCGGCCGCTGGCCCTGTTCATGACCGGGGCCGACGTCAGCGGGCGCGAGCGGCTGCCGCTGAAGGGACCGGCGATCGTGGCGGCCAACCATTCCAGCCACGTCGACACCTTGCTGCTGCTGGCCATCTTCCCCTCGCGCGCCCTGATGCGGGTGCGACCGGCGGCGGCGGCCGACTACTTTCTGAAGGACCCGGTCATTGGCTGGTTCTCGCGCAACGTGATCGGCATCGTGCCGGTGGCGCGATTGAAGGCGGGGGCCGGCGAGGACGTTTTGGCGCCGGCGCGCGAAGCCCTGGCGGCCGGCGATATCGTGGTGGTCTTTCCCGAGGGCACCCGCGGCGACGGCGACGAGCTGGGCCAGTTGAAGGGCGGCGTGGCCCGCCTGGCCGAGGCCTTCCCCGACGCGCCGGTGACGCCGGTGTGGATCCAGGGCGCGGGCCGGGTCCTGCCCAAGGGCGAGGCCATTCCCGCGCCGCTGAATTGCGCGGTGCTGGTCGGCGAACCGATGCGTTGGACGGGCCAGCGTCCCGCCTTCATGGCGTCGTTGCGTGCGGCCCTGCTGGCCCTGAAGGCCGAGGCGCCGCCGCTGCGGTGGTCGTGAGCCCTCAGGCCGTCGCGGTCAGCCGCGGCTCGCCAAGGCCCGTCCAGCGCCGCAGGGGCGTCCAGCGTGCGGCCAGTTCGGCCAGCAGCACGTAGCCCACCAGCATCAGCGGCGCGATCACCAGCACCTCCAGCGGAAACGGGTGGCCCGCATCGGGCTTGAGCCCCATCGGCTGCAGGAACAGCAGGATGAGGATGTTGTTGGCGGCATGGGCGCCGATGGCGAACTCGATTCCGCCCAGGCGCAGGGCCATCCAGCCCAGGCCCAGCCCCATGGTCAGGCGCATCAGAAACGCGTCGAGGTTGGGGTCCATGTGGATCAGGGAAAAGAGGCCCGCGCTCACCGGCAGCAGGACCAGAGGATGGGCGGTGAAGCTTCCCAGCGTCTTCAGCAGCCAGCCCCGGAACACCAGCTCCTCCGACGCGGCGGCGGCCAGCAGCAGCACGATCACGGCCACCAGATAAAGCAGGCGGTCACCGAAATGCGGGCTGATCGACAGGATCGGCGGGTGCACGCCCTTGGGGTCGAACACGGCCGACAGGCCCAGCAGCGGCCCGACCACGATCGCCAGCAGCACCAGGCCCGCCAGCATCAGCCGCCAGCGGAAGCGCGGGGCGGCGGTGAGGTAGCTCTTCAGGCGTCGCTTGTGCAGCAAGGACGCCATGCCGACGAAGGCCAGGGCCATGGCGCCGTTCGAGGCGGCCAGCAGCGCCAGGGTGAACAGGGTTCCGGCCAGGCCCGGCGGGGCCTGCATCCGGCCGATCTGCTCGATCATCTCGCCGACCGTGGCCGCGCCGACCAGCGGGATGAAGGCGGTGGCGGCCAGGGCCCCTCCCACCACGGCCGCGGGAATGGCGGCGGCCGCGCCCAGCGGCACGGTGGCGGCCACGCGCCAGGGGCGCCGATCCATGGGTCCCAGGTCGGCCAGCAAGGGCGAACGTTCGAGTTCGTCTAGCACCTGTCGTCCTCGCTCACGTGCGTCCTCAACCGCTAAGGGTTCGGCGGTCGGGGTGCAAGCGTCTCGCCAGGGCTTGCCGCGATGCGCGGCTCGCGGCACACATCCTCTGGGCGAAACGGGGCGAACATGACCACGACCACGGCTAAGGAAGAGTTGCACCTTCACCGACTGATCCTGTTCTCGGACGCGGTGTTCGCGATCGCGATCACGCTTCTGGCGATCGAGATCCATCCGCCGGAGCACTGGACCACCGTCGGGAACCTGTTCGCCCAGATGCAGCACAAGCTGCTGGCCTACGCCGTCAGCTTCGGCGTGGTGGGCATCTACTGGATCAGCCACCGGCGCACCTTCTCGCGGCTGCGGCGGGCCAACACCGCGATGGACGTGCTGAACTTCCTGATGCTGGGCCTGGTGGCCCTGCTGCCCCTGGGCACCGAACTGCTGTGGGAAAGCGGCTCGGGCGCCTCGGTGCTGGTCTATGTCGGCCTGGTCACCGGGATCGGCCTGGCCCACGCCGCGGCCTGGGCCTATGCGGCGTTCATCGGCGGCTTGGCCGAACCGATGTCGACCACCGAGAAGATCTATGTGCTGCTGCGCGTGGCGCTGCTGCCGGGCCTGATGTGCAGCCTGATCTTCGTCAGCCTCATCACCGGCACGCCGTGGGGCTGGGTGGGCATCGCACTCACCGTGGGCGGCCTGTCGCTCATCAATCGCCGAATGGCGAAGAAGCCCGGCGGCTTGGCGGCCCAGGGCGCGGAGAGCTGAAACTTGCGTATCGTATCGGGCCAGTACCGGGGCAAGGCCATTGCCACCCCGCCCGGCGCCACTACCCGGCCGACCTCCGATCGCGCCCGCCAGGCCGTGTTCAACATTCTCGAGCACGCCGCCTGGGCGCCTGAACTGCATGGGGCGCGGGTGATCGACCTGTTCGCGGGCTCGGGGGCGCTGGGCCTGGAGGCCCTGTCGCGCGGGGCGGACTTCTGCCTGTTCGTCGAGACCGACGACGCCGCGCGCGGCGCGATCCGCGAGAACGTCGACGCCTTCGGGCTGTTCGGCCAGACGCGGGTTCATCGCCGGGACGCCACCGATCTGGGCCAGCGCCCGGCCAGCGCCGGCGCGCCCTTCACCCTGGCCTTCCTGGATCCGCCCTACGCCAAGGGTCTGGGCGAGAAGGCCCTGGCCGAGCTGCTTGCAGGCGGCTGGCTGGCGCCCGGCGCGATCGTGATGTTCGAGCGGGGGCGCGACGAGCCCGATCCCACGCCCGAGGGCTTCGAGCGCCTGGACGCACGAGAATACGGCGCGGCGAAGGTCTTTTTCTTCCGCGCCCCTTAGGGCGTTCTAGCGCTTGCCACGGGGCGTGGCCGGGCGCGGGCCGCTGGGACGGGCCGAGGGCCGTGCGCCGCCGGGCTTGCCGTCCGTCTTCGCCGGGGTCCTGGCCGAGGTCTTCGCGGTCTTCTCGCCCGCCTTGGCGGCGTGCTGCTTTTCGCGGATGCGCTGGTTGGCCGCTTCGCGCGGGGTCAGGGCCTTGGGGCCGATGATCTTGCTTTCGATCGACTTCTTGGCGCGAGTGGGCTTGGACGGGCCCTTGCCGGAGGCGGGCGCGCGGGGGGGCTTGGCGGCGATGACCGGCTTCTTCTTCGGCTTGGCCCAGCCGGGCTTGCGCACGAACTTTTCGGGCTCGGCCTTTTCTTCCGGCAGGATCACGGCCGCCTGGGTCAGCTTGCCCGCGCGCGGCACGCCGCGCCGCTGGACGTCGCCGCCGCCTGCCTGGCCCGGGGCTTTCAGCGGTTCGGCTACGCCGGCGAACTTCGGCTTGTCGCCCTTGGGCATGTTCTCCTCGGGGACGATGCCTTCCAGAAGCTCGCGGATCACCCGGGGGCCCACCTCCTCGACCTGGCCGGGCAGCAGCGTGCCCAGGGCGAAGGGGCCGTAGGAGAGGCGGATCAGCCGGTTCACCTTCAGGCCGATGGCCTCGAGCACCTTGCGGACCTCGCGGTTCTTGCCTTCGCTGAGGGTGACGGTGATCCAGAGGTTCTTGCCGCCGGCCTTGTCCTGGGCCTTGTCCAGCCGCGCCTCGATCGCGCCGTAGCGCACGCCGTCGACAGTGATGCCGTTCTTCAGGCGGTCCAGCTTCTCCTGGGTGGTCACGCCGAAGGCGCGGGCGCGGTAGCGGCGCTGCCAGGCGTTCTGCGGCATCTCCAGGGCGCGCGACAGCTCGCCGTCGTTGGTCAGCAGCAGCAGGCCTTCGGAATTGAGGTCCAGGCGGCCGACCGAGATCACGCGTGGCAGTTCTCGCGGCAGGGCCTGGAACACCGTGGGGCGGCCGCCGGGATCGTTGTGCGAGGTCAGCAGGCCGGTGGGCTTGTGATAGCGGAACAGGCGGGTGGGTTCGGGCTCGTCGACGATCTTGCCGTCGACGGTCAGGATGTCGCCGGGGCGCACCTTGACCGCCGGGCTGGTCAGCACCGCGCCGTTCAGGGCCACGCGCCCGCCCTCGATCAGGCGCTCGACCTCGCGCCGCGAGGCCACGCCCGAGCGGGCCAGCGTCTTGGCCACGCGCTCGCCTTCGCCCTCGCCGCCCGGGAAGGCGTTCTCCGGGTCGTCTTGACCCAGCAGGGCGTTGTCATGCAGGTGGGGCTGGTATTTCTCGGTCATGGCGTCGTCCTTCGAGGGGCTGGGCGCATCTCACGATGGGCGGTTTTCCTATGCGCACCGATCCGGCCGGGGATCAAGACGAGCGGATGATGCGTCTGGCGCTGGACCAAGCCCACGCCGCCGCCGCGCGGGGCGAGACGCCGGTCGGGGCTGTGATCCTGGATCCGCGAACCGGCGAGGTGGTCGCCGCCGCCGGCAACGGACCCATCGGCGCCCACGACCCCACGGCCCACGCCGAGATCGCGGCCATGCGGATCGCCGCCGCCAAGCTGGAGAACTATCGGCTGACCGACCTGACCCTGGTTGTGACGCTGGAGCCCTGCGCCATGTGCGCCGGCGCCATCAGCCACGCCCGCATCGGCCGGGTGGTGTTCGGCGCCGAGGACCCCAAGGGCGGCGCCGTGCTGCACGGCCCCCGGTTTTTCGCCCAGCCCACCTGCCACTGGCGGCCGGAAGTGACTGGCGGGGTCCTGGCCGAGGAGAGCGCGGAACTGCTGCGCGGATTCTTCCGGGCGCGGCGGAAGAAGTAGGCGGGATTGTCGCCAGCGGTCCACAAAGGGTGGGAAGCGGTCAGCTTGCCACGGCCCAGAGCAGAATGATGGCAGGTAGTCCCAGCATGCTCAGGCGCGCCATCCACGCATAGCGGGTCAGCCGTCGATCTTCGTACTCACGATGTTCGCCGGTCCATATGAACAATAGGCCAAACAGGAGCGAGGCCCGTGATGATGAAAACGGATACTCATTCGGTGGCGATCGGGGCCGCATCAGCGGATATTCGGGCTGAGTTGCCCGAGACAGCCTGAAACTGGCTAGTCGATGCCGAAAAGCTTCCGAAGACACAGCTATGGCGAGCACGTCGACTACAACCGCAACTAGGATCACCATCTCCATGCAGTGACCCTAAGACGCGACCACTCGATCCGACAAGTAGACCCTGTCGCCGTCCGACTAGCGTCGTGAGCGGACTTCAGGTTCGGGTCCGGATGACATCGAACGTCGGCGGGCACACCGAAAAGCGCCAGCGGGCTTGGCCCGCCGTCGCCTCAGTTCACGATCGCTGAGCCGAGCAGCACCTTGGAGCCCTTGCGGCCCAGCACCTCGTCGGCGGCGCCCTGCATCTTGCCCGACAGGTAGTTCAGGTCCGGCGGCGCGCCGCGCGGCAGGCCCGAGGCGTAGGTCATCAGCACCTGGGCGAAGGCCGCGCGCAGGCGGGGTTCGGACTGCTGGGCGCGCTCCATCAGCTTGGGGTCCATGGCCTGGACCCCGGCCTCGACGATCAGCACCCCGCGTCGGCCGTCGCGGCGGATGGCGGTGGCGGTCAGCGGCTGGAGGGCGAAATAGGTCGGCGCCGCCTTGGCCTCCTCCTTGCCGTGGCCGGCGAAGGCGGGCTGGGCGGCCAGGCTCGCGAGAGCCAGGGCGAGGGCGGACGGGATCAGGGCGCGGCGCATGGCGTCCTTCTCGCACGGCGTGGTTGACGTCCTCTTTACGTATCGGGCGCACAAGAGGGGCGTTAACCATGAATCGCCCGCGCGGGACGCCGCGGTCGGGCGGCCAGGAGGCTGAGCTTTGGGTCGCTTTTCCCCGAAAAACCTCGATCTGGACGGCAAGGTCATCCTGGTGACCGGCGGCACGGGCTCGTTCGGCCGCCGCTTCATCGAAACGGTGCTCAAGCGCGCCGACCCGCGAAAGGTGATCATCTACTCGCGCGACGAATTGAAGCAGAGCGACATGCAGCTGGAGCTGCGCGAGCAGCTGAGCGAGGCGGCCTACGGCAAGCTGCGCTTCTTCATCGGCGACGTGCGCGACCGCGAGCGCCTGACCCTGGCCCTGCGCGGGGTCGACATCGTCATCCACGCCGCAGCCCTCAAGCAGGTGCCGGCGGCCGAATACAACCCTTCCGAATGCATCCACACCAACGTGCTGGGCGCGGAGAACGTGGTCTGGGCTAGCCTGACCAACCACGTCAAGCAGGTGGTGGCCCTGTCGACCGACAAGGCCTGCAATCCCATCAACCTCTATGGCGCGACCAAGCTGGCCTCGGACAAGACGTTCGTGGCGGCCAACAATCTGTCGGGCGACATCGGCACGCGCTTCGCCGTGGTGCGCTACGGCAACGTGGTGGGTTCGCGCGGCAGCGTGGTGCCGCTCTACAAGCGCCTGATCGCCCAGGGCGCGACCGAGCTGCCGGTGACCGACGCGCGCATGACCCGCTTCTGGATCACCCTGAACGAGGGCGTCGACTTCGTGCTGTCGTCGCTGGACCTGATGCGCGGCGGCGAGATCTTCGTGCCCAAGATCCCGTCCATGACCATGCCGGACCTGGTCCAGGCCATGTCGCCGGGCGCGGGGGTGAAGATCATCGGCATCCGTCCCGGCGAGAAGCTGCATGAGATGATGATCAGCGCCGACGACGCCCGCGCCACGGTCGAGCTGGCCGACCGCTACGTGATCGAGCCGACCTTCGTGGAGTATCCGCGCAAGCGCTTCGACGCCGCGGACGGCGCCAAGGCCGTGCCCGAGGGCTTCAGCTACTCCAGCGACAGCAACGATGACTGGCTGTCGGAGGCGGGCCTGAACGCCATGCTGGCCGAGAAGGCTTGATGTCCGGGCAAGGGCCCTTCCTGCCCTACGGCCGCCAGACCATCGAGGACGACGACGTCGCGGCGGTCGCGGCGGCCCTGCGCGCAGACTTCCTGACCACCGGCCCGACGGTCGAGGCCTTCGAGACGGCCTTCAAGGCCAGGGTCGGGGCCGAGCACGCCATCGCCGTGGCCAACGGCACCGCGACCCTGCACCTGGCCATGCTGGCCCTGGGCGTCGGGGAGGGCGACGTCTGCATCGCGCCCTCGGTCACCTTCCTGGCCACCGCCAACTGCGCCCGTTACGTCGGGGCCGAGGTGGTGTTCGCCGACGTCGATCCCGACAGCGGCCTGATGACGCCGGCCACCCTGGCCGACGCTCTGAAACGCGCCGGGAGCCGTCGGGTGCGGGCCGTCCTGCCGGTGCATCTGCGCGGCGACGTCTGCGACCTGCCGGCCTTGCGCGACCTGGCCGAGGGAGTCGGCGCCGTGCTGGTCGAGGACGCCCCCCACGCCCTGGGTTCGGTCGCCACCTTCGACGGCGCGCCCCACCCGGTGGGGGACGGCGCCTTCTCCAGCTTCGCCAGCTTCTCGTTCCATCCGGTCAAGACCCTGGCCACGGGCGAGGGCGGCATGCTGACCACCAACGACGCGACGCTGGCGGGGCGGGCCCGCAGCCTGCGCGGGCACGGCATGCTGAGGCCCGAGGGCTCGGACCCCTGGTGGTACGAGATGCCGGAATTGGGGTTCAACTACCGCATCCCCGACGTCTTGTGCGCCCTGGGAATCTCGCAACTGGCCAAGCTGGACCGGTTCGTGGCCCGCCGGAAGGCGTTGGCGGCGCTCTATGCCGAGAAGCTGGCGCCCCTGGCCCCGGTCGTGCGGCTGGCCGCAAGCCCGGCCTGGTCGGATCCGGCCCTGCACCTGCTGACCGTTCTGATCGACTTCGAGGCCCTTGGCGTGACCCGCCGCGCGGTGGTCGAGGCGCTGAGATCCGAGGGGATCGGCAGCCAGGTCCACTATATTCCCGTCCACCGTCAGCCCTATTACCAGGCCCGCTACGGGAGCCTGGACCTGCCGGGCGCAGACGCCTGGTACGCCCGCTGTCTGACCCTGCCGCTCTATCCCGCCATGGCCGACGGCGACGTCGACCGGGTGGTCGAGGCGCTGTCGGCGGTGCTGGAGCGGCGCTGAGCGGTCAGCCTGCGACGCTGACCTGGGTGATCGGGGTGATGTCGGTGAACTTGGCGACGTCGGCCAGGATGGCGGGCGCGGCCGGACCGCCCAGCGAGGCGCCCAGGGCCTCGGCGTCGCGGAACGTCAGGTGGACCATGGCCACGAACGGCGGCGGGCCGCCGTCTGGACCGGGTACGCCGCGAAGAACCTTCACGTCGGTCAGGCCGGTGGGCTCGAAGCCTTTCCGGACCATCGGAATGTGCACGGCGGCGTAGTAGTCGTGATCGAATTTGGCGCCCTCGCGGGCCGGATAGAGGACGCTGAAGATCGCCATGTCGTTGTTCTCCCGGCCCGAGCGGCCGAGACGAACTTAGGCGTTCGCGCGCAAAGCAGAAGGGGGGCGGCCAGCAGAGGTCAGGCCGCGACCTTGTGCTGGACCAGTTCCTTGAGCAGGTCGACGGTCTCGGGCGAGCCGGCCAGCTCCACGCGCGCCTCGGGGGCGCGGGCCAGCTTCATGGCTTCCAGCTTGGCCCGGTCGGCGACGGGGCCGGTGGGGCCGGCCTCGCCCATGGCCAGGCGGATCAGCACCGACAGCTTCTGGGGCAGGGGCGCGGGCGCGCGAACCAGCATGGTCAGCAGGCGCGCGTCGGCCTCGACCATGGCGCCCAGGTCGCCCAGCTTCTCGCACAGCGGGCCGTAGTCCTCGACCACCAGGCCCGAACGGACCAGCGAGCGCTGCAGGCTCGCCAGCATGGCCAGCTTGGCTGCGGCCGAATCCGGCCCCTGGCGCAACTCCTTCTCGAAGCGCAGCGCCTGGATGTTGGCCGACAGCCAGCGGGCGGCCATGCGCTTGTTGACCGCGCCCATGACGTTCTCGGCCAGGCGGATCAGCATCTGGATCTCATCGCGGGAGGAGCGGTCGCGACCCAGCAGGGCCTCGATGAACTCGCCGTTGAGCAGGGTCTTGGAACGGGTGGTGAAGGCCCCGGTGATGTCCTCTGGCGGCAGGATGCGGCCGGCTGCGGCGGTCAGGCTCATGGCCAGGGCGCGCAGGAACTCGATCTCGGCCTCGGCGTCGGCGGGCTTGAGGCGGCGCACGCCGTTCAGTTCCTTGAGCACGCGCTGGGCGATCGAGACGCGAACCGCCGGGAAGTCGTCGCCGGCCAGCCACTTGGACAAGCGCTGGGCCGTGCCCGACAGTTCGGGCATGCAGTTGCGCACGCCCGGCTCGATGCGGATCAGGGTCTCGACCTGACCGCCTCCCGAGAGGCGGGTCATGGCCGCGAGGGTCGAGCCCAGGTCCTCGGCGCCGTCCAGCAGGTCGGCCATGCCAGCCTTGGAGCCGACGATCTCGGCCAGCGGCTGTTCGATCGCCGCCAGGGCCGCGGCGCGAGCCTTGGGCTCGGAGGGAGCCGCGTCGGCCAGGTCCAGGAGGCGGGCGATCTTTTCGGCCCAGTTCTTCCCGGGCGCGATCGAGGCGGCCACCCCGGCGCCCAGCAGGAAGGCGCGGTCGGGATCGGTCGACAGCCGCTCGGCGGCGCGCGCGAAGCCTTCCTTGTCCAGATCAGGCAGGTTGCCCTTCTTGAACGCCTTCATCAGGTTGGCGACGGTGCGCTCGACCAGGCCCTGGAAGGTGCGGATCAGTTCGTGGACCGACATCCCCCGGGCCTCGGCCTCGGGAATGGCGATCTTCTGCAGGGCGTGCTGGAGGTCGGTGCCCGAGGCCTCCAGCTTCTCGACCAGGTCGGGGCGGTGCAGCAGTTCGAACGGTGTGGCGTTGTGGCGGGCCAGCCAGCCGTCCAGCAGGCGGCCGATACGGTCGCGGGCATGGGCGGTGTAGAGGTCGGCGGGCTGGACGCAGAGGGGATCCAGGTCTTCCCGCTGCTTCTTGGGCTTGCCGCCGTCGACCTGGCCTTTGGTGAAGATCGAGATCGACTTGTATTCGCGAGTCTCGGGGTCGAGCGTTTCCTTGGTGACCCGCACGGCGATCGCACGGCCCTGCTCCAGCACCTCCTCGGCGGTCTGCAGGGCGTTGGCGCGGTTCTCGGTCGCCATGTCGAGCGTCCATTGCGCGCCGGGCTTCCGGCGCACGAACAGCTCGTAATGGACTTGATCGCTCATGGGCTTAAGGGCTCCCCGAGCCTTCACCATGGCCGATGAGGCCTTAAGACGAGGTTGCCGAACGGCCCAGGCGTCGGGGCTGGCCGCAAAGGCGCCACGCTGGAGCCGCAAAAGTCAGGGAAAGCTTCGCCGCTCTCCGCGTTGTACGGGGCGAGGTCGACCGATAGTATCGGCCGGCAAGGCGTGAAAGGAACCATAGGGCTCGATGGCCGAAATTACTCTCATCGACGACGACGAGAACATCGTCGCCTCGGTTTCGCTGGCCCTGGAAAGCCACGGCCATACCGTCAAGGCGTACTACGACGGCGCCTCGGGCCTGGACGCGGTCGAAAGCAACCCGCCCGACCTGGTGGTGCTGGACGTGAAGATGCCCCGCATGGACGGCATGGAGGTGCTGCGCCGCCTGCGCCAGACCACCGAGATCCCGGTCATCATGCTCACGTCCAAGGACGACGAGATCGACGAGATCCTGGGCTTCAACCTCGGGGCCGACGACTACATCCACAAGCCGTTCAGCCAGCGCCTACTGCTGGAGCGGGTCAAGGCGGTGCTGCGCCGGGCCCGTCCGGAAGAGGACGACAGCGCGGGCGCCGCGCCGGGCGCGGCCAATTCCAAGATCATGAAGCGGGGCAAGCTGACGCTCGATTCGGCCCGCCACGACAGCCTTTGGGACGGCAAGCCGGTTCGCCTGACCGTGACCGAGTTCCTGCTGCTGCAGTCGCTGGCCCAGCGTCCCGGCTTCGTGAAGAGCCGCGACAACCTGATGGACGCCGCCTACGACGATCAGGTCTATGTCGACGACCGCACGATCGACAGCCACATCAAGCGGATGCGCAAGAAGTTCCGCCAGGTGGACCCCGAATTCGACTCGATCGAAACCCTGTATGGCGTCGGCTACCGCTATCGCGAATCCTGATCCCGACGGCGAGGGTCCCCGGCGGCGCGTGACGAGGCCAAGGTTCGTCTGGCCCAAGCTCGCCTGGCCGAGGGGCTCGCGCCTGGGGCGGCTGATCATCGGCCTGAACGTCCTGGCCCTGGCCATCCTGCTTGGCGGGGCCCTTGTGCTGAACGAGCTGCGCAGCGGCCTGATCAACGCCCGCATCGACAGCCTGACCACCCAGGGCGAGCTGATCGCCAACGTCATCGACCTGGCCGCGACGGTGGGCGATCCCGAGCCCATGCTCGAGGCGGACCGGGCCAGCGATATCCTGCAGGGCCTGTTCATTCCTCGCTCGCAGCGGGCGCGGTTGTTCGACGCCCAGGGCCACCAGCTGGCCGACAGCTACGTCGTGGCCGACCGGGTGGAATGGAAGGTGCTGCCCCCGGCTCGCAAGCCCGGCCAGCCCGCCTTCCGTCTGCCCATGGCCGAGGACAAGGCCAAGCCCAAGGTCGCCGAGGAAGCCCGCCGGGCCCTGGAGGCCGAGATCGCCCGCGCCCGCCTGGGCGAGCCGGTGGCCGGCACCCGCTTGTCGGAAAACGGCGACCGCGTGGTGTCGGTGTCGATCCCGATCCAGCACGTCCGCGCGGTGCTGGGCGTGCTGACCCTGGAGGCCGGCGACGTCGACCAGATCATCGCCGCCGAGCGCAAGGCCCTGCTGCCCTTCGCCCTGATCGCGGTGGCCACGACCTTGATCTCGTCGTTCCTCCTCAACCGCCTGATCGCCCAGCCGGTGCTGCGCATGGCGCGGGCCGCCGACCACGTACGCCTCGAAGGCGCGCGCGCCATCTCCCTGCCCGACATCTCCGACCGCAAGGACGAACTGGGCGACCTGTCGCGGGCGCTGGAGGAGATGACCGATTCGATGTCGGAGCGGATGGACGCCATCGAGCGCTTCGCCGCCGACGTGGCCCACGAGATCAAGAACCCCCTGACCTCGATCCGCTCGGCGATCGAGACGCTGGACTTGGTCTCCGATCCGGCCGCTCGCGCTCGCCTGCTGGGCATCCTGCAGCAGGACGTGGGCCGGCTGGACCGGCTGGTCACCGACATTTCCAACGCCTCGCGCCTGGACGCGGAGCTGTCGCGCGAGGCGCCGAAGGCTTTCGAGCTGAACCTGCTGCTGGCCGAGGTGATCCACCTCTACGCGGCCCAGCTTCGGCCCGGCGACGCGCCCGGCAGCGTGCGGGTCACGCTGGACGCCTCGGGCGCGCCCGCTCACGCCAGGGTCCTGGCCCGCGAGACGCCGATGGGCCAGGTGTTCCGCAACCTGATCGACAACGCCCGCTCGTTCAGCAACGCGGACGGCGAGGTGCGGGTGGTGCTGACGCGGGAGGCCGGGGGCCTGCGCGAAGCGGGACGGTTGGTGGTGACGGTCGACGACGACGGCCCCGGCATTCCGCCCGACAATCTCGAGACCATCTTCGAGCGTTTCTACACCTCGCGCCCCAAGGGCCGGGCGTTCGGGGGCAATTCGGGCCTTGGCCTGTCGATCGCCCGCCAGATCGTGGAGGCCCACGGCGGCCACATCACCGCCGAAAACCGCAAGGACGCCGACGGTCGCGTGATCGGTGCGCGTTTCCGCGTCGACCTGCCCGAGGCAAGCGCCGGCGGTCACCACCACGGGATCGTGCGCGAATGATCCGCCATGCCGGGCTGATCGCCCGCCGGATCGCCGGCTCGTGGGCCGGGGCGCTGATCGAGGGCCCCTCGGGGGTGGGCAAGAGCGACCTGGCCCTGCGCGCCCTGGACCAGGGCTTCCGGCTGGTGGCCGACGACCGGGTCGAGACCTTCGTTTCCAACGGCGCCGTGTTCGGCCGGGCGCCCGCGACCCTGGACGGTCTGATCGAGGTCCGGGGGGTCGGGGTCCTGCCCCAGCCGCATCTGACCTTCTGCCGCGTTCGCCTGCTGGTGCGCTGCGTGGATCGGTCGCAGGGGGTGGAGCGCCTGCCGGACCCCAGATATGAGGTTGTCGAAGGCGTCGCGACGCCGGTGCTCGACCTGTGGCCCCTGGAACCCGCCGCCCCGGCGAAAGTCAGTCGCATGTTGGAGCATCTTGGAGTCGCCGACTAACAAGCGTATCAAGACCACCCGCGCGGCGCCTCCCTGCCGCCACGGGTTAGGGGATCCCGTTTGAGAAGTCAGACATGATCGGGCTCGTGATCGTTACACACGGGCGTCTGGCGGAAGAGTTTGTCTCCGCCATGGAGCATGTGGTCGGGCCGCAGAGCGCGGTCGTGGCCATCTGCATCGGTCCAGAGGACGACATGGAGCGTCGCCGGGCCGACATCCTGAAGGCGTGCGCCGGCGTCGACGACGGCGGCGGGGTGATTCTGCTGACCGACATGTTCGGCGGCACGCCGTCGAACCTGGCCATTTCGGTGATGGAGCAGACCAAGGCCGAGGTGATCGCCGGGCTGAACCTGCCCATGCTGATCAAGCTGGCCAGCGTGCGCCAGCGCGAGACCCTGCAGACATGCGTCGCCCACGCCCAGGAGGCTGGACGCAAGTATATCTCCGTGGCCTCCTACGTGCTGGCGGGAGAAAAATGAGTCGCATGGCGGCGCGCACGGTCGAGATCGTCAACGAGCGGGGGCTGCACGCCCGCGCCTCGGCCAAGTTCGTCAAGCTGGCCTCGGGGTTCGACGCCGAGGTGACGGTCGCGCGCGACGGCTCCAGCGTGGACGCTCGCTCGATCATGGGCCTGATGATGCTGGCCGCCGGCATCGGCTCCACCATCGACATCGCCGCCGAGGGACCTGAGGCCGACGCCGCCGTCGAGGCCCTGGTCGAGCTGGTCGCCAACCGCTTCGACGAGGAACGGTAGGACCGTTCGTCCGCCCCCGTTGGAGGAGGCGGACGCTTTCCCTGAAACGAAAGAGGGGTTGCCCCCTATTCCGCCGCCACGGTTTCGGGTGCGAGCACGGCCTTGGTCATGGCCATCGGACGCAGGTCCAGGTCCTGGAACAGGCGGCTGTCCTCGTCCTGGCCGGGCAGGGGCGTGGTCAGCAGCTTGCCGCCGACGAAGATCGAGTTGGCGCCGGCCATGAAGCACAGGGCCTGCAGGTCGCGGCTCATGCCTTCACGGCCGGCCGACAGGCGCACCATCGCCTTGGGGCAGACGATGCGGGCCACCGCGATCGTGCGCACGAACTCGATGGAATCGATGGCCTTGGCGTCGTCGGCCAGGATCTGGTCGCCCAGCGGGGTGCCGCTGATCGGCACCAGGCCGTTGATCGGCAGGCTGTCGGGGTGGGCCGGCAGGGTGGCCAGCTGATGCAGCAGGCCGGCGCGATCGCGGCGCATCTCGCCCATGCCCACGATGCCGCCGCAGCAGGTGCTCATGCCCGCGTCGCGGACGTGGGCCAGGGTGTCCAGGCGCTCCTGGTAGGTGCGGGTGGTCACCACGTCGGCGTAGTAGTCGGGGCCGGTGTCGAGGTTGTGGTTGTAATAGTCCAGGCCTGCGTCCTTCAGTTGCTGGGCCTGTTCGGCCGTCAGCATGCCCAGGGTCGCGCAGGTCTCCATGCCCAACGCCTTCACTCCGCCGATCATCTCGGCGAGCTTGGGCAGGTCGCGGTCCTTCAGTTCGCGCCAGGCCGCGCCCATGCAGAAGCGCTGGGCGCCGCCGTCGCGGGCGGCCTTGGCCTTGGCGATCACCACGGCCGGCTCCATCAGCTTTTCGGCCTTCAGGCCGGTCTTGAAGTGGGCGCTCTGGCTGCAATAGCCGCAGTTCTCGGCGCAGCCGCCGGTCTTGACCGACAGCAGCTGCGAGATCTGCATCTCCGACGGGTCGAACCAGGCCCGGTGCACGGTGGCGGCCTGGAAGACCAGTTCCATGAACGGCAGGTCGAACAGGGCCTCCACCTCGGGAAGCGTCCAGTCGTGGCGGGGCTGTGCGGAATTGATCTGCGTCATGGCGGGAGATGTGGACTCCGGCACAACGATTGGCAAGCACGCCGAACGTGAGTGGCGCAAGGGTTCGCGCCTTGCATACCCCCATGGCTTGCGTGAGGGAGCCAAAGCCTTCCTGGCTGGTTATAGTCTTCAGATGGACCACGAAATCGAGCTGAAGTTCCTGATCGCCCCGGAGGCTTCGAACGATGTCCTGGCCCGTCTGGCGGGCCGGGAGGCGGTTCGACAGCTCGACGCCATCTATTTCGATACCCCCGACCACGCCCTGCGCCGCGCCGGTTTCGGCCTGCGCATCCGCGACGGCGAGAACGGCCGCAAGCAGACCCTGAAGTCGGCTTCGGCCGGCGGCGTGTTCGCGCGGGGCGAATGGGAAAGCACGGTCGAGGGGCCGGAGCCCGACCGCGAGCTGCTGGCCCGGACCCCGGCCGCCCAGGTCATCAACGGCGACGCCCTGGCTCCGGTCTTCGCCACGAACGTGCGCCGCACCGTACGCCTGATCGAGCGGGACGGGGCGGTGATCGAGGCCGCCCTCGACCAGGGCGAACTGCGGGCCGACGACCGCCGCGCGCCCGTCAGCGAACTGGAGCTGGAGCTCAAGGCCGGCGCGCCACGCGTGCTGTTCGACCTGGCCCGCGATCTGGCCGCCCACGCGCCCTTGCGCCTGTCGCTGGTCAGCAAGGCCGAGCGCGGCTACGCGCTGGCCCGCGGCGAGGAGGACCGCCAGCGTTCGGGACCGACCTTCGAGGCCGGCGCCTCCACCGCCCAGGCCTTGCAGGCCCTGGGCCGGGAGGCGCTGGACCGGCTTTGCGCGGCCGCCGAGGCCCTGGCCGAACGACCCGGCCCCGAGCGGCTGCACAGGCTGCGGGTGGCGGCCCGCCGGTTCCGCGCCCTGCTGAAGATCTTCAAGCCCCTGGCCAGCGCGCCCGACGCCCGCCATGTGAAGGCCGAGTTGAAGTGGCTGGCGAACACCCTGGGGCCGGCCCGCGAGCTGGACGTCTTCATCGCCGACGTCTGGCGCCCGGCCGCCGAGGCGGAGGCGGCCGCGCCGGAAGACGCCGAGGCGCTGGCGGCGTTCGGGCGGGCCCTGCTGGAGGCCCAGACCGCCGCCTACGCCAAGGCGCTGGCGGCGGTTGAGACCTCTCGCTATCGCGCCCTGGCCCTGGAAGCCGCCGCCTGGCTGGAGGCGGGGACCTGGACGACGGACGCGAGCCTGGCCAAGGACCGCGAACGCCCGGCCGGGGCCTTCGCGGCCCGCTTCCTCGACAAGCAGCGACGCAAGCTGCGCAAGGGCGGACGGCATCTGGCCCGGCTGGAGCCGTTCGAGCGCCACCGTCTGCGCATCCGGGGCAAGGTCCTGCGCTACGCCGCCCAGGACTTGGCGCCGCTGTTCCCCGATCATCCCAAGCGCGTCGAGGCCTTCGGCGAGGCGATCTCGCGCCTTCAGGACGCCCTGGGGGCGCTCAACGACCTGGCCGCGCGCGAAGCCCTGGCGCGATCGGTGTCCCTTTCGTGCGAGGATCCCAAGGCCGCCTTCGCCGCCGGCGCCCTGACCGCCGGCTTCGCCGAGCACGAGGCCGGCCTGCTGGACGAGGCCCAGGCCGCCCATGACGCCTTCGCCGAGGCCAAGCGGTTCTGGCAAGGCATATAAAGAAATCCTTATGCCTTAATTGCGAGAAGCGGCGGGGCGCGGTATAGACCGCCCAAGACACCCCCCGACCGCAGGAGCCGACCGTGGCCGACTACATCGTCAAGGACATCTCGCTCGCCGATTTCGGCCGCAAGGAACTCGCCATCGCCGAGACCGAAATGCCGGGCCTGATGGCCACGCGCGCCGAGTACGGTCCGCAGCAGATCCTGAAGGGCGCCCGCATCGCCGGCAGCCTGCACATGACCATTCAGACCGGCGTCCTCATCGAGACCCTGGTCGCCCTGGGCGCCGAAGTGCGCTGGGCTTCGTGCAACATCTTCTCGACCCAGGACCACGCCGCGGCCGCCATCGCCGCCGCCGGCATCCCGGTCTTCGCCTTCAAGGGTGAGAACCTGGTGGAGTACTGGGAATACGCCCACAAGATCTTCGAGTGGCACGACGGCGGCTACCCGAACCTGATCCTGGACGACGGCGGCGACGCCACCCTGCTCTGCGTGCTGGGCCCGAAGGCCGAGAAGGATCCCTCGATCCTCAACAATCCGCAGAACGAGGAAGAAGAAGCCCTCTTCACCGTCATGAAGCGCTACCTGGCCGAAAAGCCGGGCTTCTACTCGGCCATCCGCGACGCCATCGGCGGGGTGTCGGAAGAAACCACCACGGGCGTGCACCGCCTGTATCAGATGGCCGCCAAGGGCGAACTGCCCTTCCCGGCCATCAACGTCAACGACAGCGTCACCAAGTCGAAGTTCGACAACCTGTACGGCTGCCGTGAATCGCTGGTCGACGCCATCCGCCGCGGCACCGACGTGATGCTGTCGGGCAAGGTCGCGGTGGTCTGCGGCTACGGCGACGTGGGCAAGGGCTCGGCCGCTTCGCTGCGCCAGGGCGGCGCCCGCGTGATCGTCACCGAGATCGACCCGATCTGCGCCCTGCAGGCGGCGATGGAAGGCTATGAGGTCCAGACCCTGGACGACGTCGCCGACAAGGCCGACATCTACGTGACGGCGACCGGCAACAAGGACGTCATCACCGTCGACCACATGCGCCGGATGAAGAACAACGCCATCGTCTGCAACATCGGCCACTTCGACTCTGAAATTCAGGTCGCCGGCCTGAAGAACTTCAAGTGGGATGAAATCAAGCCGCAGGTCCACCACGTGGAATTCCCGGACGGCAAGAAGATCATCCTGCTGTCGGAAGGCCGCCTGGTGAACCTGGGCAACGCCACGGGCCACCCCTCGTTCGTGATGTCGGCCTCGTTCACCAACCAGACCCTGGCCCAGATCGAGCTGTGGACCAACAAGGGCGCGTACAAGAACGAAGTCTACACCCTGCCCAAGCACCTGGACGAGAAGGTCGCCTTCCTCCACCTGGCCAAGCTGGGCGCCAAGCTCTCGAAGCTGAACAAGGAACAGGCCGACTACATTGGCGTGCCGGAAGCCGGCCCGTTCAAGCCGGACCACTACCGCTACTAAGGCCAGGCTTCACCGCCAGCCCGAAGGGCCCGTCGCGGAAACGCGGCGGGCCCTTTTTGTTTTGCGGTTGAGTAAGGGTTGGGATGCTCGGACAAGGAGACGCCGACGTTGCGCGAGGAGTTCGGTGTTCATGGCCCCGCTTGCCCTATTCAAGTCCGCAATGCTCCGCTAAGCCGCTAGTCATGCCGCTCGCTCTGATCATTTCCAGCCACGTCGCCGGCAGCCAGGTCGGCGCGTCGGCCCAGGCCGCCGCCCTGGTGCAGTTCCGTATCGACTCGATGGTCGTGCCGACCGTGCTGTATGGCCGCCACCCGGGCTGGGGCATCCCCGGCGGCGCGCCCGCGCCGATCGAGGTGGTCGAGGGCATGTTGGACGGCATCGAGGCCAACGGCCTGTTCGCGCTGACCGACGTGGTGATCACCGGCTATTTCGCCAGCGCGGCCCAGGTGCGCGCCGCGGCCCGGACCATTGACGCCGTCCGCGCCGCGCCCCGGCACAACCCGCCGCAAGGGGGCGCCGCCCGCAGGCCGACCGTGGTCATCGATCCCACCATGGGCGACGCCGGCAAGGGGCTCTACGTTCCGGCCGAGGTGGCCGAGGCGATCGCCAGCGACCTGATCCCGCGCGCCGACGTCGTGGCCTGCAACGCCTGGGAACTGCAGCGCCTGACCGGCGCGGATTCGCGCGATCCGCACGCGGCGGTGCGCGCTGGACGCCTCCTGAACAAGCCGACCCTGGTGTCGTCCGTACAGCGCGGGGCCGAGATCGGCGTGGTCTATGTCGATCGCAAGGAGGCCTGGCTGGCCGCCCACGCCAAGGCCGAACGCTCGCCCAGCGGGACCGGCGACCTGTTGACGGCCCTTTACGCGGCCTCGATCCTGGAAGGGCAGACCATTTCGTACGGCCTGGCCCGCGCCGTCGGCGGCGTGGCCGAGACAGTGACCGCCGCCAACATCTGGAACGCCCCCGAACTGCCGATCGTGGGCATGGCCGCCCGCATCAAGCAGACCTCGCCCAGCGTCCGCATCGAGCGTCTGGCCTAGGGAGCGTTCCATGACCGTCGAAATCACCGGCTTCTGCCCCGACCGCTTCTCCCCCGTGCGCGAGGCCTTAGAGGCCAATTTCGAGAACGGCGGCGAGCTGGGGGCGCGGTTCTCGCTGGCGATCGGCGGCGAGGTGGTGGTCGACCTGATGGGCGGGTTCGCCGATCGCAAGCACGAGGTCGCCTTCGGCCCCGACACGCTGACGCCCCTGTTCTCGACCACCAAGGCCGTGGCGGCCCTGCTCATCGCCCGCCTGGTGGACCAGGGGCGGCTGTCCTACGACCAGACCGTGGCCTCTGTCTGGCCTGAGTTCGCCCAGGCCGGGAAGCAGGATGTGACGGTGGGCCAGGTGATGTCGCACCAGGACGGCCTGGCCGGTTTCCTGGACGAGACCGACCCGGCCATCTGGTTCGATTGGCAGGCCACGACCGCCAAGCTGGCCGCGATGGCTCCGCTGTGGCCGGTGGGAACGGCCAGCGGCTACCATCCCATCACCTTCGGCTTCACGGCCGGTGAAATCTTCCGTCGCGTGGATGGCCGCACCATGGGAACGGCCCTGCGCGAGGATCTGGCCGGGCCGCTGGGCCTGGACCTCTGGATCGGCCTGCCCGACAGCGAGCATGCTCGCTGCGCCGAGCTGATGCGCCCGACCGCCCTGCCGAAGTTCGGAGCGATCAACGACGCGGTGAAGGCCGCCTTCATGACCAAGTGGGCCGCGCCGGGCGGACGCGGCACGGCCGAATGGCGGCGGGTCGAGATCCCCAGCGCCAACGGTCACGCCACCGCGCCGGCCCTGGCGCGGCTGATGGGCGCCCTGGCCAGCGGGGGCGAGCTGGATGGCGTCGAGGTGCTGTCGCCGGCGACCATGGAGGCTGCGCGGGCCCAGCGGATCGTCGGGCAGGATCTGGTCCTGCCTTATGTGATCAGCTGGGGGGCGGGCTTCATGCGCAACGAGCCCAACTTCTTCTACGGCCCCACGCCCGACGCCTTCGGCCATAGCGGCTGGGGTGGTTCGTGCGCCTTCGCCGACCCCGCCACGGGCGTGTCGGGGGCCTATGTGATGAACAAGCAGGGCAGCGAGCTGATCGGCGATCCCCGCGCCGTGCGGCTGATCCGGGCGGCCTACGAAAGCCTCTGAGAACGAAACGGGAGAGGACGGCATGCGGATTTCGACGATCACCGGCCTTTCCATTCTCCTTCTGGCCGGCGCGGCCCGGGCTCAGGACGCGCCGCGCGACTTCTGCGCCGACCGGCCGGGCAAGGGCTCGCCGCCGTGCGTGATGGACAGGGGCCGCTTCCAGGCCGAGCTGGGCGTCGCCGACGCGGCCTTCAGCCGGGGCGGCGGCGCTTCGGTCGACGACGTCACCTATGGCGGATTGGAGCTGCGGCTGGGCTTGACCGATCGGGTCGAGGGCCAGCTGGCCTGGAACGCCTACGAGCACGTGCGCGCCAAGGACCGCGCCTCGGGACAAGCCTCTGTGGCCGACGGCGTGGGCGACCTGACGGCGGCGGTGCGATGGTCGCTGAAAAACCCCGGCGGCGACGGCGTCTCGCTGGCGGTGCAACCGTTCGTCAGCGCGCCGGTCGGTTCCGATGGAATCGGTTCCGGCGCGTGGGAGGGCGGGGTGGTCGTTCCGGTTTCCCTGCCGTTGAACGGAGCCTGGTCGCTGAGCCTGTCGCCGCAGATCGATGCGCGAGCGGACTCCGACGGCTCGGGTCGGCATGCGGGCTTTGGCGGCGCGATCGGGGTCGGGCGGTCGTTCGGGCCCGTGTCTCTGGGCGCGGAGCTGTGGGCCGATCGCGATCTCGATCCGGGCGGCCACGTGACCCAGGCCAGCTTCGATCTGACCGCGGCGTGGCAGCCGCCCGCCGTGCGCGACCTGCAGCTGGATCTCTCGGCCTATGCCGGCCTCAACAGCGACACCCCCGACCTGGAACTGGTGGTGGGCGTGGCCAAGCGATTCTAGCGAGGCCGCCCGATCGTCAAGGCTCCGGTGATCCCGGCCGCAACGGCCGCGGCGGCGCTGATCCCCATCACCCAGGCGTAGTGGTCCGCGCCGGGCGCGAAATAGACCAGGCCCAGCACGGCCACGGCCAGCAGGCCAGCGATGCGGGCCACGGCGTTGTTGATCCCCGAGGCGACGCCGGCATGTGTGGGCGGAACGGCGCTCATCACGGTGTTGGTCAGGGGCGCGACGGCGATCGTCATGCCCAAGGCGAGGGTCAGCACCCCGGGCAGAACCCCGGTCCAGTAGCCCGAGCCGAGCCATGGCGCGCCCAGCAAGGCGAAGCCGGCGCCGGCCAGGATCGGCCCCAGGGTCAGCAGCGGTCGCGCGCCGAACCGGTCGGCGGCCTTCCCTGCGACGCCCGAAAGAGTCCCCATGACCAGCGAGAACGGCAGGAGAGTCGCGCCAGCCTTGGCGGCCGAATAGCCGTGGCGGGCGATCAGTTCGAACGGCAGGAAGAACAGCGCGCCGTTCAGGCCGAAATAGAGCGCCAGGGTCAGCAGGTTGGCGCCGCTGAAGGTGCGTGAACGGTAGAGCGACAGCGGCATCATCGGATGCCTGCCGCGCGCCTGGCTGGCGACGAAGGCGGCCAGAAGGACCGCGCCGGCGGCCAGGGCGCTCCAGACCGCCGGGCTGGACCAGCCGCGCGCGCCCGCCGCCGTCAGGCCCCAGGTGGTCGCGCCCAGCCCCAGGGCCGCCAGCGTCGCGCCGGCCCAGTCCAGGTGGGTGACGTCGGGGTCGCGGCTTTCGCGCACCGCCGCCAGGGCCAGCCAGACGGCGGCCGCGGCCAGGGGCAGGTTGATCAGGAAGATGGCGCGCCACGAGACATGGTCCACCAGCCAGCCGCCCAGCACCGGCCCGATCGCGGTGGTGACGGCCCCGAACCCGGCCCAAGCCCCGATGGCTCCGCCCCGCTCGGCGTCGTCGAACGTGGCGCCCAGGATGGCCAGGCTGGAGGGGACGACGAGGGCCGCCGCCACTCCCTGGACCGCGCGGGCGGCGATCAGCCAGCGCACGTCCGGGGCCAGGGCGCAGGCCAGGGAAGCGACCGCAAACAGCACGATCCCGCTGACGAACACGCGCCGTCGGCCGAAACGATCGCCCGCTGACCCGCCGATTAGGACCAGGGCGCCGAGCAGCAGCAGGTAGGCGTTGACGATCCACTGCACCTGGGCGGCGTCGGCCTTCAGCGCCGTTCGCATGGCCGGCAGGGCGACATTGACCACCGAGCCGTCCACGAAGGCCAGGCTCGAACCCAGGACCGTGGCGGCCAGGGCCAGGCGCTTGCGTTCGAGGGGCTGGGAACGGGTCATGGCCGGAGGCTAGGCCAGGACGCGGGGTCCGTCACCTGACCCAAGGCATAGGGCGCCCTATGCCGCCGCCATCATCCGCGTGCGTTTCCAGGCTCCGTAGGCGAAGGCCGCCACGCCCAGCCAGATGAACACGAACGAGATCGCGCGCATCGGGGTGAAGGCCTCGCCCAGGGCCACGCCCAGCAGGAACTGGATCGTGGGAGCGATGAACTGCAGGAAGCCCACGGCGCTGAGCGGCAGGCGACGGGCGGACCAGGCGAAGAGGGCCAGGGGCACGACCGTCGCCGGGCCGGCGATCATCAGCAGCAGGGTCACCGGCGCGCCGGCGCCGAAATGGCCCGCGCCCGTGGTCTGCAGATGCCAGACATAGGCCAGGCCTGGCAGGGCCAGATAGGCGCATTCGATGAAGAGCCCCGTCTGGGCGTCGGCCTTCACCTGTTTGCGCAGGATCGCGTAGACGCAGAAGCTGAACGCCAGGCCCAATGAGATCAGCGGCAGGTGACCCAGGGCGATGGTCTGGATGGCCACGCCGATCGTGGCCAAGCCGATGGCGACCTTGCCCTCCAGGCTCATGCGCTCGCGGAACAGCAGGGCGCCGGCGGCCATGTTCATCAGGGGATTGATGTAGTAGCCGAGGCTGGCCTCGATCACGTGGCCGGCGTTCACCGCCATCACGTAGATCGTCCAGTTGCTGAAGATCGCCAGGGTCGACAGGAACAGCATGGCCAGGGTGCGCGGCTGGCGCAGCACGGCGGCCACCTGGCCCCCTTGCTTGGCCAGCAGCACCAGCCCGCCGGCCCACAGCACCGACCACAGGGTGCGGTGCGCGATCATCTCCAGCGAGCTCACGCCCAGCCGGGACAGCAGGTGGAAGTAGAGCGGGAGAAACCCCCAGAGGCCGTAGCAGGCCACCCCGGCGATGTAGGCCGGGCGGGTGTCGGTCGTGGAGTTGGAAACCATGCAGTGTCACCTTTCGGGGGGTCACATGACAGGGGAAGGTCGCGGTGTCGCCCCGCTTCTTGCGGTGGCGGCGCCTTCCAGGCCCGAAGGTGGAAGCGTCGTCCCCCGCCGCTGGCGAGGGACGACGCGGGTCGTTCTAGGCCAGGGTCTTCTGCTTGATCAGGCCCTTGTCGTGCAGCAGCTGGGCGATCTGCACGGCGTTCAGGGCCGCCCCCTTTCGGAGGTTGTCGGCCACGCACCAGAGCGCGATGCCGTTGTCGACGGTCGGGTCGGTGCGGATGCGTGAGACGTAGACCGGGAATTCGCCGGCCGCTTCCTTCGGCGTCATGTAGCCGCCGTCCTCGCGCTTATCGACCACCACCACGCCGTCGGCGTCGCGCAGGATCTCGCGCACGTCGTCTTCGTCCAGCGGGGTCTCGAACTCGATGTTCACCGACTCGGCGTGGCCCACCATCACCGGCACGCGCACGGCGGTGGCGGTCAGCTTGATCGACGGATCCAGGATCTTCTTGGTCTCCGCCGTCATCTTCCACTCTTCCTTCGTGAAGCCGTCTTCCATGAAGACGTCGATGTGGGGGATGACGTTGAAGGCGATCTGCTTGGTGAACTTCTTGGGCTCGGGCGCGCCCAGGACAAAGACGCCCTTGGTCTGCTCCCACAGCTCGTCCATGCCTTCCTTGCCCGCGCCGGAAACCGACTGGTAGGTCGATACGACCACGCGCTTGATCTTGGCTTCGTCGTGCAGCGGCTTGAGCACCACCACCAGCTGGGCGGTCGAGCAGTTGGGATTGGCGATGATGTTCTTGGGCAGGCTGTTGACCGCGTCCGGGTTCACTTCCGGCACCACCAGCGGCACGTCCGGGTCCATGCGGAAGTGGCTGGAGTTGTCGATCACGATCGGACCGGCCGCGCCGATCTTCTCGCCCCAGGCCTTGGCGATCGCGCCGCCGGCGCTCATCAGCACGATGTCGACGGTGGAGAAGTCGAACTGCTCCAGGTCCTCGCACTTGATGATCTGGTTGCCGAACGAGACCTCGACGCCGATGGATTTGCGGCTCGCGATCGCATGCATCTTGTCCACGGGGAATTTCACTTCCTCGAGGATGTTGAACATCTCACGGCCCACATTGCCCGTGGCGCCGACCACGGCGACCCGGTAACCCATCGCAGCCTCCAATTTCATCACTGAGCCCGCCGTTCTGGGACGGGAGCGGACCCGTTACGCCCCGTAAGCCCCGGAAGCAAGAACAGGCTTTCTAATGCGACGCTTAGTGCGGAGGCTGAGGGAAAGATTTCACCCCGGCTGCGCCGTTTCTGCATCGCGCTTAGCGCCGCTCGGCCTTCACGAAGTCCACGAACGCCCGCAGCGGGGCGGGCATGTGTCGGCGGCTGGGATAGTAGAGATAGGGCCCGCTGAACGGCGGCAGCCAGTCGTCCAGCACCGTCTCCAGCCGGCCGGCGGCGATGGCCTGCGCCACGAAGCCCTCGAAGGTGGCCAGCAGACCCAGGCCCGCCTCGGCGGCCGCGATCTCCAGTTCCACGCAGCCCGTCACCAGCGGTCCCTCGGGGGAGACCCGTATGACTTGGCCGTCCTTCTCGAACTCCCAGGCGTAGCTGCCGCCGCTCGGGAAACGATGGCGGATGCAGGGATGGGCCAGGACCTCGTCGGGATGGGTCGGCCGTCCGTTGGTTGCGAGATAGGCGGGCGAGGCGGCCACCACGAACCGCTGCGGACCCGACAGGGGTACGGCGATCATGTCCTTCTCCAGCCGCTCGTCATAACGGATCCCGGCGTCGTATCCGGCCGCCAGCACGTCGACGAAGCTGTCCTCGACCGTGACCTCGGCCCGCACGCCGGGGTGGGCGGCCAGGAAGCGGGGGATCAGGTCGGGCAGCACGATGCGGGCCGCCGCGCCGGGCACGTTGAGCTTCAGCACGCCCACCGGGCTGTCGCGATAGGCGTTCACCTCGTCCAGGGCCAGGGTCACGTCGGCCAGGGCCGGGGTCAGCCGCGCCAGAAGGCGTTCGCCCGCCTCGGTCGGTGTGACGCTGCGCGTGGTGCGGTTGAGCAGGCGCACGCCCAGCGCCGCCTCCAGCCGTCGCAGCGCCTCGGACAGGGACGAGGCCGAGACCCCTCGGATATTGGCCGCGCCCCGGAAGCTGCGGGCCCGGGCCACGGCGGTGAAGGCGTCCAGGTCGGCGAGATCGGGCTGGGCCATTGTGCGTTTTTCCGAACGGCTCGTGCGGCAATGACCGGATTATCGCACGCAGTCCGCCGCTGCATAGTCCGTCCCACCGAACAACGCTTCCGGGAGACCTCCCCATGCAGACCCGTCAACTCGGCAAGACCGGCCCCGTCGTTTCCGCCCTCGGCCTGGGGGCCATGGGCATGTCGGGCATGTACGGCCCGTCCGACCGGGCCGAGAGCCTGGCCACGATCGACGCCGCGCTCGAGGCCGGGATCACCCTGATCGACACCGGCGACTTCTACGGCATGGGCCACAACGAGATGCTGATCGGCGAGGCCTTGAAAGGGTCCAAGCGCGACAAGGCGGTCATCAGCGTCAAGTTCGGCGCCCAGCGCGATCCCGCCGCCGGCTGGATCGGCTTCGACGGCCGCCCGGCCGCGGTGAAGACCTCGCTGGCCTACACCCTCCAGCGCCTGGGCGTGGATCACATCGATATCTATCGCCCCGCGCGCCTGGACCCCAACGTGCCGATCGAGGACACGGTCGGCGCCATCGCCGACATGGTCAAGGCCGGCTTCGTGCGTCACGTCGGCCTGTCGGAGGTGGGGGGCGAGACGATCCGCCGGGCCGCCGCCGTCCATCCGATCGTCGACCTGCAGATCGAATACTCGCTGATCTCGCGCTCGCCCGAGGCCAGGATCCTGCCGGTGCTGCGGGAACTGGGCATCGGCATGACGGCCTACGGCGTGCTGTCGCGCGGCCTGATCAGCGGCCATTGGGACAAGAACCAGGGCAAGGCCCAGGGCGACTTCCGCGCCCACTCTCCCCGCTTCCAGGACGGCAACGTCGATCGCAACCTGGCCTTGGTCGAGGCGCTGAGGGCGGTGGCCCGGGCCAAGGGCGCGAGCGTCGCCCAGATCGCCATCGCCTGGGTGGCCGGGCAGGGCTCCGACATCGTACCCCTGGTCGGGGCGCGCACCCGTCATCGCCTGTCGGAATCGCTGGGCGCTCTGGACGTGCCGCTGTCGGCGGAGGATCTGGCGGCGATCGAACGGGCCGTACCCGCCGACGCGGTGGCGGGGACGCGCTATGCCGAAGCCCAGATGGCGCACCTGGACAGCGAGCGCTGACCGGTTCGCGGGCGGCGTTTTTCAAGGGAAGGCGGACGAAAATTTCCGCCTTTCCTCCCGCGAGGTCCACGTTACGTTGACCGCATGATCGAAGCTCTGCTGAACAAGATGGTCAAGGTGGGCGACCTGACCATCCACCTTCCCAATGGTTCGACTAGGAAGGCCGGCGACGGTTCCGGCCCGCCGGTGACGATCCGCGTCAACGGCAAGGGCCTGCGTCGCCTGGTGGCCAATCCGAGCCTGGGCCTCGGCGAGGCCTACATGGACGGCGACCTGAAGATCGAGCAGGGTACGCTGTGGGATCTGCTGGAGATCGTGGGCAGAAGCGGCGGCCGCACGCCCAAGCGCGGCACGCCCCTGACGCGGGCCAAGAAGGCTTTCAAGCGCACCGTGCAGTCGCTGAACGACCGCATCGCCTCGCGCCGCAACGTGGCCCATCACTACGACGTCGGGAACGAGCTCTATAAGCGTTTCCTCGACAAGGACATGCAGTACAGCTGCGCCTACTTCGCGCGGCCGGACATGACCCTGGAGGAGGCCCAGGCGGCCAAGAAGGCGCACATCGCGGCCAAGCTGGACATCACCCCCGGCATGAAGGTGCTGGACATCGGTTCGGGCTGGGGCGGCCTGTCCATGACCCTGGCGGCCGACCACGGGGCGAAGATGACCGGCGTCACCCTGTCGACCGAGCAACTGGCCCTGGCCACCGAACGGGCGGCCCAGGCGGGGCTGTCGGACCAGGTGGAGTTCCGCCTGACCGACTATCGCGACCTGAACGAAACCTTCGACCGCATTGTCTCGGTGGGCATGCTGGAGCATGTGGGCGCGCCCAACTTCCAGACCTATTTCGACACTGTCAGGCGGCTGCTGGCCGACGACGGCAGCGCGGTGATCCACTCGATCGGCCGCATGTCCGGCCCCGGCGCCACCAACGCCTTCACCGCCAAGTACATCTTCCCCGGCGGCTACATCCCCGGCCTTTCGGAGATCGTGAAGGCGGTCGAGGCGGCGGGCCTGTGGATCACCGACATCGAAATCCTGCGCCTGCACTACGCCGAAACCTGCAAGCACTGGCGCATGCGCTTCCTGGCCGACCCGGACATTCCCACGATGTTTGACGAGCGCTTCCGGCGGATGTGGGAGTTCTACCTCTGCGGGGCCGAGCTGGGTTTCCGCTATGGCGGCCACATGGTCTTCCAGATCCAGGTGGCCAAGAAGGTCGGCGCCTTGCCGATCACGCGCGACTACATGGTCGACAACGAGCGGCGAGGCGGGCTGTCTTAATCAGCCTCGACAACGGGCGTTCCTATCTTTCAGTTGAGTGGCGTGGCGTTCTCCCCGGGTTTCGATTGCGGAGAGTTCTTATGATCCGTCGCCAAATAGGCCTGATGGTCCTGATGCTGATGGCCGCCCTGGCCGCGCCGCTCGCCGCCCGCGCCGACGGTCGGGTAGGCGACTTCGTCATCGCCTCCAAGGCCTTCGAGGGCAACAGGATCGGGATCAGCGACCACCGACGCGTGCGGGTCTACCTGCCCGACGGCTACGACGCCTCCAGCCGCCGCTATCCGGTTGTCTACTACCTGCACAACCTGTTCGAGGACGAGCGGGCGGCGTTCGACCGCGACGGCCTGGCGACGCTGCTGGACAGAGCGATCGCGTCGGGAACGATCCCGCCGCTGATCGTGGTGGCGGCCGACTTCTCAACGCCCCTCGGCGGGTCGATCTATACCTCCTCGCCAGTGACGGGGCGCTGGGACGCCTTCCTGACGGATGAGCTGGTCCCGTGGACGGACGGCAAATTCAGAACCCTGGCGAGCCGGGATTCGCGCGGGTTGGCCGGCGACCGGATGGGCGGCTATGGCGCCCTGGCGTTCGGCATGCGCCACGCCGGCATGTTCGGCGCGGTCTACGCCCTGCATCCGGTGGGGACGGGCCTTGGCCTGCAGACCATGTCCTCGCGTCCCAACTGGGATCTGCTGCAGCGTGCGCGATCGCTGGACGACCTGAAGGGCGACGGCTTCTCGCAGCTATTCGTGGCCATCTACCAGGCGCACCTGCCCAATCCCGACAAGCCGCCGCTCTATGCCGACCTGCCCGCCCGCCGCCTGCCCGACGGGCGGCTGGAGATCGATACGGCGACGACGGTGCGGCTACAGAAGAGCTTCCTGCTGATCGAGGCCCTGCCGCGTTACGCCGACGACCTGAAGACCCTGCGCGGGCTGAAGTTCGACTGGGGCAGGAACGACCCCAACCCCGACCACGTGATTTCCAACCAGGCCTTCTCCCGCGCCCTGACCGAACTGGGCGTGCCGCACGAGGCCGAGGAGTACGTGGGCGGCTGGGGCGACCGCACCTGGGGCGAGACGGGGCGGGTCTATACCGACCTGTTGCCGTTCTTCGCTCGGACCCTGGTGTTCGAGGGCCGCTGAGCGTTGCCAGACGTCTCCCCGTCGCCCAGGCTTCGAGCCGGGCGGGATGACATGCAAGGGCGCAAGGGCTAGGCAGGCCGCATCGACACGCGGGAGCTTCGCATGAACGGTTCGAACGCGGCTTCGCGCCGGCTGGTCCTCCAGGCCCTGGCGGCCTCGGCCCTGGCGGGGCCCGCCCTCGCCGCCGGCAAGGGGCGGGTCAAGGTCCTGATGCTGTCGGACCTGCATTCGGCCTACGGTCGTTTCGCCGCCCTGCTGGAGACCATGCGCCGGGTGATCCGCCGCGACCGTGCGCCCAGCCTGATCCTGCTGGACGGCGACCTGTTCGAGCATGGCAACGTGGTGGCCCAGCGCACCAACGGCGCCCTGGATTGGGCCTTCATCGAAGCCCTCACCCGCCTCGCCCCCGTGGTCCTGAACCTTGGCAACCACGAGCCGGACCTGGACGAGGACATGGCCGCCGTCGTCGCTCGAGCCCGCGGCCTGGGCGTGACCGTGATCAGCAACATCGTCGACAAGCGCACCGGCCGGCCGCTGACCTCCTCGCGCGCGACGCTGGACGTGGGCTTTCCGATTCACCTGGTGGGCCTGGGCACGAACTCGATCGACACCTATCCCAAGGCCGTGCGCAGCGCGCTGGACATCCCTGTTCCCGCCGACTGGGCGGCGGCCAACCTGCCCAAGGCCGCCCCCGACGACGGGATGCTGGTGGTGATGAGCCATGCGGGGCTGCCGGCCGACAAGGCCATCCTGCCGGCCATTCCGGACGGGACCCTGTTCCTGGGCGGCCACGACCACCTGGCCTTCGACCACGCCCAGGGCCGCACGCGCTACGTCCACACCGGAGCCTGGGGCGAGCCGCTGACGGTGGCGACCTTGGATCCCTCCGACGCCCGCGCGCCGATCCGCATCCAGCGCCTGCACATCGACCCGGCCGGTCCCGGCGACCCGGCCATGGCCGCCCTGGTCGCCGCCACGCTGAAGAAGGCGCTGACCCCGGCCGAGACGGCGATCGTGGCGAACATCCCCAAGGCCCTTTCGCTGGGCGACACCGGGCGCGAGGTGGCGGCGCTGATGGCCCGGGCGGCCGGCGCCGACGTCGGCTTCATGGGCCACACCACCCTGGGCATGGGGCTGCCGGCCGGTCCCCTCAGCCGCTACGCCTACGACGCGGTGGTGCGCTTCGACGGCAAGATCATGAAGGCCGAGGTCGACGCCGCCGTCCTGGCCGACATTCTTTCGCGCGCCAATCAGGACGGCGACCTGCCGCTGCACCGGCGCACGGGGGACTTCCTTTACGGCGCCCCGATCCGCCCGGCCCGGAAGGACCGCTACGCCATCGTCACCACCGACTGGTGCGCTGGACGGCAGAAGGGCTATTTCGGCCGCGAGGACCTGGTCTTCGCCGAGGTCCCGGGGCTGAAGGTCAAGGCGGCCATCGCCGAGGGGCTGAAAGCGGGCGGTTGATGCGCGTGAGAGCGGGCGCTAGTTAGCCGCTTTAGGTCCCTGACGGGGCCTCGACCTGCACAGGACCACACATGGGGCAGTTTCGCGCGGCCGACCTCTTTCGCCGCAAGCCGGTGGGCCGGCTGGTCGCCGACGGCGGCGAGCATCTTCCGGAAGAGGGGCTGACCCGCTCGATCGGCCTGTTCCAGCTGACCATGCTGGGCGTGGGCGCCACGATCGGCACCGGCATCTTCGTGGCCCTGACCACGGCCGTGCCGGCCGCCGGCCCGGCGGTGATCCTGTCGTTCGTGATCGCCGGGATCACCGCCGCCCTGACGGCCCTCTGCTACGCCGAGCTGGCCTCGACGATCCCGGTCTCGGGCTCGTCCTATTCCTACGCCTACGCCACCCTGGGCGAGTTCACGGCCTTCGTGGTGGGAGCGTGCCTGCTGCTGGAATACGCCGTCTCGGCTTCGGCCATCGCCGTGGGCTGGGGGCAGTACCTGAACGAGATGTTCGTGGACCTGTTCGGCTGGCGCATGCCCGACGCCCTGGCCAAGGCGCCCGGCGCGGGCGGGGTGTTCAACCTGCCGGCCGTGGTGCTGGTCGGCGCCTGCCTGGTGCTGCTGCTGCGCGGGGTAAAGGAATCCACCACGGTCAACGCGGTGCTGGTGGTGCTGAAGCTGCTGGTGCTGCTGTTCTTCGTGGTGATCGCCTTCTCGGGCTTTCACGCCCATAACCTGCAGCCGTTCATGCCGATGGGCGTGGCGGGCGTGGGCACGGCGGCGGCCTCGATCTTCTTTTCCTACATCGGCATCGACGCGGTCTCGACCGCCGGCGAGGAGGTCAAGGATCCGCGCCGCAACCTGCCGCTGGGCATCATTCTCTCCCTGCTGATCGTCACCGGCGTCTACATCCTGGTGGCCCTGGCCGCCGTCGGAGCCCAGCCCTGGACGGCCTTCGCCGGCCAGGAGGCGGGCCTGGCCGTCATCCTGCGCAACCTCACCGGGCAGGCCTGGACCTCGCTGGTGCTGTGCGTAGGGGCCATCGTCTCGATCTTCTCGATCACCCTGGTGGTCATGTACGGCCAGACGCGCATTCTCTATGCGATGAGCCGTGACGGCCTGCTGCCCAAGGTCTTCCAGCGGGTGAACGCGCGGACCCAGTCGCCGGACCTCAACACCTGGATCGTGGCCGCATTCATCGCGGTGCTGGCGGCCTTCGTGCCGCTCGACACCCTGGTGAACCTGACCAGCATGGGCACGCTGATCGCCTTCGCCATCGTGTCGCTGGGCGTGGTGATCCTGCGCCGGACCCAGCCCGATCTGCCTCGCGGCTATCGCGTGCCGCTGTCGCCGGCCGTTCCTCTGCTCAGCGTCGCCTTCTGCGCCTACCTGATCGTCAAGCTGCCGCTCGACACCTGGCTGCTGTTCGCGGGCTGGGTGGCGGCGGCGTGCCTGGTCTATTTCGGCTATTCGGCGCGGAATTCGAAGCTGGCGCGCATCTGATCCCGCTCATCTCGCTCATCCCACTTTCGTGGGGATGAGCGAGATCAGGTGGAGGCCGCTATTCCACCGTCACCGACTTGGCCAAGTTGCGCGGCTGGTCGACGTCCGCGCCCTTCACCACGGCCACGTGGTAGGCCAGGAGCTGGATCGGGGCCGACATGACCAGACTCGAGACCAGCGGATCGCTGGCCGGGGCGGTGACCACCACCTTGGCGCCCTTGGGCGCGTGCTTGGCGCCTTCGGGGTCGGTGATGAACACCACCTGGCCGCCACGCGCCATGACCTCGCTCATGTTCGAGGCCGACTTCTCGAAATAGGAGTCGAAGGGAGCCAGGATGATGATCGGGGTCTGGTCGTCGACCAGGGCGATGGGGCCATGCTTCAGTTCACCGGCGGCGTAGCCCTCGGCGTGGATATAGCTGATCTCCTTCAGCTTCAGCGCGCCTTCCAGGGCCAGGGCCGACATCGGTCCGCGCCCCAGGTAGAGCACGTCGCGGGCCTTGGCGATGTCGGCGGCGATGTCCTTGATCGCGTCTTCCAGGCCGATCGCCTCGGCGATCAGGCGCGGGGCTTCCAGCATCACCTTGACCAGGCGCTGCTCCTCGACGGCGTCGATGGTCCCGCGGGCCTTGGCGGCCGCGACGGCCAGGGCGATCATCACGCTGACCTGGGCGGTAAAGGCCTTGGTCGAGGCCACGCCGATCTCGGGGCCGCAGTGGATCGGCCAGACCACGTCGACCTCGCGGGCCATGGTGGATTCCTGGGCGTTGACCACCACGGCGCTCTTCATGCCCTTGGCCTTGCAGTAGCGCAGGGCCGCCAGGGTGTCGGCGGTTTCGCCCGACTGCGACATGGCGATGACCAGAGAGCCCGGCCGCAGGGCCGGCTGGCGGTAGCGGAACTCCGAGGCGATCTCGACGTCCACCGGCAGGTCGGCCAGTTGCTCGATCAGGTATTTGCCGATCACGCCGGCGATATAGGAGGTGCCGCAGGCCACGATCTGGATGCGGTCCAGAGCCTTGAAGTCGAGGTCCCCGGGCATGGCCGTGGTCGCCGTCAGGGCGTCGACATAGGCCGATATGGTCCGCTGGCAGCCATCGGGCTGGTCGTGGATTTCCTTTTCCATGAAGTGGCGGAAATTGCCCTTTTCCATCATCACCGCCGAGGCCGGGACGACCTTGACCGGGCGCTCGACGGGCGCGCCGTCGGCGTCGAAGATGCGGGCGCTGTCGTGGTCCAGGGCCACGTAGTCGCCTTCCTCCAGATAGATCACCCGGTTGGTGAAGGGGCCCACGGCCAGGGCGTCCGAGCCCAGGAACATCTCGCCCTGTCCCTCGCCCACCACCAGGGGGCTGCCCCGCCGCGCGCCCAGGACCAGGTCCTCGACGCCCTCGATCAGCACGGCCAGGGCGTAGGCGCCCGTCAGGCGGTCCAGCGTGGCCTTGAAGGCGTCCAGCGGCGGCAGGCCCGTGGCCAGTTCGGCGTCGATCAGGTGGGCGATCACCTCGGTGTCCGTGTCGCTGTGGAAGACCCGGCCGGCGGCGGCCAGTTCGGCCTTCAGTTCGGCGAAGTTCTCGATGATGCCGTTATGGACCAGGGTCACCCGGCCGGCGGTATGGGGGTGGGCGTTCTTGACGTTGGGCGCGCCGTGGGTGGCCCAGCGCACGTGGCCGATGCCGGTGCGGGCGTCCAGCGGCTCGGCCGCCAGAACCTCCTCCAGGGCCTTGATCTTGCCCTTGGCGCGGCGGCGCTCGACCTGCCCGCCGACGTGGCCGGCGACCCCGGCGGAGTCGTAGCCCCGATACTCCAGGCGCTTGAGACTATCGACCAAGCGCTCGGCGACGGGCGCTTTTCCGACGATGCCGATGATGCCGCACATGGGCCATGATCCTTTGTAGAACGCGCCGACGAGGACTATTGCTATCGCAGCGGGATATTTCGAGCGCCGCCTTTAGCATTCGCTCAAGGGCGTCCCTCATAAATCTGCATTTCGGATCGTTTCGCGGTCCAAATAAGGCCTAACGAGATCAAGACGACCACCATGAGCAAGCGCGCCTATTTCGGCACCGACGGCATCCGCGGCCAGGCCAACAAGCACCCGATGACCGCCGAGGTGGCGCTTCGGGTAGGCCTCGCGGCGGGCAAGCTGTTTCGGTCTCAGGACGACCGCCGCCACCTGGTGGTGATCGGCAAGGACACCCGCCTGTCGGGCTACATGATCGAGCCCGCCCTGGTGGCCGGCTTCGCCAGCGTGGGCATGGACGTGCGGCTGTTCGGCCCGCTGCCGACCCCGGCCGTGGCGATGATGACCCGCTCGATGCGGGCCGACCTGGGCGTGATGATCAGCGCCAGCCACAACGACTTCGCCGACAACGGCATCAAGCTGTTCGGCCCCGATGGCTACAAGCTGTCGGACGAGCAGGAGCTGAAGATCGAAGCCTTGATGGACGAAGGCCTGCAGGAAGGCCTGGCGGCCCCGCGCGACCTGGGCCGCGTCAAGCGCATCGACGACGCCCAGGCCCGCTATGTCGAGATCGTCAAGGCGACCTTCCCGCGCCACCTGTCGCTGTCGGGCCTGCGCGTGGTGATCGATTGCGCCAACGGCGCGGCCTACAAGGTGGCCCCCACGGCGCTCTACGAATTGGGCGCCGAGGTTGTCACCGTCGGCGTCAATCCCGACGGCGCCAACATCAACGCCGAATGCGGCTCGACCCATCCGGAGGCCATGGCCAAGCTGGTGCGCGACTATCGCGCCGACATCGGCATCGCCCTGGACGGCGACGCCGATCGCCTGGTGATCTGCGACGAGAAGGGCGCGGTGGTCGACGGCGACCAGATCATGGCGATCATCGCCCTGGCTCTGGCCAAGGCCGGCAAGCTGAAGGCCGGCGGCGTCGTGGCCACGGTGATGTCGAACCTGGGCCTGGAGCGTCGCCTGGCCGAGGCGGGCCTGACGCTGGAACGCACCAGCGTCGGCGACCGCTACGTGATGGCCCGCATGCGCGAAGGCGGCTTCAACATCGGCGGCGAGCAGTCGGGCCACCTGATCCTGTCGGACTTCTCGACCACGGGCGATGGCCTGATCGCCGCCCTGCAGGTGCTGGCTGTGCTGATCGAGAGCGGCAAGCCGATGAGCGCCCTGAGCCGCCAGTTCGAGCCGGTGCCGCAGCTCCTGGAGAACGTCCGTTTCGCGGGCGGCAAGCCGCTGGAGCACAAGAGCGTCAAGGAAGCCATCGCGGACGGGGAGGCCCAGCTGAACGGCGCGGGCCGGATCGTCGTGCGCCCGTCGGGCACCGAGCCCCTGATCCGCATCATGGCCGAAGGCGACGATCCCGCCCTGGTGCGCAAGGTGGTCAAGTCGATCGTCACGGCCGTGAAGGCGGTCTAGGTTCCGGGGCGGCCTGGAGCGCGCTCCCCCTCGCGTTTATGGGGGAGGGCGCTAGTCGCCCACCCCCTCGACGACCTCCCGCAAGTAGTCGACATGGCCGCGGAAGGCCTTGCGGCCGACGGGAGTGACGGTCGCGCGGGTGCGGGGCTTCTTGCCGACGAAATCCTTGACGATCTCGACATAGCCGGCCCTCTCCAGGGCGGTCAGGTGGCTGCCCAGGTTGCCGTCGGTGGCCTGGGTCACGGCCTTCAGGCGCGAGAACTCGACGGGCTGGCGGTCGCGCTCGGCGTAGAGGGCGGCCATGATCTTCAGCCTCAGGGGCTGGTGGATCAGTTCGTCCAGTTGCGCCACGCCTAAGCCCTCCGCATCCATAGTCCGCCCAGCATCAGGCCGCCGCCGCCCACCGCCGCCATCCAGAAGGGCAGGATGTCGGGAAACAGGCGATAGCCGATCAGGGTGGCCACGAACATCGCCGCCCCGATCCACGCGAACCGGGTCATCCGCCACACGCCCATGATCACGTAGACCAGGCCGCAGATCAGGCCGGGATAGGCCACCGGCGCCTGCGGGTCCACCGGCCGGAAGAGGTTGAAGGTCACCACGATGAAGGCGGTGACCGCCAGGGCTCCGATCGCCGATCGCCAGCCAAGGCCCGCTGCGGCGCCTGCGCCCGCGCCAGGGGCGCTGCGGCCGCGCATGGCCAGGACGATCGAGGCGACCACGCCGATCAGGTCCAGCGGCAGCCAGACCGCGCCGCTCCATTCGGGCTTCAGTCCGGTGGCCAGGTAACCGGCGACCCAGATCGCGCCCCAGGTCATCAGGATGGGGCCGGAGATCAGGTAGCCCCGGCTCAGATGGCTGCGGCTGGTGGTCTGCTCGATGTCGCTCAACGCCGCCGCGGCCTCGGTTCGTGAAACGCCCATGGCGTCCTCCAACGTGTTTCGCACCAAAGTGCTCTGTAATGCAGAGTGTCATCGCGGTTAAACTCTGTCAAGCAGAGTAATCTGCATCCCTCTGGGGCCTCGCTCGGACGCGGCGTCGCCGCGGTCCGAACGTCCGCGGGGGAACCTTAGGGCCTCGCGTCCAGTTGTGACCGCAACGGTTGTTCAGGCGCGGAGCGTGACATGGCGTCCCTGGGATCTTCCACGCGGCGAGGCCCCGGGGCCTGGGCCGTTCTGGCGCTGGGCGTGGTGCTGGCGCTGATCGGGGCGGTGCTCGTGGTGGGCGGCGCCTGGCTGGCGGTGCTGGGCGGCTCGCCCTACTACCTGCTGGCGGGCGTGGGTCTGCTGGCCTCGGGCGCCCTGCTGGTCCGGCGAAGGCTGCTGGGAGCCTGGATCTATATCGGCGTCTATGCCGCCACGGTGCTGTGGGCGCTGTGGGAGGCGGGACTGAACGGCTGGGCCCTGGTCCCTCGCGTGATCGCCCCGTCGGTGCTGCTGGTCCTGGTGCTGCTCTCGCTGCCGGTGCTCGTCCCGGGCCGAGGCGGGCGGCGCCAGGCCGTCGGCGGCCTTGCCCTGCTGGCCCTGTTCCTGGCGGTCGGCGGCGGGGTGGTGGCCAAGGTCGGCCAGCCCAAGGTGGTCGGGCAGGTTCGGCCCGCCGGCTCGATGACCGACAACGATCCCGCCTTGCTGCGTGTCGGCGCCGACTGGCCGGCCTATGGCGGCACCTACGCCGGCCAGCGCTATTCGCCGCTGGCCCAGATCACCCCGCGCAACGTGAGCAAGCTGGAGCGGGTCTGGATGATCCGCACGGGCGACATGCCCAGCGCCGCCGCGGCCGGCAAGTACGGGGCCGAGAACACGCCGCTGAAGGTGGGAAACAGCCTCTACCTCTGCACCCCCAAGAACATCATGATGGCCATCGATCCAGCCACCGGCCAGACACGCTGGCGCTACGATCCGAAGGTGCCCGACGCGGCCATTCCCTACACAGCCGCCTGCCGGGGCGTGTCGTACTACGCCGTGCCCGGGGCCGATCCGGCCAAGGCCTGCGCCACGCGGATCATCGAAGGCACGCTGGACGCCCGGCTGATCGCCGTCGACGCCCGTACGGGAGTTCCGTGCGCCGACTTCGGCCAGAACGGCCAGGTCTCGACAGCTGTCGGCATGGGCCCTTCCGCGCCGGGCATGCTGTCGATCACCTCGGCCCCCACGATCGTGCGGGGCGTGATCGTCACGGGCCACCAGGTGCTGGACGGCCAACGGCGCGACGCGCCTTCAGGCGTGATCCAGGGCTTCGACGCCGTGACCGGCCAGCTGCGCTGGGCCTGGGACATGACCCATCCTGAGCGCACGGGCGCGCCGCCCACCGGGGAGACCTACACCAAGGGCACGCCCAACATGTGGACCACGGCCACGGGCGACGAAGCCCTGGGCTATGTCTACCTGCCGCTGGGCGTCAGCGCGGCCGACTACTGGAGCAGCAGCCGGTCGCCATCGGAGAAGCAGTTCTCGACCTCGCTGGTGGCCATCGACGTGACCACGGGCAAGCCGGTCTGGTCGTTCCAGACCGTGCACAACGACGTCTGGGACTATGACCTGGGCTCACAGGGCACGCTGGTCGATTTCCCGACGGGCGCGGGGCCGATCCCGGCGGTGGTGCTGCCCAGCAAGAAGGGCGACATCTACGTGCTGGACCGCCGCACTGGAAAGCCGCTGGTCGACGTCGAGGAACGGCCGGTCCCGCAGGGCGGGCTGGAGCCCGAACAGCGCGCGCCGACCCAGCCGTTCTCGTTGTTCCACACCCTGCGCAAGCCCGACCTGAAGGAGCGGCAGATGTGGGGGATGTCGCCGATCGACCAGATGATCTGCCGCATCCAGTTCCGCCGCGCCGAGTATCAGGGGTTCTACACCCCGCCGGTCAGCAAGAAGCGCTACATCCAGTATCCCGGCTACAATGGCGGGTCCGACTGGGGCGGGGTGGCGATCGATCCCAGCCGGGGCGTGATCGTGGCCAACTACAACGACATGCCCAACTACAATCGCCTGGTGCCCCGCGCCGAGGCCGACCGCCGCGGCTGGGCTCCCCGCGGCCAGGAACGCGGCGGCTCGATGAAGAAGGGCGCCGAGGGCGCGGGGGACCCGCAGGTCGGCACGCCCTACGCGATCGACGTCAACGCCGGCTGGCGCCTGCCGCTGACGGGCCTGCTGTGCAAGCAACCGCCGTACGGAGGCCTGCGCGCCATCGACCTGGCCAGCGGCCGGACCCTCTGGGACCGACCGTTCGGGACAGCCCGCACCAACGGCCCGTTCGGCATCCCCTCGCGCCTGCCGTTCGAGATCGGCACGCCCAACAACGGCGGGGCCGTGGTCACCGCAGGCGGGCTGGTGTTCGTGGCCGCGGCCACCGACAACCTGATCCGCGCCGTCGACCTCCAGACCGGCCGCACGGTGTGGACCGACGTGCTGCCGGCCGGCGGCCAGGCGACGCCCATGACCTACGAGACGGGCGGCAAGCAGTACGTGGTCATCATGGCCGGCGGCCACCATTTCATGGAGACGCCGATCGGCGACCAGGTGATCGCCTACGCCTTGAAATAGCGGGGCTTGCGGACGGGAAGCGCGGCCGGCGCGACGGCGGGAAACAGCAGCTCCACGACGGCCCCGCCTCCCCGGCGGTTGCGGGCGCTGACTTCGCCGCCGTGGGCGTCGGCCAGGGCCTTGACCACGGCCAGTCCCAGGCCCGAGCCGCCGGAGGCCCGGGTGCGCGAGCGTTCGCCACGCCAGAACCACTCGAAGGCCAGAGTTTCGCCGTCAGGCGGGAAACCGGGTCCGCGGTCGGCCACCCGCAGCACGCCCACGCCGCCCACCACGCGGGTCTGCACGCTCAGCACCCCGCCCTCGGCGGCGTAGCGGCGGGCGTTGTCGACCAGGGCCAGCAGCATCTGCCGGACCCGCGCCGGGTCCGCCCGCACCGGGGCCGCCGCCAGGTCGAACTCCAACACCATGCCCGCCGCGTCCAGCTGGGCGCGGTTGAAGGCCAGCACCGACTGGGCCTCGGATCCCAGGTCGCAGTCGACCACTTCCAGCGACAGCGCTCCCGACGAGGCCAGGCTGACGGTCCGCAGGTCCTCGATGATCCGCGACAGGTCTTCCACCTGGGTCAGCAGGGCGCGCATGTGGTTGTCGTCGCGCGGAAACACCCCGTCCAGCGTGCCCTGGATGTAGCCGTTCAGCACCGTCAGCGGCGTGCGCATCTCGTGGGCCACCGAGGCGGTCTGGAAGCGCATGCGCTTTTCCGATCTCTCCAGCACCGCGGCCTGGCGGTTGAAGCTGTCGATCAGCGTCTTGAGCTCGCGGGCCGGCTTGGGAGGCAGCGGGATGCGATGGGCGAAGTCGCCGCCGGCGATCTTCTCAGCACCTTCGGCCACGGCGTTGACGGTGTCGGCCATGCGCCGGGCGATCCTTGCGCCGACGTACATGCTGAGGATCACGGCGATCAGCGACATGACCGCCAGGGCGGCGTAGCTGATCAGGATCGCGCGAGGCTGTTCGCGCGCGGTCAGGTCGATCAGGGCCTGGATGTCGGGAACGGGCGGGACGCGGTTGTTGTCCAGCTCGTTCATGGTCCAGGCCAGGCGGGCGGGCATGCGCGCCTTGACCTCCATTTCGATCAGCCGGTCGACCAGGGCCGACAGGCTGGCGATGGTCACGACCGCCAGGGCCAGCATCCCGCCGATCGCCAGGCCCAGGCGTCGGGCCAGGGTGGGCGGCGCCCGGTCGCGGCCCGGCCGGATCATCCCAGGGCGTCCAGGCGATAGCCGACCCCGCGCACGTTGACGATCCAGCCCGCCGCGCCGGCCGCCTCGATCTTGCGGCGCAGGTTGCTGACGTGGCTGTCAACGGTGCGCTCCAGGGCCTCGCTCTCGGGCAGGCAGGCGTCGAGAATCTCGGCGCGGCTATAGACCCGCATGGGCGCGTTGAGGAACTGAACCAGAATGCGGAACTCGCTGAGCGTCAGGCTCAGCATGGTCGAGCCTTCCATGCTGGTCACCCGGGCCACGTGGGCCGTCAGGTCGGCCTCGATCGGGCCGTGTCGCAGCACTTCCGAGCGTCCCGCGCCCGAGGTGCGCCGCAGCACCGCCTTGACCCGCGCCACCACCTCGGCCGGGTTGAACGGCTTGACCACGTAGTCGTCAGCGCCCATGCGCAGGCCGGTCAGCTTGTCGATATCCTCGGCCATGGCCGTGGCGAAGATCACCGGCGTATCGCCGCGTCGCCGCACCTCGCTGAGGACGGCGAAGCCGTCCTTCTTGGGGATGTTGACGTCCAGCAGCATCAGGGCCGGGTTCAGGCTGCGGTGCTGTTGCAGGGCGGTCTCGCCGTCGGCGGCGCAGACGACCCTCAGGCGTTCGCGCTCCAGATAGGTCTGCAGGATGCGGGCGATGTCGGGATCGTCCTCAACCACGCAGATCAAAGCGTTTTCCATAGGTCGGCTCCCGAAAGCGCGGCTGGTGTGGACCGCGAGTGTCGAGACTTCGTCGAGAACGGGCCAAGGCCCGGTGCAAGGCCCCGGAGAGCGCCGATGCAGGCGCTTCCAACGGGGTTCTGGCAAATGAAAAACTCTTAAGGTGGCGCTCACGCGATCTCCACGCTCCGCGCGCAGGCCCTCCATGGCGCGCCGCCACCAAGGCCAGGCTCCACCCGGTCTGTCGGGGGCGGAGCGCTTTGGAGACTGCGTCAAATGTTGAAGATCACCCTTTTGGCCGCCGCCCTGGCGGCCACCGCCGCGCCGGCCTTGGCCCAGGACGTCGGCGGCTTCTACCTCGGGGGCGAGCTGGGCTACGGCAAGCCCAAGAACGACCTGACCTACACCCCCAAGACGGGCTCTTCCTCGTCGGGTTCGACCGACAAGACCGGCCTGTCCTACGGCGCCTTCGCCGGCTACGGCGCGGTGCTGAGCGGCGGCCTCTATCTGGGCGCGGAAGGTTCGCTGGCCGGTGGCGGCGGCGGCAAGTCCTCGCGCAACCTGGGCGCGGCCAAGGTCACGATCGATCCGAAGTTCCGCTATGGCGCCGCTGCTCGCCTGGGCATGGCGCTGGGCGACTCCGGCCTGGTCTACGGCAAGGTCGGCCTGGAGCGCCGCAAGCTCGACACCTCGATCATCGGGGCCAAGAAGAGCCTGACCCAGCAGGGCGTCGCCTACGGCGTCGGCTACGAGCAGAAGCTGACCGAGACATTCGGCCTCCGGGGCGAGCTGACCCGGGTCAACTACGGCGACAAGACCGCCAGCTTCTCCAGCGGCGAGAAGGTGAAGGTCGATTCCAAGGACACCCGCCTGACGATCGGCGGCGTCGTCCACTTCTGATCCGACGCGCCGGTGGCCGCGCTGACGTGGGTCGCGGCCGCCGGCCCGGAGCGGATCCGGACCGGAGGGGCATTGTCATGAAGATCGCCGGATGGACGGCCGTCGCCGCGATGGGCCTTGTGCTGTCGTGCGCTCCGCCGCCCCGCCTGGAGGACGCCTTCTATGGGGCCTGGACCGGCGTCCTGGATACGCCCGAACCGGTCGAGATCGAGCTGGTCATTTCCGATCGCCGCGAAGCGCGGGTCCATACCCGTCTGGTGGGCTGGAGCCGCAGCTTCGAGACCCTGCGCCCCAGCGTGCTGCGCATCGAGGGCGAGTCCCTGCACCTGCGATTCCTGCAGCCCGAAGGCGAGTTCGACGGGCGCCTCAGCCTGCCGGGCCGCATCGACGGGGTCTGGAGCCAGGGAGCCCGGCGGATGCCGGTCTCCCTCTATCGCCATGAGCGTTGAGACCTAGACGCCCAGCTTCGGCGCCTTCAGGCGGCGCTTGTTGACGTGGGCCGACGGGGCGGGGGCCTCGACCTCCTCGGGATACTCGCCCTTGAAGTAGAAGCGCTGCCAGGCCTCCTTGATGGCCGCCGGGTCGCGCTTGAAGATCCGGGCGTTGAACTCGCCGCGCTTGGCGGCCCAGGTGTCGTACTGCTTGCGCAGGTCGGCGTTGGAGTTCATCGACCGGATCACCGGCTGCACCTCCTCCAGCGGCTTGTCCTGGATCATCATGAAGAAGCAGAAAGGCTCGCCCTTCTCGAACCGGATCGTGCCGGGGCGCGTGAAGAGCCAGTTCATCGTGAAGGGGAAAGGCAGCCAGTCCGTCTCGACCAGGCCGGCCAGCGGCTGGATGCCGTCCTTGATGTGATTGGGCGGACCCATGGTCCAGATCGACCAGCCCGGAGGGGTGCGGAAGAGGTAGCCCGTGTGGAACGTCACCGTTCCGCGCGAGAAGTGCGACTTCACGAAGTCGTCGAAGCCGGGATACGGGTGATCGGCCTTGAAGGTGATGCAGTTCTGGTGCGCGCCGCCGTCCCAGGTGGCCGAGAAGCCGACAGGGCACAGGATCTCCCAGCCGGTGGTGTTGGCCATGGTCAGGGGCAGGCAACGATAGGGATGGCGGTCGGCGAAGTGGTCCATCCACGCCCTTTGGGGGCGGCCCGGGACGATCTCCGGCGGGCGGTTCTCGGTGGGGTAGCACTCCAGTTCCATGCCGGCTCTCTGTTCTCCCTGGTCTCGGCCCCTGGTCTAGCGGCCCTCGGCTCGGCTAGGAAGTCCCGTATGAAGACCCGCGCCGAACTGTTCGCCTTTCTCGACCGCCACGCGATCGAGCACTCGACCCTGGACCATCCGCCCGTGTTCCGCGTCGAGGAGGGGCTGGAGATCAAGAAGGCCCTGCCTGGCGGCCATACCAAGAACCTGTTCCTCAAGGACGCGAAAGGGCAGTTGTGGCTGATCTCGGCCCTGGGCGAGACGACGATCGACCTCAAGCGCCTGCACACGGTGATCGGCTCGGCCCGGCTGTCGTTCGGCAATCCCGAACTGATGGTCGAGACCCTGGGCGTGACCCCCGGCTCGGTCACCGCCTTCGGCCTGATCAACGACACCGACCGCCGGGTGCGCTTCGTGCTCGACGCGGCGCTGGCCAAGGCCGACCCGGTCAATTTCCACCCGCTGGGCAACGACGCCACCACGGCCGTCCCGCAGGCCGGCTTCCGTACATTCCTGGCGGCGCTGGGAGTCGAGCCGATGATCGTCGACTTCGAGACGATGGCCGTCGTCGGCTGACCGTCCCGCCCGCGCGTTTCGCATCGAGGGCGTTTCACATGGCGGCGATTGCGCGGCGCCATGTGAAGGACCATCTTGGCGGCTCGAGCGTTCCCCCTATCCCAAGTACGAGAGACCTGATGTCCCTGATCGGCGACACTCCCCCTCCCATCCGAGCCGGCGGCGCCCCCAAGAGCGAGCACATCAAGGACGGGACGGACGCCAGCTTCATGGTCGACGTGATCGAGGCCTCGAAGGTCCAGCCGGTCATCGTCGATTTCTGGGCCACCTGGTGCGGCCCCTGCCGCCAGCTGACCCCCGCGCTGGAGAAGGCGGTCAACGCCGCCCAGGGTGCGGTCAAGCTGGTCAAGATCGACGTCGACAAGAACCCGGGCTTCGCCGGCCAGCTGCGCGTGCAGTCGATCCCCACGGTCTACGCCTTCGTCAACGGCCAGCCGGTCGACGGTTTCCAGGGGGCGTTGCCCGAAAGCCAGGTCAAGCAGTTCGTCGAGCGCGTGGCCGGTCCGCCGCCGGAAAGCGACATCGACGCCCTGCTGGCCCTGGCCAAGGAGTCGCTGGACCTGGACGACGTGGGCGGTGCGGCGCAGGCCTTCGCCCAGGCGCTGCAGCTGGACCCGGCCAACGTCAAGGCGATCGGGGGCCTGGCCCGCTGCTACCTGGCCGCCGGCGACGTCGAGGGCGCGGCCGAGGTGGCCGCCACGGCCCCTGCCGACGCCAAGAATCCCGATCTGGAAAGCGTGCGCGCCGCCCTGGCCCTGGCCCAGGACGCGCCGTCCGAGACCTCGCCGTTCGAGCAGCGTCTGGCCGCCAACCCTGACGACCACGAGGCCCGCTTCGAGCTGGCCAAGGCCCTGGCGGGCGCGGGCCAGCTGGGCGAAGCCAGCGATCATCTGCTGACGATCATCGAGCGCGACCGCGCCTGGAACGACGAGGCCGCGCGCAAGCAGCTGCTGACGGTGTTCGAGGCCGCCGGCTACGCTTCGGAAGTGGCCAAGGCCGGCCGTCGGCGGCTGTCGGCCATCCTCTTCAGCTAGGCAGGAGACGTGGATGCCGGGAACCTATCGTAGGGCGGACGACCTGCCGCTGGTGATCCCGGTGTTCCCGCTCGACGGCGCGCTGCTGCTGCCCGGCGGTCAGCTGCCGCTGAACATCTTCGAGCCGCGCTACCTCAACATGTTCGACGACGTGATGTCGGGCGAGCGGATCGTGGGGATGGTGCAGACGCGGATTGGCGGCGACCTGCAGCGGCCGGCCCTGGCGCCGGTCGGCTGCGCGGGCCGGGTGACCAGCTTCGCCGAGACCAGCGACGGTCGCTATCTGGTCACGCTGACCGGCGTCTGCAGATTCCGCGTGGGCGACGAGCTGCCCGCCGCCTCGCCCTATCGGCAGGTCCGGGCGGACTTCAGCGACTTCGAGGCTGACCTCGCCGAGGGCTCGCCCGACCCGATGGCCCTGGCCGAGTCGACCCCGCTGCTGGAGGCCCTGCGCCGCTATCTCGACCATCGAGGACTGGCCATCGACTGGTCCAGCGCCGAGGCCGCTCCCTCCGACGCCCTGATCAACAGCCTGTCGATGGCTTTGCCGTTCGAGCCGGTCGAGAAGCAGGCCCTGCTGGAGGCCCCGACCCTGGCCGACCGTCGCGAGACTCTGGTGGCGCTGCTCGAGATCGACGCGGCCGGCGACGACGACGACCATACCTTGCAGTGATCCGACTTGGCGGCCCCATCTCGCGCGGCTAGAACCCTTGCCATGACCGCCGCTCCTCCGCCGCCCCCCGCCGATCTCGACCCGCGCCTGCTGGAGGTGCTGGTCTGCCCCGTCACCCGAGCGCCGCTGTTCTACGATCGAGCTCGGGGCGAGCTGGTCAGCAACGCCGCCAAGCTGGCCTATCCGATCCGTGACGGGGTGCCGATCATGCTGCCCGAGGAAGCCCGCAGCCTGGAAGATTAGGCCATGGCCGACCGCGCGCCGCGCCTGGCGTCCCTGGACGTGCTCCGGGGCCTGACGATCGTCGGCATGATTCTCGTCAACAGCGCCGCCTATCTGCACGACGTCAGCGGCTACGCGCAGTTCGCCAGTCTTGGCCATGCCGACTGGCATGGCTTCACCGTGGCGGACGCCGTGTTTCCGGCCTTCGTGTTCATGACCGGCGTGTCGATCCCGCTGGCCCTAGGAAGCGGCGGGGGCGGACTGGACGGGACGACCCTGCGGCGCCTGCTGGTGCGATCAGGCCGGCTGTTCCTGCTGGGCCTGATCCTTTCTAATCTCTATTTCATGGCTACGCCCGAGAGCGTGCTGTTTCGGCCCATGGGCGTGCTGCAGCGCCTCGCCCTGGCGTTCCTGGGCGCGGCGATCCTCTACAAGACCCTGGGACCCCGGGCGCGGCTGATCCTGGCCGGCGCGGTGCTGGTTCTATACTGGCCCCTGTGCCTGGCCCCCTATCCGGGCGGGACTGTGGACCTCCTGACGCCCGGGGCCAATTTCGTGGGCTGGTTCGATCGCCTGGTCCTGGGCGGCCATACCTATGTGAAGGGGACTCTGGGCTTCGATCCCGAGGGCCTGCTCTCGACCTTCCCGACCATCGCCCAGGCCTTGCTGGGCGTCGCCGCCGGCGACTGGCTGAAGGCCCGGCGCGGCTCGGCGGGACTGCTGGCGGCCGGGACGGCGATGATCGCCGGCGGCCTGCTATGGGGATTGGCCTTCCCGATCTCCAAGGAGCTATGGACCAGCAGCTTCGTCCTGCTCTCGACCGGAATCGCGCTGCTGCTGCTCGGCTTGCTGCACGAGGCCCTGGACCTGCGCGGCAGGAAGCTCCCGGGCGCGAGCTTCCTGACCGACTTCGGGGTCAATGCGGTCTTCGCCTACAGCCTGCACATGCTGGCCTCGATCATGCTGACCGCGCACATCCTGAAGATCCCCTACGCCTGGGCGACCCCGCTGGTGGGCGACCGGACGGCGGCCCTGATCCCGGTGGCGATCTTCATCGGCCTCATCTGGATGGTGGTGGCCTACATGCGCAAGCGCGGCTGGATCGTGAAGGTTTAGCCCTTCTTCCCCCAAGGGGGAGGGTCAGATGGCCACGCCGCGCAGCAGCTTGGGCAGGTCGCCGACGCCGCCGCCGGCTTCGTGCATGAAGAAGCGGCGGGCGGGGGCGATGCGGTTGACCGCGGCCATGCCGACCCCGCGGGCCAGGCGCAGCAGGGGGTTGTCGTTGGAGAACAGCCGCACGAAGCCGTCGAAGGCCAGGGCGTTGGTCACGTTGTCGAACCGGCGCCAGCGGGCGTACCGCTCGAGCGTCGCCTCGGCCCCGATGTCCTCGCCGTTGCGCATCGCCTCGGCCACCACCTCGGCCAGGGCCGCGGCGTCTTTCAGGCCCAGGTTCAGGCCCTGGCCGGCGATCGGGTGCACGCCGTGGGCGGCGTCGCCGATCAAGGCCAGGCGGGGTGCGACCAGCCGCTCGGCCAGCGACAGCGACAGCGGGTAGACGAACACGGGGCCGGCCAGCTCGACCGCGCCCAGGAACTCGCCGAACCGCCGCATCAGGTGAGCGTGGAAGGCTTCCGGCGAGGCCCGGCGCAGGGCCTCTCCCCGCTCGGTGCTCTCGGTCCAGACCAGGCTGGCGCGATTGTCCGTAAGCGGAAGAATGGCGAACGGGCCGCTGGGCAGGAAGTATTCGTGGGCCACGCCCTGATGGGGGTGCTCCATCTTCAACGTGGCGACCACGCCGGACTGGCCGTAGCCCCAGCCGATGTCGCCGATGCCCGCGGCCTTGCGCAGGACGCCGTTACGGCCCTCGGCGCTGACCACCAGCGGAGCCGAGAGGGCGGAGCCGTCGGTCAGGGTCACTGTCGCGCCGGCGGCGTCCACCGCCAGGCCCGCCGCGCCGGCAGGGGCGCGCACCTCGACGCCTTTTTCGATCGCGGTTTGGGCCAGGGCTGCGCGGATCTGGCGGTTCTCGATCAGGTAGCCCAGGGGCTCGCCCTCGGAACGGTCGGCGATCTCGCTGGAATCGAAGCGCAAGAAGAACGGAGACGGCGCGCGGGCGGCCGCGCCGGGCGTCTTGCCGTCGGTGACCAGGATCTGCTCGATCCTCTGGGCGTGCGGGGCCAGGGCCTCGCCAGCCCCGACGGCTCGCCACTGACGGAACGAGGAATAGGCGATCGCCGAGGAGCGTCCGTCGAAGGTCGGCGCCAACTGGGCGTCGAACGGCTGGGGGTCGACAAGCAGGGGCCGGATCCCGGCCGAGGCCAGGGCGAGCGCCAGGGTGGTTCCGGCCATGCCGGCTCCGGCGATGATGACGTCGGCGTCGTGGTCGCGCATGGCCGGGATATGGCGCTGCGGGGGGCGGGGTGTCCAGCCCCAAGCCCCCTTTCCGACAGCCGGAGCTAGAACGCCTCGGCCAGGATCGTTCCGTCCGGCAGCAGGGCCGCGCGCTTGAGGCCGCTGGAAGCGAACGGCATGGCGACGTTCCCCTCGCGGTCGACGGCCACCAGACCGCCGTGGCCGCCAAGCTCGGCGACGCCCTGGATGGCGGCGCGGGCGGCGGCTTCCAGGTTCTCGCCGCCGAAGCGCAGGCGGTGGGCGATCTGGGCGGCGACGGCGGTGCGGATGAAGTACTCGCCCTGGCCGGTGCACGAGACGGCGGCGTGGCCGTCGGCCCAGGCGCCAGCGCCGATGATCGGCGAGTCGCCGACCCGGCCCGGCAGCTTGCCGAACACGCCGGCGGTCGAGGTGGCGGCCGCCAGCCGGCCCTCGGCGTCCCGCACCACGCAGCCCACCGTGCCGGTGGGCAGGGCGTCCGGCGGGTGGTTGTCCTCGAACGCGCCAGCTCGGGTGAACCAGGCTTCCGGATCCTCGACCCGCTCCAGGCCCTGCTCGCCGGCGAAGTCGATCGCGCCCTGGCCGGCCAGCATCACGTGCGGGGTCCGGTCCATCACGGCGCGGGCCGCCAGGATCGGGCTCTTGAAGCCTTGCAGGGCCGCCACCGATCCGGCCTTCAGGCTGGCGCCGTCCATCAGGCTGGCGTCCAGCTCGTATTCGCCGTCGGCGTTGGGCGAGGCGCCCTTGCCGGCGATGTAGAGGCCGCTGGCCTCGAGCGCGACCACGGTCTCGACCGCGACGTCCAGGGCGCTGGCGCCGGTCGCCAGGCGATCGCGGCCGGCTTCGATCAAGTCGCGCATGTGGGCGATCTCGACGCTGTAGTCATGGCCCGGCTTGGCGCCCGCGCCGCCGTGAAGGGCCAAAGTAAAACGTTTGTTTGACATTCTGCTTCCTTGGCCGGCGATCCCGCGCTAGCGTCCGGTCGCCCTTTAAAGACAAACGCAGGGAGAGGCGAGATGAAGGCGGTGCTCAGCAAGGCGGTCGGCGGACCCGAGACCCTGGTGCTGGAGGACCTGCCCGATCCGGTCGCCGGGCCCGGCCAGGTGGTGCTTCAGGTCAAGGCCTGCGGCGTGAACTATCCCGATGTCCTGATCATCGAGGACAAGTATCAGTTCAAGCCCGAGCGCCCGTTCGCGCCGGGCGGCGAGGTTTCCGGCGTGATCACCGCCGTGGGCGAAGGCGTCACGGCGTTGAAGGTGGGGCAGCGGGTGCTGGCTTCGACCGGCTGGGGCGGCATGGCCGAGCAGGTGGCGCTGGACGCCGCCCGCTGCACGCCAATCCCCGACGACATGCCGTTCGACGAGGCTGCGGCCTTCATCCTGACCTACGGCACCTCGTACTACGCCCTGAAGGACCGGGGACATCTGAAAGCCGGCGAAACCCTGCTGGTGCTCGGTGCGGCCGGCGGCGTGGGCCTGGCGGCGGTGGAACTGGGCAAGGCGGCCGGCGCGCGCGTGATCGCCGCGGCTTCCTCCCAGGAGAAGGTCGACCTGGCGATCAAGCATGGCGCCGACGCCGGCGTGGTCTATCCGCGCGGCCCGTTCGACAAGGACGGCCAGAAGGCGCTGGCCGACCTGATCAAGGGCGCCTGCGGTCCCAACGGCTGGGACGTGGCCTACGACGCCGTCGGGGGCGACTATTCCGAAGCCACCATCCGCGCGGCGGGCTGGAACGGCCGCTTCCTGGTGATCGGCTTCCCGTCGGGCATCCCGAAGATCCCGCTGAACCTGACCCTGCTGAAGTCGTGCGACATCGTCGGCGTCTTCTGGGGCGCGGCGGTGGCGCGCGATCCCAAGGGCCACGCCCAGAACGTCAAGGAGCTGATGGCGCTGTACGCTGAAGGCAAGATCAAGCCCTTCGTCTCCGAGCGCTTCCCCCTGGCCCGGGCCGGCGACGCCATCGCCCACCTGTCCAGCCGCAAGGCCATGGGCAAGGTCGTGGTCGTCAACGACTAAGGCGGAAAAGCGCCCTGCGACAGCGGGACGCACGCCTTCTTCGGTTTTGCCGAAGTCCTGATCGGAGGCTCGGGGCGTGCGTCCTCAACACCTTAAATGGTGAATCCTGCCTGAAAAGCGAAGTGTAGGGTTAAGTTTCGCTAATCATCCTTCTTGGCAAAGAAATAAGCCTGTTCATCTAGATCTGTGCTCCAAGTCGTCGGAGCCTTGTCCAGATGTTCCTGCCAGCGAAGGACGCCTTCTCTCCGGAGGTGCGTCAGACCTTCCGTCAGAATCGCCGCCCCGAAGAGCGCGTGCAGGTGCTGGGCGGCGCCATGGACCTGGTGCGCCCGGAAGAGGTCTTCCACTTCGTGGCGCGCAAGATCGCCGCCGGCGAGTCGGCGGTGGTGGCCAACCACAACCTCCACAGCCTGTACCTCATCCGCAAGGACGAGAAGATCGCCGAGTTCTTTCGCACGTCCGACCTGATCGAGGTGGATTCCGTGCCGCTGATCTTCTGGGCCCGCATCGTGGGTCGGGCCAGCCGCCGCTTCCATCGCTGCACCTATCTGGACTGGCGCGACGCCTTCTGGGAGCGGGCGATCAAGGAGAACTGGAAGGTCTTCTTCGTGGGCGGCGCCCCGGGAGTCGGCGAAAGAGCCGTCGAGCGGATCAAGAGCGATTGGCCGGGTGCGCAGATCGCCGTCCATCATGGCTATTTCGACGCCGCCCAAGGCGGCGCGGAGAACCAGGCGGTGGTCGACGCCATCAACGCCTATCGCCCCGACATCGTGCTGGTGGGCATGGGCATGCCGCGGCAGGAGGTCTGGGTCCTGGAGAACCAGAAGGCCTTGGGGACCTGCGTGACTTTCACGGTCGGCGGCGCCTTCGACTACGAAGCCGGGGTCCAGCGCCCTTCGCCCCGCTGGATGGGGCAGGTGGGCATGGAATGGCTGTTCCGCCTGATGGTGGACCCCCAGCGCCTGTTCACTCGCTACTGCGTGGAGCCCTGGCACCTGATGGGACCGGCCTTGGGGGACGTCCATCGGGCCCTGACCCGGCCGCGCAGGCCCAAGCTTTCCGAAGCCGCCCGAGCCGAGTATGCTAGGGCCGCCGACATGGCCCGCTCTGACGTTCTGGGGGGACGATGAGCCTGCAAATCTATCTGCCGCCGCCCGAGAGGGCCGAGCGGCCCAACGCACGGCAGCGCCTGGGCGCCGTTCTGGGCCTGACCGGTTTGGTGCTGGCCTGGGCCGTGGTGCTGTTGCCTTGTGCGCTTTGGCTGCTGTTCAGCCTGGTCGTTCGCCGGCCCGAGGCTCCGTCGGTCCGCCAACAAGCCTGAACGTTGTTCACTTATCGCTGGCCAGGCGCGCGCAGTCGCGCCAGGATGCTTGCCGCCCGTCGTAGCGACCCGATCCCAGAGGTCGCGCCGGGTCCAAGGGAGCGAGCATGGCGGGACGTCTTGAAGGCAAGGTCGCGGTAGTCACGGGCGGCTGCTCGGGCATCGGCCTGGGAACGGTCGAACTCTTCGTGAGCGAAGGCGCCAGGGTGGTGGCCGCCGACCTGCAGGACGCCAAGGGCGCGATGCTGGAGCAGCGCTTTCCCGGCAAGGTCCGGTACGCCCACTGCGACGTCACCAACGACGCTCACCTGGCGGCGACCATGGCCCTGGCCAAGGAGGCGTTCGGAGGTCTCGACATCCTGTTCAACAACGCCGGCCATGGCGGCGCGCCCAACGGCGTCGTCGACATGACCGCCGAAGGCTGGGATTCCGTCTTCGCCCTGCTGCTGCGCGCCCCCGTGATGGGGATGAAGCACGCCCTGCCGCTGATGCTGGAGCGTGGCGGCGGCAGCGTCATCAACACCGCCTCGATCGCGGGCTTGCAGGCCGGCTTCGGCCCGTTGGCCTATTCGGCCGCCAAGGCCGGGGTGATCCACATGAGCCGCTGCGCCGCCGCCGAGCTGTCGCCCCAGAAGATTCGCGTCAACGCCATCTGCCCCGGCCTGATCGCCACCTCGATCTTCGGCGCCTCGATGGGCCTGCCGCGTGAGGTCGCCGACCAGATGGCCGCCCAGATCGCCGAGGTGGGTCCCAGGATACAGCCCGTCCCCAAGGCCGGTCTGCCGGAGGACATCGCCCGCGCGGCCCTCTACCTGGCCAGCGACGATTCCGCCTTCGTCACCGGCACGCACATCGTGGTCGACGGCGGCATCACCATCGGCGGGCGCAGCAGCTGGGACAAGGACGCGCCCTCGCCGTTGCTGGCGGCCATGGGCATCACGCCCGAGCAGGCCGAGCAGATGCGTGCGGCGATGGTCGCGGCCCAGTCGGCGTGAACCCCGGCGCCAGTCTGGTCCAGGCCGGGCGGGCGTTCGGCGCACGCCTGACGCCCAACCTGCGGGGAGCGCTGTGGATGCTGGCCTCGGCGGTGCTGTTCACCGCCATGACCACGCTGATCAAGTCCCTTGGCGCGGGCTATCCGGCCGCCCTCCAGACCTTCTACCGCCAGGCGGCCGGGGCGATCGTGCTCCTGCCGCTGGTGGCGCGCGACTGGCGCGGCGCTTTGCGCACGACGCGGCCGGGCATCCTGGTGTTCCGCTCCAGCGCCGGCGTGGTGGCCATGATCCTGGCCTTCTACGCCTATCAGGAGCTGCCCCTGGCCGACGCCAACGCCCTGTCGTTCACGCGCACGCTGTGGCTGGTCCCGCTGGCGGCCCTGGTGCTGCGCGAGCCCCTGGGACCGTTGCGGATCGGCGCGGCCCTGGCCGGCTTCGCGGGCGTCCTGATCATGCTCAGACCGGGCGGCCATGGCGGTCACTGGCTGGGGTGGCCGCAGGCGGCGGCCCTGGCCTCGGCCCTGCTGTTCGCCCTGACCATCACCGGCATGAAGGTGATGACCCGGGACCACTCGCCCTTCACCCTGCTGGTCTACGCCGCCGGCCTGGGCCTGGTGTTCTCGATCCCGCCGGCCCTGTTCGTCTGGCGCTGGCCCAGCCTGCCCGACCTTGGCCTGCTGGCCCTGATGGGCGTGATCGGCACCTTGACCCAAGGCTGCTACATCAAGGGCATGGAAGCGGGCGAAGCGGCGGTGATGGCGCCCATCGACTATACGCGCCTGGTCTTCGCCGTGGCGGCGGGCTTCCTGCTTTTCCATGAGACGCCGAGCCCGGCCGTCCTGGCGGGCGCGGCGGTGGTCATCGCCTCGACGCTGGTCATCAGTCTTCGCGAGCATCAACTGGCCCGCCGCAGAGTCGTCGAGCAGGCTCGCTGAACGCATTTCAGCGAGAAACGCTTTTTTTGCACCTTGGCCGGTAGAGACGACAGGATTCCTCTGGGGGACCTGTGCGTGCTGAAGGTTTTGACCTGTCTGACGACGGAGCATGATCTCCGTCTGGTGGTCGTGGCTGGCCTGATCTGCTTCGCGGCCTGCTTCACCGCCTTCCGACTCTACTCGCGTCTGCGGGGAGCCAAGGGGCTGGTGCGCGGGGCGTGGCTGCTGCTGACCGGGCTGGTCGCGGGATCGGGCGTCTGGGCCACCCACTTCGTGGCCATGGTCGCCTATGCGCCGGGCTTGAAGACGGGCTACAGCCCCACCGGAACCCTCCTGTCGCTGATGATCTCGGTGATGTTCATGGCCGGCGGCTTCGCCGTGGCCTCGGCCCAGCGCTCGCGCACCAACGACGTGGCCGGCGGCCTGGTCCTGGGCATGGGCGTGGCGGCGATGCACTACACGGGCATGTCGGCCTTCGTGACCCAGGGCGTCGTCCAGTGGGAGCAGGCCACGGTCGCGGTTTCGGTGTTGCTGGGCGTGTCCGGCGCGGTGGGCGCCCTGGCCATCGCGGGCCGGGCTCGCAGCCTGGTCAAACAACTTGCCGGCGGCGGCGTCATGACCTTGGGCGTCTGCGCCCTGCACTTCGTGGGCATGGGCTCGATCACCATCGCCCCCGATCCGTCGATCGTCGTGCCCGACCAGCTGCTGTCGGGCGCCATGCTGACCCTGGCGGTCGGCTCGATCACCACCATGATCATCCTGGGCGGCCTGGGCGCGGTGACCATCGAGTCCTCGACCAGCCGCTCGGCGCTGGACCGCATCCGCCGCCTGGCCAACGCCGCCTACGAAGGCATCGTGGTGGTGCAGGACGGCCGCATCAACGACGCCAACGCCGCCTTCTGCGAACTGGCCGGCGCCGAACTGGAAACCCTGGTCGGGGCGACCTTCTCGACCATGCTGACCCTGGACGGAGTGGCCGCCGCGCGTGACGGCGTGCGCCGCGAGGGCGTGCTGCAACCCGTCGACGGCGGGCGTCCGATCCCCGTCGAGGTCTTCCAGCGCCTGATGGACGACGGCGCCCGCACCGAGACCTCGGGCCTCACCGTTCTGGCCATCCGCGACCTGCGCGAGCGTCGCTCGGCCGAGGAGAAGATCCGCTATCTGGCCGAGCACGACGGCCTGACCGGCCTGCCCAACCGCAACTCGCTGCAGGCGCGCCTGGCCGCCGCCCTCGACCGAGTCGAGGCTTCGGGCGAGAGCCTGTCGCTGATCTGCATCGACCTGGACCACTTCAAGGAAGCCAACGACCTGCATGGTCACCTGGCGGGCGACGCCCTCCTGGTGGAGACCGCGCGCCGGCTTCAGGAACTGGTGACGGCGCCGTCCTTTGCGGCTCGCCTGGGCGGGGACGAGTTCATCGTCGTGCAGGTGGCCGCCGGCGACCAGCCCGCCGCCGCCGCCGAACTGGCCGGCCGCATGCTGGAATCGCTGTCCACGCCCGCCGCCTACGAGGGCCAGGAACTGGCCATGGGCGCCAGCCTGGGCGTCAGCCTGTTCCCCGACGACGGCCGCACCGCCGAGGCGCTGCTGGCCAACGCCGACATGGCCCTCTACCGCGCCAAGGAAAGCGGCCGAGGCGCCTATCGCTTCTTCAAGCGCGAAATGGACGAAACCATCCGCGAACGCCGCACCCTGGCGCGCGAGCTGCGCCAGGCGATCCAGGACGAGGAACTGGTGGTCTACTACCAGCCGCTGGCCAAGGCGGCCGACGGTGAGGTCTGCGGCTTTGAAGCCCTGGTGCGCTGGAAGCATCCGGTGCGCGGCATGGTCCCGCCGCTGGAATTCATCCCGGTCGCCGAGGAAAACGGCCTGATCGCCCAGCTGGGCGAGTGGGTCCTGCGCCGCGCCTGCGCCGACGCCGCCACTTGGGACCGCCCGCTGCGGATCGCCGTGAACCTGTCGCCGCTGCAGCTGAATCAGCCGAACCTGCCGACCCTGGTGCACGAGGTTCTGATGGCCACCGGCCTGTCGCCCAAGCGCCTGGAGCTGGAGATCACCGAAAGCGCCCTGTTCAAGGACTACCAGCGCGCGCTCGACAACCTGCGCCGCCTGAAGGCCCTGGGCGTTCGGATCGCCATGGACGACTTCGGCACCGGTTTCTCGTCGCTCTCGACCCTGCAGTCGTTCCCGTTCGACAAGATCAAGATCGACAAGAGCTTCGTCGAGAATATCCATCGCCACGACCGCGCGACCGTGATCGTCCGCGCCGTGCTGGGCCTGGGCCGTAGCCTGGAGATCCCGTGCGTGGCCGAGGGCGTGGAGACCCAGGAACAGATCGACTTCCTGCGCGGCGAGGACTGCGCCGAGCTGCAAGGCTATGCGATCGGTCGGCCTTCGCCGATCGACGCCCTGTCGGCCTGGACCCTGGCCAGCGAGGCTGCGGCCAGGCCCGCCGTCGGCAAGGCTCAGGACGCAGCCTGACTTTCCTCCCAGCTTTCCAGGCCTCGAGCCTGGGAAGAGAGGCTGAGGAAAAGGCTACCGTCGCCGCATGCCGCCCATGAGGCCGCGCATGATTTCGCGGCCGGCCTGGGTTGCGATGGTGCGTAGCAGGGACTTGGCGAAGGTCTCGGTCATCGACTGGCGATTGGACGCTCGTGGCCGGGCGGCGGCCGAGGCGCGCGCCTCGGCGGCGGCTTCTCGCTCGCGCACCTTCGCCTCGGCGGCCTGGCGCTGTTGTTCGGCCGCCTGGGCCGCCGCAGCGTCGGCCTGCTGCTGAGCCTGGGCCGCGCGGCCCTGCAGGATCTCGTAGGCGGAATCGCGGTCGACGGCTTGGTCGTAGAGGCCGGCGACCGGACTCTTGGCGATCAGGGCCGCGCGCTCCTCCGGCGTCAGCGGGCCCAGCCGGGAGGCGGGCGGACGGATCAGCGTCTTCTGCACGACGCAGGGCGCGCCCTTGATGTCGAGCGTGGAAACCAGGGCCTCGCCCACGCCCAGCGCCTGGATGGTCTCGGCGGTGTCGAAGGCCGGATTGACCCGGAACGACTGGGCCGCCGCCTTCAGGCCCTTCTGGTCGGCGGGGGTATAGGCGCGCAGGGCGTGCTGGATGCGGGCGCCCAGCTGGCCCAACACGGCGTCGGGTATGTCGGCCGGGTTCTGGGTGACGAAATAGATGCCCACGCCTTTGGAGCGGATCAGGCGCACGACCTGCTCGATCTTCTCCAGCAGCGGCTTTTCCGCGTCGTTGAACAGCAGGTGAGCTTCGTCGAAGAAGAAGACCAGCTTGGGCTTCTCGGGATCGCCCACCTCGGGCAGTTCCTCGAACAGCTCCGACAGCAGCCATAGCAGGAACGTCGAATAGAGCTTGGGCGACTGGATCAGCCGGTCGGCGGCCAGCAGGTTGACGTAGCCGCGTCCGGCCGCGTCGGTTCGCATGAGGTCGGTCAGCTTCAGGGCCGGCTCGCCGAAGAAGTTCTCGGCGCCCTGCGTCTGGAGGGTCAGCAGCTTGCGCTGGATGGCGCCGACGGTGGCGGGCGAGACGTTGCCGTACTGGGTGCCGATGTCGGCGGCGTGGTCGGCCACGTACTTCAGCGCCGCCTGAAGGTCCTTCAGATCCAGCAGCAGCAGGCCGTCCTGGTCCGCCACATGGAAGGCGATCGTCAGAACGCCTTCCTGCACGTCGTTCAGTTCCAGCATGCGGGCCAGCAGAACCGGACCCATCTCGGAGACGGTGGCGCGAATCGGGTGGCCCTTCTGGCCGAACAGATCCCAGAACACCGTCGGCGGCGCGGAGGGCGTCAGCGTCAGGTCCATCTGGGCGGCGCGGGCCTGCATCTTCTCGTTGGGCGCGCCCGGGGCGGCTACGCCCGACAGGTCGCCCTTCACGTCGGCGGCGAACACCGGAACGCCCGCGTCGGAGAAGGCCTGGGCCATCACCTGCAGGGTGACGGTCTTGCCCGTGCCGGTGGCGCCGGCCACCACGCCGTGGCGGTTGGACCGGTCCAGGCGCTGGGTCACGGGGCCCTCGCCGAGCCCGATCAGGATTTCACCTTCGCCAATCGCCAGGGTCATGCGCAACGTCCTTCAACATCGGGAGCTTGAGCCTAGCTCCGGCCTTGCGTCGCGCCAATCGGCTCGCGCAATGTGGCGCCAGTCTTTTACACCTCGCCTGAACGTCTCCCCGTTTTTCGAAAGCGCCGTCGATGTCCATTCCTCCCTCGATCACAGGTCGCAACGCCCTGGTGTTCCTGGCGGTCATCGCCGGCGGCGGGGCGCTGTACTGGATGCGCGACATCCTCACGCCCCTGGCCCTGGCGGTGTTTCTGGCGGTGATGATCGACAGCTTCGCGCGGGTGCTGGTCGAGCGCGCGCCGCATTTTCCCCAGAAGCTGGCGCTGCCGACGGCGATCCTGCTGTCGATCGCCCTGTTCGCCGGGGCGGTGTGGGTGGTGACGGCCAACGGCGCGAGCTTCGTGGGCCAGATCCGCGAATACACCCCGCGCCTGAACGAGGTGATCGCCAAGGTCGCGGGTCTGGTGGGCATCAAGGTGGCGCCCACGATCGGCGACCTGATCAACCAGCTGAACCCCTCGCGCTACGCCGGTCTCGCCGCGCAGAGCCTGCAGAACTTCGCTTCCAGCGCCATCCTGGTGCTGATCTATCTGGGCTTCATCATCGCCTCGCGGCGAGGTTTCTCGCGCAAGATCGTTGCGCTTTATCCCCACCACGCCGAGCGCGACCAAGCCGTCCAGCTGTTCCAGCGCATCCGAAACGGGGTCGAGCAGTATCTGTGGATCCAGACCGTGACGGGCCTGATGATCTCGGTCTCGGCCTGGCTTGTGATGATGCTGATCGGCCTGGACAACGCCCTGTTCTGGGCCTTCCTGATCTTCGTGGCCGCCTATATCCCGATCCTGGGCGGGGCGATCGGCTGCTTCGTGCCGCCGCTGTTCGCCCTGGTGCAGTTCCCCGACAGCTTCTGGCCGGCCTTGATCCTGTTCGGGGCGCTGGAGCTGATCTTCTTCGTCGTCGGCAACGTCATCTATCCGCGCATGCAGGGCGACAGCCTGAACATGGATCCGACGGTCGTGCTTCTGTCGCTGGCGGTGTGGGGCGCGCTCTGGGGCGTGACGGGCATGTTCCTGTCCACCCCCCTGACCGTGGCGGCCATGCTGATCCTGGCCCAGTTCGAAGGCACGCGCTGGATCGCCATTCTGCTGTCCGAGGACGGCGATCCCAACGGCCGCTCGCTGGAGGTTCCGCCCGCCGGCGCGAAGAAGCCTCGTCGACCGGGCCCGCGACAGAGTTCGACAGGGGGGACTTAACATCCGTGGCGGGCTTCCTATCTAGGTCTTGTCGGCAGCCCCCCTCCGCCGACACCGCAGGACACAGACCGGCTTTCGGTGTGTCCGACGCGGAACCCGCCCGCCCTCCCCCCAAGGCGGGCTCGCGCCGCCGGTTTCCCCCCAACCGGCGGCGCTTCCGTGTCCGGCCTGCGGGCATGAAATTCGACCTCTTACGAATGTTCGGCAAAATCTTGTTTAGTTTCCCCGCAGCGGTTGAAACCGAGGCGGGAAGGGCTAGTTTGTCGCCAAAAATTCGCGAGGAAATACGATGGTCGGTGGAAAACTTGACCCCAAGGCGACGAAAGCTCAACCGGAAGGAGTCGTTGACGCCTTCAGAGCGGCGCTGGGTCAGGAGGCGCTGACCGGATCCCCCGCCCAGTTCGTCGCCGCGGTTCAGGAAGACTGGTCCGCCGAGGAACTGCCCGGCCTCGACCCCGCCGACGTCGCCCATGCCCTTGTGGACTTCTGGACCTATGGCCAGGACGCCGTCGGCCCGCTGGCCGTGCGCGTGCGCCGCGCCCGCCGCGCCGATGGAACCGACCTGAAGAGCGACCTGCTGGAGATCGTCCAGCCCGACCGCCCCTTCCTGGTCGACAGCATCATGGGCGCGATCGCCGAGCAGGGCTTCTCAGTCCGCGCCATGTTCCACCCCGTGGTGGACACCCCCGCCGGTCGCCGCTCGATGATCCAGGTCTACCTGGCTCCCGTCGGCGAGGATCGGGAGGCCGCCCTGATCGAGGCCGTGCGCGAGGCCCTGGCCGACGTCCACCTGGCGGTCGACGACTTCGACGCCATGAAGGGTCTGATCCGCCGCACGATCGAGGAACTGGCCGGCTCGCCCGCACCGATCTCGGAAGCCGAACGGGCCGAAGGCCTGGCGTTCCTGAACTGGCTGGAGGGCGACCGCTTCGTCTTCCTCGGCGCGCGGGTCTACGACTATCCCCGCACCAGCGACGGCGGCTACGCGGCCGAGGAGCCGCTGTACCAGCCCGAAGGCAGCCTTGGCGTCCTGCGCGACCAGACCAAGACCGTGCTGCGGCGGGAAAGCGAGCCGGCGATCCTGTCGCCCCAGGTCCGCGACCACCTGCTGCTGGGCGCGCCCCTGGTGGTGGCCAAGTCGAACCTGCGCTCCAAGGTCCACCGCCGCGGCTACATGGACTATGTCGGGGTGCGCCGGTACGGCCCTGACGGCAAGCCCTCGGGCGAAGTCCGCTTCGTGGGCCTGTTCACCGCCGAGGCCTACGAGACCCCGGCCCACGAGGTGCCGGTGATCCGCCGCAAGGTCGAGCACGTCCTCCGCGAGGCCGGCAAGGACCCCGACAGCCACAGCGGCAAGCGTCTGCGCAACATCCTGGAGACCTGGCCGCGCGACGAGCTGTTCCAGATCCCGGAGGAGGAGTTGCTGGCGATGGCCATGGGGGTGCTGCACCTCTACGACCGTCCCCGCGTGCGCCTGTTCGCCCGTCGCGACCCGTTCGACCGCTTCATCTCGGTGCTGATGTTCGTGCCGCGCGAGCGCTACGACAGCGGCGTGCGCGAGCGGGCCGGCGACCTGCTGGCCAAGGCCTATGAGGGCCGCGTCTCGGCCTACTATCCCAGTTTCTCTGACGCGCCCCTCGCCCGCGTGCACTACGTGATCGGCGTGACCCCCGGCCGCCATGGCGAGCCGGACCTCGCCGCGCTCGAGGTCGCCGTCGCCGAGACGGCCCGCACCTGGGACGACCGGTTCGAGGCGGCCGTCCGCGACGGCGGCGCGCCCGGTCGGGTGGCCGAGACCCTGGCCCGTTACGCCGGCGCCTTCCCGCCCGGGTATCGCGACCAGTACGACGCCGCCGAGGCCCTGGCCGACATCGCCGTGATCGACGATCTGGCCGACGGCGAGCCGGTGCGCGTGCGCGCTTTCCGCCGGGCCGGCGACGACGCCCTGACCTTCCGCTTCAAGCTCTATCGTCCCGGCGCCGCCGCGCCCCTGGCCGATGTGCTGCCCATCCTCGAGCATATGGGCCTCAAGGCTCTGATCGAAGACGGCTTCAAGGTCTCGCCCAAGGGAATCTCCAAGGTCTGGGTCCACGAGTTCACCCTGCGCGACGAGCGCGGCGAGCATCTGACGTTCGACGACGTGAAGCTGGCCTTCGAAGCCGCCTTCGTGGCGATCTGGTCCGGCCGCGCCGAGAGCGACGGCTTCAACCGCCTGGTGCTAGAGCTGGGCGTGGGCTGGCGCGAGGCCGCCCTGGTCCGGGCGCTGGCCCGCTATCGCCAGCAGACCGGCCTGGACCCCAGCCAGGGGGTGCAGGAGCAGGCCCTGTCCGACAATCCGGGCGTCACCCGCCTGATCCTGGACCTGTTCAAAATCAAGTTCGACCCGGCCGTCCGCGCCGACCTTTCGGCCCGCGCCGAGCAGGCCAAGGCCGTCGAGGCCCGTATCGTCGAGGCCCTGCAGGCGGTCGAGAGCCTGGACGCCGACCGCGTCCTGCGCCGCATCGCCGCCTTGGTGGGGGCGATCCAGCGGACCAACTTCTACCAGACGGGCCCCGACGGCGAGCCCAAGCCCTACATCAGCTACAAGATCGCCTCGCGCGAGCTGGACGACCTGCCCGCGCCCAAACCCTACCGCGAGATCTACGTCTCGGCCCCGCACGTCGAGGGCGTGCACCTGCGCTTCGGCCCCGTCGCGCGCGGCGGCCTGCGCTGGTCGGACCGTCGCGACGACTTTCGGACCGAGGTGCTGGGCCTGGTGAAGGCCCAGCAGGTCAAGAACGCCGTCATCGTGCCGGTCGGCTCGAAGGGCGGCTTTTATCCCAAGCAGCTGCCGCGCGGCGGCGATCGCGACGCCATCCAGGCTGAGGCGATCCGCGCCTACAAGACCTTCCTGTCGGGCCTGCTGGACATCACCGACAACATCGACGCCGACAACCGGATCGTGCCGCCGCCGGCCGTGGTCGCCCATGACGGCGAGGACCCCTACCTGGTCGTCGCCGCCGACAAGGGCACGGCCACCTTCTCCGACATCGCCAACGGCGTGGCCGAATCCTACGGCTTCTGGCTGGGCGACGCTTTCGCTTCCGGCGGCTCGGTCGGCTACGACCACAAGGTGATGGGCATCACCGCCCGCGGCGCCTGGGAAGCGGTCAAGCGCCATTTCCGCGAGCTGGGCAAGGATATCCAGTCCGAGCCGTTCACCGTGGTGGGCGTGGGCGACATGTCGGGCGACGTGTTCGGCAACGGCATGCTGCTGTCCAAGCAGACCAGACTGCTGGCCGCCTTCGACCACCGGCACATCTTCCTCGATCCCGATCCGGATCCGGCCAGGTCGTGGGAAGAGCGTTCGCGCATGTTCAAGCTGCCGCGCTCGTCGTGGGATGACTATGACAAGGCCCTGATCTCCAAGGGCGGCGGCGTCTTCCCGCGCACGCTCAAGCAGATCCCGCTGTCGCCCGAGGTGCGGGCCATGCTGGACCTGAAGGCCGAGAGCGTCACGCCCAACGAGCTGCTGACGGCGATCCTCAAGGCCCGGGCCGAGCTGCTCTACTTCGGCGGCATCGGCAACTATGTGAAGGCTCGGTGGGAAAGCCAGGCCGACGCGGGCGACAAGGCCAACGACGCCATCCGCGTCAACGGCGCGGACCTGCGGGTCAAGGTGGTGGGCGAGGGCGCCAACCTCGGCGCCACCCAGGCGGGCCGAATCGAATTCGCTCAAGTTGGCGCCGGAGGGGCCGGCGGCCACATCAACACCGACGCCATCGACAATTCGGCCGGGGTCGACAGCTCCGACCACGAGGTCAACATCAAGATCCTGACCGGTATTCTCGAGCGGTCGGGCGAGATGACCCGCGAGGCGCGCAACGCCCTGCTGCCGACCATGACCGACGACGTGGCCCAGCACGTCCTGGCCGATAACTACGATCAGACCCTGGCCTTGTCGCTGATGGAGAGCGACGCGCTTTCCGAGGCGGATTCGCACGCCCGGTTCATGGCGGAACTTGAAGCCAAGGGACGCCTGGACCGCAAGGTCGAGGGCCTGCCCGAGGCCGCGGCCCTGAGCGAGCGCGTCCAGGCCGGAAAGGCCCTGACCCGGCCGGAACTGGCCGTGCTGCTGGCCTACGGCAAGATCGACCTGTTCGACGACATCGTCGCCTCCACGGCGCCGGACGATCCCTGGTTCGAAGCGACCCTGAAAGGCTACTTCCCGCCCGCCATGGCCAAGTACGCCGGCGAGATGCAGCGCCACCGCCTCAAGCGCGAGATCATCGCCACGGTCATCGACAACCAGATGATCAACATGTGCGGTCCGACCTTCCCCAGCCGCCTCAAGGCGGCGGCGGGCTGCGACACCGGCGCCCTGGTGGTGGCCTTCGCCGCCGCACGGGAAATCCTGGGCGTCGACGCCCTGTGGGACCAGGTCTCGGCCCTGGACGGCAAGGCCTCCGCCGGCGGCCAGCTGGCCCTCTACAAGGCCCTGGCCTACGCCCTGCGCAGCCTGACCTTCTGGCTGGCCCGCCGGGCGTTCAAGGACAAGTCGACGGTCAAGCAACTGGTCGACGCCTACGGTCCGTCTGTGAAGTCGCTGTCGGCCCTGGGCGTGGAGATCCTGTCGCCGTTCGAGCAGAAGGCCGTGGCCAAGCGGGCCAAGGCCTATGTCGCCGACGGCGCGCTGGAAGCCCTGGCCCTGGCCGTGGCCGCCCTGCAGCCGGTGACCACGGCGGCCGACCTGGTCGACCTGGGCAACGCCTCCAGCTGGTCGGTCGAGAACGTCGCGCGCCTCTACCACCAGGTGGGCGCGGCCCTGGGCTTCGACCGGCTGCGTTCGGCGGCGGGCTCGTTCGTCGGCGGCGACGCCTTCGAGCGCCTGGCCGTGCGTCGCCTGATCGAGGACATGCTGGCCGAGCAGACCGCCATCACCCAGACGGTGCTGAAGTTCGCCGCCAACGCCCAGGCGGGCGACGACGAGGTCTCGGCCAAGGCCGCGGTCGCCTCGTGGACCGCTCTGCGCGCCGACACGGTCCGCGCCGCCAAGCGCACGGTCGAGGACGTCGAGCAAGCCGGCGGCGGCTGGACCTTCGCCAAGCTGACCATCGCCAACGCCGCACTCCGCGGTCTGGCCAACGGCTGATCGCGAAAAAGGGGGCGCGCACGCGCGCGTCCCCGATCCGTGTATAAGCGTCTCCAGTGGATGGGGGCGTGTTCATGGATCGAGGCGATCGCCAGCGAGCGGCTTGGGCGCTCTATGAGTGGGCGCAGCAGCCCTATTGGGCGCTGATCGCCACCTTCATCTTCACGCCCTATTTCGCCGCCGGCTTCGTCGGCGACGCGGCGCGCGGCCAGACCCTGCTGGGCTACGCCGGCACGGTTTCGGGTCTGCTGATCGCCATCTTCAGCCCGATGGTGGGCGCGGCCGTCGACGCCCGACGCAATCCGCGCGCCTGGCTGGCGGGCCTGGCCGTCCCGTTCGTCCTGGCCAGCGCGGCCCTTTGGTTCGCCACTCCCGGCGCCGAGGGCCGCATCCTGCCGATCCTGGCCTGTCTGGTCGTGGCGGGCGTGGCGGCCGAGCTGTCGTCGTCGGTGACGAACGCCCTGCTGCCCCTGGTGGCCAAACCCGGCCAGGTGGGACGTCTGTCGGGTTCGGCCTGGGCCCTGGCCTATGTCGGGGCGCTGATCTCGTTGTTCGTGGTGCTGCTGGGTTTCTCGCTTCCCGAGGTTCCCCTGCTGGGCCTGTCCAAGGCCACGCACGAGCCCGACCGCATGGTGGGTCCGCTGGTGGCGATCTGGTTCCTGCTGTTCGCCTGGCCCCTGGTGCTGACCGCGCCTCAGCCGCCGGCGATCGGCGACAAAAAGCCTCTCGCCGAACTGTGGGCCACGATCCGCTCGCTGCCCCAGCGACCCTGGATGGCGCGCTTCCTGATCGGGCGGATGCTGATCGGCGACGGCATTTCCAGCTTCATCGCGTTCGGCGGCGTGCTGGCGGCGGGCCTGTTCGGCTGGACCACGACCCAGCTGGGCGTCTACGCCATCACCCTGTCGGTCGCAGCCGGGATCGGCGCCTTCGTCGGCGGCCTGGTCGACCAGAAGATCGGCTCGAAGAAGACGGTGCTGATCGCCGCGGCCGTGGTGCTGTTCGGCGCCCTGGGCGTGGGCTGCGTGGGGCGCGACACGCTGTTCTTCGTGCTGCCGGTCGCGCCGCCCGTCGCCGGGCAGGCTCTCTACGCCAGCCTGCCCGAACGGATGTTCCTGGGCTTCGCCCTGTTCGTGGGCCTGACCTTCGGGCCGGTCCAGGCCAGTCTGCGGGCCTGGATGGCCGAACTGGCTCCGGCCGGCGAGAGCGGTCGCTGGTTCGGCCTCTACGCCCTGTCAGGCAAGGCCACGGCCTTCCTGGCCCCGCTGGGCGTGGCCATCGGCACCCGGCTGGTCGGCGACCAGCGCGTGGCGGTGGCGGTCTCGGCCGTCTTCATGGTCGCCGGGGCCCTGGTCCTGCTTGGCGTGCCGCGCAAAGGACCCGACGCGAGCTGACCCTGGGTTGTGCGTCGGCGCGACACGACGCAGGATCGGCTTCTGTGTCGGGGAGAAGCGTCATGGCCAAAGACCGCATCGTTCTGCTGGATTCGCTGCGCGGCTTGGCCGTGCTGGGCATCTTCCTCTGCAACATCCCGATCGCCTTCGCGCCGGAGGGCGTGGCCATGAGCCTGACGTTATGGCCGCTGGGCCATGACCCGGCTTCGTCGGCGGTCTGGCTGACGACCCAGATGTTCTTCCAGCAGAAGTTCTACACGATGTTCTCGATGCTGTTCGGGGTGTCGATGCTGCTGGTCGGCGGCGAGGGCGACGATCGCGACCGCACGCGGATCCTGATCCTGCGTCTGGTCAGCATGCTGGCCATCGGCCTATTCCACGGCTTCGTCATCTGGCAGGGCGACGTGCTGCACACCTATGCGATCGTGGGGCTGGTGGCGATGTGGGCCCGGAGCTGGTCGCCCAAGCGGCTGCTGCAGGCGGGCATCGGCCTGCACGTGGCCCTTTCGGCCTGGACCGCCTTCAAAATCCTGCAGGGGGCCGGCAAGGGCATGGCGGGGCCGCCGCCCCAGGTCATGGCCAGGTTCATGGCCGAGAACCAGGCCGCCGCTGCTCAGTACGGCGGAAGCTTCATGCAGTCCCTGACCCAGAACGCCCATGACTACGCCGATTTCGTCCGGGGCAGCTTCACCACCTGGCCGCCTTCGTGGCCCTTGCTGGTGCTGTCGCTGATGCTGATGGGCATGGGGCTCTACAAGCTGGGCGTCCTGACCGGCAAGGCGTCGGACGGTGTCTATCGCGGCCTGATCGGGGCGGGCCTGGGCGCGCTGGCCGTGGTGGCCATGGCCGAAGCGCTGTACGTGATCCTGCCCGACCATGCTCATCCCGTGCGCAACCTGGCGCGCTGGCTGCAGAGCGCCACTGCGCCGGTGGTCAGCCTGGGCTATGCCGGCCTGATGGTGATGGCGGCGCGAGCCAGGGTCTGGCGGGCCATTCCCGCCGTTCTGGCGCCGGTGGGACAGATGGCCTTCACCAACTACCTGACCCAGTCGATCCTGATGACCGCCATCGCCTACGGAGGACGCGGGCCGGGCCTCTATGGCAAGCTGGATCGCCCGGCCCTGGCCGGGATCGTGGTGGCGATCTGGACCCTGCAGATCCTGTGGTCGCACTGGTGGATGGCGCGCTTCACCATGGGGCCGCTGGAGTGGCTGTGGCGGCTAGCCTATCGCGGCCCGATGCCCTTGCGCCGCCAGCCGGTGACCGAGACCGCCTTGGCCGCGTAGCGGATCGCAGAGTCGGGACCAGGGGCATGCGATGCGGCGGCCCTGGGGCCCGAACAGCCCTGCGAGGCTTCCGAGATGACGAGGAGCGAGGGCTCGAGCACCGCCGCAACCCAGCCGAGTCCGCGTGCTAGGCCCTGGCGGCCCTCTCGAGAGCCGAGGCCAGGTCGGCCTTCACCCGCGCGAACAGGTCGGGCCGGTAGCGGGCGCGCGGATCGTTGGCGTGATCGTCGTCGAAGGCGTGGGTGGCGTCGGCGTGGAACACGGTCTCGACCGCCACCCCGTCGGCGACCAGCCGGTCCAGCGCCCTTTGGGGATGCTTCCAGCCCACCACCTGATCCTTGCCGCCCAGCACGGCGAACACCGGCGGGGCGTTCTGTCCCCAGCCCCGATTGCTGGTCAGGGAGGGGAAGTAGGCGAACGGATAGACCAGGAACGCGCCCTTGACCGCCGCGCGCAGGGCGGCGGGGTCGGCGTCGGCGACACCTGTGGCGCGGGCGGCGTTGGTCCCGATGGCGTAGCCGTCCATGATCGCCCAGCCTCCATGGCTCCAGCCGGCCAGGAGCACCCGCCCGGCGTCGGCCCAGTCCTGGGTGCGCAGCCATTCGATCATCGCGAAGATGTCGCCCGACCGGCGCAGGCCGTGCAGGCGCGCGCCGGTGCAGACCAAGAGCTTGGCGGCCAGCGGAGAGATGCCCCGCGGAGCGAAGGAGTCGACCACCACGGCCGCCCAACCCGACTCGACGGCGACCCGGGCGTAGTCCTCCAGGAACGGGGTCTTGCCGCCGCAGCCATGCAGGATCAGCGCTACCGGAAAGGGGCCCGGCCCCCAAGGCTTGAACACCTTCGAGGCCTTGGCGACTTCGGCGCCCCAGTCCAGGGCCTTGAGGCCAGCGGCGGGCATGCGAGGCTCCCTAGTGGCGGAACACGCGCACGCCGGTGAAGGCCATGGTGAGGCCCAGCTTGTCGGCCGCCTCGATCACCTCGGGGTCGCGCATGGAGCCGCCCGGCTGGATGATGGCCGTGGCGCCGGCCTCCGCCGCCTGGATGAGGCCGTCGGCGAACGGGAAGAAGGCTTCCGAAGCGCAGGCGCACCCACGGAGATCGAGACCGAAATCGGCGGCGCGAAGCGCCGCGATGCGGGCGCTGTCCTTGCGGTTCATCTGGCCGGCGCCGACGCCCAGGGTCTGGCCCGCGCGGGCGTAGACGATCGCGTTGGACTTCACGTGCTTGCCCACGGTGAAGGCGAACAACATGTCGCGCACCTCCTCGTCGGTTGGCTGGCGCTGGGTGACGATCTTCAGGTCCGAAGCCTTGATGCGGGCGTCGTCGCGCGATTGCACGAGGAAGCCGCCAGCCACGCTCTTGAACGTGTCGCCGGTCGACAGCGGATCGGGCAGGCCGCCGGTGACCAGCAGGCGCAGGTTCTTCTTGGCCGCGAACACGGCCACGGCGTCGTCGTCGGCTTCGGGGGCGATCACCACCTCGGTGAAGATCTCGACCATGGCCTCGGCCGCCTCGCGGGTCAGGCGCGAGTTCACCGCCACGATGCCGCCGAAGGCGCTGGTGGGGTCGCAGGCCAGGGCTCGCTCATAGGCCTCGCGCTGGGTGGCGCCCACGGCCACGCCGCAGGGATTGGCGTGCTTGATGATCGCCACCGCCGGACCCTGGGCCGGATCGAACTCGGCGATCAGCTCGAACGCCGCGTCGGTGTCGTTGATGTTGTTGTAGCTCAGTTCCTTGCCCTGCAACTGGGTGGCGGTGGCCACGCCCGGGCGCGGATTGGGGAAGGTGTAGAAGGCCGCCTTCTGGTGCGGGTTCTCGCCGTAGCGCATGGTCTGGCGCAGCTCGCCGGCGATGGCCTTGCGGGCCGGGAAGTCCTGGCCCAGCTGCTGGGCGAACCAGCCGCTGATGGCCGCGTCGTAGGCGGCCGTGCGGGCGTAGGCGCGAGCCGCCAGGGTCTTGCGCAGGGCCAGCGTGGTCCCGCCGGCCTTCAGGGCCTCCAGCACCTCGGCCAGGTCTGACGGATCGGTGCAGACGGCGACGTAGCCGTGGTTCTTGGCCGCCGAGCGGATCATCGCCGGGCCGCCGATGTCGATGTTCTCGACGCACTCCTCGTAGGAGCCGCCCTTCGCGACCGTGGCCTCGAACGGATAGAGGTTCACGTACAGGATATCGATGCCGCCGATGCCGTGGTCGGCCATGGCCTTGGCGTGCTCCGGCGCGTCGCGCACGCCCAGAAGGCCGCCGTGGACGATGGGGTGCAGGGTCTTGACCCGGCCGTCCATCATCTCGGGGAAGCCCGTCAGGTCCGACACGTCCTTGACCGGCAGGCCGGCCGTGGCGATCGCCGCCTTGGTGCCGCCCGTCGAGACCAGTTCCACGCCCGCTCCGTGCAGGACCTTGGCCGCCTCGACCAGGCCGGTCTTGTCGGAGACCGACAGCAGGGCGCGCTTGGGGGCGACGAGATCGGGGGCGGACGGATAGTCGGGGGCGGCGGGCACGGCGGACTCCTCTGGCGGTCTGATGGGACGACGAAATGGGAGCCCAGGCGCGCGGCTGTATGAGGTCCGCGCTCCCCGATGGTTGCCCATCACTAGCGCCAGTCACGCGGACGGCGCGGAAAATAGGCGGGTCGGCGGGGGAGTCAATTGCCGGCGGCTTGCGCGGGCGGCGGCTTGAGCCAATCTCCGGTTCCCGATCCGGAGCAGGCCATGACCCTCGACCCGAACGCTTTCGCCGCCGACTGGCTGGCGGCCTGGAACGCCCATGACGTGGAGGGGGTGCTGCGGCATTTCCACGAGGACGCCGTCTTCGCCTCGCCGTTCGCCGCCCAGGTGATGCCCGAGACGGGCGGACGCCTGGTGGGCAAGGCGGCGATCCGGGCCTACTGGACCCTGGGCCTGTCGCGAATCCCCGACCTGCGGTTCACGCTCACCGAACTGTTCGTCGGCGTCGACATGCTGGTGATCGCCTACGTCAACCAGAAGGGCGTGCGGGTCAGCGAAGTCCTGAAGCTCGACGGCGGATTGGTGGTCGAGGGCTGGGGGACCTATCCGCCCGAAGTGGCCAACCCCACCGGCGCGAACACCTAACCCGCCAGCGCCTTGGCCACTAGCGCCCGGGCCTCGTCCTGCACCTGGCGCAGGTGATCGGGGCCGAGGAAGGACTCGGCATAGATCTTGTAGACGTCCTCGGTGCCCGAGGGACGCGCCGCGAACCAGGCGTTCTCGGTGGCCACCTTCAGTCCGCCGATCGGCTCGCCGTTGCCCGGAGCCTCGGTCAGGATCTGGGTTATCGGCTCGCCGGCCAGTTCGGAGGCCACGACGTCCTGGCGCGACAGCTTGGAGAGGCGCGCCTTTTCCTCGCGGGTGGCGGGGGCGTCGCTGCGGGCGTAGGCGGGCGCGCCGTATCGCTCGGTCAGGCCGGCGTAGATCTCGCTGGGGCTCTGGCCTGTCACCGCCTTGATCTCGGCGGCCAGCAGGCCCAGCAGGAGGCCGTCCTTGTCCGTGGTCCAGGTCGAGCCGTCCTTGCGCAGGAACGAGGCCCCGGCCGATTCCTCGCCGCCGAAGCCGATCTCGCCGCTCAGGAGGCCGGGCACGAAGTGCTTGAAGCCCACCGGCACCTCGACCAGCGTGCGGCCAAGGCCCGCCACGACCCGATCGATCATCGAAGACGACACCAGGGTCTTGCCCACGCCCACGTTTGCGCCCCACTGGCCGCGCTTGGAGAACAGGTAGGAGATGGCGACCGCCAGATAGTGGTTGGGATTCATCAGCCCCCCGTCGGGCGTGACGATGCCGTGACGATCGGCGTCGGCGTCGTTGCCGATGGCCACGTCGAAGCCCGAGCCGCCCATCATGCCGATCAGGTTGGCCATGGCGCTGGGCGAGGAGCAGTCCATGCGGATCTTGCCGTCGGTGTCGAGCGGCATGAAGGCCCAGCGCGGATCGACCTTGTCGTTGACCACGGTCAGTCTCAGGCGATGGCGCTCGGCGATCTCGCCCCAGTAGGCGACGGCCGCGCCGCCCAGGGGATCGGCGCCGATGGTCACGCCCGCCTCGCGCACGGCGTCCAGGTCCAGGATCGACGGCAGTGCGTCGATGTAGCGGCCCATGAAGTCGTAGGTCCCGGCCTGGGCGCGAGCGCGCTCGAACGGCACGCGGCGAACGTCGCGCAGGCCGGTCCTGAGCAGTTCGTTGGCCCGGGCGGCGATGGGCGAGGTGTCTTCCGACCCGGCAGGCCCGCCGCTGACGGGGTTGTACTTGAAGCCGCCGTCCCGGGGCGGATTGTGCGAAGGGGTGATCAGGACGCCGTCGGCGCTTCCGGGTCTGGCCTTGTTCAGCGCCAGGATGGCCAGCGAGACCGCCGGGGTCGGGGTGAAGCCGTCGCGCGAATCGACCAGCACCTCCACGCCGTTGCCGACCAGCACCTCCAGCGCCGTGCGCCAGGCCGGCTCGGACAGGCCGTGGGTGTCGCGGCCGAGCAGCAGGGGGCCGGTCACGCCCTGGGCGGCGCGGTGCTCGGCGATCGCCTGGCTGATGGCCAGGATGTGGTCCTCGTTGAAGGCCCCGTCGAAGCTGGAACCGCGGTGTCCCGATGTGCCGAACATGACCTTCTGGTTGGGATCGTCGGGGTTCGGATGAAGCTCGAAATAGGACCCCGTCAGCGACTCCAGGTCGATCAGGTCCTCGGGGCGGGCGGGCTGTCCGGCGCGGCTATGCATGGGACCGGAAACTAGAGGCCTGGGATTCGCCGGGCAATCACCGATCTGTGTCAGCGCGACCTGATCGGCGTTCGCTTTCGGATGACGGTCGTTTCCACGTGGGGCGCCCGCGAAGCGTTCAGGCCTCTGGCATCTGGCCGTCAATGGTCGGCGGCGCGGGCCAGTTTCCAGCGGATCTTCGCGCCCTTCTCAGGCCGCACCTGGCTGCGGAGCACGATGGCGCCGGCGCGGCGGATGTGACCGTGCTCGAAATGGGCCGAAGGCGTGATGGCCACGTCGGTGGCGTCGTTGCGCAGCCACCAGCCCACGTTCGAGGGACCCTTGATGAGCACGCTCTTGCCGTCGCGGGCCAGGGAGGCGCGGGCGTCGGGGTGCAGGTGGAAGGTCACCAGGAACGGCAGGTAGCGGCGCGGGCCGTCGGTGCGGGCCGCGGCCATCGGGATCAGGCTGTCTTCGCCGCGCAGTTCGTCGGCCTTGAGGTCGAGATACAGGCGGCGGGCGTGGGTCAGGCCGACGCGACGCCAGCCGTCGTGGCTGAGGTCCAGCCACACGCCCGTGTCGGCGTCGTGGCGCTTGACCTCGACCTGGGTCGCGCCGTCGACCAGCCAGGGGCCCAGGGCCGCGGCGCGCCACCCTGATAGCGGACGCCCTGCCGAGCCGTCGCCCACCGACACGGTCGAGGCCGCGTCCGACAGGCGGAAGGCGTTGGCTCCGGCCGCTTCCGGGCTCCAGCCACAGCTGGTGATCAGGCGATCCTTGCCGCAGATGATCTCGACGGCGGCCGGCTGGGCGCAGGCCGCCACGCTGAGCACGCCGACAGCCGGCGGGCCGGCGTCCGCCATCACCTGGATGCTGGCGCCCTGCATCTTCTGGTAGCCGACGTGGGGCGCGCCCTGCGGCGGGCGCGGGCCGTGGTCGTCGTGGGCCAGGGCGGCGGCGATGCGGCGGGGCTCGATCGCCTCCCCGCCCTGGAAGGCCGCCAGGTGGCCGTCGGCCAGGGCGAAGAACCGCACCGAGGAGCTCAGGCGATCGATGGCGCGGGCCAGGGCCTCGGGCGAGCCCCGCCCGCGTTGACCCAGGGCGTCGTCCAGGGTCAGCAGATCGAACAGGAGCTCTAGTCCCGCCTCGGGCGATCGGGTGGCGTGGCCGCCGTCAGGCAGGACGATGGCGTCGATCTCCTCGGCCACCCGCTTCATGCCCCGGGCGATCAGCCGGTCGCCCGCCTTGCCGGTCAGGGCGCAGCCGGCGATGGCCGCGACCACGGCCCGCTCCAGTCGTCTTTCGGGAGCGTCGGAAGCTTTCAGCAACTGGCGCGCGCCCCGGGCGATGTCCAGGGCCATGGCGGCGATCTCGGCGTCGGAAGCCTCAGGGGCCAGGGCGCGGGCGGCGCAGGCCAAGTGGAAGGTCCGGCGCTCCAGGCGCTCGCCGCTCCACGAGAAGGCGTTCCATTTGCCGAACACCCGCCGCCAGTCCTGCAGCAGCCGCAGGGCAAGGCGCGGCGCGCCTCGTCCGGCCGCCAGCAGGTGGGGCAGCCAGTCGAAGCCGTGCAGGGCCGTGGCGAACTGCCGGCTGGGGCTGGGCTGGTCGAACGGGTCGCCCGTCTCGCCCAGGCGGATCGTGCCGCCGTCCAGGGTCATCACCCCGTCGAGCAGGTGGCGGCCGCGTTCGGGGTCCAGTGGGCGGGGGTCGTGAGGATGGGCGGCCAGGCCCACGGGCCGGGGCCTGGCCAGCAGCGCGCGATGCGGCGGCGAGCCGAACCACTCGCGCTCGACATTGGCGATGGCCGCCGCGCCGAGGGCGCGGAGGAAGACGCCCTTGGGCGCGGCGCGGCCACGCTCGGCGCGACCGCCGGCGAGGGCGGGGAACTTACGGGCGGTACCTGTCGGGGGGGCGCCGTCCATGCGTTGAAATCAGCCGCCCTTCAGGGCGCGGATGTTGTCGGCGTAGGCGGAGGGGCCGCCCTTGAACACCGCCGAGCCGGCCACCAGGGCCGTGGCGCCGGCCGCCACGCATTGGGGCGCGGTCACCGGGGTGACGCCGCCGTCCACCTCGATGATGATGTCGAGACCGGCCTTGTCGACGAGCTTGCGCAGGGCTTCGACCTTGCGCAGCTGACCGGGAATGAAGCTCTGGCCGCCGAAGCCGGGGTTCACCGACATCACCAGCAGCAGGTCCACGTCTTCGAGGATCCACTCCACGTGGTCGATGCCCGTCGAGGGGTTGAACACCACGCCCGCCTTGGCCCCCAGCTCGCGGATGCGCTTGAGCGAGCGGTGCAGGTGAGGGCCGGCTTCCGGGTGGATGCTGATCAGGTCGGCGCCGGCGGCGCGGAAGGCCTCCAGGTACGGATCGGCCGGGCTGATCATCAGGTGCACGTCGAAGGGGATCTTGGCGTGCGGCCGGATGGCTTTGACGATGTCCGGCCCCAGGGTGATGTTGGGCACGAAATGGCCGTCCATCACGTCGACGTGCACCCAGTCGGCACCGGCCGCCTCGATGGCGGCGACTTCCTCGCCCAGCTTGGCGAAGTCGGAGGCGAGGATGGACGGAGCGATCAGCGGCGTGGTCATGGTTCCCTGGCTTAGCGGGCTAAGGCTCGCGCTACAAGCGAGCGCCGTGGATCTGCCGGGCTTCCGTATGAATTCGTGACCGGCGAAGTCGTTCGGCGGGACCTCTACCGGCGCACGAAGCGGGCCGCGAAGAAGCCGTCCTGGCCGCCCTCACGCTGGTGCGGCAGGAGGCGCAAGGTCCCGCGCGAGGTCAGGCTGGCGGCCGGAGCGCCGCCCTCCTCGGCCTCGATCGGCGACAGGGCCATGTCGGGCCGGCGGGCCAGGAAGGCCTCGACCTGGGCTTCGCCCTCCTCCGGTTCCAGCGAGCAGACGCAGTAGACCAGGCGGCCGCCGGGCTTGAGCCGGTCGGCGGCGCTGTCCAGCAGGCGGGCCTGGACGGCCGCCAGACTGGCCACGTCGCCGGGGCGGGCGGCCCACAGCACGTCGGGATGGCGGCGGAAGGTGCCGGTGGCCGAGCACGGGGCGTCCAGCAGCACGGCGTCGAACTGGCGCGTATCCTCCCAGGCGCCGGCGTCGGCGGCGACCACCTCGGCGGTCAGGCCCAGGCGGGCCAGGTTCTCGTCCACGCGCTTGAGGCGGGCGGCCGAGCGGTCGACGGCGACGGTCGCCGCGCCGGCGGCGGCCAGCTGCAGGGTCTTGCCGCCGGGCGCGGCGCAGAGGTCGAGCGCAGTCTCGCCGGCTCTCACATCCAGCAGCCGAGCAGGGATGGCGGCGGCGGCGTCCTGCACCCACCAGGTTCCGTCGTCGAAGCCGGGCCAGGCCGAGACGTCGCCCCGGCGCGCAGTGCGCAACGTGCCGCCGGCCAGAATCTCGCCTTCCAGCGCCTGGGCCAGGGCGGCCGAATCGGCGTCGGGCTTGAGCGACAGGTCGGTGGAGGGTTCGCGCACGATCTGGCCGGCGATGGCCTGGGCGGTCTCCGCGCCGAACGCGCCGACCCAGCGGGCGTAGAGCCACGGCGGGGCCAGGGTCTCGGGATCGGCGACGGGCGGGCCGTCGCGCAGCAGGCCGCGCAACACGGCGTTGACCAGGCCCTTGAACGGGCGGCTGGTCTTGTTGGCGGCGGCCAGCTCGACACTGGTGGCCACGGCCGCGAAGGCGGGGACCTCCAGGAAGAAGGCCTGGGTGGCGCCCAGGCGCAGCAGGTTGCGCACGCGCGGCGGCGGTTCCTTGCTGAGCTTGGCCGACAGGGCGCGGTCGATCGGCCCCAGATGGCGCAGGGCGGCCATGGCCAGGGCGCGCGCAAAGGCGCGCTCCCGCGGTTCCAGGTAGCGGAAAGCGTTGGTCGAGGCGGCTTCGTCGAGGCCGCCGCGACGCGACAGGGCCGCGTCGATGAGGGCGAGGGCGGCTTCCCGGGCGGGCAGGCCGTCGTTGAGTTCCTGAGTCACCCGCCCGCCGTGCCCAATGGCGAGGGCGAGCGCAAGCCTTTTGGACGATTTGCTGCTAAAGGACGCGCATGTCCGAGAGCGATCTGCCCCCCGGCGCGGCCCCCGACAAGCCGCTGACCCCCGCCGCCCGCCGTGCGCTGGAAGAAGCCGCCGCCCGCCGCGCCGCCGAACACGACGCCGCCCTGCCGCCCGAGGAAGGCGGCCGCGACGGCCCCGAACCGACCCGGTTCGGGGACTGGGAACGCAAGGGCGTGGCGGTGGACTTCTAGCGGGCTCTTCCCCATTGGGGGGAGCGCTTACGCCCCGGCCATTTCCGCCACCACCTTCAGGGCCGCCTCGCGCGGATCGGCCGCCGCCGTGATCGGCCGGCCGCAGACCAGGTGGCTGGCCCCCGCTTTCAAGGCGTCGGCCGGGGTGGCGGCGCGGGCCTGGTCGTTCTTGGCCGACCAGGCGGGACGCACGCCCGGCGTCACCACCAGGAAGTCGGGACCGGCGATCTCGCGCGCCAAGGCGGCTTCGTGAGGGGATGAGACGATGCCGTCGACCCCGGCCTCGACCGCCTGGCGGATGCGGCGGGCCACCAGGTCGCGGGCGTTGAAGGCGTAGCCCATCTCCGCCAGGTCGGCGTCCGTCAGGCTGGTCAGCACCGTCACGGCCAGGATCTTCAGGTCCGAGCCTTGCTTGGCGCGGACGGCGGCGGCCATTACCTGCGGTTCGGCGTGGACGGTCAGCAGGTCGCAGCCGGCGCCGGCCAGAACGCGGGCCGAGCGCTCCACGGTCGCGCCGATGTCGTGCAGCTTCCAGTCCAGGAAGATCTGCTTGCCCTCGGCTTTCAGCTGACGGGCCAGAACCATGCCGTCGGTGGCCAGCAGCTCAAGGCCGATCTTGTAGAACGACACGGCGTCGCCCAGCGTGTCGACCATCGCGCGGGCGTCCGCCGTGGTGGGCAGGTCGAGCGGCAGGATCAGGCGCGGATCGGCCAGGGTCTTAGCGGTCATGCGGGTCCCCTTGGGGTTGGCGCGCGCGCCCGCATCACCCTAGAAAGAGTGCGGATCCGGCGCGAATTGAAGGCTAAGCACCCCGAATGAGCCAGGCTGAGCTCGCCGTCAACTTCTTCGTGGCCCTGTTCGCCCTGATCGACCCGATCGGCAACGTGCCGCTGTTCGCCGCCGCCACCCTGGGCGCGGCCGCCGCCGGCCGCCGGATGGTGGCTGTCTATATCGGCCTGTTCGTCGCCGCCTTCCTTGTCTTCTTCTTCTTCACAGGCGTGTCGCTGCTGGAATTCTTCGGCATCTCCATGCCGGCCTTCCGCATCGCCGGCGGCATCATCCTGTTCATCCTGGGCCTGGACATGGTGCGCGATGACTTCACCACCATGTTCGCCGACGCGGCCGAGGGGATCGAAGGCCAGTCGGCGCGGGTCTACGCCAAGCAGCGGTTCGAGCGCTTGATCGTGCCGTTCGCCATGCCCTTGCTGATCGGGCCGGGCGCGATCTCGACCGTGATCATCTACGCCAGCGAAGCCAAGGCCTTCGGCCTGTCGGGCATGGCCGAAGGCGTGGGCGTGATCCTGGCGGTCTCGGCCGTGCTGGTGGCCACTTTCTGGGCCGCGCCCCTGATCAGCAAGGTGCTGGGCCGAATCGGCATGAGCATCGTGGTTCGTGTACTGGGCCTGATCCTCTGCGCCCTGGCGGTGCAGTTCGTGCTGATCGGCGTGGGCGACGCGACCAGGGGCATCATCCGCGCCGACGCCAAGGCGCCCTACGCCGAGAAGAAATAGGCCTCAGACCTTCCGGAACCGCCCGCCCTGCCGGGCCATCAGGGCCAGGGCCCAGTCATCGGGGATCAGCTTGGTCAGGGCTGCGATCGCCTTGTTGGGCGAGCCGGGCACGCAGACGGGGCGGTTGGCTTCGGCGGCCTCGTAGCCGGTGGCGGCCACTTCATCCGCGCCCAGCCACATCCACGAAGGCAAGGACTGGCTGACCTGGGCGCGCGTGCCGTTGACGTCATGGAACTCCGAATAGGTGAAGCCGGGGCAGAGGGCGCTGACGTGCACGCCCGTGGCCAGGTTCTCCAGATGCAGGCTCTGGGAAAACTTCACCAGGAAGCCCTTGGTCGCCGCATAGAGGGTGTGGCCGGCCGCGCCGGGGACCAGACCCGCCAGCGAAGCGACGTTGACGATGCGCCCGTAGCCGCGCTCGACCATGCCGGGCAGCACGCGATGGGTCAGGGCGCAGACCGACACCAGCATCACCTGGAGGAAGGCCGCCTGGTCAGCCCATTGGGTTTGGGAATAGGCGCCCGGCAGGCCGTAGCCGGCATTGTTGACCAGGGCGTCGACCACGCGGCCCTCGGCCTCGATCCCGGCCAGCACCGTGTCGACACCGTCGGCCAAGGCCAGGTCGGCGGCGATCGGATAGGCCTCCACGCCGAAGCGCAGGCGGATTTCGGCGGCCAGGGCCTCCAGGCGGTCCAGTCGGCGCGCGGTCAGGGCCACGTCGTAGCCGTGGCTGGCGTAGATGCGGGCGAAGGCGGCCCCGATGCCGGCGGAAGCGCCGGTTATCAGGGCGAGGCGACGAGCCATCAGGGAAGATCCGGACGAAGAGCGAAACTTCGCCGGAGACCAACACGCGCGCCGACTTGGCGCAAGGTGGAGGATGAAAGCGGGGCGGAGGGGGCGCTCACGGGAAGCCGCGCCCCCTCCGGAACGACGCTCCGGAGGGATGGGAGCGTCGCGGCTCTTTCCCAGCCATGGGGCGGAGCTGGGAAAAGCGGCTGGATCAGGCCGCTTCGCTGAGCGCGGGCTGGGCGCCGCGGGTCCAGCGGGCGGCGGCCTCGGCCACGCGTACGCCCAGGAGGCGGGCGGTCTCGCGGTCGCCGGCGGGCGGGCTGATCTCGGCCGAGACGTTGTCGGACTGGGCGGCCAGGCCGATGAACGAACCCACGCGGTTGATGGTGTCGGGACCGCGTTCGGCGGCGGTCACTCCGGGAGGGGCCAGGCCAAGGTTCACCCAGTTCATGCCGTGCTGGGCGGCCAGGATCGTCAGGCTCTCCAGGGCATGGCCCTTGTCGCCCGCGAAGCTGTGGGAGTTGGTGAAGCCGGCGGCCAGCTTGTCCTTCCAGGCACCGGTGAAGAAGACGCCGGCGGTTGCGTCGGCGAAGACTTTGAACACGCCCGAGACGTCGCCCATGTAGGTCGGCGCGCCGAAGATCACGGCGTCGGCTTCGGTGATCTGGTCGATCAGCGGCTGGAAGTCCTGGGCGGGGCTTTCGATCTTCAGCAGGACGGGGGTCTGGCCGGCGTCGCGGACGCCTTCGGCGACCTTTTCGGCCAGGACGGCGGTGTGGCCGTAGCCCGAGTGATAAACGATGGCGACCTTGGTCATGACGCGCCCTCCGAGGCGTTTTGAAATCTGGCCGTTCCGAAACTGAAACGGTGTCGATTACGTAATGGATGGTTCCTGCCGCGCCAGAGGATCGGTAACTGAGTTGGATGCAGTTATTCTGCGAGCCGATTCAGCGGCGTTGAAGACGAAGCGAGCAAACGGCGAAATCCGCGGGAGATTGGCTCCTTCGCCTTGTGACAACGTTGTCTAAAGCCTATCTAGCCGCCAATCCTGCACCGCAGCGTTAGCCGCCGACGCGTCCCAGCGACGTTTCGGCGTGGCGGCTCGCGGCGCGTGCTTCAGCAAGGCGGCATCATGACCCAGGGCTCATCCACCGAACCGGCGACCGCCTCCCGCGGCCACGCGCCCGGCCTGGTGCTGCTGGCCCTGGCGCTGGGCGGCTTCGCGATCGGCACGACCGAGTTCGCCTCGATGAGCCTGCTGCCCTATTTCGCCCGCAGCCTGGGGGTGGATGCTCCCACGGCAGGCCACGCCATCAGCGCCTATGCGCTGGGCGTCGTCGTGGGCGCGCCGGTGATCGCCGTTGCGGCTGCGCGCCTGCCACGTCGCCTGATCCTGGTGGGGCTGATGGTGGTGTTCGCGGTCGGCAACCTGCTCAGCGCCGTCTCGCCCAACTTCCAAGCCATGCTGTTGTTCCGCTTCCTCAGCGGTTTGCCGCACGGCGCCTATTTCGGCGTCGCGGCCCTGGTCGCCGCCAGCGTCGCCCCGCCCGAGCGCCGGGCGCAATCGGTGGCCATGGTGATGATCGGCCTGACGGTGGCCACCATTATCGGCGTGCCGATGGCCAACGCCGTGGGCCAGTGGATCGGTTGGCGCTGGGGCTTCGTGATCGTGACCGTCATCGCCGCCCTGACGGCGGTCAGCGTCTACCTGTTCGCCCCGCGGGACGCCGCCCACCCCGGCGCCAGCCCCCTGCGCGAGCTGGGCGCGCTGGGGCGCGGCCGCGTATGGCTGACCCTGGCTATCGGCGCGATCGGTTTTGGCGGCATGTTCTGCGTCTACACCTACCTGGCCTCCACCATGCAGGAGGTGACCCACGCCTCGCCTGCGGCCCTGCCGTTCGTGCTGGCGGTGTTCGGCGCGGGCATGACCGTGGGCACCCTGGCCTGCGCCTGGGCCGCCGACCGGGCCCAGATCCCGGCCATCGGCGGGGTGCTGTTGTGGAGCGCGGGGGCGCTGGCCCTCTATCCGATGGCCACCCACAGCCTGTGGACCCTGATCCCGGTGGTGTTCCTGATCGGTTGCGGCGGCGGGCTGGGCGCGGTGCTGCAGACCCGGCTGATGGACGTGGCCGGCGACGCCCAGACCCTGGCCGCGGCGCTCAACCACTCGGCCTTCAATTTCGCCAACGCCCTGGGGCCCTGGCTGGGCGGCCTAGCCATCGCCGCCGGCTATGGCTGGGCTTCGACCGGCTATGTCGGCATGGCCTTGGCCCTGGGCGGCTTCGCCATCTGGTTGGTGGCCGCGGTCGACGCCCGCCGGACGCGCCTGGCCGTGGCGGCGGCCGAATAGGCAAGAAAAATCCCGCCGGGCGTGGGGCCTGGCGGGATCCTTCAAGCGCGCGGAGAGCTCGTCAGCGCGCCGGGGCGGGGGCGAGATCGCCCTCCTCCACCTCTTCGTTCAGCGCGCCCAGCTCGCCACGCTCGCGAGCCTTCCGGCCATAGACCAGTTCGAACATGGGCGAGGCCATGAGCGTGGTGATGATCGCCATCAGCACCAGCATCGAGAACAGGGCGGGGCCGATGATCCCCTTCTGCAGGCCGATGTTGATGATGATGAGCTCCATCAGTCCCCGCGAATTCATCAGGGCCCCGATGCCCAGGGACGTGGCGTTGTCCTGACCGGTCAGGCGGGCCGCCGCCCAGCAGGCGCCGCCCTTGGCCAGGATCGAGGCGGCCAGGATGGCCAGGGTGCTCAGGACCAGGCCGATATTGTTGACCATGGTCAGCTGGGTGTTCAGACCTGAGAAGGTGAAGAACATCGGCAGCAGCACGATCACTGCGAACGGCTCCAGCTGCTTCTTGATCTCCCGGCTCAGCACGCCGCGAGGCATGACCGTGCCCAGGATGAAGCCGCCGAACACGGCGTGAATGCCGATAGCGTCCATGGCGAAGGCGCTGAGCATGAACAGCATCAGCGCCACGCCCAGCAGCGTGGGAGACACCTTGCCGTCGCGTTCGGCCCAACGCCCCAACGGCGCCAACAGCTTCGGGCCCAGGGTCAGCATGAGGATCACGAAGGCCAGGCCGCCGCCGACGGCCTTGACCGCCAGCATGGGGCCGCCGCCGAACGTGGCCAGCACGATCGCCAGCACCGTCCAGGCCCCTGCGTCGTCGATGGCCCCGGCTGCGAGCGACAGCGAACCCAGCGGGGTATTGGTCAGGCCGCGCTCATAGATGATGCGCGCCAGCATCGGGAAGGCGGTGATCGAGATCGCCGCGCCCATGAACAGGATGGCCTGGAACGTGTTGATGCCCTTGCCGAAGAGGCCTTGGGACAGCAGCCAGGGCGCTATCACCACGGCCAGGACGAAGGGCGCGGCCATGCCGGAAAGCGAGACCGCCGCCGCGCTCTTGGCATTGCTCTTGAAATGCTCGCTCTGGAAGCCCAGCCCCACCAGGAACATGTAGAGGCCGACGCCCAGCTGGGCCCCGACATAAAGGATGGTCTTGGATTCCTTAGGGAACAGCATGTGCTGCAGGTCGGGGGCCAGCAGGCCCAGCAGCGATGGGCCCAGGATTACGCCGGCGATCATCTCGCCCACGACCTGGGGCTGGCCCAGATACTTCTTCGCCGCCCAGCCGACCGCGCGGCACGTGGCGATGATGACGAACATCTGCAGAAAAAAGGCCACGCTCAATTGGGCCGGTGTCATGGTTTCCCCCTCGAATATGTCGCGCCACGCTCTGGCGTGTGGTCGCGAGTTTTCCCCGGGGAACGCTAACATCGGCTCCGGCCGACGGGCAATCCAAAAGGACAGCGTTGTCAGATTGAAGTCAGGCCGCGCAGGACGTTCCGGTCGGGACGGCGCCGTTCAACAGGTCGGCCACGGAAATCTGGGAAAGCCGGTCGGCGACGGCGGTGTCCGCGGCGACCATCGCTCCGCGCACGGCGTCGGGGATGCGTTCGCCCACCGGACAGCCCTTCACGCCCTTCGGGGCCACGCCCAGGTGGGCGCAGCCGTTCACAGCCCGCAGGACGATGTCCAAGGTGATGTCCTCGGGCGGTTTCAGCAGCCACGCGCCGCCGTTGGCGCCCGCTCGCGCGCCGATCAGGCCCGCCTTGCCCAGCATGGCCGTCACCCGCCGCACGACGACCGGATTGGTCGGTACGGAGGCCGCGAGCTCGGCGCTGGCCACGGCGCGATCCGCCGAAAAGGCGTTCTTGTGCGCCAGATAGGCCAGGGCGTGGGCCGCGACGGGGAATTTCTGACTGTCGGACATCTCTGGGCTGGAACGTAGTGGTGGAATGCGCGCGTTGAAACAGAAACTATCGTATGCGGCTCGCCCCCGGCCGAGGGCTGGGCCAAAGGTCGAGATTGAACGGCGACAAGATTGGGTGTATCGCGCGCCGCTTGATCGATATGGGGCCTCGCGCGAGTTTTTCGAGGGCGGACCCCGGAGGGATTGAATGGCTTCCGAAGCCTCTGGCGTTCCCACCCCCGCGGACAGCGCCCCCGCCGCCTCTTGCGACGTACCCCCGCAAGCCAGTCACGGTCCATCCCACGGACCCGCCAAAGGCCACGGCGTCTTCGCCCTGGCGCTGGGCTCGGTCGGGGTGGTGTTCGGCGACATCGGCACCAGCCCGCTCTACGCCTTCAAGGAAGCGCTGCACGTGGCGGCCGCCGACGGGGTGACCCGCGCCGAAATCCTGGGCACGGTTTCGCTGGCCCTGTGGGCGCTGATCCTGGTGGTCACCGTCAAGTACGTGCTGTTCATCATGCGCGCCGACAACAAGGGCGAAGGCGGGGTGCTGTCTCTGATGGCCCTGGCCCAGCGGGCCATCGGCCACCGCACGACCCTGGTGTTCACCCTGGGCGTGATCGGCGCGGCCCTGTTCTACGGCGACGCCGTCATCACCCCCGCCATCTCGGTCCTGTCGGCGGTGGAGGGCGTGCGCACGATCCCGTCTCTGGAGCATGTCTTCAACACCCAGATGGTGATGCTGATCGCCACGGTGATGCTGCTGGGGCTGTTCTTCATCCAGAGCCACGGCACGGCCAAGGTGGGCCAGCTGTTCGGCCCGATCTGCGCCTTCTGGTTCGCCACGATGTTCGCGCTGGGCCTCTACCACCTGCTCGACAATCCGGGCGTCTTCCGCGCCATCAACCCCTACTACGCAGTGCGCTTCCTGACGCACCACGGCTTCGCCGGCTTCCTGGTGCTGGGCGCGGTGTTCCTGACCGTGACCGGGGCCGAGGCCCTGACCGCCGACATGGGCCATTTCGGCCGCTGGCCCATCCAGGCCGCCTGGCTGTTCTTCGTCCTGCCGTGCCTGGCCATAAACTACCTGGGCCAGGGGGCTTTCGCCCTCCAGGAATACGATGCAGCCCAGCATGCCGGCCGGGCGTTCCGCGAACTGAACTGGTTCTTTGAGATGGCGCCCGACGTGCTGCGTCTGCCGCTGGTCATACTGGCCGGCGCGGCCACGGTCATCGCCAGCCAGGCGGTGATCACCGGCGCCTTCTCGCTGACCCAGCAGGCGATCCAACTGGGCCTGCTGCCGCGCCTGGACGTGCGCCGCACCTCCGAGACCCAGTCGGGCCAGATCTTCGTGCCTCAGCTCAACACCATGCTGCTGATCGGCGTGCTGGCGGTGATGCTGACCTTCAAGACCTCCTCGGCCCTGGCCCACGCCTACGGCCTGGCCGTGACCGGCACGATGGTGGTGACCACGTTCATGGCCTTCATCGTCATGCGCCGCCTGTGGAAGTGGAAGCTGCCCGCGGCCCTGGCCTTCCTCGTGCCGTTCATGGCGCTGGACCTGGCCTTCCTCAGCGCCAACGCCCTGCGCTTCTTCACCGGCGGCTGGCTGCCGGTTCTGATCGGTGCGGCCCTGTTCACGGTGATGACCACCTGGGTGCGCGGCGCCCAGATCCTCAGCGACAAGACCCGCCGCGACAGCGTACCCCTGGTCGACCTGATGGAGATCCTGCGCGCCCGCGCCCCGCACCGGGCGCCCGGCACGGCGATCTTCCTGACCTCCGATCCGGACATGACCCCGGTCGCCCTCATGCACAACCTCAAGCACAACAAGGTGCTGCACGAGCGAAACGTGGTGCTGACGGTCCGCACGGCCGAGACTCCGCGCGTGGCGGAGGAAGACCGCATCCGCACCCAGGCCATCAACGCCGACTTCAAGAAGGTCGAGATCTTCTACGGCTTCATGGAAAGCCCCAACGTGCCTAAGGCCCTGGCGCTGCTGCGCAAGCAGCAGGGCCTGAAGTTCGACATCATGGCCACCAGCTTCTTCCTGGGGCGGCGCTCGATCGTGCCGTCGGCCAATTCGGGCATGCCGCTCTGGCAAGACCGCATCTTCATCTTCCTGATGAAGAACGCGGCCAATCCGACCGACTTCTTCAAGATCCCGCCCGGCCGCGTGGTCGAACTGGGCGCCCAGGTGACCGTGTAGATGAACGTTCTCGGCGTCATCGGCGACGTGCTGTGGATCCTGACCCTGTCGATCATGGCCGGGGCCTCGCGCATGGCCTGGAGCAAGATCCGCAAGGACGTGAAGGTGCCCATGCTGTGGTCGCCGGCCGGGGCCACCGTCTGGCGCGCGCCACGCGGCGTGGCCCTGGTGCTGTTGCCCGTCGTGGCCCTGCTACTGAGCCTGTGGCTGCTGGTGGGCAGCCGCCAGCCCATGGACCCGATCGTGGCGGTCATGCTGCTGTGCGTGCGCGCCATCCTGGCGGCGATCTTCGCCACGGTGCACCTGATCCAGGTGCGGCGAGCGCTCAACCAGCTGGCGGCCGAGGGGCAGATCCAGCTCTGAGCCGCCGACCGTCCGGGGCGCGCCCGCCGAATCGGAAGTTCTTCGCCCGCCCGCGTTTCCATCGACACGAAACCGCGCTAAACGCCCCGCGACTTTGTGTTTTCTCCTAAAGGGACCCCGCTCATGGCCGACAAGTCCGTGAAGAAGGTCGTGCTCGCCTATTCGGGCGGTCTCGACACCTCGATCATCCTCAAGTGGCTGCAGACCGAGTACGGCGCTGAGGTCATCACCTTCACGGCGGACCTCGGCCAGGGCGAGGAGATCGAGCCGGCCCGCGCCAAGGCGCTGGCCGCCGGCGTCAAGCCGGAGAACATCTTCATCGAGGACGTCCGCGAGGAGTTCGTCCGCGATTTCGTGTTCCCGATGTTCCGCGCCAACACGGTCTATGAGGGCCAGTACCTGCTGGGCACGTCGATCGCGCGTCCGCTGATCGCCAAGAAGCAGATCGAGATCGCCCGCAAGATGGGCGCCGACGCCGTCAGCCACGGCGCGACCGGCAAGGGCAACGATCAGGTCCGTTTCGAGCTCGGCTACTATGGCCTGGAGCCCGACATCACCGTGATCGCCCCGTGGCGCGAGTGGGATTTCAAGTCCCGCGAGGCCCTGCTGGACTTCGCCGAAAAGCACCAGATCCAGATCACCAAGGACAAGCGCGGCGAGGCCCCGTTCAGCGTGGACGCCAACCTGCTGCACAGCTCGTCGGAAGGTAAGGTTCTGGAAGATCCGGCGGTCGAGGCCCCCGAGTTCGTCCACATGCGCACGATCGCGCCGGAAGACGCGCCCGACAAGCCGACCATCATCACCATCGATTTCGAGAAGGGCGACCCCGTCGCTATCGACGGCGTGGCGATGAGCCCGGCGGCCCTGCTGACCAAGCTGAACGAGCTGGGCCGCGACAACGGCATCGGCCGCCTGGACCTGGTCGAGAACCGCTTCGTGGGCATGAAGTCGCGCGGCGTCTACGAGACCCCCGGCGGCACCATCCTGCTGGCCGCCCACCGCGGCATCGAGAGCATTACGCTGGACCGCGGCGCGATGCACCTGAAGGACGAGCTGATGCCGAAGTACGCTTCGCTCGTCTACAATGGCTTCTGGTTCTCGCCCGAGCGCGAGATGCTGCAGGCCGCCATCGACTACAGCCAGCAGAAGGTCGCCGGCCGCGTCCGCGTGAAGCTGTACAAGGGCAACGTGACGGTCATCGGCCGCGAAAGCCCCTACAGCCTCTACGACCAGGACCTCGTCACCTTCGAGGAGGGCAAGGTCGCCTACGATCACCGCGACGCCGGCGGCTTCATCAAGCTCAACGCCCTGCGCCTGCGTGTGCTGGCCAAGCGCGACAAGCGCGAAGGCTGAGCCGCCTGAAGCCTTGGAATGGAAGGGCCCCGCCGGCGACGGCGGGGCTTTTTCGTGTCAGGCCGCCACGGCGTCGGGCGCCAGGGCGGGAGCCGCGCGGGGGCGGCTGAAACGCACCCGCAGGGGCGTCTCGACCCATCGCCAGCAGATCCACGAACCGACCACCAGTGCCGCCATCCAGGCCGCCCCCAGGCCCATGTGCGCGGTCGGATGCAGGTGGGGCAGGGCCTTGAGGCCGATCGACAGCCCGTCGATCGTCAGGCCGTGCAGCAGGTAGACCGAGAAGGAGGCCTCGCCCAGCAGGTCGCCCAGCCGGTTCTCCAGCAACCAATGGCGCGACAGGGCCGCGCCGATGATGATGGCGGGAAAGCCGACGGCCGCGCAGGCGAAGTCGGCCCACCACCAGGTGTGGTGGATCAGGGTGACATAGGCCGTCACGACGACGGCGAGGGCCAGGATCGCCGCCCGCCAGGCCCCCGACAGCGCCAGCCCCCCGCGCACGGCGCGGTGGACGCCGACGCCCAGCCAGAAGGCTGCGAAGGCGCGTACGCCGCCGATCCAGAACGTCGGCGTGGTCCAGCCGCCGTCACCGTCGCCGCGCGCCAGCACCAGCAGGCCCAGGGCCAGCACGCCGACGGCCGCCAGCAACTCCGCCCCCCGTCGAACCCAGCGCGCCCAGGCGAAATAGGCCAGGCACAGCACGATCTCCCAGGCGATGGACCAGCTCTGGGTGATAAAGGGAAAGGCCACGCCCTCGGGCGAGGCGGCGGGATGGGCGGGCAGCAGCAGCAGGTTCAGCGGCAGGCCGATCAGGGCGTGGATGCTGAAGGGCGCATGGCCTGTCGCGGCGCGCAGGCTCCACAGGGCGAAGCCGGCCAGCGTGGCCAGGAACAGCAGCGGATAGAGCCTGGCCAATCGCAATTGGGCGAAGCGCGGCAGGGGCAGGCCGCCGGCGATGCGGTCGGCATAGGCGTGTGGGATGACAAAGCCCGACAGGACGAAGAAGAGGTCCACGCCCAGATAGGCATGCGGCAGGGTATGGGCCACGCCGAACATCACTGGCGCGTGATAGACGGCCACCATCAGGGCGGCCACCCCGCGCACGGTGTTGAGCGATCGGATCTCGCCCCCGCTGCGTCCCGCCTTCGGCGGGGCTCCTCCCAGGCGCATTCACGCGACCTCGAAACGCCGGACGGCGCGTCATGCGCCGCCTCGAAGGTGGTCTCTATGCGGCCGCGCAAGCTGAGATTGCGTTAAAATGTCGCGGGGGCGAGCGATCTTTTGATGGGGCGACCCGCTCGTTCCTAGCCGGCGTAGCCGTCCGGCGGGCGGGCCAGATCGACGGCCTCGGCCAGGAAATCGACGAACGCGCGCACTCGCATGGGCAGTCGGCCGCCGCCCACGTAGACGGCGTGGATTTCCTCGACGTCGCCGGGATTGAAGGCTTCGAGCACCGGAACCAGGCGACCGGCGGCGATGTCCGGGCCGATGTGGAAATGCGACAACCGCGCCAAGCCCTGGCCGGCCAGGACCAGTCGGCGCGAGGTCTCGCCGTCGCCGGCCGTGGCGTCGCCGTGGATCGGCAGGGACAGGCGGTCGTTCCCGTCCACGAACGGCCACTTGTCGCAATGGCGGGCGAAGTTGAATCCGATGCAGTTGTGGGCGGCCAGGTCGTCGGGCGTTTGCGGGGCTCCACGTTTGGCCAGATAGGCGGGCGAGGCGACCACGGCCATGCGGCTTTCGCCCAGCTTGCGGGCTATCAGTTGCGAGGCGCGCATGGGGCCCACGCGGATGGCCACGTCGGTGCGCGCGTCCATCAGGTCCACGACCAGGTCGCTGAGCACGATGTCCAGGATCACCTTCGGGTGCCGCTCGGAAAACCGCGGGACCAGCGGCAGGAGATGGTGCAGGCCGAACGGGACGTTGGAATTGACGCGCACCCGACCGCGTGGGGCCTGGCTGGCGGCCACGGCGATTTCGGCCTCGTCGATCTCGGCCAGCACCCGCAGGGCGCGCTCGTGGAACAGTTCGCCCTCGGGCGTCAGCTGCAGCTTGCGGGTGGAGCGATTGATCAGGCGCGCGCCAAGCCGCGTCTCCAGCCGGCTGACCAGCTTGCTGACGGCCGACGGCGTCATCTTCAGGGTGCGCGCCGCGGGGGAGAAGCCGCCCAGCTCCACGGCCCGGACAAAGACCTCCATCTCGCCCGACCGATTGACGTCCAGCCGCGCCATCTTTGATTTCAGCTCACAGATGCCTGTCTTTGGGCCAGTCTAATTCACAGGCTTCTCCGGCGCCATCTTCGCGGCTCGACAATCGCAGCGGAGTCCTCCCGTGCCCCTGGCCCTCTATGCCCTGACCGTCGGCGCCTTTGGCATCGGCGTTACAGAATTCGTGATCATGGGGCTTCTGCTCCAGGTCTCCGCCGACCTCGGCGTGTCCATCCCCACGGCCGGCCTGCTGATGACCGGCTACGCGCTGGGCGTCTTCGTCGGCGCGCCCATCCTGACCATCGCCACCCGCCGCCTGCCGCGCAAGACGACCCTGCTGGTGCTGATGGCCATCTTCACCCTGGGCAACGCCGTGGCGGCCATCGCGCCCAGCTACGGCCTGCTGCTGGCGGCCCGGATCATCACCGCCCTGGCCCATGGCACCTTCTTCGGCGTCGGCTCGCTGGTCGCCGTCAGCCTAGTGCCGCCCCAGCGCAAGGCTTCGGCCATCGCCATCATGTTCACCGGCCTGACCCTGGCTACGCTGCTGGGCGTGCCGTTCGGCTCGTGGCTGGGCCTGGCCTACGGCTGGCGCGCGACTTTCTGGGCCGTGGCCGCGATCGGCCTGCTGGCCTTGGTGGTCCTGGCCGTACTGGTGCCGCGCGACGACAGCGTGGCCGAGCCGGTCGCCCTGCGGGAGGAGTTCGCGGTCCTGGCCCGGCCCCAGGTGCAGATGGGCCTTCTGATGACGGTGCTGGGCTTCGGGGGCGTCTTCGCGGTGTTCACCTACATCCAGCCGATCCTGACCGAGCTGGCGGGCTTTTCCAAGGAAGCCGTCTCGCCGATCCTGCTGGTGTTCGGTGCGGGCCTGGTGGGCGGCAACCTGGTGGGCGGTCGCTGGGCCGATAAGGCCCTGGCGCCGGCCCTGCTGGGCACGCTGGCGATCCTGACGCTGGTGATGGCCGCCTCGGCCTTCGGCTTCCATGACCGGATCGGGGCCGTGGTCGCCGCCTTCGCCCTGGGCGCGGCCGCCTTCGCCACCGTCGCCCCGCTGCAGATGCGGGTCCTGCAACAGGCTGGCGGCGCGGGCCAGGGCCTGGCCTCCAGCCTGAACATCGCCGCCTTCAACCTGGGCAACGCCTTCGGCGCCTGGCTGGGCGGGGCGGTGATCGCCCACGGCCCGGGCCTGTCGGCCGTGCCGCTGGTCGCCGCCGTGGTGCCCTTGTCGGCCCTGGCCCTGGCCGCCGTCAGCCTGTCGGTCGAGCGCCGCCAGCTTCAAGCCGCCTGATCCCTGTCGCCCAAACCCAAGGAACAGATCGATGGAATACCGCCAACTCGGCAAGTCCGGCCTTCGCGTCCCCGCCCTCAGCTTCGGCGCGGGCACCTTCGGCGGCCAGGGTCCGCTGTTCAGCGCCTGGGGCGACACCGACGTCGCCGCCGCCCGGCGGCTGATCGAGATCTGCCTGGAGGCCGGGGTCAATCTCTTCGACACCGCCGACGTCTACTCGAACGGGGCTTCCGAGGAGATTCTGGGAGAGGCCCTGCAAGGTCGCCGCGACGAGGCGCTGGTCTCGACCAAGCTGGGCCTGCCGATGGGCGAGGGGCCGCTGGAGCGAGGGACCTCGCGCCTGCGGCTGGTGCGAGGCGTGGAGGCCGCGCTCAAGCGCCTGCGCACCGACCGCATCGACCTGCTCCAGTTGCACGCCTTCGACGCCTTCACGCCGGTGGAGGAGGTGCTGTCGGCTCTCGACGACCTCGTGCGATCGGGAAAGGTGCTCTACGTCGGCGCGTCCAACTTCTCGGGCTGGCAGTTGATGAAGTCGCTAGCGGTCGCGGATCGTCACGGCTGGCCGCGCTATATCGCCAACCAGGCCTATTACTCGCTGGTCGGACGCGACTACGAACACGAACTGATGCCGCTGGGCCTGGATCAGGGGGTGGGCGCAATGGTCTGGAGCCCGCTGGGCTGGGGCCGGTTGACGGGCAAGATCCGTCGAGGCCAGCCCTTGCCAGCGATCAGCCGCCTGCACGAGACGGCCGACATCGGTCCGCCGGTCGACGACGAGGCGCTCTACGCCGTGGTCGACGTGCTGGACGAGATCGCCGCCGAAACGGGCAGGAGCCTGCCGCAGATCGCCATCAACTGGCTGCTGCGCCGGCCCACGGTTTCCAGTGTCATCATCGGCGCCCGCAACGAGGAGCAGCTGCGTCAGAATCTCGGCGCGGTGGGCTGGGAGTTGACGGCCGGGCAGGTGGCGCGCCTGGACGCCGCCAGCGCAACGGTTCCGGCCTATCCGCACTATCCCTACTGGCGCGAAGGCGGCTTCAAGGCCGTCAATCCACCGCCAGTCTGATCGGGGCCGATATCGCCAAAGCGCCCTGGTCTTGCACCAGGGCGCACGGCCCCTGGGCTCGAAGCCCCCAAATGCGGCGTTCGGCGCCAGCGTGCGCGGCGCCGTGACGATCACGGACGAAGTTGAGCGAAATCGTCGTCTCGGTCTTTGACGCGTGCCGCGGCGGACGCTCCCCTTGATGCGCTCTCGCGGGAGAGACCGGGCTCAGAGCCCGGCGCTGAAGGCGAAACCACCCCGGAAACGCTCAAGCAAAAGGACCGCGCGGGCTTCTGAACGCTGGAAAGCGGGGCGCCGCATGCGCCCTCGCCGAAGGAGCAAGGCGCAGCGTCGCCGAATCTCTCAGGCCCAAGGACAGCGGGGGTGCGAAGGCGGGCCAGTCCGGCGCGTCCCTACACCCGTGTGTTCCGCATGATCTGAGATTTTTCATATTTCTCCACGATTTCAAAAGCGAGTTTGGCGCCGTTTAGGCGAAACGCGATGATTCATCGAATTGTCGCGCGGTAGATATTTCCAGAATGAATATATTATATTTGCAATGTTCATAAACTGACCATGTCTGTTCGGTGAAGAAGCTGAAGCGTTATTTTGATATCGAGGCTAGCTTTTCTGAATTTACGGCGAAGATGGGGCTGACGAGGTTGTCTCCAGTCAAAAAGATTGGGGATAATCATGACCACCCGCCGCCAAGCCTACGCCGCCAGTCCGCTGCGAGCGTTCCTGCTCGCCGCCACCATCCTGGGCGGCGCGACGCCCGTCCTGGCCCAGGAGGCCGACAAGGTCTCCCAGGTCGAGGAACTGGTGGTCACCGGTCGCCGGGTCTCGGAGGCCAGCGTGGCGATCGGCACCGACCACGCCACCGCGACCGTCTCGATCACGCGCGAGGCCCTGTTGTCGGCGCCGGCCGGGGTCACCGGCCTGAAGATGCTGGAGTCCCTGCCGGGCTTCAACGTGCAGGCCAACGACGCCCTGGGCATGTACGAGTTCGGCAACTCGGTCTCGGTGCGCGCCTTCAATTTCCAGCAGATCGGTTTCCTGTTGGACGGCATCCCGATGGGCCGCAGCGACCAGTTCGGCGGCAGCCCGATCTACCGCTATGTCGACAATGAGAACCTGGCGCGGGTGACCGCTTCGGCCGGGGCCGGCGACGTGGCGCTGCCCAGCTACGCCTCGCTCGGTCCGATCGTCGACTATTTCACCCAGGACCCGTCCAAATCGGCCGGCGGCGCGATCAGCCAGACCCTGGGCACGGACGACCTGCGCCGCACCTTCCTGCGCCTGGAGTCTGGTCAGGTCGGGCCGGTCTCGGGCTATGTCAGCGGCTCGTGGATCAAGGGCGACCTGTGGCGCGGCCCGGGCACGATCGATCGCCAGCACTATGAAGGCAAGCTGCGGTTTGAGCTGCCCAACGGCGGCGACGTCAGCTTCCAGACCGTCCACAACGACTACTACGACTACGACAGCCCCTCGATCACCAAGGCGCAGTACGCCGGTACGGCGGGCGACGTCTTCGGCCGCAAGGGTCGCAGCTTCGCCTATCTGGGCGCGGTCCCGGCCTCGGCGCCGTTCGGCACGCCAATCAGCATCCCGACCGCCAGCCTGCCGGAGAGCACGGCTGGTGTGCCCTATTCGAACGCCAACTTCGCCCAGTACTACAAGTTCGCGGTCAACAGCCGGCAGGACCATCTCTACGGCCTGACCCTGAACACGCCGATCGGCGAGTCGGTCAATTTCACCACCACGGCCTATTACGAGGACAAGGGCGGCTATGGCGTCTCGCCCGAGGCCTACGCCACTTCGCTGACCAACTACAACGCCGAGAAGAACGTCGTGGCGGGCCTGACCGCGCCCAAGGGCCTGCAGTACGGGCTGTCGGGCATCGACGGCACCCGCAAGGGGATCACCGGCAAGGTCGCCTGGAAGGTCGGCTTCAACAAGCTGGAGGCCGGTCTCTGGCTCGAGGATGACGACTATCACCGCACCCAGGCGCGCTACAACGTCGTCAACGGCAACCCTGACGGCGCGCCGCTGTTCAACGAGCCCGTCCACCTGCAGCGGAACTATGTCTCTACGCGCGAGACCACCCAGTTCTTCCTGAAGGACACGCTGAGCCTCGTCGACGACAAGCTGAAGCTGGAACTCGGCTTCAAGGGCACGGACATCGACTACAAGATCACCGGCTATCGCAATCCGGCTGACTACATCGCCGCGCGGCAGCCGACCATCAAGGCCAAGTGGAAGGACAGTTTCCTGCCGCAGGTCGGGGCGGTCTACAACCTCAACAGCCGCGACCAGATCTTCGCCTCGTATTCCGAGAACATGGCGTTGCCGCGCGGCGCCGACGACGTGTTCTCGGCCGCCAGCCCGGCCACCCGCGTGCCTGATCCCGAGCGTTCGACCAACCTGGAGCTGGGCTATCGCGCCAACCGGCCGACGTTCAACGCCTCGGTCGTGGCCTACAAAACCGAGTTCAAGAACCGCCTGCAGCAGTTCAACGCCCTGGTTCCGGGCGGGGGCGGCACGGTCGAGAGCTTCTACCAGAACGTCGGGGCCGTCGAAGCCTACGGCGCGGAGTTCAGCGGCCAGTGGAAGCCTGAGCTGCTGGGCGGCAAGATCTATTTCAACACCAACCTGTCCTACAACAAGTCGGAGTTCCAGGACGACGTGCCCGGCTATCGGGCCAGCGCGACGGCCCCTCCGACCACCCTGGCGCTTTCGGGCAACGCGGTGCCGGACTTCCCCGAATGGGTGTTCCAGGGCGGCATGACCGTCGAGCCGGTGGATGGCCTGGTGTTCAACCTTTCGGCCCGTCACATCAGCGACCGCTACACCAATTTCGACAACAGCGAGAAGACCAGCGGCTATACGATATGGAACGCCTATCTCGACCTGGGCGACGGCTTCGCGGCCGGCCCGTTCAAGCAGGTCAAGGCCCGCGTCAACATCGATAACATCCTCGACAAGGACTATCTGGGCACGATCAGCACCACGGTGAATACGCCCGCGAGCTTCCGTCCGGGTTCCTACCGGACGATCCAGTTCACCCTCTCCGCCGACTTCTAGTCCCCATTTCCGGCCGGTTCCGGAAGGGACCGGCCGGGCAGCGTCCGAGCATCCCCCGATGATCCGTTTCCTGTTCTCCACCGCCGCCGTCGCGGCGCTGGCCCTTTCCGTGTCCGCCCAGGCGGCGACGCCCACAGCCGCGGAAGCCCGCAAGATCCATGACGGTGTCCTGACCCTGGACACCCACCTCGACACGCCGGCCAATTTCGGCCGACCGGGCTGGGATATCCTGGACCGCCACGACGCGGCCAAGGACGGTTCGCAGATCGACTATCCGCGCATGGTCGAAGGCGGGCTGGATGGCGGCTTCTTCGCCATCTACACGCCCCAGGGACCACGAACGCCCGAGGCCACCCGCGCCGCTCGCGACGGGGCCCTGGTCCGAGGCGTGGAGATCCGAGAGATGGTCGCCAGGCATGGCGACAAATTCGGCTTGGCCCTCACCGCTGACGATGCGGCCAAGATCAAGGCGCAGGGCAAGCGCGTGGTCTTCATGAGCGTGGAGAACAGCTATCCGATGGATGGCGACGTCACCCTGCTGTCGGCCTTCTACGCCATGGGCGTGCGCATTTCGGGCCTGGCTCACTTCAAGAACAACGACATGGCCGACAGCGCCACCGACAAGCCTGAATGGGGCGGCCTGTCACCCCTGGGCAAGCAGTTCGTCGCCGAGGCCAACCGCCTGGGCGTGGTGCTGGACGGCTCGCATTCGTCCGACCAGGTGCTGGACCAGCTGATCGCGCTGTCCAAGACGCCGGTGATCCTGACTCACTCCGGCTGCAAGGCGGTGTTCGATCATCCGCGCAACGTCGACGACGAACGCATCAAGGCCCTGGCGGCCAGCGGCGGGGTGATCCAGGTCGACGCCTATTCCAGCTACCTGATCGAAACGCCCAAGAACCCCGAGCGCGAGGCCGCGATGGCCGCGCTGATGGCCAAGGTCGGCGCCCGCAACAAGATGACCGAGGCGCAGCGCGCGGCCTTCCTGGCCGAGCGCAACGCCATCGACGCCAAGTATCCGGTCCCGAAGGCCACGTTCGAGGACTTCATGAACCACTTGAACCACGCCCTGAAGGTGGCCGGGGTCGATCATGTCGGCATTGGTCTCGATTTCGATGGCGGCGGCGGGGTCACCGGCCTGAACGACGCCTCCGACTACTGGAAGATCTCCCAGCGCTTGCTGGCCGAGGGCTACAGCCGCGAGGACCTGGCCAAGATCTGGGGGGGCAACGTCCTGCGTCTCCTGCGGGCCGCAGAGGCCGCCAGGGCGCCCGCCGACTAGGCGCCCGCGCCCGACCGCGACGCCGGGTCGCCCCCGGCGTCGACAAGCTCGATCCGCTTCATCCGACTGTCCACCGTCGTGCTTCACGAGGAGATCCCCCATGCCTGTCAGCCGCCGCAGTTTCATCCACGCCGTCGGAGCCGCCGGCGGCTATGGCGCGGCCTTCACCGCCATGCAGGCCCTGGGCCTGCTGACCCCGACCTCGGCCTTCGCCGGCGCGCCGCCTGACCTGGCCAAGGGGGGCGGCGGCAAGGGCGCCAAGGTGGTGATCCTGGGCGCGGGCGTGGCGGGCATGGCCGCGGCCTGGGAGCTGGGCAAGGCCGGCTACGACTGCACGATCCTCGAGGCACGGGCCCGCACCGGCGGCCGGGTCTGGACGGTGCGCAGGGGCGACGCCATCGAGATGACCGACGGCTCGCGTCAGGTCTGCGCGTTCGACGAGGGCCAATACATGAACGCCGGCGCCGCACGCCTGCCCAGCCACCACCAGATCGTACTGGGCTACTGCCGCGAGCTGGGCGTGGAGCTGGAGGTCGAGGTCAATTCCAGCCGCAGCGCTCTGCTTCTGAACACCGAAGCCAACGGCGGCAAGCCGATCCAGATGCGCACGGCGATCAACGACACCCGCGGCCATGTCTCCGAGCTGCTGGCCAAGGCGATCAACAAGGGCGCGCTCGATCAGGAGCTGACCGCCGACGACAAGCAGCGGATGGTCGCCTTCCTGAAGACCTACGGCGATCTGTCGCCAGACCTGCTCTACAAGGGCTCGCAGCGCTCGGGCCTGCGGATCGAGCCTGGCGCGGGCGACGAGAAGGCCACGCCTTTCGATCCGGTCAGCCTGAAGGCCCTGCTGGACGAAGACCTTTGGAACGGCGTGCTGTTCGAGGAGGTGATCGACATGCAGGCCACCATGTTCCAGCCCAAGGGCGGCATGGACGCCATCCCCCACGCCTTCGCCAAGGCCCTGGGGCCGAAGATCATCAAGCGCCAATGCGAGGTGCGCCAGATCCGCAAGACGGCTTCGGGCGGTGTGCGCGTCGCCTATCGCGACAAGGTCGCCGGAAAGGATCTGACGATCGACGCCGACTATTGCCTCTCGACCATTCCCTTGCCGGTCCTGGCGGGGATCGACGCCGATTTCAGCCCCGCCTACAAAGCCGCCATCGCCCGCACGCCCTATCGCGACGCCATCAAGATCGCCTGGCAGGCTCCACGCTTCTGGGAAGGGCCCAAGTACCAGATCTATGGCGGGCTCTCGTTCGTGAAGGGGCCGACCAACATGGTCTGGTATCCCAGCTACGGCCTGCATTCGAAGACCGGGGTGATCCTGGGCGCCTACACCGGCGGGCCGGCGGCGACCGAGCTGGCGCGGCTGCCGCGCGCCGCCCAGATCGAGCACACCCGCAAGATCATCGAAGCCATGCATCCCGGCTGCGGCAAGCTGCTGGAGAAGCCGATGCAGGTGCAGTGGGCGGCCGTGCCCTACAGCCTGGGCATCGGCGTGGGCTGGGCCAGCGAGGACGAGCCGGACTATCACCTGCTGGGCCAACCCGACGGACCGATCCACTTCGCCGGGGAGTATCTCAGCCACGTCGGCGCCTGGCAGGAGGGGGCGATCCGTTCGGCCCATCGGGCGATCGTCATGCTGGACGCGCAGCATCGCAAGGGCTCGCCGGTCACCGCCCAGCGAACGATCTGAGGGAAGCGTCCGGCGGATCTCCAGGCTGTCGATACCTGAATCGATCTCCATATCCGCCGGGCGTTTCCCAGCACGCACCGAGCTGTCGCGCCCAAGCGGCGCGAGCAGGGCCTGGACGGCTTGATCCGGTGGGGGTCTTTCGGCGGCGCGAGGATCGAGGCCGCCACACTGGCGCCGGACAGGCTCCCCTGTCGCGGAGGCGGTCGCGCTGAACGCTTCGATCCGCCCTTATGCGACCGCGCGGCGCGCCGTGCTCGCCGACGGCCGGAGCAGGCCGAAGGGCCCTGTGGCGGCGTCCATCCAACCCGTCAACGTGACGATCTGATGGAGCCATAGCCCTGGCGGCCTTGGGCAAACCCTGGCCGGGCAAGGCTGGAAAGCTACATAACAAAAGCCATTTTCATAATCTGCAGAGATTCATTGACAGCGCTGTCTAGCGCTCATAGGTTGATGTTACCGGCATGCCAAAAAGGCCGGAACGACTGGGAGGATGCGACGGCATCCCCAAACAACTCGGCTTTCTGAACTCCCTCGGCGCTGCTGAGCGAGAACGAGGGCCTCTGCCGCAAACTCAGGGGAATTTGTTATGAAGACAACGTCTTATCGGTCCCGTGCGACCTTGCTTTCGGCGGCTTCGGCTCTGGTGCTGCTAAGCGCCGGCCAAGCTATGGCGCAAACCGCCGCCGCGCCTGCCGCCGAGAACACCCAGGTCGACGAGGTGGTGGTGACCGGCTTCCGGGCCTCGCTCGCCAACGCTCTCAACCTAAAGAAGAACTCGAACCTGATCATTGAATCGGTCACGGCCGAGGACATGGGCAAGTTCCCCGACCAGAACATCGCCGAGTCGCTGCAGCGCATGCCCGGCGTCCAGATTGATCGCGAGAACGGTCAGGGCACCAAGGTTCGCATCCGCGGCCTGGACCAGAACGTGACGGTTCTGAACAATGAAGTCTTCGTCTCGGGCCTGGAAATCTTCCGCCTCTACGAAGGCAAGATCACCCAGGACAATTCGCTGGAAGGCATTCCCTCCCAGCTCATCGGCGGCGTCGACGTCTACAAGTCGCCCGACGCCTCGCTGCTGGAAGGCGGGCTGGGCGGGATCATCAACCTGAAGACCCGCAGCGCCCTGAGCATGGCCGACGACACCACGATCGCCGGCGACCTGCGCGGGCAGAAGGGCCGGGGCACCGACTGGACCCCGACCGGCTCGCTGGTGCTGGGCCATAAGTTCAGCGAACGCTTCGCGATCCTGGGCACGATCTCCTACGACAAGACCGAGAGCCACACCGACGTCCTGGCCGGCGAAAACCGCGGCGGCTGGGCCTACAACGATCGTGACGCCGTCAACGGCGACGGCCAGTACATCCGCAACAGCGCCGGAACGGTCACCGGCGTGACCAATGGGGCCACCGCCGCCTCGCCGGTCGACGTCTGGTCGCCGGAGTATCGGTACGCGACCTATCGCGACCAGGAACGCAAGCGCCTGGGCGCCTCGATCAACCTCGATTTCGCCCTGAGCGACTCGCTGAAGCTGACGGCCGACTGGTTCCACTCGGACCTGAAGATCCTGACCTCGGAAGCCTCGATCAAGTTCCCGTTCGCCAACGAGAGCGCAACCTACAACGCCACCGGCCTGAAGATCGGCTCCAACGGCATCCTGGAATCCGGCCGGATCACCGCCAACTCGGCCGAGGGAACCTCCTACGTCCAGAACGCCGAAGCCAAGACCGACAACTTCCAGGTCGCCCTGAACTGGGACAACGGCGGACGCCTGACCGGCGGCGCGCGCGTATCCTATTCGAAGTCGAACTACGACAGCGACAGCGGCAACAACGACGTCCGCTATACCCAATATACCGTGCGCAACGGCACGGCCGCGGGCTTCGTGCCTAACGCCACGGCCCCGTCCACCTTCACCTACACCTACACCAACGGCGACAACCCGACCTTCACGCCGGCCAACCCGGCCCAGTTCACTACGCCCAGCAGCGTCTTCGCCAAGTCGCACTGGGTGTTCGGCGAGCGCACGAACCTGGAGAACGGCTCGGTCCGCGCCGACTTCAAGTACCGGCCGGAGTTCGGTGAGAGCGGCGACCTGGTGCTCAGCGCCGGCGCCCGCTATGCCGAGCGCAAGGTCGACTCCGACTTCCTGCAGCTGCTGGCCGACTATTCTGGCAAGGGTGAGCTGAACGGCACCGACTACGGCCAGGACTGGACCGCCCTGGGCTACTTCCAGGACGGCGCCATCGGCTTCAAGTCGTGCGGCCTGCCGGCCGGGACGCCGGGGCGTCCGAACTGCGGCCAGACGCCCACCGACGATGGCCGCTTCGGCGCCTCGCCGGCCCTCATCACCCCCTATCAGACCGCGGCGACCAATCCGGAACGCTTCGAGACTCTGACGGTGGGCGGCATCACGGCCCTGTTCCAGAACCGTGACCAGATGAAGAACCCGGTCTCGTGGCTGTCGGCGCTCTATCCGTCGACGCCGTTCAAGTACTATCGGGACCCCATCCAGTCCTTCAAGATCAAGGAAAAGACCACCACGGGCTACATGATGGCCGACGTGGGCGGCCGTGAAGATCGCTACCACATCAACGCCGGCGTGCGGGTGGTGAAGACCGAGCTGACGATCGACTCCAGCGCCACGCCGACCGTGCCCAACTACTACGGCACCGACAGCTGGAACGGGGTGATCTCCAACCCGGACAACATCACCACCTCGCGTTCCTACACCGACGTGCTGCCCAGCTTCAGCGGCGTGTTCGACGTCAACGACACCGACAAGGTCCGCGTCTCCGCGGCCCGCGTCATGTCGCGCCAGAACCTGTTCCAGCTGGGTACGGGCTCAAGCTACAACTTCACCCGTAGTTCGACGCCGGGCCCGAACCTCGACCGCTTCCTCTACACCAACGGCAGCGGCGGCAATCCGGAGCTGGATCCCTATCGCGCCTCGCAGTTCGACCTGGCGTACGAGCGCTACTTCGGCTCGCAAGGCCTGCTGTCGGCGGCCTTCTTCTACAAGAACGTCGACTCGTTCATTCAGACCGATACGGTCCAGCGGACGGTGGCCGACGGTTCGGTCGAGGGGGCGACGGCGGGCATCTTCACCCAGCCGGTGAACGGCGAGGGCGGCGAGATCAAGGGCGTCGAGCTGGCCGCGCAGTACGCGTTCGCCAACGGCTTCGGCTTCACCGCAAACTACACCTACTCGGACTCCAGCTCGTCCAACTTCAACGACTACCAGAAGAACCTGCCGATCCCCGGCGTGGCCAAGAACGCCTTCAACGTCCAGGGCTACTATGAAGGCCATGGGTTCGAGGCGCGCCTGTCCTACGCCTGGCGCGACAAGAGCTACCAAGGCAACTTCGCCTTCGGCTCGGGTACGGACACCCACTCGCTGGGCACCTGGGAGCGGGCCTACGGCCAGCTTGACGGCCAGATCGGCTACTCGGTCACCCCCGCGATCAAGGTGGTGCTGGAAGGGATCAACCTGACCAAGGAAGACACCGGCCGTTACCTGCAATGGAAGAACCTGCCGTTCCGTTACGCCACCGGCGACCGCCGCGTGGTGCTGGGGGCACGGTTCAAGTTCGGCATGTAGTCGACCTGGGCGGCGGCGGACCTCGGTCCGCCGCCGCTTCGTCATCTGGGAGGACGCCATGACGGATCGGTCCATCAAGTCGATCGTCATCGTGGGCGGCGGCACGGCTGGCTGGATGGCGGCCTCCCTCCTCGTTCGTGTCCTGCGCGGGACCGGGGTCGCCATAACCCTGGTGGAAGCGCCCGACATTGGCACGGTAGGGGTTGGCGAGGCCACCATCCCGCCGATCCTCGACTTCCTGCGACTGGCCGAGGTTGATCTCGGCGCATTCGTCCAGGCGACGCAGGCCACCTACAAGCTGGGTATCAAGTTCCAGGACTGGCTGAGGCTGGGGCAGTCCTACTGGCATCCGTTCGGGGCCTTCGGCGTGTCGATCGACCGCCGTCCCTTTCCCCAGGTCTGGCACAAGGCTCGCGCCCAAGGGCTTTCGTTGTCGGTCCCGGAGTTCAGCCTGGCCGCGGCCCTCGGCGAGGCGGGACGTTTCGCCCGGCCCGATCCGGGCGCGCCGGGCCCGCAGGCCGGATTGCGCTACGCCTTGCATTTCGACGCCGCCCTGGTCGCTTGTGTCTTGCGGGACCACGCCACGGCGCGAGGCGTGCGCCGGTTGGAGCGGGAAGTGACCGGCGCGGTCCTGCGCCGTGACGGCTTCGTGGAAGCGTTGTCGCTGAAGGAGGGCGGAACCCTGGCGGCCGACCTCTTCATCGACTGCAGCGGTTTTCGCGGCTTGCTGATCGAGCAGGCCTTGGGCGTCGGTTACGAAGATTGGAGCCGCTGGCTGCCATGCGATCGGGCCATCGCCGTTCCTACGGCGCATTCCCGCCCGCCTGCGCCGTACACCTTGGCCACGGCCCAGTCCGCCGGCTGGCGCTGGACCATTCCGCTGCGCCACCGCGTCGGCAACGGTTATGTCTACGCCAGTGGGGCGATCGACGATGCAGCCGCCGAGGCCGAGTTGCTGGCCGCCGTAGGCGAGCCCCTGGCCGAGCCGCGCCGACTGCGCTTCGTCGCCGGCCGCCGCAAGGCTTTCTGGAGCCGCAATGTGGTGGCCCTGGGCCTTGCCTCGGGCTTTCTGGAGCCTCTGGAATCCACCAGCATCCACCTGGTCTGCAGCGGCCTCTACAAGCTTCTGGACCACTTCCCCGACCTCGACTTCGCTCCGGCCAACATCGCCGTCTACAACCGGACCCTGACGGACGAATACGAGACCTTCCGCGACTTCATCGTGCTGCACTACTGCGCCACCCGCCGCGACGACACGGCCTTCTGGCGCGAACGTGGCGCGGCCGTTCCCGACAGTCTGGCCCAGCGCCTGGAACTCTATCGCGCCTGCGGCCGGGCGGACGCGCGGCCCGGCGAACTGTTCACCGATCTCAGCTGGTTCTACGTCTTCGAGGGCATGGGCGTGCGGCCGCGCGCCTACGATCCGCTGGTCGACGCCTCGGATTTCCGGCAGGTGCGCGATCTGCTGCCCCAGCTCGCCGGCCAGGTGTCGGACATCGTCGCGCGCAGTCCCTCGCATGCCGCTTTCCTGGCGACCAGCCCCTCCGCCGCCGCTTGAGAGCCCGATCCTCAAATCCGAGGAGAAAGCTAGAAACACCGTCTTCGATTTCTGATAGACAGCGCTGTCAATTTGTGATGACCTGAAGCTGAAACGGGGCCGGAAGATCCCGCCAACAGGAAGGAAACCATCAAATTCTCGCCGGCGCGGCCTACGCGCGGCGCCCCTTCATCGCTTGCATCCCGTTCCAGCGCCGTCCTGCCGGCGGGGATGACGCACGGCCGACGGATCCCCTCCGGACCCTGCGACTGGACCCTGCTCCGAGTTCGGAGTCCCTCCACTTCGGCGCGGCGACGTTCTCCTCGCCGCGCCGATTCTTTGCCTGTCACGCGGCCGAGGCCGCCTCGTTCACGAAGGTGTCGAATGATCGTCCGCCGCCCCCTTCGCCAGGTTTCCCTGGCGCTGGCCCTCGTCGCCTCGACCATGCTGGCCGGCGGTTCCGCCCTGGCCCAGGCCGCGTCCGGCCAGGCGGCTTCGACCACGGCCCATCCCGAGCTCTGGCCCAAGGCCCAAAGCCCTTCGGCCATCACCGACGCCCGCACCGAGGCCTTCGTCTCCGAACTGATGGGCCGCATGAGCCTGAGGGAGAAGGTCGGTCAGACCATCCAGGGCGACATCGCCTCGATGACGCCGCAGGACCTGCGGACCTATCCGCTGGGCTCGATCCTGGCCGGCGGCAACTCCGCGCCTGGCGGGGACGATCGCGCGCCGCCCAAGGCGTGGACCGATCTGGTCGACGCCTATCGCAAGGAAGCCTTGGCTCCGCGGCCCGGCCATGTCCCGATCCCGATCCTGTTCGGCATCGACGCCGTGCACGGCCATAACAACATCGTCGGCGCCACCATCTTCCCGCACAATATCGGCCTGGGGGCCGCGCGCGACCCCGACCTGATCCGTCGCATTGGCGTGGCCACCGCCGAGGAGGTGGCCGTGGCCGGCGGCGACTGGACGTTCGGGCCGACAGTCGCCGTGCCTCGCGACGATCGCTGGGGCCGCAGCTACGAAGGCTATGCCGAGGATCCGGAGGTCGTGCGCTCGTATGCCGGTCAGATGACCCTGGGCCTGCAGGGCGAGCTGGTTCCGGGCAAGCCGCTGGCCGCGGGCCATATCGTGGGCTCGGCCAAGCACTTCCTGGCCGACGGCGGCACCGAAGGCGGTCGCGACCAGGGTGACGCCCGTATCTCCGAAGAAGAGCTGGTCCGCGTCCACGCCCAGGGTTACCCGCCCAGCATCGACGCCGGCATCCTGACGGTCATGGCTTCGTTCTCCAGCTGGAACGGCCAGAAGATCACCGGCAACAAGAGCCTGCTGACCGACGTCCTGAAGGGGCGGATGGGGTTCGAGGGCTTCGTCGTCTCCGACTGGAACGCCCACGGACAATTGGCAGGCTGCACCAACGTCTCCTGTCCGCAGGCGATCAATGCGGGCCTGGACATGTATATGGCGCCCGACAGCTGGCGGGGGCTGTTCGACAACACCCTGGCCCAGGTCGAGTCGGGCGAGATCCCCATGGCCCGCCTCGACGACGCGGTGCGCCGCATCCTGAGGGTCAAGGTCAAGGCCGGGTTGTTTGATCGCGTGGCCCCCCAGGTCGAGGGAAGGTTCGAGCGTCTTGGCGCGCCCGAGCACCGCGCCCTCGCTCGCGAGGCCGTGGCCAAGTCGCTGGTGCTGCTGAAGAACGACGGCGTCCTACCGATAAAGCCGGGCGCGCGGGTGCTTGTGGCCGGCGCCGCCGACGACATCGGCAAGGCCTCCGGCGGCTGGACCTTGACCTGGCAGGGCACGGGCAACAAGAACAGCGACTTCCCCAGCGGCCAGTCGATCTGGGGCGGGCTGAAGGCGGCGGTCGAGGAGGCCGGGGGGCAAGCCGAACTGGCGCCCGACGGCGCGTTCAAGACCAAGCCCGACGTGGCCATCGTGGTGTTCGGCGAGGATCCCTATGCCGAGTTCCAGGGCGACGTCGCCAACCTGGCCTACCAGCCCGGCGGCAAGACGGACTTGGCCCTGCTCAAGACCTTGAAGGCGAAGGGAATCCCGGTGGTGTCGGTGTTCCTGTCGGGGCGACCGCTCTGGACCAATCCCGAGATCAACGCCTCGGACGCTTTCGTCGCCGCCTGGTTGCCGGGCAGCGAAGGTGGCGGGGTGGCCGACGTCTTGGTGGCGGGCAAGTCGGGCAAGGCCCGGCGCGACTTCCAGGGCAAGCTGAGTTTCTCCTGGCCCAAGCGCGCCGACCAGGGGCCGCTCAATCGTGGCCAGCCGGGCTATGATCCGCAGTTCGCCTACGGATACGGGCTGTCCTACGCCCAGCCCGGCAAGGTGGGTGTGCTGCCTGAGGAGCCGGGAGCCATCGCGGCGGCGGGCAGCGTCGACCGCTATTTCGTGGCCGGGCGCACGCCCGATCCGTGGCGCATCGACTTTATCGGCGCTGGGTCGATCAAGACGATCGACGCCGGCGCCCAGGAGAACGGCCGCCAAGCCGAATGGACGGGGCAGGGCAACGGCCTGTTGGCGATCCACGGCCCGCCGGTCGACCTGTCGCGCCAGACCACCGGCGACATGGCGCTGCAGATCCGCTACCGGATCGACGTCGCCCCGACCCGCCCGGTTTCGCTCAGCATCGGCTGCGCCGACGACGCCTCATGCGCGGGCACGCTGGACGCCACCGCCCTGGTCAAGGCCGCTCCGGTCGGTGAGTGGCGCAGCGTCAAGCTCAAGCTTTCGTGCTTCCGAGCGGCCGGAGCGCGGATGGACCACGTCACCGCTCCGTTCGCGGTCGGCACGGACGGCAAGCTGGCGTTGTCGATCACCGAGGTGAAGCTGGCCTCCAACGAGGGCGACGCCGTCTGCCCGTAAGCCCGGCTCAAGTTTCGGGAGAATTGGCCCAGGCGGGCGTCTGGTTCGGGGCGGGCGGGCGCGACTATACTGGCGCCATGTCCCGCACCACGCCCGCCACGCTCGCCCTGACCAAGGCCGGGATCGAGTTCACCGTCCATGCCTACGACTACGATCCCGACGCCGCCAGCATCGGCCTTGCCGCCGCCGAGGCCTTGGGCGAGTCGCCGTCCCGGGTGCTCAAGACCCTTATGACCCTGGTCGACGGCAAGCCGGCGGTGGTGATCGCGCCGTCCGACCGCGAGGTCAGCATGAAGAAGTTGGCCGCGGCGCTGGGCGGCAAGGCGGCGGCGATGATGAAGCCGGCCGACGCCGAGCGGATCAGCGGCTACAAGGTCGGCGGCGTCAGCCCTTTCGGCCAGCGCAAGACTCTGCCGACGGTGATCGAGGCCGACGCCCTGGCCGAGGATCGCGTCTACATCAACGGCGGCCAGCGGGGCCTTCAGGTTCGGCTGGATCCCAAGGCGGCGCGGGACGTGCTGAAGGCCGTGGCGGCGGGCGTATCGTCCTAGATCCTCCCGTCGGGGCTCCTCAGTCCCGATATCGCATCGCCACGTCGCAGCGCTCGTAGCGGCTGCCGAAGGTGGCCATGATCTCGGCGTCGTGCTCGAAACCCAGCTTCTCGTAGAGATGGATCGCGGCCGCGCACTTCCTGTTGGTCAGAAGGTAGAGGCGGTTGGCCACGCCCATGGTCCGGGCCTTGTCCAGCGCCGCGGCCAGCAGGGCCTCGCCGACCTTGCGACCGCGGGCGACGGGCGATACGCCCATCTTGGTCAGTTCGAACCAGCCGTCCTTCATCCGCATGATGGCGCACGTACCGACCACGCCCAGGTCCGGTGTTTCGGCGAACAGGATCGCGCCGCCCTTGTCGACGATCAGTTGGCGCGGATTGGACAGCAGGGTGACGTCGTTCTCCTCGAGGGTGAACATCGTCTCGATCCAGTCGGCGTTGATCCGATAGAACGGCTCGGCTAGGTCATCCTCGAACTCACGGATGGTCATTTCGGGCGCGGGGGCGGTGACCCGGTCGAACAGCGAGCGGCGATCGAACTCGGCCTCGATCATGGCGATCTCCTTTAGGATGACGGCGTGACGTCCGCCGCAAAGTTCGACGGCAGCCGCCTCTACACGGGGCCACAGGTCGCATTCCAGCCGGTCCATCAGGGTTTGTCCCTCCGCGCTCAGCGACATGATCTTCTGCCGTTGGTCGCGCTCCTCACGCGCCGCCTCGATGAAGCCCAGGTCGATCAGCGCCTGGACGGCGCGAGTGGTGGTGGGCTGGCTGATGCGAAGGTGCTGCGCGATCGCGCCGACCGTCTGCGGACCTTCTCGGCGTAGCACCGCCAGGAACTGCTGCTGGGCCGGCTGGATGGGCAGGTCCATCGACTGCAGGATGGCCGCCGCGTCAGTCTGCAACCTTTCGGCCAGCCGCTTCATCCGGCTGCCCAGGAACGTCGCGCCGAGATCGGCCAGGGTGTCGGTAGTCATGAACGCCTCGGTTATATAGCGAGCTATATACATAGCTATGCATTTAGGGCGGGCAAGCGCTTTCTCCCCCGACTTCGAGGGAGGGCGCGTTCGACGAACAGTGACTGCTGAGCAACATCCCTTGCGCTAAACGTTTTGCGTGAAGCCGGGAGGCTTGATCCGGCGCCGCCGATCATGAGAACAGCGCCGCCGTTCATCACTGCCCCGGAGCCGGAACCCGCATGATCTTCGACGTCGCACAGCCTCACAAACCCCCGACCGGGTTGCGATGGCGCGCGTCGAGCGAGCCGGTCGGCCCCTTCGCCATAGTTTCAAAGATCCGCTAGCGCGGCCGCTTCCGGCCGTCGCCGGGAGCCTCTGATGTCCATCCTGTCCCTGGTCGAGACGACTCCGGTCGCCTCACCCCTTCTGCGCTTGATTGCGCCCGACTACGCCGAGGTGCTGGCCGCGCTCTGGCCGGCGCCGCATACGGCCTTCATCACCGCCCCGGCGGCGCGTCGGCACTTGGTGTGCCTGGCCTTGGCGCTGGACGGGCGACGAAACAGCTCGGTCGATCTGACCCAACTGCTGGTCGCGCCCTTGCGCAAAGCCGCGCGTCTGGCCGTGAGTCCGGCCCCCGAAGGCTTGCCGCGCGCCGTGGAGCAACTGGGCGAGATCGCCTGGTCGCCCCGCGACTATCGCGACCTGGTCGCCCTCCTGGGCCGGTCCGCTCCGGCGAAGACCCTGCGTCACGCCAACGGGATCACGCCGGGGCAGGTCCGCACCCTGGCGACCCTGCCTGAGCCCCTGCGCGACGCGGGCGGCGTGGTTGTTCGCGTTACGCCTGACCAGGCGGACCTGTTGGCTGAGGCCCATGTCCTGCTCGGGCGTCGCCTGCCCGCTCAGGTCCTGGCTGGGCGCATTCAAGCCTGGATCCGCGCCCCCACGGCCAAGGCGCTGTTCAACCTGGTGGCCGACGATTTCCGGCGGGAGTTGCCCAAGGCCCCGCATCCTGGGACGGATCGCCTGAAGCCGCTGGAAACCGCCCAGGCTATTCGCGACGCCGCACGCCGCTATCGCAACTGCCTGGCCAATTATGTCGATTACGCCGCCGACCAGCAGAGCGCGATTTACGAATGGCTGCCCGCCCCGGGCGCGGTCGTCGAACTGACGCCCGACGCCTATTTCGGTTGGCGGCTGGACCAGGCGCGGCTGGAGAACAACAAGTCGGTGGACGAGGCCACTCGCGAGGCGATCGTGGAGGAACTGCGCGGCATGGGCATCCATGTCGGCCGTAGCGCCTGGCAGATCCGCCGGGCGCTGGAACGGGCCGGCTCGTCGGGCTTCACCCTCGAGCCTCTGGACGCGGCGATCGCCGAATACTTCAGGGACGACTGAACCCGCTCCGGCGAAGCCGGAGCGGGTGGTCTTCGTGAAAGTGAACAAGGAGGCCAAACCTGGTCAGGCCAGGAGGATTGGAGACCGCGCAAAGGTCCGGCAGATTGTCGCCGGACGCCCGATCACCCGTGAGGGAGCTCCAGATTTTGGCTGCTCTGACAATCAGGAGATGGCCGGAGCAAAAGGAAGGCCCGGCTTGCGCCGGGCCAGGAGGGGGAAGAACCAAGGCGACGGATGAAAGCGGTTCGGCCTGACTGACGCCCTGGTCGGGAGCGTCAGTATGGAAAGCTCGCGCCGAGTAACGCCCAGTGCTCCGTCAGAAGCTCATGCGCAGGCCGAACTGATACTGGCGACCGGGCTTGTAGTAGGTGAACGTCGCATTGTCGTACTGGAAGTGCGAGCGCAGCGGTTCGTTGGTCAGGTTGATCACGTTGAAGACCAGCTGAGGCGCGTTCTTCATGCCGAAGATCCGGTCCAGATCGTAGCTGGAAGAGAAGTCGGTCTGCTTGTAGTCGTCCGAGAACAGGGCCGCCGCGGTGACGCCGTTCTGGTTGGCGCCGCTGGACTGCGAGCCTTTCCGGTACGTGTGGCTCAGGCGCAGGCTGATCCCGTTGTGTTCGTAATATCCGGTCAGGTTGTAGGTGTACTTCGCCACGCCGTAGGCGATCGCCGCGCCATCGCTGGTCTGGTCGACGATGGTGGCGTTGGCGTTGACGCCCAAGCCCTCGACGCCGAAGCGGCTGGTCAGGAAGTCCAGCGGCTGCACCCACTGGAATTCCAGGCCGTTGATCGTCAGCTTGTTGGGCACGTTGATCTGCGACTGGATCTGCACCTGGGCCTGGTTCGGGCCGCCACGCGAATTGATCGCCGCCTTCTGGGTGTCGTTCAGGGTGTCGTAGGTGATGCCGTACTGGGCCAGATACGAGAACGGCTGGGTGACCACGTTGTTGGTCGTGAAGCCGGTCAGCGACTTGCGGAAGGCGTTGACCGCAATCACGCCTTCCTGGCCCGTGTAGAACTCAAAGCCCAGGTCGATGTTCTTGGAGTAGTACGGCTCAAGGGCCGGGTTGCCGATCGTGGCCTGGTCGGCCGACGGCGCGCCGAAGCTGACGCCCGGCAGCTGGGCGGCCGGATCGGGCCGGGTCATCGTCTCCGACACCGCCACGCGGGCCACCGCGTGCTCGCTGACGTCATAGGCGATGTTGGCGGCCGGCAGCCACTTCGAATAGGTGTTCTCGGTGTAGACGAAGTTCACGATGTTCGGATAGCGCGAACCGTCGGGCAGCTGGCCGCCGCCGGGCAGGCTGTTGCGCGGATCCGCGATCGAGACGCGACCGCCGATCGTCTGCTTGGTGTGGACGTAGCGGAGACCGACATTGAAGCGCAGGTCGCTGTCCAGCACCTGGGTGACGCCGTTCAGCTCGGTGAAGGCCGCGCTGTTCTTCTCGTTGATGTAGCCGCCGCTGGCGCCAGTGTTGGAGCCGCCAGTCTCCGGCGAGGCCGCGTGCAGGGCGTCGTAGTTGGTGGCCTTCTTGACCTTGTCCCAGTCGACCGTGACGAAGCCGGCCGGGCCGGGCTTCAGGTAGCTGGCCAGGCTGGCGGTCGGGATCAGCGAGCCGCCGTAGGTCAGCGTACCCGTCTGCCCGGCCGTATAGCCCGTGCCGTAACCTGGATAGGTCGGATAGCCGGCCGGCGCGGCGCCCGGCTGGTCCAGGCCCTGACAGGGCGGCTGACCGTTCGGCGCGGGCAGGTTGATGCTCGGGTTGTTACCGCAGGTCGCGTTCTGCCACGGCTGGGTGTTGTCATAGCCGCGGATGGTGCGGGAGACGTCGTCGTAGTTGGCGCCTGCCCTCAGGTTCAGCGCATCGTCGCCCCAGGTGAGGACGGCGCGGGCGCCCTTGGTCTCATACCAGCGCTTCTCGTCCTGCATGTTCAACCGGCCGCCGTTCCAGACGAAGTTGGCGGGGTTGTTCAGGTCGACGCTGCTCTTGATCGTCGGGACGCCGTCCGGATTGTAGGTGTAGTCGACGGTCGTGCCGACGCCCAGGGCCGTCACCGGACCGAAGGTCGGGCTCTCGCGATGGAAGGTGCTCTTGGTGTAGTTGAGCTGGGCCTCGAGCTTCAGGTTGTCGGTGATCCGCCATTCGCCGCCCGGATTGATCCCCCACAGCTCGGTCTTCTCGAGATAGGGCCGGAATTCCAGGAAGAACTGCGAATTGGCGTAAGTGCCCTGGGTGACGGTGCAACCGGTCGAGCAATCGGCCTTGTCGTACTTGGTGTTCAGCGGGATCGACGCCCCGTTGCGCACGATCCAGGCCATGTCTTCGCGCAGCAGGTCGTTCTTCTTGTAGCCGTACAGGCCGTCCAGATAGAAGCTCAGGTTGTCGTTCGGACGCCATTCCAGGCTGGCCACGGCGTTGAAGCGGTCGCGGCTGCCATACTCGGCCGACGGACGGCCCAGGCGCGGCAGCAGGCCATTGTCGATCTGCTGGATCGTGGCGCCGGGGTTGTGGGCCAGCAGGAACGCCTGGTCGATCGGCGTGCCGGCCACAAGGCCCGCGCCCGCCCCGACCGGCACTGTGGCGGGGATCGTCCAGTTGCCGCCGCCCGTGGTGTTACAGCCGCTGGTCGCGCCGCACTGGGCCGCCGACAGGTTCGGATTGGTGAAGCCGATCGTTTCGTAGCCACGCGTGTCGGTATGCAGCCGCTGGCCCGAGAACCCGATCAGGGCGCCGAAGTTGTCCCAGGTCTTGCTGGCGATCAGGGAGCCCTTCCCGCCCAGCTTGGCGCCGTCCGGCTTCACGCCCTGGACGCTCATCGTCAGATGCTGGCCGGGCCGATCGAACGGGCGGGCCGAGCGCATGTCGATGTTGCCCGCCGCGCCGCCCTCCAGAAGGCTGGCCGAATAGCTCTTGTTCACCGTCAGCTTGGTGAACAGGTCGGTCGGGAAGAAGCTCAGATCGACCGAGCGGTCCGTGCCCTGAGCGTCCGTGGCGCCCGAGGAAGCCACGGCGATCGAAGCGCCGTTCAACGTGACGTTGGTAAAGTTCGAGCCCAGACCCCGGATGGCCACGTTCGTGCCTTCGCCGGTGATGTCGCGGGTGATGGTGATGCCGGGAATCCGGTTGAAGGACTCTGCGATGTTGGAATCGGGGAACTTGCCGATGTCTTCGGCAAAGATGGCGTCGGCGAAGCCAACCGTCTCCCGCTTGGCGACCGTCGATTGCGCCAGGCTCTGACGGTAGCCCGTAACGATCACTTCCTCGACGGCTTCGCTGTTCGCGTCGCCCGTAGCCGTCGACGGCGTCGACTGGGCATGGGCCTGGGCGGCGACCAGGCCAGACAGCATCGTGGCTCCGAAGAGCGCGGCGCGCGCCACGCGCGAGCATCCAGTAAGCGTTCGCATCCGATTGCCTCCCAAGTTCGGACGCGTCGTTCCGCGCCCTTTTCTATTTTCCGACGTCGCCGTCGCTGCGGCTCGCTAGACCCTTTCCGCCAGCGCGCGGACAGTCAATGTTGTCAGACCATATGGCCAGAACACGAAATTGGATTGGCCTTACCTATCGGGAGGAAATAGTTTAAATTTTTCAAGGGCATTTTGGAAAATCAAGCCATAGTCATTCGGCAGATGGCTAAATGGTAGCGGTACCGATTTCCGCAATGCGTGGGATTTTTGTCACAAGTTGTCCAGGCCAGTTTGGCCCGGCCGTGCAGGCATGGCGCTGGATTGTCCTGGGCGCATGGCGGGTGCGCGCCTCCCGCCATCCTCAATGTCGGATGGGAAGAGAACCGCTAGGTTTCCGTTCGCAATGGACCGTATGACGCTCCAGCGGCGCTCGAAAAGCCGATGGGTCCAGTCCGCTTAACTCCAAGGGGAAACGAAAAAGGGGCCAGCTATGCTGGCCCCTTTCAAACGTAGCGCACCGCCTAATCGAGGACGCTATCGCTCTCAATAACCACCCACGTCGGACCTTCGGTGACATTGGTTCCTGCTGGTCATTTCATGATCGGACGAGCGGCGGCGGATAGTACGAACCGTCGGCGACCCCACCGCGTGGCCTATAGAAGCGGAAGGTGAGGCTCCACGGCTTACCGCCAGTCGGAAGCCAATTGCCTTCGGGCGCGCCAGCGGGCTTTTCCGGTCCGAAGTACAGCGTGAGCGACCCGTCATCACCGTGGACCAAGCCCGCCTCCTTGTTCAGGAGGTATTTGTCCAGAGGGTTAGGCAGAACACGGCGGTGCAACCGGTCCACGGCGATCACCGACCAGAAGGCTGCGGCGTATTTCTCAGGCAGGTCGCCCGACGGGAAGGTCAGGGTGTAACTGGCCTCGACCTCCAGCGGGACAAGGTTGTGGTCGAGCGCGCCACGGAAGTAGAAGGCCTCCTCCAGCACGTTGGCCCAGATACCTCCGTAGTTGACGGTGGTGCGAGTCATCCAGTCCGTGCCCCAATGGCCGCAGCAGGCCGGCCGCGCCCAGCCGTTTCGGATTGTCCCGCGCCCTATATACGGCGTGCCGGCTGCGAAATCGGCGAAGGCTTTATTCCGAATGACCTTGTCTACACGATCACGTTCAGAGGGCTCCTCGATCGTCGCGACGATCGCGCGAACCTTGGCCTGGAGATCCTCTAAGGGGCTCAGGTCGGGCTCTTCAAGCGCCAGGACGGCCGAGTCGAAGGCCTCGACGCCGGGCAGTTGCGCCATATCGAACATCACCGTGCGCGGGACTTCCGGTGGCTTCGGATCGCCTTTGATCTCCATCTGGAATGCGTGCTGAAGCGCGATGGCTTCATCCCACTGCTCGCCTAGTTCTACGCGCAGCAGCACGCGCATGACCTTTCCCGGCACGTCCACACGCTGGGCGCCGGGCGGGATGGCTACGGCCGCGTCCTTCAGGCAGACCGCGAACAGACCGTTGGGATGATCCGGATAGACGCGCTCATTCAGGTTGGCGACGGTCTCGCCCCAGCCGTTAATGAACTCGACCGTGTAATAGCGTCCCTTGATCTCCGGCACGGTCACCAGAAGGCAACTGGCCTCGTCGATCGCCACCCAGGCCTCGGAGTAGGCGACATCAAGGTTGGGATTGGGCCAGTCCACTTGGCCTGGCTTGCGATGCAGCAGCCGGTTCCAAGAGAACCCCTCGTCATCGAAATCGACTTGCTGTTGCCGAGTGATCAATAGGCGGCCGAGCAGATAGATGTAGGCATCGCTGATGTCCTGATCCGTGAGACGGCCCGGGGTTTGAGTGGCGGACGGCATGGCAGGGCTCCCTTGAGAGCGCCAGCCTAGGTCGTGCGATCCCGTGGCCTAATCGAGAGAAGCCCTGATCGGATCGAGTGTTTTGACCCAATTCACCCCCGTAGATAGGCACTGGGGGCGTGGCTTTCGGTCACCGGAAGAGGGCGCCGAAGGTCCGAAACCCACCCCTCTCGGCAGATCCGAAGGTCTGCTTCGCCGGCTAGGTAGCGCCAAATGCAGACCTTGAGACTCCGCCGGGCAGCGGACACTCCGGCAATTAACGGGAGCGCTGGAAGAGCGCATGTCGCGGGATGGCTTCGTGGACGATAGTGACATTCCCCGGGGGCGCCAAAATTCCCGCCATCCGATCCAGACAACGACCGATCGCGGACCAGGTGACCTTGGTCAGCCAGACGCGGTTCGCACGATCTGAGCATCCAGCTCACAGACGACGCGACTTCAGCGCCGTAAGGATTTAGCGTGAGCCTCGATTTCCCAAACGAGGTCACAGGCGGCGCATGGACAATCGCGCGGGCGAGATGATGGTGTTCGTGCGGGTGGTCGAGGCCGGTAGCTTCTCCGAAGCCGCCCGGCTGCTGCTAATGACGCCCTCGACGGTGTCGAAGCTGATCGCCCGGCTGGAGGCACGCCTGGGGGTGCGGCTGATCGAGCGGTCAACCCGCCGCCTGGTCCTGACCGGCGAAGGCCAGTTCTACTACGAGCGCAGCCAGGCGCTGCTGGGGCAGCTGGACGAGACCGAGCAGCAGATCGCCCAGGGCGGCGCGGAAACTGAGGGGCTGATCCGCGTCACCTCGTCGGTGACCTTCGGCGTCGCGGCCCTGGAGCCGATCCTGCCGGCGTTCCTGGAAGCCTATCCCCGGATCGTCGTCGACCTTTCGCTGTCGGACGACGTGGTCGACCTCTACCTGGAGCGCACCGACATCGCGATCCGGGTCGGCAAGCTGCAGGACTCCAACCTGATGGCGCGGAAGATCGGCGAGACGCGCCGGCGCATCGTCGCCTCGCCGGCCTATCTGGCCAGGCATGGGACGCCGCGAACGCCCGAGGATCTGGTCCATCACAACTGTCTCGGCTTCAATTTCCGCCGCGCCAATCCAGTCTGGCCAATGCGCGAGGGCGGGCGGATCGTCGAGCGAATGCTCAGCGGATCCCTTCTGGCCAACAATGGCGAGACCCTGCGCCGCATGGCCATGGCGGGCGTCGGTGTCGCACGGATCGCCGACTATCACCTGCGGGGTCCGATCGCGCGCGGCGAGTTGATCGAAATCCTGCCGGACAGCGACATCGGCGAGACCGACGAAGTCCATGCCCTGTTTCGCGGCGCACAGTTCCTGCCGGCGCGGGTTCGAGCGTTCCTGGATTTCGCAGTGCCGCCGATGCAGCGCTTCCTTGCCGAAGCGTGACGCGGCGCAGCCGGATCGCACGGAGCCACCCCGGCCGCGCGGGACGTCATCGCCGTTCGCGCCCCAGGACTTCCATCCGCATCACCTGCACACCGCCCTCGGCGAGCGTCGGCAGCTTGGCGAACCAGTCCTTGACGTAGGGCATGGCGTTGTGGGCCTCGAAGTCTTCCTGCGTCGCGAAGACCTCGTAAAAGATGAAGTGGCCGGGCCTGGCCCGGTCTTCCTGCAGGAAGTAGACGAGGTTCTTGGGGTCGCCACGAACTAGCTCGACCAGCGGCAGAGTCGCCGCGCGGAGGGCCGCTTCCTGGCCGGGCTTGGCCTGCACCTGGGCGACGATCGAGTAGGCGCCGACGGGGATCTGGCCATAGCGGACACCGGTGGGTTCACGCGCCAGGGCCGGCGCGCCGGCGGCCGCCAGGGCGGTCAGCGCCAACAGGACTGTGAAGGTCTTGCGCATGGTGGTCTCTCCTCAGACGGATGGCTTCAGCGTGTGCCGTGCTGGCGGGCCGCCAGGGTGTTGGCGAACCGCTGCTTCACCGGGCCCAGCGCCTTGACGAACTCCAGTTGCTCGCCTTCCGGGCCCTTGCAGTAGATCAGCTCCCAGCCATCCGACGGAGCGACCGTCACCTTGTTGGTGTTGGCGCTCTGCGGAGCGGCGCGACGCTCGGCCTCGGTGTTGACGCGGATGGTCCGGTTGGCCCGCACCTGGGTCATGCCGCGGCGGGCGGACTCGGCCTCCAGGTCGGTGATGAACTTGTTGAAATCCACGTCGTCGCGCACGTAGAAGCAGATGTGCATCATCCGCGGGAACGCGGGGCTCATGTGCTGCACCGGCTCGGCGAAGGCGCGCGGACCGCCCATCGGCTGGTCTGAGTCACGATATTGCAGAAGCTCGATCACCACGTTGTCGAACTGGATGAAGCGGACGTCCAGCCGCTGGGCGCCGCCGCGCAGGTCCGGCACGCCGATGGTGCGCGGATTGACGCCCAGCTCGTTGGCCTGGATGTCCTGGTCCGCCAGCAGCGTGTTGTGCACGGCGTCGCCCTGGAAGTCGCCGTGGCGGAACACCTCCGTGCCGCCCAGGACCTCGGTATAGAACTCGTAGGCCCGCTCCATGTTCTGGACGGTCAGGCCGAAGTGCTGGACGCCCTGCAGGCGGGCGCCGAGCGGACCGCTGTTTCGGGCGGCGGCCGACAGGCCCTGGGCCGCGACGGGCGCGGCGATCGCGGTTCCAGCCGCGGCGGCCAGGGCCACGCCGGCGGTGCGGAGCATGTCGCGGCGATCGGGATCGGCGCCGCCGTGAAGGTGGGATTTACGCATGATCTCTCTCCTATTTGCGCTGCGGACGCGCCACTACCGGCGCGAGGGATCCCTCCGGCCGAGAAAAAAGCCTCGGCCGGCGGTCAAAGATTTGAATAGAAAGACTTTTTAGGTCGCGTCGGGCAACGGGGCCGCTGGATTGACCAGGCCGGCCGCGCGAAGCTCACGCCAGAAATCGGGTGGAATGACCTCGTCCAGAGCCGCGCGATCCTCGGCGATCCGGCCCGGCCGGCTGGCGCCGGGAATGACCGCCGCCACGACCGGATTGGCCAGGGCGAACTGCAGGCCGGCGGCCTTCATGCTGACCCCATGACGGTCGGCGATGGCCTTGATCCGGGCGACCTTGTCGAGGATCGCCGGGGTCGCCGGCGCGTATTCGAAGTTGGGCCCGCCCACCAGGGCGCCGGAGCTGTAGGGCCCGCCCACGACAATCCCCAGGCCACGCTCCGCCACCCTGCCCATCACCCGTTGCAGGGCCCGGTCATGATCGAGCAGCGTATAGCGGCCGGCCAGCAGGAAGGCGTCGGGGCGCGGTTCGTCGAGGTCCAGCAGCAGCTCGATCGGCTCAACGCGATTGACGCCCAGGCCCCACGCCTTGATCACGCCCTCGTCGCGCATTCGGTCCAGAGCCTTGAAGGCGCCTTTGCGGGCGGTTTCGAAGACGGACAGCCATTCGTCGCCATAGAAGTCCTGGGCCACGTCGTGGACGAAGGCGATATCGATGTGGTCGGTCTTCAACCGCTTCAGGCTGTCCTCGAGCGAGCGATAGGTGGCGTCCTCGGAATAGTCGTTCACGATCTTGTTCGGGCGGCCGTACTTGAAGACGTCGCCCTTCTCGCCGAGGTCGCGGACACTAATGTCCTCGACCTCGTCCAGGATCACCCGGCCGACCTTGGTGCTGATCACGTACTGGTCGCGCGGCTTGCCGGCCAGGGCGCGACCCATGCGGATTTCCGCCAGGCCCGCGCCATAGAACGGGGCGTTGTCGAAATAGCGGATGCCGTCGTTCCACGCCGCCTCCACGGTCGCCAGGGCTTCCTCTTCCGGGATGTCGCGAAACATGTTGCCGAGCGGCGCGGCGCCGAAGCCCAGCTTGCCGGGCAGGATATTCTTGAGCGTCATCGTCTCAACCTTCCATCTGGTGTCGTGTCGGGCGCACCGCCCGGCTCGACGTCTGGAATAAGATCGGAGGCTCTCGCCCAGTAGCCGGATCCCGATCCCAGAACCTTGGAACCAAATTCACAGATCGCGCCCGAGCATGGCGCTCATCGCGTCGCCCCTTCCGTCGACTTGGCCGCGGCCTCCTCGATCAGGGCAGCGACCGCGCCGGGCTGCGAGACATAGACGGCATGGCTGGCGGCCACCTCGCGCACGGTCGCGCCGGCCCGCCCAGCCATGATCCGCTGGGCCGGAGGCGGGATCATGTGGTCGTCCTTGGCGATCAGATACCAGCTGGGCTTCGCCCGCCAGGCGGGGGCGGTGACCTTGCCTTCCAGCGCCTGCGCGCCCCAAGGCTGCTGGGAGTCCGCCATGAAACGCGCGACCTCGGGGGCGACATCCGCGGCGAAGGCCGCGGCGAACTTGGCGCGATCCAGAAGCAGCAGGCCGTCGACCGGTGGCAAGATCGGCAAGGTCGGTGTTCCGGGCGGCGCGGCCGCCACGATCGTGGACACCGACTCCCCTCGATCGGGCGCGAAGGCGGCGACATAGACCAGCGCCGAGACCTTGAGGTCCGAGCCCGCTTCGGTAATGACCACGCCGCCATAGGAATGGCCGACCAGCACCACGCTGCCCTCGGCCGCGGCGATAGCGCGGCGGGTCGCCGCCACGTCGTCGGCCAACGACGTGGTCGGGTTCTGCACGATGACAACCTTGTAGCCGTCGCGGTCCAGGATCCGATGGACACCGGCCCAGCCGGAGCCGTCGACGAAGGCCCCGTGGACCAGGACGATCGTACCCGGCTTGCGGCCCGGATCGGCGTCGGCGGGCGGCGCCGCCGCGCTAGCGCCCGCCGAGACCACCGCGACGAGCAGGAGCCGAGTGATCGAAAGCAGGCGCATCACTGTTCTCCTGGATGCTGATGGCGGGGAATATCGGCCGGCGCCGCGATCCAGTTTCCGTGGAAGCCCGGCGGCACGACGTGCGGCAAATGAATGCTGGCGATCGGAGCGTCTTCGAACCGCCGCGCATCGAGGATCACCAGATCCGTCGTGCGGGCGTCGGCGTCGATGACGAAGCCCATCAGCCAGCCCTCGTCCTCGCCGGCCTCCGCGTGGGCCGGCACGAAAATGAACTCACAGGGGCGCCGACCGCGCCTGAAGCCGTGCGTCTGGCGCGCACCCTGCACGAGATCGTGCTTGAAGAGGCCGGTTCCCAGGAACGGATCGGTCAACGCCATGGTGTAGGCGTAGCGATAGGGCTGCCCCAGCCGCCGCTCGTCCGGGCGCGGGAACTCCTGCGGTTCGGGATCGATGATGGTCCGCGTGACTGTTCCGGCCTGAGGATCGAGGATCCAGCGCTCGAAGGCGCACTGCTCCGAGTCCGGGCCCGAAGTGCGCCGCCAGAACATCTTGTCGTGGACAATGACGTCGAGGATCACCGTCCCGTCGGCCGCATCAAAGGCGTTGACCGCATGGAAGACGAAACAGGGGTCGACCGGCAGCCAGGTGACAGTTCCGGCCTTCCCCTCGCGCGGCAGCAGCCCGACCCGCGCCGAATGGGCCTCGTTCCAACGATAGGGGAAGTGATGACCGGTGATCGCCGCGGTCAGCGAGAAGGTGACCGGTAGGTCAAGGATGATCGCGAAGCGCCGCGTAAAGGCGAAGTCGTGGATCATCGGCCCATGCCGGACCGGGACGCGCACCTCGCGACGGACCTTGCCCTCCGGACCTAGGACGACGAAGCGCAGAGCGTTCCACTTGCTGGCGTCGTAGCAGAGGGCCAGCATCTCACCGGTGAGCGGATCACGATGCGGATGGGCGCTAAACCCACCCTTCAATGTGCCATCAAAGTCGGTGTAGCGGATGGTCTCCAGCGTCTCGTCGAGTTCGACGGGCGTGCTGCCCGCCTCCACAACGCCCAGGATCTTGCCGGCGAAGCCGACGACGTTGGTGTTCACGGTGTCGAAGAGGTGTCGCGGTCCCGGCGTACGCGGCGCGTCCAGCGCCTTGGCGACCGCGTCGGATCGGATCCAGCGATTGCGGTACCAGGTCGCTCGACCGCCCTCCAGCCTAACGCCATGGATCATGCCGTCGCCCGCGAACCAGTGATGTTTTTCGGGGTTGGGCGCCATCGGGTTGGGCCCCATCCGCAGGTAGCGGCCGTTGAGCGCGGCGGGGATCGCGCCCGTGACGGGCAGGTCCTCCAGCGTAATTTCCTCGGTCATGGGCGTGTGCAGGCCCGTGAGATAGGGATTGTCCGGCGGGTTCTTGGACCTGCTGGCCGCGTTGCTGAAAAGCATCCCGTTTCCCTTTCCGTGACCAGGCTGGGCGATCCGTCGCTTGGGCGAACAATGATCTCGCCGTCGCCGGGCGGAAAGCTCGAACGGGGGACGCCGCGATCGCTCGATCGAACTTCGGGCGCCGGCCCCGGGGCTGGCCTCGCCACACGCAAAATGAGCCGCCGGCTAGCGTGGGGGTCGCGGCCCAACCCGGACGCGCCCGCCAACACGTGCGTCGATCGAATAGGCGCCAGGCCCCGCCAGGACGAGAGCGATCATGCCCCCGACAATCGCCAGATCCCGAAGGAGGATCCCCAGGGCGATCAGCGCCAAGGCGCCGGCGAGGGCGCTCCAGCGCGTCCCAGCGCCTAGGGCCATCGAGATGCAGAGGACCGCCAGGAGCCATTGGCCGGCGCCGGCGAGGTCCGGAGAACGGTCGAAGCCAAGGCAGGCTGCAGCCAATGACAGCCGGAGCACCGCCAGCCCCCCGCCGAGCATTCCGCCTGGATAGATCGGGACCGTCATCTTCATCGAGCGGTCTTGCACCCTCGGCGCCCGCCGGGAAACGCCGATCTAGCTATTTGGCGATACCCTGATCGGGGATGCCTTTCGCCACCTCGCAGAACAGTGTTTCATAAAAGGGGGCGGCCACAGGATTGGGGCGATGGCGTCAGGACTAATTCGGCTTTGGCCAGGATTGCTGGCCGCGCTGCTCTGCGTCGCTGCGGTCTGCGAAGCCGCCGCACAGCCCTATGCGCTGTCCATGGCCCAACTGAAGCACGAGGTGTGGACGCGGGACGACGGCGCCCCGTCCGTGCCGCACGCCATGGCCGAGACCGCTAGCGGCCTCGTCTGGATCGCCAGCCGCGACGGGCTGTTCCGTTTCGACGGTCTCTCGTTCGAGCCGATGGACGCAAAGATCGACCGCGACAAGTACGGCCACCCCCGGAAGCTCCAGATCGGGCGCGATGGGACGGTCTGGGCCTGGTACTCGAAAGGTTGGCTGGGCGTGTTTCGCCAGGGCCGTCTCGAGTTCATCGAAGCGCCCGAGCCCAGGGGCGAGGTCGTCACCTTCACCCTCACCCCCGACGGCGCGATCTGGGCCGGGGTCGCGCAGATCGGCCAACCGTTCCTTCGCTATCAGAACGCCCGCTGGGACAGGATTTCGCCAAACCCGGAACGCCAGATGCTGCGCGACGCTCTCGTGTCCGCCGACGGCGCCTTCTGGCTGGGCTACAACAAGTCGGTGCTGCGTCGCGCGCCGAACGGCGTGAAGTTCGAGCGCGTCGACACGCCCCTGGGCGACGGCGGATTGCTGGCCGCCGACGCGGCCGGCAGGGTTTGGGTGGTCCGCGCGGACGGCGGGGCCCGGCTGACGGGGCCGAACGGACGCTGGCCCGCGCCGCCCTCCCCCGCGTTTCATTGGACAAGCCAGGATCCGGGCTGGCTGGCCGCGGCGTTCGACCGGAACGGCAATCTCTGGATCAAGGGTCGGGACTTCGGGCGGATCGCGGAGCTGGTCCAGGCCGAGGACGCCGGCGTCGCCGATCTCGTCTACGAGGCGGGCGAGCGTTCCCTGATGTCCTCGCCGCGTCCCTCCCTGCTTTACGTCGATCGGCGGGGAACCTTGTGGTACGGCGGCCCCCGCAGTCTGGATCACTTCAGCACGCCTGGCGTCGTCGTCGAACCGCAGTTGATCCAGGCCGCCAAGTACGGGGATCTGCTGCTCACCGCCTCGTCCGGGGCCGTCTATATCGGCCAGAGCGACGCGATCTACCGGGTCGACCCAGGCCAGCGGCCGGCGCGCCTCTTCGACATGACCGAGCCCCGGATGATCTGCGAGGACCAGGACAAGTCGATCTGGATCGCGGCGGTGGATCGCATCGTACGGGTCCGCGGCGGCGAACGCACCGAGTTTCCGGTCCCCCCGACTGAGACGGGCTTCTACGATTGCGGACGGGACTCCACGGGGCGGTTCTGGGTCTCAGCATCCACCAACGGCCTATATTGGCTGGAGGGGACGAGCTGGAAATCGGTCCCGGCCTCGGATCGGTCCCCGACCTTCGACCCCACCCTGATGGTCAGGGACGCCCAGGGCCGGTTGTGGGCCCTGACCGATCCCTCGACCCTGACCCGCCTCGAAGGCGGGTTCGCCGAAAAGCGGTCGCTCGATGGGGTGCTGAAGACGACCAGCGGCATACGCGCGCTGCACGCCACCACGCTTGGCTTGTTGATGTCGGGTCGCGACGGTGCGGCGCTGATGCCGACCGACGGCGCAGGGCGCATCGCGCAGTCCCAGGCAAAGCCCCTGCGCTACGCGACCGGCTTGGCGCAGACGCCCGAGGGCGACACCTGGCTGTTCGGCGCGGGCGGCCTTTCAAGGATCAGGACCACCGATCTGGAGAAGGCCTTCGCCAATCCCGCGTTCGTCATTCCGGAGCGGATCTTCAGTTACGAGGACGGTCTTCCGAACGGTCCCAACGCCCAGAACAGCCAGACCATGGCCCGAGGCGGAGACGGTCGCCTGTGGCTGGCCACGATCGACGGCGTCGCCTGGATCGATCCCACCCGCCTGCCCTCCAATCCGGTCGCGCCGGGCGTCGCCATCACCTCGCTGACCAGCGGCGCGACCACCATCAAGGACCCCGCGACGGTCAAGCTTCATGCGGGATCGTCGGACGTCACCATCGGCTTCGCTGTTATCAACCTGACCATGCCCCGGCGCGCCAAGGTGCTGTATCGGCTGGTAGGGCACGATGCGGACTGGGTGGACCCGGGCCTGCGCCGACAGGCGTTCTACACGAACCTGGCGCCGGGGACCTACCGCTTCCACGTGATAGCGGCCAACGAGGACGGGGTCTGGAACCGCGCCGGCGCCGACCTGGAGGTGTCGATCCCGCCGACCTTCCTGCAGTCGATCTGGTTCAAGCTACTGATCGCGGCCGCCCTGACGTTGCTGGCCTGGGCGCTTTACAGTCTTCGTGTCCGCCAGGTCGCGGCCGCGCTTGAATCTCGCTTCCAGGTCCGGACTGCCGAACGCGAGCGCATCGCCCGCGAGCTGCACGACACCCTGCTCCAGGGATTCCAGAGCTTGATGCTGCGGTTCCAGGCCGTCGCCAACCGGCTGTCGGGCGACGACCCGCTCCGCAAGGAAATCGACCAGGCCCTGGACCGCGCCGACGTCGTCCTGGCCGAAGGCAGGACCCGCGTCCGCGACCTGCGGACCGAGACGGCCCGCGCAGATCTTGCCCAGGCCCTCGGCGACGTCGTCGGCGCCTTCAGCGACGGCGCCGCGCCGCCCATCGATCTCGTGATCGAAGGCGACGCCAGGGCGACTGGACCGCTCGTGAGCGAGGAAATGCTGCGGATCGCGGAAGAGGCGATCCGCAACGCCATCGCTCATGCCCAGGCCTCGCGCATTTCCGGCCGTCTGACCTTCGGCCGCGGACGCCTGTCGCTGTCGGTCGCCGACGACGGCGTCGGATTGCCGGCGGCGGTGCGGGAAGCGGGCGAACGCGAGGGCCACTACGGGCTCAAGGGCATGCGAGAGCGCGCCCAGCGCATCGGCGGTCGGCTGGCGATCACCACCCGCCCGAATGGCGGGACCGAGGTCGAGGTCCAGGTGCCGGCCCGCGCCGCCTATCTGGAGGGCGCGCTCGCATGGGGCTGGTTGCGCAGACTCGCCCTACCGGGCGCGGCGCCGCCATGACCAGCAGCCCCATCCGCGTCCTTTCCGTGGACGACCACGCCGTCTTTCGAGAGGGCATCGCGGCCCTCGTCGGGCCGCGGGAAGACATGGTGATCGTCGGCGAATGCGAGAACGGCAGGCAGGCCGTCGACGCCTTCCGACAACTGCGGCCGGACGTGACCCTGATGGATCTCCAGATGCCGACCATGGGCGGGCTGGACGCCATCGTCGCCATTCGCGAGATCGCTTCCGACGCCCGCATCGTCGTGCTGACGACCTACCAGGGCGACGTCCAGGCCGTCCGCGCCCTCAAGGCCGGCGCCAGCGGCTACCTGCTCAAGTCTTCACTACGCCACGAACTGCTCGACACCATCCGGCTGGTCCACGCCGGACGCCGTTTCGTCCTGCCGGAGGTGGCGCAGGAGATCGCGGTGCACGCCGCGGAGGAGCCGCTCAGCGCCCGAGAGGTCGAGGTGCTGGAATGCATGGCCGCCGGGGGCGCGAATAAGACGATCGCCTATCGGCTTTCCCTGTCCGAAGAGACGGTGAAGGCGCACATTCGCAGCATCTTCTCCAAGCTCGACGTCAACGACAGGACCCAGGCCGTCACCACGGCCCTGCGCCGCGGCATCATCATGCTCTAGGTGTGAGGTCATCGCTGCAGCGACCAAGTGAGGGGCCGCCGTTTGCCTAGTTCGGCTCGCCTGCTCTTGCCCTTCCCCGGTCGACGCTAAGGTCCGGTCGCTGGCGGCGTCGCGCCAACACCGGACGTTGGGATACCTCCAGGAACCGGACGTTCGAACCTATTCCGCTCGTCGGACGAATGTTCGTTGAGGCGGATCTAGTGCGCGCCGAAGTCCACGCCGGTCAGAACGCTCGAGGTATGGGCGACGTCTGGATCGCGGCTGGCGATGCTCGGGTCGGCCTGATCGACGATCTCTTCGGCGCGAGCCCGGATATAGGGCTCCATGTGGGCAGCGTGGGTGAGGATCCAAAAGCGGCGCGCAGCGACGGCGTCGAACACCTGGCCCGCCACATCCTCCGGCGCCATGGCGTGGGTCGAGGTGATCTCGCTGCCCATGATGTTGGTCTTGACCAGGGCCGGGCACAGCACCGAGAGCCCAACACCGGTTTCGGCCGCTTCCAGCTCGCGATAGAGCGTTTCGGAAAGGCCGACGACTGCGTGCTTGCTGGCCACATAGGCCGAGGCGGCCGGAATGGTCAGCAGGCCAGCGGCCGAGGCGGTGTTGACGATATGTCCAGACCGGCGCGCTCGTAGGCCCGGCAGGAAGGCCAGCAGGCCGTTGACCACGCCCCAGATATTGATGTCGATCATCCGTCGCCAGTCTGCCTCGGTGTGATCCCAGGTCAGGGCGATCTTGGTGATTCCGGCGTTGTTGACGACCAGCCAGGGATCGCCGAGCGCCTGGGCGGCGTCGCGCAGGGCCTCCACGGCTTCCAGGCTGGCGACGTCGGTGCGAACCGCGATGGTCTCCACGCCTAAGGCCTCGATCGAGGCCTGCGCGGCCTCCAGTTTCTCCTCGCCGATATCGGCCAGGGCGACTTTCATGCCCCGCTGGGCCGCCGCCGTGGCCAGGGCCAATCCGATACCGCTCGCCGCCCCGGTGATCACCGCCACCCTGCCCGCGAGATCTCCGCTGTCCTGGCTCATGGTCCTGCTCCATAAAGACGGCGATCACGAGATGCCGGGACCGCTCAAGGCCAACAGTATTCGTCAAGCCCGCGAGCGCGCCGTGAGCTAGCCGTTAGTCCAGGATCGCTAACCGTGAGCGCCACGCCAAAGCCCGGCCGGCGGCTTGACCCCAACTGGCGCGGCAACGCTAATGTCGGCAATCCAAGGAGCCCCGATCTGATCGCCCCGCCCACACCCACGCCTGAAGCGGTGCGCCTGCAACTGACGCGTCTGGAAGCCAGCGAGACGTTCGCGGGCTCCGCGCGCCTGCTGGCGTTCCTAAGGTTCGTGGTCGAGGAAACCCTGGAAGGCCGGAGCCAGAGCCTGCGGGAAGTCCTCATCGGCAACGCCATCTACGGGCGCGAACCGCCTTACGATTCCCGGATCGACTCGACGGTTCGGGTGGAGGCGCGCCGGCTGCGCCGCAAGCTGCAGGAGCACTACGCCGCCAGTCCAGACGAGGTGATCATTGACCTGCCGACCGGCGGCTACACCCCGACCTTCACCCAACGCGCCACCGGGGGCGCTCTACCGGGGCCGCCTCGCCATGGGGACATTTTCCGCGAGGGCCAAGGGGCGTCCATAGCGATCATGCCTTTCCGCGCAATCCCGCGGACGCCGGACGTGGAGACCTTCGCCGAAGGCCTCACCGATGAGCTGATCTACGAGATGGGCAAGGCCGACGGCATCTGGATCACTTCCCGTAGCACCGTCTTTCAGTTCGCGTCATTCGAGGGCTCGGCCGCCGAATTGGCCACCGCGCTGAAGGTGGACGCGGTGCTGCAGGGGGTGGTGCGCCATGACGGCGACCAGCTGCGCGTGACCGTGGAGGCCAGTGATCGCGACGGCCTGATCGTGTGGTCCGATCGTTTCGACGCGCCCGACAGCCAACGCTTCCAACTTCAGGAAAAGATCGCCAAGACCCTGCTCAGCCGCGCACGCCTGGACAGTTCCAAGATGCGCGAGATGCGCATCGGCCCTGGCCCCGTGGCGCTAAAGGCCCTTGCCAAGGTCTATCGGGCCCGCTTGCTTCTTGACCAGCAGACGCCAGATTCCGTCGCCGACGCGATGCGGCTGTTCAAGGACGTGGCCGAGACGGCGCCCGACTATGCGCGTGGCCACACCGGCGTCGCCGACGGCTATTGCGATCTCTTTCGCCTCGGCCTGATCGAGCGTTCCGAGGCCCTGTCCAAGGCGCATGCGGCGGTGGAGTCCGCGCTGGCGATCGACGGGGGTTCGACGGAAGCCAACGCCGCCCAAGCCACCATCCATGCCTGGCTGGAGCGCGACCCCATCAAGGCTGAGGCGGCCTTCCAGGCTACCCTGCGCCTGGGGGTCAATGCGCGGGCGACCCGCCACTATGGCGTCTTCCTGTCCCTGCTTGGCGATCACGATCGGGCCTTGCGATTGTTCCAGGAGGCGCGCGAGATCGAACCCTTTTCGTCGTCCCAGGACATCGCTGAGGCGATCGCCCATTTCGAAGCGCGGCGCTACGATCTCTTGACCGCAACCGGCGACCGCGCGTTCCGGCAGCAGCGCCCGCCCGAAGCGCTGGCCTACGTCATCCTGGCCCACCTGTTCGGCGGAGATCGCGCTGCAGCCCAAGGCCTACTGGACGAGTTGGAGCCCCAGTGCGCGCGCCGCGCCGACCTGATCTTCCTGTGCGCGGAGGTCGAGGTGCTTCTGGGACGTCCAGATCGCGCCCAGCGATTGGCCACCGCCACGCTCGACCGGGGCACGGGGTTTGCCCGCGCCACGCTCCACGCCGCCCTCGGCGACGAGGCCCGCGCCATCGAGGCCCTGGGCCTGGCGATCGACCGTGGCGAGCTGTCGACGGCCTGGATGCGGACAGACCCCAGGTTCGACGCGATGCGGGACTCGCCCCCCTTCCAACGGTTGCTTGCGCGCCTGCAGCCCTTCGACGACCGGGCCGCCTAAAGCCGCCTAACAGTGAGCTCACGTCGCGGCTTACTTCCGCGAAGGCGGCCCAAGGCGCCCTCTCCTGCTCGCCGGACATCCTCCGGCGACGCGCGAGGTGGGCGGCGATGACGATCACGCAGAACAATCAATATCGGCGCGCCGAAGAGATTGTCCGAAAGATCCATGGCGTTCTCGGGCGATATGAGGGGTTTCGCACGCTGCACGCGGACGGCCGGCTCTATCGCGGCGCCTTCCAGGCCCTGCCCCAGGCCCGGAGCTTCACGCGCGCAGCCCACCTGAACGGCGACATCCTGCCAGTCACCGTGCGTTTCTCTAAGGGCGGGGGCGATCCCTTCGCGCCCTTCAACTCGACGATCGGCATGGCGACGCGCTTCTACCTGCCCGATGGCCGAGTGACCAATCTGGTGGCCTTGAGCCAGAAGCTGTTCATCGCCCGCAGCATCGAGCAGTTCCTGGCGCTGGTAACGGCCGGCCAGCCGCTGACGCCGGGCGGGCCGCCGAACCTGGCAGGCGTGCAGGCGGCGCTGGCCGGCCATCCCAACAGCGCCGCCGTCTTCCAGATGCGCGCGACCGCGCCCGATCCGGTCAGCTTCGCCCACACCGCGTTCCACGCCGTACATGTCTTTCGCTATCTGAACGAGATCGATGCTCCGACCCACGTCCGCTGTCACTGGTCTCCGGTGGCTGGCGAACGAGGCCAGCCGCCCAAGACCCTGGCCGACCAGGGCGCGGGGGTGCTCTTCGACGAGTTCGAGGCGCGCCTGCGGTCCGGGCCGGTGGACTTTGACTTGGTCTTGGAAATCGCCGAGCCGGGCGACCCGCTGGACGATGCCACCGCGCTGTGGCCGGACGATCGCCGTCGCGTGACCATCGGACGGCTGCGCCTGACCGCGCCGACGACCGAAGTCGAGATCGGCGACCCGGTCATGAACCACGACCCGACCATGCTGGTCGACGGGATCGAGGCGACGGACGATCCGATCCTGCAGATCCGCCGCGGCGTCTACGAACTGTCAGCCGCGCTGCGCAGCGGCGGTTGGCGAGCCGGACAGGCGCAGGGCGCCAATACGGACGAGTTCCATGGCGCGCCCGAGGCATGAAGCGGCCATGCGGACTGTGCTCCATCGTCTGCGGGCGCTGGACGAGGCCTGGAACGCGCGGCGGTGGGAAGATTACGCCGCCCTGCTGGACGACGAGCTAGAGATTTGGGTCGGCGGAGAGACGTTGGCGCACGATAAGGCCGCGCACCTGGAGCGCGCCCGATCGTTCTGCGCGGCTTTTCCCGACAGCCGGCGGCACGTGGAGGCCTACCTCGAGCAGTTCGCCAGCCTCGACGGCCTGCGCAGCGCTTCGGTCGTGCGGGTGACCGGCTCGGCGCGCGGCGCGCTGAAGCTGCCCGGCGCCCTGCCCGTGGTGTCGACCTCGCACAGCTTCGACCTCTGCCTTGGCCTGATCTGCCGATGGCGGGACGGCCGCGTCCTGGCCTGGCGAGAATTCTTCGACCTGGACCTGCTCGTGCGCCAGCTCGGCGGCGGCCCGGCCATTCCCATTCCCCAAGGAGGCTTGCATGACGATCGAACACAATGAGCGCACCGCCATGGCCCAGACGGTCACGACCCAGCCCGATGGCCCAGGAAAGCGCATCGGCAAGCGTGGGGAGTTGACCATGATCGGCAAGGTGCTGCCTGGCGGGGCGGCGCTCTTTCGCCAACGCCTAGCCCAGTTCCAGGCCGAAGCCGGCTATTGGGAAGATCGCGTCGGCACCGTCCAGGATTTCCGCGGCTTCCTGTTCGACGATGACACCCGCTTCGTCCTGACGGTCGTCTATGACGGCGACTTCAAGCCCTATCTCGACGACATCGCCACCCATGCCGGTCCCTGGCTGAACGCCATGGCCGAAGGCGTATTCGAGGGCTTCCCGGGTAGCCTCAGCGATCCCCGCGCCGGGCAATGGGTCATCGACCGCATGCATCCGGCCGAGTTCTTCTACTGCGCCAATCCCGACGTCACGGCGCGTGACGTCAAGAAGATGGCCAAGCTGACCAAGGCCGTCGCCGACATGCTCGACGCGGCGAGCTGAGCCATGTCCGTGGCGCTGGATCTGGCCGACATTCAGGGGACGGTGCTGCGCAACCGTCCCATGCCCTATTTCGGGGCCTATCTGCTGTTCCGGGTCGACGACGCCGACGGCGCCAAGGCGCTGATCCGGCGACTGATCCCGCACGTGGACTCCGCCCAGGACTGGGACGATCCGGCCGACGAGGCCTGGATCAACATCGTCTTCACCTGCGAGGGATTGCGCCGGCTGGGCCTGGCCGAGGACATTGTCGAGGGCTTTCCCATCGAATTCCGCCAGGGCATGGCGGCGCGCAAGGCTTATCTGGGCGACGTCGGCGCCAGCGATCCCGAACATTGGGACATGCCCCATGGCCGCGTCGGCTTCCATGTCGGCCTCTTCGTCATGGCGCCCAGCCAAGCGGCGCGCGACGACAAGCTGGCCATCGGCCACGCCGCGCTCGGCGCGGGCCACGGCCTGACGCTGGTCGGCAGGCTAGACGTCGGCGTGCCGCCCACCCTGCGCGAGCATTTCGGCTTCGCCGACGGCATCAGCCGTCCATTCATAGAGGGCGAAGGCGGCTCCCCGCTTCCCGGCCAGGGCGCGCCGATGAAGGCCGGCGAATTCGTCCTGGGCTACGAGAACGAGCTCGGCGTCCTCGCCACAGGGCCTGGCCCCGAAGTCCTCTGGCGCAACGGGACCTACATCGCCATCCGCAAGATCCGCCAGGACGTCGCCGCCTTCCGCGCCTTCCTGCGCGCCAACGGCCAGACCCGCGAGGAACAGGAGTTCGTCGCCGCCAAGATGATGGGACGCTGGCGCAGCGGTTGCCCCTTGGCCCTGGCGCCGACCGCGGACGATCCGAGCCTCGTCCCCGACAAGCAGCGCAACAATGCGTTCGGCTATTACGACGACGATCCGGACGGGCGGATCACGCCGGTGGGTTGCCACATCCGGCGGGTCAATCCGCGCGACGCGCTCAAGGATAGCATCACCGACGCCCGGCTGCATCGCGTGCTGCGCCGCGGCTCGGCCTACGGCCCCCTGCTTCCGGAGGATGTCCTGGACGACGACGGCGTCGACCGCGGCATCGTCCTGGCGATGATCAACGCCAACCCGGGGCGCCAGTTCGAATTCGTCCAGGCCCAGTGGGTCAATGACGGCGACTTCATTTCGCAAGGCTCGCGCAGCGACCCGATCGTCGGCCGCCGCGACCGGGCCGACGATTTCCTGGTCCCGGCCCGGCCCGTGCGCCGGCGGTTGACCGGCCTGCCCGACTTCACGGTGACCCGAGGCGGCGAGCACGTCTTCCTGCCCAGCCTGACCGGCCTGCGCTGGCTGGCCAGAGCGGCAGGGTCATGACCTCCGCGGCTCCGCCCCACGACTATGCGCCGCACGAACGCCCGACCTTTCCGGGCTCACCCTACACGCCGGCCCACACGCCTGGGCGTCGGCTGGGCTACGCCGCCATGGGCCTGGCCGCGGGACTGTGCTGCACGCTGGGCAACGGCCTGGTCAACGTCAACCTCGCCAACCTGTCGGGCTCGCTGGGGCTCTATGTGGTCCAGGCCAGCCTCTTGCCGGCGGTCTACGTCGCGTTCAACGCCAGCGCCAATCTGATGCTCGTCAAGGCCCGCGCGCAGTTCGGCATACCGCTGATCACTCAGGGTCTGCTCGTCGTCTACGCCCTGGCCGCGCTGCTCGCGATCGTCCTCCCGGGCTTCGTGACCGCGGTGATCGTGCGCGCGGCGTGCGGCATGGCCGCCGCGGCCTTGATCACCTTCGGCATCTACAACTGGATGCAAATCCTACCGCCCAGAATGCGACCGCTCGCCCTGGTCTTGGGCATCGGTTTGCCGCAACTGGCCCTGCCGATCGCGCGGCTGTTTCCCGTCGAGATCCTCGCGCTGTCTCACTGGCGAGGCCTCTACCTCGCCGAACTGTCGATCGCCCTGGGCATGCTGGCCGCCAGCCTGGCCCTGCCCCTGCCGCCCAGCGATCGCGGCAAGGCGTTCGAAGCGCTCGACGTCTTGACCTACGGCCTAGCCCTGGGCGCGATGCTGCTGCTGTGCGGCGCCCTTGGCGTGGGGCGGCTGCTCTGGTGGACCGACACGCCGGTCCTGGGCTGGGCGCTGGCGGGCGCCATCGTGCTCTCGACCACCGCGCTCCTTGTCGAGCAGGGCCGCGCCCGCCCGCTGCTGCAGCTGCACTGGCTCTCCAGCCTCGACATCCTGCGCTTCGCCGGCGTCGCCCTGCTGGTCCGCCTGGCCCTGGCCGAGCAGACCTATGGCGCGGTGGGCCTGCTGACCGCCGGCGGACTCAACAACGACCAGCTTCGCGTCCTGTTCGCCATAGTCGCGGGCGCCATGACCTTCGGACTGGTCGCCGCCGTTCTCACGCTGAGCGAGCGACGCCTGCCCTACCAGGTGCTGGCCGCGGCCTTGATCATCGCTCTCGGCGCAGCGATCGACACCGGCGCCACCAACCTCACCCGCCCGCCCCAGCTCTATCTCAGCCAGGCCCTGATCGGCTTTGGGACCACGCTCTTCGTCGGCCCCGCCCTGATCTACGGTTTCCTGCGCATGTTCCAGCGCGGCGCCGATCACCTGGTCAGCTTCGTCGTGCTGTTCTCGACAACCCAGAACGTCGGCGGCCTGCTCGGCTCGGCCCTCCTGGGGACCTATCAGGTCGCCGCCGCCCGCTTCCATGCCAGCGCCTTGTCCGACCACCTGGTCGCGGCCGACCCTCTGGTGGTCGCCCGCCTGCAGGCCGGCGCGGCCAGCCTGGGCGGCGCGATCAACGATCCCGTCCTGCGCTCGGCCCAAGGGGCCGCCCTGCTCTCCCAAGCCATGACCCGCGAGGCAAGCATCCTGGCCTATAACGACGTCTTCCGGCTGATCGCCGCGCTCGCCCTCGGGACGGCGGCCTATGTCGGCTACCTCATCGCCATCCACACGCTCAAGCGAGGCGGCCAAACAGGCGAGGCGAACGCATGACCGAAGCCGCCCCCACCGCCTCGCCTGCCCCCGCGTGGCGACCGCCGTCCCACAGCCGCCTGAAGGTCGTCCTCACCGTGATCGCCGCGCTCGCGGCGGTTCTGGCGGTGCTGGCCTTTTGGCGTCTTCCGCCCTTCGCCGGGGCGCAGGTTCGCACCGAAAACGCCTATGTCCGTGGCCGCACCACGGTGATCGCGCCCCAGGTCAGCGGCTACGTGGTCCAGGTGGCCGTGCGCGACTATCAGCAGATCAGGGCCGGCCAGGTCCTGGTCCGGGTCGACGACCAGATCTACAAGGCCCGCGTCGACCAGGCCCGCGCCAACCTCGCCGCCCAGGAGGCGGCCCTGGCCAACGCCGTCCAGGCCCGCGCCGCTCGAGCGGCCGGGCTGCAGGGCCAATCGGCGGCGCTGGACAACGCCAGGGCCCAGCGCATCCGCGCCGAGGCCGACATGGCGCGGGTCGACGATCTGGTCGGCGACGGGTCGGTTTCGGTGCGCGAACGCGACCAGACCCGCGCGGCGCTGCGCCAGGCCCAGGCCCAGGTCCGCCAGGCCGAGGCCGCCGTGGCCATCGCCCGCGAGGACGCCCGCACCGTGGAGGTCGGCCGCGACGGTCTGAAGGCCCAGGTCGAGGCCGCTCGCGCCCAGCTTCGCCTGGCGCAGGTCGATCTGGCCAACACAGTGGTCCGCGCGCCCGAGGACGGCCAGCTCGGCGAGGTGGGCGTGCGTCTGGGCCAGTATGTGACCAACGGAACCCAGCTGTTGGCCCTGGTCCCCCGTGATCGCTGGGTGATCGCCAATTTCAAGGAAACCCAGACCGCGCTGTTGGCGCCGGGTCAGAGGGTGGTCTTCACGGTCGACGCCCTGGATGGGACGAGCCTGACCGGCCGCGTCGAACAGCTCTCGCCGGGCGCGGGCTCGGAGTTCGCGGTGCTCAAGCCCGACAACGCCACAGGCAATTTCGTCAAGGTGCCCCAGCGTATCGGCGTGCGGATCGCGGTGGATCCCGATCAGCCCGCTGCGGCTCGCCTGCGTCCCGGCATGTCGGTCGTCGCCAGGGTCGACACCCGGAGCGGGCGATGAAGCCGGCCCGCACGCTGGCCCTGGGGCTACTGGCGCTGACCGCCTGCGCCGGCCCGCGCCCCGAACCGCCGCTCCAAGCCCAGGTCGTAGCGCCCCCCGTCTGGCGTGACGGCCCGATCACGGACGCGACCGTCGACGCCGCCTGGTGGACGGCCTTCCAAGACCCCGTCCTGACGGCGATCGTCACGCGGGCCCTGGCTGGCAATCCCGACATCGCCATCGCCGCCTCGCGCGTCCAAGAGGCTCGGGCCCAGTTTCGCCTGGCCGACGCCCAGACGCTGCCCAATCTGGTCGGCGGCGTGGGCGGCGCGCGGCAACGCGATGTCAGCCCGTTTGGCCGACCGCGCGAGCAGACCGCCGGCCAGGTCCAGGTCCAGGCCAGCTACGACCTGGATCTCTTCGGGCGCCTGGCCTCGTCCAGCGCCGCGGCGCGCGAGAGCCTGCTGGCCAGCCAGGCGGCGCGAGACAATGTCCGCCTGGCCGTGGCGTCCTCGGCGGCCGGCGGCTACATCGCCCTGGCCGCCCTCGACGCCCGCCTGGCCGTCCTGCGCGACACCCTGGCCTCCAGGCAGACGGCCTTGAGGCTGATCCGGCGGCGAACCGAAGGCGGCTACGCTTCCATGCTTGACCTGCGCCAGGCCGAGGCTGACGTCCACGCCACCGAGCAACTGATCCCGCCTACGCTCCTGGCGATCCGGCGCCAGGAGGACGGCCTCAGTCTGCTGCTCGGCGAAAACCCGCGCGCCATCGAACGGGGCGTTGGCCTGGATCGGCTGGTCGCCCCGACGACGCCGGCCGGCCTGCCGTCCGCCTTGCTGAGGCGACGACCGGACCTGGCCCAGGCCGAACGTCAATTGGCCGCCACGGATCGCTCGCTCGACGCCGCCCGCGCCGCCTTCTTGCCCGCCGTGCAGTTGACGGCCACGGGCGGCGTGGTCGATTCCAGTCTGCTGGCCGACCCGATCGACGTGTTTTCCCTGGGCGGCAGCGTCCTGGCCCCGCTCTTCGACGCCGGCCGCCTGCGCGCCCAGGCCGACGCCGCCGCCGCGCGCCGCGACCAGGCCGCCTTCGCCTATCGCCGCGCCGCCCTGAACGCCTTCCGCGAGGTCGAGGACGCCCTGGCCGCTGTCCGCCGGACCGACGAGCAGGCTCGAGCCTTGGAACGGCAACACGCGGCCTTGAGCCAGGCGCTCGTCCTGGCGCGCAATCGCTATCAGGCGGGCTATTCGCCCTATCTCGACCAGCTGGAAGCGCAACGCGGCCTTCTGGCCGTCGAACTGCAGCAGGTCCAGGCCCGCTCGGACCGTCTGAACGCTTCCGTCGCGCTTTTCCAGGCGCTGGGCGGCGGCTGGGCGCTCTCGCCTTCCCCCTGAACCTGGAGCGCTCGTCATGGACGCCGGCTATTTCAGCGCTTTGGTCGGGCTGGCCGGCGCGGCGATCGGCAGTTTCAGCTCCTTCACCACCACGGTGATCACCCAGCGCGCGCAGTTGCGGGAGAAGATCCAGCAAGCGGCGCAGTCACGGCGCGAGCAGCTGTTCGTCGACTTCATCACCGAGGCTTCACGCCTCTATGGCGATGCGGTCGGCCACCAGCGCGAGGAGATCTGCGATCTCGTCACGCTCTATGCCCTGGTCGCCCGGATGCGCCTGTTCGCCTCACCGTCGATCGTCCAGACCGCCGAGCGCGTGATGGAATCCATCATCGCCATGTATCAGGCCCCCAACCGTTCGCTAGGCGAGCTGAAACTGTTCGCCCACGAGGGCGGTCTGGAGCCTTTGCTTGATTTCAGCGAGCGCTGCCGGGAAGAGCTGATTCTGAAGCTTGGATGATCAAACTCGGGCGCGACCGCGGTCTAGTATGACGCTTCGCGCCATTTTCTGCCGTTGGCATCCCTCCAACAAGCGGACATTCAGGCAGCTAGGCGCACGGGCGAGATCGACCCGTTGCGGACCTTGTGGCACGCCATCATAGTCCTGTTCATGCTCGCACAAGACGACGACGAACACCCAGTGCCCGAGGAGCTGAGGTCTCGATTTCAGGAGTTGGTGAAAGCACTAGTCGCGGGTGATTTCCAGCTGTCCAAGCACTCGCTCAGCGGCATTGCACCGATTGAGGCTGACAACGCCCGGTTTATTCAAGGGCAGATCTCAGCCTACGGAGCCACTCTTGCTCCGCTTAGCGATCAGGTTTGGGATCGGTCAGCTTATCGCTGGATGGATGGTCATTGGGAGTTCTTAGTCGATCTCAGCACCGACGCCGAGGCCGTCAGTGACTTGGCTCTTCACGCTAAGCTGTTCGACGGCCCGAGTGGACGGATCGAGGTCTGGTCGGTCCACGTACCCTAGGTCCGCAAACCACCCTTCGCAGTAAGTCGCGATGTCTGCATCTGCGGCGGGGGAGCGCCAATTGCTGCCGTTGCGTAGTCCTCCGTAAGCGGACATTCAAGCTGCGTCCCGCGCCGGCTCTCTCGCCTCGCCAACTATTAGCTTCACCGCGCCAGCCGTTCTGCGATGAACCCGTCAACCGCGTCGGTATAGGCGCCGGGCAGACCGAGCGTGCGGTTGATGTCGGCGTGGGTCAGGTCCTGGGTCAGCACTGGCATCGGAACGGCCGAACGCTTGGCCAGGGCCTGAAAGGCTCGGGCGTCGTCGCAGGGCTTGTCTGGTCGCTTGGTCGAGCAGACCAGGAACATCGGGACGGCCGCGGGCGTCCACTGGTCCATCGGCGAGGCCTGGGACCAGTCGGCCGGATCGGTCCCGAACGCCTCGTCGTAGAACTTCGGGTGGCGCCCCGCCATGGTCGTGGAGACCCTCATCGCCGCCGAGTCGAGCACAACGGTCCCAGCCCAGGGCTTGCCGACCATTTCGGGCCTGGACGACAGCAGGGCTACAAGGTGCGCGCCCGCCGAGTGGCCCATCAGGATGACTTTGCGGTCGCTGGCGCCCCAATCCGCGGCGTGGACCTGCGTCCAGCGCAGGGAGGCGGCGACGTCTTGGGCCTGCTCATAGGCCATGGCCTGGGGCAGCATGCGATAGTTGATGCTGACCAAGACATAGCCCCTGGGCAGCCAATGCTTCAGCTTGTTCTCGACGGAGCCGGTGTTGGCCTTGTCGCCGATCTTCCAGGCCCCGCCATGGACCATGACGATCACCGGCGCGTCGTGAAGCACGCCTGGCGGGACATAAACGTCCATCGCCTGGGCCGGGTCGGGGCCATAGGCGGCCGTCAGCTTACGCGCTCCGGGCAAGATGGTCTGGAGGTCGATCGGGCGCTCCTCCTCGGCCTTCTTCTCCTGCAGGCGCTGCATCATGCGCTCGCGCATCTTGCCGCGCAGGCCGATCTGGGCGTCGGCGGCGCTCCCGGCGGTCAGGGCTACGGCCAGAGCGGCGGCCAGGGTCATGGGAAGCAGGCGGGTCGTCTTCACGATGGCTCTCTTCGAAAGGGTAGGTCGGCCGACGTAGGGGCTCACGCCGGCCGGGTCACGATCAGGGACGGTTCACCGTGCCGCTGACCGAACGGGTGTCGCCATCGTAGCCGGTGCGGCTGTGGCTATAGCTGTAGGAGCCGTCGCCATTGTTCACGACGCTGGTCGCGCGGCTGGTCGAGGCGCCGTTGTTAAAGGTTCGCGACGCGCCGGCCGAATAGACGCCGTCGCCCCAGCTGGCGCCGCGCTGGCTGGCGACGCCATAGCCGCCGTTGGTCTGGGTCCCGCGCGAGACCGAAACGGCCCCGGGCTGGCGGCTGACGTGGCGGTCGTGGATGTAGCCGCGGCCATAGGGGCCCTGAACGCGGACGGTGCGGCCGTGCTGGCCGGCCTCCGCGGCGGGAGCGATCGCGATAAACAGGGCCGTGGCGGTGAGGCCGGCGGCGAGAACGGACTTGCGCATGGTGTCTCGGTCGATGGGTGACGTCCCTCGTCGCCGCACAGAAAGCACGCCGGGCCGCTCACCTTGATGTTCCGCGGTCGACGAAACGTGTCGAAATGTAATCGTGCGCCTCCCGGTCTTTTCCGCGCGGCGGGGCTGGGGCAAGGCTTTGGCCATGAGCGACAACACCCTGATCGCGGTCGTCGAGGATGACGCCGAGATTCGCGACCTCACGCTGGGCCTGCTGCGTCGCGAGGGCTGGGAAGCCGTGGGCTGCGAGGACGTCGCGGCCTTCGACCGACTGGCCGCCCGCCGCCGCGTCGATCTCGCCTTGCTCGACATCATGATGCCCGGCGAGGATGGCCTGTCGCTGTGCCGTCGGCTGCGGGCCACGGGCGACACGGCCGTCCTGATGGTCACGGCCAAGGGCGACGACATCGACCGGGTCATCGGCCTGGAGATCGGCGCCGACGACTATCTCGCCAAACCGTACAATCCGCGCGAGCTCCTGGCTCGCGTCCGCGCCATTCTGCGCCGCACGCGCGAGGTTCACCGGGTTCTCGCCGTCCCACCGGGCGAGGTCTACGGCTTCGCCGGCTGGCGGCTGGATTCGGCCAGCCGCGACCTCGTCGACGCGGGGGGACGGCCTGTAACGCTGACGGGCGGCGAGCACGATCTGCTGATGGCCTTTCTGCGCCATGCCCAACGCGTGTTGAGCCGCGACCAGCTGCTGGATTGGACGCGCGGCCGCAGCGCCGCGCCTTACGACCGTTCCATCGACGTCCTCCTGGGCCGGCTGCGTCGAAAACTGGCCTCGGGCGTCGGCGGCGAGGGGTTGATCAAGACCGTTCGCGGCGGCGGCTATCTATTCAGCGCGCCGGTGGAGCGCCTCTGATGGTGCTGCTCGACAATCTCTCTTCGCGTGTCGCCGCCATTCTGCTGACAGGCCTGACGATCCTTCTGGTACTGGGCGCAGCCCTGCTGATCTGGCCCTCGGACGATGGTGGCGGCGTGCGCTTCTATCAAGTGCCCCAGCCGGCCGAGGCGGTGGCCATGGTCAAGGCGCTGGACGCCTCGCCGCCGTCGGCCCGGCCGGCCGTGATCAAGGCTCTCGACACCGGAGTGATCCGAGCGACGCTCGACCAGGACTTCCCCGCCGCCCTGCGCCGAACCCGCCAGGCCAACGCCCGCGATCCCGGCTATGCTGCCTACGCCCGAGCCTTGGCGGGACGCGACTGGCGCATCGAGGTGCTTCGAGGCGGACGGCTGCGCGATGGTTTCATGCCCGGCCGCGCCGCCTTGCGCCTGTCGGTCCGTCTGGAGGACGGCTCCGTCCTGACCCTGCGCCGGCGCGCGCCCCAAGCGGCCCGGCGCTATCTGGGCCGCATCACCCTGGCCTGCGCCGCCCTTCTCGCGGTCACCCTGCTGATGATCCTGGTCGCCGTGAGCCAGACGACCCGGCCGGTCGCGAGCCTGGCCCGGGCCGTGGCGCGGTTCGGCGACGATCTGGACGCCGCGCCGCTGCCGCCCGGTGGCCCGCGCGAGATCCGCTACCTGTCGACCGCCTTCAACACCATGCGCGAACGGATCCGCAGCCTGGTCGACGAGCGCACGCGCATGCTGGCCGCGATCGCCCACGACCTACGCACCTACCTGACCCGCCTGAACTTGCGGGCCGAGTTCATCGCCGATCCCGAGCAGCGGGCAAAGGCTGCGAAAGACTTGGCCGAGATGTCACAGCTCTTGGACGACACCTTGCTGTTCGCCCGCCAGGAGGCCGGACGCGGCCAGGGCGCGCGGCCGGTGGATGTGTGCCGTGAACTGGAAAGCCTGGTCGCCCTGCGCGCCGAGGTGGGCCACGCCCTGACGCTGTCGGCTGGCCCTGCGGTGATCGCGCTTGTTTCGCCGGTCGCGCTGCGGCGGATGCTGAACAACCTGGTTGACAACGCCCTCGCCTACGCCGGCGTGGTGACGCTGGAGGCCGAGGCGGTAGACGGCGAGGCGCGTATCACGGTGATGGATCGCGGCCCAGGCCTGCCCGAGGCGACGCTGGCCCGGATCACCGCCCCGTTCGAGCGAGGTGAGAGCTCTCGCAACCGCCACACCGGCGGGGCGGGCTTGGGTCTCTCGATTGTCCAGGCTTTGGCTGCCGCGCACGGCGGTCAGCTGATCCTTGCCAACCGCGAGGGCGGCGGACTGGCAGCAACGGTGGCGCTGCCGATGGCGGAGACTATTTGCTAGCGCTTGCTTGCGCCATGAACGGACGTTAGTGCACCTTCAGAAAGACGACGTTGGGGAAACCCTCCGCTACTCTAGTGCCTCTACGCACATGATCTTCCAGACGGGCGAAAAGCAGATGTAGGTCTAATACGCTATCGACGAGGTCAGCCGTAGCCAGACCTGAAGAGTGGTTCCTCCCGACCGAGTGATCTAGCGCGGAGTGAGCCAGGTCAGCATCGCTGGCACGTCGTCTTCGATCGCCCGAAATAGCGCTGGCTCCCAACCGTTCAAAGGTGCAAATAGAGCAGCACCTTCAAGCTTGGTGCGCAGAGCAGCCTCACGTACTTCTCCGGATCGGTTCCGCAGATTAGTCTTCAGAGCGGCCAGGTAACCGTGAGCGCGCTTTCGATAGCGGCCAGCTAGGCCGAGCCGGGCGAAATGCCGACGCGCCACGCCCCTCTCCTCGACAGGGAGTTGACCATGGTCGTCAAGCCGATAGGTGACGACTACCTGGCCACCTCGATAAGCGACCTGTGCCTCAACGATAGGCTCATCAACGGAGGGCTCGAACGCCGGATTCAGGAGCACCCTATCGCCAGCGGACCTGACGACATTGAGCTTCTTGCGATTGCAGACCGTGCAGATGGGAACGAGATTGGGCGCGTAAAGCGCGAACTCTGGGAACACCGCTTTTGGCAAGACGTGGTCCAGGTCGGGGTTCTGGTCGAGACTGCAGTAGGGACAGAGGTCGGCGTTCTCATCGGGCAAAGTAGCGCACATCCCCGCCAGCGCGCGCTTCATCGCGACAGTCCTGCCGTCATACCCATCGATCAGCCCTTTGCGCTCCTCCGGCGTGCAGCGCATTGCTCTGAGCACATGAACGTCTGGCAGTGCCGCATCGTATCGGCGAGTAGCTCTGCGCACGCGCGCGACCAATGGCGTAAGCAGTGCTGCGCGGTCTGCCGTAGAGGCATCCGCTAAGTCCGCGAACGACGGAATGCTGTCGGCGTCGTAAGCGCCCTGCCGCCTCACAAGTCATCCTCTTGATCGACTTCAAGACCGTAGAGGTGAGCCATAGCTGGCGCTCCCAACGGATAGTCGAATAAGCCAGCGACCGCCTCCGCGCTTCCATGGATTTCGAAGAGTCGATCGAGGACGTTTGTGTAGTCGCGCTCGGGATCGGCTAGTCCCAGCGCACGACGGCTGAGTTCACCGAGATCTTCGCCGAAGGATTCGAAATCGAGGGCCCTGACTCGCGGCCGATCCACACTGTTTCGTGTGAAGTGTCGGACATATCGGGCAGGCACCTGCTGAAGCAAGATGGGCGAGTGGCTAGCAACGATGGCATAGGAGTCAAATTCGACCAACGTCTCGTTCAGCGCCGCGACGAAAGTGCTTAGTAGGCCGGGATGCAGATTTGTCTCAGGTTCGTCGATCAGGAGTAAGGACTTTTCTTCAATGAATCCAACGATGTTGCTGAAGATGGACACGATTAGGCGCTGACCAGCGCTCAAGGATTGAACAGCCTCTTCTCGCACCTCGTCATCCAGATCGGTGAGAGCCGAAGCAATATCCGGATTCAAAAGCGTCGACAGAGCATCATGCAGTGCCACTACTCGATCGCTGCCAACGACTGGCTCCAAGGCCTGGTTCAGCATCTGCCCGATTTCGTTGGTGGTGATGGCCCCATCGGCGTTGCGGAGGCCGCAGTACTTGTATGACCCGCGCGACTTGTAAGCCACGCCACCTATCCTCGGGGCCTTTTCACCGGCCGGCCGCGGCAAGGGAAACTCATCGAAGGCATTGTAGGAAACTGCGATCAGACGGCTGAGCGTGATCTCTGGTTCGACCGAGGCTCTGGGCATCTTCTCGATGCTCCCGTCACTGAAGACCTTCGCGGGCATGAGACCAGCGGCGAGGCCGGCGAGCGTGCGCGTCTTGCCCGTACCATTTCGCCCGATCAGCAGTATCGTCCGGTTTGGTAGGTCATTGTGCTGCGAGAAATCTAGGTTGAGCTGGTGCGGCCCACTTGCGCCGGGCAGTCGCATCTCGAAGCTGAAATTGGGAGGTTCGGCTTGCTCGAAGTGGGCGCCAATATAGTAGCCTCCACGGTCAAGGGCATGGCGCGAGGACGACTCCCGCATGAAGCACTTGTTCCAGAGATTTTGGTCCCGGATGCGCTCGCGCCGAACTGGCCGAGCCACAATATCGCGCATCGTGTTCAGGTATCGCCGGCGCAGCCCCGCCGGTAGAGCACGCAGCGCACGATAGTATGCCACCGATTCCCCAAGCGATGCGCTGCGCGGAGGAAGCTCTTCGAGCAGCGCGGGCGGATCGTCGACCCGGAACTGGTCGTTGTTGGCTGCGATCCGCAGCGGTCCAAGATCGACTTCTTCTTCTTCGGAGCGGTGGAGCGTCGCAACGAACCGACATCGCCAGCCAAAGTCATCCCAGTTGTCTTGGAAGAGGCTGATATACGGGTATCGAATGTTTTCGAGCTGCGGGACCGTCCGACGACGGTGAAAAACGAGAATCTGCACGCTGCACGCCTCCCGCCCCAATAAACCTCTAAGAGCAAAGCTTTACAACCCAAAGGGCCAGACGTGCGGAAGCGCTCTCAAGGCGCGCATGATTCCTGGGAGACCTCAGTTCCGTCTCCGCCCCAGTGGCTGGAGTGGCTCTTGTAATGCTAGAGAAAGGCGTAGCCGAGGCTCAAAATCCTGGGAGAGGTCACGCCGACCGTCTTGGCGAAGGGCGCGCGCCCTCGGGCGGGTGTGTCGCGCTCTTGGCCCCGCACATAGCCGGGCCATTGATGAGCCGGATCTCGCCCTAGGAGGTGACCACGAGCAAACTTCAGGCCTTCATAAATGCGCTTGCGCGAATTGCAGCCGAGCTTCAACTTGTCCGTGTCGGGTGGTGAGCGCAAAGCAGAGAATCGATGGTCAATTGGGGCTGGGGGACCAATACGGCTTTGTTCGGGTTCGCTTTGAACCTCCAAAATCTCCGCTCGGCTGTTGGCCTCGACAAACTTGTCGGCCATCCTAGTACTAAAATCCGCGATCACACCGTTGACTTGCCGGTCGCATTCTCGATGAGTAAAGCCTGCAACAGCTTGACTGCTGCAGCCAGCTTGAAACGCTGCTCCAGATGATCTTTCCAGAGGTCACGCCTTCTCGCTCAGAATGCCTACGCAACGTGACAGAGGCTCTTCGTTCGGATCGGGCCCGGATTTACATTGACGCGAGTGTGCTCATACGTTGCTACGAGATGAGCCGAAGCGGCTGCGACGAACTGTTAGCGGCTCTTGAATACTTCGGGGCTCGTGTCCGGGTTCCGGTCTGGGCCGCGAAAGAGACCTGGGACGTCACCAGGGGGCTTCGCACTAAGAAGCCACTGCAAAAATTAGCTGATCAACTAAACGATCGCCTATTTGATCTGCGAACCGAAAGCCTTCGCTATGTGGACGAACGTACCTTTAGTGATCTGAGCCTGGAACAGTTCACGACCAGCCTAGATGCGGCTTCACGCGATGTAGAGGCGCTGACCAAAAGGATTGGCAAGATAGAGCCGGGTCACGACGACGCTAACGCCAAGTTACTCCCTTTCATCGCGGCGCACGCGATGGCATCCGATATGACAGGGATCTACGATGAGGTCAGCCGTACAGCCGAGCTAAGGTTCTCCCATGAAGTCCCTCCTGGCTTCGCGGACGGCGGGATCAAGCTCGGGTCCCAGGACGAGGAAGGGGATGAACTGACCGTCCATCAGAAAGGGAAAAAGCGAAATCGCTACGGCGATCTGATCATGTGGCTTGAAGCGCTAGGTGATTGTCGTGAGGCAAACGCTGAACATTTACTTGTTCTCACTCGCGACAACTCAAAGAAGGACTGGGTTTATAAACCGGACCGAGTAGCTACGGACGATGGGACTGCAGTCGAGAATCGCGGCCTCATCACGCTTCCACTTCCGCTTTTAGCCCAGGAAGCACAACGCCGGTGCCCAACGGTACAGAGCGTTCATGTGCTCTCACTGGAAATGTTCACCCAGATCGTCAGAACCGCCTTCGGCGCGCGCGTGGCGAACCTGGCTAGAGCCCTTCAGACATCACGGCCAGCGAGAGGCGCCGGTCAACGCGCCGAGCGGTCGGCAGAGGGCACCCCGCAAGACGGTCAAGCGACCGATGTAAGCTTTGGCTCCCAAGATATGATCTATGAGCCGGGGCCCGAGGAAGCGGCGCGAGAAGTGTGGGGCGCCATACGCGGACTTCGCGTCGAAGGCTGGGATGCCCAGAACGACGCGGCAATGGCACTGCTCCCCATGGTCAGGGACGCTACGTCCGACGAACTCAAGCAGATTGGCCGGGGTATCGTGTCGGCTGCTGATGAAGGCGCAATAGGTCCTATCGACCTCGCTCAACAGATTATCGAAAGTACCGATCTGTCGGCGGCGACCAGGGCCAACGTCATCGTGGGCATGCTCGCAGAGACCTATCTTGATGAGAATGGCGAACCTTCGAAGCCTAGCGCCGTCCCTGAGATCACAAATCTGCTTTTTGCCCACGCCAAAGATACAGACACGCGACAAGCCTACCAAGTCACTGTTGAGGCGTCCCTGGCCCCGATCCGCAGACTATATCTCGCTCTTCCCACCGATGCGCCTCGTACGATACGGCTCGAGCTAAGTCTTGCGGGGTCTACTCTGCAGGGTGTCCAGGCTGATGAAGTAGAACTGCTTGAACCGACAGCCCCTGAAAGTCGCCGAATCAGCGCCGGGGGTAGATCGACAGAGATCACCGTCTCTGAACTCGTTAAATTGATCGCTCGCGAGTTCGTCGTCCCCGCCGACATGTTTACTGTCGAAGGACCGACAAATTTCCAGATCGAGATCCCGGAACGCATGGGCTTCATCGCCTGGGGACCGAACACAGGGGAGCAGCTCAGATGAACGAGCGGGTGAAGGACCCTATCACAGACGATGCCGTTCTCGTCGGGTCCTATTCTTTGGAAACCCTCACCACCGGTATGTATGAAAACCCACTTCATTGCATCCGCGAGTATATCCAGAACGCCTATGATGCGATCCGGGCCGCGCGCGGTCATGGGCTGTCAGACGTTGGCGGCCTGGTCACCGTTTCAATAAGCGGAACTGCGGCCCGGCCGACATTGTCGGTGAAGGATGACGGGACAGGCATTCCAGAGGCTGAGGCGGTGAGAACACTCGTCTCGATTGGCGCCAGTAAAAAAAGGCCGAACATCAACGCGGGGTTCCGCGGGATCGGACGCTTAGCCGGCGTGGCCTATTGCACGACCCTTAGGTTCACGACGAGCGCTCAGGGCGAATCTATTGCGACCGTCGTCGAGTTCGACTGCGGACGCATGCGCGGGTTCATGCGCCCCGGTGCCGACGTACTGGACGTCCGCGAGGTTCTGCGCGCTTGTGTAAAAACCGGGACCATCCCGGCCGACCCGACAAAGCATTTTACTGAAGTCGAGATGATCGGCCTGATCGGCGTTGGCCTGGAATTTGTAGAGATCGAACGCCTAGTTCCTTATCTCCGACAAGTGTCTCCGGTCGACTTTTCTGACCGCTTTACGCCAGCCCCTCGCATCCGAGCATTTACGGAAAGCCTCGGGCATCCAATTGGAACTGTCGAAGTTGAAACGCGGTACAAAAAGGAACGCACTCAAATACTGAAAGCCTACGACAATTCTACACCAATAAGCGGCGGCAAGGCCTCCACAATCCATGATGTAGAATTGATCACCTCGCCTGACAAAGGCTGGCACGGCTGGATTGGACTGTCGAATTTCAAAGGCGAGTTGACGGACGACACCGTCGCAGGCGTTCGATTTAGGCTAAAAAATATTCAGGTCGGTGGATCAGAGATCATCGAAGAATTGGGTTCCGAGTTGACTGTTGGTGGGACTGAAGGACGACTGCAGCGCTGGGCCGTCGGCGAGGTTTTCATAACGGAACCATCAGTAGTTCCCAATGCTAGACGCGACGGTTTTGAGGACAGTCCCGCGTGGCGCGCTATCAAGAAGGATATCAAGACACGTGTCGCACGTAGAATAGTGACGCTTGTCCGAGGAGCCTCGACGAGCCGGAAGACCCTCAAAACCATCGCGGCGGAGACCAGCCAGGTCGCGAGTTCGTTGCAGCGGGAATTTATTGATCCTGCGGTCGCGGACCGTGTCGCGGCCACCATCGAACGCCTTCTTGGTCGGCTGAGCCCTGAAAAGCTCTTTGGCGGCGAGCCCAACGAAGTCGCCGAACGCATCGCCAAGCTCAAGGAGCTGCGGGACCGTCTCGTCGAGCTTCGCGCCAGAAAAAAACCCGAACCAGAGCAAAATCCTGAGACGGGGCCAGACTCAGGTACCGGCGCAGAGTCAGGGGCCGGGGACCCACCAGGGACTGGATCGTCATCAGGCGCCCCGGAAAAGGAGCCAGGCGATGGTGTCGAGCCGGGGCGCGATGAACCGGGCCCGGACGACACAAATGGCGATCCGGCCGACGAGCCGACATGGACTGCCGAGGAACTTTACGACGCGGTCTACCAGGCCATGGTGGAACAGCTTGGCCAGGGCGAAGCCGACCGCATTGTCCAACGCGCACGGGAAATCCTGGAGGAAGGGTGAGGCCGAAGAATGTTCGGACCAGGCCGCAGAGCTCGGTCGCTTTGTCGGAATCTGTAGGGTAACTTTTCGCGAAGGGGGAAATAGCAACGATGGCGGGCCGACGAATTCTGCTCCTTGAGCCGGGATACAAGAACAAATACCCGCCGCTCGGCCTGATGAAAATCGCCGCGTACCATGGCCCCCACGGCAAGCGCGATCTTGTTAAGTTCGCTAAGGGCCTGGATCCGGCGTTGAAGGATACGGCCTGGGACCGCGTCTATCTCACCACGCTGTTCTCGTTCGAATACCGCAAGATCGCCGAGACCATCGATTTCGCCCTCGAGGTGGTCGGCGGACGCTCCGAGCGTCTTTTCGTCGGCGGCATCGCCGCCTCGTTGATGAACGAGCGGTTTCGTGACGAGCCGCGCTGGGCCGGCGTGCGCTTCATCAAGGGCTTGTTGACCCAGGCTCCAGCCGTCTCCTTGGAGCTGGATGAGTTCGCCGAGGAGCTCTACGCCGACGATATCGACGGAACGCCCATTGAGGACTTGGTGCCCGATTACACCATCCTCGATCAAATCGCTTATCGATATCCCGTTCGCGACGCCTATTTCGCCTACGCCTCACGCGGATGCATCCGCAAATGCCATTTCTGCGGCGTCCCCAAGCTGGAAGGCGGCCAGCGCGATGTAGAATCGTTGACGGACATGATCCGCGCCATCGAAGAACGTCACGGCCCCAAGCGCGACCTGCTCTTGATGGACAACAATGTCGTGGCCTCGCCGCGCTTTAAGGAGCTGATGGCCGAGATCCGCGACCTGGGCTTTGCTAAGGGCGCAAAACTGCAGCGGCCGGGCGAGCGGGTCGCCTCCCAACGCCGGGTCGATTTCAATCAGGGCGTCGACGCCCGGATCCTGGCCAAGGACCCAATGTATCTGCGCGAGCTGTCGACGATTGCCTTGCGGCCGCTGCGCATCGCCTTCGACCATCTGGGCCTGAAGGGGCCGTATGAGAAGGCTGTCCGCTACGCTCATGAGTTCGGCCTGCACGAACTGTCCAACTACATGCTCTACAATTTCCACGACGATCCGGCCGACCTGTTCGAGCGCATGCGCCTAAACGTGACGCTGAACGAGGAGTTGGGGGTGCGCATTTGGTCGTTCCCGATGCGCTATCAGCCCACCGACCGACCCGACCGCGGGTTCATCGGGGCAAAGTGGACCCGATACCAGCTGCGCTCACTGCAGATCATCCTTCAGGCCACGCACGGCGTGGTGAGCGGCGAACCTCAGTTCTTCAAGCATGCATTCGGCGACACGTATGCTGATTTCGAAGCGATCCTCGCGCGTCCTCACCACTTCATCTTCAATCGCGAATGGTATGAGAAGCTCGGTGGCCGCGAAGAGTTCGAGCGCTATAGCGCGCTAATGGCCCAGATGGACGCCGAGCAAAAAGCCGCCCTATTGGCCCGATTGTCGTCCAAGGATCCCAGCCGCTACGGCGAGTTGGTCGAAGCCGAGACCGAACCGAAGCTCAAAGCGCTGCTGGCTTTCTACCTGCCCATTTCCAAGGATCGGGAGCGGGAAATCTGGCGCGTCCAGCGCGACCTGACCGACGACATCGACGATGTTTGCGATATGCCCGACGACGAGCGCGTAGAGGATGCGGGTCTCAATGATGACGCCGACGCAGTCGATGGCCTAGCCGCCTAGGAGATATGTCGATGACCAAGGCCCAGCTTTCGACCGCGCCTAGCGTGGCGACCCGCAAACCCAAGCGCGTGACTCCCGCCACCAGCGACATGATCACCATCGGCAAGGACGTCCTGGAGCTGCTCAGCAGCGCCATGTACGTCGACCCGCTGACCATCTATCGCGAGTATGTTCAAAACGCCGCTGATGCTATCGACGAGATCCGGACCGCCGGCGGATTGGGGCAGGACGAGCGCGGCACGGTCCAGATCACCATCGATCCGCTCGAACGGTCGATCAAGATCCGCGACAACGGTTCAGGCATAGCCGCCAATCGGGCCGCGGCGACCCTGCTATCGATCGGGGCTAGCGGCAAGCGCGGCACGGCCGCGCGTGGCTTTCGAGGCGTGGGGCGACTGGCTGGCTTGGCCTATTGTCGGCAGCTGACCTTCCGCACCCGCGCCCAGGGAGACGACCGCGTCACCGAAGTGATCTGGGACTGCCTGAAACTCAAGTCCACCCTGCGTGACGTTACCCAGACCGACGATCTGCCTGGCGTAATGCAACGCATCGTCGCCATCGGCGATGTCGATGGCGACGATTTTCCCGAGCACTTCTTCGAGGTCGAACTCAGCCAGGTAGTACGCCTGCGGAAGGATGTCCTGCTCAATCCGCAGATGGTCGAGGCCTATCTGGCTCAAGTCGCGCCGGTGCCGTTCGCCGACGACTTCAGCCACGCCGCGGCGATCAATGCCCACCTAAGCCAGCACGCGCGCCTAGCTGATTTGAAGATCACCATCGGTCCGGACGGCGCGCCTATCACCCGGCCGCACCGCGACGTCTTTTCGGTCTCCGACACGGTGCGGGATAGTGCCGTCGAATTGGATTTGCTGACCTTCGACGGCGACAACGGCGTTAGCGCGGTTGGCTGGGTTCTGCACCACAGCTATCTGGGCCATATCAGCATAAAGTCTCAAATTGGCGGGCTGCGTCTCCGTGCCGGCAATGTTCAAGTCGGAGGCCACGACATTGCGGAGGAAGCCTTTCCAGAGCCGCGGTTTAATGGCTGGTCGATCGGCGAAATCCACGTAGTCGACCGGCTGGTCTTGCCCAATGCACGACGTGATCACTTTGAACAGAATATTCATTTCTCCAATCTCATGGCGCAGCTCGGGCCACTAGGCCGGTCGATCGCCAAGCGTTGTCGGACCGCATCGGTAGAGCGCCATCGTGAACGCGAAGCGCGCCAGGAGGCGACTACGGTTGTCCCACTCGAGATAGCTGCCGACGCCAGTCCAACGGCCGTTGCGATGGCGCAAGTGGTGACTAGGGCACGCGAGGTCTTGTCCCGAGCGCAAGCGCCTGAGGCGCGAGAGGCGCTGGCAGTGCTGGATACCATGCGTGATGCAGTCTCTCCCACCTCCTCACCGACGACGCGCGATACCAACAGTCTGAGCCAACGCTTTGCCGAAGTTCTTGCTCAAACGGGTGTTTCCAAAGCAGAAGCGAGCGAAGCGTTCGCCAAAGCTTTGGCGGCACGATTTGGCCAGGGTGGCGCGAAATAGCCTTCGGATCAGCGCTTAGTCGACGGCTCGTCGTCGCTAAGCTTCGGCCCTAATTCTGAAGCGTGCTGGTCCGCCGCCACTTGGTCGCGAAGAACTCTATCTTCGCCATCGATCCGTCAGCCGAACGTAGTTGGGGGTGAAAGGATTTTCTCGCAAGCGACGGCCGTGCCGCAAAGTACAAGAACCGATTTCGCGCGCGACAGACCCACATACAGGATCTCGCGGTCTCGCACGGGGTCGCTGTCGTCGAAGCCCCAGAGGATGATCACCGCCCGCTCCAGGCCTTTGAAGCGCGCGACCGTATCGACGATGACGACCCCAGGGGCGTAATCCTCGATCCGGCCAAAGTCCACGCTCTTAGGAATGGGCAAGGCGGCCAGCGCCTTCGCGCAGGCCTCCATCTTCCCGCTTTGGGTGACCAGTATGCCGATGTCGTGGGGCGCGATGTGCTCCTCAGCCACAAGCCGGGTGACGAGCTGGGCGATCATCCCGGCCTGCCGGTCGAGACCGGCGCCCGGCAGCGTTTCGACTACAACGCCCTCATTCTGAGGCGCGGTGACAGCTTCGCCGCGATAGTAGCGATAGGCGGCCTCGTGGATGCGCCCGGTGTTGCGGCAGTTGCTATCGAGGACAAACGGCTCGCCGTTCACCGGAATGACGGCTGAGCGCCGATAGATGCCCTGGTTCTCGTCGAGGAAGACGTAGAGCAGGGATTCGTCCGGCTTGGTGAACAACATCTCGATCGGCAGCCAATAGTCGTCACCGAAGTCCTGAGCCTCGTCCACGACAATGGCGTCATATTGCGGTCCGAACAGGTCCAGGGCTTCGGCCAGCGCCGCCGGCTCCTGTTGATTGAAGCGGTCCGCCTTGGGGTATTTCCGGCGAACCTCGGCAAGCAAGTCCCTGCCCTTTTCGGCCTTTGCGCGCTCGATCCAGCGGTTGGCCAGTTGATGAAAACCCGCGACGTCCAGGCCTTCCACATCCTGGCTCTGCTCGCGCAGAAAATCGGCCAGGCCGCGATTGTAGCAGACCAGCAGCGTGCGCATGCCCTCGCGCGCCAGGCGGATGGCCTTCTCGCGGGCGATAAGGGTTTTCCCGGTGCCGGCGCCGCCCGCGATCATCGCCTTTCGCTGTCGCGACAGGACATCCAGGATCGCAGCCTGGCGCTGGGTGAGTTCGATGCGCTGCTGCTCTTCCTCGTGCAGACGCGTGGACAACAGAGCGCGCGTCGACACGACCCGGGCGAAGATCTGGCGAACGGCATCGACGCCGTTGGGCCCCATGGCGGCAGTCCCTGCTCCGGCCTCCCCGCGCCAATAGCCGAACACGCCTGTCACCCAGGCCGTCAGGTCGTTCATGTTTCCCCGATCCCCGATCAGCACGGGCGGCGCGTCGGGGCCGGCCAGGCGCTGACCGTTGTCGATGTCAGGCATGAAGGCTGCGTGCGCCAGCGTGATCCGTCCCAGCTTCAGCCTTAGCCAGATCGGACTTTCCTGGAGCTTCTCCAGAGCGCTGAATTTGGCGGTCCTGGCCTGCTCGAAAGGGTTCTTGATGTCATGCACGACGCCGCCCTTGTCGCGCGACGTCCACTTCAGCCGCCCGTAATCCAGCGAGACTTCGCCGCCTTTGACCTCGACGATCAGCAGGCCGAGCCTGGGGTGGGCGATAATAAAATCAGCCTCGCCGTCGCGAGGTCCCTGTCCCCTGGGCTTGGAGATCCAGGCCACGGAATGCAGGACCAGGAATTCATCGTCCAGCTGCTCGCACAGGGCCGCGTACAGGCGCGCCTCGGCCTTGGAGGTCGGCTTGATGATTTCGGGCGGGGGAATGCAGATCGCCATGGCTAGTCCAAGATCATCAGGGCGCCGGTGGCGGGCACGCGACGGCGTCCATGGGTTTCCCCAAAATCAACGGTGACGCTGGGCGCGAGGCCGCCGTGATGGATTTCGACGATCTCGCCCGCCCCCCAGGTTTCATGTCGGACACGCTGACCTTCGCGGATGGCGCCGCTTTCAGGCTGAGGACGATCTTCGGCGACGCCGCGCCAGCCGTCGTCGAACCAATACTCGGCCACCTTGGAGAAAGGGTTGGCGATCGCCGTCACGGCGCGCTGATCGGCGTCCAGCGCCTGCTCTACGACATAGATCCAATACTCCCCGGGATAGGCCTGAGCGGTCGAGAACTGCACCGAGGACAGCTTAATGCCCCGAGCGGTCCAATCGGCGTGCAAGCCCTTGATCTCGATTAGCCTGCGTCCGCCACTGGGGCCCATCGAGATGACGTCGAAGCCAGGGTTGCCGTGCGGCTGTTCCTGCGGCGCCCAACCTCGAGCGCGCTCATAGTCGATGACGGCGGCGACAGCGGCCGCATCAATCCGGGCGTTGAGCTCCCTGGATCGATCGGCTTGTTCCTGCCTGTCGTCATCGGAGGTGCGATGGTCATGGGTCTCGGTGACGACATAGGCAAGCATCCGCGACCGCCGCACCTCGCCATCCACGTGGGTCACGCGGCGAGACCCCGTCCAGCCGCCGCCAGATCCCCCGCCAGATCCCCCGCCACCAGAGGAGCCGGGCTGCTGGCCAGCGCCATTTGATGGCGACGACTCGGCGCCAAATTCGCCAGAGCCGCGCCGAGACGTGAAGTCCTCCTGCCCTCCGCGCGGCTCGGCTTGAGGTTCGTGAACGTCGGCCTCGTCGACCACATCCTGATCCACCCACGCCTCGCCGCCGGTGTCACCAGCTGGATAATCCGCCGGGCCGGGCTGGGCGCTGGTCTCCCCGCTGATGGGTTCGATGGCGTCGTCAACGATGGCGGACGAACTTGGGTCGTCCATGGTGTCATGCTGATCGCCGGCCTGATCTTCCAAGGCCGTGACGTCGCCGTCTTCAAGGACCGCGTCGTCTTCGACATCTGGCGCTGCGTCGCCGATCGCCTCGACGGCGGGCAGCGGGTCGATCTGGGCCACCGGCGCTTTGAACTCCGAGGCCGTCAACGCCAGCTTGGCCTCTTCGCGGGTCGCGATGGACACGACGTAGGAGGCGGTCATGACCAGAGGAGGAATATCGAGTCCGTGCGTGTATCGCTCCAGCTGGGCGAAAATGGCCCGGAATATCGAAGGCCAGTCCGCCGAGCTTCCAGGCTCCGCACGCACATGGAGTTCCAACGTTTCGCCGTCGAGGAACGCGTTGGCGGCGCTGGGCGAGGACGGGATAGGCGGCTCGGATCTGAATAGCTCGCTGCGCACCTGTAGGGACAGGGTGGACACCACCCGTATCCCGGCGAGGATTTCGCGCAGGGCCGAGGCGACCTCCGGCGTCGGCGCTAGCCACAGCAAGAGGTCGGCGCGGTCGTGCAGGGCCGCAGTCGCCCGATCTTCCGGCGCGCGGTCCGGCTCGTTGGCCAGGGTCAGGCGAGCGGCTTCTGACAGCGGCGCGCAGCCCAGCGCTCGAAAGAGTCGCGCAGCCGTTGAACGTGGAACGGCCGGCGGCCTGACCAGATGCGCATCAAGCCCACCCTGGAAGGGTGTCGACAGCGCCTCGCTGTCGAGCCAGACCGCCGCGTCGGGAAGGATGGACGCGTCCAGCAGATTGAGAAGCACCGGCCCGTCGGCGATTTCCCCCAGCACCACTTCGACAGACGGGTCGATCTCCAGGTCAGTCGCCAGTCGCAGAAGACATTGCGCATGAACGGCCGCGTCCTCCGGGCCGACCTGGCCCTGCCGGCCGATCTCGACGAGCAGATGGGCATAGTCCTCGGCCGTCGGCGCTTCTTTCACCCCCAGCCGGCTATAGAGCCCCATGCGGGTGCGCATACGCTCGGTGGCGTTGCGCCAACGTCCCCCGAAAGGCGGGTGGATCCAGAAGACGTCGCGCGGAAGGTAATAGCGGCCCTTGTCGCTGTCATAGATGCAGGCCCGGTCCTTCAGAGTGTCGATGACCTCGCTGTCGCCGTCGGTCAGGCGCTCCTGCAGCATCGCATAGACCGTGTCCTGGGCCGGCGCGTTGGCCGCCATGCAGGCCTGCAGGTGGGCGACGATCACGGCTGTAGGCGGCTCCGCTGGCATCTCCAGGAACTCGAGGAAGTCGACCAGGAACCGCGCCTGGGTCCCGCGCATGACGGGCAAATCGACCACCGGGACTTGCGTCGAAAAGCCGGTGGCCCGGAATGAACGATAGATCTGGTTTGGCGCCATCGGCTCTGGCAGCCGGTCCCCGTTCAGGGATGCAGGCAACCACTTCAGGGTTTGAAGCGGCCGAAGCGCCAGCCTCTGCTCGGGCGACAGGCTGGCGAACCGCTCCAGGATATAGCGCGTCACCCTATTGACGATCCGGATCGCCGGCTCGGACCATTCCGGGGCGACGACGTCTCCGATCCTGGCAACCGCGTCAGCCATGGAAACGCGCGTTTCCATCCCCAGCTGAACTTCAAAAAGGTCCCGCAAGCGCGCGCCGTCCGCGCCTGGCGGCATCCAGCCTTCATCAACCCAGTGGCTACCTTCCTCCCCGAGCAACGCTTCCAGCGTCGGGCTCCAGTAGTAGCAGTCCCTGGGCCGCGACCAGCCCCCGACCCGATTGCGTACGAAGGCGACCTTCGCCAGCGCCCTGATGCCGCCATCCACATCCAGATGGGACGAATTTCGGGCGATCTGGATGAGCAGCTCGCGGTACTGCGCGAGACTGGGCTGGCCCTCGAGAATGGCCTCCAGGTGATCTTCGACATAGGCCTGGAAGGTCAGCACGCCCACGCCCAGACCATCCCGGGCCACGCGACGCATGCGATCGTCGACGATCGACATATCCATCAGGTCGAAATGGCCGATGGGATCGATGAACCCGCCCGGCATCTGGACCCGCGAGGGAGCCGCGAACCCGATACCCGTCCGTAGGATCGGCGTTTCAGCAAGCAAAGAGTCCGCCAGGCCATCCGATTTCACTTCGAACGCCGAAAGCAGACCGTAGAAACGCTCCGCGTCGACCAGTCTGAGGCCGATCACACGCTCGGCGACGTCGACCGAGGTAATCGTCGCGGCGAGATCCCGAGCCAGATCGTCGAAGGCATACTCAGCGACCTTCGGACCCAGCCAGCCGAGCGACAGGATCTGCGGATCGGCGAAGCGACAGCCCGGGATATAGGTGCGGACATCGGAGGCGGTTACGCCCTCGGCTGGTCGCCAGAGATCTCGTAGAGCTCCGCGGGCGCCGTCCACGTCCCTGCAAAACGGAATGGCCTTCAGGCGATCAACCAGAGCCGGTGGGACAAACGGCGGCTGGCCCGGATTGGCGCCCAGATAGTCCAAGGCCTGCCAGAGCGGAACGAGCGAGACCGTCGGCGCGTCGGTCGTCGTGAACCCAGCGTCCAGGCGGTCAATGACGACCGGAAGGCGCAGCGGTTTGGCGCCCAAGGTCTGGAGGGCGTTGTAGTAGCCACGCAGATCCTCATGGAGGATGTCCAAGCCAAGATCCGCGACGGCGATCTTTTGATCAGCAGTAAGCACCTCGGCGGCCAGGAGGGCTTCGCCGGCCGGTCGCCATTCTTCCTTGATGGTCCAGATGCTGTCGACCTGCGCGGCCGCCGCCGAGAACTGCTTCCAGAACGGTTCGAACGCGCGCGTGTCCCGCATCGCATAGGCCGCGCCGCCCAAAACCCAGAGACGTCGGTGTCCGAGGGCCTGGCGCAAGCTTTCGAAGTTCTCGGCGATGGCGTCGGCCGCGGTTTCCAGGAGGATTTCATTCCACGGCCGGTCGTGCTGCCGGCCGTCCAGGACGATGGCCCGTCGGTTTGAGTGCGGGAAGAAATCCGCGTTGATATGCAGCGGCAATCTCGACGATTGATCGGTCGGCAGGTAAGCATAGAGGCGCCCGTCGATCGGTTCGTCGCCCAGCGGGATCGCCAGCTGCACCTCGGTGGAACGATCCAGATCCACCAGCGCCGGGTAGTCGGTGTAGAGGCCTCGCGCCTCCACCAGGGCTCGCGCGTCCTTCCGGAGCACCTGCCAGGTTTGGGAGTCCCCGGCCGGTTGGGTCGAAAGAGTGACCACCTCGTCGGTCCTGGCCAGCGTAACGGCGTGCTGCAGCACGCCGTTCTGATGCAGCTCGACCCGCTGCAAGTGGCGCAGGAACAGAAGGCCGCGCGACATGACGTCGGCGATGGCCGCAGCCATCGTCGGGACGACATCGTCTGGGGTGATCGAGGCGTTGAGGCCGGTTCTGACCCGAGAGGGGGCCGAAGCCCAGCGAAGCTCGAACTCGGTAACGGGGGCCAGCGGTATGGTGCTGGTGATGCTCTTGCCCAGGTAAGGATCGAGTCGCATTTCGACGCCCGCCGAACGAATGACGGGCTCGTCGGTGATCTGGTAGACGGACACGAAGCCGATGCCGAAACGGCCGATCTGAGACCCGGTCCGAATCTTGCTGCGCGCGCCCATCAGCGAGATCGCGTGGAAATTACAGGGCCGCAAAGCGCCTTCGGGGTCGCCCCCATGTTCCCAAGGGCATGCGACGGTGGTCAGGCCACAACTGGTGAAGCCGGCATCATTGCGCACGACCAAGGCGTCGTCGCGAACATCGAACACGAGCTTGGCGGCGCCGGCGTCGTCGGCGTTCTGGACCAATTCTAGCGCCATGACCTCAAAGCCCTGAAGGCCGGTCAACGCCTGCTGGATGTTGCCCAGCAAGTCAGCGCGGTAGTCGAGATTAATCATTTTAGGATCGTACGGCCAGGATCGCCAGCGCGCGGCCACCGTCCAAGGCGCGTCTCATTCCGACTGTTGAACTTGGCATTGCGCTCCCCCCGCCGAACGATAGTCCGCGACCATCATGAAACTCAAGCGGGTGCTGGAGCTCTCCCGTTCATCAAGGGTAGCGTTTGTCGACGTCGCCTTCGCCTAGAATGGGGCTGCCAATAGCGGACCTTCCCAACTCCGGCGATGAGTCAGCTCCGGATGTCGGATTTTTAAATTTCGACCTGGCCTGAGGCTCACGAAGCCAGCTTCAAATCTATGCCAGCCATCCAGAGATGCGAAAGCGAAAGGGCCAGCTGTGCTGGCCCTTTCCTGAAACACGGCGTACCGCCAGTTACCGATCATGCGACTGCGCTCAAAGCCTTGCGGCATGATCAGCCTGCTAGTCCAGTTCTCAAATGCGTGACGCGCGGTCTCATCTATCGTGGATCAATTCTCATCTATCGTGACGCGGTCCAGCGGGCCTGAGATCCTAGACGTCGACCTCGGCGTCCAGGGCGTTTTCCTGGATGAACTCGCGGCGCGGCTCGACCAGGTCGCCCATCAGGCGGCTGAACATGTCGTCGGCGTCGTCGGCGTGGTTGACCTTGACCTGCAGCAGGGTGCGGGCCTCGACGTCCAGGGTGGTCTCCCACAACTGCTCGGGGTTCATCTCGCCCAGGCCCTTGTAGCGCTGGATGGTCAGGCCCTTGCGGCCTGCGTCCAGCACTGCGCCGATCAGGTCGAGCGGACCGCGTACGGTGGTCGACTTGTCCTTGCGGCGGAAGACGGCGGGGGCGGGGAACACTTCGGCCAGGTCCCTGGCGCGTTCGGCCAGGCGGCGGGCGTCGGCGGCGTGCAGCAGGGCGTCGTCCAGGACCACGCGCTCGGAAACACCGCGGCGGATGCGGCTGAACACATAGCCGGTCTCGCCGCGCTCGCCCGACCAAGGGCCGTCGCCTTCTTCGGCGTAGAGGTCCAGGCGCTTGGCCGCGGCGGCCACGTCGGGATTGTCGCCGAACAGGCCCGCCAGGGCGGCCTGCTCGATGGCGAAGGCGGGGGCCCGGGCCGCCAGGCGATCCACGTTGGCCTTGGCGCTGCGTGCGAGCTGCACCAGGGCCAGCAGGTCCTGGCCGGTGCGGCGCTCGCCCGAGGACAGGTCGAGCTCGGCGCCGTCCACGCCCTCGTCAACGAGGAAGGCGTCCATCTCGCTGTCGTCCTTCAGATAGCGCGAGGACTTGCCCTTGCTGGCCTTATAGAGCGGCGGCTGGGCGATGTAGATGTAGCCGCGCTCGATCAGTTCCGGCATCTGCCGGTAGAAGAAGGTCAGCAGCAGCGTGCGGATGTGGGCGCCGTCGACGTCGGCGTCGGTCATCAGCACGATCTTGTGGTAGCGCACCTTGTCCGGGTTGAAGTCGTCGCGGCCGATGCCGGCGCCCAGCGCCGTAATCAGCGTACCGATCTGGTCGGACGACAGCATCTTGTCGAAGCGGGCGCGCTCGACGTTCAGGATCTTGCCGCGCAGGGGCAGGACGGCCTGGTTGTCGCGGTTGCGGGCCTGCTTGGCCGAGCCGCCGGCCGAGTCGCCCTCGACGATGAAGATTTCGGACTTGGCCGGATCGCGTTCGGAGCAGTCGGCCAGCTTGCCGGGCAGGCTGGTGATGTCGAGCGCGCTCTTGCGGCGGGTCAGTTCGCGGGCCTTGCGTGCGGCCTCGCGGGCGGCGGCGGCTTCGGCGATCTTGCTGACAATGGCCTTGGCCTCGTTGGGATGCTCCTCGAACCAGGTCGACAGGCCCTCGGCGACGAGGTTCTCGACCGCAGGGCGCACTTCCGACGAAACCAGCTTGTCCTTGGTCTGCGAGCTGAACTTGGGGTCGGGCACCTTGACCGACAGCACGCAGGTCAGGCCTTCGCGGCTGTCCTCGCCGCCCAGGTTCACCTTTTCCTTCTTCAGGATGCCGCTGCTCTCGGCGTAGCTGGTGATGACCCGCGTCAGGGCGGCGCGGAAGGCCGAAAGGTGCGTGCCGCCATCCCGCTGCGGGATGTTGTTGGTGAAGCACAGCATCTGCTCGTGGTAGCTGTCGTTCCACCACATGGCCAGATCCAGCTCGACCTTGTCCTTGGTTCCGCGCACCGTGATCGGCGCCTTCAGCAGAGGGGTCTTGGCCTTGTCCAGGTGGCGGACGAAGGCTTCGATGCCGCCTTCGAAATAGAGCTTTTCCTCCCACGGCTCGGCGTCGCGCAGGTCCTTGAACCAGATCGTCACGCCCGAGTTCAGGAACGCCAGCTCGCGCAGGCGGTGCTCCAGGGTCTTTCGGTCGAACTCGATGAACGAGAAGGTGTCCTTGGACGGATAGAAGGTCACTTCGGTGCCGGTCAGGGTCTCGCCGGCCTTGGGGCCGTCCTCGCGCACCGGCGAGTCGCCGGTCACGGCCAGCTTGGTCACCGCGTCACCGCGTTCGAAGCGCATCTGGTGGACCTTGCCGTCACGGTGGATCAGCAGCTCCAGCCAGTCCGACAGGGCGTTGACGACCGAAACGCCCACGCCGTGCAGGCCGCCCGAGACCTTGTAGCTGTTCTGGTCGAACTTACCGCCCGCGTGCAGCTGGGTCATGATGACCTCGGCCGCGCTGACGCCTTCGTCCTCGTGGATGCCGGTGGGGATGCCGCGGCCGTCGTCGGTGACCGTCACCGAGCCGTCGGCGTTCAGGATCACCTGGACCTTGGTGGCGTGACCGGCCAGGGCCTCGTCGATGGCGTTGTCGACCACCTCGTAGACCATATGATGCAGGCCCGAACCGTCATCGGTGTCGCCGATGTACATGCCGGGGCGCTTGCGCACGGCGTCCAGGCCCTTGAGGACCTTGATCGAGTCGGCGCCGTACTCGCCGCCGCCTGCTTCTTGGACGGCTTCCGGTTCGGTCTCGGGGATCTGGCCTTCGGTCTCGTTCGTCATGCGGTTTCCAGAGCTATGCGCTCATTGGAGTCAGGCCGAGCTCGCTGACGCGAACCCCCAAAGCCCGACCCTTGAGGTGGTCGAACAGCGACTCGTCGGTGCCAGTCAGAAAAGCCTGAAGGCCGAGCGCCGTGATTTCGTCGGCCAGAGCGGCTCGCCTCTTGAGGTCGAGATGCGCGGCGACTTCGTCGAGCAACAATATAGGATTCGGCGCGTCTTTCGCACGTGAAAGTCGCGCCCCCTGGGCCAAAACCAGGTTCAGAATCAGCGCTTTCTGCTCTCCGGTCGAGCATTCCGCGGCCGGACGGTCCTTGTCGGCGTGGACGATGGCCAGATCGCCCCGGTGCGGGCCCGTCAGGGCGCGCCCCGCGGCTCCGTCGCGCGCGCGGGCGGCGGCCAGGGCCTGGGCCAGGCGAAGCTCGATTTCGGCCGGCTCCACACCCTCCAGGATCAGTTTCTCCCAATCGCCGGTCAGGGCCAGGATCGCCCTGGGGAACGGGCGGTCGCCGCGGCCATCGATCTCTGCCTGCAAGACGGCGAGGGTGCGGGCGCGGGCGGCGGCCATCAGGGTCCCGGCTTGAGCCAGGCGCGCCTCCAGCGCGGTCAGCCAGACGGTGTCGGCCGGGTTTCCGGTCTCGGCCGCGTCGGTCAGCAGGCGCATGCGCTCGCGCTGAGCCTTGTCGTAGGCGTTGGCGTTCGCCGCGTGGGCCGGCTCGCCCGCGAAGACCAGGCGGTCGAAGAACTTGCGACGCTCGGAGGCGGCTTCGAGGAACAGGCGGTCCTGGGCGGGCGTCAGCCAGATGGGACGGACGTGATCGGCCAGGCGGCCGGGCGGCACCGTCTCGCCCTCGATGCGCACCAGCCGACGTGTGGCGCCCGGCTGTTCGACGCCGGTTCCGACGCGCAGGGGCTCGTCCTCGCCCGCCTGGACCTCGGCCGCCACGGCCCAGGCCCTGCCGAACGGCTCGCCCGGCAGGCGGCGTCCCACCTCGGCCAGGTTGGAGCCGCGCAGCCCCTTGCCGGGCGACAGCAGGCTGATGGCCTCCAGCAGGTTGGTCTTGCCCGCCCCGTTCTGTCCGAACAGGTAGACGCTGCGCCCCTCTGGCCGCAGGTCGGCGCGGTCGTAGGAGCGGAAGTCGGTCAGGGTCAGGCGATTGAGATTGGCGGACGCCATGGCGCCCTCATAGCACTTCGCCGCGTCGGCGCAGCCCAGAACGTTCAGGCGGGGACATGCGCACGCGCATGTCCCCGTCGGCGTCAGCCGAACTTGTAGCCGCAGAGCTTATTGCCATCGAGATCGCGGAAATAGGCGAAATAGGTCCCCGCCACGCGCTCGCCTGGCGCGCCCTCGCACGTGCCGCCCAGTTCCAGCGCCTTGGCGTGGAAGGCGTCCACCTCCTCGCGGGTGTCGAAGTTGAAGCCGCCCATGGTGCCGTTGCCGACGCAGGCCTCGTTGCCGTCGTAGGGGCCCAGCACCCCGAACAGTCCGGTGTCCTTGCCGCGATAGAGCCGGCCGCCCGACGGATGTTCGTAGAGCGCCTTCATGCCGATCGAGCCCAGCAGGGCGTCGTAGAAGGCCTTGGCCTCCTCCAGCTTGTTGGAACCCACGGTCATGTAGCTGACCTTGGCCATGCGTAGTCCTCCCGTTTTCTTGCGCAACGGAGGCTAGCCACCGGGCAAGGCGCGGGCAAGGGCGTCGAACCTCCGCGTCCGGTCGCCGCAGGCGAGCGGACCAAACCGGAGGTTGCTTGCGCGAACGGCGTTCCCGGCGCCGAATAACGGTAACAAACCCTGGGGAGGGCACGATGAGAAACAGGCTTCTGGGCGCGCCGCGCCATTGGTGGCAGAGCAATCCGGAACTGGGCATCGCCATAGGCTGGGCCGTGATATTCGGCGTGCTTTGGCTATGCGCCCGGTGGATGGGCGTGGCCTGAGCGGCGGCTTCCCATGAGGGAGCGATGGCGGAGGTCCGTTGTGCGGTGGGTTGCTTCCCCCGACCATCGACTTGCCGAGGCCCTCACCCCTCAGGGAAGGCTGCGACGCAAAACGGGCGCCCATCGGGCGCCCGTTTCGTTTGGGGTCCGTGCGGGAAGTCTACACCCGCAGCGGCATCAGCACGTACTTCACGCCCGGATCGACCGGGTCGACCACCAGGGTCGGCGAGGCCGGGTCGGCGAAGCGGAACTCGGCCTGCGGGCCGGCGATCTGGCCGCAGACGTCCAGCAGGTAACGGGCGTTGAAGCCGATCTCGAAGGGCTCGCCGTCGTAATCGACCTCGACCTCTTCCACGGCCTGGCCGGCTTCCATGTTGCGCACCGTCAGGGTGATGCGGCCCGGCTCGACGGCCAGCTTCACCGAGCGGCTCTTCTCGGCCGAGATGGTGGCCACACGGTCCACGGCCTTGGCGAACAGGTCGTTGTCCAGCGTCAGGATCTTGGCGTTGTCGCGCGGGATCACGCGCAGATAGTCGGGGAAGGCGCCGTCGATGACCTTGGACGTCAGGGCCGCTTGGCCGAACTCGAAGCGCACCTTCTGGGCGGAGACCTGCAGGTCGACCTGCTCGCCGGCCGATTCCATCAGGCGGCGGGCCTCCTGGATGGTCTTGCGGGGCACGATGATGCCGGGCAGGCCGGCAGCGCCCTCGGGGGCGTCCATTTCGGCCAGCGCCAGGCGGTGACCGTCGGTCGCCACGGCGCGCAGCTTGGTCTTGTCGCCCTCGTTGACGGTGTGGAGGTAGAGGCCGTTGAGGTAGTAACGGGTCTCTTCCGTCGAGATCGCGAAGCGGGTCTTGTCGATCAGGCGGATCAGCTCGTTGGTGTCCACCGCGATGCGGCCCGACAGGCCGTCGCTGCTCATCACCGGGAAGTCGCCGGCCGGCAGGACAGGCAGGTTGAAGCGCGAGCGGCCGGCCTGGATGACCAGGCGCGGATCGTCGCCGCTGAACGACAGGCTGACGTCGGAACCGTCTGGCAGCTTGCGGACGATCTCGTACAGCGTGTGGGCCGGAGCGGTGATCTGGCCGGGAACGTCGATCTGGGCCAGGCCCTCGTCGATGATCTCCATGTCGAGGTCCGTGGCCGAGAACGACAGCTGGTCGCGGTCGGCCGACAGCAGGATGTTGGACAGGATCGGGATGGTGTTGCGGCGCTCGACGACGCTCTGCACGTGACCCAGCGCCTTCAGCAGCGCCGCCCGCTCGATGGTAAGCTTCATTTCTCTGTCCAGGTCGCGGGGCCGCGTCGTCGAGAGAATCCCCCGAAGCCCCGTAAGGAATGGACTTGAGACATTACCGCAAACACTGGCGGGGGGAAGAGGGCCCGCCCGCGCGGTTCAGAGAAAACCCCGCCAGGCCGGGCCGGGCGGGGTCTTCGTCGTCAGGCCTTGGTGTCCACCGAGCCGCCGGCGTCGTCGCCCGACGCGGCGTAGGGGTTGGCCGCGGCGCTGGGTTCGGCCGGGGCCGGCCCGGTCGAGCCCTTGGCGGCCACCGCCACCATGGCCGGGCGCACCAGGCGGCCCAGCAGCTCATAACCGACCTGCAGCACCTGGATCACGCCGCCGGCGGCGACGTCGGTCGACGGCTGCTCCATCACGGCCTGGTGCAGGTGAGGGTCGAACTTCTCGCCCTTGGCCGGGTCGACGCGCTTGAGGCCGTTGCGCTCGAACGCAGCCTGCAGCTCCTTCTCGGTCATTTCGACGCCGATGATGAAGTTCTTCACCGCCGGGTCCTGCGAATCACGGGGGCTGGCGGCAGTGGCGCGCGAAAGGTTGTCGGCCGCGCCCAGCAGGTCGCGGGCGAACTTCTGGATCGCATAGGCGCGCGCGTCGTTCATCTCCCGCTCGGCGCGGCGCTTGGTGTTTTCAGCCTCGGCGGCGAAGCGCAGGGCCTGGTCCTTCAGGGCGGCCACCTCGAGCTTCAGGGCTTCGATCTCCTGCGAGGCGTCGTCGGCCTCGAAAGCCACCTCTTCGGCCGGCGTATGGTCGTCGGTCATCTTGAAAAGTCCTTATCCGTCCATCATCCGCCCGAGCACGCGGGCGGTATAATCCACCAGCGGGATCACCCGGGCGTAGTTCAAACGCGTAGGGCCGATGACTCCGATCGCGCCCAACACCTTTTGTCGGCCCGTCATATAGGGCGCCGCGATCAAGGAGGAACCCGAAAGCGAAAACAGGCGTGTTTCCGCCCCGATGAAAATACGTACGCCCTCGGCCGTGCGGACGTCGTCCAGCAGGCCGATCAGTTGCCCCTTCTGCTCCAGGTCGTCGAACAGGCGGCGCACGCGCTCCAGGTCTTCGCGCGCGGCGGCGTCGGCCAGCAGGTTGGCGCGGCCGCGCACGATCAGGGCCCGGTCGGGATCCTCGCCGCCGCTCCAGGCGGCTAGGCCGTCCTCGACCAGGCGGGCGGCGGCGGCGTCGAGTTCGCGGCGGGCCTTGTCCAGCTCCGCGGCCATCTCGGCCTTGGTCTCGCCCAGGGTGCGGCCGCGCAGCCGGGCGTTGAGGAAGTTGGAGGCCTCCTGCAGGGCGGCGGGCGTGACGCCGGCCGAGCGCTTCATCAGCCGGTTCTCGACCGAGCCGTCGTCGAACACCATGATCGCCAGGGCCTGGTCCGGCCCCAGGGCCACGAACTCCACGTGCTTGACCCCGCCTTCCCGGGCCGGGGTGACGACGATGCCGGCCCCGCCGGCCAGGCCCGACAGGATGGCGCTGGCCTCGCCCATGGCCTCCTCGAACGATCGGCCGTGGGCGTAGAGGCGGGCCTCGATCGCGCGCCGCTCCTCCTCGCCGATGTCGCCCACCTCCAGCAGGCCGTCGACGAACATGCGCAGCCCCGCATGGGTTGGAATGCGCCCGGCGCTGGAGTGGGGCGCGTCCAGCAGGCCCAGCTGGGCCAGGTCCTGCATGGTGTTGCGGATCGAGGCGGGCGACAGCGAGACGTCGCGCGACAGCGTGCGCGAACCGATCGGCTCCCCGGTCTCCAGATAGGCCTCGACCACTCGGCGGAAGATGTCGCGCGCCCGCCCGTCCAGGTCGCTGAGGCTGGGCGTCTGCGCGGAAAACCCCGAAAACAGCTGTGTCATGCAGGTTCGAACGCGCCCGGTGGGGTTCCCTAGGGTTCGACGGGGTTGGACGATCCCGTCTCACATAGGATAAGCGGCGCAACCCAATCACGCAAAGTCCCGGAGTTTCCGCCCATGCGTCCGTCCGAACGCGCCCCCGACGCTCTCCGCGTCGTCACCCTCGAGACGGGCGTCAATCGCTACGCCGAGGGGTCGTGCCTGGTCAGCTTCGGCCACACCAAGGTGCTGGTCACCGCCACCGTCGAGGAAAGCCTGCCGGGCTGGCTGCGCGGCAAGGGCTCGGGCTGGGTCACGGCGGAATACGGCATGCTGCCTCGCGCCACCCACACCCGCGGGCGTCGGGAGGCGACCGCCGGCAAGCAGAGCGGCCGCACCCAGGAGATCCAGCGCCTGATCGGCCGGTCCCTGCGGGCGGTGGTCGACATGAAGGCTCTGGGGGAGCGCCAGATCAGCCTCGATTGCGATGTCATCCAGGCCGATGGCGGCACCCGCACCGCCTCGATCACCGGCGCCTGGGTCGCTCTGCGCCTGGCCGTGAACTACCTGCTGGAGGAGGGCGTGCTGAAGGCAGACCCGATCCTGGGCCAGGTGGCGGCCGTCTCGTGCGGCGTCTTCAAGGACACCCCGGTTCTCGACCTCGACTACGAGGAGGACTCCACCGCCGAGGCCGACAGCAACTTCGTGCTGACCAACACCGGCGACATCGTGGAGATCCAGGCCACCGGCGAGAAGCGCGGCTTCACGCGCGGCGAGTTCGAGGGCCTCTACGCCCTGGCCGAGAAAGGCATCGGCGAGCTGTTCGAACTGCAACGCGCGGCCGTCGGCGCCTGACGCTCGGCTGACCTCGTTCGGGCGCCCGCTTCGGCGGGCGTCCCTTGATACCGCTATCATAAGCCGCTAGGCCTTCCGCCAAAGCATGACGGGAGGTGGCGGTGACGGTTTGGCGGAAGGCCCTGGCGGGCATGGGTGCGGCGCTGGCGATGGCGGGCGGCGCGGCGGTCGCGGCCGAACCGGCGGCGCGCGCGACGATCGAGATCCGGGCCGACGCGCCCGGTCCCGTCATCGATCCGGAGATTTATGGCCAGTTCGCCGAGCACCTTGGCGGAGGCATTTACGGCGGCGTCTGGGTCGGTGAAGACTCCAAGATCCCAAACATCCGGGGCTACCGTCGCGACGTGGTTGAGGCGCTGAAGGCTCTGCACGTGCCGCTCGTGCGCTGGCCGGGCGGCTGCTACGCCGAGGAATACCATTGGCGGGAGGGCATCGGCCCGCGCGCGGCGCGCAAGGTGCGGGTCAACAACAGCTGGGGCGGGACCGAGGAGTCCAACCAGTTCGGCACCCACGAGTTCATGGACTTCGCCGAACTGATCGGGGCCAAGGCCTACATCAACGCCAACCTGGGGGCCGGCACGCCCCAGGAGATGGTCGATTGGATCGAGTACATGACTTCGTCCAGCCGTTCGGCCCTGGCGCAGGAACGCCGCGCCAATGGACGCGACAAGCCCTGGTCGGTGGACTGGATCGCCATCGGCAACGAATCCTGGGGTTGCGGCGGCACAATGCGGTCGGAGTACTATGCCGATCTCTATCGCCAGTGGTCGACCTTCGTGCGCCCGCCCGGCGATCGTCCGGTGCGCAAGCTGGCCGTGGGACCCAGCGGCGACGACTACGCCTGGACCGAAACGGTGATGAAGTCGGCGGGCAAGATGATGGACGCCCTGTCGCTGCACTACTACACGCTGCCGACCGGCGACTGGGCCAAGAAGGGCGACGCCGTCGCCTTCGGCGAGGCCGAATGGGCCGCGACCTTCAAGCAGACGCTGAAGATGGAGGAGTTGGTCACGCGCCACTCGGCCATCATGGACAAGTACGACCCCGACAAGAAGGTGGCGCTGGCTGTCGACGAGTGGGGAACCTGGTACGACACCGCGCCCGGCGCGCCGGCCCTCAATCAGCAGAACAGCCTGCGCGACGCCCTGGTGGCGGCGATCAACCTCAACATCTTCCACGCTCACGCCGACCGGGTGCGGATGACCAACATCGCCCAGATGGTCAACGTGCTGCAGGCCATGGTCCTGACCGACGGCGACAAGATGGTGCTGACGCCGACCTACCACGTCTACGCCCTCTACCGGCCGTTCCAGGGAGCGACGGCCGAGCCGATCAAGGTGACTGCGCCCGACTATCGGCAGGGCGAGGTGACGCTGCCCGGCGTCCATGCCTCGGCCGCGCGCGACAAGGCCGGCGTGTTGCATGTGGCCCTGGTCAACCTGGATCCCAAGCAGCCGGTGACGGTGTCGGCGGCCGTGGCCGGCCTCGCCGCCCGAAAGGTCTCCGGCCAGGTTCTGACCGCGCCGGCCATCAACTCGATCAACACCTTCCAGACCCCGCACGTCGTCGAGCCCAAGGCCTTTGACGGCGCGCGCCTGGCGTCGGGCGGGTTTACCGCCACCCTGCCGTCGCGCAGCGTGGTCGTGCTGGATCTCGTTCCCTAATCCGGGCCCACAGGGAATCGCAGGTTATCAGTCCGAGATGATGCTGAATGGGGGCTTTGACGTTGAGCCTGGCCTCGGCTGGGAAGGAGGGTCAGTCCTCGTCGTGTCCGATGTCGGGCGGCCCGTCCTCGAAGGTCATCAGGTCGCCTGGCTGGCAATGAAGTTCGCGGCAAAGCGCGTCCAGCGTCGAGAACCGCACGGCGCGGGCCTTGCCGGTCTTGAGGATCGACAGGTTGGCGATGGTCACGCCGACACGATCCGACAGCTCGGTCAGCGACATGCGCCGCTCGAGAAGGATGCGGTCCAGTTGAACGCGGATCGGCATGGGCGGGGCTCTCCGCGTTACTCTAGATGGTCAGTTCGGCTTCGCGGCGAAGGCGGGCGCCCTCGCGGAACACTTCGGCCAGCACGAACACCACCAGCACCGGGAACCAGGCGCTGAGGCTGAACGAGCCTTCGAGTTTGCTTTCGGGCGCCAGCCACTTGGCCAGGGCGGTGAAAATGTAGTGGCCCACCTCGATGGCGGCCAGCATGAGGCCGATCACGCGCAGGCGGCGGACATTGTCGGGATGGAACGGGTCGCCGGCCGTCAGGGTGGCGAAAATCCGCTTGAGCCGCTCGACGATCACCATCCATCCGCCCAGCAGCAGGGCCATGGCGGCGAGGGCGCCGGCGGCCAGGGGCGCCTTCTCCAGCAGTTCGCTGGTGTTGTCGCCCACGTGCAGCTTGGAGGTGATGATGTCGGGATTGAAGCTGAGCAGCAGCACGGCCACCGTGACCAGGGCCAGCACGCTGACCGAGACCCACAGGCCGATATAGATCACGTCCAGAATGATCTTCAGGAAGCTCGAAACCGAGCCTGGCCCCAAGGCGCGCATCCGCTGTTCCCCTTAACCCAAGCCCCAGACCATGCCCCAGCGGATCGGGGCTGGTCAAAGGCGGCGCATCGGCCGCCCGACGGGTCTCAGAACGACTTGATGGCGAAGGTCACGGCCGCGACCGGAAGTCCAGCGATCAGCGTCAGGGTCGCCATGCGGACGACGGCGGCTTCGGCGATGCGGAACAGTTGGGCGGCGGACATGGCGGGCCTTCGGGGTCGGCGGGGGCGCGCCCGGATGGCGCGTCTCCCATGGTGGCGAACATAGGAACTGATTTGCCGGACACCAATGTCGCTTATCGATAAACGATATTAAACTTTCGCAATGATGGAGCCCCGGGCGCAGGTTCACGCCAGCTGTGGCGCCGTTGCCACCATGGACGGGCGCAGGGTTGTCTTCGCGTGCCAGTCCGCCAGCTTCGGACGGCCTTCGCGCCACTCCGTCACGGCCCTCAAGTCGAGATAGGCCAGCTGCACGGCGACGGCGATCTCGCCGATCTGGAACCGGTCGAGGGGCGGGACGTCGGCCTCCAGCTGATCCAGGACGGCGATCACAGAGGCGGTCTGGCGGTCCAGCAGGTCCTGGCGCGGCGCCTCCCCCGTCTCGCTGGCGCGCAGGCGTTCGCGGAAGATGGTGCGGGCCGCGTCGCCCAGGCCGTCGGCCATGGCTTGGCGGGTGAGGGCGATCCAGCGCGCCGGACCCGACGAGGGCGTCAGGGCGGTGACCCCGGCCCGGTGCTCCAGATACTGGCAGATCACCGGCGAATCGAAGATCGCCGCGCCCTCCTCGGTGATCAGCACCGGGATCTTCGACAAGGGATTGGTCGCCCTCAGGCTCTCGTCGGTGTAGGGGCTGACGACGGTCAGCTCCAGTCGATCCGTCAGGCCCAGTTCATGGGCCGCCACCCGCACCTTGCGGGCGAAGGGCGACATGGAGGAGTAGAGAAGCCGCATGTTCGTCCCGTCTGTGAAAGGAGCCGCGTCATGGCGTTGAAGCTGGAAGCTGGACTTAAGCTGGTGGCCGCCACGCACAACCCCGGCAAGGCCAAGGAACTGCACGCGCTGCTGGACGGCCGGTTCGAGGTGCTGACCGCCGGCGCGCTGGGCGTTCCCGAGCCTGACGAGACCGAGACCACCTTCGTGGGCAACGCCCTGCTCAAGGCTCGCCACGCCGCCGACCACACCGGCCTGATCGCGCTGGCCGACGACTCCGGCGTATCCGTGGCTGCGCTCGACGGCGCGCCGGGGATCTTCTCGGCCCGCTGGGCGGGACCGGAGAAGGATTTCGCCCTGGCCATGGACAAGGTCGCCCAGCGGCTGGAAGAGACGGGTTCGGAAGACCGTTCGGCCTGGTTCACCTGCGCCCTGGCGGTGGCCTGGCCCAATGGCGGTCCGGCGGTGGTGGTGCAGGGCGAGGTCCACGGGACGCTGACCTTCCCGCCGCGCGGCGACAAGGGCTTCGGCTACGATCCGATCTTCATCCCCAATGGCTTCGACCAGACCTTTGGCGAGATGGAACAGGCCGCCAAGGACGCCATGAGCCACCGCGCTGTGGCCTTCGAGAAGCTGAAGGCGGCGCTGTTTGAGTAACCGTGTCCATGGAGCGGTGAGGTGAGCGCCGCTCCCCCGCTCGGCGTCTACGTCCATTGGCCGTACTGCTCGCGGATCTGCCCCTATTGCGACTTCAACGTCGTGCGCGACCGGGGGCGTAACGACGAGCAGGCGGCGCTGGCCGATGCGATCGTCGCCGACCTGAAGGCCCAGCGCGCCCTGACCGGACCGCGCAGGCTGCTGTCGATCTTCTTTGGCGGCGGCACGCCCTCGCTGATGGACCCCGCCCAGGTCGCGCGGGTGATCGAGACGGCCAGGGCCCTGTGGTCGCCGGCCGACGACCTCGAGATCAGCCTGGAGGCCAATCCCACCGACGCCGAGGCAGACCGCTTCCAGGCCCTGGCCCAGGCCGGCGTTGCCCGGCTTTCGCTGGGCGTCCAGGCGCTGGACGACGCTTCCCTGGCCCTGCTGGGCCGCAATCACGACGCCGCTTCGGCCCGCCGTGCGATCACCGAAGCGGCCCGCGCCTTTCCACGCCTGTCGACCGACCTGATCTACGCCCGGCCCGGCCAGACCGTGGCGGCATGGACGGCCGAGCTGTCGGAGATGCTGGTCTTGGGTCCCGAGCATGTCTCGCCCTACCAACTGACGATCGAGCCGGGCACGGCCTTCGACCGCGCCGTCGGCCGGGGCAAGCTTGTGACGCCCGACGAGGACCTGGCCGCGGCCTTGTTCGAGACCACCCAGGCGGTCTTGGAGGCGGCCGGGTTCGACGCTTATGAGGTCTCCAACCACGCCCGCGGCGAGGCCGCCCGCTCGCGCCACAACCTCGTCTACTGGCGAGGCCACGACTATGTCGGCGTCGGCCCCGGCGCCCATGGCCGCCTCAGCCTGGCCGGAGGCAAGGTCGCCACCACGGCCCGCCGCAAGATCGCCGACTATGTCCGCGCCGTCGCCGAGACGGGCCTGGGCTTCGAGCGCGAGGACCTGACTCCGGTCGAGGCCGCCGAGGAGCGGCTGCTGCTGGGTTTGCGCATCGACGACGGCGTCGCCTTCTCGGAGGTCGCGGCCCTGGGCCTGTCGCCCGACACGCCACGGGTGAAAACCCTGGTCGAGACCGGCCTGCTCGTGGAGGATGCGCAACGGCTGCGCGCCACCCGAGCGGGACGCCTGGTGCTGGACCGGCTGACAGGTATGTTCGCGACCTGATAACGATAGTGAACGTTCGCGTCCGAAAGCCCAGTCCTTGAGCCGTCAGCTTCCCCCGCCCGCCCTGTCCGACGCCCCGCTGGCGAGCGGCCTGTACCTGGTGGCGACGCCGATCGGGAACCTGCGCGACATCACCCTGCGGGCCCTGGACGTGCTGAACGGTTGCGACCTGCTGCTGGCCGAGGACACCCGGGTGACCGGCAAGCTGCTGGCCGCCTATGGCATTTCCAAGCGGCTGGAGCGCTACGACGAGCACGTGGCCGATCGCGCCACCCCGCGCATCCTGGAGCGGCTGGAGGCGGGCGAACGCGTCGCCCAGGTCTCCGACGCGGGTACGCCGATGATCTCAGATCCCGGCTCCCGCCTGGCCCAGGCGGCGATCGCGGCCGGCCATCCGGTGTTCCCCATTCCGGGCGCTTCGGCCGTGCTGGCGGCCCTGACCCTGGCCGGCCTGCCGACCGAGCGGTTCCTGTTCGCCGGCTTCCCGCCGCCCAAGGGCGGCGCGCGCAGGACCTTCCTGGAGGAACTGGCCAACGTCCGGGCCACCCTGGTCTTCTACGAAGGCGCCTCGCGAGTGTCCGACGCCCTGGCCGACATGGCCGCGGTGTTCGGCGCCGATCGCCCCGCCGCCGTCTGTCGCGAACTGACCAAGCTATATGAGACCTGCGTGCGTGGTCCGCTTGGCGAACTGGCCGCCGATCCGCGTTTCGAGGCGCCGAAGGGCGAGATCGTCATTCTGGTGGGACCCGGCCAGGAGAAGGCCGCCACCGCCGACGACGCCGAGGCGGCCCTGCGCGAGGCCATGAGCCGTCTGCCGCTGGGCGAGGCGGCGTCCGAGGTGGCCAAGGCGCTGGGCCTGCCGCGCAAGGCGCTCTATCGCCAGGCCCTGGCCTTGAAGGAGGCCGAATGACGGCCTCCTCGCCCCTTCGCCCGCTCCGCCAGGCCCGGGGCGCCGCCGCCCGCCGGTCGGGCCGGCGGGCCGAGGTGCTGGCGGCGCTGTGGCTGATGGCCAAGGGCTATCGCATCCTGGGCTTCCGCCTGGCCACGCCGGTGGGCGAGATCGACCTGCTGGCGCAACGGGGCGGCGTGCTGGCCGTTGTTGAAGTCAAGAGCAGGACGGGGCTGGAGGCTGCGCTGGAAGCGGTGACCTGGGAGCAGAGGGCGCGCCTGCGTCGGGCGGGAGCGCTGGTCGCCGCCGGTCGCGCGGGTCTGCGTCATGCGGTCGTGCGGCTGGATCTGATGGCCCTGGCGCCAGGCCGGCTGCCCCGTCACGTGCCCGACGCCTGGCCGGGCGAGGGAGGCCTGGCATGACGCGCGAAGAGGCCGAAGCCTTGCTGACCGACGTCGGCCAGCGGCCCGACGACGGCTTTCCGCTGCTGGAGGCCGCCCTGGCCTGCGCGGTGCACGACGATCCCGACCGCGACCTGGGCCCCGCTCTGGACCTGGCCCGCGCCTCCGTCGAGCGCCTCGGGGAGCGGCTCAAGCAGGAGTCGCCGGAAGAGGCCCTGGCCGAGACCATGGCCGGCGACCTGCGCCTGTCCGGCGACCTGCTGACCTACGACCACCCCGACAACGCCGACCTGATCGCGGTCGCCGAGCGCCGCAAGGGCCTGCCCGTGGCCTTGGGCGTCTTCTACCTGCACGCCGGACGGGCGGCGGGTTTGGACCTGAACGGCGTCGACTTCCCCGGACACTTCCTGCTGCGCATCGAGACCGACGAGGGGCCGCTGGCCCTCGACCCCTTCAGCGAAGGGCGGGTGGTGCTGCCCTCGGAGCTGTCGCGCCGGGCCTTGCGAACGGGCCTGATGCCGGACGTCGCCGCCAAGCTGGACGTCTTGATGAGCCCGATCTCCGATCGGGCCGTGCTGATCCGTCTGCAGAACAATATCTTCGCGCGCGCCCAGCAGGCCCGCGACTGGGCCCGGGCCGAACGGTCGGCCTTGCGCAGGGCCCTGCTCAATCCAACCGACCACCACCCCTGGCTCGACGTCGCCGCCGCCCGTGAGGGGCAGGGCGCCCTGGCCGGGGCGTTGCAGGCCTTGTCCAAGGCTCAGGTGCTGGACGGCGGCGCCACGATCGCCGCCCGCGCCGCCCGCGAGCGGGTGCGCCTGCGGCTGAACTAGCTGGGCCGCTCGGCCACGAAGCGCGAAACCGCGTCGCGGAAGGCCTGGACCTCCTTGTTCAGCTGGATCAGCCGCTCGACGCTCATCCCGGCCGAGGTGAACAGCGTCTGACCCAGGCACGCGCTTTGAGCCTGCATGTCCCGGCCGTGATCCGTCAGGCTGACGACCACCTGGCGTTCGTCCTCCGGATTGCGCTCGCGGGAGAGAAGGCCGGCGGCCTCCATCCGCTTGACCAGCGGGGTGACGTTGCTGGAGTCCAGGCCCAGACGCTCGGCGATCGCGCCCACGCTCTGGCCGTCCGCTTCCCACAGCGCGCTCAGCACCAGATACTGCGGATAGGTGATCTCCAGCGCGTCGAGCAACGGCTTGTAGGCGCGGTTGATCGCCAGGCTGGCCCCGTACAGCGAGAAGCACAGCTGGTCGTCGAGAGTGATGGCGCGGCCGGGGTCTGGCACGGAGGGTCTCCTGGATCGCGCCTGTTTAACGGCAAAATACCTGTCGTGACAAATAATGACTCGACAGCGACCGGCGTCGTCCGGTACGAGATAAATATGCCGTGACATCTAATGTCGTGGCATATTAAATCAGCTCCAGCCTTTCAGGAGGCCCAGATGGCCAACCACAACGGCGCCGACGCGCTCAAGCGCTACTATTTTCTGCGGGCTTTCGTGTCCGCGGCCTGGGTCGTGGCGGCCTTCACGATCGGCGCGGCCAACCCGCTGATTGGCGGCGTGCTGCTGGTGCTCTATCCGGCCTGGGACGCGCTGGCCAATGCGCGGGACGCCGCTTCGAACGGCGGCTTCAAGGCCAACGTCCCGCAGGCCTTCAACACCGTCGTCAGCGCCCTGGTCGCGCTCGGCGTGCTGATCGCGCTGCGGGTCGATCAGCCCCTGGTGCTGGTGCTTTTCGGCGCCTGGGCCGTGCTGGCGGGGGTTCTGCAACTGGCCGCGGGCGTGCGCCGGTGGCGGACCTATGGCGCCCAGTGGGCGATGATCCTTAGCGGAGCCCAGTCGGCCTTGGCCGGCGGCTTCTTCGTCAGCAAGGCCGCCGCGCCAATCGCGGCGCCGCTGGTCACGGTGATCGCCCCCTACGCCGCCTTCGGGGCGTTCTACTTCCTGGTCTCGGCCATCGTCCTGACGGTCAAGGGGCGGCGAGTCGCCCGGACCGCCTGAGGTCCGGGCCCCTTCGATCAGTACGCTGCGGTGAACCGGCTGCGCGGATGGCGGTGCTGTTCCAGCTCGTCGACCATGGCGATGGCGTAGTCGGCGAAGCTGATCTTGCTCTCGCCGGCGGCGTCGACCACCAGCTGGTCGCCGCCCAAACGGAAGGTCCCAAGGCGCGGGCCTTCGAGGAAGAAGGCGGCGGGCGAGAAGAACGTCCAGTCGATCGCCGTCTCGCCGCGCAGGTCGTTCAGGAAGGCGATGCCGGCTTGGGCGACCGGCTTCCACTCCGCTGGGAACTCGGGCGTGTCGATCAGGCGCTTGCCGGGCGCGACCTCCAGGCTCGCCGCGCCGCCGGTGACCAGCAGTCGACCGACTCCCGCCTGGCGTAGCGCCGACAGCAGGGTCGTGGCGGGTACGTCGAAGTGCAGGGCGCTGATGACCGCGTCGGCGCCCCTGATGAGCTCGGCCAGGGCGGCGGGGTCCGAAGCGTCGCCGGCAACGGCCGTAACGCCCGGCGCGGCCGGGATGGCCTCGGGCTTGCGAGCGATCGCCAGCACCTGGTGGCCGCGTGCGGCGAGTTCCTTGGTGATCTCAGAGCCGGCGCGACCGCTCGCGCCCAGGACGGCGACCTTCATGGTCTTCTCCTTGTGGTTTCCATTGGTAACCAGGTGAGCTAGGGAAACTTATCATGCAAGACGGCACCTTTTCCCCACCTGGTCACCTTGAGGAAACCGACGTGGCCGCGATTTCGACGCGCGGCGACGTGTTCGCCGCCGACTGTCCCACCCGCAGGCTGCTGGACCGCATCGGCGACAAGTGGAGCGTGCTGATCCTGCTGCTGCTGGGCGGCGGCGACCTGCGCTTCAGCGAGCTCAAGCGGCGCATACGGGGCGTGTCGCAAAAGATGCTGAGCCAGACCCTGCGCGCGCTGGAACGCGACGGCTTGGTCCACCGCCGGGTCGAGCCCACCGTGCCGGTCACCGTGATCTACAGCGTTACGCCGTTGGGAGGCGAACTGCTGGGCGCGCTCCGACTGATGATCGACTGGGCCGAGACCCGCATGCCCGAGGTGGCGGCGGCCCAGGGCCGGTACGACCAGCGCATCAACCTCTCGCATTCGGCGCCGCACGCGCCTAACTAGGCAGGCGCGGCGCGGAGCGTCGTCGCCAGTCCAGATCCGGAGTCGTCATGTCGCTGAGAGTCGCCGTCCAGATGGATCCCGTCCTGGGGATCAACATCGACACCGACACCACCTTCCTGATGATGATGGAGGCCCAGAACCGGGGTCACAAGCTGTGGTTCTACACGCCCGACAAGCTGTCGCTGGAGGACGGCCGCGTCTTCGCCAGAGCGCAGCCGCTGGAGGTCTTCGCCGAGAAGGGGGCGCACGCGCGCCTGGGCGAGACCGTCGTCCTGGACATGAAGGACGACGTCGACGTGGTGCTGATGCGCCAGGATCCGCCGTTCGACATGGCCTATATCACCGCCACGCACTTTCTGGAGAAAGTGCATCCCCATACGCTGGTGGTGAACAACCCGGCCGAGGTTCGCAACGCGCCCGAGAAGCTGTTCGTCACCGACTTCCCCGGCGTGCAGCCGCCGACCCTGATCACGTCCGACCACGAGGCGATCTACGATTTCCGCGCCCGTCACGGCGACATCGTCCTCAAGCCGCTCTACGGCGGCGGCGGTTCTGGCGTGGCGCGCCTCCTGCAGGACGACCCTAACCTCGACGCCTTGCTGGAACTGCACGCCATGATCGGCCGCGAGCAGGTCATCGCCCAGAAGTTCGTCCCGGCCGTCTCCAAGGGCGACAAGCGCGTCCTGCTGGTCGACGGCGAGCCGGTTGGCGCGATCAACCGGGTGCCGGCCGCGGGGCAGGTGCGCTCCAATCTTCGGGTCGGCGGCCGCGCCGAAGCGGTCGAACTGACCGCCCGCGACAAGGAGCTGTGCGCGATCATCGGTCCGGAGCTGAAGAAGCGCGGCCTGCTGTTCGTGGGCATCGACGTGATCGGAGAATACCTGACCGAAATCAACGTCACCTCGCCGACGGGAGCCCAGCAGCTCAAGCGTTTCAGCGGGATCGACGCCGCGGCGGTGCTCTGGGATCGGATCGAAAAGCTCCGCGCGACGTCCACATGAGGAACATCCTCTAGTATATTGAACCGTCACACTTTCCTGAAATGTTCGTTTTTCGTTCTTGCTCCGCTCCCAAGGCCATGCTTGCCTTGTGGATAAAGTGGGAAGCAAGGGGGCGGGATTTCCATGGCGGCCAGGGTCGTCACGGTTGCGTTCGAAGGGGTGGAGGCGCGTCGGGTCGACGTCGAGGTCCAGCTGACCGGCGGCCAGCAGGCCTTCGTCCTGGTGGGCCTGGGCGACAAGGCGGTGGCCGAGAGCCGTGAACGCGTGCGCGGAGCCTTTGCAGGCCTGGGCTTGTCGATGCCTGGCAAGCGCATCGTCGCCAATCTGGCGCCGGCCGACATGCCGAAGGAGGGCTCGCATTACGATCTGCCCATCGCCCTGGCGGTGATGGCCGCCATGGGCGTGATCCCGATGGATGCGCTCGACGGCTGGGCGGCGATGGGCGAATTGTCCCTGGACGGACGGATCGCGCCTACGGCGGGGGCGTTGCCGGCGGCGATGGCGGCCGGGGCCATGGACCTGGGGCTGATCTGTCCCGAGGCCAGCGGTCCCGAAGCGGCCTGGGCCGGCGGCGCGCGCATCCTGGCCCCACGCTCGCTGGTGGCGCTGATCAATCACTTCCGGGGCAATCAGATCCTTTCGGCCCCCGCGCCGGGGCCGGTGGTCGAGGGCGAGGCGGGCCGCGACCTGCGCGACGTGAAGGGCCAGGAACAGGCCAAGCGGTCGCTAGAGATCGCCGCGGCCGGCGGCCACAACCTGCTCTTCTGCGGGCCGCCCGGCTCGGGCAAGTCGATGCTGGCCCAGCGTTTGCCGGGCCTTCTGCCGCCCCTCACCTCGGCCGAGCTGCTGGAGACCTCGATGGTCCATTCGGTGGCCGGCCTGATCGCCAAGGGCGCGCTCACAAGGGCTCGGCCTTTTCGTTCCCCGCATCACAGCGCTTCGATGGCCGCGCTCACGGGCGGCGGGCTGAAGGCCAAGCCCGGCGAGGTGTCGCTGGCCCATAACGGGGTGCTGTTCCTGGATGAACTGCCCGAGTTCGGCGTCCAGGCCTTGGACAGTCTTCGCGCGCCGCTCGAGACGGGCGAGGTGATGGTGGCCAGGGCCAACGCACACGTTCGCTACCCGGCTCGCGTGCAACTGGTTGCGGCCATGAATCCCTGCCGTTGCGGTCATGGCGGGGCCGGGCGCGGCGCGTGCGGCAAGGCTCCGCGCTGCCAGCGCGACTATCAGGGACGGGTGTCGGGTCCGCTGATGGACCGCATCGATCTGACCGTAGACATGCCCGCGGTCACCGCCGCCGACCTGGCCCTGCCGCCGCCGGCCGAAGGCACGGCCGAGGCCGCCGCCCGCGTGGCGCGCGCCCGGCGTCTTCAGGCCGACCGGGCCGAGGCCCTGGGCGGCGCCGAGACCTTGAACGGCCGCGCCGAGGGGCGCTTTCTGGACAGGATCGCCGATCTCGATGAGGCAGGACGCGCCCTGCTGGCCCGGGCGGCCGAGGCTGGCCAGATCAGCGCCCGGGGCTGGACGCGCGTCCTGCGCCTGGCCCGCACCATCGCCGACCTGGAGGGTTCGGACGGCGTCCGCCGCGTCCACATCGCCGAGGCGCTGGCCCACCGCCGCACCGCGACGATGGGCGAGCCGGTGTTTTAGGGCGGCCGGTCGTGGCCGATCGCTAGATCGCCACCTCGAAGTCGACCTCGGTCTTGGCCTTGACCTCGTCGACGCTCACGCCCGGGGCCAGTTCGATCAGCTTCACCGGCGTCTTGCCGCGATTGATCTCGAAGACGCCCAGTTCGGTGATCAGCAGGTCGACCACGCCCGCGCCGGTCAGGGGCAGGCTGCAGCGGCGCAGCAGCTTGGGCGCGCCGGACTTCTCGCAGTGGTCCATGACCACCACCACACGCTTGACGCCGGCCACAAGGTCCATGGCCCCGCCCATGCCCTTGACCATCTTGCCGGGCACCATCCAGTTGGCGAGGTCGCCGTTCTGGGCCACCTGCATGCCGCCCAGGATCGACAGGGCGATGTGGCCGCCGCGGATCATCGCGAAGCTGTCGGCCGAGGAGAAGTAGGAGCTGGAGTCCAGTTCGGTGATCGTCTGCTTGCCGGCGTTGATGAGATCGGGATCTTCTTCGCCCTCATAGGGGAAGGGGCCCATGCCCAGCATGCCGTTCTCGCTCTGCAGCGTCACGTGCATGCCTTCGGGGATATAGTTGGCCACCAGGGTCGGGATGCCGATGCCCAGGTTCACGTAGAAACCGTCCTGCAGTTCCTGGGCGGCGCGGGCCGCCATTTCGTCACGAGTCCAGGCCATCAGACTGCGTCTCCGGTCGTGGCGGTTTCCTTGGGGCGGGTGGTGACCCGCTCGATGCGCTTTTCGAACTTCGCCCCCTTGATCAGGCGGTCGACATAGATGCCGGGGGTGTGGATGGCGTCCTTGTCGAGGTCGCCGATCGCCACCAGTTCCTCGACTTCGGCCACCGTGACCTTGCCGGCCGTGGCCATCATCGGGTTGAAGTTCCTGGCGGTCTTCCGATAGATCAGGTTGCCCTCGGCGTCGGCCTTCCAGGCCTTGACGATGGCGAGGTCGGCGGTCAGGCCGCGCTCCATCACGTACATCTCGCCGTCGAACTCGCGGGTTTCCTTGCCTTCGGCCACCAGGGTGCCGTAGCCGGTGCGCGTGAAAAAGGCGGGAATGCCCGCGCCGCCGGCGCGGATGCGTTCGGCCAGCGTGCCCTGCGGATTGAACTCCAGCTCCAGTTCGCCGGAGAGGTAAAGCTGTTCGAACAGCTTGTTCTCCCCCACATAGGAGCTGACCATCTTCTTGATCTGGCGGTTCTCCAGCAGGATCCCCAGGCCGAAGCCGTCGACGCCGCAATTGTTGGAGACCACCGTGAGGTCCTTGACCCCCGTCTCGCGGATCGCCGCGATCAGGTTCTCCGGAATGCCGCAGAGCCCGAAGCCCCCGGCCATGATGGTCATCCCATCGAACAAAAGACCCGCCAGCGCTTCGGCGGCTGTGGACTTGACCTTGTCGACCATGGTTCCTCCCGGAGCGACGTTTGCCGACTGCTCTGAGCCGCCGGCCGAAAAAATTCAACCCTTGATGAATAAAATTTCGATGCTTGGAGTGGCGGGGTGATGGACGAGGCTAACCCAGGGGAAGCTAGCACCGGGATCGTGACGCCCGCCACCGGCGGCGTGCTGCTGACCCTTGCTCACCCCGCGCTTGAACGTTCGCGCGCCAATCGCGCCCTGGCCAAGGCGGCCAAGAGCCTGCCGGGCGTCACGTTCCACGACCTCTACGAGACCTATCCGGACTTCGCGATCGACATCGAGGCCGAGCAAACCGCCCTGCTGGCGCACGACGTGATCGCCGTGCAGTTTCCGCTCTACTGGTACGCCACCCCCGCCCTGCTGAAGGAATGGTTCGACCTGGTCTGGCTCCATGGCTTCGCCTATGGCCTGGAGGGCAACGCCCTGGCCGGCAAGCGGCTGTTTGCGGCTTGCACCACAGGCGGCGCGGCCAAGGCCTACCACGCCCACGGCTACAACCGCTTTTCGATGGACGAGTACCTCCGACCGCTCGAGCAGACGGCCTATCTTTGCGGCATGGTCTGGGAGACGCCCTTCGTCGTGCATGGCGCGGCGGTGAAGAACGACGAGGAACTGAAGGCCGAGGCGGACCGCTACAAGGCCCGCATCACGTCTTTGCTGACCTCGGCCGACGCGGACCTGGGCGCATGAGGGGCGCGCGCATGAAGAAGGCCGCGCGAACGGACAAGGGATCCGCCCGATCCTTTGTTAGGACGCATGCGCACGCGTTTGAAGGGATGACCCGCTGATGCCGTTCCTGTTGCAGGCCATGGTCTATCTGGGGGCGGCGGTGGTGTCGGTGCCGATCGCCAAGCGCCTGGGTCTCGGGTCGGTGCTGGGCTACCTGATCGCCGGCGTCCTGATCGGGCCGTTCGCCTTCTCTCTGGTAGGCCAGCAGGCCGACGTGATGAAGTTCGCCGAATTCGGCGTGGTGATCCTGCTGTTCCTGATCGGCCTGGAAGTCCAGCCTTCCACCCTGTGGGACATGCGCAAGGCCATCTTCGGCCTGGGCGGGGCCCAGGTCGTCGGCACGGCCCTGGCGGTGGCGGCGGTCTCGATGCTGCTGGGGCTGCCCTGGCAGACGGCGCTGGCCGTCGGGCTGGTGCTGGCCATGTCCTCGACGGCCATCGTGCTGCAGACCCTGGACGAGAAGGGCTTGAGGCAAGGCCCCGTGGGGCGCGCGGCGTTCGGCGTTCTGCTGCTGCAGGACCTGGCGGTCATCCCGATGTTCGCCCTGCTGCCCACCCTGGCCACGATCGCCCCGCCCGTGGCGCACGGCGAGGCCGCCGGTCACGGCGCGGGCAACCTGATCGAGAACCTGCCGGCCTGGGCGCAGGGCCTGTCGGTGCTGCTGGCCGTGGGCGTGGTCGTGGGCGGCGGCCGCTATCTGGTGCGGCCGATCTTCCGCTTCATCGCCGAGGCTCGCCTGCGCGAGATCTTCACCGCGGCGGCCCTGCTGATCGTGGTGGCCGTGGCCGGGCTGATGCAGACCGTGGGGCTGTCGCCCGCCCTCGGGGCCTTCCTGGCCGGGGTGGTGCTGGCCGAAAGCGAGTTCCGCCGGGAGCTGGAGACCGACATCGAGCCTTTCCGGGGCCTGCTGCTGGGCCTGTTCTTCATCACCGTCGGCGCGGGCATCGACCTGCGCCTGGTGGCCAGCCAGCCGCTAACCCTGATCGGTATCGTCCTGGGGCTGATGGTCCTGAAGTTCCTGGTGATGTTCGGCCTGGCCCGCCTGTTCGGGGCCCAGGCCAAGGCCGCCGCGGCCGTCGCCACCGCCCTGGCCCAGGGCGGGGAGTTCGCCTTCGTGCTACTCACCTTCACGGTCGGGGCCGGTGTGATCGGCGCGACCCTGGCGGCCCTGCTGACCGCCGCCGTGGCGGTGTCGATGGCCCTGACGCCGGTGGCCATGATCCTCTACGAACGCATCGCCCAGGCCATCGACGCGGCCATCCCGACCCAGGTCCCCGACACGGGCGACTTCGACGAAGGCGAGCCCGACATCATCATCGCCGGCTTCGGGCGCTTCGGCCAGATCACCGGCCGCCTGCTGACGGCAAACGGCTTCCGCTCGACCGTGCTGGACAGCGACATCGAGCAGATCGAGCTGCTGCGCCGCTTCGGCCGCCGGGTGCACTACGGCGACGCCACGCGCCTGGATCTGCTGCGGCAGGCCGGGGCCGAGCGGGCCCGTATGCTGATCGTCGCCCTGGACGACCGGGAGAAGACGGCCGAACTGGTCGAGACGGCCCGCAAGGCCTTCCCCGACCTGATCATTCTGGCCCGGGCCTGGGACCGCCGCCACGCCTACGACCTGCTGGCCAACGGCGCCGACGCGGTGGAGCGCGAAACATTCGAGGCGGCGCTGTCGCTGGGGACCACGGCGCTGCAGAAGCTGGGCTATCGCGCCCACCGGGCCCATCGCGCCGCGTCGTTCTTCCGCCGGCACGATCGCAAGACGTTCGAAGACCTGCGTCCGGTGTGGGGGCAGGAAGAGGCCTACATCCTGGCTTCGCGCGACGCGGCCCAGACGATGGATCGCCTGCTGGCCGCCGACCTTTCGCGCCTGCGTCCCGGCGATGGCGGGGGCGACTGGGACACCGCCAGTCTCGACGTGGAGCTGAAGGAGCGGGCCGACCGCGAGGCGGCCCGCTCGTAGGCCGCCTTACTGCGTCAGCGGCCGCAGGATGATCTCCACCCGGCGGTTCTGGGCGCGGCCTTCGGCGGTGTCGTTCGACGCGATCGGCTGGCGCTCGCCCTGGCCGGCCACGAAGATGCGGTCAGGCAGCACGCGGCCCACATTGGTCAGGTAGCTGGCCACCGAGCTGGCGCGGCGTTCCGACAGGGCCTGGTTGTAGTCGTCCGGGCCGGTGGAGTCGGCGTGGCCCACCACGTCGATCGTGGTCTGGGGATAGGCGTTCAGCGTGCGGGCCACGTCGTCCAGCACGCGGGTGAACTGGGGCTGGACCTCGGACTTGTCGACCGCGAACGTCACGTCGCTGGGCATGACCAGCACGATCTGGTCGCCGTTGCGGCGGATCATCACGCCCGAACCTTCCAGGCTGCGGCGGAAGTCGGCCTGCTGGCGGTCCATGTAGTTGCCGACGGCGCCGCCGGCCAGGGCGCCGATGCCCGCCCCGATCAGGGCGTTCTTGCGGCCCTGCTCGCCCTTGTTGGTGTTGGTCAGATAGCCCAGCACCGCGCCGACGCCCGCGCCGGTCAGGGCGCCGGTGCCGGTGTTGTTGCGCACGGGCATGCCCGTGTAGGGATCAGTGGTGGTGCAGGCCGCCAGGGCGCCCGCGCCCAGCAGGGCGACGACGATCGCGGTCTTCTTCATCGGCATGGTCGGACTTTCCCTCTGCTTGGTCTGCGGCGCCGGGACCCGCGCGTCGGCGTGGCCTCCTGGGGGCAGAACGCCCCTTCAATGGTCAAGGTTCCACATCTCGCCTGACCCGGAGATGAACGGACTTCGCGCTGCGGCCCGTCGGGTGTAGTAAGTCCGGTCTTACTCATTTCCCGAGGCTCCAGCCCGTGTCCGCATCCGCTATCGAACCCGTCTCGTTCACGCTTTTCACCAAGGACTTCGACCGGTTCGCCCAGGAACTGGGCGCCTCGTTCCGGCGCTATGGCTTCGCCGTGATTTCCGAGCACGACCTCGACCAGGCCCGCATCGACGCGGCCATCGCCGACGCCAAGGCCTTCTTCGCCCTGCCCGAGGAGACCAAGAAGCAGTACGCCGGCGCCAAGGGCGGCTCGCGCGGCTACATCCCCTTCGGCATCGAGACCGCCAAGGGCGCCGACCACTACGACCTGAAGGAATTCTGGCATGTGGGCCGCGACCTGCCGCCGGGCCACCCTTTCCGCGCGACCATGGCCGACAACGTCTGGCCGGCCGAGATCCCCAGCTTCCACCACAATGTCGGCTGGCTGTACGGCGCGCTCGACCATCTGGGCGTTCGCGTCCTGAAGGCCATCGCCCAGTACCTGGACCTTGGGCGCGATTTCTTCGACCCTACCGTCAAGGACGGCAACAGCGTGCTGCGCCTGCTGCACTATCCGCCGATCCCGGCCGACGCCACGGGCGTGCGCGCCGGCGCGCACGGCGACATCAACACCATCACCCTGCTGATGGGCGCCGAGGAAGGCGGGCTGGAACTGCTGGATCGTGATGGCAAGTGGCTGCCGATCAACCCGCCCCCGGGCTGCATCGTCATCAACATCGGCGACATGCTCGAGCGCCTGACCAACCACGTCCTGCCCTCGACCATCCACCGCGTGGTCAACCCGCCGCCGGAACGTCGCGGCGTGGCGCGCTATTCGACGCCGTTCTTCCTGCACTTCGCGTCGGACTATCTGATCAAGACGCTGCCCAACTGCGTCACCGAGGAAAATCCCGACCGCTATCCCGAGCCGATCACGGCCGACGCTTTCCTCCAACAGCGCCTGCGCGAGATCAAGCTGGCCTAGGGACGTAAACCTGCATCCCGCGCTTCGGGCGCGGGATGGCGGCTTTCGCTATACCTTCACTAGACTAGGCGTGACGGAAACGGCCTTCAGGCGGCCGCTTCGTCCTCGTCGTCCAGGCCGCCGACCATGGCCGCCACCGACAGCTTGCGCAGGGCGCTGGCGCGGACCTTCTCGCTCTCGCTCTTGAGCTGGCCGCAAGCGGCCAGGATGTCGCGGCCGCGTGGAGTGCGGATGGGCGAGGAATAGCCGGCCTTGTTCAGGATCGCGGCGAAGGCCTCGATCGCAGCCCAGTCCGAGCACTGGTAGTCGGTGCCGGGCCAAGGGTTGAATGGGATCAGGTTGATCTTGGCCGGAATGCCCTTGATCAGCTTGACCAGGGCCCGAGCCTCGTCCGGGCTGTCGTTGACGCCTTTGAGCATCACGTACTCGAACGTGACCCGACGGGCGTTGCTGAGGCCCGGATAGGCCCGGATGCCGTCCATCAGCTCCTGGATCGGGTATTTCTTGTTCAGCGGCACCAGCACGTCGCGCAGGGGATCGTTGGTGGCGTGCAGGCTGATGGCCAGCATGGCCTGGGTGGTCTCGCCCAGCTTCTGCAACTGGGGAACCACGCCCGAGGTCGAGACCGTGATGCGCCGGCGCGAAATGCCGATGCCTTCGTTGTCGCTGATGATCTCGATGGCGTCGGCCACCTGGCCCAGATTGTACAGCGGCTCGCCCATGCCCATGAACACGATGTTCGAGAGCAGGCGGTCCTCCTTGTCGGACGGCCATTCGTTCAGGTCGTCCTTGGCCACCTGCACCTGGGCGACGATCTCGGCGGCGGTCAGGTTGCGTACCAGGGCCTGGGTGCCGGTGTGGCAGAAGCTGCAGTTCAGGGTGCAGCCGACCTGGCTGGACACGCAGAGCGCCCCCACCCGTCCAACCGACGGAATATAGACCGTCTCGACCTCGATGCCCGGCGCCATGCGGATCAGCCACTTGCGGGTGCCGTCCTTGGACACCTGGCGCTCGATCACCTCGGGGCGCGAGACCGTGAAGCTGTCGGCTAGGCGCGCGCGGGTCTCCTTGGCCACGTCCGTCATCTGGGCGAAGTCGGTCACGCCCCGATGGTGGATCCAGCGGAAGATCTGGGTGGCCCGCATCTTGGCCTTGCCGTGCTCGACCACGCCGCTCTCGGTGAGGGCGGCGATCATCTGCGGCCGGGTCAGGCCCGACAGGTTGATCAGCGGCTTGGGCGCATCGGCGCCCTGGGCGGACGAGGCGGAGACGCGGGACAGGTCGAGGGTGACGCTCAAGGGGCGAACCGGGAAAGGAAGGGGAGGGCGCGAATTTCGCGATCGAGGCGGGGATATAGCAGTTCCCGCCGCTTTCTCCAAAAGGCCGCCCGATTCCGCGACGCCGGGTCGCGGCCTTGACCGGCGATTCACCATCGTCGTTTGCGCGGTGTTCACCGTCCTCGTGGCAGAGATTGCCGGTCGTAGGGGGAATCCGCCTTGTTCAAGTCCTTGCCGCAACGCCTCGTCCGGTTGCTGCGCCTGGCGCGCGCCGACCAGCGCGGGGCCATCGCCGTGCAGTTCGCCCTGCTGCTGATCCCCATTGCGATCATCACCTTCGGCCTGATCGACATCAGCCGCGTCAGCGTCCAGAAGCGCCAGATGCAGGACGCCCTGGACGCGGCCACCCTGATGGCCGCCCGATCGTCGGCCACCACCAACGACGGCCTCTATGGCGTCGGCTACGCAGCCCTGCAGACCGAGCTGTCGGGTACGGGCGTGACCCTGGGGCCCAGCAACGTCGCCTTCGTCCTGGGCGACCAGAACACCGTGGTCGGCTCGATCACCGACGTGAAGATCATGCCGATCATCTCCAACCTCTGGAGCACCGGCGACTCCCTGGTCTCGGCCTCCTCGACGGTGTCGCGCTCGGTCAACAAGCTGGAAGTGGCGCTGGTGCTGGACAACACTGGCTCGATGGGCAGCAAGCTGGGCACGACCAGCCAGACCAAGATCGCCGCCCTCACCACGGCTTCGCAGTCGCTGGTCAACACCCTGTCGGCCGCCGCGGCCCGCGCGTCGGAGACCGACGCGGTCAAGATCAGTGTCGTGCCCTTCTCGATGACCGTGAACATCGGCTCGACCTACCAGGGGCAGACCTCGTGGCTGGTGGGGAAAATGCCGCCCGGCTACGGCTCGGGCACGGACATCTTCGCCACCTCGCAGGATCGCTTCAGCCTGCTGTCGGGCCTGGGCCTGACCTGGAGCGGCTGCGTGGAGAGCCGTCCAGCGCCGTATGACGTGACCGACGCCTCGCCCAACAGCGCGATCGCCAACTCCATGTTCATCCCGTTCTTCGCGCCGGACGAGCCGGACGACAACGTGGTCAACACCACCACCAGCAGCAGCTCGACCAAGTACCGGGATGTCAGGGTGGTCTCCAACACCTCCTACCCGATCAACAACAACTGGCTGCCGGACCAGAGCACGGTGGCGGGCACGCAGGCGACGGCCTGGGCCACCCGCTCGCAGAACGTGACCAAGTACGACAAGGCCTATAAGAGCAGCGTCTACAGCGGCGCCAAGACCGGCACGGCCTATGGTCCGAACGCCGGCTGCGGCCTGACCTCGCTGCTGCGCCTGACCAATGTGCGCACGGCCGCCGAGACCAGCAAGGTCAACGCCAAGCTGGGCCAGATGGTCGCCAGCGGCAACACCAACGTGGCCATGGGCCTGATGTGGGGCTGGCACACCCTGACCCCCAACGCGCCCTTCAACGACGGCGCGGCCTACAACACCCGCAACCTGACCAAGGTGATCGTGCTGCTGACTGACGGCGACAACACCAACGACGTCACCAACAACCCCAACAAGTCGATCTACACGGGCTACGGCTACATCGGCCAGGGCCGGCTGAAGGACAAGAACGGCGCGGCCCTGACCACCGCCTCCTCCGCGACCGACCGCCTCAACGCCATCGACAGCCGCGAGGCCCTGGTCTGTTCCAACGCCCGGGCGGCGGGGATCGTGATCTATTCGATCGGCGTGGGGGTCTCGCCCCACTCGCGCGACATCCTGAAGGCCTGCGCGACCCAGGCGGACATGTACTACGACGTGACCGACGCCGCGCAGCTGACCTCGGTGTTCAACACCATCGCCGGCTCGATCCAGAACCTGCACATCACGCGCTGATCCCGCGGAACGGGGCGGACCGTGCGGCGACCCCGCCATGCGGGGCGTTTCGCCTGCGCGGGGCGCCCTCTACGCAGGGAGGTTGAACCCTGCTAGCAATGCCGACCTCAGTTCGGGGGTTTTCGTTCTCATGCCGTCCCAGCTTCAGTCGCCCGAGATCCAGGCCTTCGCCAGTGGCCTGCCACTGACCTTGATGCATGCCGGGATCACCCTGGTGATGCTGGTGCTGGGCACAGCGCTTTACGCCTTCCTGACCCCGCACAAGGAGATCAAGCTGATCCGCGAGGGCAACGCCGCCGCCGCCCTGTCGCTGGGCGGGGTGATGGTGGGCTTGGCGATTCCATTGGCCACGTCGCTGTCGGCCTCGGTCTCGCCGCTCGAGATCGTGCTGTGGGGCGTGACGACGATCGTCGTCCAGTTGCTGGTGTTCCGGGTGACCGACATGCTGCTCAAGGGCCTGCCCGAGCGCATCAACGAGGGCGAGGTGGCCGCCGCCGCCCTGCTGGTGGGAGCCAAGGTGGCGACCGCCCTGATCCTCGCCGCCGCCGTGGCGGGCTAGGACGGGCGAGCCCGGAGCGGTCCAGGTGCATTTTCCCAAGCTTCCCGACTGGCTGATCTACGGCGCGGTGGTCAGCGCCCTGATCGTCGTGGCCGTTGGCCGGCAGGAGCGCTCCGACGCGCCGCCCCCCCCGCCGCCCGTGCCGGGCGACGTGGGCCTGCCGCTGGGGCCGGCCTCGCCGTTCGATCCGTCCGTCGTGGTCCAGGTGCCCGAGAAGGGCCAGCCCGGCAGCGGCACGGCCTTCTCGGTCGACGACAGCGGCGCCTGGCTGACCGCCCGCCACGTGGTCGACGGTTGCAAAGAGGCGGCCATCGTGGTCGCCGACGGCCGGGGCGTGGCCGCGCGCATCACCATCGATCCCACCGGTGACGCGGCCATGCTGACGACCGAGGGCGGCGCTCCGGCCGTGCCGCTGCGCATCGACCGCCGCGACCCGCCGCGGCGGGGCGAGCGAGCCTTCCATCCGGGCTTCCCTCAGGGCCATCCGGGCGAGGTCACCTCGCGCCTGCTGGGCCGTGAGAATCTGGTCATCCGGGGGCGCGGGGCCCGCACCGAGCCTGTGCTGGTCTGGGCCGAGGTCGGTCGCACCGACAATCTCAAGGGCACGTTGTCGGGACTGTCGGGCGCTCCGGCCCTCGACAACGCCGGTCGCGTGATCGGGGTCACCGTGGCGGAATCCCCGCGTCGAGGCCGCATCTACACGACCGCGCCCGAGACCGTGGGCGAACTCCTCCAGCGCACCCGCCGCCGTCCCGCCAGCTACGCCATGGGGGAGGCCATCACCACCGAGAACTACGGCCGCGTCGCCGACGGCCTGCGCCGCGACCTGCGTGTGGCCCAGGTGGTGTGCCTGAAGACCTGAGGATCTAGGACCTCAGACCTAGGTGGACGGGGTCGCTTCCCGCCCTTCCATCGCCCGCATGTGGGCGGGCTGGCGAACCGCGACCATGAACGACAGCACGATCGCCGCCACCCCGATCAGGGCCGTGTAGATGAAGAAGGCGGTGTAGCCCGCCGCCATGGCCGGGGCGCTGACGCCCAGCTTGGCGCCGGCGGCGGTGAAGCTCTCGGGCGGCAGGTGGGTGAAGAGGCCCTTCAGGAGGCCGATCGGTCCCCCGCGCTCGGCCGCCTGGGCCGAGCCCTCCACGATGCGTCCCGACTGCGAGGCGATCAGCTTGCCGGGCAATGCGTAGAGCGAGGAGAACAGGGCGTATTGCGTCGCCGTGAAGCCGGCCGAGGTCAGGCTGGACATGTAGGCGATCAGGGCCGTGCCGGCGACGCCGCCCGCCAGGTTGTCGATGCAGATCGAGGCGAACAGCATCGGCACGCTGTGGCCGCTCATGGCCAGCAGGGCGAACATCAGGTTGCTGAGCGGCTGGGCGAAGGCGCCGATGATCAGCGCCTTCATCAGGCCGAACCGAGCCACGACCACTCCGCCCAGGAACACGCCAGCCATCGAGGCGATGATGCCGAACACCTTGCGGATCTCCGCGATCTCGGTCAGCGAGAAGCCCATGTCCCGATAGAACGGGTTCATGATGTTGAGCACGAAGTCAGAGACCCGATAGACGCAGATCGCCGCCAGGATCAGGCCGGCCACGCCGGAGAAGCGGGTGGTGAACTCCTTGAGCGGCGAGCCCAGGGCCGTGGACAGGTACACGCCGGGCTTGGTCTTGACCTTGGGAATGGGCCAGGCGGCGACCACGATCACCAGCAGGCCCGCCAGCACCCCGGCCAGCTGCAGCCAGACGCCGTTGGGCTTGGCCTGCCAGGCCGCGTCCAGGGCCTCGCCGCCGACGAACTTGGACAGCAGGCCCGCGTCCCCCGACAGACCAGAGCCGACCAGCAAGGCGCCGATCGCCAGGATCGCCAGCCGGGCCAGCCATTCCAGGATTTCCAGGGCCTTGGGTTGGTTCACGCCATCGGTGTGGATCGGACGGATGGCGTGGGCGGCTTCGCGCGGAGCCGACAGGGTGGCGATAAGACCCACGACCATGGCCCCCGCCATGGCCAGGTAGGATATGTTCCAGCCGAACCGTTCGGCCAGAATCAGGGGTACGGCGCCGGCCATGATCATGGCGCCGCGATAGCCCCACTGCACGGCCACGGCCATCTGGCCCTGGCGCTCGGTGTCGACCACCTCGATCCGCCAGGCGTCGATGACGATGTCCTGGGTGGCGGTGGTGAAGCCCACGAGCACGGCGATGGCCGCCATGAGCGGAAGGTTCTTGGCCGGATTGACGCCCGATATGCCCAGCAGGCCCAGGATGATCACCACCTGGCAGGCCAGCATCCAGGCGCGACGATGCCCCAGCAGGCCATGCAGCAGCGGCACCTTGGCGCGGTCGATCAGCGGCGCCCATAGGAACTTGAACGAGAAAGACAGCGTCGCCAGGCTGAAGAAGCCGATCACCGCCAGCGACAGCCCCGCGTCCCGCAGCCATAACGACAGGGTGTCGAAGATCAGCATGTAAGGCAGGCCCGAGGCGAACCCCAGGCCCAGCATCACCAGGCTGCGGCGCTCGCCGAAGAAGGCCAGGGTCTGGGCGAGGCTCTTCTTCTGAGGCTTGGCCTCGGCGTCGTCGGTCATGCGAAATCCCCGATGCGGGGACCGCCCCGCCTAGCCGGCGACCTTGGCCCGCGTCGCGGTTTTCGTCCAGCCGGCCGAGGTCCAGTGGCTGAGCACGCCGCGTAGGGCGGGTGGGGTCAGAGGCTTGGTCAGGAAGTCGTTCATGCCCGCCGCCAGGCACGCGCGGCGGTCTTCGTCGAAGGCGTCGGCGGTCAGAGCGACGATCGGGGTGGTGACGCCGCGCTCGCGCAGGGCGCGGGTGGCCTCGATGCCGTTCAGGCCCGGCATGCGCAGGTCCATCAGGATCAGGTCGTAGAAGCCGCGCGACAGGGCCGAGACCGCCTCGTCGCCGCTGGCGATGCGGTCGACCTTGCAGCCTTCACGCTCCAGCAGGGCGCGGGCCAGCAGGGCGTTGATCGGATTGTCCTCGGCCAGCAGCACGCGCACCCCCGGGGCGGCGGCCGGGGCGATGCGGTCGTCATCGTGAGCGTGGGCGGCGTCGACGTCGACCGGCGCAGCGGCCTCCACCGGCCGGGCGGCCAGCACCTGGGCGATCAGCGACGCACGGCGCAGCGGCTTGATGAGGTAGCCCCGTCCGGCGGCCTTGAGGCGGGGAATGCGCTCGCGCTGGTCCGGAGTCAGCAGGATCACCGCCGCCCGCCCCGCCGGCGGCTTGATCGAACCCCGCGGTCCCGCCAGGGCGGCGTCCAGCAACAGCACGGCGTCGGCGGGCGCGCCTCTCAGGGCGGCTGCGACGGTCTCGCCCGCCAGGGCCTGGCCGCCGCTGGCCCGCACCTGCCGGACGGCGGCTTCGCGGACCATGGGATTGGGCGAGGCGACGGCCACGGTCCGGCCGGCCAGGGGCTGGTCCGCGTTGGCCGCGGCGGGGGCGGGCGTCTCGAACGGGGCCTCGAACCAGAAGTCGGCGCCTTCGCCCGGCTCGCCGCCGACCCCGGCCGCGCCGTTCATGGCCGCGGCCAGGCGGGCGACGATGGCCAGGCCAAGCCCGGCCCCGCCCAGCTGGGCCTGGTGCGAGGGATCGGTCTGGACGAAGGCTTCGAAGATCGCCCCCCGGGCCGCGGGCGCGACGCCGGGACCGGTGTCGCGCACCGAGAAGCGCACCCGGCCCTCTTCGGCGGGCTCGGCGCTCAGCAGCACCCCGCCGGCCTCGGTGAACTTGATGGCGTTGCCGGCGTAGTTCAGCAGCACCTGCCGCAGCCGCCCCTCGTCGGCCAGGATGGTGGTCAGGCCCGGCGCGACGGCCCAGGCGATCTCGATGTTCTTTTCATGCGCGCGCGGGCTCATCAGCTCGGCCACCTGGCGCAGCAGGTTCTCGACCTCCACCGGGGCGGCGTGCAGCTCGATGGCGGTGGCGCCCAGGCGGGCGAAGTCCAGCACGTCATTGACGAGCGACAGCAGGTGGTCGCCGCTCTCGCGCAAGGCCGCCACGTACGACTTCTGCTCGGCCGTCAGCCGGGTGCCCTCCAGCAGCCGCGCCATGCCCAGGACCCCGTTCAGCGGCGTGCGGAACTCGTGGCTGAGGGTGGCCAGCTGCTCGGGGGTGACCCCAGGGGAGGAGGATCGCGTGCTCATGCCCCGACCCTACAGCCCAGGCTTTAACGGGGCGTGTTTCCCGCGCCGTCCGGTGATGGGTCGCGCCAGGGCGTGTCGGGCGGCAGTCCGGTGCGGGGATCGCGCGGTACGGGACGGAAGCCCTGGGCGATGAACAGGTCGGTGTGGCGCGAACGCTTCCTGTCCAGCCGCACCCGCACGATCTGCAGGTCGGAGGTGGTCTGGAAGTCCTGTTGGATCTTGCCGCGATAGACGCCGTCCAGGCTGCCGATCAGCACCCGGCCGCCGAGGGCGGGGGTCAGCGGCGCCTCGGCTTCGGCCTGGTTGCGGGGCGCGATCTCGTGCACCCACATGCGCAGCGGCGGTGCGGCGGGCGTGCCGAAGTAGTCGCGGCCGTAATAGGCCGCCACGTTGAACAGGAAGCGGTCGTCGACGGCTACGGCGGTCAGGCCGCCGCGCAGGGCCTGCTCCTCGCGCGAGCGCTCGACCAGAGCCTGGACGGTCTGCTCCCACCCCCGGGCGCGCTTGAAGGCGTTGCCCATGCCCATCGCGTCGGCCGTGCGCGGAAAGCTGACCCAGGTCAGGAACAGCGCCGCCAGCACGGTCTGCAGGAGAAGGCCGGCGGTAAGCCAGCGGCGCGCGCCCCAGCGCAGCAGCCATGCGGCCACCAGCACCGAGCCCGCCACATAGGCCGCGCCGGCCCAGTTGGCGTTGGCGCGCGAGACGAAGGCCTGGACGGCGACGGTGACCAGCGGCGGCACGGCGAAGCACAGCAGCATCACGTCGGCCGGCCGCAGGTGGCGGCGCACGGTCATCAGGATCGCGCCTCCAGCCAGCACCGCGAACGGCACGGGGCCGAACACGCCGAACTGCGAGCCGACGAACCCGGCCATCTCGCCGGGATTGAAGAGGTGGCCTTCCTTCCAGTTGGCGTTGGCGGCGGTGTGTTCCAGCGTCGAGAAATGATGCTGATAGTTCCAGATCATGTTGGGCGCGAAGACTACGAACAGGGTGACGAAAAAGGCCGCCGCCATGGCCGGGGTCCAGGCCCGCCGCGCCTCGCGCGACAGGAACAGGTGCGCACCCAGGCTCGCCAGGGCGTAGATGGCCGCGTACTTGCTGAGGAACGCCATGCCCAGGGCCGCGCCCATGCCGGCGGCCACCCAGATCCGCGTCCGCGGCGAGGCCTGCGGCAAAGCGGCGCAGGCCCAGATCATCAAGGCCAGGAAGAACAGCAGCGGCGTGTCGGTGGTGATCAGCACCGACGACAGTTGGATGCCCGGCATCAGGGCGAACACCGCCGCCGCCGCCAGTCCCACCCAGGCGCCGCTGGGGTCGCGACCGTAAAGCCGCGTGGCGATCCGCGAGATGATCAGCGCGGTGGCCGCGTTCAGCACGGGCGAGCCGATGCGCAGCCAGGGCGCGGCGTCGCCGCCGATGTGGGTGGTGGCCCAGATCAGCCAGGCGATCACGGGCGGCTTGGAGAAATAGCCGAACGCCAGATGGCGCGACCACAGCCAGTACTGGGCTTCGTCCGGGTACAGCTCCAGCGGCGTGACGAAGAGGGCGGCCATGCGCAGAATCGTCAGCACCCCGACCAAAACCAGGGTCAGTCGCCAGGCGCGCGCATTTTCCGACCGCGCCATTTCGTCAACCGCCACGCCGATTTCTCCCGCATAAGTAAGAGGACGCTGACCAAAAGTTCCGCAAGACGCCCCTCATCGGGCGGTTTATCCGCGATCGTGGCCTTTCCGTCACCAAACCTTCTAAATAGCTCGGTAAAGAGCCGTTCAATGAGAGGGAGTCGGGGCCGTTCTTGGCGCTCCGCACCCACTGAACGAGGGGATTAGATCAACATGATGACGAAAAAGCTCGCCTGTTTGGCGTCGACGGCGCTCGTCGGCTGCCTGCTTGGCGCCACCGGCGCCATGGCTCAGTCGACCGCGTCGACCGAACTCGACCAGGTCGTGGTCACCGCTTCGACCGGTCCGAAGACCGTTGGCGGCATGATCACCGCCGAGACCGTGGCCAAGAGCCGCACCACCGTCACCCAGGAATTCCTGGCCACCCAGGTCCCGGGCCAGACCGTCATTCAGTCGCTGAACATCCTGGTTCCGGGCCTGAACTTCACCAACAACGACCCCTACGGCTCGAGCGGCGGTAACATCCGTCTGCACGGCTTCGACGGCAACCGCGTCGCCCTGACTTTCGACGGCATGCCGCTGAACGACACCGGCAACTACGCGACGTACACCAACCAGCTGCCCGACTCGGAAATCATCGCCAGCGCGACGGTCAACACCGGCTCGACCGACGTCGACAGCCCGACCGCGGCCAGCACCGGCGGCACCATCGGCATCTCGACCATCACCCCGAGCACGACCCCGAGCGTCTGGGCCCAGGCCAGCGTCGGTTCGTTCAACTACCAGCGCTACGCCGCCTTCGCCGAAACCGGCGCGATCGGCCCGTGGGGCACCCGCCTGTGGGTCGAGGGCTCGTACCAGAAGTACGACAAGTTCAAGGGCGAAGGCGAAATCTACAAGCGCCAGGTCAACGCCAAGATCTATCAGCCGATCGGCGATAACGGCGACTTCGTGAGCCTGGCCGCCCACTACAACCTCAACCGCAACAACGCCTACTACGGCCCGAACCTGCGCACGACCACCGGCAAGCTGCCGACCGGCGCCGACGCTCCGGACGAAACGGCCGTGTCGGGCTGGGACGTCGATTTCAACTCGACCTACCTGCCCAACACCAACCCGGCCCACGGCCTGCTGGCCGGCGCCACCGGCGATATCTCGATCGATAACAGCGGCAACTCGAGCTACTACGGCCTGCGTATCAACCCGTCGAACACGGGCAACCTGCGCGGCCAGTCGAAGTTCACTCTGGGCCACGGCCTGACCCTGACGGTCGATCCCTCGTTCCAGTACACCCTGGCCAACGGCGGCACCCAGAACGCCACCCTGTCGGAAAGCTGCAACGCGGCCTACTACGCCACCGCCGCGACCACCATTCCTAACATCCAGTCGGCCTGCCCGACCGCCACGCGCCAGCTGATCGGCACCGCCGCTCTGGGCACCGCCGGCGTCGACCTGAACAAGGACGGCGACCTGAACGACACGGTGCGGGTCATGACCCCGAGCAACACCAACACCCGTCGTTATGGCCTGCTGACCTCGCTGATCTGGAAGCTGAACGACAACAACCTGTTCCGCGTCGGCTACACCCTCGACTACGGCCGCCACCGCCAGACCGGCGAGTACGGCATCATCGACAGCGACCACACCTATCAGTCGTGGTTCGGCGGCAAGGACGGCCACGGCGACAAGATCGTCACCGCCGACGGCAAGGGCTTCATGCGTTCGCGTGACCGCTTCTCGATCGCCACCCTGAACCAGGTGAGCGTCGAGTATCGCGGCAAGTTCCTGGATGACAACCTGGGCGTCAGCGTCGGCGTCCGCGCGCCGTTCTTCAAGCGCGAGCTGAACCAGTTCTGCTACTCGCAAGTCGGCAGCAGCACCGTGCGCTGCACCACCGAAACCCCGAACGCCACGCTGCCGAGCGGCAACGTGACCTTCGCCGGCGGCACCACCCAGTACATCGCTCCGTACTCCAAGACCCTGAAGTACGACGACGTCCTGCCGAACGTGGGCGCCAACTACCGCTTCGGTGAGCACAGCCAAGTCTACGGCAGCTACGCCGAATCGACCTCGCTGCCGCGCACGGACAACCTGTACACCGTGTTCCGCCTGGCCGATGGTTCCATCGGCAACTCGAGCGTCCAGCCGGAAACCAGCAAGACCTTCGAAGGCGGCTATCGCTATCAGTCGGGCGTGGTGATCTTCTCGGCCAGCGCCTGGGCGACGAACTTCAAGAACCGCATCGTCAGCTCGTACGACCAGGACCTGGGCATCTATATCGACCGCAACGTCGGTAAGGTGAACCAGTGGGGCGTCGACGCCGGCCTGGGCTTCGCCCCGGACTCGACCCTGAACACCTACTTCTCGGTGTCGTATAACGACAGCGAAGTGCAGGATAACATCTCGACCGGCAACAACACCTTCGCTCTGACCAAGGGCAAGGAACTGGTCGAAACCCCGCACCTGACGCTGTCGAGCCGCGTGGAATGGGAGCCGATCGAGGGTCTGACCCTGGGCGTCCAGAGCAAGTACGTCGGCGAACGCTGGGTCACCGACGTCAACGACCTGAAGGTCGGCTCGTACGTCACCACCGACCTGGACGCCAAGTACAGCCTGAAGAAGTTCGGCTACGAGCGTTCTTGGATCCAGGTGAACGTGATCAACCTGTTCGACAAGAACTACTACGGCAACCTGGGCACGCAGACGAGCGCGACCCCGGGCGCTCCGGGCTACGGCCGCGCTTACGCCAACGTCGGCGCGCCGCGCACCGTGACCTTCACCCTGCGCGCCGGCTTCTAAGCCGAGCACAGGCTCTAAAAGAGAAGGGCGGCCCGGCGACGGGCCGCCCTTTTTCTTTTGTCGCAGGCATTTGCTATGACCGCGCTTGACCCCGGGGCCTCTACGGCCCATTTGCGCGCCTCCGTTTCGATCAGGTTTCGCTCATGACCACGACCGTCCCCGCCGAGTGGGCTCCGCACCGCGCCATGTGGGTGGGCTTTCCCAGCCACGCCGAGCTTTGGCAGGAAGACCTGGAGCAGGCCCAGCAGGAGGTCGCCGATCTGGCCCGCGCCCTGGCCGGCCCGGGCGGCGAGCGCGTGCGCCTGATGGTGGTCGGCGACGAGGCCGAGGCCGCCGCCCGCGCCCTGCTGGGCGACACCACGGTCGAGATCGTCCGCGGCCAGTTTGGCGACATCTGGCTGCGCGACACCGGCCCCATCTTCACCCAGGCGAACGACGCGGCCGTGGCCGCCAGCTTCAAGTTCAACGGCTGGGGCGGCAAGTACCAGCTGGAAGGCGACGACATCGTGGCCGAGCAGATCGCCGCCGCCAGCGGCGCGCCCCTGGCCCGCAACGACTTCGTCCTGGAAGGCGGCGCGCTGGACCATGACGGATCGGGCACCATCCTGACCACCCGTCAGTGTCTGCTGAACGAAAACCGCAACGGCGACTGGGACGAGGCCAAGGCCACGGCCGCCCTGACCAAGGCCCTGGGCGCCAAGAAGGTGCTGTGGCTGGGCGACGGCCTGCTCAACGACCACACCGACGGCCATGTCGACAACCTGGCCCGCTTCGTCGCGCCGGGCGTGGTGGCCTGCCCGATGGCCTTCGGCGCCGACGACCCCAACGCAGAGGTCTATGCCGAGACCGCCCGCGCCCTGGCCCAGATGACCGACAGCCGCGGCTCGCCCCTGCAGGTGGCCCGCATCCCCTCGCCGGGCCGGATCCTGGACGAGGACGGCGAACCTATCCCGGCCTCGCACATGAACTTCCTGATCGCCAACGAGGCGGTGATCGTGCCGATCTACGCCGAGGAGTCGGGCGCCTTCGCCGTCGAGGTCATCAAGGGCCTGTTCCCCGAGCGCGAGGTCATCGGCCTGCCGTCGACCGCCATCCTGACGGGCGGCGGCTCGTTCCACTGCATCAGCCAGCAAGAACCGGAGACCGTCTAATGGCCCGCACGCTGAGCGTCGCCGCGATCCAGACCTCGTACGGCATGGACCTGCAGGCCAACATCAGGAAGACCGAAGCCTTCATCCGCGAGGCCGCCGCCAAGGGCGCGCAGGTCGTCCTGCCGTCGGAGCTGTTCCAGGGGCCCTACTTCTGCGTGGCCCAGGAGGAGCGCTGGTTCGCAGAAGCCCATCCCTGGCGCGAGCACCCGGTCGTGAAGGCCATCGCGCCGCTGGCCGGCGAACTGGGCGTGGTGCTGCCGATCTCGATCTTCGAGCGCGAGGGGCCGCACTATTTCAACAGCCTGGTCATGGCGGACGCGGACGGCTCGCTGCTGGGCGTCTACCGCAAGAGCCACATCCCCGACGGCCCCGGCTACATGGAGAAGTACTACTTCCGGCCGGGCGACACGGGCTTCAAGGTCTGGGACACGCGCTTCGGCCGCCTGGGCGTCGGCATCTGCTGGGACCAGTGGTACCCCGAAGCCGCCCGCGCCATGGCCCTGATGGGCGCCGAGGCCCTGTTCTACCCCACCGCCATCGGCAGCGAGCCGCACGACCCGAGCCTGGACACCGCCTTGCCATGGCGGCGGGCCATGCAGGGCCATGCCGTCAGCAACGTGATCCCGGTGATCGGCGCCAACCGCATCGGCTTCGAGCCTTGGGACGGCTATCCAAACGGCGGCCAGACCTTCTACGGCTCTTCGTTCATCGCCGACCATCGCGGCGACCTGGTCAGCGAGCTGGGTCGCTCGGACGAGGGCCTGGTCAACGCCACCTTCGACCTGGACTTCCTGACCACGCACCGCGCGGCCTGGGGCTTCTTCCGCGATCGTCGGCCGGAGTTCTACACCGCCCTGTCCAGCGGCCGTCCGGCGTGATCGGGACCGATCGGCTCGTCCTGCGCGCGCCGGTCGACGCCGACCGGGACGCGATCGCGGCCATCAACGCCGATCCCCGCGTGGGCGCTTGGCTGGGCGGCGTGCGCGACCGCGCGGCCAGCGACGACTTCGTGGATCGCATCCAGGCCCAGTTCGCCCAGCACGGCTTCGGCTTCTATGTGGTCGAGCGGCGCGCCGACCGGCGGGTGATCGGTCTGACCGGCATCTGGCATGTGCCTGACGATAATCCGATGGTCGGCCAGGTCGAGATCGGCTGGCGATACGCGCCCGACGCCTGGGGCCAGGGCTACGCCACCGAGGCGGCCCGCGCGGCCCTGGACTACGGCTTCGACCTCGGCATCGACGAGATCATCGCCTTCACCGCCCGCACGAACCTGGCGTCCCAGGCGGTGATGCGCCGGCTGGGCATGACCTACGATCCGGCCCGCGACTTCGAACATCCGCAGCTGACCGACGGCGATCCCCTGCGTCCCCACGTGGTCTTCGCAGCTCGTCCCAAACCCTATCCGGGCGGGGAAGCCTAGGTTCCGCAGCCTGTCGGCGCGCCGCTGGCTCGCGACGCCGCCACCTCGGCCCTGGCCTTTTCCAGGTCGGCCATGAAGGCCGGGTCCTGGTGCAGGCGCGAGACCAGGGCCGAGCCCAGATAGCGGCCGGCCTCGATGTCGCTCTGGAAATGCACGCCGCAGACGATGCGGCTGTCGCCGAACTCGCGGCCCCGGGCCAGGATGGCGCTGGCCTTCTCGGGCGCGACCTCGGAGATCACCAGGGCCCAGGACCAGCCGATCAGGCCGTGGCCGGACGGGTAGGAGCCGTCGGTCTCGATCCACTTCTCGCGCGGCACGCAGATCGGCCTGGTGTTGCCCACTGGCGGCCGAGGGCGCTGGAAGACCGCCTTGGCCGGCTGATAGAGCGTGGCGGCGTCATCGGTCATCCGCAGCAGCATGTTGGCCAGCACCGGCGTGGCCTCAGGGCCGATGTTCACGCCGGCCGCGCAGGAGAAGCTCTTGAAGCCGTGCTTGCCCGACAGGTCGGCGTCGGCGATCGCCTTGTCCCAGGCCGGCGTGCCCGCCAGCTTGCGCGTCTCCTCGAAGGTCCGCCGGTCGGCCTTGCCGCGCGGCGAGTCCGGTGCGGGCGGAGGGCCGACGATGGCCGCGCCGTCCAGGTTCATGCCCGTCTGGAGATAACCCGGCGGAGGCTTGGTCCAACTGGCCGTGCTGGGGCTGACGGCGTAGGCGGGCGTCTTGCCTGACGTCCCCAAGAGGTCGTGAACGGGCGCGCAGCCCGCGGTCACGGCGCCCACAAAGGCGGCGGCGACCAGGGTCTGACGAGGCGAGGAGGGCTTCCAAACGATCATGGGCCCAGAGAAGGGCGGGGAACGGCGACGTCAAGCACGAACCGGCTTGACGGGAAGATATGTTATTTCATAACACTCATTCGCGCCGCTCCTCCGGCCAAGGTTCAGGATTTCGTTCATGCCCCGTCGCGTCCTTCTCTCCGCCGCGAGCCTGTTGGCGTTCGTCTCGATCGCGCCGCTGGCCCATGCCGCCGACGCCCCCGCCGCGCCGCCCGCGGCCGAGACCGACAGCAACGCCGTCGACAAGGTGGTGGTCACCGCCGCCCCCTACGCCGTGTCGCTGGACACCGTGACCAGCAGCGTCAACGTCATCACGCGCGACCAACTGGACACCGCCCCCGCCGCCGGCCTGGGCGACATGCTGAATGGCCTGCCTGGCCTGCGCTCCACCTTCTATGGTCCCGGCGCCTCGCGACCGGTGATCCGGGGGCTGTCCGGCCCGCGGGTGATGGTGTTGCAGAACGGCGTGGGCCAGGTGGACGCCAGCGCCCTGTCGCCCGACCACGCCGTGGCCAGCGATCCGGGCGAGGCCTCGCGCATCGAAGTGCTGCGCGGCCCCTCCACCCTGGCCTACGGCGGCTCGGGCATCGGCGGCGTGGTCAACATAATCGACGAGCGCGTCCCGTCCAGTCCGGCCGCCAACGGTCTCGAAGGACGTTTCGCGGCCTCGGTCTCGTCGGTCGACGACGGCTACGCCTACAACGGCGCGATCAAGGCCGGCAAAGGCCCCATCGTCTTCGCCGCCGATTTCTCCAGCCGCCGCACCGACGACTACTCGATCCCGACCGCCGCCGTGTCGGACCGCCTGGCGGCCCGCGACGGCCTGACGGTGGACCCCGACCACAAGGTCAAGAACAGCGACGTCGAGGTCGACGCCTACGGCGCGGGCGTGTCGTGGGTGCATGACCGCGGCTTCATCGGAGCCTCGGTCAAGAAGACCGACACCACCTACGGCGTGCCGTACGAGCAGATCCTGGCCCCGATCGATCCCGACGCCGAAGGCCCCGTCTCGATCCACCTGCAGCAGACCCGCTACGACCTGCGCGGCGAGCAGGAACTGGACAACGCCCTGTTCGAGAAGGTCCGCTTCTCGGTGGGCTACGCCGACTACGAGCACGCCGAGGTCAGCGTCGAGGACGGCGAGGTCGGCACCCGCTTCCTGTCGCATGGCACGGAAGGCCGCATCGAACTGGTCCATCGCGAGCACGAGGGGCACCAGGGGGCCATCGGCTTCCAGGCCCTGGACCGCCATTTCGAGGCGATCGGCGACGAGGCCTTCGTGCCCTCGACCACGATCAAGGAGTACGGGATCTTCACCCTGCAGCGCCTGGATCGCGGCAAGTGGGGCGTGGACGCCGGCCTGCGCTTCGACACCCGCAGCCTCCAGACCCCGACCGAGAAGCGTGACTTCGACAACGTCTCGGCCTCGCTGGGGCTGTTCTACAAGCCGACCGACAGCCTGTTCACCGCCCTGACCCTGTCGCGCAACGGTCGCGCCCCGACCGAGTTCGAACTGTTCGCCGACGGCCCGCACCCGGGCACCGGCGGCTACGAGAAGGGCGACGACAAGCTGGATTCCGAGACGGTCACCTCGCTGGAGGCCACCGTGCGCTGGAAGGGCGATCGCTTGCGCGCCGAAGGCCACCTGTGGGCCGCCAAGTATGACAACTTCATCGAGGAGGCCCCGACCGGTGCGGTCGAGGACGACCTGCCCGTCTACCAGTACTTCCAGACCAAGGCCGACTTCCACGGGCTGGAGCTGGAAGGCAGCTACGAAGCCTGGCGCGGCGCCAGCCAGTCGCTGCGGCTGGAGACGACGTTCGACTGGGTGCACGGTTCCACCGACGCCGGCGTCCCCGCCCGCATCCCGCCGTGGGCCCTGAGCGGCTCGGCCGTGTGGACCACTCCGCGCTTCGCGACCACCCTTGAGGTGCGCCGTGTGGCCGAGCAGGATCGGGTGGCCCAGTTCGAGACCCCCACCGACGGCTATACGGCGGTCAACCTGAAGACCACCTTCAAGCCCTCGGCGAACTCGCCGCTACTGCTGTTCATCGATGGCCGCAACCTGACCAACGCCGAGATCCGCGAGCACGTCTCGTTCCTCAAGGACATCGCCCCCTCGCCGGGCCGCTCGCTGCGCGCGGGCGTGTCCTGGAAGTTCTAGGGGCGGTCCTGACGAACGGCGGTAGGGGAAGGTTCGCGCAAAGGGCGAAATCCCGGCGCGCCTTAACTTCGGCGGAGGAGGGGTCGATTGCGAGGCCCCTCCGGATCGGCTAGAAGCGCCGGACCTTCAAAGGCCGCCTGAGCGAAAAAGGGCGTCCGCTCACTAGCTTTTTGTCGAGCTTGTCCATGGAAACGACCCAAGCCGCCGGCGCCATCTCCGGCAACGTTCTGTTCTACACCTCGCCGGAGCCGCTCAGCCGTGAGCAGCACGCCAAGCTGGCGCTGGTCCACAAGGACAAGCCCTACAGCTTCGCGATCGCCGGCACCGCCGTTCCGGTGGCCGTCACCGAATTCGCCCCTTCGGCTCTGTCGTATCCGATCATCTTCGCTGGCGACGAGCGCGTGCCGCTGGCCGTGATGGGCCTCAACAACGGCGAGAACCTGTTCGTGCAGGCCGACGGCGGTTTCGAGCCGGGCGCCTACATCCCCGCCTACATCCGTCGCTATCCGTTCGTCCTGGCCAACGACGACGCGCAAGACCGCATGATCGTCTGCATCGACCGCGCCTCGGATCTGCTGTCGGAAGCCGGTGAGACCCGTCTGTTCGACGACAAGGGCGAGCCGACCGAATACACCCAGAACTGCATCAAGTTCTGCGACGACTTTGAAACCGAGCGCCGCCGCACCGACTCGTTCGTCCAACTGCTGAAGGACAACGACCTTTTCGAACTGAAGCGCGCCACCTTCACGCCCCAGAACGCTGATGGTTCGGCCGGCGAGACCCAGACCGTGGCCGAGTACTACGGCGTCTCGGAAGAGAAGCTGAACGCCCTGTCGGCGGAGAAGACCAAGGAACTGCAAGCCAGCGGCGCCCTGGCCCAGATCTACGCCCACCTGGTGTCGCTGGTCGGCTGGGATCGCCTGATCGCCATCGCGATGACGCGCCAGCAGCAAGCCGCCGGCACGCTGAACTAAGGTTCGGCCTCAAGGCTGGAAAAGAGGGGCGGCGGATCCGGAAGGGTCCGCCGCCCTTTCTCGTTTGGCGGCGATGCAATCCGCGCCGGAGCCTTCGCGTCCCGCAGACGGCTATCGCGCGAAGATGCTGCGGGTCAGGCAGGAGAAGACCAGGCGCCCCGCCTCGTCCAGCAGGTCGTGCTGGGCGATGACGATGCCCTTGCCGTCGCCGACCGGGTCCTTGCCCATCACGGTCATCCGGCCGCGCAGCAGTTCGCCGGCCGGCGGGTTGCGCAGCCAGCGTAGCGCGTCCACGCCCACCCGCTTGGTCTGGGGCCATTCGGCGCTGGCCTCGGTGTCCAGGCGCGACCAGATGGCGAAGACCAGCGTGTCGGGCGCGCCCGCGCTGGGGGGCCAGCCCGGCTGGAAGGCGGCGCAGAACGTCTCCAGCGCCTTGGCGTCGATCACCGTGGCTCCCAGCGAGACCACCTGGCCGATCTCGATGTCGTCGAAGGCCGCGGGCATGATCGAGTCGCTCCCAAAACGCTGTATCCCGACCTGACACGTCGGCTTGGCCATTGTCGAGAGCGCGCGGAGGGGTCATGTGTCGTGCCTCGTCTTTGATCGCGTTCGGACCCGTTCATGCTGCTGCGTCGACTGCTCGCCTTCCTTCCGGCGCTGATCCTGGCCGTGGCCCTGCAGGCGCCCGCCCGCGCCGCCCCGGTCCAGACCGGCCATATCGAGGCGGAACTGGTGGCCCAGGAGCAGGGCGCTGTTCCGGGCTCGACCGTGTTCGTGGCCCTGCGGCAGAAGATCCAGCCGGGCTGGCACACCTACTGGCGCAACCCGGGGGACGCGGGCGACGCCACGCGCATCGTCTGGACTCTGCCCGACGGCTGGACGGCCGGCGACATCGTCTGGCCCACGCCCGAGAAGAGCCGCGTCGGGCCGCTGCTCGACTTCGCCTATACCGGCGAGGTGCTGCTGCCGGTGCCGATCACCGTGCCGGCCACCGCCCAGCCCGGCTCGATCGTCACCCTCAAGGCCGCCGCTGCTTTCCTCGTCTGCGAGCAGGTCTGCGTGCCTGAGGACGCGACCCTTACCCTGACGCTGCCGGTCGTGGCCGCAGCGCCCGCCGCCGATCCCGTCTGGGGCGCGCGCATTGCCGACACCCTGGCCAAGGCGCCGAAGCCCGCAGGCCTCAAGGCCGTATTCTCGCTGCAAGGCGGCGTGCTGAAGCTCGCGGTCACTGGCGCGCCGCTGAAGGGCGCAGACGTGTCCGGCGCCTTCTTCTTCCCCTACTCGGGCAAGGTCATCGAACACCCGGCCGAGCAGGGGATCGAGCGCGGTCCCGAGGGGCTGACCCTGTCGCTGACGCCGGGTTACGACTTCACCCAGGCCGAGACGCCGCCGACGGAGATGGCCGGTGTTCTGGCTCTGCGCGGCGCAGCCTACGAGATCACGGCCACGCCGGGGACACTTCCCGCCGAGGCCGGGGGCATGGGTCCGCCGCCCGCGGCCGCCAAGGCGACGGACGCCCCCGGCGCCGGCCTGGGTCTGCCGCTGGCCGTGGCCTTCGCCTTTCTGGGCGGGCTGATCCTGAACCTGATGCCCTGCGTCTTCCCGATCCTGTCGATGAAGGCCGCCAGCCTCACCGCCCACGCCCACGACGCGGGCAGGACCCGCGTGCAGGGCTTGGCCTTCCTGGCGGGCGTCGTGGTCACCTTCCTGGTCCTGGCCGGCCTGCTGATCGCCGTGCGCGCGGGCGGGGCGGCCGTGGGCTGGGGCTTCCAGCTGCAGTCGCCGGCCGTGGTTGCGGCCCTGGCCCTGCTGATGCTGCTGGTGGCGCTGAACATGTCGGGCGTGTTCGAGGTCGGCGCCTCGGTGCAGGCCGTGGGCGCCGGCGCCGGCGGCTCGGGCCTGGCGGGGGCGTTCCTGACCGGAGCCCTGGCGGTGGTGGTCGCCGCGCCCTGTACGGCGCCTTTCATGGCCGGCGCTTTGGGCTACGCCCTGGTGCAGCCGCCGCTGGTGGCCTTGGCGGTGTTCCTGGGCCTGGCCCTGGGCTTCGCTGCCCCCTTTGTGGCCCTGGCCTTCGTGCCGGCCCTGCTGGGCCGCCTGCCGCGTCCCGGTCCATGGATGGACGTGCTGAAGAAGGGCCTGGCCTTCCCGATGTACGCCACCGCCGCCTGGCTGGCCTGGGTCTATAGCCAGCAGACCGGCTCGATCCCCCTGGCGGCCCTGTTCGGCGCGGCCGTGCTCATCGCCTTCGCCGGCTGGCTGTACGGCCTGGGCCAGGCGCGTGCGATCGTCGGCAAGGGCGTGGCCGCGCCCTATGGCCTGGCCGCGCTGTCGGTGGCCGCCGCCGTGGCCCTTGTGGCGATCGGCGTCCGCGCCGTCCCGCCCGCCTCCGCGCCGCTCGCCACCCCCGCCGCCCAGGCCTCGACCGGGCCGAGCCTGGCCGCCGAGCCGTGGAGCCCGGAAAAGGTCAAGGCGCTGCAGGCTCAGGGCAAGGTGGTGATGGTCGACTTCACCGCCGACTGGTGCGTGACCTGCAAGGTCAATGAGGGAACCGCCCTGAAGGGCCAGCGCCTGGCCGACGCTTTCAAGGCCTCGGACGCGGTGTTGCTGCGCGCCGACTGGACCAAGCGCGACGCGACCATCGCCGCGGCCCTGGCCGAGCATGGACGCGCGGGCGTGCCCTTGTACCTGGTCTATCCCAAGGGCGGCGGCGAACCGGCGGTGCTGCCGCAGCTGCTGACCGAGGGGTTGGTGATCGAGGCGGTGGAGAAGGCGGCGAAGGGATAGGAGCCTCCCGGCGCCCTGCCTACTTCTTCTTCCGCTCGCCGAATGGCAGGCGTTCCTTCACTTGGTCCAGCGGCGTGCGCGTCACCACCACGGGCGGCGGGGCGGCGATCACCGGGGCGGGCAGGGGATAGGCGCGCCAGCCGGTCTGGATCAGGGCGCCGAAGCCCTGGCAGCGCGGCATCATCCGCACCGCGCCCGAGCGCGGCTTGGCGAAGGGCGGCGGCTGGGTCATGTCCTGGCGCTTGGGGTCGATGAACTTCCAGTCGCCGGGCAGGCCATAGCCCTTCTCGCCGCCCAGCCGCACGGCCTGGTAGGCGATGTTGGCCTGGAAAGGCGGCACGCCGTACTTCAGCATGGCCCGCAGGAAGATGTCGTCGGCCTCCTGCCGCTTGCCCGGTTCGCCGATCGTGTAGAGCCAGTCGTGGACAATGGCCGCCCGCGCCGTCGGGCCCTGCGGGTCGATCACGCCCTGGCCGTACCAGGGCACGCTGGCGAAGTCGGTGACGTACCAGCGCGGCACCACGATCAGCTTGCCCGTCTCGACGTCGCAGTAGGGGAACTCGGCGTCCAGGGTGAACAGTTTGCGGCCCTGCTTGGCCTGGTTGAACAGCATCACCGGCTGGGGCGTCAGCGAACTGGGCGGGGTGGGGGCTGTCACCGGCACGAAGACGGTGGTCTTGGTCTCGGACACGCACCCCGCCAGCAGGAGGCCCAGGGACAGGACGGCGGCGAGGCGGGCGAGCTTGGGGCGCGAGGTCATCGAGGCGGGGCGTTTGGGTGGATCCGGACGCGGCCCTTCTGTGCGCGCAACCGCGGCGGATCAAGGGCGAACGGTGAAGTTCGTCGGGTTCTCGCGTCGAGAAACGATGCAGGGAGCGACTAGGCCGCCGGCTGCGGCGGAGCGGTGATCACTTCGACGTTGTCGTTCAGCAGATAGACCATATCGCGCAGGGCCAGGTCCTGCTCCTTGACGGTCTTGGCTTCGTCAACCGCCTTCAGCTTCTCGGGCAGGTCCTGGCTGATGCCGCGCAGGATGCACTTGAGGTCGTCGACCGCGCCGCGCTCCTTCAGCGTGACGTGGCCCTTCATGTCCAGGTCGGCCAATTCGCCGATCTTGCCCTTGAAGACGTCGAAGCCTTTCAGCGCCTTGGCGACGGAAGCGGGGTCCTTGGGCAGGGCCTCGCGATAGGCGCTGGCCTGGGCCTTCAGGCCTCCGGCCCGCCGGACGATGTCGATGAACAGCGGCTCGCCGGCCACTGAGGGCGGCGCCTGGCCCGGCTGGACCACGGCGGGGGCCGGACCAGCCGACTGTGCGTCCGGACTGAACGACGCGAACCAGAGCATGGCGGAAAAGGCGACGGCGTCACAGGACATGGCTCACTCCCCGCGAAAAACATCATTGGTCTTCATGACGTTGCGGTATCCGTTTGGTAAGCCCGCCCGGGTAAACGCCGATTTACCAAATCCGACCGCTTAGTGTGAAGGAACGCCGCATGGCCGATCTCGACGCCGCCTGGACCCGCCTGGAAGCCGCCGCCAAGGCCGCTGGTGAAAAGCGCATCGTCGAGTTCTTCGACACCGAACCGGGGCGGCTGGACGCCCTGAGCCTGGACGTCGCCGGCCTGCACCTGGACCTCTCCAAGCAGGCCTGGGACGAGGCCGGCCTCGAGTCCGCGCTGGACCTGGCCCACGCCGCCGACGTCGAGGGCGCGCGCGCCCGGATGTTCGCCGGCGAAGCGATCAACAGCTCCGAGGGCCGCGCGGTCCTGCACACGGCCCTGCGCGCCAAGGCCGACGACGAGTTCAAGGCCCTGGGCCAGCCGGTCATGGCTGAGGTCGAGGACGTCCGTCGCCGGATGAAGGCGTTCGCAGAAGCGGTCCGCTCCGGCGCGATCAAGGGCGCGACCGGCAAACCGTTCAAGGCGATCCTGCACATCGGCATCGGCGGCAGCGACCTGGGGCCGCGCCTGTTGTGGGACGCCCTGCGTCCCGTCCGTCCCGAGATCGACCTGCGCTTCGTGGCCAATGTCGACGGCGCGGAGTTCCTGCTGACGACGGCGGACCTGGATCCGGAAGAAACCCTGGTGATCGTGGTCTCCAAGACCTTCACCACCCAGGAGACCCTGGCCAACGCCACCGCCGCCCGCGCCTGGTTGGCCGCGGCCCTGGGCGAGGCCGGCGCCAATCAGCACCTGGCCGCCATCTCCACGGCCCTGGACAAGACCGCCGCCTTCGGCGTGCCGGACGAGCGCGTGTTCGGCTTCTGGGACTGGGTGGGCGGCCGCTATTCGCTGTGGTCGTCGGTCAGCCTGTCGGTGGCCGTGGCCTGCGGCTGGGACGTGTTCCAGGGCTTCCTGGACGGCGCGGCCGAAATGGACGCCCACTTCCGCACCGCTCCGCTCGAGAAGAACGCCCCGGTGCTGGTGGCTCTGGCCCAGATCTTCAACCGCAACGGCCTGGACCGTCGCGCCCGCTCGGTTGTTCCATACTCGCACCGCCTGCGCCGTCTGGCCTCGTTCCTCCAGCAGCTGGAAATGGAGAGCAACGGCAAGTCGGTGGGTCCCGATGGCGAACCGGTCAAGCGCGGCACGGCCACGGTGGTGTTCGGCGACGAAGGCACCAACGTCCAGCATGCCTATTTCCAATGCATGCACCAGGGGACCGACATCACCCCCATGGAGCTGATCGGCGTCGCCAAATCGGACGAGGGGCCGGCGGGCATGCACGAGAAGCTGCTGTCCAACCTCCTGGCCCAGGCCGAGGCTTTCATGGTGGGGCGCACCACGCAGGACGTCGTGGCCGAGCTTAAGGCCAAGGGCGTTCCGGAGGCCGAGATCGCCACGCTGGCGCCCCAGCGCACCTTCGCCGGCAATCGTCCTTCGACCCTGGTGCTGATGGACCGCCTGACGCCGCGCGCCTTCGGGGCCCTGATCGCCCTCTACGAACACAAGACCTTCGTCGAGGGCGTGATCTGGGGGATCAACAGCTTCGATCAGTGGGGGGTGGAGCTGGGCAAGGTGATGGCCAATCGCATCCTGCCCGAGTTGGAAAGCGGCGCGGCGGGTTCGCACGATCCCTCCACCACGGCGCTGATCCAGCGCCTGAAGCTCTAGAGCCGCCCAACGCCTTCATTCTGCTCATTCCCGCTTTTGCAGGATGAGCGGGGTCTGAGGTGCGAGCCGCACCACCGTCAGCGAATAGGCGGGCAGCATCAGCGGCGCGTCGGCCCTGACCGTGAACCGCCGAGGCGGGAGGGAACGGGCCGGGCGGCTGCGCGGACCGTCGTCGCGCCAGGCGTACTGGGCCGGGCCGAATTGCACGACCTGCGCCCGTCCGGTCGCCGTCGCCCAGCCCGACCCCGCGCCGAAGCCCACGGCCACCGGCCGGGCCCGGCTCTTGTCGCGGTTGACCAGCATCAGCGACCAGTCGCCGGCCGGGCGCTCCAACGCGTAGGCGGTGATCCAGGGACGGCCTTGCGGGTCGCGGCCCGCGGTCGTGGCGGGCCAGATCTCGTGGACGCCGCCGCCCGGCTTGGCCCAGTCGCGGGTCATCATCCGGGCCGCCCAGTAGGCGGGCATGGGCCAGCGGGCCGCCCCCCTCGCGTCGGCCTGCCACAGCATCATGTTGCCATAGCCCGCGCAGGCCAGGTGCTGGTTGATCGGCACGTTGGTCGTGTAGCCGAACAGATAGGCCGCGTCGCCGCCCAGGGTCAGGAATTGGCCCACGATGTCGGCGTTCAGCAAGGCGCTGGGCATCTCCGACATGGCCCGGCCGGAATAGGCCGAGAAGCCGTACTCGCTGATCACCCAGGGAACGTCCGTCGGGACCTCGTCCTCGGCGAAGCGCTGGAACAGCTCGGCCGTCAGGCGGGTCTGGTCGCGCAGCTTGCCTTCGATGTCGCCGCACAGGTCGTCGAACGGATAGCGCTCGTATGAAAAGAACCCCAGTTGGTCGATCGCGCCTTGGCTTCGCAGATAGCGCATCAGCCGCCGGGTCCAGGAGTGGTCGGGATCCTCGTCCAGCCAGGTGTCGGCGATCCCGCTCTGCAGGCTGGGCCCGCCGAAGGTCAGGGTCGGATCGATGGCCCGCAGGTCGCGGGCGAACTCCAGGTACAGCGCGCCGTAGGCCTCGGGATCGACGGACTGGCCGTCGGGCTCCTCGCCCAGTTCGACCTGCGCAGGCGGGTGGCCGCGCCAGCGCAGGAAGCGGATCAGGGCCGCGCCGTTCTCGGGCGTGTCGTACAGCACGCCAACGGGAACCATCATCGGCCGTCCGCGGGTCAGGCCGCTGGCCAGCACCCGGTCCAGGCCCGGCTGTTCCAGCTCCGGATCGAGGTCGATCGCCCGGTGCCAGGGATCGGTGGACGAGACTTCCGCATAGGTCTGGGCGTGACCGTCGGGGCGGTGGCGCACGCGATCGACAAACCGGCCGTCGGCGCCCAAAACCCCGAACCCCAGCTCGCGGATCGCATAGCCCAGGCCATCGCGGATGTCGGTCGAACCGGCCGGCGCGGTTCCGGACGAGCTGGTCATCAGTATGCGGACGAACTGGGTCTCGACGGGCGCAAAGGTCAGGATGACATCGCCGCCCTGACCGTTGGTCACCGCTCCGCCGCTGACGTCGACCCATCGGCCCTCGGGGTCGTATTCGTCCACGCCCTTCCAGGCCTGCACCCGATAGGCGACGGCGTAGGGCGTTCCCCACTGGATGCGGGCGGCCGAAAGCGTCTGGCGCGCGCCCAGGTCCAGCTTCGCCCATTCGGCGCGGGCCGGCGCGTGGGCGTAGCGCGGGTCCAGATAGGGATTGGACTTCCAGAAGCTCTTCGCGTCTCCGTCGTCCAGGCGCGAGAAGCCGGTGTTGTTGGCCTGATCGATACTGTCGCCGCGCCGGGGCAGGGCGTAGCCGTGGCTGAGCAGGATCGGCGCTCGGGTCCGGTCGCTGGACGTCCAGTAGCCTTGGGTGTTGGCCGCGTCGCTCCAGGTTCCCTCGGGGTTCCAGTGCCAGGCCTCGATCCCCAGCTCGGTGCGCAGGCGGTAGGTGATCGGCTGCAGCCCGCCCCGCTTCATGCGCGCGACGTTGTGCGGGGTGTAGGCGGCGGCGACCTCGCCCCGGCCCATGCCGTCCAGCCCCGCTCCCAGGGCCGCTCCGGGATCCGCCCGGTTGGCGGGCCGGCCCGCGGTCAGGTCGATGGTCACTCGGTCGACCTGAACGGGCGCGGCCGCCCCGAGGGATGGGGCGACAGCCAGCAGGCAGGCGAGAAACGGGACAGGGCGCATGACCGGCGCCTTGGTCCCTTGCGGCCGCGGCGTCAAGCGATCGTCAGTAGCGCCAGCTGGTCAGGTCGGATCCCGGCGGTGCGGTCTTGGCGATCCGGTCCAGGATCTTGGGCAGGTAGAAGGTGTTGTAGCGCAGGCGGCCGATGGCGTTGGGCTGGGTCTTGTCGCCGTTCCAGCAGTGCTCGTCCTTGTCGCCATAGGCCACCTCCCCGCCATAGGGCGGGTCCTTCAGGCTCTCCAGCGTTTCTTGCGCCAGGTAGACGGCGTTGTTGAGGTAGTAGTTGTCGCCGCGCCCGACATAGATGTGCAGCTTGCCCTGGAGCTTGGGCCCCAGGGTCTTCCAGTCGCGCTCGACGATGTGCGTCAGGTCGTAGTGCTCGCGCCAGTAGGCGGCGACCGCCGGGTCGATCACGCCGGTGACCTTGTCGTAGATCGGCTTGGGATAGCCGTCCGGTCCCTGCGGCCCGTAGACCGCCTGCCAGATGTCGTACTGCTCGCCCGAGCGGCCCTTGTCGCCCAGGGCCAGTTCGTAGCTGTTGATGTCGCGCTGGGTGGCGAAGACCTCGCCCAGGTAGTTGCGGAAGCCGGGTCGCTCGATCGAGCGATGGGCGCCTTCGAGCACGTAGGCGTTCTTGTCCTTGTAGAGGTCTATGACGGTGTACTGACGGAAGGTGATCGGATCGGGACAGGCGGCGAAGGCGCCGTTGTACATGTCCGGATAGAAGACCTGGGTGGCCATGGCCTCCCAGCCGCCGGTCGAGCCGCCGTAGGTGAAGCGCGCCCAGCCCTGGCCCAGGCCCCGGAAGCGCCTTTCGATCTCCGGGATCAGCTCCTTGTTGATGGCGTCGCCATAGGGGCCCAGATTGGCCGAGTTCACCGCGTAGCTGTCGTCGTAATAGGGATTGGCGTGCTCGATCTCGACCACGAGGAAGCGGGGAAAGTCCTTGGAGATCCAGCGGCGGTAGAAGTCGTAGGCCTCCTGCTGCTGGATGCGGTTGTAGCCGGCCAGATGAAAGCGCTCGGAATAGTCCGGCTTCAGGTCGGGATCGGGCGGCGTGGTGCGAAAGCCGCCGATGTCGTCCGGATAGTGGCCGTGAAAGACCATCAGCGGGTAGCGGGCCTGCGGATGGGTGTCGAAGCCCTCGGGAACCAGGACGTGGGCGCCCAGGTACATCGGCCGGCCCCAGAACTTGCTCAGGAGTTCGCTCTTGATACGGATGTGCTTGACGTACGGGGTGTCGGCCTTGCGCGGGATCGGCGGGATCTTCCGGTCCAGGCTGACCTCCAGCGTGGCGGGGCCGTCCGGCCCAATCGTCACCTCGACCGGCTCGGAATAGAGGTTGCCCGGCTTGGTGTTCCAATGCTGGCCTTCGCCCTGGTCGGGCGGCAGGCTGACCACCGAACCGTCGGACCTGCGGAAGGTGTCGTAGCGGTTCAGCACCACCTGCAGCCGATACTTGCCAGGCTTCACGGCCGACAGGCTGCGCACCGGCCAGCCGAACGCCGCCGCATCCACCCTGGCCTTGGCGCCAGGCGTCAGGCCCTCGACGTTCTGGCCGAACACCATCTGGGTCTTCAGATCGAAGCCGATCTGCTCGCGGGGCTCGGCCGAGGGGTCGCTGGACAGCAGCACCAGCAGCCGGCCGTCCAGCGGTTGGGCGCTCATTGTCGCAGGGAAAGAAACCTGGATGGCCTGATCCGCGGCCCGGGCGCCGAGGGGCGCGCCGCCGGCCAGTCCCAAAGCGAGTGCGCCGGTCAGGGCGGTGGTGATCGTGCGGCGCATCGCGGCGGGCTCCCCTCTTGCTCGCCGCGACTGTGCCGTGGACGGGCGGCGTCGCGCAACCGGTGGTGGCTCTTCGGGCCTAGAAGGTCTTGCGCACCCGGATCGTCCAGAAGGTGTTGGGGTTGATGTCGCGCTCCTCCGAGAACTTCACCGGCCGCGCGGGATCCTGGGCCGTCGGCCGGGCGGCATAGACGGTGCGATAGACCACGAAGTCGTCCCAGACGTTCATCTGCACGCGGACGGCCAGGGTCGGGGTGGGCTTGTACTCGACGAAGCCTTCCAGATAGCCGGCGCCGCGCCAGCCGCCCGTCTGGTCGGGCGCGTAGGTTCCGCGACCCAGCAGCGGCAGCCAGTTGATCCCCCATTGGGTCTTCCAGGAGACGATGTCCTGCTGGAAGCCGATATTGGCCTGGGTGGGACGGATCTCCGAGATCGGGCGCTTGAGGTGCGTGGTCGGGTCGGTGACGTGAGTGTCGTTCCAGTCGTTCTTGAAGGTGAAGCGACCGCCGGGGATGCCGAACCGGTCGACCGGCACCACGATGTTCAGGGTGATCTTGTCGAGCGTGCCGTCGCCGATGTTGCCGGTCGCGGCCAGGCCGCCGGGCAGGGGCAGGCGGTCGATCACGCCGATGATCTCGTCGTGGCGCAGCCCCAGCGACACCACGCCCTGGCCCCAGAAGCGGCGCTCGAACGTCACTTCGCTGATCCAGCGCTGCTCGGGCGCCAGCTCGACGTTGCCGGCGAACACATTGCCGTCGGTGAACTCGGCCGAGGCGGCGAAATCGTTGAAATCCAGCTGGCCCAGTTCGCGCTCGAAGCGGAAGCGCACCTGATGGTTGGCCTTGGGCGTCCAGGTCAGCTGGAAGCGCGGCTTGGCGTAGAAGAAGCTCTTCTCGACATCGATCTCGCCGCCCGTCTGCTTGATGGTCGAGGTCTCAAGGCGCACCCCGCCCTCCAGGGTCAGCTTGGGGTTGGCGCGCCAGGTCGCTTTCACGAAGGCCTCGCCCCGCACCTCCTCGACCTTCACCGAGGCCGACGGCAGTTCGATCTTCTCGCCGTTCTCGACATAGGCCTGGTTGGTGTCGAGCATGTTGTAGGCGACTTCGCCCCCGGCCTCGAGCGTCAGGGAGGCGTTGCGCTCGCGCCGCACCAGGCCGCGCAGGATCGATTCCGAGGACTTGCCCTTGGCCGTGAACCGCTGGTCCAGGCCCTCCTCGCTGTCGCTGGCGGTCGAGACGTCGTCGAAGCGCTCGAACTCGTGCATGGCGCGGGTCTCCAGCGTCCAGCCCGGGGCCAGTGGCCGGATCCAGGTCAGGCCCAGTTCGCCCGACTTGGTGTCCTCGGCGTAGTCGCTGTGGCGCAGGACGGCGTCGGACTCGATCCGCTGCCACTCCTGCCAGTCGTGGATCCCGTACCTGGCCGTGGCCTCCAGCTTGCCGCCGGTGACCGGACCCGAATAGTTCACGCGGATCGAGTCCCCGCCGCCCCAGCCGTCGTTCGAGAAAGCCTCGTCGCGCACCACCTTGCCGGTCGCGTCACGGCGAATGGCGCGGCCCTTGCCGTTGGAGTCGTTGGTGCTGTTGCCATCGCTGAGCAGCACGCTCCACGTGCGGTCGTCCTTGGTCGAGGTGAACTGGTAGCTTCCGCCATAGACGTCATGGCCGCCGTCGAACACGCTGGCGTTCCAGGTCAGGATCGACTGGCGATTGGCGCCGGCCTTCAGCACCACGTTCACGACGGTCGCATAGCCCTGCATGTCGATGCCGGCCGCGCCGCCCCGGATCAGCTCGATGCGTTCGACCCGGTCGGCCGGCGTGCGGCCTAGCACGTTGGAGCCGGTGTCGTTCTTGGAAGCCGGGCGGTTGCCGTTGATGAGCACGTTGCCGACCGCGCCTTCGAAGCCGCGCGCGCCGCTGCCGTCGTCGATGACGAAGCCGGGCACCCGGTTGACCATGTCCTGGGCGGTGTTGGGACGCTGGGAGGCGAAGAAGTCGGGCGTGAAGACCAGCACGCCCTTCTGGGCGGCCTGGTCCGAGGCCGCCGGTGCGGCGGTCGGCGTCTGTTGGGCCTGGGCCGAGCCGGCGGCGGCGAGAATGGCGGCGGCGACGCTCGCCAACAGCATGGTCCTGGTCATTCGGTAGTCCCCCTCATCGCCAGGAGATCTGCCGGTCCCGGACATTCATCTCAAGTTACAAGCCGGAAAGGTGCGTTACATCTCAGTCATGATTACCGGATTTTCATGCCGCAATGGTCCGGGCCTGTGGATAAACTTGCCGTAACGAGGCGAGAACTTGCGGGAACTGTCCTGGGTGGGCCTGGCAGGGAGACGCCTGGGGCGGATCCGGCCCGATCGGATTAGGGCGGGACTCCCCACACACCCCTTTCCCCGCACGTCCGCCTGGGCTATAGCCCCCGCCCGATGACCCGCACGCCGCACCATCACGGCCACCACCACCATCCGACCTCGCCTCGCGGGATCGGCCGGGTCCGCGCGCTCTAAGCCGAGCGACCCAGCCAGAGCCCCGCCTAGCGGATGGGGCTTGGCTCAAGCGCCATCCGTCGAAGCCTAGATCACCAGGACCGACGACGATGACCGACGACACCCAGGATTTCCGCCCCGAAGCCCGCGCCCCGCGCGGTTTCGCCGACAAGCGCGCCCGCGACCTGCGGGCCGAACGCGCGATCCTCGAGGCGGTCTCGGCCGTCTACGAACGCTACGGCTTCGAGGCGCTGGACACCGGCGCGTTCGAGTACGCCGACGCCCTGGGCAAGTTCCTGCCCGACAGCGACCGTCCCAACGAGGGCGTTTTCGCTCTTCAGGACGACGACGACCAGTGGATGGCCCTGCGCTACGACCTGACCGCCCCGCTGGCCCGCTTCGCCGCCCAGAACTGGGAAACCCTGGCCAAGCCGTTCCGCCGCTACGCCTATGGGCCGGTATGGCGCAACGAGAAGCCGGGGCCGGGCCGCTTCCGCCAGTTCATCCAGTGTGACGCCGACACCGTGGGCTCGGCTCGCCCGGAGGCCGACGCCGAGATCATCGCCATGGCCGTCGAAGGGCTGGAGGCCGCCGGCCTGCCGCGCGGTTCGGCGGTGCTGAAGATCAACAATCGCAAGCTTCTCAATGGCCTGCTGACGGCCGCTGGCGTGGCGGGCGAGGGCCAGAAGCTGGCCGTGCTGCGGGCGGTCGACAAGCTGGACCGCCTGGGCGTGGACGGCGTGCGTCTGCTGCTGGGCGAGGGGCGCCTGGACGAGAGCGGCGATTTCACCAAGGGCGCGGGCCTTGCCGGCAAGGCCGTCGACTCGGTGATCGACTTTGTCCAGGCCGGGGTTCTTCTGAAGGATGGTGGCGGCCGTTCGGCGACCCTGGCCAACATCGCCAAGGTGGTGGCCGGCTCGGCCGAGGGCGACGAGGGCCTGCGTGAACTCGAGCTGATCGACGCGGCCCTGACCAGCCTGGGCGTGGCCGACGACCAGGCTTTCATCGATCCGTCGATCGTGCGCGGCCTGGAATACTACACCGGCGCGGTGTTCGAGGCCGAGCTGCTGCTCAGCACCACCGACGAGAAGGGAGCCAAGGTCTCGTTCGGTTCGATCGGCGGCGGCGGCCGCTACGATGACCTGGTGGCGCGCTTCACCGGTCAGACGACGCCGGCCACGGGCTTCTCGTTCGGCGTGTCGCGCCTGGCGGCGGCCCTGCGGGCGGCGGGGCGCGAGCCAGGCGGGGCGGCGCGCGGCCCGGTCGTGATCATCAATTTCGACCAGGCCCACATGGGCGAATATTTCGCCGTCGCCGGCGAGCTGCGCGCGGCGGGGATCCCGGCCGAGGTCTATCTGGGGACCTCGGGCATGCGCCCGCAGATGAAGTACGCCGACCGCCGCCTGTCGCCGGCGGCCATCATGCTGGGCGGCGACGAGATCGCCGCCGGCACGGTCACCATTAAGGACCTGGACCTGGGCCGAGAGCTGGCGGCCGGGGTGGCCGACAACGCCGCCTGGAAGGCCGAGCGGCCCGGCCAGCAGACGATCCCGCGCGACCAGTTGGTGGCGGCGGTCAAGACGATCATCGGGGGATAAGATGAGGCTCGAGCGTTCCATTCCGGCGGAGGCGCTCGACGCCATCCGCGCTCCGCTGGCGGCCTACAGCCCCGCGTCCATCGACGTGCCGGTGCTGCAACCGCTGGGCCTGATCCTGGACATGGCCGGCGAGTCCATGCGCTCGCGTCTCTTCGCCGTCTCGGGCGGCGACGGCGGCGAGGAGGCTTGCCTGCGACCCGACTTCACCGTGGCCGTGGCGCGCGAGCACCTGGCCTCGACCGTCGGGCAGGGGCGCTACTACTACGAAGGCAAGGCCTTCCGCGTAGCCCCGCGCGGCAGCGGCCGGGCCGAGGAGTTCCTGCAGGTCGGCATCGAGGCTTTCGAGCCCAACGAGCCGGTCGTAGCCGACGCCGAGATCGTGGCCATGGCCTGGCGCAGCGCCGCAGCCGGCGGTCGCGAGGACCTCTCGCTGATCCTGGGCGACGTGTCGCTGTTTTCCGCCTTTGTCGACAGCCTGCGCCTGCCGGTGCAGTTGGCCGTCCGCCTCAAGCGCGCCTTCGCCCATCCCCGCCTGATGAAGCGCGAGCTGGAGGGCGAGGACGCCGAGCCGTTGCCGGCCGAGCGCAGCCGCCTGGCCCTGATGCTGGCCCAGATGCCCGGCGAAGCCGCCGCCGAGGTGCTGCAGGAGCTGTGGGCCCTGGCCGGCATCGAACCGGTAGGCGGCCGTCGCCCGGCCGAGATCGCCGCGCGCCTGGTCGAACGTTCGCAGAAGGTGCTGGCCGGACGGCTGACGCGCGAGCAGGCCGACCAGGTGCGGGCCTATCTGGCCGTGAGCGGCCGTCCGATGGAAGCGCTGGGCGAGATCCGCGCCCTGGCCGGCCGCGATCCGCGTCCGCTGGAAAAGGCCCTGGCCGCCTGGAGCGCGCGCCTGGACCTGCTGCGCCGGCTGGAGGTTCCGCCGGAGCGCATGACGCTGAGCGCGGCCTTCGGGCGGTCGTTCGGCTATTACGACGGCTTCCTGTTCGAGGTGCGCAGCGCGGCTCTGGGCGAGGAACGCCCGGTGGCGGCGGGCGGCCGCTACGACGGCCTGCTGGCCCGGCTGGAGACCCCCGGCGAGGAGGCGGCCAGGACCGGCGCCGTGGGCTGCATGGTGCGCCCGGCGCGAGCCTATGCGGGAGGCGGCGAATGAGCGCCCTGGAGCAGACCCAGATGATCTTCGCCATCCCCTCCAAGGGGCGCCTGAAGGAACAGGTCGAGGCCTGGCTGGCCGAATGCGGCTTCAAGCTGGAGATGACCGGCGGCGCGCGCGGCTACTCGGCCGAGCTGTCGGGCTTGCCCGGGGTGACGGTGCGCCTGCTGTCGGCCGGCGACATCGCCGCGGGCCTGGACAGCGGCGAGCTGCACCTGGGCGTCACCGGCGAGGACCTGCTCCGCGAGCGCGGCGAGGACATGGATGACCGGGTGATGCTGTTGCGCGCTCTCGGCTTTGGCCGGGCCGACCTGGTGGTGACCGCGCCCAAGAGCTGGCTGGACGTCGACACCATGGCCGACATCGACGACGTGGGGCATGTCCATCTGGCCAGGACCGGTCGCCGGCTGCGGGTGGCCACCAAGTACGTCACCCAGACACGGGCCTTCTTCGCCCGTCACGGCGTTTCGGACTACCGGATCGTGGAGAGCAGCGGCGCCACGGAAGGCGCGCCGGCGGCCGGGGCGGCGGAACTGGTGGTCGACATCACCACCACCGGGGCGACCCTGGCGGCCAACGGCCTGAAGATCCTGTCGGACGGCGTGATCCTGAAGAGCCAGGCCCAGCTGACCGCGTCGCTGGTTGCGAGCTGGACCCAGGCCCAGATCGAGTCGCTGCGGCGGCTGCTGTCGGTGGTCGAGGCCAAGGGACGGGCCCGCACCCTGGCCACCCTGGTCTGGCCCGCCGAGCAGGACGCCGCCGGCCAGGCCGCCGTCGCCCCGTTCGTGGGGGCGGGCGCGCGACGGGCCAACGGAGCCCTGCTGGCCACCGCCGACCTGTTCGAGGCCGCCGCGGCCCTGGCTTCGGCGCGGGTGGAGCCGGTCACGGTCTCGCGCCCGGACTATGTTTTCGAGTCGCGCTCGGCGGTTCTGGAAGCCTTGAAAGATCGCCTGAATTTGTAAGTTTTGACTGAGTTGTCAAAAAAATCGCAAGAGAACGGTGATAAGTTTGACCCTGCGGTCCATTCTAACGGTTTTGTGTCAAAAATTTCGCGACCCCTTACGGATTCACGATCGTTGCCGTTGACACCATCTCGAATTTGCCGTTTCTAACACTGGCAAGGAAGAAACGAGCCCTTAGAGAGCTCCCTTCCTTCGGCGTTTCGGGGAGGAAACGCCCACCTAGATCGAATGATCGAGAAATAGCCGGACCCGTCGCGATTATCCCCCGCGGCGGGTCTTGGTGTATCTGGGATATGGGTTTGATTTTTGACGATTGAGTCAAAAGTAACTCACCCGCCTTTCCATCAGACATGTCGCATCGGCTGGGGCGCGCACATTTGCGCGTTCCCGTCAGTAAAGAGTCAGCTTGAAACAAAAAGGGCGGCCCGAGCGGCCGCCCTTTCCGTGTTCGGCGTTGAGCCGTGCGCTACCAGATCCGCACGCGGTCCTCTGGAGCGACATACAGCTTGTCGCCCGGCTTGACGTCGAAGGCCGAATACCAGCCGTCCTGGTTCCGGATTGTGCCGTTGACGCGGTAGTAGGCCGGCGAGTGCGGGTCGCTGACCACCTGCTGGCGCAGGGCGTCGTCGCGGGTTTTCTGGCGCCACACCTGGGCCCAGCCCAGATAGACGCGCTGGTCGCCCGTGAAGCCGTCGATCACCGGAGCGGGCTTCCCGCCCAGCGAGGCGTGATAGGCCGCCAGGGCGAAGGCGAGACCGCCCATGTCGCCGATGTTCTCGCCCATCGTCAGCTGGCCGTTGACGTGCGAGCCGGGCAGGGGTTCGAACGCGCTGTATTGCGCGCCCAGCTTGTCGGCCTGGGCCTTGAACTTGGCGGCGTCCTCGGCCGTCCACCAGTCGCGCAGCACGCCAAGGCCGTCGGACTTGCGGCCCTGGTCGTCGAAGCCGTGGCTGATCTCGTGGCCGATGACCCCGCCGATGCCGCCGTAGTTGACGGCCGGGTCGGCGTCGGGATGGAAGAACGGCGCCTGCAGGATGGCCGCGGGGAACACGATCTCGTTGTTGACCGAGTTGTAGTAGGCGTTGACGGTCTGCGGGGTCATGCCCCACTCGGTCTTGTCCACCGGGCCGTTCAGCCGTTCCACGTCGTGGCGCCACTCGAAGGCCCCCGAGCGGATGGCGTTGCCGTAGAGGTCGTCGGCCTTGATCTCGAGCTTGGAGTAGTCGCGCCACTTGTCGGGATAGCCGATCTTGACGGTGAACTTGGCCAGCTTGTCCTGCGCCTGGGCCTTGGTCTCAGGCGACATCCAGTCGAGATTGTCCAGGCGGGTCTTCAGCACGGCGCGGATGTTGCCGACCAGGTCGACCATCTTGGCCTTGGATTCCGGCGGGAAGTAGCGGGCCACATAGACCTGCCCCACCGCTTCGCCCAGTTCGTCGTTGACCGCGGCCACCGCGCGCTTCCAGCGAGGCTTCTGCTCGGGCTGGCCCGACAGGGTCTTGTTGCGGAACGCGAAGCTGGCGTCGACGAAGCGCTTGGAGAGCATCGGCGCGGCGCCGTCGGCCACCTTGAAGGCCTGCCACGCCTTGAGGGTCTCCAGCGGGGTGTCGGCGTAGATCTTGGCGAACTTGGGGAAGGCGGTGTTGGTGGTCACCACCACGCGATCCAGCTTGGGCAGTTCGGTCCCGACGAGGTAGCGGTTCCAGTCGAAGCCCGGGGTCAGGTCCTGCAGGCCCTTCCAGTCGACGGGATTGTAGGTCTTGTCTCGGTCGCGGCGCTGGGCGCGGGTCCAGGAGGCTTCGGCCAACTGGGTTTCGAAGGCGACGATCGCCTTGGCGTTCTCGACCGGCTTCTCCCAGCCGATCATCGTCAGCATCTGGGCGACATAGGCCTCGTAGGCGGTCTTCTTCTCGGCGAACTTGGCGTCGAGATAGTAGTCGCGGTCGGGCAGACTGAGGCCGCTGGTCCCGGCGTAGACGGCGTACCGCGTCGGGTTCTTCTGGTCGGCCATGATGTAGAGGCCCAGGATCGCGGCGTAGCCCGTCGTGGGATTGCGGCCCATCAGGGCGGTGAACTCGTCCTTGGTCTTGACCTTGCGCACGCCGTCCAGCTCGGCGGCGATCGGCTTGGCGTCCAGCTTCTCGGCCAGGGCCTCGTTCATGAAGGCGTTGTACGCCGCGCCGATCTTGGCGGTCTGCGGATCGCCCGCGCCGGCCTTGGCGGCCTCCTCGATGATCGCGCGGGTGCGGGCTTCCGACAGCTCGATCAGCTTGTCGAAGGCGCCGTAGCGCACGCGGTCGGACGGGATCTCGGTCTTGGTGTCCCAGGTCCCGTTGGCGTACTTGTAGAAGTCGTCGCCGGGCTTCACCGCGCGGTCCATGCCCGAGACGTCGAAACCCCAGGCCCCGTAGCGCGGTGATTCCAGCGACACGGGCTGGCCGCCGCCGGTGGCGGGGGTGTCGATCGCGTCGAACAGGGCCTGGGTGTCGCAGGCCGCGTCGAGGCAGGCGTGCTGGTGGCCGTCACGAGCCTGGGCCCCGAAGGCCGAAAGCGACAGCGCGGCCATGGCGGCGGCCGCGAACCAAATTCTTTTCATCGAATGCCGTTCCGTTGGAGAGAGCTGGGCCGCAACTTGCCCCAAGGTGGCGAAAACCAACCCCTTACAATTCTGTAATGTTGAGCGGGGCGGTCCCGGAGCTCGGAGCCGCCCCGAGGAGTCAGTGGTGGTCGTGCATGCCCGCCATGGGGTCGGTCGACGCGCCGGACGCTTTGGGAGGGCCGGCCTCGACCGAAAGCTCGATCTTCATCCGGCGGCCGTCGGCGAACACCAGGGTCAACGGCACCTTGCCGCCCACCGACTGCGTGGTCTTCAGGCCCAGCAGCATCAAGTGATAGCCGCCGGGCGCGAAGTCGACCTTGCCGCCGGGCGCGACGGTCAGGCCGCCCGTCACGGGCCGCATCGACATGACGCCGCCGGTCATCTTGCTCTCGTGCAGGCCCACCGACTGGGCGGCGGGGCTCTCCACGGCCGCCAGCTTGATCGGCTTGGTCCCGACGTTGGCCAGGGTCAGGTAGCCGACGCCGTTCATACCGGCCTGGGCCGGACGGGTCCAGGGTGAGCGGACCTCGACCCCGCCCACGCGGTAGTCGCCCGCGACGGCGACGGTGGAAGCCAGGGCCAGGGCGGCCAGGGTCAGGGTAGGAACGAAGCGACGCATGGGAGACCTCAATGCTTCATGCCGGGCATGCCGGCCATGTCGTCGACAGGAGCGGCCGGCGTCAACCGGACCACGGGCGCGGGGTGGGTCAGCTTCTGGCCGGGGCGGGCCGGATCGGCGATCTCGGTCCATTGGCTCTCGCCCGCTTCGCAGGTCTGGACGACGGGGAAGACCAGGTCTCCGGCCTGGGCCGGCAACTTCATCAGCAGGCTGAAATCGTCGAACTGGTCGTCGGGCAGGCGGCCCGTCCAGGTCACGGCCGTGGCCCGACGCCGGGCCGGATCGGCCTCGTCGGACTTCTCGATCGCGATCGTCCAGCCGGTCTTGGGTTGGGGGCGGGCCGAGGCGACGCCGTCGGGGATCTCGACCCGCAGCCTCACGGTCGCGTCGTCCGCGCCGCAGCCGTGGCCCACGCGGAAGGCGATCGCCGCATACGAGCCGGCCTTGGCCTCGCCCGGGGCGGCCACGACGTGGGCCAGGGCGGGCGCCGGGCCCAGCAGGGCGGCGGCGAGAAGGATGCGCTTGCGCATGACGGGGCTCCCTAGAACTTGCCGGTGACGCCGACCATGACGCTGCGCCCTTCGCCGGGCCAGAAGGCGGCGGTGGAATTGTCGGTGGTCGGAGAGGTGGAGACGGTGGTGGCGGTGACCGATGGATTGACTGTCGAGATGTAGCGCTTGTCGGCCAGGTTGCGGGCGTCCAGGAACAGGGTGATCCGGTCGCGGGCATAGCCGGCGCTCAGCGAAGCGATGGCGTAGCCGGGCGCGCGGACCTTGTTCCGGTAGTCGACCAGAACGCCCTGCGGCGACCATTCCAGCGACGGTGCCACGAACCAGCCGGCCGGGTGCTCGTACTTCAGCTCGGCGCGATAGAGGTGCTGGGGCACGACCGGCAGGCGGTTGTCGCCATACTGCGGATCGCCGTCGAACTTGAAGTCCGACCAGGCCCAGGTCTGGCGCAGGCGAAGGCGCGGGCTCAGCTTCCAGTCCAGCCCCGCTTCCAGGCCCTGGTGCAGGGTCTTGTCGGCGTTGAAGGTGGCGGCCGGGTGGGCCTGGTCGACGACGAAGCTCAGCAGTTCGTGGCGCAACTGCGCGCGGTAGAGCGCTATGTCCCAGGCGAAGGGGCCCTTGCGGCCGCGCGCGCCGATCTCGCCGGTCCAGGCGGTCTGCGGCGCGACGGGGGCGAAGCCCGCCGCTGCGGTCGGTGAATAGGCGCCGAAGTTCGGCGGCTCGACCGACTTTGTCAGGTTGGCGAACACCTGGGTGTCGCCGTCGGCCTGGAACAGCAGGCCTACGCGCGGAGCGAACCAGTCGTAGTCGCGGCTGGCCGACAGGTCGAAGCTGGCCGGGGCCCCAGCCAGCTTGTAGCTCTGGTAGTCGCGCTGCGCCGTACCGTAGGTCCCGCCGGCCACCAGGGCCAGGCGCGGGGTCACGAACAGGCGGCCCTCGGCGAACAGGTCCAGAGCCTTGGCGTTCTGGCGCGAGAAGGCCGTCGCCGCGCCGTGCGAACCGTGGACGTTGATCCACTGGCGCGCGTCCATGTCGCCCACCCGCCAGGAGAAGCCGGTGAAGAGGTCGGCCGCCATGCCGCCCACCTGGCCCGTCCAGTCCAGCCGCCCGAAGGCGCCGAAGTTGCGGCTTTCCTGGTCGACCACCTGGAAGATCGGATGGTCCAGGTCGCGCCAGGCGCCGTAGATTCCGCCCTCGAACACGACGCTGTCGTTCAATCGCCATATGGTCTGCAGGCTGGCGCGGGCGTTGCGCATGTTGCGCCCGTAGTTGTTGGAGAGGTTGTTGACCGGCGCGTAGTCGGCCGCCTTGGTGGGGTTGTGCAGCGCGTCGTTCAGCGTCAGGGCGCCGGCGATCTGCTGGCGGATGTCGGCGCCGCTCAGGTAAAGGCGCACTTCGCGGTCCTGGCCGAAGCTGTGGCCGATATTGGCCGAAAGGCGGGCGGCCGAGCTGTTGCTCTGCTGGCGCCAGCCATCGGCGTTCAGCACGGTGGCGCCTACGAAGACATCGTCGTCGCCGAAGGTGCGCGCCAGCTCGCCGTGCAGGCGCACCGTCCCGAACGAGCCGCCCTCGACCCGCACGAGGTTCTCGGCGCCCGCCGTGCGGCCGGTCGGGGTGACGAAGTTGATCGCCCCGCCCAGCAGGGCCCCGCCGAAGCGCAGGGCGTTGCCGCCCTTGTAGACCTCGGTGTAGCGGGCTAGCAGCGGATCGATCAGCTGGTAGTCGCCATAGCCGTCGGCCTCGTTCAGCGGCACGCCGTCCTGGGCCAGCAGGGTTCCTCGGTTGTGGTTGACGTTGCCGACGCCCGAGCCGCGGATGGCCAGGCGGGTGTCCTCGCCGAACTTGCGCTGGGCCAGCACGCCCGGCACGTCGCGCACGGTGTCGTTCAGGCCCAGAGCGTAGCGGTTCTCATAGGCCTCGGACGAGATCACGGCGACCGCGCCGGGGGTTTCCGACAGTCGCTTGCGGGCCCGGGCGACCACGGGCGGGTCCTCGGGATCGGGGCGGGCGGTGACGATGACGGAATCGACGGCGGTGCGTTGCTCGTCCTCGGCGTGAGCCAGAATCGGAACGGAAAGAGCGCAGAGGGCGGCGCCGGCGACGAGAGCCGGGCGGAAGGATCGCGACATGAAACTGAAATTCCCAAAGGCGTGACGGCGCGCGTCGGCCATGCGGCCTTGAACGCGCGAGGCGGTGGTCAGGCGATGGGAAAGTCCGGTGGCCCCTGGCTGGGCGGACGCGGAGGCGCGCGGGCCATGGCCGGGCCGCGCAGGGCCGCGCGCGGGGCGGGCTCCAGGCGCACGGCGTAGAGGGCCGGGGCGATGGTGACGTCGGGCGGGGTGGTGGTGGCCAGGGCCGCGACCACGCACTGGTAGCAGGCGTAGCCGCCGAAGCCCTTGGGCTTCTCCTTCTCGCCGCCGACCGAGACGGTCTTGGCGCCCTCGGCCGTACAGATGACGATCGACTGGCCGCCCTGGACGCCGTCGCGGGCCATGGCCGCGGCCGGGATCAGCGACTGGACGAGCAGGGCCAGCATCGCCAGCAGGGCGATGGGCCAGGTCGACCGGGACTGTCCGCGACGGGGGCTCATGACGGCGCGTCCCCTAAGGCCTCGCGCCGCCACGGTCAATGCGGGCTGTGCTAGTGGGCCGGCGCCGGGGCGGGCTTGGGCCGCGGAGCCAGGGCCAGCATGCCGCGGGCGATCTCCTGCTCGCCGATCAGGGCGTGAGTGGCCCCAATCTGGGTCAGCAGGTCGACGTCCGCGTCGGTGTAGGCCCGGGCGATGATCTTGACCTTGGGGTTGGCGGCCTTGGCCTGCTCGATGATCCGCGCGGCCTCGAACGGGTTGGGCACGGCCACGAACAGGTGGGTCGCCTCCGCCAAGCCCGCCTGCAGCAGCACTTCGGGGCGCACGGCGTTGCCTTGCAGGACCTCGAAACCAGCCTCGCGCACCTCGGCGGCGCGGTCGCCCTCGTCCTCAATCACCACCAGCAGCATGCGGTTCTTCAGGCCCTCGGCCACGGCCTTGCCGACGCGGCCATAGCCCACCAGCACCGCGTGCGGCTGGTTGGCCGCGACCGGGGTTCCGCCCTCGGCGATCTTGGGCAGGCTCTTGTCCAGCAAGCGGAACAGCAGCGGGTTGATCAGGATCGACAGGATGGCGCCGGCCAGGATCAGGTCGCGGCCCTCGGGCGGCAGCAGCTTCAGCGAGACGCCCAGGCCAGCCAGGATGAACGAGAACTCGCCGATCTGGGCCAGGCTCGCCGAGATGGTCAGGGCCACGCTCTGCGGACGCTTGAAGACCAGGACGATCAGATAGGCCGCCACGGACTTGCCGATCACGATGATGGCCAGGGTGGCGAGAACCGCCAGCGGCTCGCGCAGCAACACCGACCAGTTGAACAGCATGCCGATCGACACGAAGAACAGCACCGAGAAGGCGTCGCGCAGCGGCAGGGTCTCGTTGGCGGCCTGCTGGGAAAGCTCGCTCTCGGCCATGATCATGCCGGCGAAGAAGGCGCCCAGGGCGAACGACACGCCAAACAGCGCGGCCGAGCCGAACGCCACGCCCAGGGCGATGGCCAGCACGGCCAGGCGGAACAGCTCGCGCGAACCGGTGTGGGCGATGCGGTGCAGGATCCAGGGAATGACCCTCCGGCCGATGATCATCATCACCGCCACGAAGGCCACGACCTTGCCGATGGTGATGGCGAAGGCGCCGGCCACGCCGCCGGGGCCGGGAGGCGGGGCCTCGCCGCCCAGCATGCCCGACACGGCCGGCAGCAGCACCAGGGCCAGAACCATGGCCAGGTCCTCGACGATCAGCCAGCCCACGGCGATGCGGCCGCGATCGGTCTCGATCAGCCGTCGTTCCTGAAGGGCGCGCAGCAGCACCACCGTCGAGGCCACCGACAGGGCCAGGCCGAACACGATCCCTGCGCCCAGACTCCAGCCCAGCAGGTGCGCCAGGCCGATGCCCATCACCGTCGCCGCCAGGATCTGCACCACAGCGCCGGGAATGGCGATCTTGCGCACCGCCATCAGGTCCTTGACCGAGAAGTGCAGGCCCACCCCGAACATCAGCAGGATCACGCCGATCTCGGCCAACTGCGGCGCCAGCTCGGTGTCGGCCACGTAGCCAGGGGTGAACGGCCCGACGACGACGCCGGCGATCAGGTAGCCGACCAGCACGGGCAGCTTGAAGCGATTGGCGATGGCCCCGAACACGAAGGCGAGGCCGAGGCCGGCGACGATGGTCGCGATCAGCGAGGTGTGGTGCAAGGTCCCTCCTTGACGGTCATCTTTCCTGGGCGTACTCAACCAATATGGGCGACGAAACGGAGGTTCGCCAGATGCCGCACGCAAAAATCTTGCTGCCGGCCCAATCCCGAGCAGCCCGAGGCCTGCTCAACTGGTCCCAAGGAGACCTCGCGGACAAGGCTGGCGTATCCCGCAGCACGGTCAAGGACTTCGAGACCGAACGCCACGCCCTGCACCATAGCACCGAGCGGCTGTTGATCGAGGCGTTGGAAGCCGGGGGCGCGGCCCTGATCCCCGCAGGCGAGGCCGGCCCCGGGGTCCGGCTGAAGCTGGCCAGCTAGAACGACGAGCGGAAACCCAGCGAGCGAAAGGAAAATCGCCACGTGCACCACGCGATGTCACCGGAGGACTACAAGGACCTGGTCCTGTTTCTCGCCACCGCCGGCATCGTCGCGCCGCTGTTCAAGCGGCTGAAGCTGAACCCGATCCTCGGCTTCCTGGTGGCGGGCGTGATCCTGGGGCCGTTCGGCCTGGGCAGCCTCAGCAAGACCCTGCCCTGGCTGGACTACGTCACGGTCGACAATCCCGACGAAATCGCCCAGCTGGCCGAGTTCGGCGTGGTGTTCCTGCTGTTCATGATCGGCCTGGAGCTGTCGTGGGAGCGCCTGCGGCTGATGCGCAAGCTGGTCTTCGGCCTGGGCGCGATGCAGCTGGTCGGCTGTTCCCTGGCCCTGGGCGCGGTGGCCATGCTGCTGGGGCAGACGCCCGTGGCGGCCCTGACCATCGGCGCGGCCCTGACCCTGTCGTCCACCGCCATCGCCGTGCCGGTTCTGGTCGAGCGGCGGCGGCTGCATTCGGACGGCGGCCGGGCGACCTTCTCGGTGCTGCTGTTCCAGGACCTGGCCGTGGCGCCGATCCTGATCACCCTGGCTGTTCTGGCCCGGGGCGACGGCGTCTTCCACCTGGGCGACCTGCTGGCCCTGGGGCCGGCGGTGATCGGCCTGGGCGCGATCGTGGTGTTCGGGCGCCTGGCCCTGAGGCCGATGATGCGCTCGGTGGCCAAGGCCCGGAACGAAGAGATGTTCATGGCCGCCTGCCTGCTGATCATCATCGGGGCGGGGCTGGTGGCGGCGATCTCGGGCCTGTCGATGGCCCTGGGCGCCTTCGTGGCCGGCATCCTGCTGGCCGAGACCGAGTTCCGCCACGAGGTCGAGGTCAAGATCGAGCCGTTCAAGGGCCTGCTGCTCAGCCTGTTCTTCGTCTCGCTGGGCATCCGGCTGGACCTGTCGCTGCTGGTGGCCCAGCCCTGGCTGGTGCTGGGCGTCGCCATCGGCCTGATCGGCCTCAAGGGCCTGCTGGTCATGGGCATGGGACGGCTGTTCGGCTTGTCGGCAAAAGCCGCGATCGAGGCGGCCCTGACCCTGGCGGCGGGCGGCGAGTTCGCCTTCGTGATCCTGGACAACGCCATGGGCGCGGGCGTGGTCTCTCCGCGCATCGGCCAGGCGGTGCTGGTGGCCGCGACCTTGACCATGTTCATGATCCCGCTGCTGGCGCGGATCGGCGCGCGCCTGGCCAAGGGCGCCGTGGCCCCGCCCACCGAGGCGCCCGAGGGCGTGGCGGGTTACGAGCCGCCTTCGGAAAGCGTCGGCCAGGAGGGCCAGGGCCGGGTGCTGGTCGTTGGCTACGGCCGCGTCGGCCGCCTGGTGGGCGACATGCTCGACCGTCACGACCTGCCCTGGATCGCCATCGACCGCGATCCCGGCTTCGTCCAGCAGGGGCGCCGCAACGGGCACCTGGTCTACTACGGCGACGCCTCCCGGGTGGAGCTGCTGGAACGCTGCGGCCTGGACCACGCCAAGGCGGTGGTCGTGACCATGGACTCGCCCGACGCGGCCGAGGCGGTTGTCGCCGCAGCCCGCGGCCACCGGCCGGACCTGACGATCGTGGCCCGCGCCCGTGACGCCCGCCACGCCGCCCGGCTTTACGACCTGGGCGCCTCCGACGCCGTGCCCGAGACCATCGAGGCCTCGCTGCAACTGTCCGAGGCGGTGCTGGTCGACATCGGCGTGCCCATGGGCCTGGTCATCGCCTCGATCCACGAGCGCCGCGATGAATACCGCAAGGCGCTGAATCGGCCGGACGCCCTGGGCGGGAAGCGCAAGCGCCTGCGCGACGCGGCGCGGGGGTAGGATGGTAGAACCCTCTTCTACAGGGCGAGGGTTTCGAGTTGCGCCTGTGTCGTTCGTCGAGCTTCGGGCAGTACGCCGTAGGTTCGCCCCAGCTCGATCAGCCGCGCCGCCAGTCCGTCGATCTGCTCCGGCGAATGTCCGGCCGAGATCGCGCAGCGCAGCAGGCTTTCGCCTGATGGCGTGGCGGGCGGCAAGCCGATGTTGACGTAGTAGCCGGCGTCCAGGAGGGCGCGCCACATGGCCAGGGTCGTGGCCTCGTCCTCCAGGCGCACGGCGATGATCGGACTGGGTGTCGGGCCCAGCTGGAAGCCGGCGTCGGCCAGGGCGCCGTACAGACGCCCGACGTTGCGCCACAGCGTCTGGCGCAGCTCCGGCCGCGCCTGGACCGCCGCCAGGGCGGCTCGGGTCGAGGCGGCGGTGGCCGGCGGCAGCGAGGCGGTGAACATGTAGGGCCGGCAGGCCAGTCGCAGGATGTCGAACCTCTCGTGGTTGGAAACGCAGTAGCCGCCGACCGCGCCCAGGCTCTTGGAGAAGGTGCCGACGATGAAGTCGACCTGGTCCAGTACGCCCTCCTGTTCGGCCAGGCCGCAGCCGCGCGCGCCCAGCACGCCCATCGAATGGGCCTCGTCCACCAGCAGGTAGGCGCCGTGGGCGCGACAGACTTCGACGATGGCCCGCAATGGGGCGACATCGCCGAGCATCGAATAGATCCCCTCGACCACCACCAGCTTGAAGCCCGGCTCGCCCGCCAGGCGGCGCAGGCGGGCGTCGAGGCTGGCCGGGTCGTTGTGCTTGAAGCGGATGGCGCTGGCCTGGGTTTGCCTGCAGGCGTCGTAGATCGAGGCGTGGCTGTCGGCGTCCAGCAGCAGGAAGTCGCCCGCGCCCACCAGGGTCGAGATGATCCCCAGGTTGGCCTGGTAGCCCGTCGAGAAGATCATGGCGTGGCGCATGCCGTGGAACGCGGCCAGCTCGCGCTCCAGGGCGACGTGATCCGAGAACGAGCCGTTGGCGATCCGCGAGCCGCAGGTGCCCGTGCCTTCGCGCCGCAGGGCCGCGACGCCCGCCTCGATGCAGGCTTCGTCGAAGGCCAAGCCCAGATAGTTGTGCGTGCCGGCGGTGACCACCTTGCGGCCGTCGACGATGGCCTCGCTGGCCGACAGCAGCCGCTCCATGACCACGCCCGTGGGCATGCGGCCTGCCGCGCGTGCGGCTTCGTAGCGGGCGGCCAGGCCGGCGTGGGTGTCGAAGATGCCCAAGGACGTGCTTCCTGAAATCGGCCCCGCGAGGCGCCGCATGGTTCCGTTTGTTGAAAATTGGAATACAATCCAAAAATGTTGTCGGCAACGAAATTGGAACCCAATCCACATTTGCGCCTGGCCCTCCGCGCGCGGGGCAAGGCCCGTCGCTGCGCCAAGATCATCGCCGCCGCCTCGGACCTGTGGCGCGAGCACGGAATCGACAAGGTCCCGCTCAGCCAGATCGCCGCTGCGGCCGAGGTGTCGCCCCAGACGATCTACAACCTGATCGGCGGGCTGGACGCGATCGCCCTGGCCGTCATGAACGTGGCGCTGGACAAGGTGGAGGCGACCTTGTCCGGCACGGCCAAGACGGGCGTGGACCTTGCGTTGGAGGCGAGCCGCGTCTCGGCCCGGATGTATGTCGAAGACGCCCGGCTCTATCGACAGGTGCTGGTGCGCATACCCCGCGTGCTGTTCGAGGGCACCCACCTGGGGCGCGACGCCGCCGAGGTCGCCGTCCAGGCGATGATGCAGGCCCAGGCCGTCGGCCAGGTGTCCAAGGCCGTCGATCCGGACCGCCTGGGACGGACGATCTATTCGAACTATCTGGGCGCCATCTATGACTGGGCGTGCGGCGACGCCGACGACGCGGTCTTTCTGGCGACCAGCCAGATGGCCGTCCTGGCCCCGGCGGCGGCCTGCGCCACCGACGCAGCCCGTCCCGCCCTGACCGCGCGTCTCTTCGAACTGCTCGGCGACCCCTGAATCCGGCGCTTCCGGCCCATTGCGGAAGGTCGCATCTCGTATATAACTGACGGGTCAGTTATATACGAGCGGTCCATGCAACCAGGCCAGCCCAAGTGGCGGCGGCGCAGCCAGGCGCGCCCGGGCGAAATCATAGAGGCCGCCCTCGAGGTATTCGCTGAGAAGGGCTTCGCGGCGGCGCGGCTGGACGACATCGCCGCCCGGGCCGGCGTGTCGAAGGGGGCGCTGTACCTCTATTTCGAGACCAAGCAGGACTTGTTCCGGGCGGTGGTGCGCGAGACGGTCGCGCCGAACCTCGCGGCCGTCGAGGCCTTCGCCGCCCAGGAAGGCCTGGCCTTCGCCGACCTGGTGGGCCTGATCTTCGGGCGTATCGGCGAGGTGCTGGCCCAGGGCCGGCTGGGACCCGTGGCCAAGATGGTGATCGGCGAATCCCGCAACTTCCCCGAACTGGCCAAGGTCTGGCACGAGGACGTGGTCAGCCGGGTGCTGAACGCCCTGGGCGGGGCGGTGGCCGCCGCCCAGGCGCGCGGCGAGGTGCGGCCCGGCGATCCGCGGCTGTACGTCGTCAGCCTGGCCGGCCCCCTGCTGACGGGTGTTCTGTGGCGTGAGGTGTTCGTTCCCATAGGAGCCGAGCCGATGGACATGAAAGCCCTGCTGGCCCAGCACGCCCAGGTGGTCCTGGGCGGTATGCTGGTCGAGCCCTCTCGGGCGGGAGCCGCCGCGTGAAGCCGGCGGTCCGCATCGGGCTGGCGATCGTGGGCGTGGGCGTCGTCGGCTTCCTGGCTTGGCGGATCTGGGGACCGGGCGCGGCCCATCCGCGTCGCCTGTCGGGCTATGTCGAGGGCGAGACCCTCTATGTCGGCGCCGCCACGGCCGGACCGGTCTCCACGGTGTCGGTCCAGCGCGGCCAGAGGGTCGCCGCCGGCCAGCCGCTGTTCGCCCTGGACGCCGCCCAGCTGGTGGCCGCGCGCGACCAGGCCGCCGCCCAGGCGCGAGCGGCCCAGGCCCAGGCCCAGGACGCCGAGAAGGGGCAACGGCCGGACGAGCTGGCGGTCTATGACGCCCAGCGCGCCGCCGCCCAGGCCCAGTTGAACCAGGCCCGGGCCGACTACGACCGGATCGCCCCGCTGGCGGCCAAGGGCATCTACGCCCCTTCGCGCCTGGATCAGGCCCGCGCTGCGTTGCGGACCGCCCAGGCCCAGGTCCGCACCGTCGAGCAGCAGCGCCGCGTGGGAACCCTGGGCGCGCGTCCCGATGCGATCCGGGCGGCCCGCGACCAGGCCTCGGCCGCCCGCGATCAACTGGCCGCGGCCCAGAACCGCCTGGACCTGATCAGCCCGCGCGCGCCCGTGGCGGCGCGGGTGCAGGACGTCTTCTATCAGCCCGGTGAATGGGCGTCCGCCAACCAGCCGGTGGTGGCGCTGCTGGCCGACGACCGCGTGCGGCTGCGATTCTTCGTGCCCCAGGCCGAGGTCTCCTGGTACCGCCCTGGCGCGCGCATCGCCTTCAACTGCGACGGCTGCGCGGCGGGGCAGGGCGCGCGGATCAACTATGTAAGCCCCCGCGCCGAGTTCACCCCGCCGGTGATCTACAGCCGAGACGCCCGCGACCGGCTGGTCTTCCTGGTCGAGGCCTTGCCCGATCACCCCGGGGGCCTCCAGCCGGGCCTGCCGATCGACGTCGTCCCGCTGAAGGACCCTCGCCGGTGAGCGCCGCCGCCGCGTCCATCGCGGGGCTGGACGATCTGGCGGTCGACGTGCGCGGGCTCGACAAGTGGTTCGGCGACAAGCACGTGGTCCAGGACCTGTCGATCCAGGTGAGCACGGGGCGGATCACCGGCTTCCTGGGACCCAACGGCTCGGGCAAGACCACCACCTTGCGCATGTTATGCGGCCTGCTGACGCCGGACGCGGGCGAGGGCGGGGTGCTGGGCCTGGATTTCCGCCGCCACGCCGACGAGATCAAGCGCCAGACCGGCTACATGACCCAGAAGTTCTCGCTCTACGAGGATCTCTCGATCCGCGAGAACCTGGACTTCACCGCCCGCATCTACGGCCTGGACCGTCGGCGGGCGCGGGTGGACGAGGCGTTGGAGCGGCTGGGGCTGGCGAACCGCCAGAAACAGCTTGCCGGCAGCCTGTCGGGCGGCTGGAAGCAGCGCCTGGCCCTGGCCTCGTGCGTGCTGCACGATCCGCGCCTGCTGCTGCTGGACGAGCCCACCGCCGGCGTCGATCCCCAGGCGCGGCGCGAGTTCTGGGACGAGATCCACGCCCTTTCGGCCGAGGGGCTGACCGTCATGGTCTCCACCCACTACATGGACGAGGCCGAGCGCTGCCACGACATCGCCTACATCGCCTATGGCAAGCTGATGGCGCGGGGAACGCTGGATCAGGTGATCGCCGGCTCCGGCCTGGTCACCTTCCGCGCCGAGGGGCCGGGCGCCGACCGCCTGGCGCGCGAGCTCGCCAAGGCGCCGGGCGTGGCCATGGCCGCTCCATTCGGCGCCGCCCTGCATGTCAGCGGCGAGGACCGGGCTGCGCTCGAGGCCGCCATCGCCCCCTGGCGCAGGCCGCCGTTCACGTGGAGCGAGGTTTCGCCGACCCTGGAGGACGTCTTCATCCGCCTGATGGCGACCTCCCAGGACAATTTCCAATGACCGGAGGATCGTCCGTTGACCGCATCCTCGCGGTGCTCATCAAGGAGTTCATCCAGCTTACCCGCGACCGGCTGACCTACGCCATGATCCTGGTCATGCCGATCGTGCAGCTGATGCTGTTCGGCTATGCGATCAACAACGACCCTCGCGACCTGCCCACCGCCGTTCTGGTCCAGGATCACGGGCCGATGGCGCGCTCGACCCTCTCGGCCCTGGTCAACAGCGGCTATTTCAAGGTGGTGGCCGAGGCCGCCTCGCCGGCGGATCTCGATCGCGCCATCGCCGAGGGGCGGGCCCAGTTCGCCCTGACCATCCCGGCGGACTTCACCCGGCGGGTGGTTCGCGGCGACGACGCCCAGATCCTGGTCGAGGCCGACGCCTCCGACCCCGCCGCCACCGGCGGGGCGATCGCGGCCCTTTCCAGTCTTCCGCGTACGGCCCTTTCCCGCGACCTCGTCGGGGCCGCCGCCCAGGTCGACCGCGACCCGTTCGAGGTGGTGATCCACCGCCGATACAATCCCGAGGCCATCACCGCCTACAACATCGTGCCCGGCCTGCTGGGCGTGATCCTCTCCATGACCCTGGTGATGATGACCTCGCTGGGCGTCACTCGTGAGTTCGAGCGCGGGACGATGGAGAGCCTGCTGGCCACGCCCGCCAGGCCGATCGAGGTGATGATCGGCAAGCTTACCCCCTACGTCGTGGTGGGGCTGGTGCAGACGGTGGTGATCCTGGTCCTGGCCCGGGCGCTGTTCGCCGTGCCGATGGCCGGGGGCTGGGAGGCCCTGGTCCTCGGGGTCTTCCTGTTCATCGTCGGTTCGCTGTCGCTGGGCTTCCTGATCTCGACGGTCGCGCGAACCCAGCTGCAGGCGATGCAGATGTCGTTCTTCTACATCATGCCGTCGCTGCTGCTGTCCGGCTTCATGTTCCCCTTCCGGGGCATGCCGCAGTGGGCCCAGGCTTTGGGAACGGTGATTCCCGTCACCCATTTCCTGCGCGTCGTGCGCGGCTCTTTACTTAAGGGCCTAGGACTTCACGACCTGTGGACAAGTCTTGCCGCCCTGGCCCTGTTCGTCGTGGTGATCGCCGCTGCGGCCATGTCGCGGTATCGTCGCACCCTCGACTGAGGTATCCGGCGCCCGTCTGCGCGGTTTGCGGCGCCTAAGCTTCACTGCGACGATTTTACGCGGAGTCAGGGGGCAAATCGTGCCGAAGGCCTTGCGCTGTGCGGATTCACGTGCGAACCGATAGTACGCTGGCGCTTTTTCCGGGATAGTCAGTCGATACGCTCGGAAGTTGATTTCGTGGGGCGGTCATGTGTTGGCGTCGTCTTGTCTTTCAAGGGGACGAAACCTGACGGGTGTTGCTCTGCTGACACTTTCGCGGATCGTGCGCCTTGGTATAACAATGCTCGGTCGGTCTCGGCCGGTGCAGGGCAATAGAGGGCTCTTGATATGAAACTCAAACTCCTGGCGGGAGTGGCTCTGGCCGCGGTGTTCGCCGCTGGCGCCGCTTCGGCCCAAGAGACCGGCTGGTACGGCGCGGTCGACCTCGGCTACCACTGGCCGGACGGCATCAGCACCGAATCCTCGGGCAAGGCCCCGGACGGCGCCGCCTATCACTGGACGTGGTCGACGGACGACGACTGGGCGGGCTTCGTTCGCCTGGGCTATCAGTTCGACCCGCACTGGCGCGCTGAACTCGAAGGCGGCTATCGCCCCGGCGATCTGACCAGCGTTCGCGGCAACCCCGTTCGCGCCAACCAGCCGCTGGGTCTCTGCACCCCCGGCGTGACGCGCTCCACGGCTTCGCCGAAGTGCGGCAGCCCCTCGGGTTCGATCGACACCTGGTCGCTGTTCGTCAACGTCATCTATGACATCGCCCCGAACTCGTGGGTCAACCCGTACGTCGGCGCCGGCCTCGGCGCGGTGCGCGGCGACTTCTCGGCCCTGGGCCAGTTCAGCAACGTTCCGGGCACGATCTCGGCCGCCAACCCGGCCATCCAGAACCTGACCGTGGACGACGACGACATGTCGGTCGCCTACCAGGTGCTGGCCGGCGCGGCGATCAAGGCTACCGACAAGCTGAAGATCGACGTCACCTACCGCTACCTGTTCGGCGCGGAATACTCGTTCGGCAGCAAGGGTTCGAACAACCTGAACCCGGGCGTCTTCCAAGGCGACTACAAGGACCAATCGCTGACCGTGGGTCTGCGTTACTCCTTCGCGGCTCCGCCGCCGCCGCCGCCGCCTCCGCCGCCGCCGCCTCCCCCGCCGCCTCCGCCTCCGCCGCCGCCGCCTCCCCCGCCGCCTCCGCCGGCGTATGAGGCCAAGGAATTCATCGTCTACTTCCCGTTCGATCAGTACGTGCTGACGCCGGAAGCCCAGTCGGTGGTTTCGGAAGCCGCGAACTACGCCAACGCGGGTCACGCGACGAAGATCGTGGTCGTCGGTCACACCGACACCTCGGGCTCGCCGAAGTACAACATCAAGCTGTCCGAGCGCCGCGCCAAGGCCGTCGCCGACGCTCTGGTGGGTCAAGGCGTCGCTTCGTCGACCCTGGCTGTGGACTGGAAGGGTGAAAGCGCCCCGGCCGTCGCCACCGGCGACGGTGTGAAGGAACCGCTGAACCGCCGTTCGACGATCTCGATCAACTTCTAAGATCAAGATCCGCACTATCGGGAAGGGCTCGGCCGCAAGGCCGGGCCCTTTTCTTTTGTGCGCCGCCCCAGCTGGCCCCCGGTTCGGGCTCGATGGTTCGTTGCAGAGCCGGTCGGGGTTTCCTCCTAAGTTCCTGGGGGTTCAATCCGTATGAAGAAGGCCTCACGTTCACCGGGCCGATGAAGTTGAAGACAGCGCAACCACTCGCGGGGTGATTCTCCCTGGGTTGGCATCCTGCTCACCCGAGGGCGCCGTCGAGGCGCGAGGCGGATCGGGAATAGGGAGAGGACATACCCACCCATTTCGCCCGCCCATTTCGCCCGCTCTTCCGCCCCTCGCGCCCGTCCTGTCGAGGTTTCGGAGGCGCCCGGGCGGCGAGAGGGATCGCAAGGCGCGCGAAGACCGTCGGCGGATCATCGTTCTCCGAGATTCCGCTCCGCCGCCGGATCACTTCTTTGTGGCTCGGCGGGCGGCGTTCGCCCTGTCCTGGCAACCCTTTGATGATGCCCAGCATCTCTTCGCACGACGGCGTTCGTTCACAGCTTGTTAAGAAAAAACTCGCGTGCGGGGCGCATCTCGCCGTTGACGAGTCGTTAGCCACTGTGGCCCCATATGTGGGCTGAGGGGGCTCCTCGGCCACAAGATATAGCGGCTGGACGGGGCGTTCCCTTCTCCGGAACACGCTGATTGATTATGGATTTTTGATCATGAGCAGTGAAGCGGCGAAGACGGCTACCCCCCAGGCGCGCACTGAAGGTCTGCGCGCCGCCGAGCGTCCGAAGCTGGCGCTGGTGCAGAAGGTCCAGGTCGATCGCTCGCGCGACGCCCTGCTGACCGATTTCGGCAAGACCACCCTCGAAGATCGCTATCTCCTGCCGGGCGAGTCCTACCAGGACATGTTCGCCCGCGTGTCGACGGCCTTCGCCGACGACGCCGAGCACGCTCAGCGCGTCTATGACTACATGAGCCGCCTGTGGTTCATGCCGGCCACGCCGGTGCTCTCGAACGGCGGCGCCGAGCGCGGCCTGCCGATCAGCTGCTTCCTGAACGCCGTCAGCGACAGCCTGGACGGCATCCTGGGCGTCTGGAACGAGAACGTGTGGCTGGCGGCCAACGGCGGCGGCATCGGCACCTACTGGGGCGGCGTCCGCTCGATCGGCGAGAAGGTGAAGGGCCAGGGCCAGACCTCCGGCATCATCCCTTTCATCCGCGTGATGGACTCGCTGACCCTGGCGATCTCGCAGGGTTCGTTGCGCCGCGGTTCGGCCGCCGTCTATCTCGACATCCACCACCCGGAAATCGAGGAGTTCCTCGAGATCCGCAAGCCGTCGGGCGACTTCAACCGCAAGTCCCTGAACCTGCACCACGGCATCAACATCACCGACGAGTTCATGCACGCGGTGCGTGACGGCGCGAAGTTCGGCCTGCGCTCGCCCAAGACCAACGAGGTCCTGCGCGAGGTCGACGCCCGCGCCCTGTGGCAGAAGGTGCTGGAGCTGCGCCTGCAGACCGGCGAGCCCTATCTGATCTTCTCCGACACGGTGAACCGCGCCATGCCCCAGCACCAGCGCGAGCTGGGCCTGAGCGTGCGCCAGTCGAACCTGTGCAGCGAGATCATGCTGCACACCGGCGTCGACCACCTGGGCAAGGACCGTACGGCAGTCTGCTGCCTGTCGAGCGTCAACGCCGAGACGTTCCTGGAGTGGCGCGACCATCCCACCTTCATCGAGGACGTGATGCGCTTCCTCGACAACGTCCTGCAGGACTTCATCGACCGCGCGCCCGACGCCGCCTCGACCGCCGCCTACGCCGCCATGCGCGAGCGCTCGGTGGGCCTGGGCCTGATGGGCTTCCACAGCTTCCTGCAAAGCCAGAACGTGCCGTTCGAGAGCGCTTTGGCCAAGAGCTGGAACATGCGGATGTTCAAGCACCTGCGCCGCGAGGCCGACAAGGCCTCGATCAAGTTGGGCGAAGAGAAGGGTCCGTGCCCCGACGCCGCCGAGCGCGGCTCGATGGAGCGCTTCTCGCACAAGCTGGCCATCGCCCCGACCGCCTCGATCTCGATCATCTGCGGCGGCACCAGCGCCGGCATCGAGCCGATCCCGGCCAACATCTACACCCATAAGACCCTGTCGGGCTCGTTCGCGGTTAAGAATCCCTACCTGGAGAAGCTGCTCGCCGAGAAGGGCCAGAACACCGATGCGGTGTGGGGTTCGATCCTGGAGAACGAGGGCTCGGTCCAGCACCTGGAGTTCCTGAGCCAGGACGAGAAGGACGTCTACAAGACCGCCTTCGAGCTGGACCAGCGCTGGGTGGTCGAACTGGCCGCCGACCGTACGCCGGAGATCTGCCAAAGCCAGTCGGTCAACATCTTCCTGCCCGGCGACGTCGACAAATGGGACCTGCACATGCTGCACTGGCAGGCCTGGGAACGGGGCGTGAAGAGCCTCTACTACCTGCGCTCCAAGTCGGTGCAGCGGGCGGCCTACGCCGGCTCGGACGGCAAGAGCGACACCGGCGGCTTCGACGCCCCGGCCAAGACCGACTACGAGGAATGCCTGGCCTGCCAATAAGGCCCGGCGGTCCTCGGCGGCCCTCGGGCCAATCCGGAAATGCGAAGGCGGTGCGGATCTCGCACCGCCTTTGTCATATCTGGAACCAAAAGCTGCGGCGAAATGTTCACAATCCGAGGGGATTTCCCCCATGGACGCCGGCTCGATTGCGGGTAGGCTGACAGGTGGGGAAGTATCGTGGTGAGGGGAACGGATGCGCGTCGCTGCGACGTTCATTGCCGTGCTGGGCCTGGGGGCTCTGGGCTGCGCCACAGCGCAGGCCCGACCGACGCTGACGCCCAAACCGGCCAAACCATCAGATGGGCGCGCGGTCGCTCCGCGCAAGGCCCCACCCAGCTTTATCGTCACCGAGGCTGGCGGCGCGCCTCTGGACCTGAGCCGTCGCAGCGCGGCGCCCGCCGTGGCCTTCGCTCCCGCGCGGCCGACCGCCGCCAAGTCGCCCCGCGCTGACGACCCGACCTTCGCCCTCTCCCCGGCCGGCGCCTACGGCGACGCCAACCTGATGGACGCCAACCGCTATTACGACGGTCGGGGCGCGGTCAGCTGGCGCTCCAACGCCTTCGTGGCCGGCCAGGACGATGACGGTCGCGTGGTGGATACTGTCCGGGTCTCGACCCTGGGTGTCGCCCGCCAGGCCCAGACCACCCCGCTGATGCTCGTACGGCCCGACACCGACGCCTACGAGACCCAGGATGTCGACGTGACGGTGACGCGCGGCTGGCCCGCCGCGGTCAAGCTCGACAACGGCCGTTACGCCCTGGATGTCACCCCGCACGCCGGCCTGGGCTTTGGCGGGGCTGGCGGTTCGGCCGAGGCCGGGGCCACCGTGCGTTTCGGCAAGAGCATGCAGGACCGCGTGGTCAGTTCGCTGGGCGTCACCGACGGTCGCGCGTTCGGCGACCGGGGCCGCTGGTACATGTTCGCCGCCGCCAGCGGCCAGGCCGTGGGCCTGAACATGCTGCGCAGCCAGGACGGCGACTGGAGCCGGGCCGGCTTCTCCACCGACAACAATTCCAAGCTGATCGGCGATCGGCAGGCCGGCGTGGCCTGGCGCAAGGGCGCGATGCAGGCCTCCTTCGGCTATGTTCACCGCTCGATCAAGGCCAAGGACCAGATCATGGGCATGGCCACCCAGAAGGACGAGATGGTGGCCTTCTCCTTCAGCCTGAAGCCTCATTGGTAAGCGGCAAAGCTTGAGTTTCCGGGCGGGATCATGCAGCTAGCGCCGGAACTCCACCGATCCGTCGAGCACCATGAGCGATAGCGAGCCCCCGCGCCGCAAGACCCTGAGCCTGAAGAGCGGCGTCAAGGCCCCTGGCGGCCCGCCGCCGCTCGAGCGGCTGCCGCCGCGCCAGGGCGGGCGGGTCGTGATCCCGGAGGCTTCCCCGCCTCCGCCCCCTCCGGCGCCCGCGCCGACCGGCGACTTCAAGTGCAAGCCCTGTGGCACGCGTTTCGACCCGCCGGCCGAACTGGCCGACGACGAGTCGGTGCGCTGCCCCTCGTGCAACGCCCGCCTGGGCTTGGCCGGCGACTTCCGCGCCGACCCGCCCCGCCTGGAAAAGCTCCGCGCCCGATACCTGAAGAAATAGGTCTTTCAATCCTACGGCACGTCGAGGTCGGTGGGCGGTCCGGCCGCGTGCTGAACCTCGATCTCGGTGTGGGCCTCACGGCGGCCCTGCGGGGGCTGGCGCCTGAACAGGCCCCGCCAGATCGGTTCCGGGGCGGGCGTCGGGGTGGACCATAGCTGGCCGCTCAGGGCCAGGGCCTCGCCGTCGTCGAACGTGCGCTTCATGCTGGCCGTCTCGAACTTCATCATGTTGAAGTTCTCCAGGCTCGTGGGGATCGACGCCACCCAGAGCGGCAGGTTGTGGCGGGCGCAGAAGCCGGCCGCGACGCTCAGGGCCTGGCGGTAGGAGAAGCGCAGCATGGTCTCGAAGCTGCGGCCCATGATCGAGGCCACGCCCGGCTGTGTGGTGCGCGGTGAGGGATCCAGCACCGTGTTGAAGATCACGTAGACCCGCCCGCGCCGCAGCCGCGCGCCCAGGTCGCGCCAGCGCAGCAGGGCGTCGGGCATCAGGAACAGCGGCGCGGCCACGCCGCCGTCGACATGCATCTCCTGATGCCGGACCACGCCCCCTTCGCCGTCGGGAACCTCCACGTCGATCAGCTTGGGCGGGAAGAGGCCCGGCAGGGTGGCCGAGGCCACCAGGATGTCGCGGAACAGCCGCTCGGCCGCCTCGCCGCCCCGGCTGGCGATCTCGCCCATGTCCCAGATGGTGGCCTTCTGGCTGTCGAGGTTGGTGGTGGCGATCAGCAGGCGGCGGCCGCGTGCGTGCTCGTGAGCCACCGCCCGGATCATCGCCTCATCGACGAACGGGGCCACCAGGTTATCCAGGGCCTCGCCGCGCAGCAGGCTGGCGCTGAGGGCCGGGGCCAGGCGCTTGAAGCTGAGCAGCTCGGAGGCGTGGCCGCCAAGATAGGCGTCGGCCAAGCGGTCGTCCCACTCCGATCCCAGGAAGGCGAACGGAGCGATCAGGGCGCCGGTGCTGACGCCGGTGACGATGGCGAACTCGGGCCGCATGCCGGCCTTGGTCAGGCCGACGAGCGCCCCGGCTCCGAACGCGCCGCCGGCTGCGCCGCCGGACAGGGCCAGTATGTTCAGCTCGTCGCGGCCCAGCAGCGAACGGGCGGGGGTCAGGCGGTCGGCGACGCGTTTGAGCGCCTCGTCGGCCTCCTCGACCGTCAGGCGCACGTCGGGAAAACCCACCGCCTCGGCCTCGAGGTCGGCCGGAGGGGCCGCCAGGCGCTTGCCGCGTGGCGGCGGATGGTGATGGCCCCGGTCCTTGAAGAAGGTCTGGACGGTCTTGCGGGGATCCAGGGGATTGTTCAAGTGGCGCTCGGTTCCGGTCTGGTCAGCGGCTGCCAGAGGCCAGGACCACCCCGACCAGTATGGCTGCGTAGTGCAGGCCGGCGCCGCCGATCACGTGACCGTGCCAGATCGCCCGCCGGAACTTCAGCCGCTTCATCAGGTAGAACACCGTACCCGTCGAATAGATCACGCCGCCGATCGCCAGCAGCAGCAGGGCCACCCAGCCCATGCCCGCGATCATCGGCTTGATGGCGACCAGCACCAGCCAGCCCAGGGCCAGGTACAGGCCCACCCAGAAGCGCTTGTCCAGGCCCGGCAGGAACAGCTTGGCCGCCACGCCCACGCCCGCCACGGTCCAGACGGCCGTGGTCATGCCGATCGCCCACCAGCCATGCAGGTTCTGGGTGGTGAAGGGCGTATAGGACGCCGCGATCATCACGAAGATCCCGGCGTGGTCGAACCGCCGCAGCAGCGGCCGCCACCGGGCCTTGGAGAAATTGTAGGCCGTCGACAGCGACAGCATCAGCACCAGGCCCACGGTATAGACCGCGATCGCCGCGATCTGGCTCAGCGAACCCAGGCCGAAGGCGAGGCCCAGCAGGATGCCGCCGCCCAGAAGGGCGCAAGCCAGGCCGGCCAAATGCACCACCAGGTCGGCGCACTTGGCGCCCGCCGTGGGGTAGTGGGTGGCCGGGATCGGCGCAGGCAGGTTTTCGGTGGTCGTCGGTGTCGTCATGGCCCACCCAGTCTAAGCACAATCGGTGACATATAAATCGCGATCATCATGGCGGCGAAAGGGCGCAGGCGACTGTGGCCGTCCCGCGACGCCCAATGCATAGTCGAAAGCGGCGGGTTCGAGGCGCTATCGACACGAACCCTTGGCGGCGGGAGGCATCGCGTGCAGCACCAACCCTGGTTTCGGGCCCGTCATCCCGAGCGTAAGCATGGCTTCCGGGTGATCCACTGGAAGGGCGTGGCGATCACCATGGCTTTCGTGGTGGTGGTGGCCAGCCTGCTGGTCGGGCCTTACGTGGTGTTTGGCCGCCAACCCGCCCTGATGATCGGCGGGGGGCTGCTGACCCTGGTGGTGGTCGCCGCCTTCATGGCCGTGGTCCGGTCCCGCACCGAGAACTGGCGGGATTAGCCGGGCTGGCTCCCTAGCCCAGCAGGCCGTGAGCGCCGTCGTAGGCCAGCTTGCCGCCCACCGCGATCAGCAGGACGTAGATCACCTTGTAGAAGCCCTCTGCGGGCACCCTGCGCACCAGCCACACCCCCGCCCAGGTCGAGGCCAGCGCCAGGGGCAGCAGCACCGCCGCCGTGGTCAGCACGGGACGGGTGAACTGCCCGAGCGCCACATAGGCCGGCACCTTCATCCAGTTCACCGCGGCGAAGAAGATGGCGCTGGTGCCGATGAACGTGTCGCGCGGCAGGCGGCGGGGCAGGACGTAGATCTGGAAGGGCGGCCCCCCGGCGTGGGCCACCTGGCTGGTGAAGCCCGCGGCCGCTCCGCACAGGGCGCCCAACCAGGGGCGGGCTGGACCCGCTTCGACCGCGTCGGCCGCCTTTACCGCCCGCTCGGCCCACAGCCGCTGCAGCGAGAACGCGATCGAGATCAGGCCGATCGACAGTTCCACCGCCGCCACCGACACCCGAGCCGCCAGCAGCCAGCCCAGGAAGATGCCGACGGCCGCGGCGGGCAGCATCAGCAGCAGGAGGCCCTTGTCCCAGGTCCTGCGGAACGACCAGACGCTGACGACGTCCTGCACCAGGAGGATCGGCAGGGTGATCGAGGCCGCCAGCACCGGCGAGATCACCAGCGCCATCAGCGGCACGGCCACCACTCCGATCCCCGCGAACCCGCCCTTGGCCAATCCCAGCAGGATCACGGCGGGAATGGCGACGGCGTAGAACAGCGGATCGGTCAGCATGACCGGGTGGTAGCAGCTTGAGCGGGCCGGGAGGAGGGGGAAGGCGGCGAGGCTAGGCCGCGCCGCGGTTCTCCCAGCCTTCGACGAAGGGGAACCGCTCGGCCCAGAACCCGGCCAGCCGGGGATCGGCGTCCACGCGGCGCACGACCTGGCTCATGCGGGGAGCGACCTCGTAGAAGCGCTTGCGGCGTGGTCCCCAGCGGCTGACGACCGCGACATAGAGGTCCAGCACCGACAGGTCGTGGCCCAGCAGGTAATCGCCGCCGTGGTCGTCCATCAGCGGAGCCAGCTGGCTCTCCATCATCCCCCAGCAGTCGGCTATGCGCTCGGCGGTCGCGGCCTTGACCCGCGCCTGGACCTCCGGATCGGGTCCGGCCAGACGCGAGGGATCGTCCCGCACCCAGAACAGCGAATAGATCGATGCGGGGATGAAGATCATCCAGCGCAGGAACTGGGCGCGCAGGGGCGAATCGAGCGACGGAGCCAGGCGCGCGGTCGGATGGGCGTCGGCCAGCCAGACCAGGATGGCGGCGCTCTCGGTGATGGTCTCGCCGTCCGGCGTGACCAGGGCGGGGATCTGGCGCAGCGGATTGACGCCCGCCACCTTCGCCTGCTGGGCCTGGCCTTCCCAGGTGGGCGCCTCGACGACGTCGTAGGATTGCCCCAGCAGGGTCAGAGCGGCTTCGACGGGCACGGAGCCCGAGCCAAGGGCGCCATAGATGGTGTAAACTGGATTCATCTTTCGTTACCCAATTCGCCCACAACATGTTGTGTGCTGCGGCCAACTGACCACTAGATGATCCGGCCTGTAGCGCCTACCAATGTGAGTCTACCGACCCGTCCGATTCGTGTCCGCCTGTCCTGGAGCCGTTCTCGATGTCCGCCAAGCTGATCGCCACGCCCGGCCTCCTGACCCCCTCCGGCGCCTACAAGCCGTTCCGCTATCCCTGGGCCTATGACTTCTGGAAGAAGCAGCAGCAGGTCCACTGGATGCCGGAAGAGGTGCCGCTGGGCGAGGACCTCAAGGACTGGGCGGTCAAGCTGAACGACAAGGAACGGAACCTGCTGACGCAGATCTTCCGCTTCTTCACCCAGTCGGACGTCGAAGTCGCCGACAACTACATGGAACGCTACGGCCGGGTCTTCAAACCCACCGAAGTGAAGATGATGCTCTCCTCGTTCGCGAACATGGAGACCATCCACATCGCCGCCTACGCCCTGCTGCTCGAGACGATCGGCATGCCGGAAAGCGAGTTCGGCGCGTTCATGGAATACGAGGCCCTCAAGGCCAAGCACGACTACATGCAGACCTTCGGCGTGGACACCAACGCCGACATCTGCCGCACCCTCGCCATGTTCGGCGGTTTCACCGAGGGCCTGCAGCTGTTCGCCAGCTTCGCGATGCTGATGAACTTCCCGCGCTTCAACAAGATGAAGGGCATGGGCCAGATCGTCTCGTGGTCGATCCGCGACGAGAGCCTGCACTGCGAAGGCATCATCAAGCTGTACCACGCCTTCAACAAGGAGACCGGCGCGGTCACCAAGGCCGTGGCCGACGACATCGTCGACTGCTGCAAGCACGTGGTGGGCCTGGAGGACAAGTTCATCGACCTGGCCTTCGAGGCCGGCGAGGTGCAGGGCATGACGCCCGAGGACATCAAGCAGTACATCCGGTTCATCGCCGACTGGCGCCTGCGTCAGCTGGACCTGCCGGAAGTCTACGGCGCGAAGGAAAATCCGCTGCCCTGGCTGCAGTCGCTGCTGTCGGGCGTAGAGCACGCCAACTTCTTCGAGGCCCGGGCCACGGAATATTCCAAGGCCGCGACCAAGGGCCAATGGCACGGCGCGGACGGCGTGTGGTCGAGTTTCGACAACATGCTGCAGAAGCGCTCGGAGAACACCCTGCCCGCAGAATAACCAGAGAAGCAGGGAATAATCGGGGATCTCATGCCGCCGCCCTCGAAAGAGGGCGGCGTTCCTTTGTCCGGAATGCGGAGCTTGTGATGCGGGTGGCGGTGATCGGTCCTGGTGCGGTGGGCGGCGTGGTCGCGGCCTGGCTGGCCCAGCGTCCCGACCTGGAGGTCGAAGTCTGCGCCCGAACCCCGTTCCAGGGACTGGAGGTCCAGACCTCCGGCGGGCCGATCTCGGCCGCGCCCCGGGTGCTGACTTCGCCTGGCCAGGCCGGAGCGGTCGATTGGGCGATTGTCGCCACCAAGACCTATGACGCGGCTGCGACCGGCGACTGGCTGGCGCGGCTGGTCGGGCCGCGGACCCGCGTGGCGGTGCTTCAGAACGGCGTCGAGCACGTCGAGCGGTTCAGGCCCTACGTCGACTCGGCCCGCCTCGTCCCGGCGGTCGTCGACATTCCGGCCGAGCGCGAGGCGCCGGGCCGGGTGCGCCAGCGGCGGGACGGCTGGATCCGGGTTCCGGCCGGGGCCGACGGCGAGGCCTTCGCCGCGCTCTTCGCTCATACCCCGATCGACGCTGGCTTGACGCCGGACTTCACCACCGCCGCGTGGAAGAAGCTGGCCCTGAACTGCGCCGGCGCCGTCAACGCCCTGACCTTGAAGCCGTCGGGCATCGCCGCGCGCGAACCGGTGGCCCAGGTGATGCGGGCCCTGGTGGCCGAGTGCGTGGCCGTGGGCCGGGCGGAGGGCGCGGACCTGCCGGACGACCTGCCCGAAAGCGTGGTCGCCGGCTATCGCGCCGGACCGACGGACGGGATCAATTCCCTGCACGCCGACCGCGCGGCCGGGCGCCCCATGGAGCTGGACGCCCGCAACGGGGTGATCGTACGGCGGGGCGCGCGACATGGGATCCCCACGCCGGCCAACAGCATGATCGTGGCCCTGCTGGAGGCTGCGGCCTCGTGAGGCTGGCTACTTCTTGAGGAAGCCGCCCAGCAGGTCGCCGACCGCGCCGGGCAGGCCCTCCGTGGGCAGCTGGCCGCCGGGCGTCAGGTGATCGACCAGGCCCGGCAGGATCTCGGCCAGCTTGGCCGCGCCCATCTGCGGGTCCACGCCCAGCTTTTCAGCGAACTGGCCGATGACGCCGGAGCCCAGCACGGCCTGGATCTGCTCGGCGGAGACCGGCAGATTGTCGCCGTGGCCCACCCACGACTGGGCTAGCTCGCCCAGCCCGCCCTTCTGGAAGGCGTCGACCAGGCCGCCTACGCCGCCGGCCGCGCCCTGGCCCATGATGCTCTCGACCAGGCCCGAAACGTCGTTTCCGCCGGCTTGGCCGCCGACCGCGCTCATCAGATTGTCCAGAAGGCTCATGGAGACTCTCCATCGACGGCGCCCGGGCGTCGGGCGCGGGAGGCCACACTAACACCGATCGGCGACGGCGGTGAGAAGGCGCGGCGCCCAAACGAAAACGCCCGCCGGCTCGGCCGACGGGCGTTCGAAGTGTCTGGCCGAGATCCCTTACGGGCGGTCGCGCTTGGGCAGGGCGGCCACTTCCTCGGGGGTCAGCTTGGTGATCGACTTGGCCATGATCGGCACGGCGAAGGTGAAGCCGTCGGCCACGCGCAGGTCCAGGTCGATCGGTCGGCAGACGGTGTCGACGCCGCGCTGCACCGAGACCAGGTGCACGCCCGGCGAGGTCAGCTGGCTGGTGCCGTTGGCCAGGTCCACGCGATAGACGTCGCGGTTGCGGATGCGCATGTACAGGGTGTTGCGGTCGGGCGCGCTCCAGCCCTGCCAGTCGGACAGCGAGAAGCACGAACGGGCCGGCTGTTTGGCGGCCGGAGCGGCGGCTTCGTCGGAAGCGGCGAGCACGGGCGTGGCGGCGGTCATGAGAACCGCGCCCAGAAGGGCGGCCCGAAGGGTGGAATTGGCTTTCATGGCGGTCATTCCCTACTCTTCTACAAGCCCCTCGGGAGAAAGATTGGGACTCTCCCTACCGGAGTCAACCGGCGACGCTTGCAAAGTGAACAATGTTCAGGCGCTGGCGGCTTCCGGTTCCGGATCGTCCAGTTCGCCTTCCCACTTGGCCACCACGGCGGCGGCGACGCTGTTGCCGACCACGTTGGTGGCGCTGCGGCCCATGTCCAGCAGGTGGTCCACGCCCAGCACCAGCGCGATCCAGGCGTCGGGCATGCCGAAGTGGGTCAGGGTGGCCATGATCACCACCAGCGAGGCGCGCGGGATGCCGGCGATGCCCTTGGACGTCACCATCAGCAGCAGCAGCATGAAGATCTGCTGCTGGACCGACAGGTGCACGCCATGCGCCTGCAGGATGAACATGGTGGCGAACGTGCAGTACAGCATCGAGCCGTCGAGGTTGAACGAGTAGCCCAGCGGCAGCACGAACGAGACGATGCGGCGGCGCACGCCCACCTTGGGCAGGCCGTCCAGGATGCGCGGATAGGCGGCCTCCGACGAGGCGGTCGAGAAGGCCAGCAGAGCCGGGTCGCGGATCACGCCGAACAGGGCGAAGGCGCGCTTGCCGATCACCGCGAAGGCGGCCACGAACAGCAGGACCCACAGCACGCCCATGGTGGCGTAGAAGCCCAGCACGAACTTGCCGTAGACCACCAGCATCGAGATGCCCTGGGTGGCGATGGCCGAGGCCAGGGCGCAGAAGATGGCGATCGGGGCCAGCTTCATGACGAAGCCGGTGACCTTGAGCATGATCTGGGCGCCTTGCTCGGCCAGCTCCATGATCTGCGGGGCCTTGTTGTCCAGCGAGGCCACGGCCGTGCCGACGAACAGGCTGAACACCACGATCTGCAGGATCTCGTTCTTGGCCATGGCGTCGAAGATCGAGGTCGGCACCAGGTGCGTGAGGAAGGCCTGCAGCGTAAAGCCCTCGGTCGAGGCGGCCGGAGGCGCGGCGCCGCCCGAGACGGCGTCGTGCAGCACCAGGCCCGCGCCCGGCTGCAGCAGGTGCACCATGCCCAGGCCCAGCAGCAGCGAGACGGCCGAGGCGCAGATGAACCAGCCCAGGGTCTTGACGCCGATGCGGCCGACCGAGGCTGCGTCCTCCATGTGGGCGATGCCGGCCACCAGGGTGGTGAAGACCAGCGGCGCGATGATCATCTTGATCAGCCGCAGGAAGAGGTCGGTGCCCAGCTTGAACCATTTCGAGGCTTCGGCGGCCTGGTCGGCGTCGAGGAACTGGTTGCAGGCCCAGCCCGTGGCGACGCCCAGCACCATGGCCGCGACGATCAGAAAGGCGAAGCGTTTGTTCATTCAGTCCCCCTGCGTCCGCCTCCGTTTTCCCTCGGAGGCGTCGACGGCGCGTTCTGGTTTGCGGAGGGAACGGCCTGCGGGGACGCCCGCGCCGCCATTCGCTCCGCCTTGAGCATTTCCGCCCTTGTGACGGACGAACGCGGGTTCGTCCATGCCCTTAGAGCCCGTCCGGCCTGTTGCTGGGAGCCCTGCCGGACAAGCGGGCTCGGTAGCTTAAGACGGAAGGCCGCCCTGCTTCCTCACCCTTGACGACCAAGGCGCGAGCAGAGCGCGCCTTCGCGCCCGGTCATTTTCTTCCCGCCCCATGTCCGGAGGGGTTCGTTCTTGTCCCCGTCTCGCCAATGTCGCGAAACGCCGCTATAAGGACCCATGTCAAACCAAGAAAAAGCAATCGCCGCGGTCGAGCGGCTCAATCAAGAATATGAACGCGCCGTGGGCGCCCTGCGGGATGCTCTCCGCGCCTATCTCGAGCATGGAACCCGGCCCGACCCGCAGACGCGGTTCGACGGCACGTTCGCCTATCCCGAGCTGCGACTGGTCTACGATCCCGAGGCCCTGCCGCCCAAGCTGGCGCGTTCCTACGCCCGGGTCAGCCGGCCCGGCGTCTACGCCACCACCATAACCAAGCCGGCCCAGTTCAAGGACTACCTGGTCGAGCAGCTGACCCTGCTGATGAACGACTTCGAGGTCGAGATCGAGATCGATCGCTCGCAGCAGGAGATCCCCTATCCCTACGTGCTGGACGCCACCATCGACCTGAACCAGGCCGATGTTCGCAGCGAGGACATCGCCCGCTTCTTCCCGACGACCGACCTGGCCTTCATCGGCGACGAGATCGCCGACGGCGTGTGGAACCCGGCGATGGAGGAGAACCGGCCCCTGGCCCTGTTCGACGGCCTGCGCACCGATTTCTCTCTGGCCCGCCTGCGCCACTACACCGGCGCCCCGGCCGAGCACGTGCAGCAGTTCATCCTGTTCACGAACTACCATCGCTACGTCGACGAGTTCGTGCGCTGGGGCATCGAGCAGCTGGGCCGGGACGACAGCCCGTACGAGGCGCTGTCATGCTCGGGCGGCCTGGTCATCACCGCCAACACGGCCAATCCGGAACTGGCCGTTGCGGAGTCGACCTGGCGCAAGCACCAGATGCCGGCCTACCACCTGATGGCCCCGGGCGGCGCGGGCGTGACCCTGGTCAACATCGGCGTGGGCCCCTCCAACGCCAAGACCATCTGCGACCACCTGGCCGTGCTGCGGCCCCAGGCCTGGCTGATGATCGGCCACTGCGGCGGCCTGCGCGACACCCAGACCATCGGCGACTACGTCCTGGCCCACGCCTATCTGCGCGACGACCACGTGCTGGACGCGGTGCTGCCGCCCGAGATCCCGGTGCCGTCGATCGCCGAGGTGCAGCGCGCCCTCTACGACGCGGCCAAGGCCATCAGCGGCGACACCGGCCAGGAACTGAAGAAGCGCCTGCGCACCGGCACCGTCGTCACCACCGACGACCGCAACTGGGAACTGCGCCACAGCCTCTCGGCCCTGCGCTTCAACCAGAGCCGCGCGGTGGCCATCGACATGGAGTCGGCCACCATCGCCGCCCAGGGCTATCGCTTCCGGGTGCCCTACGGCACGCTGCTGTGCGTGTCCGACAAGCCCCTGCACGGCGAGATCAAGCTGCCGGGCCAGGCCAACGCCTTCTACGAGCGGGCGATCAGCCAGCACCTGCAGATCGGCATCCTGACCTGCAAGCTGCTGCTCGAGGAAGGCCCCAACCTGCATTCGCGCAAGCTGCGGGCCTTTGACGAGCCGCCGTTTAGGTAAGGCGGCGGGGGGGTCTACGCCTCCGCCTCCTCCAGGAATCCCACGATCCCGCTGGCCAGCGCCGGCTCCATCACCGCGCTCAGGTGGTCGCCCGGCACGCGCACGCCGCGCGCGTCGGGCATCATCGCCGCCAGCGCCTCGACCGAGCCGTTGTCGTCGTCGCGTTGGCCGGCGATCACCAGGGTGGGAATGTCGATCGCGGCGATCTCGGCCGCGATGGTCGGGGTGAAGGACGTGAGCACGCCCAGCATGGCCTCGGGCTTGAGGCCGCCTGCGGCCATCATCGCCTGGACCCGCCGGCCGGCGCGCGGATCCCTGGCGGCGTCGCCGTGGCGAATGGAGTCCTCGAACATCGCCGCGCGGGCGCCGGCCGCCATCAGGCCGCGTTCGCCCATGCCGCCCAGCACCAGCCGGCGCGGCCGGGCCCCGCGCACGGCCATCCGCACCGCCGTGCGCGCGCCCAGCGAATAGCCGACCAGGTCGTAGTCCTTCAGGTGCAGGTGGGCGATCAGGGCCTCCTGGTCGCGGGCCAGCACGTCGCCAGGCCAGGCGGCCGGATCCATGGGAGCGTCCGAGCGGCCGTGCCCGCGCAGGTCCGGGGCGATCACCTTGCGCCCCGCCGCCGCCACGGCCGCGGCGATTCCCGGCAGGAACCAGTTGGCTTCGGCGCTGGCCAGGAAGCCGTGCAGCAGGATCGTGGGCCAGCCCTCGCCGAGGGTGCGATAGGCGATCGAGACGCCGTCGAAGCTCTGGAAGCGTGACATGGGTTCACCCTACACCCCGTCGACCGCCGATGGAAAACACCCGCGCGAACGTCTCGCTTTCGTCACGCCGGGGGTCTAACAAGCCTCCCATGACCCGACACATCGTTCTGCAAGGCGTGGAGAACTTCCGCGATTTCGGCGACTACGCCGCCGGCCAGGGCCGGCTGAAAAAGGGCGTGCTGTTTCGCGCCGCCCATCAGGCGCAGGCCACCGACGACGACCTGGCCACCATGGCCGGGCTCGGCATCCGCACCATCGTCGACCTGCGCCGCCCCAACGAGCGCCAGCGCGATCCTTCGCGTCGCTGGACGGGCTTCGCCGCCCAGGTGATCGACAACGACCTTGGCGTCACGGGCGAGGATCCTTGGCACGCCTTCCTGCGAGCCTCCGACCTGTCGGAGGGCTCGGTCCGCGAATACCTGGTCGAATACTACCGCCGCGCCCCCTTCAAGGAACGGCACCTGGACCTCTTCCGCCGCTATTTCCACGCCTTGGCCCAGGGACGCGGCGCGGTGCTGATCCACTGCGCGGCGGGCAAGGACCGCACGGGCCTGCTGGCCGCCCTGACCCACCACGTGGCGGGCGTGGGCGACGACGACATCGTCGACGACTATCTGCTGACCAACGACGAGGCCCGCTTCGCCCGTCGCGGCCCGATCTACGCCGACCTGCTGGAGGCCGAGCTGGGCCGCCGTCCCACCGACGGAGCCATCCGCGCAGCCATGGGCGTGGAGGCCCAGTACCTGGCCACCGCCATCGCCGAGATGAAGGCCCAGTACGGCTCGCTCGACGCCTATCTCGAGCGCGCCGTCGGCCTGGACGCCGAAGGCCGCGAGGCGGTCCGCGCGCACATCATGCTCTAGGACGAGGCCGCGCGGCCGCTTTGCCGCGTGACAAACGCTCGTTTCAACGCCACGCTCCTGGAAAGTCGTCGCGACAGACGGCGATCCTCTCGAAGAGGGTGGAAACGGTAATGAGTGAGTTCTCGGCCGCCGCGGCGGCTCCGGGCGACGGCGAGGCCGTGGCCCTCGCGTCCCTGCCCCGAAAGCCCCTGTCGCGCGGCGCGCTGAGCTGGATCCTCCAGCAGGGCGCGCGCGACCCTTACGTGATCCTGATCACGATCTACATCTTCTCGCCCTACTTCTCCCGCGTCCTGGTCGGCGACCCGGTCAAGGGCCAGGCGCTGGTGGCCAACATCTCCACCATCTATGGCCTGCTGACGGCGGCCACCGCCCCGTTCCTGGGCGCGATGATCGAGCAGTACGGGCCGCGCAAGCCGATGCTGGGCTTGGTGCTGGGGGTGATGGTCCCGCTGCTGGTGGGGCTGTGGTGGGCGATGCCCGCCGGCGGCCTGCCGCTGATGGGCGTCAGCCTGATCCTGGTCGTGCTGGGCGTGGTCTACAATTGGGGCGACGTCCTCTCCAACTCGCTGCTGGGCCGTGCGGCCGAAGGCGTGCCGGGCCGCGCCGCCCTGATCTCGGGCCTGGGCTACGCCCTGGCCAACGGCCTTTCGGTCAGCCTGTTGATCTTCATGCTGTGGGGCATGGTGCTGCCCGGCCAGGTCGACTGGCCCGGCGTGCCGCACGCGCCGCTGTTCGGCCTGGACCCGGCGAAGAACGAGCCCAGCCGGATCTCCGGCCCCCTGGCCGCGGCGGTCATGCTGCTGGGCGCGATTCCGTTCTTTCTCTGGACCCCCGACGCGGCCCGCACCGGCCGCAGTTGGATGGCCAGCCTCAGGGCCGGCGTGCGGTTGCTGCGCGACACCTTCGGCAACCTGTCGGGTCACCGCGACGCCGCCACCTTCCTGGGCGCGCGGATGCTGTACTGCGACGGCATGACCGCCCTGCTGATCTTCGGCGGCCTGTTCGCCGCCGGCCTGATGCGGTGGGGCGCGCTGGAAATGCTGGCCTACGGCATTTCGCTGTCGATCTTCGGCGTGATCGGCGGCCTCCTGGCCCCGTGGCTGGACAAGGTTCTGGGCCCGCGCAAGGCCGTGCAGGTCGAGATCGCCGGGGCGCTGCTGATGCTGATCGCCACCCTGGGCATGGGCCGCGAGAAGATCCTGTTCTTCTGGGCCTACGACCCCGCAGCCCACGCGCCGCTGTGGAACGGTCCGATGTTCCGAACCGCGCCCGAGGTGATCTATCTGGGCCTGGGCCTGCTGATCGCGGTGTTCGTCACCGCCCAGTACGCGTCCAGCCGCACCCTGCTGATCCGCCTGTGCCCTCCTGACAAGGTGGCGGCCTTCTTCGGCCTCTATGCCCTGTCGGGCACGGCGACGGCCTGGCTGGGCTCGCTGCTGGTGGCGCTGGCCACGGCCATCTTCAAGAGCCAGGTGGCCGGCTTCCTGCCGATCGCAGCTCTGCTGCTGCTGGGCCTGTGCGGCCTGTTCCTTGTCAAGGGCGGCGGGCGAGAAGCCTGAGGCCGTAGCGCGCGCGGCCCGGGGGCGGTATCACCGCCGCCATGCGCCACGTCGTCCTCATCAGCGCCCCCTGGCGCGACCCTCTGTGGGCCGCCGCGCCCTGGCGCGAGGAGCCCTACGCCTGCGCCCTGGTCTCCGGCGGCCAGGCGGGGCGGTGGTCGTACCTGCTGCGCGATCCCGATGCGACCCTGGTGCTGGACGCCGACGACCCGCGCGATCCGTTCGAGGCCCTGGCCGCCCTGGTCGGGCCGGTCCAGCCGATCGATCCCCACGGCCCGCCGTTCCAGGGCGGCGTGGTGGGCCTGGGCGCCTATGAGCTTGGCGACCGGGTCGAGCCGCTTGGCCTGGCCCGCACTGGCTGGCCTGACCTGGTCTGCGCCCGCTATCCGTCCCTGCTGGCCTTCGACCATCTGGAGCGCCGCGTTCTGGCCGTCGGCCGGGGCGGCTCGCAAGGCTTCGCCCGGGCGCGGGCCGAGGCCGCCCTGGCCTGGCTCGACGGTTCCGGCGGCGAGGAGCGCGGCGGCCCGCTGTGCGACGATCTGGCGGCCACCGACGGCGCGGCCTACGAGGCGGCCGTCGCCGAGGTGGTCGAGCGCATCCGCGGCGGCGAGATCTTCCAGGCCAACATCGCCAGAGCCTGGACGGGCCGGCTGGCTCCGGGCGCCGGGCCGTTCGACCTGTTCGCGCGGCTGCGGGCCGAAAGTCCCGCGCCGTTCTCGGCCTATCTGCGCCTGCCGGGCCGCGCCCTGGTTTCCAACTCGCCCGAGCGCTTCCTGAAGGTGACGGGCGGCGACTTGTCGATCGAGACCCGACCGATCAAGGGCACCCGGCCGCGCGGCGCGGACCGGGCCCAGGACGCGGCCCTGATCGCCGAACTGGCGGCCAGCGCCAAGGACCGGGCCGAGAATCTGATGATCGTGGACCTGATGCGCAACGACCTGGCGCGGGTCACCCCGCCGGGCGGCGTCTCCGTGCCCGAACTCTTCCGCGTGGAGACCTTCGCCAACGTCCACCACCTGGTGTCCACGGTCACAGGACGCCTGGCGCCGGGACTGACGGCGGCCGACCTGCTGCGCGCGGCCTTCCCGCCGGGCTCGATCACCGGCGCTCCCAAGGTCCAGGCCATGAAGGTGATCGCCCAGCTGGAGCCGCCCCGCGGTCCCTATTGCGGCTCGCTGTTCTGGGCCGGGGTCGACGGGGCGTTCGAGTCCAGCGTGCTGATCCGCACCGTGGGCCTGGAGCAGGACGGCGAGGGCTGGCGGCTGGAGGCCCGCGCGGGAGCGGGAATCGTCGCAGACAGCGATCCCCACGCCGAGCGCCTTGAGACCGAGGCCAAGATCGCCGCCCTCAAGCGGGCCCTGAGCGAGAGCGCGCACCGATGAGCCTGCCCCTTGACGACCGCGGCCTGCTGCTGGGCGACGGACTGTTCGAGACCATGCTTTGGCGCGACGGGACGATCGCCTGGCTCGGGGATCACCTGGACCGGATGGCCGCGGGTTGCGCCGCGCTGGGCCTGCCCGCGCCCGACCGGAACGAAGCGGCGGACCTGTGCCGCGCCGCGCCGGGGGCGGCGGGGATCGAGGCCGGCCGCGCCGCCGTGCGCCTGAGCCTGACGGCCGGTTCCGGCGGCCGGGGACTGGATCGTCCCGCCGCGCCCGTCCCGCGCCTCTTCGCCACGGCCGCGCCCAGCGCTCCTGTCTCGACCCCCGCCGTCGCGATGGTGGCCAAGGTCCGCCGCAACGAGGGCTCGCCCGCCTCGCGCCTGAAGACCCTGTCCTATCTCGACAACGTCCTGGCCCGAGCCCAGGCCCGAGCGGCGGGCGCCGACGAGGCGGTGATGGTCAACAACCGGGGCGAACTGGCCTGCGCCGGTGCGGCCAACCTGTTCTGGATCGCGGACGGCAGGCTCTTCACTCCCGCGCTGGATTGCGGCGTCCTGGCCGGGATCGCCCGGGCGCGGGTGCTGGCCCTGGCGGCGGCGTGGAACGTGCCGGCGATCGAGGTCGCCGTCGGGGCGCAAGCCCTGCGCGCCGCGCAGGCGGTGTTCCTGACCAACAGCCTGATCGGCGCGCGCCCGGTTTCGCGGCTGGACGGGCGGACTTTGGCGTCCCACCCCTTGGTCGAGCGCCTGGGCCAGGCGCTCGACGATGTCACGGGGTGCGGGTGACCGCGTCGGAAACCCGGGGCCGCAGGTAGAAGGTGCGGCGGAAGGTCGTGGCGTCCTTGCTGACGTACTTCACCGGCGTTGTGTAGGTGTAGGTCGCCTTGCTCATGATGACGCTCTGGCCGGCCGGAAGGACGCTGACGGGAATGTCGAGCACGTCGCCCGCCTTGGGACAGTCGGGCGGGCTCTGGTAGGGCTCGACCCAGGCGACGGTGTCCCGGCCCTGAGCGTTGGATGTGATGCTGACCAGGCACAGGGTCAGGGTGTTGCTGGGGAAGGGCGCCATCAGGGTGGCGCCGATGGCGAAGACGTCGTTGCGCTCGGCGTTGGTCAGCACCGGGTCGCGGGCCACGATGTCGCCCACCGCCGAGGTGACGTGGTTCAGGCGGCGCTGGGCCATCATGGCCTCGGTCAGCTCGGCCATGCCGAAGTAGAACAGCAGCAGCACGGGGGCCAGCAGGGCGAACTCGACGGCCGAAACGCCGCGACGGTCACGCCAGAACCCGGCCAGGCGGGAAGGGGACTTGCGGATCAGTTGGCGCATGGCGTGTCCACGTAGCCGGTAGGCGCGTTGAAGGGTTCGTTGGCGAACACCGTGGCGGCGGTCACCTCGCGCTGCCCGTCGTGATAGTTCAGGGCCTCGGCCATGAACGGGGTGATGACCGGCCAGGCGTAGTAGGCGCGGACCATGACCACGGCGCCGGGCAGGCCCGGACGCCAGCAGGTGGTGTTGGGCGGCGGCGGCAGGGCGTTGGTGCTGGCGAACGACGGGACCACCCGGACGTCCAGGCGGATGGTGTCCTTGCAGGTCCCGCCCAGCCAGCTCATCTGGTCGCAGACGGCCTTGGCGAAGCCGGCCTTGTCCATGGCCTGGATTTGCGCCTGGCCGGTGCGCACCTGACGGCCGGCGGTGGCCACGGCGTTCTCCAGCGACATCGACAGCAGGAACACCATGCCCAGCTCGATGATGCCGTAGACCAGCAGCAGGAACGGGATCGAGACGAAGGCGAACTCGACCGCCGTCGCGCCGTCGCGATCGCGCAGGAAGCGGCGCGCCAGCCGCCCGACCCGGCTGGGTCGGCGATCGGATCGGGAAACAAGAGCCATGGCGGCGTCCGGAGCAGCGCCTTCGGTTGCGGAAAGCGGCGCAGCTTAGGCGCGGCCTTCCTAATCACTGGTTTAGGCCCGTCAGTTGGCGGGCGTGGCGGCGGCGGCCGGGGTCAGGCGGGTGCAGCGGTCGCCGCAGGCGTAGGTCGAACCCGTCGCGCCGCGCTGGATCACCACCGTGCCGTCCGAGGGCTCCGACACCACCACCGGGCGGTCGGCCAGGGTACGGCCGCGGCCGTCGAAGGCCAGCAGGGTGGTCGTGCCCGGCTTCTTGCCCATCACCACCAGGGTGCGCTCGTTGATGACGTTGACGTCGGCCACCTGGGGATCGCCCACGACGATGTCACGCACGGGGGCGCCCAGCGACACGTAGGCGGCCTGGCCGATCGCGACCGGCAAGGTGTTTCCGGCCAGGGGGGAGGCCGCCATGGCGGCGCCCGCGAGCGTAACCGAGAGGGCCAGGGCGGTCGGAACGGCGACGAAGGGGCGGCGCATGGTCGATCTTTCAGGGCTCTATGCCCAGGCGAGGATCGGCCGGAATGGTCAATAAAGACCTAACCTCGTTTTTACTGCGACAATTCGAACCAGGCAAAAATCCTTGTGCCGCAAGGGGTTTCAGCCTGACGCTTGTTGTATAGTTAAGCGTTAGTAATGGTAAATACAAATAAACCAACAAAAAACTTCGCTCAAAGTTCTGTTGTTTACTGGCCATTAAGTGAGGTTGGCGAAATTGATCGTGTTTTCGGGGGTGAGCAAGTCGACACGGCTTGAGAGCCCAGATCCAAGTTTACTAGGAGATCCACCATGTCGAAGTTTGTCACCCGCTTCCTGAAGGACGAATCCGGCGCCACCGCCATCGAGTATGGCCTGATCGTCGCCCTGATCGCCGTCGTGATCGCCAGCGTCGTCTCGACCCTCGGCGGCAGCCTGAAGACTTCGTTCGACAACGTCGGCAAGGAAGTCGACAAGGCGAACGCCAAGGCCGGCAGCTAAGCCTAAGCTCGCTCGAAAAACGGGGCCCCGGTGTTCGCACCGGGGCCCTTTTTTGTTTCCGGCCTCGATCTCTTCTCTTCTCTTCGCTCTCGCGGAAACCATTGCTTCACGTCGGCGCCGCAGACTGAGGCCGACAGAACAAGCAAGGCCGCCATGCAGACTCTTCAGTTCGCTCTGCTGCTCGTCTTTCCCGCGCTGGTCGTCGTCGCCGCGCTGAAGGACTTGACCAGCTACACCATCCCCAACTGGATCTCGCTGGCGCTGATCGTGGCCTTCGTTCCGGCCGCGGCCCTGAGCGGCGCCTCCCTGGCCAGCATCGGCCTGTGCGCGGCGGTGGGCTTCGTGGCCCTGCTCGCGGGCATGGGCATGTTCGCCATGGGCTGGGTCGGCGGCGGCGACGCCAAGCTGTTTGCGGCTTCGGCCCTGTGGGTGGGCCTGCCCGGCGTGGCCGGCTTCGCCCTGACCACCGGCATGGCCGGCGGCGCCTTGACCCTGACGATCCTGAGCCTGCGCTCGGGCTGGCTTGAACCGGTTCTGGCCGGCGGCCCGGCCTGGCTGCGCCGGCTGGGCGCCAAGGACGGCGACATTCCCTACGGCGTCGCCATCGCGGCCGGCGCCCTGTCGGCGGTGCTGCAGAGCCCCCTGGCCACGGCGATCGGCCTCAGCTGAAGCTCGGGCGCCCGCGCTCCAGGGGCGCGTCAGCCTGTCGCGCGGTCACGGGCTTTTCGAACGCCGAAACTTTAGCCGCTGTTAACCATGGTCGCGCGACACATGGAACGTGGCCAGAAAGGCCGTTCGACGAATCGTGCGTGATCCCCTGAAGGCGGCTCGCCTCGACTTCCGTTTCCGTCGCCAGAGCCGTCCCTGATGAATCCTGTCCGCGTCATGATCGTCCTGATCGCCGCCGTGTCGGCCATCGGCCTGGCCGTGATCATGCAACGCGCCATGGGCGGCAAGCCCGCGCCGGCTCCCGCGCCCGCCCCCGTGGCCGCCGCGCCGGACAAGCCCATGACCCAGGTCCTGGTGGCCAAGCACGACCTGGCGATCGGCGCGCGCCTAACCGCCGCCGACGTGACCTGGCAGGCCTGGCCGTCCGACGCCGTCAACGCCGCCTTCATCACCAACGGCGCGGCGACCCCCGAACCCGACAAGGCCGGCGCCAAGGCCGCCAAGGCCGTCGGCGACGTCGCCGGCCAGATGATCGGCGGCGTGTCGCCCGAAAAGGCCGTCGAGGGCGCGATCGTGCGCGACCCGATCCTGTCGGGCGAGCCCATCACCCCGCGCAAGATCGTCCGGGGCGGCGAGGGCGGCTATCTTTCGGTGGTCCTGGCTCCCGGAAAGCGCGCCGTGGCGGTGCCCGTCACCTCCGAGACCAGCGCCGGCGGCTTCATCCTGCCCGGCGATCGCGTCGACGTGCTGCAGACCCGCGACGCCCAGAGCCTGGGCGAGGGCGACGCGCCTCCGGTCAAGCAGACCATCGCCGAGACCATTCTCCAGAATGTCCGCGTCCTGGCCCTGGACCAGTCGACCCAGGCCGAGAAGGACGCCAAGACCATCGTCGCGGCCACCGCCACCCTCGAGGTCGGTCCGATCGAGGCCGAGGCCCTGACCAAAGCCAAGGCGGCCGGTCCGGTGACCCTGGCCCTGCGCGCCTACACCGACCTGGGCGGGCCTTCCGGCGTCGCCGCCCATTCCCAGGACGCCTCCGTGGTCCGCATCAATCGCGGCGGCCAGACCTCCAGCATCTCGGTTCGCCCATGATCCGCCGGTCACTTTCCGCTTCCCTCGCCGCCGCCCTGGCGCTGGCCCCCGCCGCCGGCGCCCTGGCCGACGGCCCTGTCGGCGGCACCCACACCTATCGCCCGGCCGCCGCTGTCGTGCGCCGCCCCGCGCCGCCGCCCATGGCCGAGCCCGTCGGCGAGCAGGTGCTGCGCGTGGACCTCACCACCGACGGCGCCCGCGCCCTGAACCTGCCCCGCGGCAAGTCGGCGATCGTCGAACTGCCGGTCGACGTGCGCGACATGCTGGTCACCAATCCGCAGATCGCCGACGCGGTGCTGCGCAGCCCCCGCCGCATCTACGTGCTGGGCATGAACCAGGGTTCGACCGATGCGGTGTTCTTCGACGCCGCCGGCCGCAAGATCCTGACCCTCGACATCCGGGTCGGCCAGGACGCCGACGCCCTGCAGGACACCCTGCGCCGCGTGCTTCCCAACGCCGACATCCGCGTCGAGGCCATGCGCGACAGCGTCATCCTGACCGGCGTGGTGGCCAATGCGGGCGAGAGCAACATGGCCTCGCAGATCGCCTCGCGCTTCGTCTCTTCGCCCGACAACGTGTTCAACATGCTGAGCATCGCCGGCAAGGACCAGGTGATGCTCAAGGTCCGGATCGTCGAGGTCCAGCGCAACGTCATCAAGCAGCTGGGCGTGTCGACCGACATCCTGGTCAACGACGGCCTGAAATCCTACAGCCTGGGTCGCGCGAACACGTTCGGGATCAACGGCGGCCAGATGGGCGGCGCCGACCTCTGCTACAACCGCAACGGCGCGCGGACGTCCAACGTCAACGACTCCAACACCACCGGCAACCAGACCCAGACCGTCACCACCAACGGCGGGACGACCAACACCGTCACCAGCGTGCTGCAGAGCGTCGCGGCCACCGCCTACAAGACCGCCACCGGCAGCAACACCGGCGCGTGCGTCGAAGCCTTCGAGCGCGCGGGCCTGGTGCGCACCCTGGCCGAGCCGAACCTGACCGTGGTGTCGGGCGAGGCGGGCAAGTTCCTGGTGGGCGGCGAGTTCCCGGTGCCCACCGGCCAGGACACCACCGGCCGGGTGACCATCGAGTTCAAGCCGTATGGCGTGGGCCTGGGCTACACGCCCATGGTGCTGTCGGGCGGCCGCATCTCGCTGAAGCTGTCGACAGAAGTGTCGGAACTGACCAGCCTGGGCGCGTTCACCCTCAGCACCGGCAGCGGCGGCAGCGGCTCCAACCTCAGCGTGCCGGGCCTGAGCGTACGACGGGCCGAGACCACGGTCGAGCTGCCTTCGGGCGGGTCGCTGATGATCGCGGGCCTGCTGCAGCAGCAGACCAAGCAGAACATCGACAGCCTGCCGGGCATGACCAGCCTGCCCATCCTGGGCTCGCTGTTCCGCTCGCGCGACTACCTGAACGGCGAGACCGAACTGGTGGTCATCATCACGCCCTACATCGTCGACGCCACGAAGCCGCAGAACCTGCAAACCCCGGCCGACGGCCTGCAGGTGGCCGGCGACATGAGCACGGTCCTGCTGGGCCGCCTGAACAAGGTGATCAAGGCGCCCGAGGGCGCCAACCTGGGCCGCGCCTACCAGGGCCCGGTCGGCTACGTGATCGATTGAGAGCGCGGACCATGACGCGAGCCCTTATCCAAGCCCCTTCGCTCCGCCGCCGCCTGGCCATGGCCGCCGCCGCCGTGACCGTGACGGGCCTCGCCGCCTGCGCCTCCACCGCGCCCGACCCGGCCACGACGCCGCGCCTGGACACCCAGAAATGGGAGCAGCGCGTGCAGGTCGAGGCCCATCCCGACGAAATCCTGCTGGTCCCGCACGCCGAGGGCCTGTCGCTGAACCAGCAGCAGGCGCTGGACGCGCTGCTGCAGCGCTGGCTGGAGCTGGGCGCGCGCGAGATCGTGGTCAGCGCTCCGGTGGGCTCGGCCCAGGCCGACGTGGCCGGCCGCATGGCCGGCTTCGTCCGCGCCCGGCTGGTGGGGCTGGGAGCCCCGGCCTCGGCCGTCCGCATCGTCGGCTACGACGCCACCAGCGCGCCCAACGCGCCGCTGAAGGTGGGTTTCCTGCGCCACGAGGCGGTCGTGCCCCGCTGCGGCATGAACTGGGAGAACGTGACGGCCACGGCCGGCAACCAGGCTTACGAGAACTTCGGCTGCGCCGTCGCCGCCAACATGGCCGCGCAAACGGCCAACGCCGAAGATCTCCTGCGTCCGCGCGACCAGACCCCGCCCAGCGCCAGCCGGCGCGATACGGTCATCAACAAGTACCGCAAGGGCGAAACGACCGCGTCCGCGCGTGACGAGCAGGCGGTCGGCGCCGTTTCCAAGGCGGTCAACTGATGTCCACGCGCCCCACCGACCACGATCCCTTCGACCTGGGCTTCGACGCCGACGACGACTTCGCCTCGCCCGGCTCCGATCCCTGGCGCACCTCCGCCCCGGCCGCAGGGCTGGGCGGCGACGATCCGTTCGCCGATTTCCCGCCGGCCCGTCAGTCGGCGCCCCCCGAGCCGTTCGTCGACCTGGCTCCGGCGGCGTCTTCCGTCGCCGCCATCCCGCCGGCCCTCGCCCCGATCGCGCCCTCCGCGCCGATCATGACCGCGCCGGCCCCGGCCGCGTCGCAAGCCACGGCCCCTCCGCCGGTGATCGAGCCCGGCCCCTCTCAGGCCCTGGCCCAGGAACTGCTGGCCGCCGCCGAGGCCGACATGGGCGAGGCCGCGGTCCCGCGCATCACCATCCACGCCTTCTGCGCCCGCGCCGAGAGCGTGGCCCTGGTCGAGGCCGCAGCGGCCGACCGCCGCATGGCCCGCGCCTCCGCCTCGATCCATCCGGGCGGCCTCGAGGCCGCCGTCGGCTACTACCAGAACCAGTCCACCCCCTCGCTGGTGCTGGTCGAGAGCCTCGATCCGGCGCCCCGCATGCTGGCCCTGCTGGACGGCCTGGCCCAGGTCTGCGACCCGGGCACCAAGGTCGTGGTCATCGGCCAGACCAACGACATCGCCCTGTATCGCGAGCTGATGCGGCGCGGGGTCAGCGAGTACCTGACCCAGCCCCAGGGGCCGCTCCAGATCATCCGCGCGGTCTCCAGCCTGTACGCCGATCCGTCCGCGCCGTTCGTCGGCCGCCAGGTGGCTTTCGTCGGCGCCAAGGGCGGGGTGGGCTCCTCGACCCTGGCCCACAACTTCGCCTGGTCGATGGCCGAGCGCGTGCAGGCCGCCACCGTGATGGTCGACCTGGACCTGCCGTTCGGCACCGCCGGCCTCGACTTCAACCAGGACCCGCTGCAGGGCGTGCTCGACGCCCTGACCCAGCCCGAACGCCTGGATCCGGTGCTGATGGACCGCATGATGGTCCGCTGCGGCGACCGCCTGTCGCTGTTCGCCGCGCCGGGCACGCTGGACGACGACTATGAGATCGGCGCGGAGGCCTTCGAGGAGGTCACCCAGAAGATCCGCGGCGCGGCGCCCTTCGTGGTGCTGGACCTGCCCCACAGCTGGAGCCGCTGGACCCGCCAGGTGCTGATCGGCAGCGACGACCTGGTGGTGGTGGCCACGCCGGACCTGGCCAGCCTGCGCAACGCCAAGAACATCGTCGACCTGGTCCGCCAGGCCCGTCCAAACGACGCCCCGCCGCGCCTGGTGCTGAACCAGGTGGGCGTGCCCGGCCGTCCCGAGATCCCGGTCAAGGATTTCGGCGAGGCCCTGGGCCTGACGCCGTCGCTGGTGCTGCCCTTTGATCCCAAGCCCTTCGGCATGGCCGCCAACAATGGCCAGATGGTCGCCGAGGTCGCCCCCAAGTCCAAGGCGGCCGAGGGCATCGACTACCTGGCCCGACTGATCAGCCGCCGCGAGGCGCCGGTGGTCCAGAAGGCCTCGGTCCTCTCCAGCCTGTTCAAGAAGAAGTAGGGGCATGTTCGGCAAGCGCGACCAGGCCGCCGTCCGGATCGAGAACGCGCCGCCGCCCGCGTCCAGCGGCGCGCCGGCCATCGCCACGCGTCCTCAGCGGGTCGAGCCGTCGGCCGGCGTCGCCGTGGCCGAGGCGTCGGCCCCCGCGGCGACGAAGACCGCAGGTCCGCGCCCGACCAACGGCCTGGACCAGCTGCGCGCCGCCCAGGGCGCCCCCCCGACCGCCCAGGTCGTGCGCGAGCAGAGCGACTACTACCACGCCACCAAGACCACGATCTTCAACGCCCTGCTCAACACCATCGACCTGAGCCAGCTGGCCCAGCTCGACACCAAGGCGGCGGCCGAGGAGATCCGTGACATCGTCGCCGAACTGGTGGCGATCAAGAACGTCTCGATGTCGGTCGCGGAACAGGAGCATCTGGTCCAGGACATCATCAACGACGTCCTCGGCTACGGCCCGCTGGAGCCCCTGCTGGCCCGCGACGACATCGCCGATATCATGGTCAACGGCGCGCATCGGGTGTTCATCGAAGTGGGCGGCAAGGTCCAGCTGACCAACGTGCGCTTCCGGGACAATCTGCAGCTGATGAACATCTGCCAGCGGATCGTCAGCCAGGTGGGCCGCCGCGTCGACGAAAGCTCGCCGATCTGCGACGCCCGCCTGCCCGACGGCTCGCGCGTCAACGTCATCGCCCCGCCCTTGGCCCTGGATGGTCCCACCCTGACCATCCGGAAGTTCAAGAAGGACAAGCTGACGATGAAGAACCTGGTCGACTTCGCGTCGGTCAGTCCGGAAGGGGCGCGGGTTCTGGGCGTGATCGGCGCGTGCCGATGCAACGTCATCATCTCGGGCGGTACCGGTTCGGGCAAGACGACCCTGCTCAACACCATGACCGCCTTCATCGACCCCACCGAACGGGTGGTGACCTGCGAGGACGCGGCCGAACTGCAGCTGCAGCAGCCGCACGTGGTGCGCCTGGAAACCCGGCCGCCCAATCTGGAAGGCCAGGGCGCGGTGACCATGCGCGACCTGGTCAAGAACTGCCTGCGGATGCGTCCCGAGCGGATCATCGTCGGCGAAGTCCGCGGCCCGGAAGCGTTCGACCTCCTCCAGGCCATGAACACCGGCCACGACGGCTCGATGGGCACGCTGCACGCCAACAGCCCGCGCGAGGCCATCAGCCGGGTGGAATCGATGATCACCATGGGCGGCTACGGCCTGCCCTCCAAGACCATCAAGGAGATGATCGTCGGCTCGGTCGACGTCATCATCCAGGCCGCCCGCCTGCGCGACGGCAGCCGCCGCATCACCCACATCACCGAGGTGGTGGGCCTGGAAGGCGACGTGATCGTCACCCAGGACCTGTTCGTCTACGAGATCAGCGGCGAGGACGAGAACGGCAAGGTGCTGGGCAAGCACCGCTCGACCGGCATCGGCCGTCCGCGCTTCTGGGATCGCGCCCGCTACTACGGCCTGGAGCGCGAACTGGCCGAAGCCCTCGACGCGGCGGAGTAGGACGATGCTGTTCATCCTCGCCGGCGTCCTGGGGTTCGTCACCATCGCCTGCCTGGGCTTCGTCCTGGTGGGCGGCGACACGGCCACGACCAAGACCGTCAAGCGCGCCCAGCTGATCACCGGCGCCGAGCGCCAGAACGCCGCGCGGGCCAAGACCGCCGCCAGCGCGCCCGACATCCGCCGCAAGCAGATCCTCAAGACCCTCAAGGAACAGGATCGCCAGCAGAAGAAGGCCAGCCTGACCATCGCCGCGCGTCTGCGCGCGGCGGGGCTGGGCGAGAACGTGCGGATGTTCTGGATCGTCAGCGCCGGGGTCGGGCTGGTGGCCGCCGTCGTGCCCCTGGTCCTGCGTCAGCCGCCGCTGATCGCCCTGGGCGCGGCCTTCGCCGCGGGCCTTGGCCTGCCGCGCTGGGTGGTGGGCATGCTGGCCAAGAACCGCACCAAGAAGTTCACCAGCGCCTTCGCCGACGCCGTCGACATCATCGTGCGCGGCATCAAGTCGGGCCTGCCGGTCCATGACTGCCTGAAGATCATCGGCAAGGAGTGCCCTGAGCCCCTGGCCGGCGAGTTCCGGATCCTCACCGAGAACGTCGGGATGGGCATGTCGATGGAGCAGGCCCTGGAGCGCATGTACGAGCGCATGCCCACGCCCGAGCTGCGGTTCTTCGCCATCGTCCTGTCGATCCAGGCCAAGACCGGCGGCAACCTGGCCGAGGCGCTGGGCAACCTGTCGGCCGTACTGCGTTCGCGCAAGCTGATGGCCGAGAAGATCAAGGCCTTGTCGGCCGAGGCCGTGGCCTCGGCCTTCATCATCGGCAGCTTGCCGCCGGGCGTGATCGTGATGATCTCGGTCACCGCCCCGACCTACATGCAGACCATGTTCACCGATCCGCGCGGTCACCTGATGCTGCTGGCCGCCGCCGTGTGGATGACCATCGGCATCCTGGTCATGCGCAAGATGATCAATTTCAAGTTCTAGGGGGAGCCGATGATCAAGCTGCTCACCGACCCCTCGAACCTGCTGGCCGCCGGCCTGGCGATCGCGGTGTTCATCACCATCATCACCCTGGCCGCCCCCGCGCTCAGCAGCAGCAACCTGGAAGGCCGACTGAAGTCGGTGGCCAACCGCCGCGAGGAACTGCGCCGCCGTTCGCGCGAGGCCATGTCCCAGAAGGGCGGCAGCCTGCGTCACACCGACGAGGGCATGTACAAGAACGTGGTCGATCGGCTCCAGCTCTCCAAGCTGCTGGAGGACCCCAAGGTCGTCGACAAGCTGGCCCAGGCCGGCTTCCGCGGTCCGCGCCCCGTCTCGACCTTCTACTTCTTCCGCTTCGTCATGCCGTTCGTCTTCGCGGTGGCGGCGGCGGGCTACCTGTTCCTCATCAACAACTTCGGCCTGCAGCCCATTCAGAAGATGGCCATCTGCGTGGCCGCCCTGGCGCTGGGCTACTACGCGCCCAATCTCTACATCCAGAACGTCAGCCAGAAGCGCCGCGAGTCGATCGTGGCGGCTTTCCCCGACGCCTTGGACCTGCTGCTGATCTGCGTGGAAAGCGGCATGTCGATCGAGGCCGCCATCGCCAAGGTGGGCGCCGAGGTCGGCTCGCAGTCGATCGAACTGGCCGAGGAACTGGGCCTGCTGACCGCCGAGCTCAGCTATCTGCCCGAACGCCGCCTGGCCTACGAGGGCTTGGCGCGCCGCACCAACCATCCGGGCATCCGCTCGGTGGCCACCGCCATGATCCAGGCCGAGCGCTACGGCACGCCGCTGGGCAACGCCCTGCGGGTGATGGCCAAGGAGAACCGCGAGCTGCGCCTGTCGGCCGCCGAGAAGAAGGCCGCGGCCCTGCCGGCCAAGCTGACCGTGCCGATGATCCTGTTCTTCCTGCCGGTGTTGTTCATCGTCATCATGGGTCCGGCGATCATGAAGATCCAGGACGTGATGCTGCACAAATAGGCGCGGAGGGTGCGACGCCATGTCGCGCCTATTAAGGGCCCAGGTCCAGGCGTCGTTTTCAGTCAAGTAACAGGTCGGCTCTAGCCTGGCGGTAACCTTTCTTCCGGGGTGCCGTTGATGCGTTTTCCCAAACTGTCCTTGCGCCTGACCCTTGTCCTGTCGGTCGGCGCCATCCTCCTCGCGTCCGGCGTGGGGGTCACCCTGGCCGGCTGGACCACCATGCGCTCGCAAGCGCGCGTCCAGGCCGGCGAACAGGCCCGGGCCCTCATGGAGGGCTATGGCGAGCGCATCGGCAAGGAAGTGGGGCAGGCGATCAAGAACGCGTCGGTGGGCGCGGCCACGGCCGAGAGTCTGGTCGCCGACCCCTCCCGCGCCGACCGCGACCAGATCGGCCGCGTCTTCATCCACCTGGTCCAGAACAATCCCGACATCATCGGCATGACCCCGGTGTTCGAGGCCAATGGTCTGGACGGGCGCGACGCGGACTTCACCACCCATCCCTATTCCGACGCCAGCGGCCGCTTCGTGCCCTACTTCGTCTGGGGACCCGACAAGAAGGTCAAGACCGAGAAGCTGGTCATGACCGCCGAGGCCGGCATCGACGCCTGGTACACCAAGCCGATGGCCGAGGATCGCACCCTGCTGACCGCGCCCTATCTCTATCCGGTCAACGGCAAGCAGGTCCTGATGACCTCGGTGGCGGCCGTGGTCCATCGCGACGGCAAGCCGGTCGGCGTGGTCACCACCGACCTGTCGCTGGCTGACCTTTCGGCCCGCGCCAGCCAGTTGCGCCCGTTCGGCGAGGGCCATGTCAGCGTCATCGGCGGCGGCGACCTGTGGGTGGCCAATCCCGACGCGTCCAAGCTGGGCAAGAAGGTCGAGGATCCCGGCCTGGCGGCCCTGATCGCCAAGGCCGGCCAGGCCGGTTACGCCGAGGAGATCATCAAGGGCCAGGGCGGCAAGACGCTGCGCGCCACCGCCCCGATCGTCCTGCCCGGCACGGCCGATCGCTGGTGGGTGGTGGTCGAGGCGCCGGAATCGGCCGTGCTGGCCGGCGCCGCCAAGGCCCGCAACCAGATGCTGCTGACCGCCTTCTGCCTGGTGGCCCTGGCGGGCGTGTTGCTGTGGTTCGGCTCGCAGTGGATCGTCAAGCCGGTGCAGGTGATGACCCAGTACATGGGCGGCCTGGCTGCGGGCGACTACGAAAAGCCCGTTCCCTACGCCGCGCGCGGCGACGAGATCGGCGCCATGGCCAAGTCGGTGGAGGTGTTCCGCACCGCCATCCTCGATCGCCAGAAGGCGCGCGAGCGGCAGGAGGCCGAGAAGGCCGCCACCGAGGCCGAACGCCGTGCTCGCGAGGAGGAACGCATGGCCGAGGACGCCGCCCGCCAGCAGGTGGTGGCCGCCCTGGGCGCGAGCCTTGGCCAGCTGGCCGCCGGCAACCTGGCCACCCGCATCGACCAGCGCTTCCCGGCCGAGTACGAGGCCCTGCGCGCCAACTTCAACGCCGCCATCAGCGACCTGAACACCACCATGCGCGTCATCGTCGACAGCGCCGGCGCCGTGCGCGCCGGAGCGGGCGAGATCACCAGCGCCGCCGACGATCTGTCCCGCCGCACCGAGCAGCAGGCCGCCTCGCTGGAGGAGACCGCCGCGGCCCTGGACGAGATCACCGCCACCGTGCGCCAGACCGCCGCCGGCGCCGAGGAGGTTCGCAAGGTGGTGTCGGAAAGCCGCCAGGCGGCCGAGGAGTCCAGCGTCGTGGTCGAGCAGGCCGTCGAGGCCATGGGCCGCATCGAGGCGTCCTCGCGCCAGATCGGCCAGATCATCGGCGTGATCGACGAGATCGCCTTCCAGACCAACCTGCTGGCCTTGAACGCGGGCGTCGAGGCGGCTCGCGCCGGCGACGCCGGCCGTGGCTTCGCCGTCGTGGCGCAGGAAGTGCGGGCCCTGGCCCAGCGCTCGGCCGACGCGGCCAAGGAGATCAAGACCCTCATCAACGCCTCGACCCAGCAGGTCGGCGCGGGCGTGGACCTAGTGGGGCGCGCGGGCAAGACGCTGGAGACCGTGGCCGGCCACGTCACCCGCATAGACGGCCTGGTGCGCACCATCGCCGCCTCGGCCCAGGAACAGGCCACGGGCCTGCACGAGGTCAACACCGCGGTGAACCAGATGGACACCGTCACCCAGCAGAACGCGGCCATGGTCGAGGAGACCAACGCGGCCAGCCACAACCTCTCGGGCGAAGCCGACCAGCTGAGCCATCTGGTCTCGCGCTTCCAGACCGGCGAGGAAGCAGAGGCGGTCCCGGGCGTGACGCGCGCGGCCTAGTTGGCGGCCTAGGACGACAGTCCAGACCGCGCTCAGCCCCCCGCCTTCACCGCACTCCACGAGCGGGTGGGCGAGCCCTGGCCGGTGGCGGCTCTCAGCCAGGCCAGGTTGTTGTCGACCGACTCCGGCGGCAGGTCCTGGCGGGCCAGCTTCTCGGCCTCGGCCAGGCGGCCCTGCAGTCCTATGACCAGGGCCAGGTTCTGGCGCACCTGGATGGTGGCCGAGGGCAGGGCGGCGGCGCGGCGCAGCTGGGCTTCCGCCCCGGCCAGATCGCCGCTGGCGGCCATGTGCATGGCGAGGTTGGTCAGCGGCGCGGCTTCGTTGGGGGCCAGGGTCACGGCCTGGCGATGGGCCGCCAGGGCCTCGTCGTCGCGCTTGGCCTGCTCCAGCGCCACGCCCAGCAGCGATTGCGGACGCCAGTCGCGCGGGTTGAGGGCGGCGGCCCGGCGGGCCGGTTCGATGGCGTAGAAGCCCTGGCCGCGCTCGACGCTGGCGCGGGCGGTTTCCATCAGGGCGTCGTAGTTGTCGGGATTGGCGATCAGCACCCGGCCCACCGTTTCGGCCGCCTCGTCGTAGCGGCCCAGGGCGCGCAGGGCCTGGGACAGCGCCACGCCGGCCTGCTGGTCGGTCGGATCGTTGTCGAACTCGCCGGCCCAGAAGGCGGCGCGCGCCAGGGGATCCAGGCGCTGGGCGGCTGCGCGCTGCTCGGCCGAGGCCTTGCGCGGCGCGACGGGGGGCGCGGGGGCGGCGGCGCGCGAGGCCGCCGCGACCTTGGCCTCGCGCTTGTCGCCCGCGTGCGCGGCGACGCCCAGCAGCAAGGCGGGGGCGAGAACGGTTGCGAGGAGGGCGCGGTTGCGACACATGAGAAGGGACTCCCGACGGCGTGCGCATCCTCGCGCGCGGCCCTCAAGGAATCGTTAAGCATAATTTTCACCCTTCCCGGGGCGCGCCCATGTCGGAACCGATCATCGACCCTTCCCACCGCACGGCCGAGGACGGGGCTCCCACCCCGATCCACTGCCTGCACGAGGCCGAACTGGCCGCCTTCGTCGAGGCGCGGCCCAGCTTTGTGAAGGGCTTCGTGACGCTGGAAGGGTTCAAGGCCAAGGCCGGCCAGGTGCTCGTACTGCCTACGCCGCAAGGGGCCGTGGACCGCGTGCTGCTGGGCCTGGGCGAGCGGCCCGACGCCTCGGTGTTCCGCGCCTTGCCGGGCCAGCTGCCCGCCGGCGACTTCCGCCTGGCCGCGACGCCTGACGGCCTGGATCCCACCCAGGTGGCCCTTGCCTTCGCCCTGGGCGCCTATCGTTTCGACCGCTACCGCAAGCGCGGCGCGGAAGAGCCGCGACGACTGGTCGCGCCCGAGGGGGCCGATCTGGCCGAGGTCCGCGCCCTGGCCCACGCCTGCGCCCTGGCGCGCGACATGGTCAACACCCCGGCCAACGACATGGGGCCGCTGCAGATCGAGACCATCGCGCGCGAGATCGCCGAACAGTACGGCGCGGCTTTCGCCGTCGTGGTGGGCGACGACCTGCTGGCGGCCAACTATCCGGCTGTCCACGCCGTGGGCCGCGCCGCCGTGCCGGCCCGCGCGCCGCGCATGATCGAGATCACCTGGGGCGACCCGTCTCACCCTCGCCTGGCCATCGTCGGCAAGGGGGTGGTGTTCGACACCGGCGGTCTCGACATCAAGCCCTCCGCCGGCATGCGGCTGATGAAGAAGGACATGGGCGGCGCCGCCCACGCCCTGGCCCTGGGGCGCATGGTGATGGCCGCCGGCCTGCCGGTGGCCCTGACCGTCCTGGTTCCCGCAGTCGAGAACGCCATCGCCGGCGACGCCATGCGGCCGGGCGACGTGCTGGACACCCGAGCCGGCCTGACCGTCGAGGTCGGCAACACCGACGCCGAGGGGCGCCTGATCCTGGCCGACGCCCTGGCCCGCGCGGCCGAGCTGGAGCCGGTCCTGACCATCGACATGGCCACCCTGACGGGCGCGGCGCGCGTGGCCCTGGGCCCGCAGGTGATCCCGTTCTACACGCCCGACGACGACCTGGCCCTGGAGATCGAGGCAGGCGCCCGCGCGGCGGTCGACCCCGTCTGGCGCCTGCCCCTGTGGGACGGCTACCGCGAGGCGATCGAGAGCGACATCGCCGACCTGAAGAACGACCCCGACGCCTGGGCCCAGGCCGGCTCGGTGACGGCGGCCCTGTTCCTCCAGCGCTTTGCGCCCACGACCGGCTCGTGGGTCCACTTCGACATCTTCGCGTGGAATCCCAAGGGCCGCCCTGGCCATTCCAGCGGCGGCGAGGCCCAGGTGATCCGGGGGCTCTACGCCATGCTCAAGGCCCGGTTCGGCGGCGAGGGCCGCGCGTGAGCGATCCCCGCCTGACCCTGGCCCGGCCCGACCTGGCCGACCTCGACCTGCAGGGCGTGGTCGCCGCCGAGCGCTACGCGGCGCCGGCCGTGCGCCAGGTCGCCGTCCCCGCGGCCGCTCTGCGCAAGTCGCCCCATCCGCTGGCCGAGCAATGGGACCAGCTGCTGTTCGGCGAGCGGTTCCGGGTGCTGGAGGTCAAGGACGGCTTCGCCTGGGGCCAGGCTGCGCGCGACGGCTATGTGGGTTACGTGGCGGTCGACGACCTGGCCGCGCCGGGCGCGCCGCCCACCCACCAGGTGGCGGCCATCCGCACCTACGCCTTCGCCGAACCCGACATCAAGTCGCGGCCCGTCGGTCTCTATTCGCGCGGCGCCCTGACGGCGATCGAGGCTGCCGAGGGACGTTTCGCGCGCGGGGAAGGGACCGGCTGGTTCATCGCCGCCCACCTGGCGCCGGTCGGTCTGACGGCGGCCGACCCGGTCGCGGCCGCCCTGGACTATCTGGGCGCGGCCTACCAGTGGGGCGGGCGGGAATCGACGGGCCTGGACTGCTCGGGCCTGGTTCAGCAGGCCCTGGCCGCCTGCGGCCGCGCCGTCCCGCGCGACACCGACATGCAACTGGCCTTCTTCGCACCGGTGGACGAGGCCGAGCGGCGGCGCGGCGACCTGGTGTTCTGGCGCGGCCACGTGGCCTTGCTGCTGGACGAGAACACGATCCTCCACGCCAACGCCCATCACATGGCCGTGGCGACCGAGCCCCTGGACGCGGCGATCGCCCGGATCGCCGCGGCGGGAGGAGGCCCCGTCACCGGGTGGCGGCGGCCTTAGGTCGGCGGCGCTACTTCGGCCGCCCTACTTCGGCCACTGCGCCAGCCAGTCGACGATCGACTGGGGCGTCATGTGGCGGGCGTCGGTCAGGGCGAAGAAGGCGCCTTCGTTGACCAGCTTGCCATTGCCGTCCACGACCAGGAAGCTGGGCACGCCCTTCAGCTTGTCCACGCCGTAACGGGCGGGGATCTGCATGTTCTTGTCGTAGCGGCCCACATTCACCGTCACGACCTCGTAGTGCTTGTCGACCCAGCGCTTGACGTCGGGCTGCTCGATGACGCCCGCGAAGATGCGGCAATCGGGGCACCAGTTGCCGCCAAAGTCGATCAGGGTGAGCTTGTGGGCCTTCTTGGCGCGCTTGAGCGCGGCGGCCACGTCGGCCTCGGCGTCGGCCTTCTCGTCGTAGGGATAGGGCGGGGTCGGCAGGTCGGCCAGCGACTTCAGCGCCACCTGGGGCGCCTTGACGGCGGCGGTCGCGTGCAAAGGAGTGGCCAGGGAGAGCGCGGCCAGGGCGGCGGCCACGGGAACGGCGAGAAGGCGAGGCGTCATCGGGATCCAACGTTAGATCAGCGTTGGCTTATCCTACTCATGGAATAGGAAATGACGGCAAGGCCAGCTTTGCTGAGGGCGCTTCGACCGCGCCTGCAAAGGTTCGGGCTGATCAATAAAAAGGCCGCGAAGCGGATGCTTCGCGGCCTCGATGTCGGTGATGGTCCAGCCGATCAGGGCTTGGCGGGCGCCGCGGCCGGAGCCGGGGTGGCCGGAGCGCCGGCGGCGGGCGCGCCTTGCGCCGGGGCCGCCGCGCCTTCGGCGGCGGGAGCCGCGCCGGCGGGCTTGGGCGCCGGGATCGGCAGGGTCGAGCCCAGGCTGTGCAGGTAGGCGATCATGGCGATCCGGTCTTCCTGCTTCTTCAGGCCCACGAACGTCATCTTCGTGCCGGCCACGTCCTTTTGCGGAGCCTTCAGGAAGGTGTCGAGGTTGTCGTAGTCCCACACCGGGTGCTTGCCGCCGAACTCGACCATGCCGGCCGAGTAGGCGAAGCCCGGATGGGTGCCGGGCTTGCGGCCGACCACGCCGAACAGGCCGGGGCCCGTGTGGTTTTCCGGGGTGAAGTTGTGGCACGAGGCGCACTTGGCCGCGACGGCCTTGCCGGCCTCGACATTGGCGGGGGTCAGGACGCTGCCCCAGTCGGGCGCGACCTCGGCGGCGGCGCCGCCTTCGCCGGCCTCTTCGGCCACGGCGATCTCGTAGCCGGGCTTTTCGATTTCGTGCTTGGCGAACACGATGTCGGACGCTTCCCGGAGACCGAAGATGATCAGGCCGGTCAGCAGCACGCCGCCAGCGATCTTATTGAACGTCAGGTCGCTCATCTAAAGCCTTACCAGCCTCTTGGGGGCCGCCTCGCGACAGACCCGATATCCACGAGCGGAAGTTTTCCCCCCCGCGCGCTCCATGTTGCGCTCGCGTCTCTTACACGCTACCGCCCGGTGCGCAACCGGGCAGCAGCGGTTTTGCCCGCATCGCCTTCACCAGTGACGTCCGCATGACCCCGATCGTCCTCATCCCGGCCCGCATGGCGGCCACCCGTCTTCCCGGCAAGCCGCTGGCCGATATCGGCGGCGTTCCGATGATCGTGCGGGTGTTTCGCCAGGCCCAGGCCGCCGGGATCGGCCCCGTGGCGGTGGCGGCGGGCGACCCGGAAATCGTCGAGGCCGTGCGCGCCGCGGGCGGCCAGGCGGTGCTGACCGACCCGGCCCTGCCGTCGGGTTCTGACCGCATCCTGGCCGCTCTCGATTCGCTGGACCCGGAAGGGCGCCACGACGTGGTCATCAACCTCCAGGGCGACATGCCCTTCGTCCAGCCCTCGGTCCTGTCGGCCTGCGCCGACCTGTTGGCGGCTCATCCCGACTGCGACATCGCCACCGTCGTCGCGCCCGAGGCCTCGATCGCCGACCGCGCCAATCCCGACGTGGTCAAGGCGGTGCTGGCCATGGAGGCCGACGGTCTGTCGGGCCGGGCGCTCTACTTCACCCGCTCCACCCTCTACGGCGACGCGCCGGTGTGGCGCCACGTCGGCATCTACGGCTACCGCCGCCAGGCCCTGCTCGACTTCAACGCCGCCCCGCCCTCGCCGCTGGAGAAGCGCGAGAAGCTGGAGCAGCTGCGGGCCATGGAGCTGGGCCTGATCCTCCGCGCCGCCGTGGCGGCCGACGCCCCGATCTCCGTCGACAACCCCTCCGACCTCGAAGCGGCGCGCCAGCACGCCGGGAAGCAAGCATGAGCATCCTCAAGAAGATCGCCTTCCAGGGCGAGCCCGGCGCCAACAGCCACGAGGCCTGCCGCACCTACTTCCCCGACTACGAAGCCGTGCCCTGCGCCACGTTCGAGGAGGCGTTCGAGGCCATCAAGTCCGGCGCCTGCCAGCTGGGCATGATTCCGATCGAGAACTCGATCGCCGGGCGCGTGGCCGACGTCCACCACCTGCTGCCGGCCTCGGGCCTGAAGATCATCGGCGAGCGCTTCAAGCCCATCCGCTTCCAGCTGATGGCCAACAAGGGCGTGAAGCTGGACCAGGTGAAGATCGCCATGTCCATGCCGATCGCGCTGAGCCAGTGCCGGCACAGCCTCAAGAAGCTGGGTCTGGCGCACGAGAGCGCGGGCGACACGGCGGGCGCGGCCAAGGCCCTGGCCCTCAAGCCCGATCCCACCCGCGCCGCCGTGGCCCCGGCTCTGGCCGCCGAGATCTATGGCCTGGACATCCTGGCCCGCGACATCGAGGACGAGCGCAACAACACCACGCGCTTCCTGGTCATGACGGCCGACAAGTCGCCCGAGCCGCCGCCGTTCACCCACCGCTGCGTGACCAGCTTCGTGTTCAAGGTCCGCAACCTGCCGGCCGCCCTCTACAAGGCGCTGGGAGGTTTCGCGACCAACGGCGTCAACATGACCAAGCTGGAAAGCTACATGGAGGGCGGCGCCTTCACGGCCACCTTCTTCTACGCCGAGGTCGACGGCCGCCCCGAGGACCGCAGCCTGGCCCTGGCGTTCGACGAGCTGAAGTTCTTCTCGGAGAAGTTCGAGATCCTGGGGGTGTACCCGGCGGACCCGTTCCGCGACCGGGTGTGACTTGGAAAGCCTCCCCCTAAGGGGGAGCATCCGTCACGCCGCCCGGGCCGCCGCGTCCAGCGCCGCGAACTGCGCGTCGGTCAGCGCAAGCTCCGCCGCGCGGATGTTCTCCTCCAGGTGTCTGACCTTGCCGGTGCCGGGGATGGGGAGCATCACCGGGCTGCGCTTCAGCACCCAGGCCAGGGCCACCTGGCTGGGCGTGGCCTCCAGCTCGCGGGCGATGCCGTCCAGCACGCCGCCGGGCTTGGCCAGGTCGCCCGAGGCCAGCGGATACCAGGGGATGAAGCCGATGCCGTGGGCCTGGCAATAGTCCAGCACGTCCTCGCTGGCGCGGTTGGTCAGGTTGTAGAGGTTCTGCACCGTGGCGACGGGGAAGGCTTTCCGGGCTGCCTCGATCTCCTCGACGCTGACCTGGCTGAGGCCTGCATGGCGGATCAGGCCCTCCTTCTGCATGTCGGCGATCACGCCGAACTGCTCGTCGCGGGGGACCTTGGCGTCGATGCGGTGCAGCTGCCACAGGTCGATGCGCTCCAGTTTCAGCCGCCGCAGGCTCATCAGAACGCACTGGCGAAGATATTCCGGCCGGCCCACCGGGGGCCACACGCCCGGTCCGGTGCGGGTCAGGCCGCCCTTGGTCGCGACGACCGTGCGGCCGTAGGGCGCCAGGGCCTCGGCGATCAGGTCCTCGCTGACGAAGGGGCCGTAGCTGTCGGCGGTGTCGACGAAGTCCACGCCCAGGGCTGGCAGGCGGCGCAGCACCCGCAGGGCTTCCTCGCGGTCTTCGGGCTCGCCCCATATCCCCGGGCCGGTGATGCGCATGGCGCCGAACCCCAGGCGGTTGACCTCCAGGTCGCCGCCGATCGAGAACCGGCCGGAGGCCGCGGCCGAGGGTGTGCTGCTCATGGGGGAACTCCATCCTTCGATCGGAACGTCGGGGAAATCGGAACCTGGAGGAAATGGGATCGCGACCGGGTCCTCGCGAGGGCGCGGCCGCAAGTCGCCAGGATCGTGCAAGCCTTCGGCGTCCTGACGCAGGGGGAGGCTTTGCCATAACGCCGTTCCCTGTCTAGCTGGTTCCCGCCCCGGGAACGGCCATGCCTGGATCCCGGAGAAAAGCGTCTGGAAACGTCTGGGGAGGGACGATGACGAACACTCTGATCGCGCCGGTGATGGGGCTGGTGGCCTGGTCGCTGGTCATGTGGCTGTGGATGTACGCCCGGCGCATGCCCGCCATGGGCAAGGCCGGGATCAAGCCGCAGGACGCGGCCTTTCCCGGCAGCCTGAACGTCCTGCCCGCGCCGGCCCGCCAGGCGGCCGACAACTACAACCACCTGATGGAGCAGCCGACGATCTTCTACGCCGCCGCCCTGGCCATCCAGGTCGCCGGCCATGCCGAGCCTGTGGCGGTCCATCTGGCCTGGGCCTATGTGGTCCTGCGCGTTCTGCACAGCCTGGTCCAGGCCACCATCAACATCGTGCTGCTGCGCTTCGCCCTGTTCTCGGCCGCGACCATCGTGCTGGCGATCATGGTGGTGCGCGAGCTGGTGATCCTGCTGGGCGGGGCGGGGTAGCTACCCATCCTTTCGCGCCTGGGCGACCTTGGTCGCCTGGGAAACCCGGCCGATTTCGGCGCGGTTCATCTCCACGGTGTCGCGGCCGCTGGGCTTGGAGCGCATGCCCTGGCTGGCGGTGCGTCCCGCCGAGGGATGGCGCGCGCCGCGACTTTCGCGCTTCAGCTCCAGGGCCCGGCGGGCGCCGGCGACGGTGGCGTTGGTCGCCTCGGCCTTCTCGGCGCGCCGCAGCTCGCGGTTCACGCGCTTGAGCGCCTGGGCGAACACCTGCTTGCGGCGGCGCACGTGGGACTCCTCGCCGCCGGCCGCGCGCGGTTCGGACCGGCCCTTGGCCTCCCGCCGCTTGCGGCGCGAGACGGTGCGGGCCTTGTCGTGCAGGCCGCGCAGCTCGATCTGGCGGGCCTTCAGCTCGCGGGCCGACAGGCGCGAGACGGCGGGGTGGCGCGTGGCCTCGACCAGCTGGAACTCGTCGAAGGACAGCAAGGCGCGTTCGGAGGCGATCGTGGAGGACATGGGGAGCTCCCTGGAGGCCGCTTGCGCGAAAGCCGCCAGCCTAGAGCCCCGTCCGGCCGGCCCGCTATGCGCGGCGGGCCACGAGCGCCCTATTCGTCCTCGGCCCAGGCCTTGATCAGCTGGTGGGCGATCGCCAGGGGCGGGGGAGCGAAGAAGCCCTCCATCTCGCCCCGGATCAGGGCCCGCGCCTCGGCCTTGGTGAACCAGCGCACGGCCTCCAGCTCGGTCTGGTCCGGCGCGGCCACCTGGCTGTCGACGTCGGCGATCAGCCCCATCATCAGCGACGAGGGCCAGGGCCAGGGTTGGCTTGAGTGGTAGCGAACGGCCGTGGCGGTCAGGCCGGCCTCCTCCATCAGCTCGCGGGCGCAGGCCTCCTCGATCGTCTCGCCCGGCTCCACGAAGCCGGCCAGGGCCGAGTACATGCCGGGCGGCCATGCGGCCTGGCGGCCCAGCAGGCACTTGCCCTCGTTCAGGGCCAGCATGATCGCCACCGGGTCGGTGCGCGGGAAGTGCTCGGCCTGGCAGGCGGGGCACTCGCGTTTCCAGCCCCCGTCGATCACCCGGCTCTCCTGGCCGCAGTTGCTGCACCAGCGGTGCTTGCGCCGCCATTCGAACATCGACTTGGCCGTGGCCAGGATGCCGGCGTCCGGCGGGGGCAGGGCGGGGGCCACGCCGCGGAGCTCCTCGAACCGACCCAGGCCCTGCAAGGGGCCCTCGGCCGGATCAGCCCCGCCCTCCAGATCGACGGCGAAGACGGCGATGTCCTTCCAGAGACCCATGAACAGCAGCCGCTCGGGCGTGCCGGCCAGGTCCTTGGCCATGTCGGCGCGCAGGTACGCGATCTGCACGCCCGGCTTGCCGTCCTCGGCGTCGGCGGGCGGCGGAACGTCCTCGACCAGGGCCTTGCCGTTCCAGATGGCCACGGCCAGCGAATGGGGATCGTCGGCCTTTTCGGCCAGCCAGGCTTCGTCGCCGCGCCGCTCGCTGGCGCGGTCCAGCGGGTTGCCGGCGAAGGTGTTGGTGATGATCGATAGGGCCATGGCGAATCTCTAGCATTGCCGACGAAGAGTCGTCACGACGCCGCACCGTCTTGCATTGTCGGCCGCGACCCGCGATATAGCCCCTCGGAGATCGGCGACGGGCGAAGCGCTCGCCAATCTGGTCAGGGCCGAGAGGCAGCAGCCACAACGAGTTTCCCTTCGGGTCGTCGTTCGGTCTCCACCTATCCCGAAAATCTGTCAGCAGATGGCCGCCGGATGCGGGCCGAGCCTTTTGCTGGGCGCTCCGGGCCACTACACTCCGCTCCATGGCCGACCACGACGACCTCACGACCGATTCCGCGCCGCCGTGGGACCAGGAGCCCGCCGAGCGGGACGAGAACACCAGCGACATCTTCGGCGACGCGCCCGCGCCGCCGCCCGTCGCCGCGCCGGTTGCGACGCCCGTGACCGCGCCCGAGCCGCCGGCGGATCCTGACGCCGCCTACACCGTGCTGGCGCGGAAGTACCGCCCGCGCACCTTCGAGGACCTGATCGGCCAGGAGGCCATGGTCCGCACCCTGGCCAACGCCTTCTCGACCGGCCGCATCGCCCACGCCTTCATGCTCACGGGCGTCCGCGGGGTGGGCAAGACCACGACCGCGCGCCTGCTGGCCCGCGCGCTCAACTACGAGACCGACACCGTCAAGGGCCCCTCGGTCGACCTGACCACCGAAGGCTACCACTGCCGCGCCATCATCGAGGGGCGGCACATGGACGTGCTGGAGCTCGACGCCGCCTCCCGCACCAAGGTCGACGAGATGCGCGAGCTGCTGGACGGGGTGCGCTACGCCCCGGTCGAGGCGCGCTACAAGGTCTACATCATCGACGAAGTGCACATGCTGTCGACGGCGGCGTTCAACGCCCTGCTGAAGACGCTGGAAGAGCCGCCGCCGCACGCCAAGTTCATCTTCGCCACCACCGAGATCCGCAAGGTGCCGGTGACGATCCTGTCGCGCACCCAGCGGTTCGACCTGCGTCGGGTCGAGCCCGACGTTCTGGTCAAGCACTTCGGCAAGATCGCCGCGAAGGAAGGGGCCAAGGTCGAGGAGGACGGCCTGGCCCTGATCGCCCGCGCCGCCGAGGGTTCGGTGCGCGACGGCCTGTCGCTGCTGGACCAGGCCATCGTCCAGGGCGAGCGCGGGGCCCCCGTCACCGCCGCCCTGGTGCGCGACATGCTGGGCCTGGCCGACCGCGGCCAGACGATCGCCCTGTTCGAGAACGTCATGAGCGGCAAGCCAGGCGAGGCTTTGACCGGTTTCCGCGCCCTTTGGGGTTTCGGCGCCGACCCCGCCGTGGTCATGCTGGACCTGCTGGATCACTGCCACGCCGCCTCGGTGGCCAAGGCCCTGGGGCCGGACGCCCTGTCCATGCCCAAGGAGCAGGCCGCGCGCCTGACCTCGATCGGCGCCCAGACCTCGCCCGGCACGCTGGCCCGCCTGTGGCAGATGCTGCTGAAGGCCCATGACGAGGTGCGCCGCGCGCCCGACGCCATGGCGGCGGCCGAGATGGCCATCATCCGCCTGTGCTACGCCGCCGACCTGCCCGGTCCGGAAGAGGCGCTGAAGGCCCTGCGCGACGGTCAGCCCGCCGGCGGCGGTCCCGGCGGCGGCGGCGGCGCGCCCATGGGCGGCGGCGGCATGAGCGGCGGTGCGACGGCCCAGGCCCGCACCATGGCCTCGCCGGCCATGGCCCCGGGCGCGCCCGTGCTGGCCTCGTTCGACGACGTCATGAAGCTGATCGCCGAGAAGCGCGACATCGGCCTGCGTCTCGACGTCGAGCAATATGTGCGCCCCATCAGCTTCCGCCCCGGCGCGATCACCTTCGAGGCCGCCCCCGGCGCGCCTGGCAATCTGGCCGGTCGTCTGGTGCGGGCGCTCAAGGAATGGACCGGCCAGCCCTGGCTGGTCGCCGCCGAGGGCGGCGGCGGGGCCGAGAGCCTGATGGAGCGCCAGAAGCGCGAGGAGCGCGAGGAGATGGCGGCCATCAAGTCCGACCCCTTCGTGGCCTCGGTGCTGGACGCCTTCCCGGGCGCCGAGATCGTCGAGGTCCGCAAGATCATGACGCCCGAGGCGCCGCCGATCGAGCCGGACGAGGCCGAAGACCTCTAGGCGTCCTATATTCGCCGTCTCCGGGAAGCGGCCTCGACCGCTCCCGGCCATTCTCTGGAGTTCGAACCCATGAAAGACCTCGGCGGCCTGATGAAGCAGGCCCAGGCCATGCAGCAGAAACTGGCCGACGCCCAGGCGCGCCTGGCCGAAGTCACCGTCGAGAGCTCGGTGGGCGGCGGCATGCTGACCCTCAGCCTCAACGGCGCCGGCGACCTGACCAAGGTCACCGTCGACGACAGCCTGCTGCAGCCCGGCGAGGGCGAGGTGATCGCCGACCTGATCGTGGCCGCCCACGCCGACGCCAAGCGCAAGCTGGACGCCAAGCGCGAGCAGATGATGCAGGACGCCATGGGCCCGATGGCCGGCATGATGGGCGGCCTGCCCGGGATGAAGTTCTAGGATCTTGGCCGCCTCCGCCGGACCCGAAATCGAGCGCCTGATCGCCTTGCTGTCCAAGCTGCCGGGGTTGGGACCGCGCTCGGGCCGGCGGGCGGCCCTGGCCCTGCTGAAGAAGCGCGACACCCTGCTGGGGCCGCTGACGGCGGCCATGGTCGAGGCCCAGGCCAAGGTGCGCACCTGCTCGGTCTGCGGCTCGCTGGACACGTCCGATCCGTGCTCGATCTGCGCCGATCCCACCCGCGACCCGCGCCTTCTGTGCGTGGTCGAGGAGGTCGGTTCGGTCTGGGCCATGGAGCGCGGCGGCCAGTTCAAGGGCCGCTACCACGTGCTGGGCGGCCTGCTGTCGGCCCTGGATGGCGTGGGTCCCGAGCAGTTGCGCGTGGGCGAGCTGGTGTCCCGCGTCTCGGGCGGCGAGATCGCCGAGACGATCCTGGCCCTGCCGGCCACGGTCGACGGCCAGACCACGGCCCACTACCTGGCCGACCGCCTGGCGCCGACCGGCGTGTCGGTGACCATGCTGGCCCGGGGCGTCCCCGTGGGCGGCGACCTGGACTGGCTGGACGACGGCACCATCGCCCAGGCTCTCCGCGCCCGCCGTCCGGCCTGACCGCATCGCCCGGCGCCCGTTCGCCAGGCGCTCGCGACGCGCGCCGCGACACCGCGCCGCTTCCCCGCTGACAGCACCTCGGCGCCGTGCCAAGCTTGGTCTCGCGGCGTTCGACGACCGTCGTCCGAACGCGCGCGCCAGGGACCTCCGCACATGTCCGAAACGCCCGAAACCCCCGCTCCGGAAGCCGAAGTCGAAGCCCCTCACAAGGCCAAGGTCGGCGTGGTCGACACCGGCCACAACGTCACCAGCTTCAACGACGAGCCGATCAACGGCCTCATCGCCGACCTGGCCGACGGCGACGCCTGACGTCCCGCCCCGGCCGGCGTTCGTCGTCGGCCGGGTTTCGTTCAGGGCCGACTCCGGCTAGGAACGGAGCATGAACTTTTCCGATCCGCTCCTGATCCTCGCCCTGGTGCTGGCGTTCGTCGCCGTGGTCGCCGCCGTCGTGGCCGTCTGGGCCCTGGGCCGCGCCAACCGCGCCGAGGCCCGTTCGTGGCAGCTGAACGAACAGCTGGTCCAGGCGGGCGAGCGGGCGCGGCTTCTGGAGGACCAGGCCGCGACCCAGGGCGAACTGATCCGCGCCCAGGCCGACAAGATGGCCACGATGACGGCCAATACGGTCGCCGAGGCCCTGATCAAGCGCACCGAGGAAAGCTTCCGCAGCCGCGAGACCCTGGCCCAGGCGCGGCTTGAGGCCCAGCTCAAGCCCATGGCCGAGACCCTGGCCAAGTTCGAGGCCCAGGTCACCGCCGTCGAGAAGGCCCGCGCCGAGGAGACCGGCGGTCTCAAGGCCCAGATCAACGCCCTGATGGAGGCCTCGGTCGCCACCCAGTTCGAGGCCCGGAAGCTGTCGGCCGCCCTGCGCCGCGGGGCGGGCGTCCAGGGCCGCTGGGGCGAGCAGACCCTGCGCAACGTGCTGGAGGCCGCCGGGCTGAACAAGCGCTTCGATTTCGAGGAGCAGTTCAGCGTCGAAAGCGAGGAGGGCCGCCGCCGCCCCGACGTGAAGGTGCGCATGCCCGGCGGCGGGGTGTTCGTGATCGACGCCAAGTGCTCGCTCAACGCCTTCCTCGAGGCCCAGGAGGCGACCGAGGAGCACCTGCGCGAGGCCGCCCTGATGCGCCACGCCGCCAGCGTGAAGGCCCACATGCAGGGCCTGTCGGCCAAGGCCTACTGGGACCAGTTCGCCGGCGAGGGTTCGCCGGACTTCGTGGCCATGTTCGTGCCTGGCGACGGCTTCCTGGCCGCAGCGCTGGAGCGCCTGCCCGACCTGATGACCGAGGCCATGGACCGCCGCGTCCTTCTGGTCACGCCCACGACCCTCTTCGCCCTGTGCAAGGCCGTCGCCTACGGCTGGCGCGCCGAGGACCAGGCCAAGAACGCCGCCAACATCGTCGCCGTGGGCCGCGAGCTCTACAAGCGCATCGCCGTCATGGGCGCCCACGCCGGTTCGGTGGGCAAGGCGCTGGAGGCGGCCGTGTCGCGCTACAACCAGTTCGTCGGCTCGCTGGAGAGCCAGGTCCTGACCCAGGCCCGCCGCTTCGAGGACCTGTCGGTCGACCACGAGGGCAAGGAGATCGCCGAGCTGGCCCCGGTCGAGCAGGCCGTGCGCCCGCTGGTCAAGCTGGCCATGCCGGACGAGGCGGTTGCGCTGCCCAAAGCTTGACCTTAAGTTGAGCCCATGTGGTTCATCGCCGGTTTCGCCGCCATCATCGCGGGTCTCATCATGTTGGTCCGGCAGGGCGGCGCCCTCCTTAACGCCCGGCGTACCGGGGTGCTGGTCAGCAAGTCGTATGGCGCGGCCCGGATCGAGCGCGCGGCCGATCCCGAACGGTTCGAGCGCTTCCTGCGCCAGCGGCGCAAGGGCCTGGCCGCCCCGGCGATCGCGATCCTGGCCGGCGCAGGCTGGCTGGCCTGGAATTTCCTCGCCCTGGCCGCCCAGGGCTGACGGCTCCAAACGCCGCACCCCGAAAGCCCGACCTTGACGCTCGGAAATGACCCCACTACCTGAGTGGGATCATGGCTATCCGTCGCATCCTCACCGTAGACAACAGCGCCGACCTGGCGATCCTCAAGCAGGTCTCCAAGGACGTTCCGGCCGTCGACGACGCCCTGCGCGCCCTGATGGACGACATGCTGGAGACCATGTACGACGCCCCCGGCATCGGCCTGGCCGCCGTGCAGGTGGGCGAGCTGGTCAACGTGATCGTGATGGATCTGGCCCGCGAGGGCGAGGAACCGGCTCCGCGCTATTTCGTCAATCCGAAGATCACCTGGGAATCGGAGGAGCTGTTCTCGTACGAGGAAGGCTGCCTGTCGGTGCCCGAGGTCTACGACGCCGTCGAACGCCCGGCCCGCGTGAAGCTGACCTATCTCGACTACAACGGCCAGCCTGTCGAGGAGGAGGCCGAGGGCCTGTTCGCCGTCTGCATCCAGCACGAGATGGACCATCTGAAGGGCGTGCTCTTCATCGACCACCTCTCGCGCCTGAAGCGCGACCGCGCCATCACCAAGGTGAAGAAGGCGCGCCGCGCGGCTTAAGGGGGCTCCGGTCCTCCGGATCTCGTCGCAGGAGCTCCCCTTTGGGGGAGCTCTCGCGTAGCGACTGAAGGGGCCTTCCCGCCCCCGATCCTATTCCGTCGCCTTGTGCACCTTTTCCCGCGCCTCCTGGCCGGCCGCCTTGGCGTCGCGATTGGCGTCGGCGGCGACCTCCTTGGTCTTCTCGCCCGCCTTGGCGCCGGCTTCCTGAGCCTTGTCCAGCGCCTTGCCGGCGGCGTCCTTGGCGTCGGCGGCGGCCTCCTTGGTGCTTTCCTTCAGCGCCGCGCCGGCTTCCTTCACGTCGGGATCGTTGGCGATGTTGCTGGCGGCGTCCTTGATGTCTGAGCCGGCCGCCTTGGCGCCTTCCTTGATCTCGGTGGCGTGCTTCTCCGAGCAGGCGGCCATCGACAGGGCTGCGAGGCCGGCGGCGGCGATCAGGGCGATGGAGCGCATGGCGTATCCTCCGTTTGGGCTTGCTCCTACAACGATGCTTTCACGGCCCCGGTTCCGCTGACGCTTTCCCCGGCGCGTCCGGGCGTCTAAACCCTGCGGCATGCGTCTCGCCTTCCTCGGAACCCCCGAATTCTCCGTCGCCTGCCTGGCCGAACTGGTCTCGGCCGGCCATGAGATCGTCTGCGTCTATTCCCAGCCGCCGGCCCCGCGCGGGCGCGGCCAGGACCTCAAGCCTTCGCCCGTCCACGCCTTCGCCGAGACCCTGGGCCTGCCGGTCCGCACCCCCGTCTCGATGAAGACCCCCGAGGAGATCGAGGCCTTCAAGGCCCTGGACCTCGACGCCGCCGTCGTCGTCGCCTTCGGCCAGATCCTGGTGCGCGAGGTGCTGGAGGCGCCGCGCCTGGGCTGCTTCAACCTGCACGCCAGCCTGCTGCCGCGCTGGCGAGGGGCCGCGCCCATCCAGCGCGCGATCATGGCCGGCGACGCCGTCACCGGCGTCCAGGTCATGCGCATGAGCGAGGGCCTGGACGAGGGGCCGGTGCTGATGGGCCAGCAGGTGCCGATCGACGCGCTCGACACCGCCGGCTCGCTGCACGACAAGCTGGCCGCCGTCGGTTCCCGCATCCTGCCCGTGGCCCTGGCCGCCATCGAGCGTGGCGCGGCGGTCGAGACGCCCCAGGCCGAAGAAGGGGTCACCTACGCCAAGAAGATCAAGTCGGCCGAGGCCCGCATCGACTGGACCCGTCCGGCCGCCGAGGTCGACCGCCACATCCGCGGCCTCTCCCCGTTTCCCGGCGCCTGGTTCGAGGCCCCGTCCGACAGGGGGCCGGTGCGGGTGAAGGCCTTGCTGAGCCGCGTCGAGGACGCCGGCGGCGCGGCCGGCGCGGCGCTGGATGATAACCTGCTGATCGCCTGCGGCGAGGGCTCGGTGCGTCTGCTCAAGGCCCAGCGCGAGGGCAAGGGGGCCCAGGACGCCGAGGTCTTCACGCGCGGCTTCCCCATCGCCGCCGGAACGACGCTGGCCTGATGCCCCGCTACCGCCTTCTGATCGAATACGACGGCCGGCCCTACAATGGCTTCCAGGCCCAGGCCGACCAGCCCTCGGTGCAGGGCGCGCTGGAGGCGGCGGTCAAGGCGTTCAGCGGCCAGGACATCCGCGTCGCCGCCGCCGGCCGCACCGACACCGGCGTCCACGCCACCGGCCAGGTGGTGCATGTCGACCTCGAGCGCGACTGGCCGGCCCAGACGGTGATGAACGCCCTCAACGCCCACCTGACGCGCGAGGCCGTCAGCGTGCTGGACGCCTCGGCCGCGCCGGAGGGGTGGCACGCCCGCTTTTCGGCCAACGAGCGGCGCTACCTCTACCGCATCCTCAACCGCCGCGCCCCGCCGGCCCTGGACAAGGGCAAGGTCTGGCACATGAAGAAGGAGCTGGACGCCGACGCCATGCATGCGGCCGCCCAGGCCCTGGTCGGACTGCACGACTTCACCACCTTCCGCGACATGCATTGCCAGTCCAAGTCGCCCGTGAAGACCCTCGACGTCGCCCGCGTGTTGCGGGCTGGGGACGAAGTCCATCTGGTGTTCGAGGCCCGTTCGTTCCTGCACCGCCAGGTGCGGTCGATGACCGGCACCCTGGTCGAGGTCGGCGCCGGCCGCTGGACCGCCGACGACGTGCGCGCCGCCCTGGAGGCCCGCGACCGCAAGGCGTGCGGCCCCGTGGCCCCCGCCGACGGCCTCTACCTCACGGGCGTGGGCTACGAGGACGAGTAGGGGCGCTCCATACGATGTCGTCCCGGGCGGTCCCTGCGGAGCTTCCGGGGTGACACCTTTTGAGACAAGCCTCTACTTCTTCTCCGCCATGGCGGTCGCGATCTGGCCGATGGCCAGCGCGCCCATGAAGGCGACGAACGCGAAGAGGACGAGGGTCAGGAAGGGCGTCATGGCGAGCTCCGTCTGTCTGTGACGGCCAAGCTTGGCGCGACGAGACGGAGCCGACCTTGATCTGGCGCAAACCTTCCCGACGGAGCGGGCTCGGGTCCGGAGACTAGTCCAGCAGCTCGGCCGGAACCTTGCCGCCGTTCTCCGACAGCTTCCTGATCACCTGCTTGTGCAGCCAGATGTTCATGGCCGCGGTGTCGGACTTGTCGCCGCCGTAGCCCAGCTCCTCCGCCAGTTCCTTGCGCTCGGCCAGGCTGGATTCCATGCCGACCAGCTTCATCAGGTCGACGATCGAATGACGCCAGTCCAGTTTCTGCGGCGCGGCGGCGGCCATGTCGTCGAGCATGGCGGCCACGTCCACCACCGGCGGCGGCTCGGCGGCGGGCGCCACGGCCACGGCGGTCGGGGCGGGCGCAGGGGCGGCGGGCGCGGGGCTCGGCGCCGGCGCGGCCTGGGGCTTGTGGCCGAAGATCTTGCCCATGATGTTGCTGAAGATACCCATCTCGCCTCTCCACCGGTCGGGCCGGCGAGGAGCCGCCGGCCAAGGCCTAACGCGGGCGGCGGCCATGGGCTGCGTGAAGCTTTTAAAGCACCGAGCAGTTGGTCAGCTGGCTGAAGCGCTCCAGGGCCGCGGCGCCCACCACTGAGGTGCCGAAGCGGTCGAGTTCCGGCGACCAGACCGCGATCGCGGCCTTGCCGGGGACGATCGCCACGATCCCCCCGCCGACCCCGCTCTTGGCCGGCAGGCCCACGCGATAGGCGAAGCTGCCGACGCTGTCGTAGATGCCGCAGGTCAGCAGCAGGGCGTTCAGCCGCCGCGACAGGCGCTCGGGGAAGATGGTCTCCTCCACGATCGGCGAGAAGCCGCCGGCCGCCAGGGGCAGGAAGGCGCGGGCCAGCTGGCGGCAGCTCATGGTCAGGGCGCACTGGCGGCAATAGGCGGCCACCACGGCCTCGGGGTCGTGGTTGATCGCGCCCTTGCCGCGCATCAGGTTGGCGATGGCCCGGTTCTGCCAGGCGTTGGCCAGCTCCGAGGCGGCCACCGCCTCGTCGATCTCGACCTTCTCGCCGGCCAGGAAGCCCGCGAAGCCGCGCACCAGGCCCGCCGGGTCGGGAAAGACGTCCATCAGCTGGTCGCTGATCGCCATGGCCCCGGCGTTGATGAACGGGTTGCGCGGCACGCCCTCCTCAGCCTCCAGCTGGGAGAGGTGGTTGAAGGGCGTGCCCGACGGCTCCTTGCCCACCCGCGTCCAGACCTCGTCGCCGAAGCGGTTCAGGGCCAGGCCCAGCGAGAAGACCTTGGTGATGCTCTGGACCGAGAAGCCTTCGTCGGCGTCGCCGATCACCGCCTCCTCGCCTTTCACGGTGCGCACGGCCATGCCGAACCGCGTCGGCGGCACGCAGGCGAGCTGGGGGATGTAGTCGGCCGTCCGGCCCTTGCCGAAGTGCGGCTTCACCATCACGGCCACCTCGGCCAGGACGTCGGCGATGGAAAGGTCGTCCATGCCGCCTAGACCCGCACGGCCACCAGCACCGCGCCGGCCGCGATCAGGGCCACGCCCAGCCAGTTCAGCGCCGACAGCTTCTCGCCCAGGAACGCCGCGGCGATCACCGCCACGAACACCACGCTCAGCTTGTCGACCGGGGCGACCTTGGCCGCCTCGCCCAATTTCAGGGCCCGGAAGTAGCAGAGCCACGAAGCCCCGGTCGCCAGGCCCGACAGCACCAGGAACAGCCACGACCGCGCGCTGATCGAGCCGGGCGCGCGCCACTCGCCGGCCACCGTCAGGATCAGGCCGGCGAAGCCCAGGATCACGACCGTGCGGATGAAGGTGGCGAGGTTGGAGCCCACCCCGTCCACGCCGATCTTGGCCAGGATCGCGGTCAAGGCCGCGAAGACCGCCGAGGCCAGGGCCCAGAAAGGCCAGCTCGCCAGGGCGGCCCGGCCCATCAGGCGAAGGTCTCGAAATAGCGGCGGATCAGCGCCTGATAGGCGTCGGCCAGGTAGACGACTTCCTGGACCGGCACCCGTTCGTCCACCTGGTGCATCGTCGCGCCCACCAGGCCGAACTCCACCACCGGGCACATGGCGCGGATGAAGCGGGCGTCGCTGGTGCCGCCGGTGGTCGACAGCTCCGGCACGCGGCCGGTGGCCTCGCCCACCGCGCCCACGATCACGTCGGTGAACGCGCCCGGCTCGGTCAGGAAGGCCTCGCCGCTGATCTTGCACAACGCCTCGACCCGGCCCGAGAAGCCCTCGGCCGCCTCGCGGCATTCGCGCTCGATCCAGTCCTGCAGCTCCGCGCCCTTGTGGGCGGGGTTGAAGCGGATGTTGATGCGGGCCTTGGCGCTGGCGGGGATGACGTTGGTGGCGGTGTTGCCCACGTCGACCGTAGTCACCTCCAGGTTCGACGGCTGGAAGCCGGTGTAGCCGTCGTCCAGCACCCGGGCCTGCAGGCGCGAGAGGATGTCGACCATCACCGGGATGGGATTGGCCGCGCGTTGCGGATAGGCCACGTGGCCCTGTTTGCCGTCCACGGCGATCCAGGCGTTGATGCTGCCCCGGCGGCCGATCTTGACCATGTCGCCCAGCACCCCGGCGCTGGTCGGTTCGCCGACGATGCAGTGGTCGATCACCTCGCCCTCGGCCATCAGGGCCTGGACGACCTTGACCGTGCCGTCCTCGGCCACGCCCTCCTCGTCGCCGGTGATCAGGAAGCTGATCGAGCCGGGCAGGTCGTCGGGAAAGCGCGAGACGGCGGCCACGAAGGCGGCGATGGCGCTCTTCATGTCGACCGCGCCGCGGCCGAACAGGACGCCGTCCTTGATCTCGGCCTCGAACGGACCGGCGGTCCAGGCCGCGTCGTCGCCGACGGGCACCACGTCAGTGTGGCCCGCGAAGCAGAGGTTCGGCCGGGCGGTCCCGCGCCGCGCGTAGAGGTTCTCGATCTCGCCGAACCTCATACGCCGGCAGGAAAAGCCCAAAGCCTCCAGCTGGCGCTGCAGCACGTCCATCGCGCCCTCGTCGGCCGGGGTCACGGACGGGCGGCGGATCAGGGCCTGGGCGAGGGCCACGGGATCGAGAGCGGGGGCGAGGCTGTTGTCAGTCATTGTCCTGGCTTTAGGCTCCCCTGGCGCCCGACGCAAACCCGAGACGACCGCCATGCCCAAGATCGACATCGAAGCCGCCCCGTTGCGGGTGGGAAGCGACTATCCCGCGCCCCACGACGCGCCTTGCAGGGACCGCCGCCGCCGGGCCCTGGGCGACGCGGTCGGCCTGACCCAGTTCGGCGTCAACCTGATGCGCCTGCCGCCGGGCTCGTGGACCAGCCAGCGGCACTGGCACACGGCCGAGGACGAGTTCACCTGGGTGCTCGAGGGCGAGGTCGTGCTGGTCGAGGACGAGGGCGAGGCGATCCTGCGGGCGGGCGACTGCGCGGGCTTCAAGTCCGGAGTCGCCGACGGCCACCACTTCCAGAACCGCTCCGACCGCGAGGCGGTCCTGCTGGAGATCGGCTCGCGCCGCCCGGAAGCCGACACCTGCGCCTACAGCGACATCGACATGGTGGCGCGGGCGGGCGAGGCGGGCTATCGCCGCAGGGACGGGACGCCGTACTAGGGCCTGCGCCCGACCTCGGCCTCAGGCGACGGGATCGGCCAGCCAGGCGCGGTTGGAGAGGGGCGGCGGGCCGAACCGGTTCGCGCCGCGCGTCCCGCGCCGGAAGCCCAGCTCGATCCAGGACCAGGCCGCCAGGGCCAGTCCGGCCAGGGAGAGCGGCAGGGCCAGCAGCACTGCGCCCAGCGGCCCCAGCGCGCCGGCCGACAGGTGGGCGGCGGCCATCAGCAGGTAGGGACCCACGGTGAACGGCAGCAGCCACCAGCCGGACCGACCACGATCGTGCAGCCGCCGGACGCCGACATGCAGCGCCGCCACCACCAGCGGCGCCAGCAACAGCAGCGGCGCCAGGCCCAGCCAGCCGCCGGCCATGGTGGCGAACATGGTCAGGCACCAGATCGCGGCCCCGGCCAGGGCCTGGACCACCTGGAATCGCCAGAAGCCCAGGCGCGAGACGCGGCCTGAACTGTCGAATACGCGTCGCAACCGGTCCATCACGCCCTCGCCCCACCAGGACGCAGCTTAGGGGCGAGGGTGTGGGCTGACTAGTCGCGCAACAGGTCGTTGATCGAGGTCTTGGAGCGCGTCTTGGCGTCCACGGTCTTGACGATCACGGCGCACGACAGGCTCAGGCCGCTCTTGGGGTCGGGGCGGCTGCCGGGGACGACGACGCTGTAGGGCGGCACCTTGCCGATGTGGACCTGGCCGGTGGCGCGGTCGATGATCTGGGTCGAGGCCGAGATGAACACGCCCATCGACAGGACCGAGCCCTCGCCGACCACGACGCCCTCCACCACTTCCGAACGGGCGCCGATGAAGCAGTCGTCCTCGATGATGGTCGGGTTGGCCTGCAGGGGCTCCAGCACGCCGCCGATGCCCACGCCGCCCGACAGGTGGACGCGCTTGCCGATCTGGGCGCACGAGCCGACCGTCACCCAGGTGTCGACCATGGTGCTGTCGTCGACATAGGCGCCGATGTTCACGAACGACGGCATCAGGATGACGTTCTTGCCCACATAGGCGCCGCGGCGGACGATCGAGCCGGGCACGGCGCGGAAGCCGGCCGCCTCGAACTGCGGGGCGTCCCAGCCGTCGAACTTGTTGGGGACCTTGTCCCACCACGGGCCGACCGCGCCGCCCAGCGTGCCCGCGTGCATCAGCTTGTTGGGGTTCAGGCGGAACGACAGCAGCACGGCCTTCTTCAGCCACTGGTGGGTGGTCCATTCGCCGTCGATCTTCTCCGACACGCGGGCCTTGCCGGCGTCGATCAGCAGCAGGGTCTCCTCGACCGCGGTGCGCACGGGGCCGGTCGTGGCGACGGAGACGCCGTCGCGGGCTTCCCAGGCGGCTTCGATCTCGGTCTTCAGGTCTTCGAGGGTCAGGGTGGTCATCGGACGATATCCTTCAGGCGGGCCGAGGTCAGGAACCCGGCGAGGTCGTGCGTGCGGTGATGGACGAAATCGGCGGTCGAGGCGGCCGCGTGGGCGCCGACCAGGACGGTGGTCATGCCCAGCTGGGCGGCCGGGGCCAGGTTCTTCTCGCTGTCCTCGAAGAAGGCGGTGACCGGCGAGGACAGGGCGTGGCGCGTGACCATCTTCTCGAACGTGGCCATGGCGGGCTTGGGCAGGTAGTCGGCCGTCTCGATCGCGAAGACGTCCTCCATCAGGTGGGCCAGGCCGAGATGATTGAGCACCCGCTCGGCGTGGCCCATCGAGCCGTTGGTGAACACCAGCCGCCGGCCGGGCAGGGCGGCCACGGCCGCCTGCAGCGCCGGATCGGGCGTCAGCCGGTCCATGGAGACGTCGTGCACCTCGTCCAGGAAGGCCTTGGGGTGAATGCCGTGGTGGGCCATCAGCCCGGCCAGGGTGGTGCCGTGCTCGAGATAGTAGCGCGTCTGGATCGCCCGGGCTTCCGCGCGGGGCAGGCCCTTGGTCCGCTCCATGAAGTCGGTCATGCGCCCCTCGATCAGGGCCATGAACTCGCACTCGGCCGGATAGAGGGTGTTGTCCAGGTCGAAGAGCCAGGTCTCGACGTGGGCCAGGTCCACGCGGCTCATTTCGAGATCAGCGTGCCCGCGCCATGCTCGCTGAACAGTTCCACCAGCATGGCGTGCGGACGGCGGCCGTCCAGGATGACCACGGCTTCCACGCCCGATTCCACCGCGTGGATGGCGTTCTCCAGCTTGGGGATCATGCCGCCGGTGGCGACGCCGCTCTCGATCAGGCCGCGGGCCTCCTCGATCGTCATCTGGCGGATCAGTTCGCCGTTGGCGTCCAGCACGCCCTTGATGTCGGTCAGCATCAGCATCCGCTTGGCCTTCAGGGCGCCCGCCAGGGCGCCGGCCACGGTGTCGGCGTTGATGTTGAAGGTCTCGCCCTCGGCCGAGACGCCGATCGGGGCCACTACCGGGATGTAGTCGGTCTCCGAGGCCAGCAGGGCCTGGATCAGGTGCGGGTCGACCTTGGTCGGCTCGCCCACGAAGCCCAGGTCCACGACCTGCTCGATGTTGCTGTCGGGATCCTTGCGCGTGCGCGTCACCTTCTCGGCGGTGATCAGGCGCGCGTCCTTGCCCGACAGGCCCACGCCGCGCACATCGGCCTCGGCCCCGGCCTGGGTGATCCAGTTGGCGATTTCCTTGTTGATCGCGCCCGACAGCACCATCTCGGCCACTTCCATCGTGGCCTCGTCGGTCACGCGCAGGCCGTCGACGAAGGTCGACTTCACGCCGGCCTTGTCGAGCATGCGGCTGATCTGCGGACCGCCGCCGTGCACCACCACCGGATGGACGCCCAGGAGCTTGAGCAGCACCGCGTCGGCGGCGAAGACCTTGGCCACCTCTTCCTGGCCCATGGCGTGGCCGCCGTATTTGATCACCACCGTCTCGCGGTCGTAGATCTGGATGTAGGGCAGGGCTTCGGCCAGGGTCTTGGCGGTGGCCCAGCCCGCTTCCTCGGCGACATCGGTCAAGGCGGTGGTCCTGTAGAGGCGAAAGGCGCGCCTCGATAGCGGACCCCGCCCCCCCTGTCACGCATTGGGTGGCGATTTAAAGCCCGCTCATCCCCGGGGGTGAGCGGACGGGGCGTGATCGTATCGCCACTTCAGCGCCAGCACCGCGCCCGACATCGCCAGGCACGCGGCGTTGGAGGCGATCACCGGCCAGGCCCCGACCAGCACGCCGTAGGCGATCCAGCAGGCGAAGCCCGTGACGGTGACCACATAGGTTCGCAGAGACACTGACGAGGCGTCCTTCTCGCGCCAGATCTTGACGATCTGCGGGGCGAAGCTGGTGATCGACAGCAGGGCGGCGGCCGTACCGACGGCCGAGGCGGCGAGGCGAGCGTCCACCTAGACCGCGCGCGCCGCGCCGTCGACGTCCCACAGGGCGCTGTAGGCCGGAGCCAGCTCCAGGCCGATCGGCGGCGGCCCCGGCGCCCGGCCTTCGCGCAGGCAGGTCGTCAAGTAGCTGAGCGCGGTGCGCACCCCGTGCTGGGAATAGGGCTTGCCGATCACCCCGCAGGCTCCGGCGAAGTCGTCGGGCAGGCGCTTGAGGTTGGCGGTCATGAACAGGGCCACACCGCCGCAGTCGTCGTGGATGCGGCGCACCACCTCCACCCCCGTCGGGCCGTCGCGCAGATGGACGTCCACCAGAGCCAGGTCGGGGTGCAGGTCATGGGCCATGCTCACGGCCTCGTCCGAGCTCATGGCGTGGCCCACGGTGTGGCACCCCACCTCCTCGACCAGGAACTCCAGCTCCGTGGCCAGGAGGACCTCGTCCTCCACGATCAGCACGTCCAGCGGCCGGTCGTCCATGATGTTCAGACGTCCTCTTCAGGCGTGATGGGCGCCGTTGACGGGCAGGCGCACCACCACGCGGGTTCCTGGCGCGGCGTCGAAGGTCTCCGAACGGGCTTTCAGTTGCTGGCACAGCAGTTGGACGATGGTCAGACCGAAGCCGCCGCCGCCCGATACCTTCCCCGATTCCTTCCCGGCCGCGCTCGACGCCGCGGCGTTCGTCATTCCAACGCCGTTGTCGGCGATTTCGATCCTGAATTCGCCGTTGTCGCGGGCGATGGACACGGCGATCTCGGCCTCGCGTCCGTCCAGGCCCTCGCGGGGGAAGGCATGGCGCAGGGCGTTGGAGAACAGTTCGCTGATGACCAGCGCCAGCGGCGCGGCCTTGGAGGCGGCTACGTCGATGCGTTCCATGTCCAGCCGCACCTTGATGTCGCTGCGCCGGGCCGCGCCCATCATGTCGCTGACCAGGTCGCGCACGAAGGCCGAGACGTCGAAGCGTTCGACGTCGTCGCTCTGGAACAGGCGGCGATGCACGGTGGCGATGGCGCTGACCCGCTCCAGCATGCCCTGCAGGGCTCCGCGCACGCCGGGGTCGGTGACCCGGCGGTTCTGCAGCAGCAGCAGCGAGGAGATGAGCTGCAGGTTGTTCTTCACCCGGTGGTCCACCTCGTGCAGCAGGGCGGTCTTCTGCTCCAGGGCGCGGGTCAGGTCGCGGGTGCGGTCGTCGACGGCTTCCTCCAGCCGTTCGCGCACGTCGCCGGCGACGCGTTCCATCTCCTTCTTTTCGCTGACGTTCATCTGCGAGCCGAAGAAGTAGCGGATCTCGCCGTCGGCCCCGCGCACGGGGCTCAGATAGAGGGCGTTCCAGAAGGTGGAGCCGTCCTTGCGATAGTTGAGCAGGTCGACGGACACGTCCTCGCCGGCCGCGACGGCCCGGTGCAGGCTGGCCACCGCCGCCGGATCGGTGTCGGGGCCTTGCAGGAAGCGGCAGTTGCGGCCGATCACCTCGTCGCGGTGATAGCCGGTCAGCGTCAGGAAGGCCTCATTGGCGAAGACGATCGGATTGTCGGCCTGGCGGGCGTCGGTGACGATCATGGCCATCCGGGCCGCACGGATCGCCGCCGCGAACGGGTCGCCGGCGCCATGTTCGAAAGCCAACGCATGGGCGGCGCGTTCCGACTGCATGTAATCCGTCATCCTCGATCCCGACCGTCTTTCTTCGTGACGCCCCGTCGTCCCGAAACGTCGGCCTTTATGTCGGGTTCCAGACGCTGGATCGAAATGCCCGACGCCGGAGCCTGCCCGAAAAGAAATACGGCGGAAACCCCGAGAGGTTCCCGCCGTCTGGTCGCGTCGCCGAGGGCGAGGCTGGTCTATTTCGGACGATAGATCCGGTCGAACACGCCGCCGTCGGCGAAGTGGGTGGCCTGGGCCTTCTTCCAGCCGCCGAAGGTGTCGTCGATCGTCACCAGCGGGATCTTCTTGAACTTGCCGGCGTACTTGGCCGCCGCCTGGGCGTTGCGCGGGCGGTAGTGGTTCTTGCCGATCAGGTCCTGGGCGATGGGGCTGTAGAGGAAGTTCAGATAGCCCTCGGCCACGACGCGGGTCTTGTGGCGGTCGACGTTCTTGTCCACCAGCGCCACCGGCGGTTCGGCCAGGATCGACAGCGACGGATAGACGATGTCGAACTTGCCCGGCAGCTCTTCCTGGGCGAGGTAGGCCTCGTTTTCCCACGACAGCAGAACGTCGCCCAGGCCGCGCTGGGTGAAGCTGGTGGTCGCGCCGCGGGCGCCGGTGTCCAGCACGGGCACGTGCTTGAACAGTTCGGTGACGTAGGCCTCGGCCTTGGCCGGGCTGCCGCCGGGTTGCTTCAGCGCCCAGGCCCACGCCGCCAGATAGTTCCAGCGCGCCCCGCCCGAAGTCTTGGGGTTGGGGGTGATCACGTCGATGCCCGGCTTGATCAGATCGCCCCAGTCCTTGATCTTCCACGGGTTGCCCTTGCGGACCAGGAACACGATGGTCGAGGTGTAGGGCGTGGAGTTCTCCGGCAGGCGCGTCTGCCAGTTGGCCGGCAGCAGCTTGGCCTTGGCCGCGATCTCGTCGATGTCATAGGCCAGCGCCAGGGTGACGACGTCGGCCTGCAGGCCGTCGATCACCGAGCGGGCCTGCTTGCCCGAGCCGCCGTGGCTCTGGTTGATGGTCAGGTCCTGGCCGACCTTCTCCTTCCAGTACTTGGCGTAGGCGGCGTTGATGTCCTTGTAGAGCTCGCGCGTGGGGTCGTAGCTGACGTTCAGCAGGGTCACGGGCTTGGACTGGGCCTGGGCCGCGCCGGCCAGCAGGGCGGGGGCGGCCAGGGCGGCCGCGCCGACGCCGGCCGTACCGAGCAGGGCGCGCCGCGTGGGGGTCTTAAGGTCGTGGGTCATGGCGTGGTCTCTGGTGAAGAGGTTGTCGCGAGGGGCTAAACGCCCGGCTTGTAGATCTGGTCGAAGACGCCGCCGTCGGCGAAGTGCCGGGCCTGGGCCTTGGCCCAGCCCCCGAACTGGCCGTCGATGGTGACCAGGGGAATCTTGGGAAACTTGGCGGCGTACTTCGCCGCCGCGGCCGCGTTGCGCGGACGGTAGTTGTTCTTGCCGATCAGGTCCTGGGCGATGGGGCTGTAGAGGAAATTCAGGTAGCCCTCGGCCACGACCCGGGTCTTGTGGCGGTCGACGTTGCGGTCGACCACGGCCACCGACGGCTCGGCCAGGATCGACATCGACGGATAGACGATCTCGAACTTGTCGGCCCCGAACTCCTGGCGAGCCAGGTGCGCCTCGTTCTCCCAGGTCAGCAGCACGTCGCCGATGCCCCGCTGGACGAAGGTGGTCAGCGAGCCGCGGGCTCCGGTGTCCAGGACGGGCACCTGGCGGTACAGCTGCTGGACATAGGCGCGGGCCGAGGCGTCCGTGCCGCCCGGTTGCTTCAGCGCCCAGGCCCACGCCGCCAGGTAAGCCCAGCGCGGGGCCCCGCCCGTCTTGGGATTGGGCGTGACGATGTCGATGCCTGGCTTCACCAGGTCGCCCCAGTCCCTGATCTTCCACGGATTGCCCTTGCGGACCAGGAAGATGATCGTGGAGGTGTAGGGCGCGGAATTGTCGGGCAGGCGCGACTGCCAGTCCTTGGCGATCAGGCCGCGCCGGGCGATCTCGTCGATGTCGTTGGACAGGGCCAGGGTGACGACGTCGGCCTGCAGGCCGTCGATCACCGAGCGGGCCTGCTTGCCCGAGCCGCCGTGGCTCTGGTTGATGACCAGGTCCTGGCCGACCTTATCCTTCCAGTACCGGGCGTAGGCGGCGTTGACGTCCTTGTAGAGCTCGCGGGTCGGATCGTAGCTGACGTTCAGCAGCGTCAGCGGCCTGGACCCGGCCGCCCAGGCCCCGGAGGCGAGCCCCAGGGCCGCGGCGCCGGCTCCCGCCGCGACCAGGTCGCGGCGGGAAGGCGTCAGAAGACGGGTTTGCGAAGACCTGGTCATCGGGCCCGGTTCCTAGAACGCGTACTGGCTGCGCAGGTTGAAGGCCTTGTAGCTCTGGCCGATCTGGGCGCCGGCCGCGTCGCGGCGGTCGACGTCGACGTTCAGATAGTCCAGCGAGAACTTGGTCACCGAGTTGGGGAACCAGTTCAGGCCCACCGTGGTGATCTCCTGCAGGCCGCCGCGCACCCGGTCGGCCGCCACGGCCGAATATTCGTGGTGGTTCAGGTCCAGCACCGAATAGCGCGCGGCCAGTTCCCAGGCGCCCCACTTGCCGGCCTTGGGATCGAACGGATTGTCGATCGACGGCGCGTCGAAGGCGAAATTGGCGGGATTGTAGCGGCGGCTCTCGCCGGTCAGCACCCAGCCGCCCTCGACGTACCAGCCGCTGAACTTCGGATCGGTGACGTTGGCGGGACGGTTGCGGCGGTCCAGGGCGATGTTGAAGTACTCGCCCTGGATCAGGAAGTTCTGCTTCTGGGCGGCCAGTTCGAAGCCGTAGTGGCGCGCGCCCGACGAGTCGATCGCGCCGCTGCTGACCAGGCGGGTGCCGTCGGTGCGCAGCTCGGGGCGGTCCTCGATCGTGATCGGATAGGCGCCGCCCGCGGCGGTCTGGGCCGGCTGGGCCACCAGGCTGGCGTTGACGCCCACATGGGTCAGCCAGTCGTAGCCCTTGAACGGCACGAAGGCCACGCGGCCCACATAGGCCAGCTGCTCGTCGAAGGTGGCGCCGTCGCCGGCCTTGGCCCCGGTCACCGCGCCCGAGACGATCCAGCGCTCGCCCACGGCCTGGACCTGCGCGGCGATGCGGCGGTCGGCGCCGGCCAGGCCGCGCGCGGCTTCGGCGGGGGCCGCCCGTTCGGGGAACAGCGAGCCGTTGGTCGAGGCCGCGTCTTCCAGGCCCAGGTTCGGCGCGAAGGCCCCGACCTTCACCTTGAACGGGGCGTAGTTGTACTGGAGGTAGATTTCCTGCAGCTGGCCGGCCCCGTCGGTGCCCGAACCGCCGAAGTCCAGCAGCACGCCGTAGTCGAAATTCTTGAAGGCCTTGCCGTCCACGCCCAGGCGGGCGCGGCGGAAGTTGGTGCCGCTGTTCAGGTCGCGGCCCACGGCGTTGGCCGGCAGGTTGTGGTCCTGGTCGTACCAGGTCGCGTCCAGCTGCATGACGGCGTGGATGTTGGCGCTGAAGGCCCCGTCGCCCGAGGCGATCGAAGGCTTGCCGCCGGCGATGCTGACCGTGGTCTGGGCCTGGGCGGCGCGCACGTCCTTGAGGCTGGCGGCGGTGGCGGCCTTCAGGTCGGCGATCTGCTGGGAGAGCGCCTCCAGCTGGGCTTCCAGGGCCTCGATGCGCGCCTGTTGCTGTTCGGGCGTGGGAGCGGTCTGGGCGTGGGCGGTTCCGGCGAAGGCCAGAAGAGAGGCTCCCGCGATCAGCACCCCTCGCAGGGCGGCTTTAGATTTCATCATGCTTTCCCCTCCTCGACCCCTGTGTCATCCCGGGTCGACGTTGACTAGGACAAAAGACGATTATTCCGATGTGTTAAATCGAGATTAGGCGGCGCGGCTTTGAGTTTTCCTTCAGGCCGCGACCTATGGTCGCATAAGTCGCTGAAAACCCAAGAAAAAAGGCCCGCATCGAAACGCGGGCCTTATCGATCGTTGTTCTTTGAGTGGGGCGAAAGCCCCGCCGGACGAGGCTAGAACATCGCCCGACCGGTCAGTTTCAGGTTATAGCGTTTCTGCTTCTTGGCCGCCTCGGCGTTGCCTTCCAGGGCGATGTACGACATCGAGGTGCCGGCCCGCAGGGCCAGGCCCAGGGTCACCGCGCCCTGCTTGTCGTCCATCGGGTTCATGGTGAACCAGTTGCCGCCGGCGAACTGCGCCACGGTGTTGCCCACGCCGCCGGCGACCGTCTGGCGATAGCCGAGCCGGACTTCCGGGCGCCACCAGACGGTGCGGCCGTACTGCGCGCCCAGGGCCACGCCGGCGTCGGCGATCAGGCTGTCGGACTTGCGGCTCTTGACCGTCAGGTCGAAGCCCTTGCCGCCGCCGTGCTCCTCGCGCTTGCCTTCGCTCAGGTACAGGTAGTTCAGGCTGGCTTCGGGGCGAACGTAGTAGCGGCCCATCTTGGCCTCGTAGCCCAGACCCGCATAGGCGTTGAACGTCGAGCCGTTCCAGTCGGCGCCGTTCGAGCGGGTCACGTCGGGCACGCCGTCGCCATTGGCGTCGCCCGAGACGAAGCGACGGTCGCCGTTGAACCAGCCGTAGCCGCCGCCGCCGCCCACATTGATGCGCCAGCCGCCGATCGCCCGCCGCCAGTAGGCGCCCAGCTGGACGAAGTCCCCCGTCGTCTGCTCGCCGACCTGGGCGATGATGTCGTGCTCTTCGATGCTGATATAGGCCAGGGTCACGCCCAGGGCGCCGCCCGCGTCGCCCATCGCCTCGTAGCCGCCGACGAAGCCGATGGCCTGGGTGTCGGAGCCCAGGGTGTCGGCGCTGTCGCGGCGGATCAGGGTGTTGATTTCCTGCACCCAGATGCTGTCGGGGCCGTAGCGGTCGGACGCCAGGTCGGGCCGGACGGCCGTGGCCGAGGCGATCTGCTGGTTGACGTTCTGCAGCGCGGCGAACAGACCCTCGCCCTGGTCGGGCAGCATCTGGTTGTAGTCGTACATGAAGCCGTCGCGGGTGTTCTGCGCCAGGAACGAGCCGGCGATGCCGGTGTCCTGGGAGAGGGCCGCGAACACGGCGTCGTAGGCCGCGCTTTGCCCCTTGGACATGCTCATCTCGGCGGCCGTGCGGCGGCGCACGTCGAGATAGACGTTGTTGGTGTCGGTGCGGCTGGAGGCCACGTACATGTAGGGCGCCGAGCCCAGCAGGTCCTGGCTGATTGTGCCGGCGGTCAGGCTGCCGGCGGTGATCACGGTGTAGCTGGTCGGCGCCGTCAGCAGGCTGGTGAGGCGCAGGCCCAGCTGGGCGCCCGAGGCGATGTTGGCCGCGCCCGAGACGTTCAGATGGGTGTTGCCGCCGGCCGCCGGGTCGGCGGTGAAGACCACCCTGCTGCCCGAGCCCAGGTCCAGGCTGGAGGCGTTGATCGTCGCGGCGTTGGTGATGCCCAGGGAGCCGTCCGCGACCCGGATGGCCAGCTGGCCGTCGGAATCGGTGAGCGCGCCCAGCACCTGGCCGCCGTTGGTGATGTTCAGGGTGTCGGCGCCGCCGCCGAACGAGATGTCGCCGAAGACCGAGCCGGCGGCGACGTTGAACGTGTCCGCGCCCGAGCCGAAGCGCACTTCGCCGACGATCGTCGGGACGACGGTGGTCGAGGTGGCGGTCGAGGTCGTGACCGTGTCGGCGCTGGGATAGGTGGTGGTCACCGTGGTCGAGACCGGGGCCACCTGGTTCAGGGTCACTCCGCCGGTCGAGGCCGTCAGGTCGAAGGCGATGGCCTTGCCCTTGGTCGTGGTGGTGGTGGTCGTGCCGTCCGACTTGACCGTCGGGGCGGTCACCTGGGCGACGATCGTGCCGCTGTTGTTGACCGTCGTCAGCGTGCCGGACTGGTCCAGCACGGCCACGGCGTTGCCCAGCTCGCCGTTGCGGATGGCCGAGATGGCGCCGCTGTTGTTGAGCGTGTTGAGGTTGGCGCCCGATTCGACGACCACGGCGCGGGCGTCGCCCGTCAGGGTCGAGCCGGCGAACGAGGCGCTGGTCGCGCTGACCGCGCCGCGGTTCCACAGGGTCGGAACCTGGGCGCCGGCTTTCAGGTCGATAGCCGTGGCGTTGGCTTCGCGCGAGGTCGCCGTCACCGCGCCGTCCACGCGCGCGCCGCCGGCGAGGGTGGTGGTCTGGCCGGTGGAGCCGCCGATCTGCAGGGCCGTGGCGGCGATCTTGTCGTAGACGCCGTTGGCGGTGATCGTGCCCTTGGAGACCAGGCCGTAGGCGTTGTCGGCCGCGCCCACCGCGCCGATGGTGACGGCGCGAGTGTCCGAGCCGATCAGCAGGGCGGGCCCCGAACCGTAGCTGATGATCGACGACGTGCCGCTGGTCGAGGAGGCGATGGTGGTCGTGGTGGTGGTCGTGCCCGAGATGGCGGTCGAGTTCGTGGTGCCCTGCAGCAGGATGCCGCCGGACACGTCGCCCGCCACGCGCACGGCCGGGCCGCCCTGCAGCAGGTCGTCAGCGTCGAGCTTGGCCACGGCCGTTTCGGACGGGCGGGTCACGTAGCGATAGCCGGTCGCGCTGACCGAGCCCTGCAGCGTCAGGGCGCCGCCGACGTTGTTGTCGATGGCCACGCCCGTGGCGTTCTGGCCCAGGGCCGAGACCGAGCCGCCGACCGTCACCTTGCCGCTGACCGCGCCGGTCGTGTGCACGCCATAGGCGTTGTCGCCGGTGACCGCGATCGAGCCGAGGTTGCTGAGGTTGCCGTTCAGGGCCGTCTCGATCGAGATGCCCGCCGAATTGTTGCCCTCGATCGAGATCGAGCCGGCCGCGTCCTGGATGATGTCGCCGGTGAAGGCGCCGGGACCCTGGACCCGGATGCCGTAGCGGTTCGAGCCCTGGGCGAACGGGCCGTCGACGTCGCCGTCGTTGTCGGTGTCGGTCGGGGTGTAGTCCTCGGTCAGGCTGATCGACAGCGAGTTGGTGACCGTGCCGGTGTTGCCGCCCAGCACCAGGATGCCGATCGAATCGTTGACCCCGACCGTCGCCAGCGTGCCGGCGTTGGTGACCTTGTTGTTGCTGTTCAGCGTGACCAGCGGGCCGGCGGCGGTCAGCTTGATGGAGCCCGCGGAGTCGATCTTGACGTCGTCGGCGGCCGTGCCCGTCGCGGTCGCCGTGGCGATCGGCGTCGTGCGCGCGCTGTTGACGACGGTCTCAGCATGCGCGCCGAACGCCATGGCCAGGAGAGGAGCGGTTGCGACTGTCGCGACCAGGACCTTGCGCTGCATTACGAACGACCACCTCGGAGAGAAACCCAGACCCCAGATTGCGGCACGTCATGGCGAAATTGCGGTGCTTTTCGCCACCAACGCGCTTCCAGGCGTTTGACGGTCTATCGCAAGCCTTTCCAGGGCGCCATATCTGGTTCGACGAATCCCTCCTTCCGCGAATTTCGAGACTGCCGCATGCCGATGGCCTCGCCGCTACCGCCGTTCCGCCCGGACGGGGCCCGCCGCACGCCCGTGGGCGTGTGGGGCGCGGTGCTGATCGGGCCCGGGGCCTTGCTGGCCTTGGCGTTGACGGGCGGGGCCAACCCGGCCGCGGCCATCACCCTGGCGGCGGCCAGCGGCGCCGGCGGCCTGCTGCTGGCGCGCCGCGCCGTGCGGCGCGCCGCCGACCCGGCCACCCCGGTCGCCGCGCCGGCGGTCGTTGATCACCCACCGCCGTTCGACGTGATTCTCGAAACCCTGCCCGATCCGCTGATGGTGATCGCGGCGGAGGAGGCCGACGACCTGACCGGCCGCCGCTTCGTCTTCGCCAACGCCGCCGCGCGCGAGCTGTTCAAGCTGCAGCCGCGCGGGGGACTGCTGGTCACGGCCATGCGCAACCCCCAGGTGCTCGAGGCGGTGGACGAGAGCCTGTTCGCTGGCGTGCGCCGCTCGGTCGACTATGTGGGCGGCGGGGCCCAGGGTCGCGAATGGGCCGCGCACTGCGCGCCGCTGGGCGTCGACGCCCGGGGCGCGCGCCTGGCCCTGCTGGTCCTGCGCGACGAGACCGACGCGCGCCGCAGCGAGCGCACCCGCGCCGACTTCCTGGCCAACGCCAGCCACGAGTTGCGCACGCCCCTGGCTTCCCTGTCGGGCTTCATCGAGACCCTGCGCGGCCACGCCAAGGACGACGTCGGCGCCCGCGACCGCTTCCTGGGCATCATGCAGGCCCAGGCCGAACGGATGTCCCGCCTGATCGACGATCTGATGAGCCTGTCGCGGATCGAGCTGAACGAGCACATCGCCCCGTCCGGCCAGGTCGATCTGGCCATGGCCGTCATCGACGTGCTGGACGCGCTGGCCCCCCAGTCCAAGGCCAAGGCCGTCAGCTTCGACCCCGTCCTGCCGCCGCGCGGCGCGGCCCTCGTCGAGGGCGACCGCGACCAGATCGTCCAGGTGATCCAGAACCTGGTCGACAACGCCATCAAGTACACCCCGCGCGACGGGGTGGTGCGGGTCGAGGTGTTCCCCGGCCTGACCGCCGAGATGGCCGCCGCGCCGCGCGATCCCGCCGCCGCCCGTCTGTCGCTGCTGACGCCCGACCACCTGGAGGGCGAACGCTACGCCGTCCTGCGGGTCAGCGACCGAGGCCCCGGCATGGCCCGCGAGCACCTGCCGCGCCTGACCGAGCGCTTCTACCGCGTCGAGGGGCAGAAGAGCGGCGACCGGTCCGGCACGGGCCTGGGCCTCGCCATCGTCAAGCACATCGTCAACCGCCACCGCGGCGGTCTGTGCGTGGAGAGCGTGCAGGGCGAGGGCGCGACCTTCGGGGTCTATTTCCCGATGGCCAAGGGCGAGCCGACCGTGGCCGCGCCCCCGGCCGAGACGGCTTCCCGGGCGCTGTCGTAAAACTGTCGTCAAAACGTCGCATAAGGTCGGCGCCCTCCCGGCATAGATCGGAACGGGCGGCCCGGCGCGCTGTGCGTCGCAGCCGCATCCCTCGCGCAAGACCCCGCCGCACGCATGCTGACCTGGCTCTCGCTTCTCTTCCTCGCGCTGTTCTCCAGCGCGGCGTTCATGGCCGGCCGAGGCCGTGCGGTGAAGTCCGCCGGCGGCGCCGCTGCGCGCCTGCATTCCCTGCCCAACTACTACGGCGCCTACGCCGCCCTGTGGGCCGGCGTGCCCGCCGCGATCCTGCTGCTGCTGGGCGCGATGTTCGGCGGGCGCGTCGAGGACGCCCTGCTGCAGGCCCAGCGCCCGGCCGCCGTCTCGGCTCTTACCCCCGACCGCCAGGCGGTGTTCTTCAGCGACGTCCAGGCCACCGCCGAAGGGCAGGCCGCCAGCGAGGTCACCTATGAAGGCGCGCTGAAGGTCGCCTTCGACGCCAAGGTCGCCGAGGCGCGCACCATCGACGGCGTCGTCCGCTATTCCACCCTGGGCCTGGCCGGCGTTCTGGCCCTGATCGGCTTCTTCCTGGCTGTCCCCCGGGTGAACCCCGAATTCCGCGCCCGCAACCGGGTCGAGGGCTGGATCGCCGGCGTGCTGATCGCCTGCTCGGTCTCGGCCGTGCTGACCACCCTGGGCATCGTCCTGTCGCTGATCTGGGAAAGCTGGCGCTTCTTCGAGAGCGTGCCGGTGCTCAGCTTCCTCTTCGGCACGGAATGGGCGCCGCAGATCGCCATGCGCGCCGACCAGGTCGCTTCGTCGGGCGCCTTCGGGGCCGTGCCCCTGTTCGCCGGCACCTTCCTGGTGATGCTGATCGCCATGCTGGTGGCCGCGCCGGTCGGCCTCTATTCGGCGATCTACCTGTCGGAATACGCCAACCGCGGCGTGCGGGCCACGATTAAGCCGCTGCTGGAGGTGCTGGCCGGCGTGCCCACCGTCGTCTACGGCTTCTTCGCCGCCCTGACCGTGGGGCCGCTGTTCCGCGCCGGCTTCAATTGGCTGGGCGCCCAGATGATCGGCGGCCCGCTGGACGGCGTGGGCCAGTACCTCGGCGAGGTCCAGAACCAGATGGCCCTGGTGGCCGGCGTGGTCATGGGCATCATGCTGATCCCCTTCGTCTCCTCCCTGTCGGACGACATCATCAACGCCGTGCCGCAAAGCCTGCGCGACGGCAGCTACGCCATGGGCGCGACCAAGTCCGAAACCGTCAAGAAGGTGGTCCTGCCCGCCGCCCTGCCGGGCATCATGGCCGCCATGCTCCTGGCCGTGTCCCGCGCCGTCGGCGAGACCATGATCGTGACCATGGCCGCCGGCCTGCAGGCCAAGCTGACCGCCAATCCGCTGGACACCGTCACCACCGTGACCGTCCAGATCGTCAACCTGCTGACGGGCGACCAGGAGTTCGACAGCCCCAAGACCCTGTCGGCCTTCGGCCTGGGCCTGACCCTGTTCGTGGTCACCCTGGGCCTCAACATCATCGCCCTGCGCATCGTCCAGAAGTACCGGGAACAATATGACTGACGCCGCCATCCGCCCCGGCGCGCCGGCCCGCCCGACCCTGTCGGCCAGCGAGGCGCTGCTGAAGAAGCGCCACCGCGCCGAGAAGCTGTTCCGCGCCCAGGGCGTCGCCGCCATCGTGGTGGCCATGATCTTCCTGGTCGTGCTGGTCGGCCGCATCGTGGTGCAGGGCTACTCGACCTTCGAGACCCACACGATGACCGTGCCGGTCTACCTCAACCCCGAGCGCATCGACGCCTCGGCGCTGGAGGGCGTCAACTACGACTACATCGTCGCCGAGGCGGTGATGAAGAAGCTGGGCGTCCAGGACGACGACCTGGGCACGGTGTCGGCCAAGGTCATGGACCTGACCTCGCGCGACTTCGGCTTCCAGCTGCTCAACAAGGTCAAGGCCGACAAGTCGCTGATCGGCAAGACGGTCGAGGTGACCGGTTCGGTCAAGGCCGACGCCGACCTCTACTACAAGGGCGAGATCAAGCGCTCGACCCCCGAGGGCGACCGCAAGCTGGACGACCAGCAACTGGCCTGGCTGGACAAGCTCAAGGCCGACGGCACGGTGAAGACCGGCTTCAACACCCGCTTCTTCTCCAACTCCGACTCCACCGAGCCGGAGCAGGCCGGGGTGCTGGGCGCCGTGGTCGGTTCGGCCATGATGCTGTTCATCACCGCCCTGATCGCCGTGCCGGTGGGGGTTCTGGCGGCGGTGTACCTCGAAGAGTTCGCGCCGAAGAACCGCTGGACCGACATCATCGAGGTCAACATCAACAACCTCGCGGCCGTCCCCTCGATCGTCTACGGCCTGCTGGGCCTGGCCCTGTTCATCAACTGGCTGCACGTGCCGCGGGGCTCGCCGCTGGTGGGCGGCCTGGTGCTGGCCCTGATGGCCCTGCCCACGGTCATCATCGCCACCCGCAGCTCCCTCAAGGCCGTGCCGCCCTCGATCCGCGAGGCCGCGCTGGGCGTGGGCGCCTCCAAGTCGCAGACCGTCTTCCACCACGTCCTGCCGCTGGCCATGCCGGGGGTGATGACCGGCGCGATCCTGTCGCTGGCCCACGCCCTGGGCGAGACGGCCCCGCTGCTGATGATCGGCATGGTGGCCTTCGTGCCGGGCGTGCCCGAGAACTTCGTCAGCTCGGCCACGGTCCTGCCGGTCCAGGTCTTCATCTGGGAGAACGCCTCCGAGCGCGCCTTCCACGAGCGCACCGCCGCGGCCATCATCGTGCTGCTGGTCTTCATGATCGTCATGAACGCCGCCGCCGTGATCCTGCGTCGCCGCTTCGAGCGCCGGTGGTAGCCGCCATGACCCTCCTGAACCCTCTCGCCTCTTCCCTTTCCAAGGGCCACGCCATGCCGACCGAAAACCGCGACGACACGCTCGCCGCCCCTCACGCCCAAGCTGGCGCTCCCGCCCTGGCGGCCGCCATCCCGGCGGGCCACGGCCACGTGACCACCAGCGAGTTCAAGATCCGCGCCCGCGACGTCAACGTCTTCTACGGCGAGAAGCAGGCCCTGTTCGACGTCAGCCTGGACGTGCCGGCCAAATCGGTCACCGCCTTCATCGGCCCGTCGGGCTGCGGCAAGTCGACGTTCCTGCGCTGCATCAACCGCATGAACGACACCATCCCCTCGGCCAAGGTGCAGGGGTCGATCGAGATCGACGGCGCCGACGTCAACGCAAAGAGCGTCGACCCCGTGGTGCTGCGCTCGCGCGTGGGCATGGTGTTCCAGAAGCCCAACCCGTTCCCCAAGACCATCTTCGAGAACGTCGCCTACGGCCCCAAGATCCATGGCCTGGCCTCGCGCAAGGAAGACCTGGAAGGCATCGTCGAGAGCAGCCTCAAGAAGGCCGGCCTCTGGAACGAGGTCGCCGACCGCCTGCACCAGCCGGGCACCGGCCTGTCCGGCGGCCAGCAGCAGCGCCTGGTCATCGCCCGCGCCATCGCCGTCTCGCCGGAAGTGATCCTGATGGACGAGCCCTGCTCGGCCCTGGACCCGATCGCCACCGCCAAGATCGAGGAGCTGATCGACGAGTTGCGCAGCCAGTACTGCATCGTCATCGTCACCCACTCGATGGCCCAGGCCGCCCGCGTGTCGCAGAAGACCGCCTTCTTCCACCTGGGCAAGCTGGTCGAGAGCGGTCCGACCGAGGAGATGTTCACCAATCCTCGCGACACCCGCACCCAAGACTACATCACCGGCCGCTTCGGCTAACCGGTAAGGACCTCCGATGACCGAACATACCGTCAAGTCCTACGGCGAAGAGCTGAACCACCTAACGGCCGAGGTCACCCGCATGGGCGGCCTGGCCGAGGCCCAGGTGGCCGACGCCATCGACTGCATCGCCCGCCGCGACGCCCCGCTGGCCCAGCAGGTCGTGGCCCGCGACGAGCGGCTGGACACCCTGCAGGCCGAGATCGAGCGCAAGGCCTTCAAGCTGATCGCCCTGCGCCAGCCGATGGCCGTGGACCTGCGCCACGCCGTGGCCGCCCTGAAGATCTCGATGAGCCTGGAACGCTGCGGCGACATGGCCAAGAACATCGGCAAGCGCGCCCTGATCCTGACCGAGGCCGACCCGATGACCGCCCTGACCCGCTCGATCGAGCGCATGGGCAAGCTGGTCCAGGGCCGCCTCAAGGATGTGCTGGACGCCTACACCGCCTCGGACCTGCAGCGCGCCATCGGCGTGTGGGGCCGCGACGAGGAGGTGGACGAGCACTACAACGCCATCTTCCGCGAACTGCTGACCTACATGATGGGCGATCCCCGGACGATCAATCCGTGCGCTCATCTGCTGTTCGTCGCCAAGAACCTCGAGCGCATCGGCGACCACGCCACCAACATCGCCGAGATCATCCATTTCGAGCTGACCGGCGAGGAGATCATCTCCCAGCGTCCCAAGCTCGAGCTGTCGAAGTAAGAAAGAGGGCCGGCCGAAGTGACTCCTTACGTTCTGGTGGTCGAAGACGAAGACGCCCTGGCCACCCTGCTGCACTACAACCTCGACAAGGAAGGCTATGTCGTCGGCGTGGCCGGCGACGGCGAGGAGGCCCTGACCATGGCCTCCGAGCGCGCGCCCGACCTGGTGATCCTCGACTGGATGCTGCCCAAGGTCTCGGGCATCGAGGTCTGCCGCCGCCTGCGCGGCCGCTCGGAAACCCGCAACGTGCCGATCATCATGCTGACGGCGCGCGGCGAGGAAAGCGACCGCATCCGCGGCCTCGACACCGGGGCCGACGACTACGTGGTCAAGCCGTTCTCGATGATCGAGCTGACCGCCCGCGTCCGCGCCGTCCTGCGCCGCATCCGCCCGGGCCTGGCCGATGACCGCATCACGGTCGGCGACATCGTCATCGACCGCGTCGCCCACCGCGTGAAGCGCCAGGGCAAGGAAGTCCATCTCGGCCCGACCGAGTTCCGCCTGCTCGACTACCTGATGCAGCACCCGGGCCGGGTGTTCAGCCGCGAACAGCTGCTGGACGCCGTCTGGGGCTCGGACGTCTATGTCGAGGCGCGGACCGTGGACGTGCACATCGGTCGCCTGCGCAAGGCGCTGAACGGGGACGTGGACGGTGATCCGATCCGCACGGTGCGCTCGGCGGGGTATTCGCTGGACCTGGACGCGGCCTGAGCGGGGCGGCGATGGACCGCCCCTAAACCGCGAAGACAACACTCTTAGTTGTTCAGCATGAACGGGCCAGGCCAATCCGCTTCGTTTTTGGCGCGCTCTTCGATTCTGGCGTTGGAGTCCAGTAGGTCCCTCCAGAACCTTTGGAAAACCGGGTGCTCCGCGTGGATCGGCTTACCATTCATCTTCGCGATCTTGTTTTTGGCCATTAGCCAGATCTCAAAGGCACCTATTCCTTGTGCACCAAGAAGGCGTTCGGCCTCGCTCTCTTTAGACGGGGCGACTTCTTTGAATGTTGGCATAACCTCTAGAGGCGATATTCCACCGACGTCGCAGATCAACTTCGCATGGCGCACCGCTTTTGCGATCTTCCAAACCGCACGGGGATCCATGGCGTAGCCGTGGAAGAGAACTTCATACGGCCTACCGCCACCCAAGATCCAGGGCATGCAAGAGACGAACACCTCTTCGATGTCATGTTGGTCCATGTCGGGGAAGATGTAGACGATGCGGCTACAGTCCCTTGTCAACCCAAGAGGTGAATGGAAGCGGTATTCCGAACTCGTGACATAACCTAACAGAGCCGGATTAAAACTAAGGCTCCAAAGGCAGCCAAGGGCTCCATCGTAGAGGTTTAGATCCTCCTTCCAATACCCGTCGATCATAGTTGGCACTAGCTGGCAAACGAAGAGGCGTTGGAAGCGGTTGAAATCGAATAACATCCAGTGGTCGACGATATAGTTCATCAAGAACAATGGATCTGTTGTGGCCTTCCGACGCATGTAGGCGGTGAACCTATCGTGGTGCTCGTTGGAGAAAGCCGCAATCAAGTCCGTCTTTGAGACAACGCCCGCTTCGATATGCCCGCCGATGGGGGCGGCCTCTAAGATTTCCAATTCGCCAAATAGTTGCTCGGGCCACTTGTCTACGCCTTCGATCTCCATTGTCCGCGCGAGAAGAAGCGCCGCTGTTAGCGCAAGGCAAGAGATCCGATCTTCGTCGCGATAGGGAAGCTGGCGAATGCCGTCCCAACATCTGTTGAGCAGAGTTCCCACGCTGCCAGCGAGATGAGATTTGTTGGGTGGGAGTTCCACCTCAAAGCAGAAAAACCGGCTTTGTGAGGCAATATTTTCGATACTATTTCTGATAAATGTAGATATTTGATCTAAAACATTTTTTGAAGAGTCGAAAATTGGCAGCGGGATGGAGATCACGATTGGATCAGACGCAACCGACAGGGATTCGACATTTGGAAAAACCCAGCCAAGCTCCCCTTTGATCCAGCTCGCTTCAAGCTCGGGTGGCTGCCTCCAGCGAAAGGCACCGCGATAACTATGGCGCCTTAGCGTCACGTTGAATTGCATGTTCTCCGAGATGGTACCGAGCAGTTGCTCGAGTTCGCGGCGGTAAAGCCATTGATCGATGACCACCTCTAACGCGCTCTTGCGAACTGGGTAGAGTCGAGTTCGTTCGGCCGCCGACAACGTCTCGCTTGGGAAGTAAATGCGGGTGGCGCTTGCTCGAAGAACTTCCCCTAGCTCTTCCTTGTGAAACTCAAGGAAGAGGCCGCTCTGGGCTTCAAGCCGCCACAGGTTGTGAACGTCGATACGGATGAGGTGAAGGCCGTCCAAGCGATGCAGTGCTTCCTCATCGAAACAGTAGATCACTGACTCGCCGCCCTTTGAATCAGCCTGCGGCTTCGAGAATAGAAGTGCGATCTCTGGATCGTCGGTCAGATCGAGCAGGGTGGTTGCAATGGCATAGTGTTGAGCGATCGCGACGATGGCCTCTGGATTCTGCCAATAGGTCGCCATTTGGGGAGCATTAGCTGCCCACTCACTGAATGCCTCCAGCTCCATAACGGCGGTCTCTCGATCTTCGCCCGCCGAGCGAAACAGGCTAGGAATCAGGCGAGGCCAGTCATGGGTTTGCCCCCGGAAGAGCTGCGCTTCGCCCCGTTGCAGTATCTCGCGGCATAGCTTCAGCGCAGCCTCTCCGTTCTCCACATGGTAATCCAAGCTCGCCCCCCTAATCTGCTCGCCAGTATTGAGTGAGTTGGTACACCAAAATAAACCTCTAGTCGAATTTCGCTGGGAAGCGGCGCAAGCCTCCAGCCGCCCCGGATGGGTTCTCGCCTCCAAGGATTTAAGGCGCGGTCTCGCCGCTGTGGGCGCGTTGCTCGCGCTTCCGCCCCCACCGGCCGACCTGCTAAGCCAGCTCCATGGCCCAGCTCGACGACGACTCCTACGATCCCCTGACCCCCGTACCCGCCGAACGCCGCGCCCTCGGCGGTCTCGACGCCTTCTCCCTGTGGTTCAGCCTGGGCATCGGTCTGCTGGTGCTGCAGGCCGGGGCGTTCCTGGTCCCGGGCCTGAGCCTGGCCGCCGCCCTGGGCGCGATCGTGACTGGGTCGGTGCTGGGGGCGCTGCTGCTGGCGGCCGCTGGGGTGGTCGGGGCCGACACCGGGCTGTCGGCCATGGGGTCGTTGCGGCTGGCCCTGGGCGCGCGCGGGGCGGCGGTCCCGGCGGTGTTGAACGCTGTCCAGCTGACCGGCTGGGGCGCGTTCGAGATCATCGCCATGCGCGATTCCGCCGACGCTCTGGTCAAGCAGACCTTCGGCTTTTCCAATCCCCTGCTCTGGACCCTGGCGTTCGGGGCCCTGGCCACCGGCCTGGCGGTGATGGGGCCGGTGTCGTTCGTGCGGCGGTTCCTGCGGGCCTGGGGCCTGTGGCTGCTGCTGGCCGGAGCCGGCTGGCTGACCTGGCGGCTGCTGGCCGAGCACGACCTGGCGGTCCTGCTGGCCAAGGCCGGGACCGGCGAGATCAGCTTCGGCGCGGGCGTCGACCTGGTGGTGGCCATGCCGCTGTCGTGGCTGCCGCTGATCGCCGACTACACGCGCTTCGGCCGTACGCCGCGCGGCATGTTCCGGGGGGCGTTCTTCGGCTACCTGCTGGCCAATGTCTGGTTCATGGGCCTGGGCGCGGCCTACGCCCTGGTGGCGGGGGGCGGCGAGGGCCTGCTGCTCTCGGCCCTGGCGACCAGCGGCGGCGGGATCGCCCTGCTGCTGATCGTCATCGACGAGACCGACAACACCTTCGCCGACATCCATTCGGCCGCCGTCTCGACCGCCACCCTGGTTCGGGTCGGCCCCGCCCGCCTGGCCGTGGGCTTCGGCGTGGTCTGCACGGCGATCGCCCTGCTGGCCCCGATGGCCCGCTACGAGACCTTCCTGCTGCTGATCGGCTCGGTCTTCGCGCCGCTGTTCGGCGTGCTGCTGGCCGACCACTTCATCGTGCGCCGCCGTCGGGTCGAGGCCGCCGGGGCGCTGAACCTGTCGGGCTTGCTGGCCTGGGCGGTCGGGATCGGGGCCTACCAGGCGCTGGGCCGGCTGGCGCCCGACGTCGGCGCGACCCTGCCGGCCTTCGCCACGGCGGTGGCGGTCTATCTGGCGCTGCGGAGCGTGTGGAAGCGCTAGATGCTTGACCGCGCGGCCCCGTCACGCGACACCCCGGCCTCATGGAAAAGCTGAACATCCTCCTCGTCGGGTCCGGCGGGCGCGAGCACGCCCTGGCCTGGAAGATCGCCCAGTCGCCGCTGTGCGGCCGCCTGGTGGCCGCGCCGGGCAATCCGGGCATCGCCCAGGTCGCCGAGCTGAAGCCGGTCAAGGTCACCGACGTAGCGGGGCTGGTGACCCTGGCCCAGGAGATCGCCGCCGACCTCGTGGTGGTGGGACCGGAATCGGCGCTGGAGGTCGGCCTGGCGGACGAACTGGCCAAGGTCGGGATCCCCTGTTTCGGCGGCAGCGCCCAGGCCGCGCGCCTGGAGACGTCCAAGGCCTTCACCAAGGACTTCTGCCAGCGTCACGGCCTGCCGACGGCGGCCTACGGCGTGTTCACCGACGCGGCCTCGGCCGGGGCCTTCCTCGACACCCTGGAAGCGCCGTTCGTGATCAAGGCCGACGGCCTGGCGGCGGGCAAGGGCGTGGTGATCGCCGCGACGCGCGCCGAGGCCGACGCCGCCGTGCTGGACATGCTGGGCGGCCGCTTCGGCTCGGCCGGCGCGCGGGTGGTGATCGAGGAGTTCATGCACGGCGAGGAGGCCTCCCTCTTCGCGATCTGCGACGGCAAGACGGCGGTCCTGTTCGGCGCGGCCCAGGACCACAAGCGCGCCTATGACGGCGACGAGGGTCCCAACACCGGCGGCATGGGCACCTATTCGCCGCCGCCCGTCCTGACGGAAGCCCTGATCGATCAGGCCTGGCGCGAGCTGATCGTGCCCACGGTCGAGGGCATGGCCGCCGAGGGCTGTCCCTATGTGGGTGTGCTCTATGCCGGGCTGATGCTGACCGAGGCCGGCCCCAAGCTGGTCGAATACAACGCCCGCTTCGGCGATCCGGAATGCCAGACCCTGATGCTGCGGCTGGAGAGCGACATCGTCCCGATCCTGCTGGCGGCCGCCAAGGGCGACCTGGCCTCGGCCCCAGCGCCGGTCTGGCGCGACGAGGCGGCGATCTGCGTGGTGCTGGCCGCCGAGGGCTATCCGGACAAGCCGGTGACCGGCGGCGTCATCCAGGGCGCGGAGTCCGACTACGGCCACGAGGCCGAGATCTTCCACGCCGGCACGGCCCGCGACGCCGAGGGCCGCCTGGTCGCCTCGGGCGGCCGGGTGCTGAACGTCTGCGCCCTGGGCGCGACCCTGCACGAGGCCCGCGACGTGGCCTATGCGGCCTTGGGCACGATCTCACTGGAGGGCGGGTTCTATCGCAGCGACATCGGCTGGCGGGCGCTCAAACACTAGCCTCTCCCGGAGGGAGAGGAGGGACCCGCCGCAAGCGGTGGGAGGTGAGGGGTTACGCTCTCAACCATTTTAACCCCTCGCCCTCCCATGCCTGCGGCATGGGCCCCTCCCTCTCCCTCTGGGAGAGGGTTGCGCGATACGTCCCACCCTCTAAACTCGCTTTCAAACAAGCGTTGGGGAGAAGATCGATGGCCGTGGCCGAACAGTCCGCCCAGGACCTGAACTCGGGGACCAAGCCCGTCGACCCGCGCCACGCGATCGACGAAGCCAAGCTGGCGGCCTGGCTAGAAGCCAATGTCGAGGGCTATGCGGGCCCGCTGGAGGTGCGCCAGTTCAAGGGCGGCCAGTCGAACCCGACCTATCAGCTGGTCACGCCGAACAAGAAGTACGTCCTGCGCCGCAAGCCGCCGGGCAAGCTGCTGCCCAGCGCCCACGCCGTGGACCGCGAGTTCAAGGTGATCTCCAGCCTCAACAAGGTGAACTTCCCCGTCGCCAAGGCCTACGCCCTGTGCCTGGACGAGGACGTGATCGGCACGATCTTCTACGTGATGGACAATGTCGAAGGCCGAATCCTGTGGGACGGGACCCTGCCCGACTACCAGCCGGCCGAGCGCCGGGCGATCTACGAGGCCGAGATCGCCACACTGGCGGCCCTGCACAATGTCGACTACGCCGCCGTCGGCCTCTCCGACTACGGCAAGCCGGGCAACTACTTCGCCCGCCAGATCGACCGCTGGACCAAGCAGTACAAGGCATCGGAGACCAAGACGATCGAGGACATGGACCGGCTGATGGAGTGGCTGCCGGCCAGTTGCCCGCCCGACGACCAGACCTCGATCGTCCATGGCGACTACCGGCTGGACAACATGATCCTGCACGCCACGGAACCCAAGGTGATCGCGGTGCTGGACTGGGAGCTGTCGACCCTGGGCAACCCGCTGGCCGACTTCAGCTACTTCCTGATGAACTGGGTGATGCCGTCCGACCAGCGCGGGGGTCTCGCCGAGATCAAGGACCTCACGGCCTACGGCGTGCCCACCATCGACGAGGCGGTGGCCCAGTACTGCCAGCTGACCAGCCGCGACGGCCTGCCGGACCTGGACTGGTACTTCAGCTACAACCTCTTCCGCCTGGCGGGCATCTGTCAGGGGATCGTGGGCCGGGTGCGCGACGGCACGGCGGCCAGCGCGCACGCCGAGATCATGGAGGCCCGAGTGCCGGTGCTGGCGCGCGGGGCTTGGGAGTTCGCCAAGAAGGCGGGGGCTTAGGGCTCTCCCCCAGAATAGTCCCTCCCCCTGTGGGGGAGGTGATCGCGTAGCGATCGGCGGGGGGAGTATTAGGGAGCGAAGGTCCGGGTTGTGGTCGCCTGCCGATCACTCCCCCCTCCGGCCTTCGGCCACCTCCCCCACGGGGGGAGGACTTTAGAGGCCGGCCCCTTCGAGGAGTTTGGCTAAAGCCCCCTCATCCTCGAACCGTGCCCGAACCGGCCAGGGCGTCACTCGATCCCGCCATTCCAGCGGCAACCGCACCCAGTCCTTCTCGGTCGTGACCAGGCCGGCGCTGTAGGTCGCCGCCCGGTCCGCCAGGAACTTCAGCGTCGCCTCGTCATAGTCGCCGTGGTCGGGATAGGGCGCGAAGTCCACCAGGTGGCAGCCGGCGGCCTTCAGGGCCCGCTCCACCTTCCACGGCTTGCCGATGCCGGCGAAGCCGACCTGGCGGCCCCGGGGCGGCGGGACGGCGGGCTCCAGGCGGGCGATCAGCACCGGGGTGTCGCCGAACAGGGCCAGCAGCGCCGGATCGGCCTGCGGCAGGTCGTCGGGCAGCAGCACGATCACCGCGTCGGTGCGGGCCAGGCTGACGTCCAGCGGCTCGCGCATCGGCCCAGCCGGGAACACCTTGCCGTCGCCGAACGGCCATTCGTCGTCGCGGGTCTCGCCGTCGACCACCACCAGCGACAGGGTCTTGCGCAGGTCGGGGTTCTGGTGGCCGTCGTCCATGACCACCACCTCGGCGCCGGCCGCGGCGGCCTTGCGCGCGCCCAGCACCCGGTCGCGCGACACCCACATCGGGAAGTCCTGGGCCAGCATCAGCGGCTCGTCGCCGACATCCCTGGCGGTGTGGCGGGCGGGGTCCACGCGGGTGGGCCCCTTCAGCTTGCCGCCATAGCCGCGCGACAGGCCGTGGGCGCGGCGGCCGCGCTGGGTCAGGGTCAGCAGCAGCTCGCGGACGATCGGCGTCTTGCCCACGCCGCCGACCGTGAAGTTGCCCACGCAGATCACCGCGCAGTCGGCGCCGCGCGGCTGGGTGCGGGCGATGCGGCGGGCGGTCTGGGCGGCCCAGATCCACGACAGCGGGGTCAGCAGCAGGCGCGTGAGCGGGCTGGGCGCGCCGTCGCGGCGATACCACCAGCGGGGCGTGGCCAGCTTCATGCCCCAGTCTCCATGGGGGGCTCCGCGTCGAGCAGGGCGATGATGCGGTCGAGCGCCGTGCGGGCCTCGGCGTCGCGCCGGGCGACGAAGGCCTGGGCGCGGTCGGCTTGGGCGCGCAGGGTCTCGGGCGAGGCCATCAGCCCCGCCAGCCTGCGGCCGAGTACGGCTTGGTCGGCCAGGGTCACGCCGTCCACCAAGCCAAGGTCGGCATAGGCGGTCAGCCAGTTCTCGACATGGGGACCGGAAATCATCGGGCAATTGAGACGAGCGGGTTCCAGCGGGTTATGGCCGCCGATGCCCGGGATGAGACTGCCGCCGATCACCGCCAAACGGGCGAGGCGGAACCACAAGCCAAGTTCGCCCAGAGTGTCGGCGACATAGACCTCGGCGTCGCCCGGCTCCTCGTCGGCAGCGCGACGCGCGACCCTGAAGCCGAGTTCGACAGCACGGCGAGCGATCGCGGCGCCACGCTCTGGGTGACGGGGAACGATGACTAGCAAGGTGTCGTCGTCGATCTCGTTGAAATCGTCGAGGATCATCTCGTCCTCGCCCGGATGGGTGCTGGCGGCCAAGAGCAAGGGGCGATCGGCGAGGCGCACGCGCAGGCTGGCCAGGGTCGCCTCGTCGACCGGCAGCGGGGC